>CAUSEC010000015.1:0-125295 GCA_963530515.1 uncultured Enterobacteriaceae bacterium | reverse complement strand
CCCCGAAGGGGCGAGGGAACTGTCCGTGCTCGTATTATTTTGTGGGGATGCCTCAGCCCTCAGGGAGAGGGCGACAACAATATAAAACACCACCAAATCATAAATACTTAAAATAAAACGTCGCATAACCCCATCTCATCCGATTTGCACAGCAGGGTATGTAGCGCTATGGTTAGCCATTTTTAAAATCAGACCGACAGAACAGCTGCTATGACATTTTCACTTTTCGGCGACAAATTCACCCGCCATGCAGGCATTACGCGCCTCATGGAAGACCTTAACGACGGTCTGCGCACCCCCGGTGCCATCATGCTCGGCGGCGGAAACCCCGCACAAATCCCGGCCATGACCGATTACTTCCACAACCTGCTCGCCGAGATGCTGGAAAGCGGCAAAGCCACTGATGCGCTATGCAATTATGACGGTCCGCAGGGCAAGTCTGAGCTGCTGACATTACTCGCAGGCATGCTGCGTGAAGAGCTGGGTTGGGATATTGAACCGCAGAATATCGCACTGACAAACGGCAGTCAGAGTGCATTTTTCTACTTGTTCAATCTGTTTGCAGGCCGACGTGCCGATGGAACCACCAGAAAGGTGCTGTTCCCGCTGGCACCGGAATACATTGGCTACGCAGATTCCGGCCTTGAAGAAGACCTGTTCGTCTCCGCCCGCCCTAATATTGAACTGCTGCCGGAAGGCCAGTTTAAATACCATGTCGACTTCGAACATCTGCACATTGGCGAAGAGACGGGGATGATTTGCGTATCGCGCCCGACGAACCCGACCGGCAACGTGATAACCGATGAAGAGCTGATTAAGCTTGATGCGCTGGCCAATCAGCACGGCATTCCGCTGGTTATCGACAATGCTTACGGCGTTCCCTTCCCCGGCATCATCTTTAGCGAAGCGCGTCCTTTATGGAATCCGAATATCATTCTCTGCATGAGCCTGTCGAAGCTGGGCCTGCCGGGCAGCCGCTGCGGCATTATTATTGCCAATGAGAAGGTGATTTCCGCCATCCGCAATATGAACGGCATCATCAGCCTCGCCCCAGGCGGTATTGGCCCTGCCATGATGTGTGAGATGATCAAACGTAATGACCTGCTGCGCCTGTCAGACACCGTCATCAAACCGTTCTACTATCAGCGCGTGCAGGAAACCATTGCGACCATCCGCCGCTACCTGCCGGAAGATCGCTGCCTGATTCATAAGCCGGAAGGGGCGATTTTCCTCTGGCTGTGGTTTAAAGACTTGCCGATCACTACCGAACTTCTCTACCAGCGGCTGAAAAAACGCGGCGTACTGATGGTGCCGGGCGACTACTTCTTCCCCGGTCTGGACAAACCCTGGCCGCACACCCACCAATGCATGCGCATGAACTACGTTCCGGATCCAGATAAAATCGAAGCGGGAGTGAAAATTCTTGCGGAAGAAATTGAAAATGCCTGGCGTGAGAACGCATAAATAAAATGGAGCCCTCATTATTGAGGGCTTTTTTTTAATCAAATGAATAACACCACACTTTAAATGGCTATTTAATTAGCATCTTGTTTTCCCGTAAATATATCTGGCATGCATATATTTAAATATTTACCAGAGAATATAATAAATATATCCTTAAGTTAAATTAAGCTACATCGTTAATAAACCATTAAGCCAGACTTAAGTGTTAATAAAAAAATAAAAGTCATTGTTTTAACTGAATTAAACAAAGAAACACAAACACCCTAAATTAGGAATAATCATATTTTTTAAACCGTGTGTAAATTATCACCCACATTTCTCAACGGGAGAAAAAAGGCCATTTACACTGATTAATACGCTAAGCGGCGTTTTAATTCAGAGGGTCACATCATGGCTGTAAATAAATTTAGCCACCTGAGCACAATCGCGATGGCGGTCATTCTCGCATTCTCCTTATCGGCCTGTAGCGGTAGCGGCGGTAAGTCATATTCTAAATTGAAAGACAACCAAACCTCCGGCTCGGATGGCCAGACGGCGGGGAATGGTTCTGACGGCGGCAGCGGAAGCGGCGGCACCGATGGAAGCTCTGGCAGTGGTACCGATGGCGGTACGGGTGCTAATAATGGCGGCGGTACCGGTGGAGGTACTAGCGGAAGCAACGGTGGCGGCACCAGTGGAGGCGATGGCACAGGTGGCGGTACCGGTGGTACCGATGGCGGCGGCACAACGGCCTCTAACGCGGCAGTCAACACGGTGGTCAGCGATGCAGGTACGGCGGTCTCCAGCGTCGGCGGCACGCTGGATAGCCTCGGTAGCCAGCTCCCCAGCAATAATCCGGTCACCTCAACGGTCGCCACTACGGTCAGTGGTTTAGGCACTGCCCTGAATACCACGGGCACAGGCGTAACAACGGGCCTGGGCAATTCGAACAACCCCAACGGGGTAGGCACCACGCTACAGGGTGTGACCACTACGGTCAGCTCACTGGGGAATACGGTATCCGGCGTCGGTACTAATCTGGCCAGTTCAACGGCCAACACCGGACTTGCGCCGGTCACCAACCTTGCAGGCACCATCGTAGACAGAACCGGCCAGGTGGTGAGCACCGCCGGGAATTCGTTAACCACGGCGGTTGCCAGCGACGGCGTGACCAAACTGACGACCGGGGCCACTACGCTTGTGAACAACACCACCGGTGGAGTGAGCAAGTTGACCCAGGGCGTGGGGACGACCACCGGGCTTGGTAAGCCGGTGAATAATCTGCTGACCACCGTCGGTAACGGCGTCAGCGGTGTCGGCAGCAACGTGAGTGCGTCGAATCCGAACCTCGCGGGTGTTGGCCAGGTCGTTCAGACTGTCGGTCAGACGGTAACCGATGTGGGTGGCCTGGTGAAACCGGCGTCAACCTCAACGGGCAGCGGAACCTCCACCGCCAGCAACGGTGGTATCACCGCAACGGCTGACGTCGATGCCAGTAAAAATGGCCTGCTTGCTAACGTCGGCACGACGGTGAATACCCTGACGGCGAACCTCGACGCCTCTGTCACGAATAACGCATCCAGCACCAGTGGAACCACCGCCAGCCAGCCTGGCATATTGACCAGCGCAGTTGGCGGCATTCTGAAGAAAAACTAAGCGTCACTTTTGTGCCCCCTCACGGGGGCACGTCTTCACAGCAAGCGTGCTCACCTGTTCTCAACGCGGGTGACAAAAAAACATAAAAGGGACTGAGCAATGAAACTCTCACTCTGCTCTGTGCTGCTCTGCACCGGCCTGCTGTCGCTCGCCCGAGCCGACACGCTTCCGGCGATTGTCGATTCTGCAAACCCTGCCAAACCCTCGCGAACCACCCAGGAACCGGATACGCGTCCTGCCCCCGAACCCAAAGTCACAGTGACCAAACCGGAGAGCAAACTCACCCCAACCACCCCGGTGCTGGTCAAACACATCCAGTTCGTCGGCGGCACGGTGTATCCGTTGAAATCTCTGCTCCAGCCCTTTCGTCCCTATGCCGGGAAGACCGTGCCGTTGAAAACCATTATCGACCTGGCAAACGGCATCACCGCCCGCTACCGGGCAGACGGCTACCCGCTCTCTTACGCCTGGCTGCCGGACGATAATTTTCATGACGGCACGATAAAAATCATCCTCGTGGAAGGCTATGTGGCACGCAGCGAAATCAACAGCAACAACGCCAGCATTGCCGCGCGACTGAAACGGCTGGCGGAGAAGATTATGGCGGCCAGGCCACTGTCGCAGGCGATTTTTGATCGTTACAGCCAGCTGATGACCCAGACGCCGGGCACCAAAGTGGACGTTAACGCCCAGTTGCCGAAGAACATTTACGGCGCGGCGGTGATGACCGTCAACGCCGAGCAGCCCCACATCTGGGACATCTCGTCGACGCTGGACACCCGGAAGGGGCAAAATCTGGCGCTGGTGAATGGCACCCTGAGCAACCTGACAAGCTATGGCGATCAGTTGGGCATCGCCACCTTCGTGCCGCTGGGCGGCAGCGACAAACAAGATTACCTGGGGCTCAATTATCAGCAGTTTCTCAACGATGAGGGGCTGAATTTACAGCTGAAAGGCAGCTATTACCGGGACGATCCCAAAAACTACGACCCCCTGCTCTTTTTGCCAAACGGCGTCTCAGTGGATGCCCGGCAGAAAACCACGCAATACAACGGCGGCGTGAGCCTGAGCTACCCGTGGCTGCTGACCCGGCAAAAACAGCTCAGCGTCTTTGGCGGCATTGACTACACCGACCGGCGTAACGACTACCGCCTGCGCGCGCGGGGATTCGGCCAAACGGTGGCGCTACCGGAGCAGAATCAGCACGTGCGCTACCCGGCGCTGGAGTTTGGTATCAACGGGTTACGCGAGTTTGACGGCGCAAAAGCCAGCCTCAGCGGCGCGCTTTCAGTTCGCCACGGGCTGGACGCCTTAGGGGCGGATGCCGCTCCCGCACAGGGCACCGACATCGACTTCACCCGCTGGAAAAGCAACCTTAATGCCGCCTGGCTGGTCACGGAAAACGTGCGTCTGTCGAGTTCGCTGGAAGGGGCATGGTCAGATAACAATCTGCCCGAAGCCGAGCGCGTCAGCTTTGGCGCCCAGCGTTTTGGGCGCGGCTATCAGGACGGCGAAGCCCAGGGCGATTACGGCTACGGCGGGCAGGTTGAGCTGCGCTATCTGCACAATCGTAAAGAGAGTCAATGGCTGGCCACGGTGCAGCCCTACGTTCTGGCAGACACCGCGCGCACCTGGTTTAATCAGCCGGGCTATCGCCACCAGCGTTTAAGCTCGGTGGCGGCAGGGGTGATGGTCGGCGATAACCGCCACTACAGCGTTGCCGTGGAAGCCGCACGCCCGACCGGCGATGTGCCCACCGACACCCACGGCCGCGACTGGCGTTACAGCCTGACGCTAACATGGAACTTCAATAACTTACGCTAAGTGGTTGTTGAGACGCGTTTGCCGCAGTTTAGCGGGGTCGATACAGTTGAGCGCCTGCGTCGGGCAGGCTTCGACGCAGGCAGGGCCGTTCTCGCGATGCAGGCACAGATCGCATTTCAGCGCCTGTACCTGTGCGTCATGAACTTTCACGTCCATCGCGCCAAACGGGCAGGCCAGCATGCAACTTTTGCAGCCAATACAGAGGGATTGCTCAACGAACACCGCGCCGCTTACCCGACTAATGGCACCCACCGGGCAGACGTTGGCGCAAGGGGCATCTTCACAATGGTGGCAGGTTACGGCTGTCGTAAAAGCGCCGCTTTTGACCACCCGGATGCGGGCACTGAACGCTTTTGGGGAGATTGCGGCGCAATCCTGATTTTCCTGGTGGGACACCACGCAGGCGACTTCACAGGTGCGACAGCCAATGCATTTGGCTGAATCCGCAATGATAAAACGGTTCATTTTCCACTCCGCCTGACGTTGATTGCCGCCAGAGTGCCAGAAAATGAACCGCCTTCGCTTTGATCCTGGCAGGGGTTGTTGCCAGATCTGTCATCTGCCTAACCACATCTGGCGTTCTGCCTACACTCGCAGGGTAAAACCTAACTCGTTAGAGATGGCTTCTGCCGTTTCACGCAGCGGCTTGAGCAGGTTTTTCTCACCAATCTGTTTCAGGCGTGAAGTGGAGAGCGAGATGGAGATGGCATAAGGCACGCGGTGATGAATATCGAACACCGGCACGGCAATACAGGACACGCCCAGCTCGTTCTCTTCACGATCCATCGCCATCACCCCTTCACGGATCTGCGCCAGCTCATCGTACATCGCCGGTAGCCCGGTAATGGTGTTGCGCGTCAGCGGCTGAATCTGCTCCTGATGCGTCTCCCAGTACTCTTTCACGTACTCCTGCTGACCAAACGCCATGTAAATCTTACCCATCGCCGAGCAGTACAGCGGCATATGCTGGCCAATGTAGGCACGGGTACGCAGCATGCCGGTGGTGGGTTCCAGCTTGTAAATCAAAATGGCGTGGTCATCTTCGCGGCTGGAGAAGTTAATGGTCTCTCCGGTGGAAAGGTTCAACGCTTCCAGATGCGGTGCCGCCACGTGGATGATATTCAGCGACGTCAGCGCTTTTTGCCCCACGGCGATAAATTTTGTGGTGAGGCGGTAACTCCCGGCGGCGGGCGCGGGGGTGACGTAGCCACAGGATTGCAGCCCCTGCAGTAATCGGTGCACGGTGCTTTTGTTCAGCCCGGCCAGTTCTGACAAGTGCGCCAGCGGACAACCGTTCGGGTAATTGCTTAAGATCTCTATCAACATCAAACCGCGAAACAAGCTCTGGCTTCCTGCCGGCCTCTCTTTCTCCTGCGTGTTTTCACTCTCTTTTGTGTTCATCGCTTCCGCTCTCCATTTTGTGGCGACCTGATGGTAGCGCAAAGTGTGTTTCACTTCACGATCTGAACAGAAATTTTGTAATTAATTGATTTTACTGAAATTCAAAAAACTCCGCCCCGATTGCTTTGTGAAATCATGATCGTTATATTTGAAATCAGATTTCGCATAGTGAAATTTACAGGTCGCGCAACGTTCTCTTTCCCTCGTCGGGAGGTCACCTTAAATGGCAGAAGCAGCAGTGTTATCTCCGTTGTTATCCCTGCGCCACATCGTGAAGCGCTTTGGGGGAAATGTGGCGGTCAATAACGTCAGTCTGGATATTTTTCCAGGCCAGGTTGTGGCGCTGCTGGGAGAAAACGGTGCGGGCAAATCAACGCTGATTAAGGTGCTGGCGGGCGTCTATTCCCGTGATGGCGGCGAGATCCTGTTTCGCGGCCAGCCGGTCGATTCAGCCGCTGCGCTGCGCCAGGGCAACGAGCAACCTATCGCCTTTATCCATCAGGATTTAGGCCTGGTGGAGTGGATGACCGTCGCAGAAAACATGGCGCTGGTGATGGGCTTCCCCCGTCGCCTGGGATTGATTGACTGGGCGGCGACGCGCCGTCAGGCGCAAAAAGCGCTGGAAGATATCGGCATTCAGCTCGACCCGGATGACCGCGTGTTCGACCTCTCCCGCACCGAGAAATCCCTGCTGGCCATTGCCCGCGCGGTGGCAGTAGACGCCTCAGTGCTGGTACTCGATGAGCCGACGGCTTCACTGCCTGCAGACGATGTGCGTCATCTGTTCCGGGTAATGAACATCCTGCGCGAAAAACAAGTAGGCATGATTTACATCACCCATCGTCTGGACGAAGTAATGGAGATGGCGGATTCCGTTTGCGCCATGCGCGACGGCTGCTACGCAGGCGGTGGCGATATCCAGCACTACACCTTGCGTGGTCTGGTGGAGCTGATTGTGGGCGAAAGCCTGCGTGACGATCAGCGCCAGGCCTTACCCGCCGCCGATGCCCCCGTGTTGTTGAAAATGGACAACGTCAAAGTGGGCGACACCGGGCCGGTCTCCTTCGAGCTGCGTGCCGGTGAGATGGTGGCGCTGGCCGGGCTGCGTGGTGCCGGTCAGGAAGAGATTGGACGTTTACTGTTTGCCTGCCGCACAAAGGCGAGCGGGCAAATTACCTTAAATGGCGTGCCGTTTACGGCGACAACACCAGGGGAGGCGATGTCCGCAGGCGTCTCTTTTGTCGCGGGCGATCGCCTTCATGAAAGTCTGATTCCGGGCATGATGGTGCGTGAAAACCTGTTTATGAACCCCTGTAAACACGGCCACGCGTTGCTGTCCCGCTATAACGAAAAACGCGAAGCGCCGCTGAGCTGGGAAAAAATCCACCAGTTCGACGTCCGCCCTTCGCAGATAAATATTGAAATCAGTGCACTGTCGGGCGGTAACCAGCAAAAAGTGGTGATGGCACGCTGGCTCTCGCTCAATGCTCCTCTGCTCATTCTGGAAGACCCTTCTGCGGGCGTTGACGTTGGCGCACGCGCGGAAATTTACGACCTGCTCAATCAGGCGCTGGATAACGGCGTCGCCATTCTGGTCATCTCCAATGACCTGGAAGAGGTGGCGCACATCTGCAATCGGGCGCTGGTCTTTAACCGGGGGCAGATTGTCGGCGAGCTTCTCAACCAGGACGTCACCTTTGCCAGATTGCTTGAACTGGCATCGGGCAGCGGCACAACACATTAAGTCGGAGTGCGTTTGTTATGGCTAAAACATCAATGAAATCGACGGCCCTGGAATCCCGCGTATCCCTGCATGAACACGGTGCCGCCGCCTGGCTGGGGCAACTTACCACCCGTTACGGCTTACCCGTTATCTGCGTGGTGCTGGTGATTGTGTTCTCGCTGACCACGCCTTCCTTTGCGTCGCTGCTGACTTTACAGGCCATTCTCGACAGTAAATCGAAAATTGCCCTGCTGGCGCTGGCGGCTACCATTCCGATGATTGTCGGCAAAATCGACCTCAACGTCGGCTTCGGCATCGTGCTCTGGCACATCCTCGCCATTACCTTGCAGGTGGAGTATGGCTTCTCCTGGCCTGTCGCCGTGGCGATTGTGCTGGTGCTCTCCGCACTCTACGGCCTGCTGAACGGCATTCTGGTAGCGCTGGCAGATATCGACAGCTTCGTGGCCACACTCGGTTCCGGCACCGTGCTGTACGCCATCGCCCTCTGGCACTCCGGCGGCCGTCAGATAGTCGGCGACTTACCGGATGCCTTTATTGCCCTGCATCACTCCGATCTGTTTGGTATTCCGGTGGTGGCCTTCTATGTGCTTTTTGCCGCCGTGGTGTTGTGGGTAATTACCGAACACACGCCGATTGGCCGCTGCATGTACGCCGTGGGTGGTAACCCGGTGGCGGCGGCGCTCAACGGGATTGCCGTCAACCGTTACACCATCGGCGCGTTTATCGCCTCCAGCACCTTAACCGGCTTTACCGGGGTGATCATCGCGGCGGAACAAGGGGTGGGTCAGGCCAGCGTCGGCATGGACTACCTGCTGCCTGCTCTGGTGGGCGCGTTCCTTGGCAGTACCACCATTCGTCCGGGACGCGTCAACGTCTGGGGTACGGTGGTCGGCATTGCGGTGCTGGCGATTGGTATTGCAGGCATTCAGCAGTTTGGCGGCGCATTCTGGGTCGAACCGCTGTTTAACGGCGCAACGCTGCTGCTGTCGATTACCCTGGCGGGCTATGCCCAGCGCCGCCGGGCATTAAATAAAAAACTGGTGCAGCGGGCACAAACGCCAGCACCGGGCTCCTCTGTTACCCAATGACTCTCGCGTAAGGAACTGAAAATGTATAACAAAATAGTTCAATGCTGTCTGGCTGCCGGGTTGATGATGGCAAGCGGTATCGCCCTCGCCGACGATAGTTTTGTTCAGCAGGCGCAAACAGCGATTGCCAAAGCGACCGCGCCGGTCACCGTATGGGACGGCCCGACGCAAGGCCCGGCATTACAGCCGAATAAAAAAATCATTTTCATCGCCTCGGACATGAAAAACGGCGGCGTACTGGGGGTTAAAGAGGGTCTGGAAGAAGCAGCGAAAACCGCAGGCTGGAAGCTCGACGTGCTGGACGGCGCAGGCTCGGTGAAAGACCAACTGGCGGCGCTCAACCAGGCGATTGCCCGTAAACCGGACGGTATCGTCATCGGCGGCTGGAACCCGAACGTCGCCAAAATTCCGCTGAAAAAAGCGGTCAAAGAGGGCATCGTGCTCACCGCATGGCACGCGGTTCCCGCCCCTGGACCTGTGCCGTCTTACAACATTTTCTACAACGTGACCTCCGACTCGAACGAAGTATCACGCATGGCAGCGCTGTACGCGGTAGCGAAATCCAACGGTACGGCTAAGGTGCTGATTTTCACCGACTCGCTCTATCAAATCGCGCTGGATAAAGCCAACGCGATGAAGAAAGTGATTGAGCAGTGCAGCGGGTGCCAGGTCGTTGAGTTTATCGATACGCCGCTTGCCGACACCTCCAACCGTATGCCGGGCATGACCTACAGCCTGATGCAAAAATATGGCGACAAGTTCGAATACTCACTGGCAATTAACGACCTGTACTTCGACTTTATGGCTCCTGCGCTGCAAACCGCAGGCAAAGGCAGCGGCGACAAACCGCCGTACAACATCTCCGCAGGCGATGGCTCCGTGACCGCCTACCAGCGCGTACGCGAAGGCAAAGCGCAGGTGGCGACCGTGCCGGAACCGCTGAAGCTGCACGGCTGGCAATTGCTCGATGAGTTCAACCGCGCCTTCGCAGGCAAGGAGCCTTCTGGCTACGTGACCCCGGCGCACCTGGTGACCAAAGAGAACATCAGCGCCGACGGCGGCCAGAACAACGAATTCGACCCGGGTAACCAGTATCGCGACCATTACAAAGCCATCTGGGGAGTGAAGTGAGATGGTCGCCGTCGCAGGAAGTTTTGAGCGCCTGTGTTCTCCGGCCATCTGGGCGGAAGGCCCGGTCTGGCTGGCAGAGCAGCAGTGCCTGATTTTCAGCGATGTGAAAGGCAACCGCATGTTCCGTTGGGATGCACAAAATGGGGTGAGCGTGTTTCGTGCCGAATCCCATTTTGCTAACGGCAACGCGCTGGACGCACAAGGGCGTTTGCTGACCTGCGAACACGGTCGACGCGGCATCAGCCGTACCGACAAAGAGGGTAATCACACCCTGCTGGTGGATAAAGTCGACGGGCTTCGCTTTAACTCACCCAACGACATTGCGGTGCGTCAGGACGGGTCGATTTGGTTTACCGATCCGCCCTACGGCATCCTCGGCGATGACGAAGGCTACCGTGCCGTAAGCCAGGTGATTGGCTGCTACGTCTACCGTTTCGATGAAGCGCACAACCAGGTCGCGATTGCCATCAGCGATACCCAGCGCCCTAACGGGCTGGCGTTCTCGCCGGATGATAAATGGTTATACGTGGCGGATATGTCGATTATTGATTTTCCGAGCCAGGGCCGCCGGGAAATTCGCGCTTACCGTCTTGAGGGCGATAACGCGTTATTTTCCCATGTAGTTACTCAGGTCGAACCGGGTATTCCCGACGGATTTTGCGTCGACCCGGCCGGAAATATTTACTGCAGTTGTGAGACGGGGATTTTGATTTTCTCACCTAAGGGCGAGTTACAGGAAACCATTGCGGTGCCTGAGCGCGTCTCTAATTGCACCTTTGGCGGCATCGACGGAAATACGCTGTTTATTACCGCCACCACATCGCTTTACCGGGTGACCATCGCCCCATCCCGCCTTCAGGGATAAACAGGAATAACGCCAAACCGCACCGGTCCTGCCGGCGCGTTTTTGCAACCCAACACTGTTTAGTGGAATCAGGTTCCACTATGTGAAACATAGATGTAATGGAGAAAGCGTATGTTATTGAGTTTTTCTGACCTTAAAAATGAGTTTAACCGTGTCCTGCTGGCGCGCGGTGTGGCGGCAGAAACCGCCGATGCCTGTGCGGAAATGTTCGCCCGCACCACCGAGTCAGGAGTCTATTCACACGGTGTAAACCGTTTCCCGCGCTTTATTCAGCAACTGGAAAACGGCGACATCATCCCGGACGCGCTGCCAAAACGCATCACCTCACTGGGTGCGATTGAGCAGTGGGATGCCCAGCGCTCTATCGGCAACCTGACCGCGAAAAAAATGATGGATCGCGCCATTGAACTGGCCTCCGACCACGGTATTGGCCTGGTGGCCGTGCGTAACGCCAACCACTGGATGCGCGGCGGCAGCTACGGCTGGCAGGCGGCGGAGAAAGGCTACATCGGTATCTGCTGGACCAACTCCATTGCCGTGATGCCACCGTGGGGCGCGAAAGAGTGCCGTATCGGCACCAACCCGCTGATCGTCGCTATTCCGTCCACGCCGATCACCATGGTGGATATGTCCATGTCGATGTTCTCTTACGGCATGCTGGAAGTGAACCGCCTGGCAGGCCGCCAGTTGCCGGTTGACGGTGGCTTCGACGACGAAGGCAACCTGACCAAAGACCCGGCGCCGATTGAAAAAAACCGCCGCATCCTGCCGATGGGCTACTGGAAAGGTTCTGGCCTCTCCATCGTGCTGGACATGATTGCCACCCTGCTGTCCGACGGCTCCTCCGTTGCCGCCGTGACCGAAGACAACAGCGACGAGTTCAACATTTCGCAGGTCTTTATCGCCATCGAAGTGGACAAGCTGATCGACGGTGCCACTCGTGATGCCAAGCTGCAACGCATCATGGACTACATCACCACCGCAGAACGCGCTGACGAAAACGCCCCTGTCCGCCTGCCGGGTCATGAATTTACCCGCCTGCTGGAAGAGAACCGCCGCAACGGGATCACCGTTGACGACAGCGTGTGGGCAAAAATTAAAGCGTTGTAAGGAATATCATCATGATTTATGGACATATTTCTCAACCCAACGCCTGCCGGTATCCGGCTGCGATTGAAAAAGCGCTGGAATTTCTGCGCACCACGGACTTCAGCAAACTGGAGACCGGCGTGGTTGAAATTGAGGGGCGCACGATTTACGCGCAGATCCTCGATCTGACCACCCGTCCGCACGATGAGCTGCGCCCGGAAGTGCACCGCCGTTACCTGGATATTCAGTTCCTTTATTCCGGCGAAGAGCAGATCGGTGTCGCTATCGATACCGGCAATAACGTGGTGAGCGAAGAATTACTCGAACAACGGGATATTATTTTCTATCACGACAGCGAGAATGAATCTTTAATAGAAATGGTGCCAGGGAACTACGCCATATTTTTCCCGCAGGATGTTCATCGCCCTGCTTGTAATAAACACCGGGAAACGGCCATCAGAAAAATAGTGGTTAAGGTCGCGATTTCCGCACTGAATTAATCCGTTATTTATTTATCGATAGTCGATAAATAACAGGAGAAGAGAAATGGAAAGAAATGACGCCGGTTATATTATCGGCGCATACCCCTGCGCGCCTTCGTTTCACCAAAAGAGCGAGCAGGAAGAGACGGAATTCTGGCGCTTGCTCGCGGACACGCCCCACATTCGTGGGCTGGAGCAGCCGTGCCACGAGCATTTTCACCCCTACGGCGACGAGTGGCTGTTCCAGCACACGCCGCAGGAATGGGAGATAGTGGTCACGGCTATCCCGGAAACCATGCGTCGCCGTGGCGGCGGTAACACGGCTTTCGGCCTGGCCTCCAGTGATGAAGAGCAGCGGCAGGCATGCGTCGAATTCCATCGTCATTTACTAAACAAAATCAATGCAGTAAACAAGCGCTTTGCCGGGAAAGTTATCTCCCTTGAACTGCAGGCAGCTCCGCTGGCAGGCAATATGAACGTGGCACAGGCAACGGATGCTTTCGCCCGTTCCATCAAAGAGATTGCTGGCTGGGACTGGTCATGCTCGCTTGTACTGGAACATTGCGATGCCATGAATCAGCCTGCACCGCGCAAAGGGTTCCTGCCGCTGGAAAACGTGCTGGACACTCTGGCTGGTTACAACATTGATATCTGTATTAACTGGGCGCGTTCAGCGATTGAAGGGCGTAACACCACCCTGCCGCTGACCCACACTCAGGCGGTACAAGCCGCAGGCAAACTGGGGGCGCTGATGTTCTCCGGCACCGCCACCACCGGGCCTTACGGCGAATGGACTGACCTGCACACGCCATTTGCTCCGTTCTACCCGGAAAGCCTGTTAACCGCGGCTCATGCAAAAGAATTATTTAATGTGGCTGACTCAGCAAAAATACAGTTTGCCGGTATTAAGTTACTGGAAATTGATGCTAATGCTGATGCGAATCATCGCATAGCCATATTACGCGATGGCATTAACGCGTTAAACATAGCCCGACAATAAATATAAAGCGTCAATTTAATCGCAAGGCCAGTTCCTTTTAACGAGAGATTAATATGAACACTTCCTCTTACGCTACATCTGCGGATATTCCGCGCCAACGCTGGTTAAGAATTATTCCCCCTATTCTTATCGCGTGTATTATTTCTTATATGGACCGCGTAAATATCGCCTTTGCGATGCCAGGCGGTATGGATCAGGAATTAGGTATTACCGCCACCATGGCCGGTCTGGCGGGCGGTATTTTCTTCCTCGGTTATCTCTTCTTGCAGGTGCCGGGCGGCAAAATCGCCGTGCACGGCAGCGGTAAAAAATTCATCGGCTGGTCACTGGTCGCCTGGGCGGTGATTTCCGTGCTCACCGGGCTTGTCACTAACCACTATCAGCTGCTGGCGCTGCGCTTCCTGCTCGGCGTGGCAGAAGGCGGCATGCTGCCGGTAGTGCTGACCATGATCAGCAACTGGTTCCCGGATGCGGAACGTGGCCGTGCTAACGCCATCGTTATCATGTTCGTGCCGATTGCCGGGATCATCACTGCCCCGCTGTCTGGCTGGATCATCACCGCCCTCGACTGGCGCTGGCTGTTCATCATCGAAGGTCTGCTTTCTCTCGTCGTGCTGGTGCTGTGGGTGCTGACCATCTATGACCGCCCGCAGGAAGCCCGCTGGATTTCAGAGGCGGAGAAAAACTACCTGGTGGAAACCCTGGCGGCTGAACAGCGCGCAATTGCCGGTAAAACCGTGGTGAATGCCTCGCTGGGTGCCGTGCTGTCTGACCGCACCATGTGGCAACTCATCGCCCTGAACTTCTTCTACCAGACCGGCATTTACGGCTACACCCTGTGGCTGCCAACCATTCTGAAAGAGCTGACTCACACCAGCATGGGCCAGGTCGGGATGCTCGCCATCCTGCCATACGTTGGCGCGATTGCCGGGATGTTCCTGTTCTCGTCGCTGTCTGACCGCACCGGTAAACGCAAGCTGTTCGTCTCGCTGCCGCTGATTGGCTTTGCGACCTGCATGTTCCTTTCCGTTGTGCTCAAAGAGAGCGTCTGGCTCTCCTACACCGCGCTGGTCGGTTGCGGCTTCTTCCTGCAATCCGCTGCCGGGGTGTTCTGGACCATTCCTGCTCGTCTGTTCAGTGCCGAAATGGCCGGTGGCGCACGCGGCGTGATTAACGCCCTGGGCAACCTCGGCGGCTTCTGCGGCCCCTATGCCGTGGGCGTGCTGATCACCCTGTACAGCAAAGACGCGGGCGTTTATTGCCTGGCGATTTCACTGGCGATTGCCGCGCTGATGGCGCTGCTGCTGCCGTCGAAGTGTGATGCCAAAGCGTCGTCTGTGGGTGCGGTTAATGCGACCAAACGTGCGGCCTGATGCCCTCACCCCGGCCCTCTCCCACCGGGAGAGGGAGTAAGAACAAGACCCTCTCCCACAGGGAGAGGGTGCAAATCAGGAAAAAAAGATGAGTGAAAAAGAGACCTTCTGGCTGGGTATCGATTGTGGCGGTACTTATCTGAAAGCAGGCCTGTATAACAGCCAGGGCAAAGAATTCGATATAGAACGTCAGTCTGTTCGCACCCTCAGCCCGCAACCGGGCTGGGCGGAGCGCGATATGGCGGCATTGTGGCAGCACTGCGCGGCGACGATTTCCCGCCTGTTGCAACGCACCCATATTCGCGGTGAGCAAATCAAAGGCGTGGGCATTTCTGCACAGGGCAAGGGGCTGTTTTTACTCGATAAAAACGACCAGCCGCTGGGCACCGCAATCTTGTCTTCCGACCGCCGCGCGATGGAGATCGTCAAGCGCTGGCAGCAGGACGGCATTCCACAAAAGCTCTACCCGTTAACGCGTCAGACCTTATGGACCGGGCACCCGGCCTCGCTGCTGCGCTGGGTAAAAGAGAACGAGCCGCAGCGTTACGCGCAAATTGGCTGCGTGATGATGGGCCACGATTATCTGCGCTGGTGTTTGACCGGCGTGAAGGGTTGCGAAGAGAGCAATATCTCTGAGTCCAACCTCTACCATATGACCACCGGGCAGTACGATCCCTGCCTGACGCAGTGGCTGGGTATCAGCGAAATCAACGCTGCACTGCCGCCCATTGTCGGTTCATCCCAAATCAGCGGTGAAATCACCTCTCAGGCAGCCGCCATTACCGGTCTCGCGGCGGGAACCCCCGTCGTGGGCGGTCTGTTTGATGTGGTTTCTACCGCTCTCTGTGCAGGGCTTGATGATGAATACACGCTGAACGCCGTGATGGGCACCTGGGCGGTCACCAGTGGCATCGCCAAAGGGCTGCGCGATAACGAACCGCACCCCTTTGTTTACGGGCGCTACGTCAACGACGGCCAGTACATCGTGCATGAAGCCAGCCCGACCTCCTCCGGCAACCTCGAATGGCTGACCGCGCAGTGGGGCGACATCAGCTTTGACGAAATCAATCAGCTCGTCGACAGCCTGCCGAAAGCCACCAGCGATGTCTTCTTCCTGCCTTTCCTCTACGGCAGCAACGCCGGGCTGGAAATGACCAGCGGCTTTTATGGCATGCAGGCGCTGCACACCCGCGCCCACCTGTTACAGGCGGTCTACGAAGGGGTGGTATTCAGCCACATGACCCACCTCAACCGTATGCGCGAACGCTTTACCGAAGTGCGTGCTCTGCGCGTGACCGGCGGCCCGGCCCATTCCCGCGTATGGATGCAGATGCTGGCGGACGTCAGCGGCCTGCCCGTCGAACTGCCGCAGGTGGAAGAGACCGGCTGCTTTGGCGCGGCTATTGCGGCGCTGGTTGGCACTGGCGAGTACGCCAGCTTTATCGACGCCCAGCAGACCCTCAATTACGAGATGCACACCCTGACGCCGGACATGAACGCCCATGCGGCCTACCAGCGCAAATATCACCGCTACCAGATTTTAATTGAAGCACTTCAGGGCTATCACGCCCGTATTAAGGAGCACTCTTTATGAGCCGACCATTATTGCAGCTGGCGCTCGACCACACCGACCTTGCCGCCGCCCAGCGCGACGTGGCGTTGTTACAGGACCACGTGGATATCGTGGAAGCGGGCACCATTCTGTGCCTGAGCGAGGGGCTGAACGCCGTTCGCGCCCTGCGCGCCCAGTGCCCGGAGAAAATCATTGTTGCCGACTGGAAAGTGGCTGATGCCGGGGAAACCCTGGCCCAGCAGGCACTGGGCGCCGGGGCCAACTGGATGACCATCATCTGTGCCGCTCCCCTTGCCACCATCGAGAAAGGCCATGCGGTTGCCGCTGCGCGCGGGGGCGAAATTCAGATTGAGCTGTTTGGTAACTGGACGTTTGACGATGCCCGCGACTGGTACAGCACCGGGGTGCGTCAGGCGATTTATCACCGTGGCCGCGATGCCCAGGCCAGCGGCCAGCAGTGGGGCGAAGTGGACCTGGCGCGCATGAAAGCGCTGTCGGATATCGGCCTGGAGCTGTCGGTCACCGGCGGCATTACCCCCGCCGACCTGCCGTTGTTCAAAGACATTAACGTGAAGGCCTTTATTGCCGGACGCGCCCTTTCCGGTGCCGCCAATCCGCAGCAAGTGGCTGAAGAATTCCATGCCCGCATTCGCGACATCTGGGGAGCGTAATCATGCGCAGCCATCCATTAGGTATTTATGAAAAAGCGTTACCGAAAGACTTATCCTGGCCGGAGCGTCTGGTTCTGGCTAAAAGCTGCGGATTCGATTTCGTGGAAATGTCCGTCGACGAAACCGACGAACGCCTCTCGCGACTCGAATGGAGCACCGCCCAGCGCGCCTCGTTAGTGGAAGCGATGCTGGAAACCAACGTCGCCATTCCCTCGATGTGCCTCTCCGCTCACCGCCGCTTCCCGTTTGGCAGCCGCGACGAAGCCGTGCGCGAACGCGCCCGCGACATCATGACCAAAGCCATCAAACTGGCGCGTGATTTGGGTATTCGCACCATCCAGCTTGCCGGGTACGACGTTTATTACGAAGAGCATGACGCAGGCACCCAGCAGCGCTTCGCCGAAGGGCTGGCGTGGGCGGTCGAGCAGGCAGCGGGGGCACAGGTGATGCTGGCGGTGGAGATCATGGATACCGCGTTTATGAACTCCATCACCAAGTGGAAAAAGTGGGACGAAATGCTCGCCTCACCGTGGTTCACCGTCTACCCGGATGTGGGCAACCTCAGCGCATGGGGCAACGACGTCCCGGCTGAACTCGCGCTCGGCATCGACCGCATCGCCGCCATCCACCTGAAAGACACCCAGCCCGTGACCGAAACCAGCCCAGGCCAGTTCCGTGACGTGCCGTTTGGTGAAGGCTGCGTGGATTTCGTTAACGTCTTCAGCACCTTACAAGACCTGAATTATCGTGGCGCATTTCTGATTGAAATGTGGACCGAAAAAGCCAAAGAGCCGGTGCTGGAAATCATCCAGGCCCGTCGCTGGATTGAAGCCCGTATGCAGGAAGGAGGATTCGCATGTTAGAACAACTGAAAGCCGAGGTACTGGCGGCTAACCTGGCGCTGCCCGCTCACGGGCTGGTGACTTTCACCTGGGGCAACGTCAGCGCGGTGGATGAAACCCGCAAACTGATGGTGATCAAACCGTCGGGCGTGGAGTACAGCGTGATGAAAGCCGAGGATATGGTGGTGGTGGAGATCGCGACGGGCAAGGTGGTGGATGGCAGTAAAAAGCCCTCTTCCGACACGCCGACGCATCTGGCGCTCTATCGTCGCTACCCGGAGATCGGCGGCATTGTGCACACCCACTCCCGCCACGCCACCATCTGGTCGCAGGCCGGTCTGGATCTGCCTGCCTGGGGCACCACCCATGCGGATTATTTCTACGGCACGATTCCGTGCACACGCCTGATGACCTCTGCGGAGATCAACGGCGAGTACGAGTACGAAACCGGGGAAGTGATCATCAAGACCTTTGAGGAGCGAGACCTGAACCCGATGCAGGTGCCAGCCGTGCTGGTGCACTCCCACGGCCCGTTTGCCTGGGGTAAGGACGCGCACGATGCGGTACATAATGCGGTGGTGCTGGAAGAGTGCGCCTATATGGGCCTGTTCTCCCGCCAGCTGGCACCGCAGTTGCCGGATATGCAGTCTGAATTGCTGGATAAACATTATCTTCGTAAGCACGGGGCGAATGCCTATTACGGGCAGTAGTCCTCTGCGGTCTGATGCCCTCACCCCGGCCCTCTCCCACAGGGAGAGGGAGAAAAATCCGGGCACCGAACAGTCCCCTCGCCCCTTTGGGGAGAGGGTTAGGGTGAGGGGAAAAAACCGCACCCCCGCCTCACGAATTAATATGCTCCTTGCAATACCGCCGCTTCCACGCGGCAGGCGTGATGCCCGTATGCTTGCGAAAAACCTGCCTAAAGTAGCCCACATCATGAAACCCGCACTGCTCCGCCACCTCTTTTAGCGACAACGAATCGCTGATCAGCAATTTCTCCGCCGCCCGCACCCGCTGGCGATGAATGGCTTCAGTCAGGGTCAGACGAAAAGCCCGGCGATACACTCGCCCCAAATAGTCCACATTGCAGTGCAGCTCTTTTGCCAGCGTCGAGGCGGAAATGGCTAAGTGAAACTGGGTGCCAATCATCTGTCGGGCTTTCCAGGCGAGCGCAATACCTGGGTTATCGGCCGCCCGCTCACTTAACGCCGAGGCCGATATCTGTTGCAGGATCAGCAGCAAAATACACTCCAGCGCCACGCTGCGGTGCACATTTTCTTGTTCATTTAAGAATTGTCGAAACAGCCCGGTCATATATTGCGGGTCACTTAACGTTGTATGCTGCGGCAGCATTAACACCGACTGCTGTACTGTTTTTTCCGCGGATGGCGTTAATTCAAAATGCAGCCAGTAGAATTTTAAATCCGCAGGAAATTCCCCTACACCCACATGGCGACGTTGTGGCCAGAGTAAAAGACTTTCACCGGCGTTGACCGTAAAAACCTTTTCCTCTTCGCGAATCGCTAATGTCCCCTTTTCAACAAATATCACCTCCCAGGAATGGAGCGTGCGTGAGGGGTGGCTACCCACACCACGGGAAATAAACAGTCCGCCATTTTGTACCCGGATCGGAAGTGTTATGGATAATTCGAGCATAAATATGTCTATTCCCGCTAAATAAGCACCACTAACATTCATCTTATTATTGATTATTAATGAAAAACTTACCCTTCGCCGGATCGAAATCACACTTTCTTCATCAGGTCGGAATTGTCACCTTTTTGTACTTTTCCCTTCCCTTGTTGTGTGGTGAATTCAATGCAAAATAAATAAGGTACTTTGCAAATTACAAAACAAAATCCGCAAATAAGCGGGTTACTTCTGGAATATCCGTGAGGCGTTTTCCATGACTTCAACATTAATTTCCAATACCGATTCGGCGCAAAAAACGCTGGACGATAAATTATCCGTTCGTGAAAAAATAGGCTATGGGTTAGGGGATGCAGGCGGAACGGTAATTACCTGCCTTATCATGAATTTCCTGACCTTTTTCTATACCGATATTTTTGGCTTAACCCCGGCGCTGGTCGGCACGCTTTTTATGGCGTTACGTATTTTTGATGCCATTTCCGACCCGATCATGGGCATTCTTGCTGACCGCACCCAAAGCCGCTGGGGCCGTTTTCGCCCGTGGCAGCTGTGGATTGCGCTGCCCATCGGCATTATCGGCGTGCTGACCTTCACCGTGCCGGACGCCAGCATGAACGTGAAAATCGCCTGGGCGTTCGGTACCTATCTTTTGCTGTCAGTGGGCTACACCGCGATTAACGTGCCCTACTGCGCGCTGATCAACACCATGACCACCCGCCATAGCGAGGTGATTTCCTGCCAGTCCTGGCGCTTTGTGCTCTGCGGCGTGGCGGGGTT
Source organism: uncultured Enterobacteriaceae bacterium (assembly GCA_963530515.1). Taxonomy (GTDB): domain Bacteria; phylum Pseudomonadota; class Gammaproteobacteria; order Enterobacterales; family Enterobacteriaceae; genus CBFFRJ01. Next base: position 104,686 of record CAUSEC010000015.1, on the reverse strand, counting down.
CCTGGTGTCTGTTGGCCTGCCGTGGCTGGTTTCCGCGCTGGGCCAGGGCAATGCGGCGCAGGGTTATCAGCTCGGCGTGGGCGTGCTCTGCGCCATCGCGGTGGTGATGTTCCTCTGCTGCTTCTTCTGGGTGCGCGAACGCGTGCCGCTGGCGATGATGGGTAAATTTACCCTGCGTGAACACATGGCGGGGCTGCGTAAAAATGATCAGCTGCTGCTGATGCTGGTGATGTCTTTCCTGCTGATTAACGTGTTCAACATTCGCGGCGGCGGCTACATGTACTTCATCACCTATGTGCTTGAAGGCAGTACCGGTTATACCTCGCTGTTTTTCACCATGGTGACCTTCGCCTCCATTCTCGGCTCAGTGGTCGTCAATCCGCTGTCGAAACGCATCGATACCGTGAAGCTCTACTACTACACCAACCTGGTGCTGGCGGCGCTGTCGGTGGTGATGTGGTTCCTGCCCGCCGGGCCTGCGTACCAGACGCTGTGGCTGGCGGTGATCCTCGGCAACGGCGTGATTTTAGGTTTCACCCTGCCGCTGCATTTTTCATTGATGGCGTTTGCGGACGACTACGGCGAGTGGAAAACCGGCGTGCGTTCGTCGGGCATGAACTTCGCCTTCAACCTCTTCTTCATCAAGCTTGCCTGGGCCTCCAGCGCGGGGATCATCAGCCTGGTGTTTATCTTTGTCGCCTACCAGCCAGGTGCGGGGAATCAAACGCCTGCTTCGCTACAGGGCATCACCCTGATGGAAACCCTGCTGCCCGCCCTGTTCCACCTGTTACTGGCGTTTTCTATCCGCGCCTGCAAGCTCAATAATCCGTTAATGGCGCGTATTTCTGGCGATTTGCGTCAGCGTCACGTTCAGTCTTAAGGAGTCTGTAATGGAAGTCAGTCTGCACAAATTGAAAATTAACGATGCCTTTCTCGGCCAGTACCAACAGCTGGTGCGTGATGTCGTTATCCCCTATCAGTGGGACGCGCTGAACGACAGGATTGCCGAGGCCGACCCCAGCCATGCGATTGAAAACTTTCGCATTGCCGCCGGGCTGCAGGAGGGGGAATTCTACGGCATGGTCTTCCAGGACAGCGACGTGGCGAAATGGCTGGAAGCGGTCGCCTGGTCGCTCTGCCAGAAACCCGATGCCGAACTGGAAAAGACCGCCGACGAGGTGATTGAACTGGTCGCCGCTGCCCAGTGCGACGACGGCTACCTCAACACCTATTTCACGGTGAAAGCACCGGAAGAACGCTGGACTAATCTCGCCGAGTGCCATGAGCTTTACTGTGCCGGGCATATGATTGAAGCGGGCGTGGCGTACTTCCAGGGCACCGGCAAACGCCGCCTGCTGGAGGTCGTCTGCCGTCTCGCCGACCACATCGATTCGGTGTTTGGCCCAGGGGTTAATCAGCTGCATGGTTATCCCGGCCACCCGGAAATTGAACTGGCGTTAATGCGCCTGTACGAAGTGACGCAGGAGCCGCGCTATATGGCGCTGGTGAACTACTTCGTTGAGCAGCGTGGTGCGCAGCCGCATTTTTATGACGAAGAGTATGAAAAACGCGGCAAAACCTCGTACTGGAACACCTATGGCCCGGCGTGGATGGTGAAAGACAAAGCCTACAGCCAGGCGCATCAGCCGCTCGCGGAGCAGCCGACCGCCATCGGGCATGCGGTGCGTTTTGTGTACCTGATGACCGGTGTGGCCCATCTGGCGCGCTTAAGCCAGGACGAAGGCAAGCGCCAGGACTGCCTGCGGTTATGGAACAACATGGCCCAGCGTCAGTTGTACATTACCGGGGGAATTGGCTCGCAAAGCAGCGGCGAGGCGTTCAGCAGCGATTACGACCTGCCGAACGACACCGTCTATGCGGAAAGCTGCGCCTCCATTGGCCTGATGATGTTTGCCCGCCGGATGCTGGAGATGGAAGCCGACAGCCAGTACGCCGACGTGATGGAACGCGCCCTGTATAACACGGTGCTCGGCGGCATGGCGCTGGACGGTAAACACTTCTTCTACGTCAACCCACTGGAAGTGCACCCGAAATCGCTGAAGTTCAACCACATTTACGACCATGTGAAGCCGGTTCGTCAGCGCTGGTTTGGCTGCGCCTGCTGCCCGCCGAATATCGCCCGCGTGCTGACCTCGCTCGGCCATTACCTCTACACGCCGCGCGAGGATGCGCTTTATATCAACCTCTACATCGGCAACAGCGTTGAAATCCCGGTTAATGATCAGACGCTACGCCTGCGCATCAGCGGTAATTACCCATGGCAGGAACAGGTCACACTGACCATCGACTCGCCTCAGCCGGTCGATCACACCCTGGCGCTGCGTCTGCCCGACTGGTGTGCTAGTCCACAGGTGCAACTGAACGGCGCAGACGTTGCGCAGGATATCCGCAAAGGTTATTTGCACATTCAGAAATGCTGGCAGGAGGGCGACACCTTAACCCTCACCCTGCCAATGCCGGTGCGCCGGGTCTACGGCAACCCGCTGCTGCGCCATGTGGCAGGTAAAGTCGCGGTTCAACGCGGGCCGCTGGTTTATTGTCTGGAGCAGGCGGATAACGGGGAAGAGCTGCATAACCTGTGGCTGTCGCCGGATGCGCAGTTCAACGTCTTTGAGGGGAAAGGGATTTTCGCCCATAAAGTGCTGATCCAGGCGCAGGGGGTAAAACACACCACGCCGGATGCCACGCAGCAGCCGCTGTGGCGCTATGACCAGACGCCTGCCAGCAGTACGGCGCAGACGCTGACCTTCATTCCGTGGTTTAGCTGGGCCAACCGTGGCGAGGGGGAGATGCGGATTTGGGTAAACGAGGAGCGTTGAACGCGCTTGCCGGATGACGGCTAACGCCTTATCCGGCCTACAAAAAGAGCAACGTTATTCAGGCCCGATAAGCTTGCGCCATCGGGCTTTTCATTGCGTAGAGGATTACTTAAGCAAACGCACGCGGCAGGCTTTGCCTTTGATTTTGCCCTGCGAAAGCTGTTTATACGCTTTGTTTGCCACGGACTGGCGCACCGCCACGTAGGCGTGCATCGGGTGCATCACAATCTTGCCGATGTCTGCGCCGTCCAGCCCGATATCCCCGGTTAACGCGCCGAGAATGTCGCCCGGACGCATTTTGGCTTTCTTACCGCCATCAATACACAGGGTCGCCATTTCAGCTTCCAGCGGCTTGACGCTGCTGCTGATAACCGGCGCTTGCCACTCAAGGGAAAGGGCGAGCATTTCGCTGAGAATCGCCGCGCGCTGGGCTTCTTCCGGCGCACACAGGCTGATGGCCAGTCCGCTCTCGCCCGCACGCGCGGTACGACCAATGCGGTGGACATGGACTTCCGGGTCCCAGGAGAGTTCGAAGTTAATCACCATTTCCAGCGATTTGATGTCCAGACCACGAGCAGCGACATCGGTCGCCACCAGCACGCGGCTGCTGCCGTTAGCAAAACGCACTAGCGTCTGGTCGCGGTCACGCTGTTCCATATCGCCGTGCAGGGCCAGCGCGCTCTGGCGATGCTCATTCAGCGCATCGCACACTTCCTGGCAATCTTTTTTGGTGTTGCAGAACACCACGCAGGAGGCGGGTTGGTGCTTGCTCAGCAGGCTCATCAGCAGCGGAATTTTTTGCCGACGCGAGGCTTCGAAGAACTGCTGCTCAACGGACGGCAGGGCGTCGACAGAGTCGATTTCAATGTTCAGCGGCTCGCGCTGGAAACGGGTGCTGATGGCAGCAATGCCTTCCGGCCAGGTCGCCGAGAACAGCAGCGTCTGGCGCTTTGCAGGGGCATGGCTGAGGATGTCGACGATGGCGTCGCTAAAGCCCATATCCAGCATGCGGTCAGCTTCATCCAGCACCAGGGTTTTTAGCGCCTCAAGCGAGACGGTGCCCTTTTGCAGGTGGTCGAGCAGACGACCCGGCGTGGCCACAATGATGTGCGGCGCATGCACCAGCGAATCACGCTGGGCGCCAAAGGGCACGCCGCCGAACAGGGTCAGAATTTTGATATTTGGCAGATAGCGCGCCAGACGACGCAGCTCGTTCGCCACCTGATCCGCCAGTTCGCGGGTGGGGCATAGCACCAGAGACTGCGTCACAAACCGGCCAGCTTCGATGTGTTGCAGCAGGCCCAGGCCAAAAGCCGCCGTTTTGCCGCTGCCGGTTTTCGCCTGCGCGCGCACGTCTTTCCCCTCAAGGATGACCGGCAATGCCGCCGCCTGGACTGGGGTCATGGTGTGATAACCCAGCTCATTCAGATTGGCGAGGAGTTCAGGAGGCAAAGCGTTTAAGGTTGAAAAGGCAGTCACGGTGTTATCTCGCAGTCAATGGCAGGCCGCTATGCTAGCAGACTCTGCGGGTTGGGTCAGCCTGGCAGTACACGCCGGGCAGCTTCAGCCAGAAACGCGCTGCGGTTACTGAACTCTGGGTTATCGTGCACAAAGAGGTCGATTTTACTGAGCAGGCGGCGAGGCAACGTGATGTTAATGCGCTCCGCACGACCATCAAACTGATTCATATTGATATCCACCAGCAGCCACTGCCCACCCACAAACTCATCTGCCCGCATCGTTAAATGCTGCTCAACAGGATTTGCTGCTGGCAACGCCTCTCCCAGCTCACTCAGGGTCTCAAAATGCGCGGTCAGTGCGCCCTGCGCATCCACAAATGCCTCGTTCAGGCTATCGCCTGCAAAAAAACAGCCCGGCGCGTCCGGGAAAAAACCGCTGGCACTGCCATCAGCATCAGAATGAATGTAGGCCGGATAAAACATGTTTGGCTCCTGCAATTACCGTTTAATGCCTGCCTGCCGCCAGATTTGCGCCAGCGTGCCGGGTTTGATGTCTTTACGCGGATGGGGCACCGTCACCAGGCCGGGCCGATACGGGTGACTTAATTGATGATGGCTTCCCTTTGTTCTTATCAGAACCCACCCCTGTTTTTTCAGTATTGCCATCACCTCTGCGCTGGTCACGTTCCCTGCTCCCATCCTGAATTATACACACCATACACACTAATTTGTCCATGACGATCACATTAGCGCAGTACGGCGTCAGTTTCATTGGGAGGAAATGCAGCCTGGGAAGCGGTTCGCAAAGTTTTCGCTTCAGATATCCGTCAGGTGAAATTCACCCAATAGTGGGATTCGGATGTGTTGTGCATAAATCCATCACTTCCATTTTATAGCATAAAAGCTATAATTTCTTTTTAGCCTGGACGCTATGGAAATAATGACATGTGGGAAGTCATAACAACGGAACTATTTGTTAAATGGTTTAAGCAGCAAAGCCCGGCGTTGAAAGAGGATATTCTCGCGATACTGAAAATTTTAAGGGAAGAGGGACCACAACTGGGGCGCCCTTTTGCGGATACCGTTAAAGCTTCTGAACACCCAAACATGAAAGAACTGCGCATTCAACATCAAGGTAACCCTGTACGTGCCTTTTATGCATTCGATCCAAAACGTAAGGGTATCGTTTTATGCGCAGGTGATAAAACGGGTTTGAATGAGAAACAGTTTTATAAAAACATGATTAAAAGTGCTGATAATGAGTTCTCAAAACATCTCAACTCTTTGAAAGAGGGCAAATAAATGGCAACGCTTGACGAATTGTTAGCTCAGCAAAGTCCTGAAAGTCTGGCGCGCATCAATAAAAAAGCCGAGGCACTGCGCATGGAACTGGCGCTATATCGACTGCGTGAGGAGCTTGAGATCTCTCAGTCTGAAATGGCTCAATCGATGGGCATTGCACAGCCGACGCTGGCCCGTATGGAACGGACCAGCAATGACCCTAAACTCTCAACACTTAAGCGCTATGTGACTGCCCTGGGTGGGGAACTCAGCATTGACGTTAAGCTCCCGAACGGCAAACGCGTCGCGTTTGATTTATAGACGGGGTCTTGATGGCCGCGCTTCACTGACTATCGTTTTTCGTAAACAGCGCCTTATCGCGCAGGATATGGTCGTTGCCCCGGCGGCGGGTGAAGCCGATGCGATCGAAGTACTCCAGAATCTGGATGGCCAGTTTGCGCCCGACGTTGAGGGTGTCGCGAAAGTCGGCGGCGCTGGTGGAGCCGTGAATCGGATCGCGGTCGCGGATCATGCTGGCGAAGGCGACAATCCGATCGTTACGGTAATAACGATCTTTGACGATCGCCGTAATCAGCCCCTGTTGTGCCGCCTGGCGTAACACGCCGCGCATGAGCTGCTCTTCCGCACCCGTTTCCCGCGCAAGATCGCGCACCCACCAGGGTTCATCGCCAAAGAGCGCATCCACGCGTTGCCAGATGGCGGCCTGCTCCGGGGTGAATCCGGCTTTGTGATCCGGCAGGTGCAGCCAGCCGTGATGGCTTTGAATATCACCACTTTCCCGCATGTGCTCGATAAGCGTGAGCACCAGGGCTTCATCTTCCATTGGCAACGCCATGCGACGCAGGCGTTCACGTCCAGGGCCGGGTTCGTCCGCGTGCTGCGCGTGATATGTCGCAAGGGTAGTCAGCAGTTTACGCTGCCAGCTTGCCGCCACCGGCGCGTTGAGCAGGTTATCCCCGGCGCGAATAAAACCAGGTTCATTCAGTAATGCCTCAAGCCCGGCGTCACTAAGCTGCCGCGCCCAGGCAAAGGCCGGGAGGTTGACCGCACCACGCTGTAAATGTACCGCCAGCGCGTCAGCATCGTCCTGGGCCGTCGAGAGTGCACTTATCCACTGCTGGTACTCCGGCTTACGTTTGCCACGACGTGGCGGGTGCAGGGTCACCACCCGGGCGCCTGCGAGCGTTTCACGGGCAGAGATATCGCGCAGTACCAGTCGGTCGTTGTCTGCCAGCCACAGTGGGGCGTCGAGCACCAGTTCGGCCAGGTTGTTATCCAGTAATGACACGCGCCCGGTAATATGGCTGGCGGCATGATGAATATGCAGCGGCTGCCACTGGGTCAGCGGCGTGTGGGTTTGCAGCGCGACAATCACCCGCACCAAAGGCTCAGGCGGCTCGGCGCTGAGCAGCCAGTCGCCACGGGTCAGTTCGTCTTTTTGTGCATCCCCGGCGATGTTGAGCGCAATGCGCTGCCCGGCATGGGCATGCTCGACCGGCTGATTTTGGGCATGCAGGCCGCGCACGCGCATCGGTTTATTTGCCCCGGTCAGCCAGAGGGTATCCCCCACGCGGACCTCGCCCGACAGCGCCGTACCGGTCACCACCAGACCTGCCCCTTTTACGGTAAAGGCGCGATCCAGCGCGAGGCGAAAACGCTGATGCTGAGAATGGACACGGGCCGGCAGTTGCAGAAGATGCGCGCGTAGCTCGTCGATACCCCGTGACGCGGTGGCGGCGGTCACAAAAAGCGCAGCCTCCTGCCAGCCAAATTCACGCAGGGTCTGCCGGACTTCATCGCTCACCGCATCAACGCGCGCGTCGTCCACCCTGTCGGCTTTGGTCAGCGCCACCGTCAGCGCCGGGTTGCCGGTCAATTGCAGAATGGCCAGATGCTCGCGGGTTTGCGCCATCACGCCATCGTCGCAGGCGACCACCAGCAGCGCATGATCGATGCCGCCGACCCCGGCCAGCATATTAGACAGAAACTTTTCATGGCCCGGAACGTCAATAAAACCCGGCACGCTGCCGTCCGGCTGCGGCCAGTAGGCATAGCCCAGATCGATGGTCATCCCGCGCGCTTTTTCTTCCGGCAGTCGGTCGGCATTCACGCCGGTGATGGCCTGCAGTAAGGTGGTTTTGCCATGGTCGACGTGCCCGGCGGTGGCGATAATCATTTCAGCAGCATCTCCAGAAAACGAGGTTCATCCTCAAGACAGCGTAAATCCAGCCATACGCGCCCGTCATAAATACGACCAATAACGGGCTGTTCCAGACCGCGCCAGGCGGCGGCAAGGGCTTCGAGCCGCCGTCCGCTGCCGTCCGCAGGCGTAAACGTCAGCGCCGCACTCGGCAAGCGGTCAACAGGAAGCGAGCCACTGCCAATCTGCGAAAGGCAGCTTTCTACCCGCAGGGTAAAGTGTTGTGCATCATAGTGCCCGCTAAGCGCCGCCAGCAACCGCCGGGCCTGCTGGCTTATCTCTTCCTGCGAGCGGGTGAGCACACGCAGCGTCGGCAGGTTTTCACGCAGTTTTTCCGGGTGCAGATAGAGACGCAGGGTGGCATCCAGCGCGGCGAGGGTCATTTTGTCTGCCCGCAGCGCACGTTTAAGGGGATGAGATTGCAGTTTCTCGATCAGCGCTTTCTTGCCAACAATAATCCCCGCCTGTGGGCCGCCGAGCAGTTTATCCCCGGAGAAGCTCACCAGGCTCACGCCCGCTGCTATCAGCTCCTGCACCAGCGGCTCTTTCGGCAATCCGTACTGGCTGAGATCCACCAGCGAACCGCTGCCTAAATCCGCGATCACCGGCACGTTTAGCTCTTCGCCAAGGGAAACCAGCTCAACCTCTTCCACCGTTTTGGTAAAGCCTTCAATGTGATAGTTGCTGGTATGCACCTTCATTAGCAGTGCGGTATTGTCATTGACCGCCTGACGATAATCTTTGGCGTGGGTGCGATTGGTGGTGCCCACTTCCTGCAACAGGCAGCCCGCCTGGCGCATCACATCAGGGATGCGGAACGCGCCGCCAATTTCCACCAGCTCACCACGGGACACCACCACTTCTTTGCCGCTGGCGGTCGCCGCGAGCATGAGCAAGACCGCCGCCGCGTTGTTGTTGACGATGCAGGCCTCTTCCGCCCCCGTCAGGCGGCAGAGCAGATCTGCCACCGCCCGGTCACGATGGCCGCGCCCGGCCTCATCCAGCGAATATTCCAGCGTTACCGGCGAGCGCATCGCCTGGGTCACGGCGTCAATAGCGGCTTGTGCCTGAATCGCACGCCCAAGATTGGTGTGCAGCACCGTGCCCGTGAGATTGAAAACAGGGCGAAGTGCGCTTGCACTCCCGTCGGCCAGACGCTGATACGCCGCCTGCGCCCAGTTCTCGCACCAGCCGGGTAACTGATGATTCTGATGCACCCGCTCACGCGCCTCATCCTGCAACTGACGCAGCACATCCGCGACCTGGCGGTGACCAAAGGCGGTCATTAAAGGGGAGAACGCCTCATCACGTAACAGGCGGTCGGTAGAAGGTATCTGGCTGTAAAGCGACTGGATTTCCGTTGTCATGAATTGGCCTGACTGAGGTTTGCCCCTCCCGCCAGGAGAGGGGATCGACGTGAGGGGATTGTACAGCGAGTTGATTCAGGCTGACATCACTGGCATCAATCCTTTGGCGGTTCGGTACGGGCGAAGCTCTCACGCTGAAACAGATTTTCGACCAGTTTGACCAGCAGAGGTCTGTCGACACACCAACCAGGGGAGACGTGGCGGAAATTAAGGTAGCCGATGGCGCAGGCAATGGAGACAGTCGCCAGATCCAGCGCATCCACATCTAAGGTGCCGTCTTTAAGATAGCTTTCGAGCGTGTCGAGACCCTGGCTGATTTTCTCCCGCTGGCGCAGAAGTTCGGTCTCTGACTGTTGCGCTGCCGGGCGTGCGGTTTCCCGTACCGACACCAGCGCCGCATCCATAATGCCGTCGGCCAGGGCTTCAATCTGGCGCATCTTCAGCGCCGCTTTAGGCTCTTTGGGCAACATGGCCGGAGCAATATTCAGCAGGTCGATGTATTCCGCAATGATCGGTGAGTCATACCACACGTCGCCCTCATCGGTGACCAGCGCCGGGACTTTGCCCAGCGGGTTGTACTGCATCACGTTGTTGATTGCGTTGTAGGGCTGCTCGTTTACGAACTCAAAGGTGATGCCTTTTTCCAGCAGGATAATGGAAATTTTGCGCACAAACGGGCTGGTGTAGCTGCCAATCAGTTTCATTACCGTCTCCTTGTCGCCAACAAAGTCTTAAGTATGTACTAAGGTAAACAAATCGAACGCCAGCCGTTTCATAAATGTGAAAACTTATCTGGCTATGTTTCTGAGCACGTTGCGTGAATCATCGCCTGTCGTGCGCACGATGAAAGAGAATTACAGCGCCGAGTTTGCGTAAAAAGCAGAGTTTGCGAGCGATCACACTCAGAAAAGTCCTGGCAAAAATATCTTGTGACGTAGATCACAAATGAATAACAAACCCACCACAATCATTTGTGACAAGAGTCACATTAATAGGGGTATCACGCTGCTTTTTTGCACTTTGTTCTTTTTCTACACAATAATTTTGTGACGAATATCACGTTAAAGCACGGTACACCCCCTGCTTTAACGTGATCTAAGTCACATTGCTGGGCGTCATCTGGACAGTTGACTGATTCGGTGCGAGATTTCGCATCACAGAACACGGGTCCGGCTACCTCTGCCGCCACGTTAACAACAAAACCTCGGGCTTCCGGCCTGTGCGATAGCAAACATAAGAAGGGGTGTTTTATGTCATCCGATATCAAGATCAAGGTGCAAAGCTTTGGTCGCTTCCTCAGCAACATGGTAATGCCAAATATCGGCGCGTTTATCGCGTGGGGTATTATTACCGCATTGTTTATTCCAACAGGGTGGTTACCGAACGAGACGCTGGCGAAGCTCGTCGGCCCAATGATTACCTTCTTACTGCCACTGCTCATCGGTTATACCGGTGGTCGTCTGGTGGGTGGCGATCGTGGTGGCGTGGTCGGTGCTATCACTACCATGGGTGTTATCGTCGGTGCGGATATGCCGATGTTCCTGGGTGCAATGATTGCCGGTCCTCTGGGCGGCCTGTGCATCAAGAAATTTGACGCCGCAGTAGACGGTAAGATCAAATCCGGTTTCGAAATGCTGGTGAATAACTTCTCCGCTGGCATCATCGGTATGATCCTGGCGCTGCTGGCGTTTAAAGGTATCGGCCCTGCTGTTGAAGTTCTGTCCAAAGGCCTTGCCGCTGGCGTTAACTTCATGGTTGTGCACGACATGCTGCCGCTGGCGTCCATCTTTGTTGAACCGGCGAAAATCCTGTTCCTCAACAACGCCATCAACCACGGTATCTTCTCACCGCTGGGTATTCAGCAGTCTCACGATCTCGGCAAGTCTATCTTCTTCCTGATCGAAGCTAACCCGGGTCCGGGTATGGGCGTCCTGCTGGCGTACATGTTCTTCGGTCGTGGCAGTGCTCGTCAGTCTGCTGGCGGCGCGGCAATCATCCACTTCCTGGGTGGTATCCACGAAATTTACTTCCCGTACGTGCTGATGAACCCACGTCTGCTGATCGCGGTAATCCTCGGCGGTATGACTGGCGTGTTCACCCTGAGCGTGCTGGATGGTGGTCTGGTTTCTCCTGCATCTCCGGGTTCTATCCTGGCCGTGCTGGCGATGACGCCGAAGGGTGCTTACTTCGCTAACATCGTGGCTATCTTCGCGGCAATGGCAGTCTCCTTCGTTATCTCTGCGGTTCTGCTGAAAACCAGCAAAGTCAAAGAAGAAGATGACCTGGAAGCGGCTAACCGTCGTATGCAGGAAATGAAAGCCCAGTCTAAAGGTGCGACTGCACTGACTGCGGGTGACGTGACCAACGATCTGAGCCACGTTCGCAAAATCATCGTTGCCTGCGACGCCGGTATGGGTTCCAGCGCAATGGGTGCAGGCGTGCTGCGTAAGAAAGTCCAGGATGCGGGTCTGACCAACATCTCCGTGACCAACAGCGCGATTAACAGCCTGCCGTCTGACGTTGACCTGGTGATTACTCACCGTGACCTGACCGAACGTGCGATGCGCCAGGTGCCTCAGGCACAGCACATTTCGCTGACCAACTTCCTGGACAGCGGCCTGTACACCAACCTGACTGAACGCCTGGTCGCTGCTCAGCGCCACGCTGACAACACCGTTAAGGTACAGAGCAGCCTGCAGGACAGCTTTGACGCTGGCGACAGCAACCTGTTCAAGCTGGGTGCAGAAAACGTGTTCCTGGGCCGTACTGCCAGCAACAAAGAAGAAGCGATTCGCTTTGCCGGTGAGCAACTGGTGAAAGGCGGCTACGTTCAGCCTGAGTATGTTGAAGCGATGCTGGAACGCGAAAAACTGACCCCAACTTACCTGGGTGAGTCTATCGCCGTGCCACACGGTACTGTTGAAGCGAAAGACCGCGTGCTGAAAACCGGCGTGGTGTTCTGCCAGTACCCGGCAGGTGTCCTGTTCGGCGAAGAGCCGGAAGACGTTGCCCGCCTGGTTATCGGTATCGCAGCACGTAACAATGAGCACATTCAGGTTATTACCAGCCTGACCAACGCCCTGGATGACGAAACCGTCATTGAGCGTCTGGCGAACACCAGCAGCGTGGAAGAAGTTCTGGCTCTGCTGAAGGCGTAATGCTCGCATTATCCCCTGAAAAATTCGGGCGACGGGAAGGCAGGTAACAGCATTCATCCTGGTCACTGTTCACAGCGACCGGGATGGATGAAGAAACCAACCCACCTGCCGCCCGAACCCACAAGGGGCCAGACCTCTCCCTCTGGGGAGAGGGTTCGGGTGAGGAGAAACACGTGCGGTTCCTCACCCCAGCCCTCTCGGGTAAAAACATTAATGAAGGTTAAGACTATGAAAGCATTGCATTTTGGCGCAGGTAATATCGGACGTGGTTTCATCGGCAAACTGCTGGCGGACGCGGGGATTACACTGACGTTCGCCGATGTGAATCAGGTGGTTCTCGACGCCCTTAATGCCCGTCATAGCTATCAGGTTCATGTGGTTGGCGAAAACGAGCAGGTCGACACCGTCTCCGGCGTTAACGCGGTGAGCAGCATCGGTGATGAGGTCGTTGACCTGATCGCGACCGTTGATCTGGTGACGACTGCCGTCGGCCCGGTTGTGCTGGAGCGTATCGCCCCGGCTATCGCCAAAGGCCTCGCAAAACGTAAAGCGCAGGGCCTTGAGACCCCGCTGAACATCATCGCCTGTGAAAACATGGTGCGCGGCACCACGCAGCTGAAAGGCCATGTCTTTAACGCGCTGGCGGAAGAAGATAAAGCCTGGGTTGAAGCCCACGTTGGCTTCGTTGACTCTGCCGTTGACCGTATCGTTCCGCCGTCTGAATCCGCTACCAACGACCCGCTGGAAGTCACCGTTGAAACCTTCAGCGAGTGGATTGTCGACAAGACCCAGTTCAAAGGCGCACTGCCGAATATCCCGGGTATGGAATTAACCGATAACCTGATGGCGTTTGTTGAACGCAAGCTCTTCACCTTAAACACCGGGCATGCTATAACCGCGTACCTTGGTCAACAGACGGGTCATCAGACCATTCGCGACGCTATCCTGGATGAGAACATCCGTGCGGTGGTGAAAGGCGCAATGGAAGAGAGCGGCGCGGTGCTGATCAAGCGTTATGGCTTCGATGCTGAGAAACATGCCGCGTATATTGAAAAAATCCTCGGTCGTTTTGAAAACCCATACCTGAAAGATGATGTTGAGCGCGTTGGCCGTCAGCCACTGCGCAAACTGAGCGCAGGCGATCGTCTGATCAAGCCGTTGCTCGGTACGCTGGAATATTCCACTGCACACACCAATCTGGTTAAGGGTATCGCCGCTGCGATGCATTACCGTAGCGAACAGGACCCGCAAGCGCAGGAACTGGCGGCTCTGATTGCAGAAAAAGGCCCGCAGGGCGCACTGGTGCAGATCTCTGGTCTGGACGCCAGCAGCGCAGTGGTGGCCGAAGCCGTCAACGCTTACAACGCAAAGGCATGATGCCGAACCTGGCGCGGGACATCCCGCGCCTGCTAACACGATTGTCAGATATGCAGGCAATAATGGAACTAACACAGGCTTTCGAAAACCGTGTGCTCGAGCGTCTGAATGCTGGCAAAACCGTACGAAGCTTTTTGATAGCCGCCGTGGAGTTACTTACCGAGGCGGTGAATATTCTGGTGCTTCAGGTCTTCCGCAAAGACGACTATGCAGTGAAGTACGCTGTAGAGCCGTTGCTTGACGGAGATGGACCGCTGGGCAATTTGTCCGTGCGCTTAAAGTTGATCTACGGACTTGGCGTGCTGAGCCGACCGGAATATGAAGACGCGGAGCTGTTGATGGCGCTGCGCGAAGAACTTAACCACGATGGCACCGAATACGGGTTTACCGATGATGAAATTCTCGGCCCCTTTGGTGAGCTGCACTGCGTTTCGGCCCTTCCCCCTGAACCTCTTTTCGATACCAGCGATCCTGACCTGTACGCGATGCAGAAGCAGCGCTACCAGCAGGTTGTCCGCTCTACTATGGTGCTTTCTCTGACTGAGCTGATTTCCAAAATCAGCCTGAAAAAAGCGTTTCAGAAGTAAGCCTGCGCGCATTCGTGTATCCTTTGTCGTTATCTCCCCCGTTTTCTGAGTCAAATGCTATGAAAGAAGTCGAAAAGAACGAAATTAAACGCCTGAGCGACCGCCTGGACCTCATTGGTCATCAGCAGGCCGCGCTGTCTCTGGTGGAATCCGCGGAAAAATACGCTGAGCTGGAAAAAGAAAAAGAGACCATTAAAGTTGAGCTTGAACGTCTGCGTGGTCAGTACAGCCAGAAACTCAGCAAAGAAGCGCAAAAGCTGGTGAGCATGCCGTTTAAACGCGCCATCACCAAAAAAGAGCAGGCCGACCTCGGCAAGCTGAAGAAAAGCGTGCGTGGTCTGGTGGTTGTTCACCCCATGACCGCTCTTGGCCGCGAAATGGGCCTGAAAGAAATGACCGGTTTTTCGAAGACTGATTTCTGATCCCGCTTCCCCTTCTTCATCGAAGGGGACTTTCCCTACCTGGTGGTACTACCACTTCACACAATACTGCGCGTCGCCTCACACCCCGCATAATCACATAAAATTAACATTGCCATTACAAATCAGCCTACTAACCTTGTGCTAATGGCGTTGTGCTGCCGGTCACTGGCAGTACCACTTTCCCCCCGGATTTGACTGACACGGAGCAGACCATGACCGCGATAGCTGAACGGCTTTCTGAGGATGTTGCCCGGCGAATCAGAACGCTTATTCGTGAAAAAGGGCTGGAGGCGGGCATGCGTTTGCCCTCTGAGCGCCAGCTGGCGTTGCAGCTTGGCATCTCGCGTAACTCGCTGCGGGAAGCTATCGCCAAACTGATCAGCGAAGGGGTGCTGCTGAGCCGTCACGGTGGTGGCACCTTTGTGCGCTGGCAGCATGAGGCCTGGTCAGAGCAGCGCATTGTGCAGCCGCTTAAAACGCTGCTGGAAGATGACCCGGATTACAGCTTCGATATTCTCGAAGCCCGTCATGCCATTGAAGGCAGCACCGCCTGGCATGCCGCCCTGCGCGCCACCCCCATCGAGAAAGAGAAAATTCGCCTCTGCTTTGAGGCAACGCTTGCGGATGACGCGGATTTAACCTCGCAGGCCGATGTGCGCTTTCATCTGTCGATTGCCGAGGCGTCGCACAACATCGTGCTGCTACAAACCATGCGCGGCTTTTTCGATCTGCTGCAAAGCTCGGTCAAGCAGAGCCGCCAGCGCATGTACCAGGTTCCCCCTGTTTTTACCCAGTTAACCGGGCAGCACCGGGAAATTATGGATGCCATTTTTGCCGGCGACGCCCAGCGCGCGCGCGACGCAATGATGGCGCACCTCAGTTTTGTTCACACCACCATTCGCCAGTTTGATGAAGACCAGGCGCGTAGCGCGCGCGTTACCCGCCTGCCCGACGAACGACACACGCTTCCCCCTGGAGACAAAGCATGATCATTTCCGCTGCCAGCGACTACCGCGCTGCCGCCCAACGCATTCTGCCCCCTTTCCTGTTCCACTACATCGACGGTGGCGCTTACGCCGAGTACACGCTGCGTCGAAACGTGGAGGATTTGGGTCAGGTTGCCCTGCGCCAGCGGGTGCTGAAGAACATGTCAGCGCTGAGCACGGAAACCACCTTGTTTAACGAGAAACTCGCCATGCCGGTGGCACTGGCTCCGGTGGGGCTTTGCGGTATGTATGCCCGTCGCGGCGAGGTGCAGGCGGCGGGGGCGGCGGATGACAAAGGCATTCCGTTTACGCTTTCGACCGTTTCCGTTTGCCCGATTGAGGAAGTGGCCCCCACCATCAAGCGTCCGATGTGGTTCCAGCTGTACGTCCTGCGCGATCGCGGCTTTATGCGTAATGCGCTGGAGCGAGCCAAAGCGGCGGGCTGTTCCACGCTGGTGTTCACCGTGGATATGCCGACACCAGGGGCGCGTTATCGCGACGCGCACTCCGGCATGAGTGGGCAGCACGCCGCGCTTCGACGCTACTGGCAGGCCGTCACCCATCCGCAATGGGCCTGGGATGTGGGTCTTAATGGCAGGCCGCATGACCTGGGGAATATCTCCACGTATTTAGGGAAACCGACCGGGCTTGAGGATTACATCGGCTGGCTGGGTGCCAATTTCGACCCGTCGATTTCGTGGAAAGACCTCGAGTGGATCCGTGAGTTTTGGGATGGGCCTATGGTTATCAAGGGGATCCTTGACCCGGAAGATGCGCGGGATGCGGTGCGCTTTGGTGCCGACGGGATTGTGGTCTCTAACCACGGCGGCCGCCAGCTTGACGGCGTGCTCTCTTCCGCCCGCGCGCTGCCAGCGATTGCCGATGCGGTGAAAGGTGATATCGCCATTCTGGCGGACAGCGGCATTCGTAACGGGCTGGACGTGGTGCGCATGATTGCACTGGGTGCGGACACGGTACTGCTGGGTCGTGCGTACCTCTACGCGCTGGCGACGCACGGTCGCGCCGGAGTGGCTAACCTGCTGAACCTGATTGAAAAAGAGATGCGCGTGGCGATGACGCTGACCGGCGCGAAGTCGATTAGTGAGATCAGTAAAGATTCACTGGTGCAGGAGCTGAGTAAGATTCCAGCGGCGCTGGCCCCGCTGACGCAGGGGGATGCGGCTTAAGCCTGGTGCGCCATGTTCCCCTCACCCTAACCCTCTCCCCAAAGGGGCGAGGGGACTGCATCGTGCGGTTTGCTCTATCTCATGGCGAGGGGATCGTCCGGAGCTGCCGGGTGTTCCCCCTCTCCCTTTTAGGGAGAGGGCCGGGGTGAGGGTCAGGAAAAATTCTGCTATCCTGCCCCCCGTTATTAAGGGGGCAGCATGTTAAATATCGTTTTATTCGAACCAGAAATTCCACCCAATACCGGCAATATCATCCGCTTGTGCGCAAACACCGGCTTCAGTCTGCACATCATCGAGCCGATGGGATTTACCTGGGATGATAAGCGCCTGCGCCGTGCTGGCCTCGATTACCATGAATTTACTGCCGTGAAACGCCATCATGATTACGCAGCCTTTGTGGAAGCCGAAAAACCTGAGCGTTTGTTCGCGCTTACCACCAAAGGGACGCCAGCGCACAGCGCAGTGAGCTATCAGGACGGGGATTTTCTGATGTTTGGCCCGGAAACCCGTGGCTTGCCCGCTACCATTCTCGACGCGCTGCCGCCTGAACAAAAAATTCGTATTCCGATGATGCCGGACAGCCGCAGCATGAACCTGTCAAATGCGGTGTCGGTGGTGGTTTATGAGGCCTGGCGCCAGCTGGGGTATCCTGGCGCGGTATTGCGCAGCTGATATTTGCCGGATGGCGGCTCGCGCCTTATCCGGCCTACGGTTTAACAGGCCCGGTAAGCGCAGAA
This sequence comes from uncultured Enterobacteriaceae bacterium, assembly GCA_963530515.1. Classification (GTDB taxonomy): domain Bacteria; phylum Pseudomonadota; class Gammaproteobacteria; order Enterobacterales; family Enterobacteriaceae; genus CBFFRJ01. The sequence goes on along the minus strand of CAUSEC010000015.1, from coordinate 87,063 downwards.
TCAGATCCCATCGCCGTACTCAAACCCGTGATTAATCCCATTAAAATGCTGATCCATATCCATGGCGGGTTTGTCTGACTCTGGCTTGCCGACGATACGCGCCGGTACGCCTGCGGCGGTGGTGTGCGGAGGAACAGGCTGCAATACCACCGATCCCGCGCCAATTTTCGCGCCACGGCCCACTTCGATATTGCCGAGGATTTTCGCCCCCGCGCCAATCATCACGCCTTCGCGGATTTTCGGGTGGCGATCGCCGCTGGTTTTGCCGGTCCCGCCGAGGGTGACGGATTGCAGAATCGACACGTCGTCTTCAATCACCGCCGTTTCACCCACCACGATGCCGGTTGCGTGGTCGAGCATGATGCCACGCCCAATTTTCGCCGCCGGGTGGATATCGACCTGGAAGGTCACCGAGACCTGATTTTGCAGGAAAATCGCCAGCGCGCGACGGCCTTCATTCCACAGCCAGTGGCCAATGCGGTAGGACTGCAGCGCGTGGAAGCCCTTCAGGTACAGCAGCGGCGTGGAGTATTTGTCTACTGCCGGGTCACGGGTGCGGACGGCCTGAATATCGCAGGCCGCAGAGGCAATCATCTCCGGGTCTGCGGCGTACGCTTCTTCGACCACTTCACGAATAGCAATGGCGGGCATAATCGACGACGACAGTTTGTTCGCCAGCATGTAGCTCAGCGCACTGCCCAGGTTTTCATGCTTGAGTAAGGTTGCGTGGTAAAAACTGGCCAGCATTGGCTCGCAGTCCGCCAGCGCCCGGGCTTCGGCTTTAATATTGTTCCAGACCAGATCCAGTTCTTCACACGGCATTGCTTACTCCAGACGTAATAAGACGACCGGCCAGTCTATGCTGGCCGTGTCGTGAGATAACATAATTCCCTGCGACTAGTGGCTGCTGCGCTCGTCCTTGCGCGCACGACCTAATAGGGTCAATGCTGCCTCGCGCGCATTTTTTCCGCAATACAATACCTGATAAATTTCCTCGGTTATTGGCATTTCGACGCCAAACCGATGCGCCAGGGCGCGGACTTCTTTGGTATTGCGGTAGCCTTCAACCACCTGGCCAATCTGATCCTGGGCGGTTTGTACATCCGCTCCCTGACCGAGTGCCATGCCGAAACGACGGTTGCGCGATTGGTTGTCCGTACAGGTCAGCACCAGATCACCTAACCCGGCCATCCCCATAAAGGTGGCAGGATCGGCACCCAGCGCCGCCCCAAGACGAGACATTTCTGTCAATCCACGGGTGATAAGCGCAGTACGGGCGTTGGCGCCAAAGCCGATGCCGTCCGACATTCCCGCACCAATGGCAATCACGTTTTTTACCGCACCGCCCAGCTGCACGCCGATAAAATCGGGGTTGCTGTAGACACGGAAACTTTTGCCGCAGTGCAGAAGCTGCTGGAGATCGTCCGCAAACACCGGGTCTGTAGACGCCAGCGAAATAGCCGTGGGTAAACCCGCCGCCAGCTCTTTGGCAAACGTCGGGCCGGAAATCACCGCCAGCGGAATCGCATCGCCTAAAATCTCACGCGCCACATCCTGTAGCAGGCGACCGGTTTCTGCTTCCAGCCCTTTGGTGGCCCAGACGATACGCGCATCGCTGCGCATCAGCGGCTTGATCTGTTGCAGCACCACGCCAAACACATGGCTTGGCACCACAACGAGAATGTTGCGGCTGGCAGCAAGGGCAGAAGCAAGGTCGCTTTCCAGTTCGAGCGTATCGGGAAAAGGCACATCAGGCAGGAAGGCAGCATTGCAGCGATCGTGCTGCAATGTCGCGATGTGTTTTGGATCATGGCCCCACAGGATAACCGGGTGGCCATTTCTTGCCAGGGTGATGGCAAGAGCGGTGCCGTAAGATCCGGCACCGATAACAGTCATTTCAGCCGTGCGTGCGTTCATCAGGCATCCTGATGTTGTTCAGCACCTTCGCCAGCCTGCTGCTGCAGATAGTTCATAAACAGCGCATCAAAGTTAACCGGCGCAAGGTTCAGTTGCGGGAAGGTACCGCGAGAAACCAGGCTGGTGATGCACTCACGCGCGTACGGGAACAGAATGTTCGGGCAGTACGCACCGAGGCAATGAGCCATCTGATTACCTTCAATGCCTTCGATGGAGAAGATGCCGCCCTGCTGAACTTCACACAGGAACGCGTTTTCTTCACCCAGCACAGCGGTAACGGTCACACGCAGTACAACTTCATAAACGCCTTCAGCCAACTGCGTGGACGCGGTGTCCAGATCCAGTTTGACTTCTGGCTGCCAGTCTTTCTGAAACACGTGTGGAGCATTCGGTGCTTCAAAAGAGATATCTTTAGTGTAGATGCGTTGAATCTGGAAAGTCATTTCTGCGTTGTTTTGTTCTGACATGTCTAAAAACCCTTGAGTGTTGTCCTTTAATACGATTTTTTTCAGGCTGCCACCGATGAATAACCGGCACAACCTGCGTTTTTTGCGTATGTATTAACGCAGGAGGGGATCAAGCCCGCCACGCGCGTCCAGCGCATACAAATCATCACAGCCACCGATGTGCTGCGCATCGATGAAAATTTGGGGTACCGTCGTGCGGCCACTACGTTGAATCATCTCTTCGCGCTTCACCGCGTCACCGTCGATAGGCAGTTCTTCGAAGGAAACGCCTTTGCTGCCGAGCAGCGCTTTTGCGCGATGGCAGAACGGGCAAGTTGCTTTGGTGTAGATCTCAATATTGGCCATGACTGTTCCTCTGAATATTACTTACCGCGCACCAGCGGGAGGTTCTCACCGCTCCAGCCAGCCACGCCTTCTTTCAGCACAAATACCTGCTCGAAACCGGCTTTGATCAGTGCATTCGCGGGCTCTTGAGCCTGCATACCGGAGCCGTCAACCACGATAACCGGTTGGCTTTTGTGTTTCTCAAGCTCACCTACATTATTGGCCTTGATATCGGCTGGCAGCAAATTCACTGAACCGGCGATATGACCTTTACGGAAATCATCGCGCGAGCGCAAGTCCACAATAACGGCATCTTCTTTATTAATCAGACGGGTGGCTTCACCGCGGGTGATGATTTTCACTTTCGATGCAAAACCTTTGAACGAAGTGAACAGCACAGCCCCGAGTAACGCAATCCAGCCGAGACAAAGAATAGGGTGGCGACTAACAAACTGCATAATTTCTTGCATGGGGGGTAACAGCTCCCGAATCAGTGATTAAAAACCAGGAAAGGAGTATACCTGTGCGGTGTAGCAAATACAGCCAGCGAGCGTGATGGATTGCATTTTCTGCGGACTGTTATCAAAAAAAAGCGCTGACACGGCGCAAACAGTACCGCGCGCTACCGTTTTCTTTGATCTTCTGCGGCTATTTGATCGATTCAGCTGTAGTAAAATTACGCAAATTTTGACTCTTGAGCATGAGGTTGTCGCAATGTCGGTTTCTAAAAAACCTATGGTACTGGTGATTCTGGATGGCTATGGCTACCGTGAAGATAGCCAGGATAACGCTATTTTCAACGCCAAAACCCCGGTCATGGATGCCCTGTGGGCGAAACGTCCGCATACGCTGATTGACGCGTCTGGCCTGGAAGTAGGCCTGCCGGACCGCCAGATGGGCAACTCCGAAGTCGGTCACGTAAACCTGGGCGCCGGGCGTATTGTGTATCAGGATCTGACGCGTCTGGACGTTGAAATCAAAGAACGCACCTTCTTCTCCAACCCAACGCTGTCTGGCGCGGTCGATAAAGCCGTTGCCGCTGGCAAGGCCGTACACATCATGGGCCTGCTCTCTGCTGGCGGCGTTCACAGCCACGAAGATCACATCATGGCGATGGTTGAACTGGCCGCCGAGCGCGGTGCGGAAAAAATCTATCTGCACGCCTTCCTGGACGGTCGCGATACGCCACCACGCAGCGCAAAAGGCTCTCTGCAAGCCTTCGAAGAGAAGTTCGCCGCGCTGGGTAAAGGCCGCGTAGCGTCCATCATTGGCCGTTACTACGCCATGGACCGCGACAACCGCTGGGATCGCGTTGAACAGGCCTATGACCTGATGACCCTGGCAAAAGGTGAATTCCAGTTCGCGACCGCCGTTGAAGCGCTGGAAGCGGCCTATGCACGTGATGAAAACGACGAATTCGTTAAAGCGTCCGTGATCCGCGCTGAAGGACAGGCCGACGCCGCCATGGAAGATGGTGACGCGCTGATCTTCATGAACTTCCGCGCTGACCGCGCGCGTGAAATCACCCGTGCCTTCGTCAACAGCGACTTCGACGGTTTTGCCCGTAAGAAAGTGGTAAAACTGGACTTCATCCAGCTGACTGAATACGCCGCAGACATCAAAGCGCCTTGCGCGTATCCGCCAGCATCTCTGGCAAACACCTTTGGCGAGTGGATGGCGAAGAACGACAAAACGCAGCTGCGTATTTCCGAAACTGAAAAATACGCGCACGTGACCTTCTTCTTTAACGGTGGCGTTGAAGAGCCGTTCAAAGGCGAAGACCGCACTCTGATCAACTCCCCGAAAGTCGCTACCTACGATCTACAGCCAGAAATGAGCTCTGCAGAATTGACGGAAAAATTGGTTGCGGCCATCGAGAGCGGTAAGTACGACACCATCATCTGTAACTACCCGAACGGCGACATGGTTGGGCATACCGGGGTGATGGAAGCGGCAGTGAAAGCGGTAGAAGCGCTGGACCACTGTGTTGAGCAGGTAGCGAAAGCGGTTGAATCCGTTGGCGGCCAGCTGCTGATCACCGCTGACCACGGTAACGCTGAACAGATGCGCGACCCGGCGACCGGCCAGGCGCACACGGCCCATACCAACCTGCCTGTTCCGCTGATTTACGTGGGTGATAAATCACTGAAAGCAGTGGAAGGCGGCAAGCTTTCTGACATCGCGCCAACCATGCTGTCGCTGATGGGTATGCCGATCCCTGAAGAGATGACTGGTAAGCCGCTGTTCATCGTGGAATAATCGCTCCCCATGAGGGGAAAGGCGATTTTTTCAATCACATGGGTCGTGAAGCCGCTTAGGTTATCAGTCAGACCTCTGTTTTACGCCAGCGCACTCAGCGCTGGCGTATTGCTGTGCGCCGCATCCGCCCACGCGGATGACCGCGACCAGCTGAAATCTATTCAGGCCGATATCGCCGCCAAAGAGCGTGCGGTACGCCAGCAGCAGCAGCAGCGCTCCGCCCTGCTCGCCCAGCTTAAGCAGCAGGAAGAGGCGATCTCCGCCGCAACGCGTAAACTCCGTGAAACGCAAAACACCCTCGCCCAGTTGAATAAACAGATCGACGAGATGAACGCGTCGATTGCCAAACTCGAGCGCCAGCGCGATGCGCAGGAGCGCAATCTTGCCGCACAGCTTGATGCCGCATTCCGTCAGGGTGAACATACCGGACTCCAGCTGATCCTCAGCGGCGAAGAGAGCCAGCGCGGTCAGCGCCTGCAGGCCTACTTTGGCTATCTCAACCAGGCGCGTCAGGAGACGATCGCGCAGCTGAAGCAGACGCGCGAAGAGGTCTCAACGCAAAAAGCCGAGCTGGAAGATAAGCAGAGCCAGCAGCAGACGCTGCTCTACGATCAGCAGGCCCAGCAGGCGAAGCTCGAGCAGGCGCGCAACGAGCGTAAGAAAACCCTTTCCGGCCTTGAATCCTCCATTCAGGAAGGTCAGAGCCAGCTCAGCGAAATGCGCGCCAACGAATCAAAACTGCGTAACAGCATCGCCCGTGCGGAAGCGGCGGCGAAAGCGCGCGCCGAAAAAGAGGCGCGCGAGGCGCAGGCCGTTCGCGACAAGCAGCAGGAAGCGTCCCGCAAAGGGACCACCTACAAGCCAAGCGAGAGCGAACGCTCTCTGATGTCGCGTACCGGCGGTTTGGGCTCTCCTCGCGGTCAGGCTTTCTGGCCCGTTCGCGGTTCAATTCTGCATCGCTATGGCGAACAGCTGCAGGGTGAGCTACGTTGGAAAGGGATCGTTATCGGTGCGTCTGAAGGTAGCGAAGTGAAAGCCATCGCCGATGGCCGCGTAATTCTGGCCGACTGGCTGCAGGGTTACGGGCTGGTGGTGGTGGTCGAACACGGTAAAGGCGACATGAGCCTTTACGGCTACAACCAGAGCGCGCTGGTCAGCGTTGGCACGCAGGTGCGCGCAGGCCAACCCATCGCCCTTGTGGGCAGCAGTGGCGGTCAGGGCCGCCCGTCACTCTATTTCGAAATTCGTCGCCAGGGTCAGGCGGTCAATCCACAGCCGTGGTTGGGAAGATAAGTTTTGCTTCAATTTCGTCGTCTTTTTGTTGTCGCTGCCAGCCTGCTGGCCTGTTCCGCATCGGCATTTGCCGGAAAACTCGCTATCGTTATCGATGATTTTGGCTACCGTCCGCAGACCGAAAATCAGGTGCTGGCGATGCCCGCTGCCCTCTCCGTTGCGGTGTTGCCTAACGCACCCCATGCAAGGGAAATGGCGACCAAAGCCCATAACGCCGGGCATGAAGTCTTAATCCACCTGCCCATGGCCCCGCTGAGCAAACAGCCGCTGGAAAAAGATACCCTGCGCCCGGAGATGAGCAGCGCGGAAATCGAGCGCATTATCAGCGATGCGGTGAGCAAAGTGCCGTACGCCACTGGTCTGAACAACCATATGGGTAGCGCCATGACCTCCAGCCTCTTCGGCATGCAGAAAGTGATGCAGGCGCTGGAGCGCTATGACCTCTATTTCCTTGACAGCATGACCATTGGCAACAGTCAGGCGATGCGTGCCGCCAGCGGGACGGGCGTCAAAGTCATTAAGCGCAAAGTCTTCCTCGATGACACCCAGAACGAAGGGGATATTCGCCGCCAGTTTACCCGTGCCGTTGACCTGGCCCGCCGCAACGGTTCCGCGATTGCCATTGGTCATCCGCATCCGTCCACGGTGCGTGTCCTGCAGCAAATGCTCTACAGCCTGCCGTCAGACATCACCCTGGTCCGCGTCGGCAGCCTGCTGAATGAGCCGCAGGTTGATACTTCCACGCCAAACCAGACGCAACCGCCAGGCCCCACAGCACCCCGTAATCCATTCCACGGCGTGAAAGTGTGCATGACGAAACACGCACCCACTCCGGTGTATGCGGGTCATTTCTTCACGGTGGTCAAAGAGAGCATTAGCGACAGTACGCTGGTGAAATACTTCTCACTGCAATGGCAGGGCTGGAATCAACCCCGCCCCTAAAGGGCGCGGGAGTTATTTTTTTCCTTCACCACAACCGTTTTTTCTTCGGTGTGGGCATACCAGGCTTTGAAATATTTAAGAAAACTATAAAGAGTGGCATATAAACCGGTGACAGCACCCACTTTGCCACTTCGCCAGGCCCCGCTAAATAAATACCATTTAAAAAAGGCACCTATCGCACTAATAATTCCACGACCAATAGACGGCTTAACATTTTGATATTTCACCAGCCTCGTGGTGTAACTATTTAACTTATTGAATACTTCATGTAATGAATAAAAGGTATCGTGGCGAACACGTCCCGGTATTTTTGAGGATTGCAGATAACCTTCTACTTTGTCATCCACCGGACGCTGATTAAAATGCGCCTGCCGTCGGTTGAATAAGCGCACCGGGAAATCAGGAGAAGATATGGGATATATCGTGCGAACTTCTTCACCCAGCACATACCAATAGCGCGGTAGGCGCCAGGCCTGATCAGGAGAGGGTTCCTCCCCTGCTTTCAGTTGCAGAATGAAATCCAGTGTTTGCTCATCAAGAATCTCATCGCTGTCCATACACAATACCCAGTCATGGGCCGCCAGACGGGTGGCGTGATTCATTTGTTCCCCATGCATGGCATAAGGATGATGATGCACGTTAAGGCCATATTCCCGACAAATATCCAGCGTGGCATCCGTGCTGCCAGAATCAAGCACCACAAAATCATCCGCCACCACTAATAGTGGCGGAAGCACTTCCCGTAATAAACGGGCCGAGTTACAAGTCAGCAGGCATACCGAAAGTTTGAACATAATTATCCGTAATTAAAAGTTAAACCAATCGTCAACAGACTTTATGTTCTAACCTGAGTTTTCGTTACGGAAAATGTGCTCATTGTGCTATTTAGGGCGAAAAGTGTGAGGCAGATAATAAAAAAAGACGCCCGCAGGCGTCTTTATTTCCCGTTCCAGAAATTTAGTTCCAGCTCAGGATAACTTTACCAGACTGGCCTGAGCGCATGGCGTCAAAACCTTTCTGGAAATCATCGATACCGAAACGGTGGGTAATAATCGGGGAGAGATCCAGCCCGGACTGAATCAGCGCCGCCATCTTATACCAGGTTTCGAACATTTCGCGACCGTAAATCCCTTTAATGAAGAGACCCTTGAAGATCACTTTATTCCAGTCGATGGACATTTCAGACGGTGGAATACCCAGCAGCGCAATACGGCCGCCGTGGTTCATGGTGTCGAGCATGGTACGGAACGCCGGTGGCGCACCAGACATCTCAAGACCCACGTCAAAACCTTCGGTCATGCCCAGCTCAGCCATGACGTCGGTCAGACTCTCTTTCGCCACGTTCACTGCGCGAGTCACGCCCATTTTACGGGCCAGATCCAGACGGTATTCATTCACATCGGTAATAACAACATGACGTGCACCGACGTGTTTTGCGACCGCCGCCGCCATAATACCGATAGGGCCAGCGCCGGAAACCAGCACGTCTTCGCCCACCAGGTCGAAAGAGAGCGCGGTGTGAACGGCGTTACCAAAAGGGTCGAAAATAGAGGCCAAATCGTCGGAAATATTGTCCGGGATTTTGAAGGCGTTAAAAGCCGGAATGACCAGATATTCAGCAAAGCAGCCGGGACGGTTAACGCCCACACCGACGGTGTTACGGCACAGGTGTGTACGGCCCGCACGGCAGTTGCGGCAGTGGCCACAGGTGATATGACCTTCACCGGAGACGCGGTCACCGAGCTTAAAGCCGCGGACTTCCTGACCGATGCCGACCACTTCACCGACGTACTCGTGACCCACCACCATCGGGACCGGAATGGTTTTTTGTGACCATTCGTCCCAGTTGTAGATATGCACATCGGTACCGCAAATCGCGGTTTTGCGGATTTTAATCAGCAGGTCGTTATGCCCGACTTCCGGTGCCGGAACGTCGTTCATCCAGATGCCTTCTTCCGCTTTCAGTTTGGATAGCGCTTTCATCTTACGTCCTCAGGCAATCACGCCCAGTTGTTTACCAATGCGGATAAACGCTGCCACCGCACGTTCAATTTGCTCTGGCGTATGGGCCGCCGACATTTGCGTACGAATACGCGCCTGACCTTTTGGCACCACCGGGAAGAAGAAGCCGGTCACGTAGATGCCCTCTTTTTGCAGTTCGCGGGCAAAGTTCTGCGCCACCACCGCGTCACCGAGCATCACCGGAATGATGGCGTGATCGGCACCGGCCAGCGTGAAACCGGCCGCACTCATTTTTTCGCGGAACAGACGGGCATTCGACCACAGACGGTCACGCAGCTCAGAGCCTGTTTCGACCATTTCCAGCACTTTGATGGACGCCGCAACAATCGCCGGGGCCAGCGAGTTGGAGAACAGATACGGACGGGAACGCTGACGCAGCCACTCCACCACCTCTTTGCGGGCAGCGGTATAACCGCCAGATGCACCGCCGAGCGCTTTACCCAGCGTACCGGTGATGATGTCGACACGCCCCATCACCTCGCAGTATTCATGGGAACCACGACCGTTTTCACCGACAAAGCCCACGGCGTGTGAATCATCGACCATCACCAGCGCATCGTATTTGTCCGCGAGATCGCACACGCCTTTCAGATTGGCAATCACGCCGTCCATGGAGAAGACGCCGTCGGTGGCGATCAGCACATGGCGCGCCCCTGCTTCACGGGCTTCTTTCAGGCGCGCTTCCAGTTCCTGCATATCGTTATTGGCGTAGCGGAAGCGCTTCGCTTTGCACAGACGCACGCCGTCGATGATCGAAGCATGATTGAGTGCATCGGAGATGATGGCGTCTTCTGCGCCCAGCAGGGTTTCAAACAGCCCGCCGTTGGCATCAAAGCAGGAGGAATAGAGAATCGCATCTTCCATGCCGAGGAATTCTGCGAGCTTTTTCTCAAGCTGCTTGTGGCTGTCCTGCGTCCCGCAAATAAAGCGCACAGAAGCCATACCAAAACCGTGGCTGTCCATCCCGGCTTTCGCCGCGGCAATCAGCTCAGGGTGATTCGCCAGGCCAAGGTAGTTATTGGCACAGAAGTTAATGACATGGCTACCATTCGCCACAGTGATGTCAGCCTGTTGGGCTGAGGTAATAATGCGTTCTTCTTTGAACAGCCCTTCCGCCCGTGCGGTCTCAAGGTCGCTCGTTAACTGCTTGTAAAAATCCCCACGCATCGCAATTCTCCAGACAGGGCAAATTTCGGAACATATTACCCAAAGCTATACGTTGATACGAGATGACGCATCACCTGATGAACATTTTGTAGCATAAATCACGTGTAACAAGATGCCTGCGGGGGAATGGCTGTAGGGTGTCCAATGAAATGGTATGATAAGAACCATTAGTGTCTGAGATTGTCTCAGAGCTCCACAATTCAAAGGTTACAGTTATGATCATCGTTACCGGCGGCGCAGGCTTTATCGGCAGCAACATCGTTAAGGCCCTGAATGATAAAGGCATCACCGACATCCTGGTGGTAGACAATCTGAAAGACGGCACCAAGTTCGTGAACCTGGTGGACCTGAATATCACTGACTATATGGATAAAGAAGACTTCCTTATCCAGATTATGGCCGGTGAAGAGTTCGACGATATCGACGCTATTTTCCACGAAGGTGCGTGTTCTTCCACCACCGAGTGGGACGGCAAGTACATGATGGATAACAACTATCAGTATTCTAAAGAGTTGCTTCACTTCTGCCTGGAACGTGAAATTCCGTTCCTGTACGCCTCTTCTGCCGCGACCTACGGCGGTCGCACCAGCGACTTTATCGAGTCACGCGAATACGAAAAACCGCTGAACGTTTACGGCTATTCTAAATTCCTGTTCGATGAATACGTCCGTCAGATCCTGCCAGAAGCCAACTCTCCGGTCGTGGGTTTCCGTTACTTCAACGTCTACGGACCGCGCGAAGGCCACAAAGGCAGCATGGCGAGCGTGGCGTTCCACCTGAACACCCAGCTGAATAACGGCGAAAGCCCGAAACTGTTCGAAGGCAGCAATGGCTTTAAGCGCGACTTCGTTTACGTGGGCGACGTTGCCGCAGTGAACCTGTGGTTCTGGGAAAACGGTGTATCCGGCATCTTCAACCTGGGTACAGGCCGCGCGGAGTCCTTCCAGGCAGTGGCTGACGCAACGCTGGCGTATCACAAAAAAGGCAGCATCGAGTACATTCCGTTCCCTGACAAGCTGAAAGGCCGTTACCAGGCGTTCACGCAGGCCGATCTGACCAACCTGCGCGCCGCAGGCTACGATAAGCCGTTCAAGACCGTTGCCGAAGGCGTAACGGAATATATGGCCTGGCTGAACCGCGACGCGTAAGTATGAAGATTCTGGTGATCGGCCCGTCATGGGTGGGCGACATGATGATGTCGCAAAGTCTCTATCGCACGCTCAAGTCGCGCTTCCCCGAAGCCACAATTGATGTGATGGCACCCGCGTGGTGCCGTCCGTTGTTGTCGCGCATGCCGGAAGTGAATGAAGCCATCCCGATGCCGCTCGGTCACGGGGCGCTGGAAATTGGCGAACGTCGCAAACTGGGCCACAGCCTGCGGGCAAAACGTTACGACCGCGCATACGTGCTGCCCAACTCCTTTAAATCCGCCCTTGTGCCCTTCTTTGCCAGTGTGCCCCACCGTACCGGCTGGCGTGGCGAAATGCGCTATGGCTTGCTCAATGACAGCCGCGTGCTGGACAAAGAAGCCTGGCCGTTGATGGTTGAGCGCTATGTTGCGCTGGCCTATGACAAAGGGGCGATGGCGTCGGCGAAAGATTTGCCACAGCCGTTGCTCTGGCCACAGTTGCAGGTAAACGAGGGTGAAAAAACCCAGACCTGCGCTGCGTTTTCGCTCTCGTCAGAACGCCAGATAGTCGGCTTTTGCCCCGGTGCTGAATTTGGCCCGGCCAAGCGCTGGCCGCACTATCACTACGCGGAGCTGGCAAAACAGCTTATCGATGAAGGCTTCCAGGTGGTGCTGTTTGGCTCGGCAAAAGATCACGAGGCGGGCAATCAAATCCTCGCGTCCCTGAGCGTGGAACAGCAGGCGTGGTGCCGCAATCTGGCCGGGGAAACCCAGCTGGAGCAGGCGGTCATTCTTATCGCATCCTGTAAAGCGGTGGTCAGCAATGACTCCGGGCTGATGCACGTTGCCGCTGCGCTTAACCGCCCGCTGATCGCGCTTTACGGCCCGAGCAGCCCGGACTTCACCCCGCCGCTGTCGCATAAAGCGCGGGTGATTCGCCTGATTACCGGCTACCACAAGGTGCGTAAAGGCGACGCCGCCGAAGGCTATCATCAGAGCCTGATCGACATTACCCCGGAGCGGGTACTGAACGAACTGAATGACCTGCTGTTGAAAGAAGAAGGGTAACGGATGCGGGTGCTGATCGTTAAAACCTCGTCAATGGGTGATGTCCTGCATACGCTCCCTGCGTTAACCGATGCCGCCCTTGCCATACCGGGTATCCGTTTTGACTGGGTTGTGGAAGAGGGCTTTGCCCAGATCCCCTCCTGGCATGAAAACGTTGACCGGGTGATCCCGGTGGCCATTCGTCGCTGGCGCAAAGCCTGGTTCTCCTCCACGGTTAAAGCAGAACGGCTGGCCTTTCGCCGTGCGGTTCAGGCAGAGCAGTATGACGCCATTATTGATGCCCAGGGGCTGGTGAAAAGCGCGGCCCTGGTGACCCGTCTGGCGCACGGCCTCAAACACGGCATGGACTGGCAGAGTGCGCGCGAGCCGCTGGCGAGCCTGTTTTATAACCGCCGTCATCACATTGCAAAACAGCAGCATGCGGTGGAGCGTACCCGCGAGCTGTTCGCTAAAAGTCTTGGCTATGCGAAGCCGCAAAGCCAGGGCGACTATGCCATCGCGCGCCACTTCCCCGATAGCCGCAGCCATATCACCCCCTACGCCGTCTTTTTGCATGCCACCACCCGCGACGATAAGCACTGGCCAGAGAACCACTGGCGTGACCTTATTGCCCTTCTTGCTGACAGCGGATTGCAGGTCAAACTGCCCTGGGGTGCGCCGCACGAAGAGGCCCGCGCGAAGCGGCTGGCAGAAGGCTATGATTTTGTTGAGGTGCTACCGCGCATGAGCCTGGAGCGCGTGGCACAGGTTCTGGCGGGAGCCCGCTGTGTGGTTTCCGTCGACACAGGGCTGAGTCATCTGACCGCCGCGCTGGATCGTCCTAACATTACGCTTTACGGCCCAACGGATCCTGGGCTGATTGGCGGCTACGGAAAAAATCAATATATCTGCCGCCCGGAACATTCATCGCAGTTGAGCGACTTAGACGCGACTGCGGTTTTTGCGCAATTACAGCCTTTGCTGAAAGCAGAGAGTGACTATGTCTGATTTTTTTACGCCGGAACGCCCGCCAAAGCGTGTGCTGATCGTTAAGCTGCGCCACCACGGGGACGTCCTGCTGACTTCGCCGGTGTTTACCGTGCTGAAAAAAAACTGGCCGGATGTTGAAGTCGACGCCCTGATCTATGACGACACCCAGGCCATGCTGACCAGCCACCCTTACATCGATCAGGTGCACGTCATTGGTCGTAACTGGCGTAAAAAGGGCTGGTTCGAGCAGCTGGGTCTTTATCGGGCGCTGCTGAAAAAACTCAAAGCACGAGAATACGACGTGCTGGTCAATCTGACCGAGCACTGGCACGGCGCACGCCTGGCGCGTCGCCTCAAACCCCGCGTGTCGGTGGGCTTTAAGCCGGATAAACGCGGTGGGCTGGCGCGTCGGCGCTGGGTCAAATCCTTTACCACTCTCTACCCGGCCATTCAGGACAATACCCGCCACATGGTGGAGGTGAACCTTGATGCCCTGCGTCGCATTGGTATTCACCCGCAAACAGCAGAGGACAAAAACACCCTCTTTGTGCCGGGCGACGCCGCGGAAGCAGTGATTGCAGAAAAACTGGCGGGCTTTGGTCTTGCCAGTAAATCGTACATCCTGGTGCATCCGACCTCGCGCTGGATGTTTAAAGCCTGGCAAATCGAGGCGCTCGCCGCGACCATTGATAACCTTGCCGCCCGTGGCCTGCCGATTATCCTCTCCGCCGCACCGTCGAAAGACGAGACGGAGTATATGGATGCGTTGCGGGCAGCCCTGACCCAGCCGGTCTTTGATTTAAGCGGGCAACTGAACCTGAAAGAGCTGGGCGCGCTGATGAAGCACGCCAGGGTCTACTTTGGCGTCGATTCGATGCCAATGCACCTGGCGAGCGCCGTGGGCACGCCGACCGTGGCGATTTTTGGCCCAACCGGGGCCATCAAATGGGCACCGTGGGGTGTGAACTATCGCGTGATTACCGCCGGGTTCACCTGCCAGCCGTGTGGTAAAGCGGGCTGCGGCGACAGCGGTGTTTCCGACTGCATCACCGCCATCACCCCGCAACAGGTGCTGAGCGCCATTGACACTCTCCTGCTGGAATACCCTGCATGAAGCTGGCTATCGTCAGACAGACTTACAACCCCAACGGCGGCGCGGAGCGTTTTGTCTCCCGCGCCCTGAACGTGCTGGCGCAGGACACGACGCTTAACGTCACGCTGATCGCCCGTCAGTGGGAAGATGCCGCAGGCTGGCAGACGTTAACAGTAAATCCTCCCTTTCGAAATCGCCTGAGCCGTGAGGCCGGGTTTGCCGCCGCCGCCGCCGCGCAGTTCGTTCACTTTGATATTGTGCAGAGCCACGAACGCATTCCGGGCGCGACCGTCTTTCGCGCGGGCGATGGCGTGCATGCTACCTGGCTTGAACAATATGGCCGCATCCAGTCGCCGCTGGCGCGCTGGGCGCAGTCGTTCAGCAAGTATCACCGCTATATCCTGCAAGCTGAAACGCAGATGTTCACCCATCCGGCACTGCGCAAGGTTATCTGCAACTCGAAGATGGTGCGCGACGACATCGCGCGCCGTTTTGCCCTGTCGGATGACAAGCTCACCGTGATTTATAACGGCGTGGACACCGCTCATTTCCATCCGTCGGTGAAAAGCCTGTCGCAACGTGATGCGCTGGGTATCCCGCAGGATGCGCCGGTGCTGGCCTATGTCGGCTCGGGTTTTAGCCGCAAAGGCGTTGCCACGGCACTGAAAGCGATTGCGGCGCATCCTGATGTCTGGCTGCTGATTGCCGGGCGCGACAAACACGCTCGCCGGTTCGAAAAACTGGCGCAGACCCTGGGCGTGGCGCCCCGCGTGCGTTTCCTCGGGCCGGTTGCCGATGTCCGTGAGGTGTACGGTTCTGCGGATGCACTGATTCTGCCCACGCTTTACGATCCCTTCCCCAACGTCTGCGTTGAAGCGCTGGCCTGCGGGCTACCGCTACTCACCAGCCACGGCTGTGGTGCGGCGGAGTGGGTAACTGAAGGGGTGAACGGCTGGGTACGCGATGCGCTCGACAGCAAAGGCTATCAGCAGGCTATCGGGACATGGCTGGAAGGCAGAAAAAGTGGGGTGGATTATGCGACAGCCGCCCGCGCGACTGCCGAACCTTATACCCTCGACCGCATGGCCGGGGAGTTGCAGGCGCTCTACCGCAACCTGTTGCGCTGAGCGGCGTCGGCAAACACCTTCTCCATCGCATCCAGCATGCATTCGCGCGTAAAGTGGGCGCACAGGTAGTCATACCCCTGTTGCGCCAGCGTTTCACGCAAGGCCGCGTCGTCATAAAGTGTGATAATCGCGTCACGCAGCGCTTTTTCATCACGCTGAGCGATAAGCAACCCGGTTTTACCGTTAATCACAGCATCACCCGTTCCTCCCGCGTCGGTCGCGATAGTGGCGATACGTGACGCCAGCGACTGCAATACGCCCTGCGGCAGGCCTTCCATATCATGGGACGGGCTCAGGGCAATATCGAAAGCCGGGAAAAAACGCTCCGGGTCACTACGGTGGCCCGTCATCACGACGCGATCCTGCAACCCCAGATCGACGATTTGCTGTTCCAGCGTAGCTTTATATGGTCCTTCACCGACGATAACCAGCTTCACGTCTGGGCGCTCAATCGTCGCCAGTGCGCGCAGCAGAACGCTATGTCCTTTGTTAGGACGCAGATGCGACACCACACCGAGTAAAAAATCCGCTTGCCCGAGCCCGCAGTGCGCTCTGGCCGCCTGCTTGTCTGCAGGGTGAAAACGCCTGGTATCCACGCCGCTGGGCACCGAGGTACTTTGCGCCATCGGTACGCCGATATCCGCCATCTGTTGGCGCAGCGCTTCGCCTGTGGTCACGATGTGCGCGCAGGCTTTGCGAAACAGCCAGCGGGTGGTCCAGTTATTGCGCGGCACGCCCGAGGCGTGGCGGGTACGCACCAGCGGAACCGGATTGCGCAGAGTGAGATTGGCGAGCGCCACCAGCCAGGTATCCGCAGAATTGTGACTATTTATGACATCAATAGAATCACGATGATCGCTAAGCCAGCTGCGCAACGCCCGCAGGTTTTTGAGATTCTTACGTTTTAGCGGCATCGTAACGACATTCAGTCCCGCCTCACGCGCCAGCGCATGCAGTGGTGCCGTCTGCGGGCAAAGTATGGTCACCTGATGGCCGCGCTGAATCAGCCCTGCGGACTCATTGATGATACGTAACGGCTGCCCGCCCTTACCACCATCGGCTTCTGTGTGAACGATATGCATACATTTCCTGTTGTGAGCTAACGGCCTGATTCGCGTAGTATATACTTTGCAGCGCAGAGGTAAGTACCCGTTGACTAAATCGGTTGCAGATTAATCTTGCTTACAAACAGGGGTCTTCTGTCACTTACGCTTCTATGTTAATTTCCTCTGTCTTTTAATTCCCACTAATAAAGTGGAATTTATGTAAGCTTTGCTAACTCGCTGGTGAAGATGGCCATTTCCTTAAACAGTCCAAAAAATATGATAAGTATTCGTAGTTTTCTGACGAGTCTTTTAGTCATGGGTGTACTGGCATTATGTTTCGTCTGGCCCATTCCAAACGACCAACTTCCTTTCCACCGTAATGGTTTTATCTATCCTATTATTTTCGTTTCAATGGGTCTTTTTTTTACGTCTCCTTTGGCGAAAAGCAACCTCGACTTAAATAAAATTAAGTTTGTCCTTATTACGGTCTGGGTATTAACTTTCTTCCTGTTAGTTAATGGTTTTTTTGTTGCGCCAGATATTAAAGAGATGGTGTCCACCTGGAACGGCCAGTGGGTGCGTCCCGTCCTGCTGTTTTGTTCAGGTCTGATTCTTCTTCCGGCCATTCAGGCCCGTTACCCGACCTTCTCAGCGGCGAAATTTTTCACGCTGGTGATTCTGTTCTTCTGGGGCGTGATTTGTGTTCACCTTCTGGACACGCTGTGGCTCTACTGGCGTGATGGCGTGATTCACTGGGGCGAGACCCGCATCGTCTATAACCGCACCCGACTGAGTTACCAGATCAACATGATCACCGGGTTTGTTCTCGCGGAACTGTTGGCGCGCGGCCTGCTACATCAACGTTTTTTACGCCTGAGCACCCCTGTTCTGTCCTTGATTCTGCTGAGCAACCTGGTCTGCACCGCGCTGGTCGACACCCGCTGGGGCACCATTGGCCTCGTCGGCAGTCTGTTCTCTACCTTTATTCTGTTGAGCCTCCACAGCATGCGCCGCAGCCGGGTATTCGTGACCGGCGGGATTCTGGCGGGCATCGTGATTGCCTCCGTGCTGCTGGGCTATGCCTCCTGGAAGACTGACCCACGCTGGCAAGGGCTGGAAAGTGATGCTATCGCAGGCTGGAACGCGCCTTTCACCAGCTTCTGTTACAACACCAAGGATGGCGATAAGCCCACCAATGACATGGGTAACCCCATGAATCATTCCAATGGCTGTCGGGCCAGCTTCTTCCATCAGGGCTGGAAGCTTGTCTGGGAGCACCCGGCGGGTATGGGGCCTCGTAAAGAAGCATTCAATTACGTGTTACGCCGCGATACGCAGGATATGCGTATCACTATCCCCCATAGCCACTACGGCCTGATCGAATTTGGTATTCAGAACGGTATTGTGGGTATTGCAGGCTGGCTGATTCTGCTCGTGGGATGCTGGCATGTGGGCTGGCGGGAGTTCCGCCGGGGTAATACCATGGTGGGCATGTTCTTATTACTGTTTACCGTTGGCTTCTTCTCCAGAACGCTGGTGGACCACAATTTACTGGATCACTTCCTGGAGCAATATATGTTGCTGACGGGACTGCTCATCGGAATGTGTTCATTACGGTCACAAAAGAGTCATAATACCCCTGCCTGATTTCAGGTGCCCCAGCGCAATTGCGCTGGGGCATTTTTCCTTTTTCAGAACCCTTTTCGCGCTTCGCTGTCGAATCATCGCGTAAAGAGAGAATTGAACGATCGTTGCATCGCCCCGCATCAATACGGAGAAAGCATGTCTGGAACGCCGCAATTAAGCCTCGTGATTGCCGTCTATAATGGCGAAAATTTTCTGAGCGCTTTTTTTGACAGTATTAAAAGTCAAAATCTGAGTAGCCTGGAGCTGGTCGTGGTTGACGACGGCTCAACCGATAACTCTGCACAAATCATTGCGCGTTATGCCAGCGAGTTTGCTGATTTCCGGGTTATCAGTCAGGCCAACGGTGGCGTCTCTGCTGCACGTAATACTGGCCTGGCGGTGGCGCGCGGTGAGTATGTCGCCTTCCCTGATATTGATGATGTTATCTATCCCGGTATGTACCCACGTCTGCTGGAGATTGCCTTTGCCGGGCAACTGGATGTCGCCACCTGTAACGGCACCTACATCTATGACGATGGCCGCCCGTCGAAGAAGATTTTCCCTTCCGACAAGCTGGCATCAACCGGCGTGCTGGACGGCCCAACCTGGCTGCAAATGGCGCTCACTTCTCGCAAGTTCCTGCATGTCACCTGGCTTAACATTTACCGCCATGAATTTATTAAAGCGCAGGGGTTCACCTTCGAGCAGGGCCTGCGTCACCAGGATATTCCGTGGACCACGGAAGTGCTGCTGACCGCTAAACGCGTTCAGTACGTGGATGAGGTGTTCTACGATTATCTGATTCACGCCGCCTCCGTGTCGCACACGCCGGGCACTGACGATACGCGTATGCGCTCCTCCCGCCACTACATGAAGATTCTGGAGATGCTGGACGCCATCAACAAACGCTACCCGGAGCAGGTAAAGCGCGTGCCGGCCTGCCACTGGCAAATCGCCAAAGAGGGGCTGGGCATTCTCCATAGCATCAATAACATTGAAGATCCGGCCAAAAAGCGCGAAATTACGCGCGAACTTTTTGAGCGCGGCATCTGGTCAATGATCTGGAATAATGCGCGGGGTTTACGTCAGCGCTGGCGTCTGGGGCGTCGTTATTTTCGTCTTAAAAAATTAGTGAAATAAAGCGGCGTTATGAACAAGATGAAATTGCATGTTGTCTCCCGTACTGACTTCATAGAGGAAAATTTCAAGGATTTTAATGACCTGATGGATAAGGTCATTAATCCTGATGATATTCCTCATCGTTTTTATTGCGGGGGGCGTGGGGTGTGGACCTTTCAGACCATGCTCAGCCTCAATTATTACTACCGCGACCAAATCGAATGTTCCTGGGGAACGGAATGCCGTCCTGATGCTATCAACCTCATGCACAACGACCACTATGGTTCACGTGTTAAACCCTGGGTTGGTGTCACGGTGGTTACCCGCGCCGATCGTCCCCCGGTTATCGGGCCTGATTACGTTGTTGAACAAAACCCGGAAGTCGCAGCGTTACCGGGCCGCTTATTCATGCCTCACTGGCCGCAGCCCGGACTCAAACCGCGTGAACGCGACGACGACACGATTAACGTCGTCGCTTACTTTGGCCATAAAGATAGCTTTCCGGCAGAATACAATACGGACAACTTCCGGCAGAAACTCGCAGAACAAGGTATTGAGCTAAGGATCTCATTCGATAACTGGACTGATTATCAGGATGTGGATATCTGCGTCAGTTTTCGGAAAGAACACAGCCACAAACTTTCCCGCAAACCCGCCAGCAAGTTGATTAATAGCTGGCTGGGTAAGACGGTGATGATTTGCGACGATGAGCCGTCCTACCGCGCCATTCGTGAAAGCGAACTGGATTACCTGATTGCCCGCACGCCTGATGAAGTGTTCGATGCCATCATGAAGTTGAAAAATAACCCTGAGCTGTATCGCCAGATGCGCGAGCAGGGTGAAAAACGGCTTCAGGAATACTCCCGCGAGGCAGTGACGGCCTGCTGGTTTCGCCTTTTTGCGGATATCCAGGAAAAAGGTCTGCACAACCGTTCCATGTTTGTCCGCGCCCTACGCTTCGGCTTCGGTAAAGTCATTCGCCCACTGACCAGAAAATTCTAAGTCATATCGAGTACAGTCATGTCCACAATATTCACACAATCAATCCGTGCGTCAGAGAGTAAACTGACGCGTACTGCGGTGTTGACGCTTGTCTTTTTAGTGCTTTTCTCTTTCTCAGAGATTCTGATTTTACTCAAAGATAACGTTTACAAACCCAAAGCGGATGACATCGCGCTCTATGTGCTGATTTCTCTGCTCGCAGCGGTCAGCGCCCGTCATTTACTGACCCGCCTGCTGTTAGCGGTCACCTTTATCACGCAGATTTCAGAGGCGATTTACTACCAGTTCTTTGGTCAGTTCTACGGGCCGAGCGAAGTGTGGATCGCCTTTGTTGAAACCAAAGATATTGCCAGCGGGATCACCGACAGCCTCGGTTCGCTGGGTATCTATTTTGCGATTATGGTCGTGGCGGTGGTGTTCGCCCTCGTCATTTCCCGCCGCCTGGCACCGGCGTGGGGCAAATGGCAAACGCTGCCTTGCCTGTTGATTATTCTGGTGATGTTCGGCGGCCAGTTCTACAAAGCCATCAACGGCCAGATGTATAAATTCAACCCGGATCTGCGCCACTCGCTGCTGCGTAACGGCCTTGCAGCCATGAGTTTCAGCAGCGTTCGCCTGATCCCGGAAGCCATTTCAGGCGAAAACCAGACGCTGGCGCACTACGATCCTTACCAGGTCACGCCCGCAGCCGGGGTGGTCGCAGGCAAATACTCCATCATTCTGGCTATCGGTGAGAGCCTGAACCCGCACCACGTCAGCGCACTGGGCTACTCACGTGATACCACCCCGGAGCTGAAGGCGCTGCTGGAGAAATATCACGGGACCGGGCGGCTGATTGTCTCCAATGCGGTCTCCACCCGCGTCGCCATTCCGATGCTGGTGAACAACCTACGCGAGCCGGATAACTACGACGCGTATAAATCGAAAGCCACTAACATCTTCGCCAATGCCAAAAAGCAGGGCTACCAGACCGCCTTTATCTCGGCCCAGGGGCTGGAAGGGCTGAGCAACTGGATTGGTATCCACGATATAGATTTGTGGGAAGATACGCAGATTCGTCCTGCACCGGATGTCGGGGCCGACGTGGTGCTAACACCGTCCGTTGAAAGCGCCAAACTGAACTGGGATAAGCCGTTCCTGATGGTACTGAACAGCCGTGCACCGCATATTCCTTACGATCGCAATATCCCGGAAGGCTTTGCTAAATTCTCCACGCCGAAGCTGAACGACGATGTGGAACAGAAGAAAAACGAGTATGACGATGCGATCCGCCTCTACGACAAGGAACTCGCGTCCGCGATTCGTACGGCAATGGCAAAATCAAAACTGCCGGTGCTGGTCTTTATTACCTCTGACCACGGCGAACGCGTCGGTGACGGCGGCCTGTTTGGTCACTCAGTGGTAGAGATGCCGATAGCGCAGGTGCCTTTCCTGTACTTCAGCAATGACCCGGCGTATGCGATAGGGGAAATCAGCCCGCAGTTGCCGCTGAACCATTTCCAGCTGGCGACGCTTATCAATAAGATGCTCGGCTATGACGTCAAAAACCCTAATCAGAAAGATGACAGCTTCTTCATCACCGGTGGCGATATTCGCGGCCTTTCTGAACGCATTACCTATCATCTGAACGCTCTGCCAGCCAGCGAGCGCTAATAAAAACAGCGAAACGGGCAAATCTTTGCCCGTTTTCCTCTGAAACGAACAGATCCTGACTAAACGCATCCGGGAATAGCGCCAAACATATAGCTTTAAGCGGCCTAAATGCTTAGAATTTGCCCGCCGAAACTTAAAAGACGGATTATCGCTTGGAATTGTTGTATACCCTCCTCCTTTACTTAATTCAGCCCCTGGTGTGGTTGCGTTTACTGCTGCGCAGCCGTAAAGCACCGGCCTATCGTAAACGCTGGGCTGAACGCTATGGATATTGTCGTAATAAAGTGAAGCCGGACGGTATCTTGCTGCACTCCGTCTCTGTGGGCGAAACCCTTGCCGCGGTCCCGCTGGTCCGTGCACTGCGCCATCGCTACCCTACGCTGCCCATTACCGTCACCACCATGACACCAACGGGTTCGGAGCGTGCGCTTTCTGCCTTTGGCAAAGATGTGCATCACGTCTATTTACCCTATGACTTGCCCTGCGCGATGCGCCGTTTCCTTAACACGGTGCGCCCGAAGCTGGTTATCGTGATGGAAACCGAGCTATGGCCGAATATGATTTCGGCACTCCATGCGCGCAAGATCCCGCTGGTGATTGCCAACGCCCGCCTGTCTGAGCGTTCTGCAAAGGGCTACGGCAAGCTCGGTAAATTTATGCGTCGCCTGCTCAGCAAAATCACGCTGATGGCGGCACAGACCCAGGAAGACGGCGACCGTTTCCTGCAGCTCGGCCTTAAGCGCAGTCAGTTGACCGTCACGGGCAGCCTCAAATTTGATATTTCCGTGACGCCAGAGCTTGCGGCCCGGGCCATTACCTTACGCCGCCAGTGGGCACCTCGCCGTAAAGTATGGATTGCGACCAGCACCCACGAGGGTGAAGAAGCCATTATTCTGCAGGCTCACCGCGCGTTACTGAATGCCTTCCCGGACTTATTGCTGATTCTGGTACCGCGTCACCCGGAACGCTTCCCGGATGCCTGCGAAATGGCACGTAAAGGTGGATTTAGTTTTATCACCCGCAGCTCCGGGGAAATTCCGTCCGGCAGCACCCAGGTGGTGATTGGCGATACCATGGGTGAGCTGATGATGCTTTACGGCATTGCGGACATCGCCTTTGTGGGCGGCAGCCTCGTTGAGCGTGGCGGTCACAATCCGCTGGAAGCCGCGGCGCACGCCCTTCCGGTTCTGATGGGGCCGCACACCTTTAATTTCAAAGACATCTGCGCCCGTCTGCAAGCCGCGGATGGCTTAATCACCGTGACCGACGCGGACTCTCTGGTCAAAGAAGTCTCCACGCTGCTGACCGATGAAGACTATCGTTTATGGTGTGGTCGCCACGCGGTGGAAGTCCTGCACCAGAACCAGGGCGCGCTGACACGCCTGCTGCAACTCCTGCAACCGTATTTGCCTCAGCGGAGTCATTAATGTCCCAACGTTTGTCGGTGGTGATGATCGCCAAAAATGCGGCGGATCTGCTGCCGGATTGCCTTGCTTCGGTCACCTGGGCGGACGAGATCGTGCTGCTCGATTCCGGTAGCGAAGACAACACCGTCGAGCTGGCGCGCACTGCCGGGGTGAAGGTCTTTATCGATACCGACTGGCAAGGCTACGGCGTCCAGCGCCAGCGTGCCCAGCGCTTTGCCTCCGGTGACTACGTGCTGATGATTGATACCGACGAGCGCGTCACACCAGAGCTTGCCAGCGCGCTACGCACGACGTTAGCCGCCCCACAACCCGATGCGGTCTACAGCATCGCGCGTCGCAACTATTTCCTCGGGCGCTTTATGCGCCACAGCGGCTGGTATCCCGATCGCGTGATGCGGTTGTATCCGCGTGAGCGCTTCCAGTACAACGACAATCTGGTGCATGAATCCCTTGAGACACAGGGTGCGAAGGTGATTGAACTCTCGGGCGATCTGTTGCATCTGACCTGCCGCGATTTTGCCAGCTTCCAGCGTAAGCAGCTGAATTACGCCACCGCCTGGGCCAAAGAGCGCCATCAGAAGGGCAAGAAAACCTCGCTGACCGGCATTTTCACCCATACGCTGGGGGCCTTCTTCAAAACCCTGGTGCTGCGTGGCGGTGTGCTGGACGGCAAACAGGGCTGGCTGTTGGCGGTGGTGAATGCGCAGTATACTTTCAACAAATACACCGAGTTGTGGGCGCTGAACCACGGCTTTTCTGCGAAAGGGTAACGGATGAGCACAAAAGCGATTTATCCTGGTACGTTTGACCCGATTACCAACGGACATATTGATATTGTCGCTCGTGCCGCCACCATGTTTGATCAGGTGGTCCTGGCGATTGCCGCCAGCCCGAGCAAGAAGCCGATGTTTACCCTGGATGAGCGCGTCGCGCTGGCCACAGAAGCGACCCGGCATATTCCCAACGTGACGGTGACCGGTTTTAGCGATCTGATGGCGAATTTTGCCCGCGATCAGCAAGCCAACATTTTGATTCGTGGCCTTCGTGCTGTGGCGGATTTTGAGTATGAAATGCAGCTGGCGCACATGAATCGCCACCTGATGCCGGATCTGGAAAGTGTGTTCTTAATGCCGTCAAAAGAGTGGTCGTTTATCTCTTCCACCCTCGTTAAAGAGGTGGCCCGCCACGCGGGTGATGTGACCCACTTCCTGCCAGCGAATGTGCATCAGGCGCTGATGGAGAAGCTGAAGTAAGTCTTTTTGCCCGGTGCTTACCGGGCCTGGAACGACCTTACTTCTGGCACTGGCGACACCAGAACGTTGCCCGCTGCGCATGTTTCCCCGCGATAATGGGCGTCCCGCACACCCGGCAAGGTTCCCCTTTACGCCCGTAAACCTGCAATTCCTGAGCAAAGTAGCCCGGCTTACCGTCGCTTTGCAGGAAGTCCTTCAGCGTTGTCCCGCCCTGTTCAATCGAACGCAATAAGACTGCTTTGATAACCCGCACCAGCAGCTCGTACTCCGCACGTGAGAGGGACGACGCCAGCCTGTCAGGATGAATACCTGCGGCAAAGAGCGATTCACTGGCGTAAATATTGCCGACGCCTACCACCAGCTTGTTATCCATCAGCCAGGGTTTGATAGCAGTCTTTTTCTTCGCGCATTTCTGCTGCAGATAGTCTGCATTAAAAGCCTCGCTGAGCGGCTCAGGGCCAAGATGAACCAGCACATTGTGGCCTTCCAGCTCTTTGGTCCACAGCCAGGCGCCAAAGCGACGTGGGTCGGTGTAGCGCAGGACTTTGCCATTGCTCATCACCAGATCAACGTGGTCGTGTTTTTCTGCCGGGAGTTCCTCCGGGAGAATACGCAGGCTGCCTGACATCCCAAGGTGGATGATGATCCAGCCGTCCGGCAGCTCGAGCAACAGGTACTTGGCGCGGCGCTGCACGCTGAGGACAGGCTTATCGCTCAGGCGATGAATTTCATCGGAGACCGGCCAGCGCAGGCGGCCATTGCGGACAATCGCGTGAAGGATTCGGGCACCGACCAGGTGCGGCTCAATGCCACGACGGCTGGTTTCTACCTCAGGTAACTCTGGCATGCTGCATTCTCCTGGCCTGAAAACGCAAAAACCCCGCCGAAGCGAGGTTTTCGTACAAGAAAGCCAAAATTATTTAATTTTTGCTTCTTTGTAAAGAACGTGCTGACGGACAACTGGATCGAACTTTTTCAGTTCCAGTTTTTCCGGCTTAGTACGTTTGTTCTTCGTGGTGGTATAGAAGTGACCAGTACCAGCAGAAGAAACCAGCTTGATTTTCTCACGAATACCTTTAGCCATGATTTATTTCCTCTAAGTACTTAGTACTTTTCGCCACGGGCACGCAGTTCGGTCAGAACTGTATCGATGCCTTTCTTATCAATAACACGCATACCTTTAGCAGATACACGCAGGGTGACAAAACGCTTTTCGCTCTCAACCCAGAAACGGTGAGAGTGCAGGTTAGGCAGGAAACGGCGTTTAGTCGCGTTCAGTGCGTGGGAACGGTTGTTACCGGTCACCGGACGCTTGCCAGTAACTTGGCAGACTCGGGACATGTCTATTCTCCAAAAATCAAATTAGCTCGAGCTTCGTATGGGGTATTGGCGCCTCGTCAGGCTTTCACAGCCTGGTCTGACGGTTCTAAGCGAACTCGTGTAGCCAGGCCCAATTGCCAAACCCGAGATTCTCAAAGGTGGCGTAGTATACGCTGAGTCAGCGATGTGCTCAAGTCCCGAACAGACAAAGATCCCGATGGATCGCGTAAAGTGGTCTAAATCCACCCACGTTCCGCGAACGAAACGTACTCTCCACGACCTATCACCAGATGATCAAGCACACGGATTTCCATGAGCTGACAGCACTTCACCACCTTTTCGGTGATGATTCTATCCGCTTTGCTGGGTTCAGCGCTACCCGAAGGATGATTATGTGCAAGGATCACGGCAGTTGCGTTAATTTTCATCGCTTCTCGCACGATTTCTCGCGGATGCACCTCAACCTGGTTAATTGTGCCAGTAAATAAGCGACTGTATTTCAGCACCCGGCTGCGGTTATCGAGAAAGATCGCCATGAAGATCTCGCGCGTTTCATCGGCAAGGTGGCTTTGCAAAAAATCCAGGGTCATTTCCGGGCTCAGTAACGTGGTTTCTTCCAGCATCTTCACGCGATAAAAACGCCGCGCCAGCTCAGCAATGCCTTTTAGCTGCGCATATTTCGCCACACCGATACCGTTCACCTGGCTGAACGCGCGATAGTCCGCCGTCAGCAGCGTATAGAGCGAACCAAAATGTGCGAGCAACTCTGCTGCCAGGTCCATTACCGATATGCCGGGCACGCCGGTGCGCAGAAACAGCGCCAGCAGTTCAACATCTGTCAGTGACTCCACGCCCGAGTTCATCATTTTTTCTCTGGGCAGTTCGCTTTCCATATCGACTCCTCCCTGTTTAGCCCATGCTGCCACAGGCAACTCCCGGACTCGACAACCCATGAGCAGGCTTGCGTAGCGCCTCGCAAACCGGACATCGGGCAAAAACACGACAATCCCAGGATTGTGATAAAATGCCCGCCTTCTGGTGAAATCCAACGGGAAAGAATCATGGTGAGTCTGGCGGGTAAAAAAATCGTTCTCGGCGTAAGTGGCGGTATCGCGGCGTACAAAACGCCGGAGCTGGTGCGTCGTCTGCGCGATCGCGGTGCCGATGTGCGCGTAGCGATGACCGAGGCGGCGAAAGCCTTTATCACACCGTTAAGCCTGCAAGCCGTCTCCGGTTACCCGGTCTCCGATAGCCTGCTCGACCCCGCGGCTGAAGCGGCGATGGGCCACATTGAGTTAGGAAAATGGGCGGATTTGGTGATTCTCTCCCCTGCAACGGCGGACCTGATTGCCCGCGTCGCGGCCGGTATGGCGAACGACCTGGTGTCAACGATTTGCCTGGCAACCCCTTCCCCGGTGGCCGTCGTGCCTGCCATGAACCAGCAAATGTATCGTGCCGCCGCCACGCAGCATAACCTGGAGGTGCTTGCCTCACGGGGTTTACTGCTTTGGGGGCCAGACAGCGGCAGCCAGGCGTGCGGCGACGTTGGCCCCGGTCGCATGCTCGATCCCTTAACCATTGTGGACATGGCCGCTGCGCACTTTTCGCCTGTCAACGATCTGCAACATCTCAATATCATGATTACCGCGGGTCCGACGCGTGAACCTTTGGATCCGGTACGCTACATCACGAATCACAGCTCCGGCAAAATGGGGTTCGCGATTGCCGCTGCCGCTGCCAGGCGTGGCGCGAATGTCACGCTGGTCTCCGGGCCCGTCTCCTTGCCTACACCCGCCTTTGTGCAACGTATCGATGTGACAACTGCGCTGGAGATGGAAGCTGCCGTACAGGGCCTGGCGCAGCAGCAGCAGATTTTTATTGGCTGTGCTGCCGTCGCGGATTACCGCGCCGCCACGATTGCCGAGTCAAAAATTAAGAAGCAAGGCGATGAATTAACGATAAAAATGGTCAAAAACCCGGATATTGTTGCCGGGGTGGCCGCACTTGTTGCACATCGCCCCTATGTCGTTGGGTTTGCCGCCGAAACGAATAATGTGGAAGAATATGCCCGGCAAAAACGTGCCCGCAAAAACCTTGATTTGATCTGTGCTAACGATGTTTCTCAGCCTGATCAAGGCTTTAACAGCGACAATAACGCTTTGCATCTTTTCTGGCAGGATGGCGATAAACATTTACCGCTAAAGAGCAAGGAACAGTTAGGCCAATTATTACTGGATGAGATCGTTACCCGTTATGATGAAAAAAATCGACGTTAAGATTCTGGACCCGCGTGTAGGCAAGCAATTCCCGCTGCCGACTTATGCCACCGCTGGCTCTGCCGGTCTTGACCTGCGCGCCTGTCTCGATGAGGCCATTGCGCTGGCACCGGGCGAAACCACTCTGCTGCCGACGGGCCTGGCGATTCACATTGCCGACCCTGAGCTCGCTGCAATTATTCTGCCGCGTTCCGGTCTCGGCCATAAACACGGCATCGTGCTGGGCAACCTGGTGGGACTGATTGACTCTGACTACCAGGGCCAACTGATGGTCTCCGTGTGGAACCGTGGTCAGGTTAGCTTTACCATCGAACCGGGTGAACGCATCGCACAAATGGTGTTTGTCCCGGTCGTCCAGGCAGAATTCAATCTGGTCGAAGAGTTTGATGCCACAGATCGTGGTGAAGGTGGCTTTGGCCACTCCGGGCGTAAATAAGCAGCCCATTTAACGCATCCCGCGACGAAATAACGTCATAACATTTCCGCACGCTCTGGAGTGCGGTCGTCGCGTGGATGTTCGCCTGATAAGCGCTTATTTCAGGGGTATTTTAAAACATGGCAGAAAAACAAACCGCGAAAAGGAATCGTCGCGAAGAAATACTTCAGTCTCTGGCACTGATGCTTGAATCCAGCGATGGAAGTCAGCGCATCACCACGGCAAAACTGGCGGCGTCCGTTGGCGTCTCCGAGGCCGCTCTGTACCGGCATTTCCCCAGCAAAACGCGTATGTTCGATAGCCTCATTGAGTTTATCGAAGATAGCCTGATGACCCGCATAAACCTGATCATGAAAGATGAAAAGGACACGACTGCGCGTCTGCGTTTGATTGTGCTGCTGATTCTGGGCTTCGGGGAGCGTAATCCTGGTCTGACCCGCATTCTGACGGGCCACGCGCTGATGTTTGAACAGGATCGCCTGCAAGGGCGCATCAACCAGCTCTTCGAGCGCATTGAATCGCAGATTCGCCAGGTGCTGCGCGAAAAGAAGATGCGTGAAGGCGAGGGTTACAACACTGACGAGAATCTGCTGGCCAGCCAGCTGTTGTCGTTCTGTGAAGGAATGCTCTCCCGTTTTGTCCGCAGTGAGTTCAAATACAGTCCGACCGACGACTTCGATGCCCGCTGGCCGCTTCTGGCGTCGCAACTGCAATAATCTCCCCATGCAGCCTGAAAAGGCTGCATGACTTCTCATTTCCCTGTGTAAAAGCCCAACAACTTTCGTTAAGTTGCCAGATGTACTGCCTAAGAACATCTTTTAACCTGCCTGTGGAATAAACTTTCTTCCTCACAAAAATAAACAGAGAAAACCCCTACAGACATGGAGATGTTTCATGGCAACGTCGAGACGAGATTTGCTAAAACTGAGCGGCATCGCCACCGCAACGTTACTGCTCAGCCAAAAAAGTATTGCGGCCTGGGCCCCGTCCGGTCGCTACCCCGATCCCCGCATCATTGCAGCCGATGACAGCTTCAAACCCTACATGGTCTCCAGCGCAAAAGTCGAACAGATCGCGACAGGATACCGCTGGGCGGAAGGCCCGGTCTGGTTTGGTGATACGCGAATGCTGTTATGGAGTGACATCCCGAACGACGCCATTATGCGCTGGGATGAAGCGACCGGGCAGAGCAGCGTGTTTCGCCATCCGGCAAACTACACCAACGGTCATGCGCGGGACAGGCAAGGCCGTTTGATCAGCTGCGAGCATGACACTCGCCGCATCACCCGCACCGAGTATGACGGTTCCATCACCGTTCTGGCCGACAGCTTTGACGGCAAGCCCCTCAACTCCCCTAACGATATCGTCGTGAAGTCAGACGGCACCATCTGGTTTACCGATCCGCCGTTCGGCATTTCCGGTTTCTATGAGGGGCATAAAGCCACGCCAGAGCTACCGCAAAACGTCTACCGACTGGACCCGGAAAGCCGCAAGCTCACCGTGGTACTGGGCGATGTGAAAGGGCCAAACGGCCTCTGCTTCTCTCCGGATGAAAAAATTCTGTACGTGGTGGAAAGCCGGGCCACGCCGAACCGCTTAATCCTTGCCTGGGATGTTGTCGATAACACGCTTAAAAACAAACGGGTGCACATCGACTGTGGTAACGGTACGGCAGACGGTATTGCCTGCGACGTGGACGGGAATCTGTGGTGCGGCTGGGGAACGGGAACGGAAGAACTTGATGGTGTGCGTGTGTTCAACCCTCAGGGCAAACATATCGGTATCATCCAGCTACCTGAACGCTGCGCAAACCTCTGTTTTGGTGGGGAGAAGCTAAACCGACTGTTTATGGCATCCAGTACATCAGTCTATTCGCTGTACGTGAATACTCAGGGTGCGAAACTGGTTTAAAGTCAGATGGATGCCCGGCAGGCAGATATGCTGCCTGCCGGGCATAGAGCGTCACACGCCATACTCTTCCCGATAGGCCCGAACGGAGGCCAGATGGTCAGCCATTTCCGGCTTCTCTTCGAGATAAGCAATCAAATCTTTCAGCGTGATAATGGAAATGACGTTACAGCCGTAATCGCGTTCCACTTCCTGAATCGCGGAGATATCCGCACGTCCACGCTCCTGGCGATCGAGGGAAATCAGCACGCCCGCAAGCGTTGCGCCGTTGGCCTGAATGATTTCCATTGATTCACGAATAGCGGTACCGGCGGTAATCACATCGTCCACCAGCATCACGCGCCCCTGCAGCGCACTCCCCACCAGGTTGCCACCTTCGCCATGCGTTTTGGCTTCTTTGCGGTTAAAGCAGTAAGGCACGTCGCGCTCGTGATGCTCAGCCAGGGCGACCGCGGTGGTAGTCGCAATCGGAATGCCTTTGTAGGCAGGGCCAAACAGCAGGTCAAAATCAATCCCGGAATCCACCAGCGCTTCGGCATAGAAACGGCCTAACAGTGCCAGATCGCGCCCGGTATTAAACAGCCCGGCGTTGAAGAAATAGGGACTCTTACGCCCGGATTTCAGCGTAAATTCGCCAAACTTAAGTACCTGCTTGTTAAGCGCAAACTCAATAAACTGGCGCTGATACGATTTCATGGATTTGCTCCTTTGGTTTTTCTGTCTTACAGGCAAAAAAAAGGCGACTCATTGGTCGCCTTTAAAATCAATTTTCTAACGCCGCTTTCTGCGTCGTTACAATGGATTCGATTCCCCCTCGGGCCAACGCCAGCAGGGAGAGAAGTTCTTCGTGGGTGAACGGCTCGCCTTCTGCCGTGCCCTGCACCTCAATGATGCGACCGTCTTCGGTCATCACCACGTTCATGTCGGTTTCTGCTGCGGAATCTTCAACGTATTCCAGATCGCAAAGCGCTTCACCATTAACGATACCGACAGAAACCGCCGCAACCATGCCTTTCATTGGGTTGGTTTTCAGCTTGCCGGCCGCAACCAGCTTGTTCAGGGCATCGGCCAGCGCCACGCAGGCACCGGTAATCGACGCCGTACGCGTACCGCCGTCTGCCTGAATGACGTCGCAATCGAGAGTAATGGTGAATTCGCCGAGGATTTTCAGATCAACGGCGGCGCGCAGCGCACGCGCGATCAGACGCTGAATCTCCATGGTACGCCCGCCCTGCTTACCCTTTGCCGCTTCACGGGCGTTACGGGTATGGGTCGCACGCGGCAGCATGCCGTATTCTGCGGTTATCCAGCCCTGGCCCTGACCTTTCAGGAAGCGCGGAACGCCTTCTTCGATGGAGGCGGTGCACAGCACTTTAGTGTCACCAAACTCAACCAGCACGGAGCCTTCAGCGTGTTTTGTATAGTTACGGGTCAGGGTGACGGGACGCACCTGATTGGCGCTACGACCTGATGGACGCATGATGGATTCTCCGGCTTGAAACGAATGTGGCTGCGCATTATACGGATAAAGGACGCTTATTCCTATCCTGAGAAGCCCCCGAAAGCTATAATCCCCCCATCTCTCCTTTAAAAACGGGAATGTCTATGATCCGCAGTATGACCGCCTACGCCCGGCGTGAAATCAAGGGTAGCTGGGGCTCCGCCTCCTGGGAATTGCGCTCGGTTAACCAGCGTTATCTGGAAACCTACTTCCGCATGCCAGAGCAGTTCCGTAGCCTTGAGCCGGTTGTTCGTGAGCGCATCCGTGCGCGTCTGACCCGTGGCAAAATCGAATGCAATTTGCGTTTTGAACCCGATGCCAGCGCACAAGGTGAGCTGATTCTTAACGAGAAACTGGCCAAACAGCTGGTCTCCGCGGCGAACTGGGTCAAAATGCAAAGCGACGAAGGCGAAATTAACCCGGTGGATATTCTGCGCTGGCCTGGCGTCATGGCTGCTCAGGAACAGGATCTGGATGCGATTGCCGCTGAAATCCTCGCCGCTCTGGATGGCACCCTGGATGATTTCATCGTCGCCCGCGAAACCGAAGGCCTGGCACTGAAAGCCCTGATTGAGCAGCGTCTTGAAGGCGTGAGCACCGAAGTGAAAAACGTGCGCGCGCAGATGCCAGAAATCCTCCAGTGGCAGCGTGACCGCCTGGTGGCCAAACTGGAAGACGCTCAGGTGCAGCTCGAAAACAATCGTCTGGAGCAAGAGCTGGTGCTGATGGCTCAGCGTATTGACGTCGCTGAAGAACTGGATCGCCTGGATGCCCACGTTAAAGAGACGTACAACATCCTGAAGAAGAAGGAAGCGGTCGGCCGTCGCCTCGACTTCATGATGCAGGAGTTCAACCGTGAATCGAACACCCTGGCGTCCAAATCCATCAATGCCGATATCACCAACTCAGCCATCGAGTTGAAAGTTCTGATCGAGCAAATGCGCGAGCAGATTCAGAATATCGAGTAAGTTTTACTGACCTTAAGTCTTTATTTGAATGGCCTCTATAAAAGAGGCCATTTTTTTCACACATGTTTAGAAATAAAAAATAGCAGGCCCCGCTAAATACCCATGTTCCAGCACATTTTTGCTCACCCACATTCATCGTTAATGAATTAAACTAATGTATTTTTCATTTTAAAATTGAAAAAAACCCACAAGAAAAAGCCTTCAATCATTAGTTTTTATAAGGCAAAACCACTCACACAAGAAAATCTCAATCGTGAGCTCTGCCTCAAAACACTACCCTTACGCCCTCACTATTGGGGGACACATGCTGCTACATATTCTTTATCTGATTGGTATTACTGCCGAGGCCATGACCGGTGCGCTGGCTGCCGGGCGTCGTCGCATGGACACATTTGGCGTCATTATCATTGCAACCGCCACAGCGCTGGGCGGCGGTACGGTCAGAGATATCCTGCTCGGGCACTATCCCCTGGGCTGGGTAAAGCACCCTGAATATGTCGTTATTGTTGCCATCGCAGCGGTATTGACCACCCTGGTTGCCCCCATCATGCCTCATTTGCGCCGCCTGTTCCTGATACTGGACGCCCTGGGCCTGATCGTGTTTTCGATTATTGGTGCGCAAATCGCCCTGGATATGGGCGAAGGACCGGTCATTGCGTCGATTGCCGCCGTGGTCACCGGTGTCTTTGGCGGCATACTGCGCGATATGTTCTGTAAACGCATCCCCCTGGTCTTTCAGAAAGAGCTCTATGCCGGCATTTCGTTTGCCGCCGCCGTGTTGTACATCGCGCTGCAGCACTATGTCAGCAACCAGGACATCATCGTCATTTCAACGCTGCTGTTCGGCTTTACCGCACGCATGCTGGCGCTGCGCTGGAAACTGCGACTGCCCGTTTTTCACTATAACCACGGTGCCCATTAATCACTGACGAAACCCGAAACCTGCTGTCCACCGAGCCACTGGGCCAGTATGGCGACCTCCGGGTGATGGATAAAGGTCGTCAGCCGCCGTGCAATCCCAGCACCAATGCCCGGCAACCGTTGCCATGCCTGCTCATCACGCTGCCGGACCTGTTGCCAGCTCTCATCACCCGCAGCGCGT
Source organism: uncultured Enterobacteriaceae bacterium (assembly GCA_963530515.1). Classification (GTDB taxonomy): domain Bacteria; phylum Pseudomonadota; class Gammaproteobacteria; order Enterobacterales; family Enterobacteriaceae; genus CBFFRJ01. The sequence goes on along the minus strand of CAUSEC010000015.1, from coordinate 52,649 downwards.
AGCGCTGATTTTGGTATCGGCATCCCCAGCGCCGTTATCCAGCGCGTGAAGGAGCGTTTACGGGCAAGTTCAAAGCGGTGCCAGAGCTGTAATCCTCGGGCGGGCGTCATTCCAGCGGTGTTTTGCAACTGCTCCTGCGTGAGTTCCATCCAGGAGAAGAGGTGTTCAAAATGCCAGGCCTGATCCAGCACCTGCCACCCCGCCTCCCCCAACCCTTCAATATCCAGAACCTGCCGGGAACTGAGCCACGTCAGCCGGGCCAGAAACTGCTCGCGGCACTCCGGCGAGGCAAAGAAACAGGTGAGCGGGGTGAATTTCATCGTCGGGGGCTGCGGCTTTTCCCGTGCCTGACTGCGCCAGACCACATCGTCAATGCGCGGGATTCCTTGGCCGGCAAGACTGACAAGCACCTGGTCACCGGGTGCAATATCCAGCACCTGCCAGCGGCGCACCGAGCCAATGTTGACCCGCTGCACACGCTTATCATCAAGCTGGACAGGCTCAAGTAGTGCCACAACGGCAACCTTCCCGGTACGCCCGACGGTAAACTGAATCTGCCTGACCTCCGCCACCTGTTCTACCGGCGGATATTTCCACGCTACCACCCAGCTTCCCTGCCCTGGCAGCCAGCGTTTTCCCTCCGGCTCGCTCTCGCGGCGTACCACCACGCCGTCTGTAGCAAAAGGCAGCGTAGAGGTGAACCAGCGCTCTCTAAGTGCTTCGACATCACTGACGCTGTTTACTGCTACGGTGTATTTTTCTGTCCAGGCAAACCCCGCCTGCGAGAGTAACACTCCCCGTTCAGCCAGATTTTCAGGGCCATCCGGCCAGCTCCAGATAAACACGGCAATCTCGTTTAAAACGGCCGGGTCACGGCTGCGCATCATCGCACCCGCCACTTTTGCCCTCGCGTTCATCCCCCCCATCGTCTTTTGGATATGACCGGGACGTTGCAGAAAAAGCTCACCCTGCAGGACGCTATTTGCCAGTGCTCCGGTGACCTTTTTGGGCAACGAGGGGATCCGGCGCGCATTCGCCGTCCAGTCTTCCCCTGCCAGCCCGTTACCCCGACTGATGGCGCGTTCAAGCTCACCGTTACGATAGACCAGCGTAACCGCCACCCCGTCCACCTTGGGCTGTGCCCAGAGCGACGATTTTCCCTGCATCCAACGCTGCAACGCGGCTTTACTGCGTATTTTCTCAACACCAGTATGGGCAACCGGGTGTTTCACGGTTCCTCCGGGCAACGTAACGGAGGTATTGTGCGATGTGTGCCCGAAACAGCGCCGCCAGGTTGCCAGGCGTGCGGTGAGTGTGTCGTACACATCGTCACTGACCGCACTGCTCCCTTTCTGCCAGTAATCATCGTTCCATTGACTTACCTGCTGCTCTAAACGAGCAATCTCTTGCTCTGCCTGCGTGGGCGACCAGACCGGGCAGGCCGAAAATCCCACAACACTCCACAGCAGGATGCTGAAAAACATGCATGTCCTTAGTGCCATCTGTTTGCCTCCTTACCTGAATGGCAAGGGTATAACCGACACCAGCATGGCTTTCGAGACGCAAGAAGAGGGATTGCGAGGCGGCTTCCGGCCTCTTTTATCCGTTGCTGAAAAATGATGACAAATCAGGGAAGAGGCGCGCAAAACCGGATAATCAGCAGTAAAAAGTGTGACGAGGGCTACGTCACGTTGCGCCGTTGTGTATAATAGGCACGTATGTAAGTTTCCTTTCGCAATTCACATACAAAAGACTCTCATGGCTCAAGGCACGCTTTATATTGTTTCCGCCCCCAGTGGCGCGGGTAAATCAAGCCTCATTCAGGCTTTATTAAAAACCCAACCGTTGTATGACACCCAGGTTTCTGTTTCACACACCACGCGCGCGCCGCGTCCGGGTGAAGTGCACGGTGAACATTATTTCTTTGTTAATCACGACGAATTTAAATCGATGATTGGCGATGACGCTTTTCTTGAGCACGCCGAGGTTTTTGGCAACTATTACGGCACCTCACGCGCCACCATTGAGCAAGTGCTTAAAACGGGCGTCGACGTTTTCCTTGATATCGACTGGCAGGGCGCCCAGCAAATCCGTTCAAGAATGCCTCAGGCGCGCAGCATCTTTATTCTGCCGCCGTCGAAGATTGAACTGGACAGACGCCTGCGCGGTCGCGGTCAGGACAGCGAAGAGGTGATTGCGAAACGAATGGCGCAGGCAGTTGCTGAAATGAGCCATTACGCCGAGTATGATTACCTTATTGTGAATGATGATTTTGATACCGCGCTGAGCGACTTGAAAAACATCATTCGCGCCGAACGTCTGCGCATGAGTCGCCAAAAACAGCGACATGACGCTTTAATCAGCAAACTATTGGCAGACTGACACCAGTTTCAGTATCATGCCCAGTCATTTCTTCACCTGTGGAGCATTTTAATTATGGCACGCGTAACTGTTCAGGACGCTGTTGAGAAAATTGGTAACCGTTTTGACCTGGTACTGGTCGCCGCGCGTCGCGCTCGTCAGATGCAGGTAGGCGGAAAGGATCCGCTGGTACCGGAAGAAAACGATAAAACCACCGTTATCGCCCTGCGTGAAATCGAAGAAGGTCTGATCAACAACCAGATCCTCGACGTACGTGAGCGCCAGGAACAGCAAGAGCAGGAAGCCGCTGAATTACAAGCCGTTACCGCTATTGCTGAAGGTCGTCGTTAATCACAAAGCGGGTCGCCCTTGTATCTGTTTGAAAGCCTGAATCAGCTGATTCAACACTACCTGCCGGAAGACCAGATTAAGCGTCTGCGGCAGGCGTATCTCGTTGCACGTGACGCTCACGAGGGCCAGACACGTTCAAGTGGTGAACCCTATATCACGCACCCGGTAGCAGTAGCTTGTATCCTGGCCGAGATGAAACTCGACCACGAAACCTTGATGGCTGCCCTGCTGCATGACGTGATTGAAGATACCCCCGCCACCTACCAGGACATGGAACAGCTGTTTGGCAAAAGCGTTGCCGAGCTGGTGGAAGGGGTGTCGAAGCTTGATAAACTCAAGTTCCGCGACAAGAAAGAGGCGCAGGCCGAAAACTTTCGCAAGATGATTATGGCGATGGTGCAGGATATCCGCGTCATTCTCATCAAACTTGCTGACCGTACCCACAACATGCGCACGCTGGGCTCATTACGCCCGGACAAACGTCGCCGCATCGCCCGTGAAACCCTCGAAATCTACAGCCCGCTGGCGCACCGTTTAGGTATCCATCACATCAAAACCGAGCTTGAAGAGCTGGGCTTTGAAGCGTTGCACCCAAACCGCTACCGCGTCATTAAAGAAGTGGTGAAAGCCGCGCGCGGTAACCGCAAAGAGATGATTCAGAAAATCCTTGCGGAGATTGAAGGGCGTTTGCAGGAAGCGGGGATTCCCTGTCGCGTCAGCGGTCGTGAAAAACATTTGTACTCCATCTATTGCAAAATGGTGCTGAAAGAGCAGCGTTTCCACTCGATCATGGATATCTACGCGTTTCGCGTGATCGTTCATGATGCAGACACCTGCTACCGCGTGCTTGGCCAGATGCACAGCCTCTACAAACCGCGTCCAGGTCGCGTCAAAGATTACATCGCCATTCCAAAAGCGAACGGCTATCAATCTTTGCACACCTCGATGATTGGCCCGCACGGCGTTCCCGTTGAAGTGCAGATCCGCACCGAAGACATGGATCAGATGGCGGAAATGGGGGTTGCGGCACACTGGGCGTACAAAGAAGACGGCGGCGAAAGCAGCACCACGGCACAAATTCGTGCCCAGCGCTGGATGCAAAGTCTGCTGGAACTGCAGCAAAGCGCAGGCAGCTCCTTTGAATTTATCGAGAGCGTAAAATCTGATCTCTTCCCGGATGAGATTTATGTTTTCACCCCGGAAGGCCGTATTGTCGAACTACCGGCTGGCGCGACGCCGGTCGACTTCGCCTATGCCGTGCATACCGATATCGGTCACGCCTGCGTGGGCGCACGCGTCGACCGTCAGCCGTACCCGCTGTCACAATCTCTTGCCAGCGGTCAGACGGTGGAAATTATTACCGCACCGGGGGCTCGTCCGAATGCCGCCTGGCTCAACTTTGTCGTCAGCTCGAAAGCCCGTGCCAAAATCCGTCAGTTGCTGAAAAACCTTAAGCGTGATGATTCCGTAAGCCTGGGTCGCCGTCTGCTCAACCACGCGTTGGGTGGCAGCCGCAAACTGGCAGAAATTCCGCAGGAACATGTTCAGCGCGAACTCGACCGCATGAAGCTTGCATCGCTCGACGACCTGCTGGCTGAAATCGGTCTGGGCAACGCCATGAGTGTGGTGGTGGCGAAGAACCTGCAACAGGGTGACGCAACGGCAACCTCGCAAAACATCACCAGCGTGAGCAGCAACCACAGTCATCTGCCAATCAAAGGTGCAGATGGCGTCCTGATTACCTTCGCGAAATGCTGTCGTCCTATTCCGGGTGACCCGATTGTGGCGCACGTCAGCCCTGGCAAAGGGTTGGTTATCCACCATGAGTCCTGCCGTAATATTCGTGGCTACCAAAAAGAGCCCGAGAAATACATGGCGGTCGAGTGGGATAAAGACACCGCGCAGGAATTTATCACCGAAATCAGGGTGGATATGTTCAACCACCAGGGGGCACTGGCGAACCTGACGGCGGCCATCAACACGGCATCCTCCAATATTCAAAGCCTGAATACGGAAGAGAAAGACGGCCGCGTTTACAGCGCTTATATCCGTCTTACTTCGCGCGATCGTGTGCATCTGGCAAACATCATGCGCAAAATCCGTGTCATGCCGGATGTGATTAAAGTCACCCGTAACCGAAACTGACGGAATGAATGAACAACGTTATGCGCGCATCCGCGAGATGCTCGCCAGGCGTCAACCGGACCTGACCGTCTGCATGGAGCAGGTCCACAAACCTCATAACGTTTCCGCGATTATCCGCACTGCGGACGCCGTGGGTATTCATGAAGTTCACGCCGTCTGGCCGGGAAATAACTTACGCACTATGGCTGGCGCCGCTGCAGGCAGCAACAGCTGGGTGGACGTGAAAACCCACCTCAACATTCGCGATGCCGTCACGCATATCAAAGCCTCTGGCATGCAGGTTCTGGCCACCCATCTTTCCGCTGAAGCCGTGGATTTTCGCGAAATCGACTACACCCGCCCGACCTGTATTTTGATGGGGCAGGAAAAAACCGGGATCACCCAGGAAGCGCTGGATCTGGCGGATCAGGACATTATCATTCCGATGACTGGCATGGTGCAGTCGCTGAACGTCTCCGTTGCTTCGGCACTCATCCTCTATGAGGCACAGCGCCAGCGGCAAAACGCCGGCATGTACGATCGCGAAAACAGCATGCTGCCGGATGAAACCCAGCAGCGACTGCTGTTTGAAGGGGGCTACCCGGTACTGGCAAGAGTGGCTAAACGCAAAGGCCTGCCCTACCCCCGCGTCAACCTTCAGGGGGAAGTCGACGCCGACGAAAGCTGGTGGGCCACCATGCAGTCAAAATCGCTCAGAAAGGTACAAGAGTAAATGAAGGGCCGCCTGCTGGATGCCATCCCCCTCAACACTCTCACCGGTGTCGGCGCCGCTCAGGCCAGCAAACTTGCAAAAATCGGCCTGCATACCGTGCAAGACCTGCTGTTACACCTGCCGCTGCGTTATGAAGACCGCACCCAACTTTACCCGATTAATGACCTGCTGCCGGGCATTTACGCCACGGTGGAAGGGGAAGTGCTGAACTGCAATATCACTTTTGGCGGGCGTCGCATGATGACCTGCCAGATAAGCGACGGTTCCGGCATCCTCACCATGCGCTTCTTTAATTTCAACGCGGCGATGAAAAACAGCCTGGCGACCGGGCGTCGCGTGCTGGCCTACGGTGAAGCAAAACGCGGGAAATACGGCGCAGAGATGATCCACCCGGAATACCGCGTGCAGGGCGATCTCAGTACCCCTGAATTACAGGAAACCTTAACGCCGGTTTACCCGACCACCGAAGGGATAAAACAGGCTACGTTGCGCAAGCTTACCGATCAGGCACTGGATTTACTCGATACCTGCGCCATCGCCGAGTTGTTGCCGCCGGAACTGGCGCAGGGGCTGATGCCTCTGCCAGTCGCATTGCGCACGCTACACCGCCCGCCGCCGTCTCTTCAGCTTACCGACCTGGAAACTGGGCAGCATCCGGCGCAGCGGCGTTTAATTCTGGAAGAGCTGCTGGCGCACAACCTCAGCATGCTGGCCGTGCGGGCAGGCGCGCAGCGCTATCACGCCAAACCGCTGGGCGCGAAAGATACCCTGAAAAACAACCTGCTGGCCTCGCTACCGTTCAAACCTACCGGGGCGCAGGCGCGCGTAGCGGCAGAAATCGAACGTGATATGTCGCTGGATGTGCCGATGATGCGTTTAGTGCAGGGTGATGTCGGCTCGGGTAAAACCCTGGTCGCAGCACTGGCTGCACTGCGTGCGATTGCCAACGGCAATCAGGTGGCACTGATGGCACCTACCGAACTGCTTGCCGAGCAGCACGCCAACAACTTCCGCAGCTGGTTTGAACCGCTGGGTGTCGAAGTGGGCTGGCTGGCGGGTAAGCAAAAAGGGAAAGCACGACAGGCGCAGCAGGAGGCGATTGCCAGCGGTCAGGTACAGATGATTGTCGGCACCCATGCCATCTTCCAGGAACAGGTGCAGTTTAACGGCCTGGCGCTGGTGATTATCGACGAACAGCACCGTTTTGGCGTCCACCAGCGTCTGGCGCTGCGGGAAAAAGGCCAGCAACAGGGCTTCCACCCGCATCAGTTGATTATGACCGCCACTCCCATTCCGCGCACCCTGGCGATGACCGCCTATGCCGATCTTGATACCTCGGTGATTGATGAGATGCCGCCGGGCCGCACGCCCGTTACCACCGTGGCGATACCGGATACCCGTCGCAATGACATTATCAATCGCGTGCGCAACGCCTGCACGGAAGAGAGCCGTCAGGCCTACTGGGTCTGTACGCTGATTGAAGAGTCCGAGTTACTCGAAGCCCAGGCGGCAGAAGCGACGTGGGAAGAGCTGAAACTGGCGTTGCCGGAGCTGAACATTGGCCTGGTTCACGGGCGCATGAAGCCCGCAGAGAAGCAGGCGGTCATGCACGCCTTCAAGCAGGGTGAACTGCACCTGCTGATTGCCACCACGGTTATTGAAGTCGGCGTGGATGTCCCCAATGCCAGCCTGATGATTATCGAAAACCCGGAGCGTCTGGGTCTTGCGCAACTCCATCAGCTTCGCGGTCGCGTCGGGCGTGGTGCGGTCGCCTCCCACTGCGTCCTGCTCTACAAATCGCCGCTGTCAAAAACGGCACAAATGCGTTTGCAGGTGCTACGCGACAGCAACGACGGCTTTGTGATTGCGCAAAAAGATCTGGAAATTCGCGGCCCTGGCGAGCTACTCGGCACCCGCCAGACCGGCAATGCAGAATTCAAAGTGGCAGATTTGTTGCGTGACCAGGGAATGATCCCCGAAGTGCAGCGCATTGCCCGCCACATCCACGAACGTTACCCGCAACAGGCAGAAGCCCTGATTGAGCGCTGGATGCCGGAAACCGAGCGCTATTCCAACGCCTGATGACGGCAGGCAAGCAGAGCCTGCCCACCACCTCTTACGACCTAGCGCGCAAAAATCGGCAACAGCAGATACAGCTTTATCACCAGCGCATTCACGATATCGATAAAAAACGCCCCCACCATTGGCACGACCAGAAAGGACAGGTGAGAAGGGCCAAAACGTTCGGTGATAGCCTGCATATTGGCAATCGCCGTGGGCGTCGCGCCGAGGCCAAATCCGCAATGCCCTGCCGCCAGTACCGCCGCATCGTAGTTTTTCCCCATCACCCAATAGGTCACAAACACCGCGTATAACCCCATCGCCACGGCCTGAACGACGAGGATCGCCAGCATCGGCAGCGCCAGTGAAGCCAGTTCCCAGAGCTTTAACCCCATCAATGCCATCGCCAGAAAAAGCGAAAGTGAAACGTTGCCCAGCACCGAGACGGCACGATCAAACACACGATAAAACCCCAGCGCGGCCAGCCCGTTGCTGAGGATGACGCCGATGAATAACACACAAACAAACGTCGGCAGTTCAACGACAGAACCTTGTAGCCAGTGCGCCACCACCTTTCCTGCCGTCAGGCAAATCGCAATTAATGCGATGGATTCAATCAGGACGAGAGAAGTGATGAGGCGGCCCATGTCAGGCTTTTCGAAGGCCGTCGGTGTGGCATTATCTTCCGGTGTACCGTTCGGGGTGGAGGAGTGCTTCACCAGATAACGCGCCACCGGCCCACCAATCAGTCCGCCCAGGACGAGGCCAAAGGTTGCGCAAGCCATCGCCACTTCCGTGGCATTCGCGAACCCATAACGTTCAATGAAGAGTTTACTCCAGGCCGCGCCGGTGCCGTGCCCGCCGGAGAGCGTAACGGACCCCGCCAGCAACCCCATCAGAGGATCAATGCCCAGCAGGCTCGCCATTCCGATGCCAATCGTGTTTTGTAATATCAGCAAACCGATTACGGCGATTAAAAAAATCCCCACCACTTTGCCACCGGAGCGCAGGCTGGCGAGATTCGCGTTAAGGCCAATAGTGGCAAAAAAGGCCAGCATCAGCGGGTCGCGCAAACTCATGTCGAAGCTGATTTCCCAGCCAAGACTTTTCTTCAGAATTAAGAGGAAAAGGGCGATTAACAGGCCACCCGCGACGGGTTCCGGGATGGTGTACTTCCTAAGAAAAGAGATGTTTTGCAGCAGCTTACGGCCTATCAGCAGGGTCAGCGTGGCCGCCACCAGCGTGGAGAGGGTATCAAGATGAAACATAGCAAACTCCTTTTATGCATAATCCATTTATGCGCGTCTTTATCCTGTTGCGGTTTCATTATCCACTTAAAACCAGGGGATATTTTAGACGCAAAAGAGGGAAAAGTTATATAAGCCGCGTAATTATCGATTTTTAATCTTAAGGAACATCTATAGCAACCGTTTGCTTTTACCAGACAGTCCGCTAGAATCTCCGCTTTTCCACCAGGGGATTGCTTAAGATGTCTGCCAATACCATCGAGTCCGAAAATGCGCAAACGGTTGCGCATACTCAACCCAGTGAACTGATCTATCGCCTTGAAGACCGCCCGCCAATGGCGCAAACCCTTTTTGCCGCCCTGCAGCACCTGCTGGCGATGTTTGTTGGCGTTATCACGCCGGGCCTGCTGATTTGTCAGGCTCTGGGTTTACCGGCTCAGGATACGCAGCACATCATCAGCATGTCCCTGTTCGCCTCCGGCGTGGCCTCCATTATTCAGATTAAAGCCTGGGGCCCGGTCGGTTCCGGCCTGCTCTCCATTCAGGGCACGAGCTTTAACTTTGTTGCTCCGCTGATTATGGGCGGCACGGCGCTGAAAACTGGCGGTGCTGATGTCCCGACGATGATGGCCGCGCTGTTCGGCTCTCTGATGCTGGCGAGCTGCACCGAAATGGTCATCTCGCGCATTCTGCCGTTCGCCCGTCGCGTTATTACCCCACTGGTCTCCGGCGTGGTGGTGATGATTATCGGTCTGTCGCTGATTCAGGTCGGCCTGACCTCCGTGGGCGGTGGCTTTGGTGCCATGGCAAACCACACCTTTGGCGCACCGAAGAACTTGCTGCTGGCAGGCATTGTGCTCGCCATTATCATTCTGCTTAACCGCCAGCGTAACCCGTACCTGCGCATCGCCTCGCTGGTGATTGCCATGGCAGTGGGCTATGTGGTGGCCATGATGATGGGCATGCTGCCTGACTATGTCGCCCCCGCTGACACCTTTATGATCCCGACCCCGCTTTATTATGGTCTGAGCATAGACTGGAGCCTGCTGCTGCCACTGATGCTGGTCTTTATGATCACCTCTCTGGAAACCATCGGCGACATCACCGCCACGTCTGACGTCTCCGAACAGCCGGTTTCCGGCCCGGTGTACATGAATCGCCTGAAAGGCGGCGTGCTGGCGAACGGCCTGAACTCCTTCGTTTCCGCCGTATTCAACACCTTCCCGAACTCGTGCTTCGGTCAGAACAACGGGGTTATCCAGCTGACCGGCGTTGCCAGCCGTTACGTGGGCTTCTTTGTGGCTGTGATGCTGATGGTGATGGGCCTGTTCCCGGCCGTTGCCGCCTTCGTACAGCAGCTGCCCGAGCCGGTGCTCGGCGGTGCAACACTGGTGATGTTCGGTACTATCGCCGCATCCGGTGTACGTATCGTCTCCCGCGAGCCGCTGAACCGCCGCGCGATCATGATTATTGCGCTGTCGCTGGCCGTGGGCCTGGGTGTTTCTCAGCAGCCGATGATCCTGCAGTTTGCCCCTGACTGGCTGAAAAACCTGCTCTCCTCCGGTATCGCAGCGGGCGGCATCACCGCTATCGTGCTGAACCTGGTTTTCCCTGTCGATAAGCAGTAATTGCGAAGAGGCAACGAGTCACACCGTTGCCTCTGTCCCCCTGCTGTAACGCTCTTTCACCAATCGAGCCTTGAGGATTGCGCACAAATCGTGCATAACTCCTGTATCGGCTTACGAAGGTGGAAGATCATGAAATTTATTGGAAAGCTGCTTCTTTTCGTTGTTATTGTCCTCATGCTGGCCATCGTCGCCTGCTATGTCCTGCTGAAAACCCAATGGGGCGCCACACGGGTCAGCAACTGGGTCAACGAAAACAGCGACTATCACCTCACTTTCGATGCCATCGGTCACTCACTGTCTTCGCCTTCTCATATCCGTTTAAGCAATGTGAATTTTGGCCGTAAAGGCCAGCCTGCGACGCTGGTCGCCAAAAGCGTCGACATCGGCCTGAGCACTCGCCAGCTCACCGACCCGCTGCATACCGACACGATACTGCTGAAGGACGGCACGCTGAATCTCTCCCCTGGCACCGCACCGCTGCCCTTCCAGGCCGACCTGCTGCAACTGAGCAATATGGCGTTTAACAGCCCGGCGACCGGCTGGGATCTTAGCGCCCAGCGCGTCACCGGTGGCGTCAGCCCGTGGCAGCCCATTGCCGGAAACGTGCTGGGCAATCAGGCACAGATTCAGATGAGCGCAGGCTCGATGACCCTCAACGGCGTGCCCGCCAGCAATGTGTTGATTCAGGGGAACATTGATAAAGACACGGTGACCCTCACCACCATTGGTGCCGATATGGCGCGTGGCTCATTGACTGGCAACGCAAGGCGCGACGCCGATGGCGGCTGGGTAGTGGATAACCTGCGTCTGAATGACATTCGCCTGCAAAGTGACAAATCCCTGTCCGACTTCTTCGCCCCGCTAACCACCCTGCCGTCGCTGCAAATAGGGCGGCTCGACGTGACCGATGCGCGCTTACAGGGGCCAGAGTGGGCGATTGCTGACCTTGATCTCAGCTTGCGCAACCTGACCCTTGCCAACGGCGACTGGCATACGGATGACGGCCAGATTTCGATGAACGCCAATGAGTTTATTTACGGTTCTCTGCACTTCTTCGATCCGATTATGAATGCCCAGTTCACCCCGGCAGGCATAGCCGTCCAGCAATTCACCACCCGCTGGGAGAACGGCATGGTGCGCACCTCCGGCTACTGGATGCGTCAGGGGAAAGCGCTGGTTTTGAACGATGCGGCTATTGTGGGGCTGGAATATACCCTGCCCGCCAACTGGAAACAGATCTGGATGGATATTCTGCCGGAGTGGCTGCACAGCGTTGAGCTGAAAAAACTGAGCGCCAGCCGCAACCTGGTTATCGACATCGACCCGACGTACCCCTGGCAGCTTACCGCTCTCGACGGTTACGGGTCGAATCTGCTGCTGGCGCGGGATCGCCAGTGGGGCATCTGGAATGGCGACCTGAAGCTGAATGCAGCCGCCGCCACCTTTAGCCGCGTGGACCTTCGCCGCCCGTCGCTGGCTCTGAGCGCCAACAGCAGCGCAGTGAATATCACGGAACTCAGCGCGTTCGCCGGAAAAGGGATGCTGGAAGCCACTGCGGTAGTCGGGCAGACGCCGGAGCGCAGCGTGAATCTGAGCCTTAACGGGCGCGGCGTTCCGGTGAACATCTTGCAGGAGTGGGGCTGGCCTGCACTGCCTGTCAGCGGCGACGGAAACCTGCAGCTCAGCGCGACGGGCCGGATACAGGCTGATGCGCCGTTAAAACCGACGGTCAATGGCGAGCTGTCGGTGGTGAATGCGCAGCAGCAGCAGGTGAAGCAGAGTATGCACGCGGGTGTGGTGTCGGGTGGAGAAGTGGCAGCGCCGCAGCAACCGCAGCCCTGATAAGCACTGCGCCATCCGAAGATGGCGCAGTGTCTCATTCAACTCAAAACCGATTAGACCATCGGTTCCTTGTCATTATCGATAGGTGACCAGTCGAGCTTGCCCTCTTCTCGCACCTGACGCCAGGCCAGGAACATGAGCATCAAGGTGACCACCGCGTAGGCGAAGGTCACCGTCGGCGAGGCGTTAACCGCCATCTGGTGCCCGTGAATAAAGCCGAAGAACGAGAGCACCGTTGCCGCTGCGGCATACACCGCCGCCCAGTTGAAGCGCCTGTCGATGATAAAGGCCGCAATCGCCCCCATCATCAACCCCGCCAGCACCGCTCCCCCGCCGGTGGTCGCCATGCCGTTATAGAGCACGCCGTTGTTCGCCATATTGGCCATCACTTCAGCAGGCAGATTAACCGTATTGGCCCCCGCCGCATTCAGCGCACCGTCCACCTGGGTTTTCGCCCATTCGGCGATGTTCGGCACCAGTGCCAGCACAATGGCCGGTGCATGGCGTTTTGGCGAGACCTGGAACGCCTGCGCCCCAATCACCAGCCCGATAAACAGCAGGATAGGCACAATTGCCACCAGCGGAATGATCGACAGCAGCAGCGCGGTCAGACCAAGGAAGCAGACAATCGCCATGCAGATACCGGTCGCCAGCGAGTAGCCAATCCGCCCGCCCATCGCTTTCCAGCCTGGATGGCCGATATAGACCGCAGGCGGGAACGGTGAGCCAAGCAGCGCGCCAACAATCGCCCCGACGCCATCTGCTGCCAGCACCGCACGCAGGTTGTAGCTGTCGCCACCCACCGCCGCCGATTCGACGTTGTTGAGGATTTCGGTGAAGTTGAAGATACCCAGAGGGATTGCGGTGACCAGCAGCGGCCAGACCAGCTCAGACGGCACGCTAAAGACATCGCCGGTCAGTGACGGCAGATGCAGCGCAAAATTGCCCGCCGCTTCTTTTACCGCTGCCGGATTCATGATGTCGCTCAGCCCTAAGAAGGTTGCCCCCCAGCCCAGCACGCAGCCGACAATCACCACCGCCAGCCCGCCCGGCAGGCCAAACGGCAGACGTACATTACCGACCCAGTTAAGCAGGATAATGGCGAAGCAGATAACGCCAATCCACGCGGTATCAAACATCTGATATGCCGGGCGCATCGCAATAAACGCAATAGCGATACCGGCAAGCGTACCCAGCATAGCGGCACGCGGCGTGTATTTACGGATAGTTGGACCAACGACGACGCCGAGCAACACGATAACGCCGACGATCATCGCCCAGATAAGCCCGAGCTTCCACGCCAGCATCCAGTCTTTGTGGATGAGCAGTGTCGGCAACATCACCACAAACACCACGATAAACATGTGCGGCACGCTGGGACCATAAGGCAGAGCGGTCACATTGTTGCGGCCTTCACGCTGAGCGAGTCGCCAGGCAAGCCAGGCGTAGAAGAGATTTCCGAGGGGAAGTGCAATGCCCAGAGCGGGCAGGATACGGCCATAAACGGTGGTCGCCGGAATTTGCGCGACGTACAACGCCAGCCCGGAGAGGACCAGCACATTCAATAACACATTCGTGAACAGACCAAAAAAAGCGTTTAAATCGCCTGCGACCCAGAGCTGTGGTCGAAAGGCGTTGTTTCCTTGCGCCATGATCCTACTCCTGACGTTATTACTCAGTCATATAGTGGCCGGTATATGCTCTCCAGCCTCCCAGGGGGGTAATCTCTTTTTGTCCTTCCACCAGCCAGGGTTCAGCCAGCACGCCAAGGACTTCGCTACCGTCACTCAACTCCACTTTGCCGATACACAACCCGGCAGGCTCTTTTTGTAAAATCTCGCCAAGCCCTGCGGGCGGCACGGCCCAAATCTCCAGCGCAATCGCGCCACCGTTTCCGGGGGTACGAATCATGCCAGGATGATTATCGTTGATGGTCCAACAGCGGTAGCAGGCGGCGGTAGTATCTTCCCGAACAAAGTCAGCCTGTGCGGCAATCATATTAGGATTTAACACAAGGCCACGCATTAATGTGCCATTTACTGCGAGTAAAATCTTGTTATTTATCATCGTGTTTTTCTCTGAATAGTTTGCCTGCATTAGCACGTAAAACGGGTTCCGCCCTCACCGCGCAGCGCACGGGCCATGCCCTGTGGCGTGGTGATTATTCCGGTACCCTGCGGCTGGCCGCGCAAATAAGTCAGCATGGCCTCGACCTTCGGGGCCATGCTGCCCGCACCGAATTCGCGGCTTTGTAGCAGCGTTTCGGCCTCTGCGAGTGAAAGCTGGCTGAGCCAGCGCTGCTGCGGCGTACCAAAGTGAAGCGCAACCTGATCAACCCCCGTCGGAATGAGCAACATCTGTGCGCCCAGCTCGCAGGCCAGTAGCGCCGAAGCTCTGTCTTTATCAATAACCGCCTGAGCGGCCACCAGCCTGCCGTCGCTGTCTCGCCAGACGGGAATACCGCCGCCACCGCAGGCAATCACCAGAACATTTTGCTCAAGAAGGGTACGAATAACGGGGGTTTCAATGACTTCAAGCGGTGCAGGCGAGGCGACAACGCGTCGCCAGCCGCGCCCGGAATCCTCGGCAATCTGCCAGCCCTGCGAAGCCGCAAGACGGGTCGCCGTTTCGTAGTCCATCGGCGCACCGATGGGTTTATCCGGCGCTGAGAACGCCGGATCGTTGGGGTCGATGCGCGTCTGGGTCACCAGCGCGACAACCTTCACATCCGCAAGATTGCGTGCCGCGAGCGCGTTGCCTAAGGCGTTCTGGAACATAAAACCAATCGCCCCCTGGGTATCCCCTACCGCATATTCCAGCGGTACGGTCGGGGCGGCATCTTTCGCCACTTCACTGCGCCGCAGAATAAACCCTACCTGCGGCCCGTTGCCGTGCGTCAGCACAACGCGCCAGCCTTGCGCAATCAACTCCACCACATGCGTGGCGGTCTCTTTCACCGCTTCATACTGCTGCTCAAGGGCATTTTCACCCGGCGAGCGAATCAGCGCGTTGCCGCCTACGGCAACGACAGCAATGTTGCGTCCAGACATGGTTATCCCCCCTGGGACAGCGCGGTCAGTCCAGCAATGAAACAGGCGAGCGGCGCGGTGGTAATGCCCGCACCAATTTGCCCAACGCCGGCCTGCTTGTGGGCGATGCCGGTGTTGATGATGGGTAAAATGTTGCTATCGACCACGCGGCGGGCGTCAATCCCGCAGCCACTGCCGACGAAGTTCAGCGCGGGGAGCGTGAACGCAGGCTGCGTGGTTAACGTGATTTCGTGCATCGCCTGGCTGTGGCGCACAGCATCCGCCGGGGTGCCGCCGACAAATTTCACAATCGCCGGAGAGGCTGCCATCGCAAAACCGCCAATGCCTGCGGTTTCAGTGATTGCCGAGTCCCCCAAATCTGCTGCGGCATCGTTGACGCCAAAGCCCGGGAAGAAGAGGCCGTTAACCGGGTTTGCAGGTGCCTGGAACCAGCGGTCGCCGGTGCCAGAAAGACGAATCCCGAAGTTCACCCCGTTACGCGCCATTACCGTCACCATCGAACTGAACGGCACGCCGCTTGCGGCATCCAGCATCGACTTACAGGCCGCCATTGAGAGGTTGAGGAAGAAGTGATCGTTGGCGGCAATAAACTCCAGCACCTCCGGCCCGTGCTCGATACGCGCGAGATCGGGAGCAAGACGTCGGAACAGCAGCCCGCTCGCCGCCACGTTGCGGTTGTGGCACTCGTCGCCCATATGCAGCGCCTGGGCAATTAACGGCTTAAGTTCAATGTTGCCACTCATGGCCAGCGCTTTTTTCAGCGTCGGTGCCAGGATTTCGGCCATCCAGCGCAGGCGGTCAAGCACCTCTTCGTGGTTCGCGCCAAAGCGCAGCACTTTGCCCAGACCTTCGTTGAAGTTGCAGAAGGCACGGTTACCTGCCGTTTTATTCTCGACCACCCAGACCGGCATCGACGGGCTGATAATGCCTGCCATCGGCCCGGTGGCATGGTGGTGATGGCAGGGTTCCAGCGCAACTTCACTGTTTGCTGCCATCAGCATCGCCTGCTCTACGCTGTCTGCCCACCCTTCAAGCACGATCGCACCCGCAATCGCACCTTGCATGGGGCCACACATCTCCGCCCAGGCTATCGGCGGGCCGGCATGCAGAATCTTACGTTCCGTCGCCAGCGCAGGAATAGCTTCTCGCGCTGTACTGATATCCACAAGCACCGGTTGCGCATCAAGGTAACGCTGAAGGGCTATCTCGTTGGCAGCATCGACCCGCGTGTCGGCAGTCAGCGTTGCCAGCATCCAGTTTGCCTCTTCATCCCCTTCGGCCGCAGGCTGCCATTGCAGATGCAATACGTCCCCTCCGGCATCACGCAGATTATTGGCGAAACTCTCCAGACCGAGATTGATAACGCTAAGCGGTTGTTGAAATAACGACGTCATAATCTATTTCCGTTGTTGTGCGACAAATGCCGCCAGCCGTGCAGCCTCGATATTGCTCTCGGCCACCAGTACACCCGCCTGATGTAAATGTTCAATTTGCTGCTGACGATTCTGAGGATCGTCTTCGGTGCCGCAAACATGCGCAATCAGCAACAGCGTTCGCTGCCCCTCGGCTGCCTCTCGCTGCAAGGTGTCCAGGACCGGCAGGAGCGTGGCGCACGGATCGGCGCTGGCTCCATAGCCGAGGACAATATCGAACAGCAGAACGGCAGTCGCGGGGTCGCGCCCTTCAGACAGCAAGCGCGCATTACGCAGTTCGGGGTCAATCATCGGATGCGGTCGGCCTTGAGTGAATTCGTCGTCACCCATATCAACCAGACTGTGTCCGATGCCCTGCTGGGGATGTTGCAAATGTGACGCGCCCTGAACAGGCGCGTTCGATTCACAGGTGAGTCCAGCCGCCAGCAGGGCGAGTTGTGCTTCGTAACAGAATGTGCCACCGGCGAAAACGCCGCGTATGTCTTTTTGTATTGCCGCCATTGTCCCGATTTTGGCTCGGGCTTGGGCGAGTAAAGCTTCCCTGGTATTGGTTTCTTGTGGTGCTTTTTTGCCCTCTAACGTGGCTACCGCAACTTCAGCTGCATGAAGCAAACTGCGTGCGGGAATAACGCCTTCATATTCTAAGCTGTGGTCTTTGGCGCCGAGGAAATGTACGACGACCGGTTTCCCACACTGGCGTGCGCAGGCCAGTACTTTTTGCATAATCCCTGGAGCAGGTGGTTTAGAAATAAGAACAATAAGTTTGGTGTCTGGATCCTCGGCGAGCATGGCGATCCCCTGGATCATGCTCAGACCGCCGATGGCTTCGTGTAAATCTCGTCCGCCCGTGCCAATGGCCTGTGACACGCCCGCACCAAGATGATGAATATGACAGCTGACTTCCTGTAAACCGGTACCCGACGCAGCCACCAGACCAATCGACCCGCGCCGCACCACGTTGGCAAAACCGAGCGGCATCCCATTGATAATGGCGGTACCGCAGTCCGGCCCCATCACCAGCAGATCCTGCTCGCGGGCATAACGTTTGATGGCGGCTTCCTGATCTTCCGGGACGTTATCGCTAAAGAGCATGACGTGCAGGCCCTGACTCAACGCCTTCAGGGCCTCGGCGGCAGCATAGCGCCCCGGCACCGAAATCAGGGCAAAGTTGGCCTGCATTTCATCATGCACACCCATGGAGATACTGACCGCAGGACGGTGGGTTGCATTCGATGTTTCCTGAGTCGCAGACGGGCGCAGCAAGGTCGCGGCCAGTTCCAGCGCCTCGGTCGCCGCCTCATCACCCGCATCAAGGGCGATCAGCAGGTCGTTGGGCCGCGCTTCCAGGGTGATGTCCAGACCCGCATCGCGCATGCGCTCGATGTTGGCCGGTGTCGCCATCGCCACAGAAGCCTGCTCAACGCCGTCCAGGGCATTGAGTCGGGCGGAGATCTGCATAAGGGAAACGGAGTCCTTATACAAATTCGGGAAACATTGGTAATGCAGTGCCATCTTTTATCCTCGAACGAAAGCCTTTATGTCCGGCGCATAGTCATGGGCGTAGCGCCGCAATGACCGCCTCTGAATCGCTTACCCAGCCGACAATGGCCCCCTGGGCTTTGATCATCTCCAGCGCCGCCTTGTGGAATTCCGGGAAATAGGAAGCGCAGCAATCTTCCGGAATCACCAGCTCATACCCGCGATCGTTCGCTTCTCGCGCGGTGCTCTGGACGCAGACTTCCGTGGTGACGCCGCAGATAATCAGAGAGGTGATACGGTGAGATTGCAAAATGATATGTAAATCAGTGGCGTAGAACGCCCCTTTGCCCGGTTTATCGATAATCGGCTCGCCCGGCAGCGGTGCCAGTTCCGGGATAATGTCGTGACCTTGCTGACCACGGACGAGAATGCGGCCCATCGGGCCCTGCTCGCCAATAAAGGTTTTGCCACCCCGGGTACGTTTCGCCGGGAGACAATCGCTGAGATCGTCCCGGTGACCTTCACGGGTATGGATTACCAGCAGGCCCGCTTCACGCGCACTTTTTAGCAGCGCGGCGCAGGGTTCAATCGCCCGGCGCACAATCGAGACGTCGTTGCCGAGGGCTTCACCAAAACCGCCGCTTTCGACAAAGTCGCGCTGCATGTCGATAACCACCAGCGCAGTGGTCTCTGGGTCAAACTGAAAGTCAAAAGGTTGTGCTTTAATCGTGCGCATAAACGGTCCCTTGTTGATGTTGACTTAAATGGAGTGTACGGAGTGATAACGGTATGTGCGCAAAAAGGTTTTCTGTCTGAACCTCAAAAAAAATGAGGCACCGTTGCGCAACAAACCACCATAATGCGTAAAACGTGTACTGCTGCGGCTTTTCCTGCACAAGGTGCATTTCAACGCATAAAACCAGGTTAAAACCGGCGTGCAAATTTGTGACAGCGCACCGAAATCAGGAGTCACCGTGACCACATTAACGGATTTCCAGGCAACGCATTGCTGCGATTCACTGCCCCTGCATTTTCTCCCTGCCAGCGGGCTGCGTGTGCATTCGGTTTTTCAGCGCGCCTGTAATCTGCAAACGCCCGCAGGTGAGTTATGGGTGATTCAGGCCCGGGGCATGCCGCTGGCCCCGATGGGCATCATTATTGATTGTGGTGACCTGCGCCCGCTGTTTCACGTGGGGGAAACTCTGCATCTGAACAGCGAAGGCAGCCTGCTTGGTGAGAAAGTCAGGATTGAGCTGAAAAGCGCCACGGAGTGCTCCACCCGGCTCCCCGCCTGCACCCCCGCTTTTAGCCAGCTGGCGCGGCAAATTGAGGCGTTTTTTGCTCGTCAGTCTGCAAAAGGGATACGCCTGGCACTGCTGTCCGACGACGCACTCATCACCGCTCACTCCGCGCTGGTCCGCTGGTTGCAAAACGGTGAAGGGGATCTCATGCAGACGCTCACGACCTTTATTGGCAGAGGGGACGGGCTGACCCCCGCCGGGGATGATTTTCTGTTGGGTGTGTTACTGGTGCTGGAAAGTGCTGGCAGCCCACATGCCGCCGCGCTAAAAGCCGTGTTACCAGGTTTGCTCGCTCGCACCACGGACATCAGCCGGGCGATGCTGGAGCAGGGGTGTCGCGGTCATTACAGCGCGCAGCTGCTTGAACTGATATCAGGGGATGCCCGCACCTGGCCCGTTGCGGTGGCGAAGGTGGCGGATTACGGGCACTCCTCCGGTCACGACATGCTCGCGGGCATACTGACCGCTGCACGTGGCTCAGGCGAGCGGGGTGAAAAACCCGCGTTGCACATCGGGGCGTTTTAACTGCTGCAGCCACCAGCTGTAGCAGGGGCGCGGCTGTCGGTTCTGCCAGGCCAGAAAGAGCGGTGTGGCCTGTTTGCTCTCTTCAACATGCAGCAACGCCAGTTGCCCGTCATTAATATAGTGCTGGCAAAAGTGGCGCGGCAAAAAGCCGATGCCCAGCCCGTTGAGGTGCATCGCGATTTTGGTGCGGTAATCAGGGGCGACAATCGCTTTTTGCCCGCGCAGCTGCCACGCCACCTTGGGTTCCAGCTTAACCGAGGTATCGTGGATACAAACCGCCGGGTAACGCCGAAGATCGTCTGCCCGCAGCGGCCGATGCAGGGCCGTCAGGGGGTGTTCGGGGGAAATAGCAAACAGCCAGTCAACGGCGGGCATTTCAAGGCAACAGATTTCACCGGGCAGCGCGACCTGATTCGGCGCGCCAATGGCGATATCGGCACGCTTTTCCAGCAGGGCATCCCAGACGCCGTCATGTACATCAATAGAGATATGAATTTCAGTTTGCGGAAAATGACGCTCGCTTTCTCCCAGCAGGGCATAAAGCGGTTTCAGGCTAACAATATTATTCAGGGTAATATTGAGGCGCGTTTCTACGCCGGCAGCAATTCGCTGCGTGGCAAACTGGAGTTCATCCAGCTCGCTCAAAATAAGCTGACCTTTTTTAATGAAATAATTACCGGCCTCGGTTAATTCAAGCTGTTTTCCGAGACGCTTAAAGAGCTTAAGACCCAGTTCGCTCTCCAGTTTATGCACCGTGTAGCTCAGCGCAGTCGGGACTTTATGCAGTTCTTCAGCGGCGGCGGCGAAGCTGCCGCACCGCGCAATAGTGATGATCACATTCACTGCCTGTGCACTAATCAACATGCCGTCTCCCTTGCCTGGTCGCGTCTTTCTACTGTTTACCGCATATCGGAGGTGCAGACCAGCACGCAGTGAGGTTTCAGATCTGACCCTGCTAATAAAGGTGGTATTAGGATATTGCGAGTGCAAATAACAGAATGTGTTTTTTTGCTTTGGATCAAAGTCAAATAACTATTTCAAAATATTTCAGTACGTAAGTAATGATTAAACTGATGATGAATTAATCTGGAGTTTTATTCCACAATACAGACTCAAGATGGTCTTTCATCCTTGAAATTTAATTTAGGCGGACACTTAGCCTGATAATCATTAGGGGTTATTGATACTTAATACTTTAATGATTTCTGAGTTAAAAAAAGATAGCATGTGTACAGCTGATGTTTATATATTTGCTGGAAATAAAGAGCGTGTTAGCAGAGCTGTAATTTAACCACGCGATAATAAGGCAAATTGTTAATAGCCGTAGCATTACATCGTACCCACACAACAGACACACAGCCAATTACACATTACGACTCTACCCATGTCTGGTTTCCAGAACAACATTGGTGGTGGGTACTAATTATTATGTAAATCATGAGTATAACGATGAACCATTATGATGATTTGCAGAGGTTTAAGGATAAGACCCGCAACCAGCAGTATGAATTCAAGGATCTCTCAGCGCAAAATACTGCTCATGACCAGGGTAACTGGGCGCTTATCAATCAGCTTTCGCCTGCCTCCGAAGAAAACAAACTGGCGATGGGTGGACACGTCTCGCTGCCACAACCTCAACCGGTAAATCCAACGCTTTTTGCCCATAATGAAAGCACGCCAGTTGCCGTGAGCGCCGCCCCCGAGGTTACGCTGGCTGCGGAAGTGATTCCGACCTCCGTCGCGCCCATTCTGCGCGACGTTGCACAACAGCTTTCTGCCGCCAGTGCGCCAGCCCCGGCCCCTGTCGCGACCCCGGCTCCTGCGGTAGCCCCAGTGGCTCCCCCGGCAGCAAAACCTCACTATTCAGCGCCTGTCCAGCCAGTGCCTGCCACGACTGAACCTGCAAGCTATGCCCGGCTCTTTGCGCCAAAACCGGCAGAGGCTAAGCCAGCCACAGAAAAGAACCAGTCATTACAAACTTTGCTAGAAAGGATCGCTTCATGCCGTTGATTTGTGTTTGTTCGCCGAAGGGTGGTGTTGGGAAAACGACCCTGACGGCAAATCTGGCCTACGCGCTTGCGCGGTCAGGGAGCAAAGTGCTGGCGCTGGATTTCGACATACAGAACGCACTGCGCCTGCATTTTGGCGTCCCGCTGTCTGACGGGCGTGGCTATGTGGCAAAAGCCGCTGAGGTGTCTGACTGGAGCCAGTTTGTACTGACCGCAGGCGGCAATATTTTTGTCCTGCCGTATGGCGATGCAACTGAAGAACAGCGCCAGCTGTTTGAAGAGCGTCTGACCCACGATGAGCACTTCCTGGTGCGCGGTTTGAACACGTTACTAAACTACCCTGGCCTGATTATCGTGGCCGACTTCCCTCCAGGCCCGTCAGCGGCATTGAAAGCCATGTCGCGTCTGGCCGACCTGCACCTGGTCACGCTGCAAGCGGACACCGCGTCCCTCTCCCTGCTGCCGCATGTGGAAAACAATCGTCTGACGGGCGATGTCCTGAACCGAAAAGCGGGTCATTATTTCGTGCTTAACCAGAGCGACAACCGTCGCCAGGTCAGCCGCGATGTCACCGCCTTTATGGAACAAAAATTAGGTAATCAACTTTTGGGCGTCATCCACCGCGATGAAAGCGTCCTTGAAGCGAACGCCTCTCAACAGTCCATTTTTGATTTTAGCCCTGCTTCCGCCGCCGCGTTTGATATCGAACTCATCGCGAAACGCGTCGCCGGGATAGTAGGCGTAAATATCGGAGACGGCACGGTTCACAGCAAACCGAAGATGTCTGGCTTCTAATTCGCTCAGGGCAACCTATGAAAAAGTTCCTTTACGTTTTGCTGGCACTGGCAATGCTCCCGATTGCCGTGCTGGTCATCATTACGCCGATGGACAGCCAGAAACAGTATATTTTTGGCCTGCTTAGCATTGGCGTTCTGTTTTTAATGGGTATGGTCAGCAAAAAGCGCAGCGTCTCCGTCATTATGGTGGTGATGTCGGTGCTGCTTTCGACCCGCTACATGTATTTCCGCCTGACGCAAACCCTGCACTTTAACTCCGAAATAGAAACCATTCTTGGGATGGGGTTATTTCTGGCGGAAGTGTACGTCTGGGTGATGCTGCTGCTGAGTTATCTGCAGACGGTCTGGCCGTTGAAACGTGAAATCGTCCCGCTGCCGGACGACATGAGCAAATGGCCCACGGTGGACGTCTACATCCCGACCTATAACGAACCGCTGGACGTGGTCCGTGATACGGTGCTGGCGGCGCAGTGCATTGACTACCCGCGCGACAAGATAAACATTTATCTGCTCGACGACGGCAAGCGCCGTGAGTTTGCGGTCTTTGCCGCCGACGTCGGCGTGGGCTACATCACGCGTAACGATAACAATCATGCCAAAGCCGGTAACCTCAACCACGCCATGAAACTCACGCAGGGCGAGCTGATTACCGTCTTCGACTGTGACCACGTGGCAACGCGCATTTTCCTGCAGGCGACCGTGGGCGGCTTCCTGAAAGACCCGAAACTGGCGCTGGTGCAGACACCGCACTACTTCTACTCGCCGGACCCGTTTGAGCGTAACCTCTCCGTCGGGCGCAATATCCCGAACGAAGGCTCCCTGTTCTACGGCCCGATCCAGCAGGGTAACGACAACTGGAACGCCACCTTCTTCTGCGGTTCCTGTGCGGTCATTCGCCGCAGCGCGCTGGAAGAAATTGGCGGCTTCGCCGTTGAAACTGTCACCGAAGATGCCCACACCGCGCTCAAACTGCAGCGCCGTGGCTGGGGCTCCGCGTTTATTGATATCCCGCTGGCCGCTGGCCTTGCGACCGAGCGCCTGGTGCTGCACGTGATCCAGCGTACCCGCTGGGCGCGCGGCATGACGCAGATTTTCCGTCTGGACAACCCGCTGCTTGGCCGCGGGCTGACCATTCAACAGCGTCTTTGCTACCTGAGCGCCATGCTCTACTACCAGTTCGCCCTGCCGCGCATTGCGTTTTTGACCGCACCGCTGGCGTATCTGCTGTTCAACCTGAACATCATTCACTCCTCGGCGAGCCTGATTTTCGCCTACGCGCTGCCGCACCTGTTCCTCGCAATTTACGTGAACTCACGTATGAACGGGCGTCATCGCTACAGCTTCTGGGGGGAAATCTACGACCTGGTGCTGGCGTTCCACATTGTTCTGCCGACCGCCGTCACCATGCTGTTCCCGAAACGCGGCAAGTTCAACGTGACGGACAAAGGCGCACTGCTCGACGTGGGTTACTTTGATTTCAGCGTGGTTCGCCCGCATCTGATCATCGCGATTCTGCTGGGTGCCGGGGTGATTGCCGGTATCGTGCGCGCCTTTGCTCACGACTACTTTGGCGTCGACCCGCGCGTTATCGCCCTCAACGTCGGCTGGGGCTTGTACAGCCTGATCTTCCTGCTGGCGGCGATTGCGGTCGCACGTGAAACCCGCCAGACGCGTAAAACTATCCGCGTTGATGCGGCAATTCCGGTGCTGCTGCACCATGCCAGCGGTATCGTTTCGCGCAGTGAAACCGCAGACCTGTCGATGGGCGGCTGCCGTATCGTGGCCCCGGACGATCGCCATCTCAATGATGAGATTGAAGAGATTGAGCTGCTGCTGCAATCGGGTGCTATCAGCATTCCGGTGAAACCCATTGGCGGCGATGACGAGTACATCCGCCTGATGTTTGATGATATTCCTTTGTCACGTCGTCGCGAGCTGGTGCGCGTCGTGCTCTCCCGCGCTGACGCCTGGATCAATCCGCCGAAACCGCAGGACAACCCGTTCCGTTCCCTGGGTACCATTATGCGTTGTGTGTTCGACCTCTTCTGGCTGACCTGGAAAAGCCGTCGTGAAAACCGCCGGTTGCGTGCCGAGCGCGCTCAGGCCACGTCCGGCGAGGAGGGGAGCTTATGAAGCGTTTGACCACACTGGCCCTGCTGGTTGGGGCGCTGTTTATCGCCCCCACTCACGGCGAAGAGACGTCTATTGAGTCGCTGCTGCGCCTGAACGACCCCACGCCAGCGGTGCCGGCAGCGCTTGCCCAGACCGCACCGGTTTTTGTGCCGTCGATGGTCAACAGCATCAGCGTTGCCCAGATGGGCTTCCCGCAAGGGATCGCGCTGAGCGGCGGGCAGTTCCAGAGCAGCGCGTCCTTTACGCTGCCTATCGATCAGGTGATCACCACCGCTCGTCTGGCATTGACCCTGAAAATCTCCCCGGCGATGGCGACCCGTAATGCCAGCATGCAGCTGATGCTCAACGGGCAGCCGCTGGGCACCCTGCCGCTGACGGCGGCCGACAGCGACACCGCCAGCTATCAGTTAGATATCCCCTCGGCACTGCTGGTCTCCAGCAACAGCCTGAGCTTTAAAGTGAACGACGGCGATGCGATGCAGTGCCAGCGTGACCTGACGGACAAGTATCGCGTCACCATCATGCCGGATTCGCATTTTGAGCTGGAAGGTCAGCAGCTGGATATCGGCTCAGATCTTAGCCATTTCCCGCGCCCGTTCTTCGACAGCATGCAGATGACCCCGGCGGCGATCGCTATGGCCTTCCCCGCCACGCTAAGCCCGGACGGCATCAGCGCCGGTGCGCTTATCTCCTCGTGGATGGGGATTCAGGCCGACTACCGTGGCGTCTCCTTTGCCGCTTATCACGACCGCCTGCCGGAGAAAAACGGCATCCTGATTGGCCACCCCGGCGATCAGATTGGCGGCTTAACCCTGCCGCAGACCAGCCAGCCGCTGCTTAAAATCATCGATAACCCGGCCAATCCGGTTTACAAACTGTTGCTGGTAGTGGGTAAAGACGAAAACGAACTGCGCGCCGCCGCCTGGCGTTTAACGCGCGGTAACTTTGCGCTGCAAACGCCGTCCGTGGACGTGACCGCACAGACGATCCCGATGAGCAAGCCTTACGACGCGCCGCGTTGGATCCCGACCGATCGTCCGGTCAAGCTGTCTGAGCTGATCCGCAAAGATCAGAGTCTGACCACCACCGGCCTCTGGCACGATGCCCTGCGCGTGGCCTTCCGTGCGGCACCGGATCTGTTCCTGTGGGACGGCGAAACCATCCCGCTGCACATCGGTTACCGCTTCCCGACGGAAAACTGGATTGATGAAGATCGCTCCTGGTTAAGCATGACCATGAACGATACCTTCCTGCACAACCTGCCGGTCAACAAACAGGGCGCGCTCGAGACCCTGTGGCACAAGATTGGCGGTGATGCGCGTCAGGAAGTGTTCGATATGCCGCTGGAGCCGTACATGATTTACGGTGACAACCAGCTGTCGCTCTATTTCAACATCCAGCCGAAGGCGAGCGCGCCGTGTAGCGTGCTGCTCAACAACAACATCAAGAGCCGCATCGAAGAAGATTCGTGGATTGATCTGAGCCACACACGCCACTTTGCGCTGCTGCCCAACCTCTCCTACTTCGTGGGCGCGTCCTTCCCGTTCACCCGCCGCGCTGATTACTCAGAAACGGTGCTAATGCTGCCCGCCAAACCGACGGAAACGCAGATTGCCACCCTGCTGGACATGGCCGCACGCTCCGGTAACGCAACCGGCACCGCGCTCGGTCATAACCGTGTTCTGTTGGGCATTCCGACCGCAGGCGCAGGCCCTGAGCTGCTGAAAGACCGCGACGTGCTGGCGGTGACCGGGCTGGATCAACATGACTTCAACCGCGCCATTCTCAACGACTCGCCGTTTGTGATGCACGACAGCACCCTCGGGGTGCGCGAGCTGACCACCTGGCAGCGGGTGAAGCGTTGGGTTGCCGGTGACTGGGGTTCAGATGGCCTGGAAGCCGACCGCTACTTCTCCTCTAACGAGGCCTGGCGCGGGTTTGTGAGCTTCCCGTCACCGTGGAATGACGCACGTTTAGTGGTGCTGGCGCTCGGCAGCAATGACGATCAGCTGTCGAAATTGCACGCAGATTTAACCTCAGCGCGTATTAACGCCGGGATCCGTGGCGATGCCGCCGTCATTACCAATGAGAACGGCGTGCGCAGCTTCCGCGTAGGCGAACAGTCTCCACGCGGCGAAATGCCCGCCCAGATGATGGTTATCTGGTATGCAAACCAGCACTCGGCGATGCTCGCCATCCTCGGCCTGCTGTTTGGTTGTGTCGGTGGCCTGGCGACCTTTGCTTGGCTGAGAAACCGTGCGAAGAAACGCCTGGATCTGGATAACCGTAATTAAGAGGGTGATAAGAATGACGATAAAAACCGCCCGCCGTTTGACGACGCTGTGCCTTTCCGGCGTCCTCACCTTCGGAGCGCTGGGTCAGGCGCAGGCTGCGCAAAATGACGCGGCACTGAAAGCCCTGTTCGACCAGGCGAATTACTGGCACGAAAAGTCCCATGACGATCTGGCCATGGAATCGCTGAAAAAGGTGTTGATGGTCGATACCAACAACACCCAGGCGATGTACCTGATGGCGCTCTGGTCGCAGCAAAATGGCGACCTGCAAACCTCCGCCCAGTGGCGTGCGCGTCTGGCGCAGGTCTCGCCGGGCGATGCGGGCCTGCAGGCGCTGGATAACGCAAAACAGCTCACCCAGGTACCGCAAGGCCAGCTTTCCCTGGCCCGCCAGCAGGCGCGCAGCGGTAACGTTCCGGCCGCGCTGGCGACCTGGCGCAGCATGTTCAACGGTGACACCCCGCCGCCAAGCCTGGCGCCGGAGTACTACCTGACCATGGCGGGAGACAAAACGCTCTACCCGCAGGCCGTCGCCCAGTTGAAAAGCTTTGCGATGCAAAACCCACAGGACAACGCCGCCCGCATCGCGCTGGGGAAAATGCTGACCTGGCGCGAAGATACGCGCCGCGACGGTATTTTGCTGCTTGAGCCGATGGCAAGCGGCAGCAAAGACGCTGATGACGGTTTACGTCAGGCGCTGCTGTGGCTCGGGCCGCAGGCGGGTGATGAACGCTTCTATGACACCTGGCTACAGCGCCACCCGCAGGATACCGACGTTCAGAACTACTACCGTAAAAACGTGGGCGGTGCTGCGAAAGGCGCGGGCTATACCGCACTGAACAGCGGTGATACCAGTGCGGCAAAACGTAAGTTCGAGCAGGTGCTGCAAACCAACCCGGATGATGCAGACGCGCTCGCCGGGATGGGCTATATCGCCCAGCGCAGCGGTGACTATAAAGCGGCCTCACAATACCTGAACCGCGCCGCAAGCCAGGGCGGTGACGCCTCCGGCGAGCGTAAAGAGCAGGCCACCGACGCCGCCTTCTACGGGCAGCTCGCCGAAGCGCAGCAGACTTTAAAAGAGGGCAATATCAGCCAGGCGCTGGCGCTCTCTTCCCCGCTGGCTCAGGAGAGCGGCGAACGCGGCACGGCTGCCAAACTGTTCCGCGCCGACGTCCTGCGTCAGAACAAAGACTACGCCCAGGCCGAGCAGACGCTGCGTAGCGTGCTCAACGACCAGCCACAAAACGGCCCGGCGCGAGAGAATCTCTACTACGTTCTGCGCGATCAGAACAAAACCGAGGAAGCCCAGACGGTGCTGCGCACCCTGCCCGCGAATCTCCAGCAACGACTGGCACCGCGTGTGGTGACCGGTGCGCCGGGCGATCCGATTCGTCGTCAGGCTCAGCAGCTCGCCGCCAGCGGCAGCACCTCTCAGGCCATTGATGTTCTGCGCCAGGGCGTGGCCCGCGTGCCGGATGACCCGTGGCTGCGCCTGGATCTGGCCCGTCTGCTGCAAAAATCCGGCCAGGAGGGTGAAGCCGCAACGGTGATGATCCCCGCCGGGCGTGAAGGTGCCGGGGCGAACTCGCTGTATGCCGCCGCGCTCTTTGCCAGCGAAAGCGGTGCCTGGCAGCAGGCAAACTCCCTGCTGGGGCGCATTTCGCCGTCCAGCCGTAATAGCCAGATGCGCGACCTGTCGGAAAGTGTGAATTTCAACCTGCAAATGGCGACGGCAGAACGTTACCTGGCGCAGGGCAACATGACTGCGGCATCCAATACCCTTAAAGCGCTGGCTAATCAGCCGCCTAAATCCCCGGCCGACGCCGGGAAACTGGCGCGCATGCTGGCCAGCACCGGTGACATGACCTCTGCGGTCGCGCTGGTGCGTGACAGCATGAAAGGCGGCGTGCAGGGCAACGCCGGGGATTATGCCGATCAGGTCGCGGTCTTAAACCAGGCAGGGCTGAACCAGGAAGCCCAGACGTTTATGTCCAGCCCGGAAATCCAGTCACGCAGCACCCCGGCGCAGCTCGCGGGCGTGCGTAATGGCTATGTGATTAATGAGGCCGATACGCTGCGCGAGCAGGGTAACTATGCCGCAGCCTATGACAAGCTGATTCGCGCCCTGCAAAGCGACCCGCAGAACACCGACCTGATGTTCGCGATGGGCCGCTTGTACCAGAGCGGCAAGATGAACAAAGAAGCGGGCGTGCTGTATGACTACCTGATGACCCGTGACACCACGGATCAGGCTGCCCGCGTGGGCGCTATCGACGTGGCGCTGGCGGAAGATAACGTGCAGAAGGCCACGACGCTTGCCAGCGGCCTGCGTACCGACAATACCCCGGAACGTATGCTGTTACTGGCGCGGCTGGAAGAGGCCAAAGGTAACCACCAGCAGGCGATGACCTATCTGCGTAATGCCCGTGGCAAGCTGGTTGGGCTGGAGTCTACCAACGGCAACGGCACACCGACCATCGGTGGCGTGCTGCTGGCGGATAACCCGTTCACCACCACCAGCAAAACCGGCACGCCGAACTCGCTCTACGGCACATCCCTGCCGTGGCAGGTGGCGCAGGTCGCACGTGAACCGGGCTCTACCATGCCGGGCACCGTGCGTACCGATTTGCCGGTGGAAACCGCGCAAAGCCGCACACTGCGTCAGGTCGATGACATGATGCAGCAGATGGACGAGAAAAACGGTATGTGGCTACAGGGCGGCGTGGAAGTGCGCGGTCGCGACGGCGAATCCGGCACCAGTAAGCTGACGGAAGCGAAAGCGCCGATCACCTGGTCCAGCTCACCGTTTGGCGACTCACGCTTTGAATTTACGGCAACACCTGTCACCTTAAGTTCGGGCAGTGCGTCGGGTGATGCATGGCGGCGCTATGGGGCAAACCCGCTGTCGAATGCCGCATCAAACCTGGCATCGACGATCAACAGCGAGATTACGTCCGTTACCAGTACGATCAACGGAATGTCCACGACAGAAGAGCTGCAACGCTATCTGGCGCAGAATCCTGCGGCGGCCTATTTCTACGATCGTGAAGCAGTGAGTGCGGGTGACTTTAGCCAGTTCACCTCCGCCGGTCAGGCAAATCTGGCGGCGCTGAATGCCCTGGGTAATGGTTCGGTGAGAAGTTACCTCAATAACTCCAACCTGAAAGCCAATGTCGATCAGCCAGGCGATGTCTCCACGGATTCGCAAAAAGCGAACGGGGTGGAACTGAGCATGGCGCTGAGCGGTGACAGTTATCGTCTCGACGTCGGCAGCACGCCGCTGGGCCAGGATCTCAATACCCTGGTGGGCGGAGTGAAATGGTCGCCGAAACTGACCAACTACCTGTCGCTTATCTTTACCGGTGAGCGCCGTGCGGTGACCGACAGCCTGCTTTCCTATGTGGGCCTGAAAGATGCGTATTCGGGCAAAAACTGGGGCCAGGTGACCAAAAACGGCGGAACCTTGCAGCTAAGTTATGACGACGGCGATGCGGGCTTCTTCGTGGGCGGCGGTGGCTATAGCTACATCGGCGATAACGTCGCCAGCAACACCAGCATGAACGCCGGTGCCGGGGTGTATTTACGTCCGTGGCATGACGATTTCCGCCAGTTGCAGACAGGCTTAAGCGTCAGCTGGATGGATTTCTCGAAAAACCTCAGCTACTTCACCTTTGGTCAGGGCGGTTACTTCAGCCCGCAAAACTATGTCAGCGTGTCATTGCCGGTCGATTTCACGCAGAAAATTGACAACTGGAAGCTGAATCTCGGCGGGTCGGTGGGGTATCAGTCTTACACCCAGGATGCGAGCGATTACTTCCCAACCAACGCAAGCATGCAATCTGCGCTGGAAGACTATGTCGCAACGGGCTTTGCCAAAGAAGCCCGGTATAGCAGCAGATCGCAAAACGGCATTGGTTATACCTTCCGTGCAGGGGTTGATTACAACCTGAATAAAAACATGACGATTGGTGGGAAAGTGGGTTACGACACCTTCGGCGATTACAACGAAAGCACCGCAGGAATTACGTTCCGCTATATGTTGGGAGACAAATAATGACGTCGATAACGGCGAATCCTTTGCTGCACGCCTATTTCCAGGGCCAACAAACGCCAGCAGGCTGGTTTGATTTGCTGACCGTGATGATTGACGGCATGGTGCGCAACGTGGGGGAAGCGGAGAGTCTGCCTTTCCTGCGCCAGATGGGCGAGTCGATGGCGGAGCGTTTCCCGCTGCCGGGCTCAGAGACCATTGGCGAGCTGGAAACCAACATCAATGCGATGCTGGCGCAGTTCAACTGGGGTTTTATCGACATTGAAGCCAGCGAAACCGGCATGAGCTTCCATCATCAGGCGCTGCCTGTTTCCCGCGATGAAAACAGCCAGACCCGCTGGTGCTATGCATTTTGCGCCATACTTGAGGGTCTGTATTCTCGCTGGCTGCTGGGTCAGGGTGGCGGTTCGCACGTCGCCTTTAGCCGTGAGCGGCTCTATTCCGTATCGGACGTGACGTTCCGCTACGCTAATCCACAATGAGTGTGTTTATGCTTAAACGCGTTATACCTGCGATGGTGGTCATGATGAGTGTGCTGTTTTCATCGTTCTCACTGGCGGGGCAAGCCTGGGATACCTACAAAGCGCGCTTTCTGATGCCGGATGGCCGCATTGTGGACACCGGCAATAAAAACGTCTCCCACTCCGAAGGTCAGAGCTACGGCATGCTGATGGCGGTCGTCAGTAACGACAAAGCGGCCTTTGACAGCATCTGGGGCTGGACCAACAAGACGCTGAAAAACAAAGATACCGGTCTGTTTTACTGGCGTTACAACCCGGTAGAAGCCGATCCGATTGTCGATAAAAACGACGCGACCGACGGCGATGCGATGATTGCCTGGGCGCTGTTAAAAGCCAGCCAGCGCTGGAACGACAACAGCTATGCCACGGCGTCTGATGCCATTACCCAGGCACTGATTAAGCATACGGTTATCAGTTTTGGTGGCTATCGCGTCATGCTGCCGGGGGCGAAGGGGTTTAACCTCAATACCTACGTGAACCTGAACCCGTCGTATTTCCTCTTCCCGGCGTGGCAGGACTTTGCGAACCGCAGCCATTTGACCGTCTGGCGTGATCTGATTCGCGATGGTTCCACGCTGCTCGGCAAAATGAGCTTTGGTCAGTCGCGTTTACCGACCGACTGGGTGGCGCTGTCTGCCGACGGCAAACTGACGCCCGCCAAAGAGTGGGCGCCGCGCTCGAGTTTCGACGCGATTCGTGTTCCGCTGTATGTTTCCTGGTGGAACCCGCAAAGCACGCTGCTCACCCCGTGGCGCAGCTGGTGGCAGGGCTACAGCCGCAGCCGTACTCCGGCATGGGTGAATGTGACGACTAACGACACCGCCCCTTACGTGATGAACTCAGGCCTGCTGGCCGTGCGTGATTTAACGATGGGCGAGCCGGTGAGCGAACCGCAGATTACGGCGCAGGATGATTATTATTCCGCGAGCCTGAAGATGCTGGTGTGGGTGTCGCAGCAGAAGTAGTGTTGGCTTTGTGCTGTCTGGTGCCCTCACCCTAACCCTCTCCCACAGGGAGAGGGGACTGTTTTGTGCGGCTTGTAGCTAAATAGATCAGCCTCGACAGACTTTGATTTTCTGCCCCATCTGGCGCAGAACACTTTTCCATGTTAGCTCGGGCTGATTTTCCCCCTCGCCCCTTTGGGGAGAGGGCCGGGGTGAGGGGAAATCTTACAACTGCACCCGAATCTCACCGCTCTGCGGCGTAATCACCACGCCCCATTCGCTACCGGACTGGCTTCCGCCCTGCACGCCCGCCACCTGCGCGACATTACGCAGGCACAGCGACCAATTGCTCGCCTCACCCTCGCCCTGCACGCTGATCACCCCACCCTCACGCTTCGCCCGCAAACGGAACTGAACCTTACCGCTCGCATCCGGCACCTCGCACACGGCTTCATGCCCGTCCTCCAGCGCAAACAACTGGAACTTCGTGCCTTCATGCCAGGCGTAGTCCGGCTTCTGGTCGTTCTCGCCGAGCGCCAGCAGCGTGTTGCCGCGCACGTACACCGGCAGGCTTTGCATATCATGAACCTGCTTATGCCAGCGGCTGCCCTGCACTTCGTCGTTGTGCCACAGATGCGTCCAGCGCCCTTCCGGCAGGTAAAACTGCACATCGCCCGCTTCGCTGAACACCGGGGCCACCAGCACGCTGTCGCCAAGCATGTATTGCCGGTCGAGGTAGTCGCAGGCCGGGTCATCCGGGAACTCCAGCATCATGGCGCGCAGCATCGGCGTGCCGCACTCGTTAGCCTTCGCCGCCTGACGGTAGAGATACGGCATCATCCGGCATTTCAGTTCCGTAAAATGACGCACCACGTCGCAGGACTCTTCATCGTAGGCCCACGGCACCCGGTAAGATTTGCTGCCGTGCAGGCGACTATGACTGGAGAGCAGCCCGAATGCGCACCAGCGCTTGTAAACATCCGCAGGCGCGGTGTTTTCAAAGCCGCCAATATCGTGGCTCCAGAAACCAAAGCCGGACAGGCCAATCGACAACCCACCGCGCAGGCTTTCGGCCATTGATTCATAGTTGGCGTAGCAATCGCCGCCCCAGTGCACCGGGAACTGTTGTGCGCCGACGGACGCCGAGCGGGCAAACAGCACCGCCTCTTTCTCGCCCACCGTCTCTTTGAGCACGTTCCACACCAGTTCGTTGTAAATGTACGCATAATGGTTGTGCATTTTCTGAGGATCGGAACCGTCATGCCAAACCACATCCGTCGGAATGCGCTCACCGAAGTCGGTTTTGAAGCAGTCGACGCCGATATCCACCAGCCCTTTCAACTTGTCGGCGTACCATTTACAGGCGTCCGGGTTAGTGAAGTCATAAATCGCCAGCCCAGGCTGCCACTTGTCCCACTGCCAGAGCGAACCGTCCGGGCGCTTGAGCAGGTAGCCCTTCTCTTTCAGCTCCTTAAAGACCGGGGATTTCTGCCCGATGTAGGGGTTAATCCACACGCAGACTTTCAGCCCTTTGTCCTTCAGGCGGCGAATCATTCCTTCCGGGTCCGGGAAGGTCACCGGGTCCCACTCAAAATCGCACCACTGGAAGGCTTTCATCCAGAAGCAGTCAAAGTGGAAAACGTGCAGCGGCAGGTTGCGCTCAGCCATGCCGTCGATAAAGCTGTTCACCGTCGCTTCGTCGTAATTGGTGGTGAACGAGGTGGTGAGCCACAGGCCGAATGACCACGCTGGCGGTAAAGCCGGACGCCCGGTGAACTGCGTGTAGCGGTTGAGCACCTCTTTCGGCGTCGGGCCGTCGATCACAAAGTACTCCAGGTACTCGCCTTCCACGCTGAACTGCACTTTGGAGACTTTCTCAGAGCCGATTTCAAAGGAGACGTTTTCCGGGTGATTCACCAGCACGCCGTAGCCCCGGTTGGTGAGGTAGAACGGGATGTTCTTGTACGACTGCTCGGTGCTGGTGCCGCCGTCGCGGTTCCAGGTCTCCACCGTCTGGCCGTTGCGCACCAGCGCGGTAAAGCGCTCGCCGAGGCCATACACCGTCTCGCCCACGCCCAAATCGAGGCGCTCGAACATGTAGTTGCGCGCGCTGTTGCTGTCCTGCACGTAGCCGTTGTTTTTGGCCTGGCTGCCAGTAATGCGCACGCCATTGCGCAGAAAATCCAGCGACCAGAATTCGCCTTTAGTGACCCGCACGCTGAGGTTGCCGCTTTTCAGCTCGGCAAATTCAGCGGTGTTTTGCATTTCTGTTTTTACATCGCTCAGGACGTTGAGCGGATAGTGCGGGCCGTTATCGAGCGCCCCCTGGAAGTGCTCAATGCGCACACCCACCACACCCTCTTGCGGCGAGAAGAAACGCAGAGTGAAAAGCGGCGTGTCCAGTTGCCAGGTGCGCTCACGCACATCGCGCGGCGCGGCGTGAACCACCATCTCATTCCCCTGTTGTTCCACATCGAACACCTGAAGGGGGTGGATAAGGTTCAGCCCGGGCTGAATGAGCCAGTTTCCATCACTGATTTTCATAATGACGTCCTCTTAGTTTTGAAATTCTTTGTTCACAGACAGGTCGGTAAATTCTCGCTCGTTGCGGCGCGCACCCTGTGCCAGTTCGTCCATCATCTTGATGAGGAACGGGGTTTTCAGGGTGTAGAAGCGTTTAGCGATGATCGCGCTCAACAGGTAGCAGATCGCCGGAACAATGGTGAACAGGGCAATGATGATGGTGAGGGTGGTGCTGTTCTGGCTGCTGGCCGCCGCATCGTAACCGCCACCGGCGAGCATCCAGCCAATCAGCGCGCCACCGAGGGCGAGGCCCAGTTTGAGCACGAACAGGGTGCCCGCGAAGCTAATGCCGGTGAGGCGTTTACCGTTGCGCCATTCCCCGTAGTCGACGGTGTCGGACATCATCACCCACTGAATCGGCGTCACAAGCTGGTGCAGCACGCCAATCACGAAGATGAAGGCGAACATGGTGAAGCTGGCGGTCACCGGCACGAAGAACATCGCCAGGCTGACCACCGCCAGAATGGCATTGGTCCACCAGAAGATGCTGACTTTACACTTCCAGTCGGTGAGCGGTTTTGCCAGCGCGGAGCCAATCAGGTTGCCCACACAGTAAGTTGAGAGGAAAAGGGTGAAGATGCCCGCCGAGCCCATAATCCAGGTGCAGTAGTACATCATCGCGCCGCCGCGTACGCAGACGGCGAGGATGTTAAGGATGGTGAGCAGGCCGACGATGCGCCACTGATCGTTCTGCCAGATATCGCGCAGGTCTTCACGGACGGGGGTAGTGCTCGGCGGCACCTGGATGCGCTCTTTAGTAGTGAAGAAGCAGAACGCCAGCATCATAAAGGCGACCACCGAGAGCACCGCAATGCCGCCCTGGAAACCGAAGGCTTTGTCATCGCCGCCAATCAGGTTCACCAGCGGCATCATCAGTACGGTGGAGAGCATGCCGCCCGCCGTCGCCAGCACGAAGCGCCAGGATTGCAGGGAGATACGCTGTTTCGGGTCGTCGGTAATCACACCACCCAGCGCACAGTACGGGATGTTGACCACGGTGTAGAGCAGGGTCAGCAGCGTGTAGGTGACGGCAGCGTAGATCATTTTGCCGCTCTGGCTGAGGTCCGGCGTGCTGTAGGCCAGCACGCACACCAGGCCAAACGGGATGGCACCGAACAGTATCCACGGGCGGAATTTCCCCCAGCGGCTGCGGGTGCGGTCGGCAATCAGCCCCATGCAGGGGTCGGAGATGGCGTCCAGCGCACGCGCCAGCAGGAACATGGTGCCCACGAACCCGGCGGGAATGCCGAAGATGTCGGTATAAAAGAACATCATGTAGAGCATGACGTTATCGAAGATGATATGGCTGGCGGCGTCACCCATGCCGTAGCCAATTTTTTCCTTCACAGAGATGATGTGTGAGTTCATGAAGATTCCTTACGCGCAAAGGTGCGCTGAGAATGATTCTGAACGTTGTAAACCATCACCTTTTGCGCAGGAATTCCGTTTTCTGGTTATCAAATTATGATTCTTGTTTTCTGTGATCGTGGTTCCGCAATTACCCCGAAAAAGGTAACTAACGGAAAAGGTAAGGATTTATCTCAAACGAGGTCAAATTCGTGAAGCAGAGCGAGAAAAAAGTGTGATGGGGGATGTGGTTAGCACTTGAAAGTGGCTATAATGCGCCCCGCCTCCATGTAGCAATCGAGGCGCGGAAGATCGTCGTCTCCGGTGAGGCGGCTGGACTTCAAATCCAGATGGGGTCGCCAGCGATCCCGGGCAGGTTCGACTCCTGTGATCTTCCGCCAATTAGCCTCTACTGAACTCCACTGTCTCAAGTAAATCCCCTATAATACCCGCAATTACTGCTGATTATGTTCTCCCGAGGTCAACTGTCTCTACCGGAATCAAGTGCTTTCTGGGGGCATAATGGGGGGCATGATTTATAGCCCCATTTTGAGATGCCCCCAATGAAGCTAACAGTCAGACAAATCGACACAGCCAAGCCCAAAGAGAAGCCGTACAAGCTATCTGATGGTGGAGGCCTCTACCTTGAAGTAACCACCAACGGCTCACGCTACTGGCGTTTAAAGTATCGTTATGCGGGTAAAGAAAAGCGCCTTGCTTTCGGCGTTTATCCTGAGGTTTCTCTCGCTCAAGCCCGTGAAAAGCGTGATGCTGCGAAAAAGCTGCTGTCTGCTGGAAGCGATCCCGGTGAAGTAAAGAAAGCAGAGAAAATTGCCCAAAAGCTTAACTATGAAAATACCTTCGAAGCTATTGCCCGTGAATGGCATCAGCTGAGAGCGGATCGTTGGTCATTACGTTATCGCGATGAAATTATTGATACCTTTGAAAAGGATATTTTTCCCTACATCGGTAAGCGTCCCATAGCTGAAATTAAGCCCATGGAATTGCTGGAAACCCTTCGTCGTATGGAAAAGCGTGGTGCATTAGAAAAGATGCGCAAAGTCAGACAGCGCTGCGGTGAAGTATTCCGTCATGCAATCGTGACCGGACGCGCTGAATACAACCCTGCACCCGATCTCGCTACAGCCCTCGCTACACCAAAGAAAACGCATTTTCCTTTCCTGACTGCTGAAGAACTCCCCCACTTTCTTAGAGATCTTGCAGGCTATACCGGGAGTGTTATTACCAAGACTGCAACTCAAATCATCATGCTTACAGGAGTTCGAACTCAGGAATTACGTTTTGCTCGTTGGGAGGATATTAATTTTGAAAAGCGGCTCTGGGAGATCCCTGCTGAAGTGATGAAGATGAAACGACCACACATTGTTCCGATGTCGGATCAGGTTGTCGAGCTCTTTGAGTCACTTAAGCCTATTACCGGGCTATACCCCCTAGTATTCGTCGGACGGAATGATCGAACGAAGCCCATCTCAAAGGAAAGTGTCAATCAAGTGATTGAGTTGTTGGGATATAAAGGAAGGCTGACGGGGCACGGTTTCCGCCACACCATGAGTACCATCCTACATGAAGAAGGTTTTAACTCGGCGTGGATTGAAACGCAGCTTGCGCATGTGGATAAGAATGCGATACGTGGGACTTACAACCATGCTCAGTATTTGGAGGGACGTAGGGAGATGATGCAGTGGTATGCCGACAACATTAGCTCTCTGGCAGAAGTTTCATTTTTACATATTAAAACAGCGGGTTAGACCATAAGGCTGAGCGTTATTGCTCAGCCCTAAATGATTAATTTACCAACCGTAGATGTTGGTTTTGAGCTCCCAAAGCATACAGACGCATAACCTCGGGAAGGAATAAATTGAAGATAGATGCAAGTTCGCTTTGGTCATACCCTAGCTCGTCTTTCGTATGATCAATTATTGCGTTCAGTAATGTTGGTGTTTCCCCGTTTACATCGAGTTTGACAGGCTCATCTATTTTGTAACGTTTAATGGACATTTGCCGCCAAATCCAATCGCTTTGACCTGCCGTAATCGCTTTTAGCGTTTTTGCTCTATAGAACAACGCAGCCATTGAAGTCCGCCAAAATGGTTTAAGGGCAGCGGCTTTTTCGATACTGATATTTCGTAAATCGTTATAAATATCAGAGGCGGGCATAAGCAATTCTGCAGCAAAAGCGTTGGCTTCATCCTCCATCGTTGGAGTGGGAGCCCGATGCATCACTAAATGACCCAGCTCATGGGCTAGAGTAAATCTGTACCTATCAACTGGCTGATTTTTATTTATAAAGATTAATGGTGGCAATCCCGCCACTTTGTAACTTAGCCCTGAAAGTCCAGTATCTTCCATATCGCAATCAATGATAATGATGCCTGCTCTTTCCAGTACCTCAACAAGGTTTTTTATCGGCCCACGTGGGATATGCCACGCAGTACGGACATTACGAGCAATTTGTTCGATATTTTCTTCGTAGTCTTCAGGATCGTAGTAAGGGAGCTCATATTCGGGCTCGAACTCAACGAACTGCAACAGCTTTCTGAGATGAGCAATACGTACATTCACTTCAGCAACAAGTTTATCCAGCACTTTCATGCTGACAGATGCTTTTTTACGGTACATCGGGTTTGCACTGATTGGTCCACCATAAAGCCTTTCTGACATCATGAAAAACTCGACGGGACAGTTAAGCGCTTCCGCAATACTGCGGATTTGGTCTTCAGTTGCAGATTTAAGCCCTTGTTCAATTTTGGACAACGTACCTTGAGACAGGGCTACACGATGAGCCAAATCCTTTTGGCTCATACCCAACATTTTCCGACGCAACTCAATCATCTCTGGGCGTACGGTGGCTGCTGACTTAATCTCCACGACCATTTTCTACCTTCGGTTCTGTCTTTCTAACCCGTTTCGGTTTCACAACACTTTTCGCAGGTGAAACACTTTTTGTAACAGGCTGAGGTTGGGGTATGTTCACTTCAAGCTCGTGTACAGGCAAGTCGTACAGATTTTCATCTGTTATATCAATTGCCCATGCAACAAATTTCCCGTTGCGCTGAGTAAGGACGATTTTATCAATTCCTACACAGTCGTCACTAAGTATGTAAAGTAACTCTAATCGAATCAGACCACCAAACATGTCAACTTCAGGGTTGTGGAAATCCAATGCTCTTTGCGTCGGATAGTTAGAAGAGCGAAGGCTCTTGTCCCCTTTTTTGATTCTCACAAAATAGCGATCTTGAATCAAAAATCCCACTTGATGAGGCATCTTTACGTACTTAATACCTTCAATTTCTGCAGCTTCAATCTGATCCTTCAAAAAAAATAAGGCATCGTTTCGGAGCACTGCCGAGCGCACTCGTTTGTCGACCAGGCGACGGGCAATATCGTTTTGAATCCAGTTTTTCCAAGCATTATCGAAAACAGAAGTTAAGGTGTTGTAGTAAGGACGGCATACTAAATGGGCTTCTTCTTTATTGATTAAAGACATAGAGGATCTCTAAAAATTTGTTGTGAAATGTCACCATGAAGGATAGAACGCAACCACATTTTTTACAACAAATTATTCCAACTTATATTCCAAACAACGACAAGTTATTGTTATTTAATAAAATTTATATTAATACCTAGTATGTGAAAATTTTTATTGCTGGTTTTTTAAACAGGGCTGCCACAGGTACAAGCAGAGATGCGTATGCGAGCTTCATATGGTGGCAAAAGCATCATAGTTTGTGATTAATCACTATCAGACAATATTCCGGAAGAGTGCTTTACTGCTAAGGGAAAGGACAGCGTACTAGTGCAATACACAGCCAAAACGTGTAATGAGCTTAAAGCTGACATGGACTCTTTGCATGAGTGTAAAGGCATGAATACTTAAGAAGACTCAACCTGAACCTCAATGTTCAGGTCGAATTACAACGTATTGTGAATATCGGCGCTTCAAAAAATTATTGCATAATGCCTGTCATGCCGTGATAGCCCATATATATCCCCACAAGAGCTATCAGCACGCTTGAGAAGTACGGAGCACGACGCGCCAGCGTATCAAATCCGCTCCAGCGTTTGGTTGCCTGACGAACGCTAAACGCCGCAGCCGCACCTACCGAAACCAGCGTAATGGCTAAGCCAATACTGAAGCACAGCACCAGGGCAGCACCAAGCGTAAACTCTTTCACCTGAATGCAGAGCAGCAAAACGGTAATGGCTGCCGGGCAAGGGATTAACCCGCCGGTCAGGCCAAACAGGACTATCTGCCCGGTTGTGACCTTACGATTGGCAAAACGCTTTTTGATATCGTTCGCATGCGCCTTTTCGTGCGCATCCTGATATTCCTGAGAATTCACGTCCAGACCTTCCAGAGCCGAGTGGTCATGCTCGTGATCGTGGTCGTGCTCATGAAAC
Organism: uncultured Enterobacteriaceae bacterium; assembly: GCA_963530515.1. Taxonomy (GTDB): domain Bacteria; phylum Pseudomonadota; class Gammaproteobacteria; order Enterobacterales; family Enterobacteriaceae; genus CBFFRJ01. The sequence goes on along the minus strand of CAUSEC010000015.1, from coordinate 11,410 downwards.
GCTACGTCGTAGTCATGCACATGGCCGCGATGACCCAGGGTTAAGCGGACATCGAAGCTGTGCGGTTCGGGGATCGGCTGGGTGGATTCCATAAAACCGTCTTTTTCAACGAAGTCGAATACCTGTGAAAAAGTATCCGGCCCACGGTTGGTCACCAGCGAAATATCCCGCGCTTCCCATTTTTTGCCGCTAAGCATGCGTAAACGCCAGTGAGGCGGCTGGCCTTCCTCAAAGATAGAGAGTTCAACGCTGCCGTGACCGGTGTCGATGACGCGTGTTTCATCGTGATGGTGGCCGTGAGAATGCTCCTGTTCCTGCTCCATCTTCCATAGCTTTTCGCCGCGCCAGGTGCGCCAGAACATCCATGCGGCAGTAGCGAGAATAATGATCGCAGAAATCAACTGGAACCAGGGCTCTGCAGATTCAGCGGTAAACTTGCGGCTGATATACATTCCACCCAGAGCAATTAACCAGACAACTGAAGTGTGGGAAAGGGTGGCAGCGAGCCCCAGCAGAACAGCCTGCTTAACGGTTCCCCGGACAGCCACGATAAAAGCGGCCATCATCGTTTTGGAATGGCCCGGTTCGAGCCCGTGGAGCGCACCCAGCAAAATAGCGCTGGGAATAAACAGCCAGGCGTTAGCCACGCCTTGCTGTAACAGAGCGGAAAAATCAGTCATGTTTCTCTTGCCTTAAAGATATTTGGTGATCTCTTTAAATTCGTTAAGCGTTGTGTCAGACCCGGCATGATCGGCGTGAAGGGCATCCTCCAGACAGTGATCGAGATGGTCATGAATGAGCGTACGCTTGGCGTTTGTTATCGCCTTTTCCACAGCATAAAGTTGCTGGGCGATATCCAGACAGGCTTTTTCATCTTCAAGCATCTGGATGGTGCTTTTCAGGTGCCCGGCGGCACGTTTAAGTCTTTTTATAATGTCGGGGTGTGAAGCGTGAACAGTCATTTTTATCCTCTCCGGGTGGAGGGGATAAGATAATGTGTATCAACGTAAGGGTCACACTGTTTATCGGTTTATCCTCTCCTGATAGTACGAACGTTGGGTAATTATTTTTTTCTCTTCGGCCATGAGGGATGTTCGTCATCAATAACGAAATCATGCTCATGGGTTATTTCCGTTTTCGCGTCAGCATCCTGATGGCTGTGCAACTGCGAATAAACCTCGTGTTCCGGACGCCAGATCAGCACGGCGGTTAACAGAGAGAACGCCGCCACAATGGTAAGCGCAATAAAAGAGGCCTGAGTTCCCCAGGTTGCCCCTACCCATCCGGCCAGCGGATAGGTAAGCAGCCAGCAGGAATGTGACAGGGCAAACTGAGCGGCAAACAGTGCAGGCCGGTCTTCCGGTGTTGATGAGCGGCGTAATAAACGCCCGGATGGCGTCTGGGAAAGCGAGTAGCCAACGCCCAGCAAAGCCCAGAGCACGACCAGCGTAAAATAATCCTTAAGGAAAATACCCAGCCCAAGGCCAACAACCAGTAAACCGGTTCCGACCATCATTGGCATCCGGTCACTTATTTTGTCGAGAAGACGCGGAAGTATCAGCGCCGATATCATCGACCCCACGCCAAAGAACGCCAGCGCAATCGCGGTGGAGCGCTGTGAGAAACCAAAGTCGGCCTGCACCAGAACCACGGTGTTGACGATCACCATCGCGCTGGCCGCTGCAACGGCCATATTCAGCGCCAGCAACCCCCGCAGCCTTGGCGTTTTCAGGAAGATGCGCATCCCGCGCGTGGTTTTATCGTAAATGGTGCGATGAACAGTCAGCGCCTGCATTCTGGGCAAGGTGACTGAGACAACCAGAATGGCGGAAGCGAGAAAACCGACGGCGGTGCCTGCAAAAAGATTGTGGAAACTCATCACCGTCAGCAGTGCGGCTGCCAGCATGGGGCTGATGACGCTTTCAAGATCGTAGGCCAGCCGGGAGAGCGAGAGCGCCCGGGTGTAGTCACGCTCGTCCGGGAGGATATCAGGAATCGTGGCCTGGAACGTTGGCGTAAACGCGGCTGACGCCGATTGCAGAATGAAAATAAGGATATAAATTTCCCAGATTTGGGTCACGAAAGGCAGTGCAAAAGCCACCATAGCCCGCACCAGATCCAACGTAACCAGCATCGTGCGGCGGGGAAATTTATCAGCGAAGGCGGCGGCAACCGGGGCGACCAGAATATAAGCACTCATTTTAATCGCCAGCGCCGTTCCCAGAACGGCCCCGGCCCTGTCGCCCGCCAGATCGTAGGCCAGAAGGCCCAGCGCAACGGTCGCCAGACCGGTACCGATAAGGGCAATTATTTGCGCCATAAACAGGTGGCGGTATGAACGATCAGAAAGAATGCTTAGCATCAGAAACTCTCCTGGCTTTCCATATCCCCCCCGGGGGGATGTGGAAAGAGTAGAGAATAGCGGTGTGCCTGGCAAGCGGTATTACATTTTAGTGGCTCTCTTTTTGGATGGCCCCCCATTGTTATATGCATATAAAAAATTATTCGTAGCAAATTCTACATGATGTATTAATCTCTACATCATGAAACTACATATTCTTATCCTGACGCTGCCCACTCAGCAGGCCACGTTGCGTATGCGTGTCTGGCGGGCATTAAAAAACACCGGTGCCGCCATGCTGCGCGACGGCGTTTATCTGTTGCCTGAAGCGCAACAGGGCCAAGAGATCTTTAACGATATAAGTCGTGAAATCCGCGATGAGGGGGGTGCGGCTTTTGTTTTTAACGCTGCAACGCCCGAAGAAGAGGAAATCCGCCCGTTATTTGATCGCTCTCAGCAGTACATGGCCCTGCTGGAAAGGCTACAGGTGTGTAAAAACGACCTGGATGAGGAAACCGCCGTCAGCCAGCTGAAGGTGGTGAGAAAACTTCGGCGCGAGCTGGATCGGATTGTGGCGATTGATTTCTTTCCTGGTGAAGCGCAGGCGCAGGCCGTCTTTAGCCTGACGGAACTGGAAGCAGGCATTAACAGGTTCATCTCTCCCGGCGAGCCCCACGCCGTCAGCGGCGAGCTGACACAACTGATGCCTGAGGATTTCCACAACCGGATCTGGGCAACCCGACGCAGACCCTGGATTGACAGGCTTGCCAGCGCCTGGCTTATACGGCGTTTTATCGATCCTGATGCGCAGTTTCTCTGGCTTGAGGATGGCAATGATTGCCCGACAGCGGCGGTGGGGTTTGATTTTGATGGGGCGACCTTCAGCCACATCGACAATCGGGTGACCTTTGAAGTACTGATGGTCCGCTTCGGGCTGACGGGGGATGCCCTGAATGGTCTGGCAATGCTGGTGCATTACCTTGATGTTGGCGGGGTTCAGCCTCCCGAAGCGGCTGGCGTTGAAAGTGTACTGGCAGGATTGCGTGAAAGCATTACGGATGATGACACATTACTCGCAGCGGCCTGTTCGCTGTTTGATGGTCTGTTAACGACGTTTGAAATGAGGTCCGGCCATGATGAACAAAACGGAGTCGCTGACGCTGGCAGAGGAAAACGTTAAGCCCTCGCCGATCCCCCTGAAGGAGGCGTTCTGGTTCTGGCTCAAGCTGGGGTTTATCAGCTTTGGCGGGCCCGCCGGACAGATAGCTATCATGCACCAGGAGCTGGTCGAGAACCGGCGCTGGATATCCGAGTCGCGTTTCCTTCACGCACTCAACTTCTGTATGGTGCTGCCCGGTCCGGAAGCGCAGCAGCTTGCGACCTACATCGGCTGGCTGATGCACAGAACGTGGGGTGGCGTGATCGCCGGGCTGTTATTTATCCTTCCTTCGCTTTTTATTCTTATCGCGTTGTCGTGGATCTATATCGCCTGGGGAGACGTTGCCATTATTGCCGGTATCTTTTACGGCATTAAACCCGCCGTGGCGGCAATCGTGCTGCAGGCGGCGCATCGCATCGGGTCCCGTGCGCTGAAGCACGGTGCCCACTGGGCTATAGCTGCTGCGGCATTTGTGGCCGTTTTCGCCCTGAACGTACCTTTCCCTGTCATCGTTATTTCAGCAGCGATAACTGGCTATATCGGCGGACGCATCGCGCCGGAAAAATTTCACAGCGGCAGCGGACATAACAAACAGGAGAAAGCCGCTGGTGGAGCTGCGGTTATTGACGATCATACGCCCGTACCGGCGCATGCCCTGTTCAGCTGGGCGAAACTGTTAAGGATTGTGGCGGCGGGCGCACTGCTCTGGCTTATTCCCATGACGGTGCTGACGCTGGGGCTGGGCTGGGCGCATCCGGTGACGCAGATGAGCTGGTTCTTTACCAAGGCTGCGCTCCTTACCTTCGGTGGGGCCTACGCCGTCCTGCCATACGTTTATCAGGGTGCTGTCGCCAATTTTGGCTGGCTGACTGCCGGGCAGATGATGGACGGGCTGGCGCTGGGAGAAACCACGCCCGGCCCGCTGATTATGGTGGTGACCTTTGTCGGATTTGTTGGTGGGTATACCCATGCTGTTTTTGGCGCGGATATGCTGTTTGTCGGCGGAGCCGTTGCCGCCTGCATGGTGACGTGGTTTACCTTTCTCCCGTCCTTCATTTTCGTGCTGGCAGGCGGGCCGTTTATCGAAACGACCCACAACAAGGCCGGTTTCACGGCACCGTTAACCGCCATCACTGCGGCCGTAGTGGGCGTCATTGTTAATCTGGGGCTGTTTTTTATCTGGCATACCGTATGGCCGGAAGGCGCAAAGGGAGGGATCGATATCCCTGCAGCCCTGATTGCCGTCGCCGCTGCGTTTGCGCTTTTCCGATTAAAATGGAAGGTTACGCACGTTATTGCCCTGGCGGCTCTTGCCGGGCTGATACTCCGCCTGACCGGGCTGACGGCAGCGTGAAAAGGGGCAGGATAACCTGCCCCTGATTTATCAGATAACCCGTTTGATGTTCAGGTAGTCGCCGGTTGTATCAAGCTGTATCGTGATGGTCTCAGACCCACGATTTCGCCAGAACCAGCCATGTTTACCCTCGAACGCGGCCTGTAAAACGCCGTCTCCGGATGTGATCTGCCGGGCTTTACCATAGCCATGGTAGAAGCCTTTCGGGGCGTTGACCGGATCGCCGTGTGCATCCACGTTTACCGGCCCGGAACTGGTCCACTGATAGGTCACGCGGGCATCTTTACGCATTTCCAGTTTAACTTCAGCAGCTTCGTTGGGCTTCAGGGTGATGAGCATCTGATGACGTTGCGAGCCAGCCGCTGGTACTTCCGGCGCGCGCGTGGTCGCCGGAACGCTCAGCTCCGGGTAGGTGTTCTGCGTTATTGCCGGAGGATTATCCGGGATCGGTCGCTCATTAACCGGCGCAGCCAGCTGTCCTTGCTGAACAGCGCTGGCCTGATTATCGGCATCAGCCTCTTCGGCAAGCTGCGTTTTGATTTCTCCCATCTGCTTAAGCCCCAGTAAACGACCCACGCCAGTAGGATCAATGCCGTATTCCGAAGGCATGACGACGGTGATCAGCAGCGTCAGCGCCACGATGGCGGCGAGGATAGTGGACTGCATCAGTTTGATGGCAGAAGGTAATTCTGCGCGTGTTGGTAAATCAGTGTTGTACATTGTTTTGTCTCCCTCAGGCTAAAATGTAGCCACAAAGCTGGTAACTCATTAACAGAAATCCCGCGCTCATCATCACCACATTGGCGGTATAAGCGTGTCGGAAAAAGCTCGCCGTTTGCCGCCAGTAACTCATGACGATCAGGATGGCGCTCAGCGCGAGCAACTGGCCGATTTCAACGCCAATGTTGAAGGCAATCAGGTTGACGAACAGGCCATCGGGAGAGATTTCGAATTCCTGGATTTTGGTTGCCAGACCAAAACCGTGGAAGAATCCAAAGATGAGCGTCGCAAGCTTCGTGTTGGGCTGAACGCCAAACCAGCGCTGGAATGCCCCAAGGTTATCAAGCGCCTTATAGACCACGGACAGCCCGATAATGGCGTCGATGAGGTAAGCACTGACGCTGATATCAAAGAAGGTGCCGATGAGCAGCGTCGTCGAGTGCCCGATAGCGAACAGGCTGACGTACAGCCCGATATCGCGCATTTTGTAGAGGAAGAAAATCACCCCGAACAGAAACAGCAGGTGATCGTAACCGGTCACCATGTGCTTCGCGCCAAGGTAGATAAACGGGATGATGTTAATCCCAGTGATCTCCTGGATGTACCCTTTATCGCCTTCCGCCACGCCGTGGGCATATGCGCCCTGGCTGTAGAAAAGCAGTAACAACAGGAAAAACAGACAAGCCGAACGCGCCTGAGCTGAAAGCAGGCCACCGTTCAACCGGCCCTGTATATCGAGGCTGGTATTCATAAAAACCCTTACAAATTGAATAATAACGAATTAACGGAAGTTATTACGCAATCAGGGATCTCGGAGGGCGTTCGGGGGTCGCCTGGGGGACCCGCAGGATTTGTTCTGAACTTAGCGCGAACGTCGCCCGCATGCCTGCGTTCCAGGCCTGCAAAGCAGTCAGCGTGAAGAGTTTGTTCAGATCGTGGGAATGATCGGCATTGAGGTGATGCACATTACCGTGCGAGTGGAACTGTAACGGATCGTGCTCATTCAGCGGTTCATCGCTGTCGTGCTGATGGTCACTGATGGATGTTGTATCCTGGAGATTGTAGACAGCCTGTGGTTTTACCATAAGCGAACTGCTCAGCACGGCAACAGCCATGATGATAAGCACGATTCTGGAAATGACTTCACGGCGAATAAACACAGTCAACGGCATCCTGATGATACAAAGTAACAACGTGCGTAATGTATCCGCACTGTGGGCCTGATTTCAATAGCTTCTTTCGGATTTGGTCTGGACTGAAAGTACTACCAGTTTTGTAATGCCCATCCTGGCACCTAGCAAAAAACTGCGAGGTGCAATAAGAGACATCGGAGCATAAGGGCATTCTTTTGAGCCACCCCAATAGTGAACACCGCCAGTTTGTACTACAAAGGGATGATAAAGCTAAGGAGAGAAGCAAGATGGAGCTCCGATGTTTTCTAAATTTCTGATTTACTCCTGTGCTCACAGGTTTTCATTTTCATCACATTATGAATACTGCCTGGCAAGTGAATAAAACTCCTAACCCCGGTCAAAGGGTCAATATGAACGCCTAGCTTTAACTTACAACTAAGGCAGAACAGCGAATCGTAATCTGCCTGTTCAATGGTTAGCGGGGTTACCCACTCACCGTGACCTGTGACAGCATTAGGGACAAAAATAACGTTGTGCATAATGGGCTCCTTGAGATTAGAAAAGCCAGCGTGAAATACTGGCTTTATAGGGTTGAAGAGAAGTAAGGAAAAGATGGGCGTTACTACCTACGCCGTTTATTTTTCGTTTTCAGTGCCTTGATTTCACCTCGACCAAATGTTCGGGCATTTCCCGGTAAGACCAGACGGGCACAGGCATCAATCTTGGTCATATAGCTCACCGCTTTAAGCAGACCTTTTTCCATTGATGAGTTCCCTCGTTCAAGCTTACCTAAACCACAGTCTTCATAATCGTCTTTGTGGGCGTTACAGTTGTAGTAATGCCCTTTACTTTCGGTGATGTGTTTTTTCCAGTACTCACCGAATGCCCGGGCTAGGTTGACATCCTGACGTGCCTTGTGACCATTAACTAAAAACAGCATGTGGTAATGAAACTTACGGGCAGGTGCGTACTCTAGTTTCCAAACGGTTCCTAGTACATTACGGAACAGTGGGTTCTTTTTCATATTGCGGAATAAATGCTGGCGGCACTGGCGGGCTATGTCCGCAGTAACGTCAGACTTATGTTCATCATTCCAGGATAAATCTACTCTCAATATTAACAACCGGGAATAACGAGACTGCATATGACGAAGATAATTCAACACCCCTTTCAAGTTTTTTATCGATGCCCGTTTATATTTAAGATATTCCTTCTTAAATCCGGCCTGACTGATAGCTGTGCGATAATCCAGAATAAGTTTATTCAGGCTTTCCGCAGTCGTTATTTGATCTACTCCGACTATTTTCCCTTCATGTATCCGTGCGCACAAATCAGCATTATTTAATAAACGCTGGAAAGCTGCTATACGCGGATTGACTAACCTAGTCCGTAGATAGTCTTTCTGTAACCTTTCCAGACAGCAAATAGCATCGCGGAGTAATGAAGCGCTTGTATGAGGTTTGTAACCTTTACGGTCATACGAAACAGTAAAGGGTAATGACTTCCCTTTACCCAAAACTTTAAGATATTTATCTAACTGTTCTGCTTTATCTCTGAGCATATTGTCATCAGAAATGATTGAATACGATTGCACACCATCGTCATGATATTCCACATGCGATAATAAATACTCTTCTGGTAAGTTCATGCTTGTATATTCTCGGTTATATCAGCTTGTATGGGTATAAGGCAGTTTGCAGCTAGTCTCTTATCATCGACCATTAATTGCATTTGTATCTTTTAGAGTGTTAGCTAGGGAATAATTAATTTAATAACAATAAAATAAAATTAATAAGTTCAAGATACAATAAAATAAGAAGCGGCGATGAAATAAGCATTAACGCCTTAAGCTGCCTGTAATTAACGTATAAAAGTATGGTGTAAAGTTAGTGACCATTTTTTATAATGGCTACCATCGATTTTTACGCTCTGGATTCTTTAATTCGCTCTTCCAGCCATGCTTTAACCTCACGTTCAATCCAGCGAGAACTACGGCCAAATTTAACAGGTTTCGGAAACTTCCCCTCCTGTGCCATTTTGTAAAACCACTTGTCAGACTGACCGGTCAGTTCCGTAATAAAACGCATATTTACGAATTTATCGCTGTGAATATCAATCATGCTCATGAAAGTCTCCGGAGATGTAACAGGAGGACACCGGGCGGCATCCTTTCATGTGATAGTCCGCATATGTATGGTTTTACATTTTCCTGTCCGTATTTTTCTCTGCATATACGACAATATTTTTAATTGATGCATCTGGTCTATAACCTGCAGTCAAACCAACATTCTGTACACTATCCATTGAGTTCCACTTTGATAGTGCATACTGGTGTGATTTGATGGTGGTTTTCAGCAGTGAAATACCTGGTTAACGCCAGCTGCAGCACTGGTTTTGCGTTGTTTCAACACTACATTTTTATCTATTATTTTTCTACTTTTTTGACTACATTCAACACTGCTCGTACAATAGCCGGAATCTAAAATTTAGTATTTTTACAGGAATGTATTTGTGGGAAACTCACTACACTATGTCAATATAAAGAACAAAAGAGATCTCAGGCTTTTTCTTTGGTATCTCTCAGCTAGGGATATTGCAATTCTTATTAACACGCTGGCATCAGTAAAGAGTACTTATAGTGAAGATGATATATTTGGAAATAATGTTGAAATCGCATCAGGTGCTATTAATCAAGCCCTGTTACTGATAAAGGACAAAGCTGTTAAGGGGATTTACTCCGCATCATTTAACTTCTTTAAATCGCTTCAGTTACCCTCTTCTGAGTTTTCGTGGATAAAGAAATCTCCTGATGCCTGCTATTTCTCATGGCTGTATATAAAAACTATGGTTCATGATTTAAACGGTGAGTTACAACTTATTCCTGAGATTGTAGGAAAGATAAGAAATGCCGATTACATTTATGTCGGGCATGACTTTTTGTATAAAAGGTTACTGATAAATCCCTATCCTGTGGATAATAAAGAAAGAATAGTTGCAATTGAGGATTTTTTTGACCGTGCCCCCACAACTCTGAGACATAAACTCAACCTGATGCATCGTATTCGAAAACAATGGAACGATCTTTATTATTTAAGTGCTAATTTTCCACTCTCTCCAAAAGAGAAGAAGAAATGTGAGTGGGCTTGGGAATACATACAAAAAGACAGGAGCAAAATGCGTGGTAAAAGAAAAAATCCGGATGGCACGTATTCGGATTACTTAAATGCTCCATCTGCAACTGACAGTATCATACTTTCTGCATTAAGACCCTCAGGTGCTTATGAGAAATACATGGCTGTAAAATTTTCATATATTTTTAAATTTGTAAAAGATGATTTATTTATTCAGCGGTTCAAAAAAGCATGGGAACTGCATAAGTATAGGCTTTCAGCTGCTTCTAAAAAGAATAAATCATCAAGACGCTGTGGAACTGACAACAAAGAAGTTGTAGCAACACCTATGCCTACGGTCTCAAAGCCGGAAAGTTATAAGGATTTCTCGTCTGAGAGAAGTACTCGTGAATTCAATACTGGTTTATCGCAGCCTCTGCACATTGCGCATAATACAGAGGTCGTTTTGGAACCAAGAGAAGCATATCAAAATAATAAAGATGAGAATATTGAAGTTATGAAGCCAACTCATTCAGGAAGCAACCAAAAAGGTATAAATCCCCCTGGGACAGTAATTAAATATTTGCAATCCTCATCCCTGAAAAGTACTTTACCGTACCAGCTTATAAGCATGGCGAGTGACGGACTTGATGCAATTGCTAAAACAGCGAGTAAAATAAAAGAGAAGAAAAACATCAAGTAAGAATATTTTATTTGTCAGCATTCTATTATTTTTCAAACCTATATAACCTTAATGAGGCACAGCAGCTAAGTATGCTGATGTGACTCAACACACTGATCTGTAGTGCCGATCGATATAAAATTAACGATAGGCTAAAACTATTGATAAGCATATATCGATCGTTTTAATCATAGAAAATAACGATCAATTTCTTAAAACCGATCTGTATTAACGATTATCACATCCCCTCTCAAATGCATACGATCAGATGGCCTTTTGTACAGCAAAAGGCCATTTTTCATTTATAAAACACACAGTAAGGAGCAACTATGCTGAAGTCTCCCTCAGCCTTGCTTTTCAGTGCAGCATTGTTCTCAACCTCTGCACATGCAGTCATTCAGGAACAGCAATGGCACCACTGGTTTGGCAATATCAGTGTTATGGAGTTTGAAATTAACTCTCAGAATTCTGCAGGCGAAGTGCTCACTTTGACCTGTACAGGCGGAACGTTAGCTCTAGCTTATAGCGTACCTGCAGAGGACTACCGCGTTTCTTCCCTCACAGGCCTTGCTGAGCCTGGTATCAGTATTAACGGTACAAACTATTCTCTAGATGAAACGGCTTTTACAGCACTCAAATCTGCAGGAAATAACGGTGTAATAAAAATCACCTCTTCGAATACAGCAATTTCTAAAAAATTCAGTACTAAAGGGCTGAATGAAGCGCTGGGTGATTTTACCTGGCAGGACTGTATTCATCACTAATAATCAAAAAGGAAATATGATGCATAAATTAATAGCTTTATCGTTCAGCTCAGCAGTTCTGCTTATCCCATCTATCTCTTCTGCATTGACAGTTTGAATCGCCACGGGTTTAACAGACACCTCAGAGTCATTTAAGATGGCTTAAAG
>CAUSEC010000014.1:0-127048 GCA_963530515.1 uncultured Enterobacteriaceae bacterium | reverse complement strand
TTCAGGTGTTAGTGTCCTTAGGATGTGGGGGTTCGAGTCCCCCCCCTCGCACCAACGAGGCGATATCAAAACGTAAGACCCAAAGTAAGATAGTTGTGCGAAGGTGGCGGAATTGGTAGACGCGCTAGCTTCAGGTGTTAGTGTCCTTAGGATGTGGGGGTTCGAGTCCCCCCCCTCGCACCAAATATCTTATGACCTCTCCTGTTTTCCCTCTCAGTTAGATCAATCAGACTTCCCGACTACATCATCATTTTTACATTCAGCATGGCCATGATAATTCCGCCGACTAATGCCACGCCCGACGGCAGCAAGATGAAATGACGCAAGCGCTTGTGATAGAGCATGGCGGGTGTCAGCAGTAAGCCGATAACAATGACCGTTCGCCAGGCATCCAACGGGAGATCGGCAAAAGCCATTACAGCGACGACGATACCTGGTAACAGGATGGCCCATCCACTTCCCAATGCACGTTGCAACATGGTTTAGACTCCCACACTGATAATGATAACCAATATCATATGATATGTTTTCTCATTTGTCAGCATGACAACAAAAAGCGGTATGAACTTTACTCATCTTCTGGTGACAGGGATTCATGAAGGTGATAAATTAAGCGTCACTTAATTAAATCTAAACAATTACATCTTTTCGCGGTCACTTTTCCTCGCGTTATTTTTCATTTTGGCAACCCATTAAATTATATATTGCAGATTAATAACGATTTTTTAAATATATGACAGCACAATCCTGGCAATCACTCTGTAAAAAGAAATATCGGTTATCACTTCGACTTTTCTTGTTACTCAATGTCATTTCAGCCCTGTTTTCTGTTGCACTGCCGCTTAACAACCTGCGTGCGTTCACCCTGCCTTTGTGCCTGATCGTCAGCGCCAGCGGGCTTGCATTGCTATGGCAGTGGAAATATTCAAAGAAAAAATTAAATATCACGCTGATTTCTTTTTTATTTGGATGTCTTTGGTCATGGCATATCATTATTAAAACCAGGGCATTGGAAAATTATGATTCTACTTATCTGCTAATTGCCCTATTAAGTGTTTTATTTATTGGTGCACTCGCTTTTTCTAATAATATCATCGCGTTTGTATTGCACTCTTTCCCGGCCTTCGCCGCCTGCCTTTGGTTAAGCACGGGTGAAATGTCTCTTCGGCTGATCTACGCCTTCGCCCTGCCACTGATCGGCATATCCATTCAGCACGTGATTCAAAAACGTAACGATAACTTCTCGCAGGCGCTGATGTATCGCCTGTTGCAGGAGCGTAAAACGCTGAATGACCTGAGCATGCTCGATCCCCTCACCGGCCTGTATAACCGCCGTGGCTTGCAACATAAGCTGGATAATCTACTGGCGCTGGATGACGGCACTCGGTTTGTCCTGCTGCTGGATATTGACCACTTTAAAGCCTACAACGACCACTACGGGCATATGATGGGCGATCAGGCGCTTATCCGGGTTTCAGCGGCCATTCGTGACGCCGTGCGTTCCCGCGATATCGTCGCTCGCTTTGGCGGTGAAGAGTTTATGATTCTGCTCAATAGTATCGATCTTGAGCGCGCCCGTGTTGCAGCAGAACGTATTCGTCAGCATGTCTACGATCTCGACATCCCGCATATGTTTAATGACAGCGTTGCAACCAACGTCACGGTGAGTATTGGTATTGCCCCACTTGAAGACGGCGATATTGAAGAAGCACTGAGCAAAGCGGATAAAGCGCTTTATGAAGCCAAGCATCAGGGGCGTAATAATATTCTCGTGAGCGGTGATTTGCAGGTCGCCTGACGGCAAAAGCCTCTTCTTTACCATAAACATCTTGCTATCGATTTACCCTCTGGCTAGGATTGGCAATCATTATCATTTAGATTTCTATTAATCCTGTCACTATGGCTTATCGTTGCGCACCCATAAATGAATTCGTCATTCGACGCGTCAGACACGTTAACGACACTGATGCGTTGGCGAGCGCCGTGCGCGATAAGCTGGCCCACCTGCGCCCCCATCTTTTAGATTTTATTAAGCTCAATGAACTTGCCCCTCGCGAGGCCGTGACGCTGATGGAATGGATGCGTCCGGCAAAGCTACAGGAGCTGAAAGAAACCTACGCAAGGCATATCTATCAAAAGCAGCCTACGCTACCCCATGAAGGTAAACCGCTGCTCTCACTCTGGGCGCAGTGGTATCTCGGTCTGATGGTTCCTCCACTTCTGCTGGCGTTGTTAACGCAAAAGCAGGCGCTGGATTTGTCACCGGAACATCTCCATGTGGAGTTTCACGAAACGGGTCGCGCGGCCTGCTTCTGGCTGGATGTCTGGCAGGATGATGCGCTGAGCGCACAGGGTGATAATGCGCGTGTTGAAGCGCTGATTCGCGAAGCGATGATGCCGGTTGTTGAGGCGCTGGAAGCAACGGGTGACATCAACGGCAAGCTTATCTGGAGTAACACCGGTTATCTGATTAACTGGTGCCTGGGCGAGATGATACCCTTGCTGGGCGAGGCGCGGGTGACCGCCCTGCGCCAGTTCTGCTTCTTTGAAAAGCAGCTGTCAGATGGTCGCGACAACCCGCTCTGGCGGACCGTTGTGACCCGTGAAGGTATTCTGGTCAGGCGCACCTGCTGCCAGCGTTACCGCCTGCCGGATGTCCAGCAGTGCGGTGATTGTACGCTGAAATAACCTTGTGCGGTCTGATGCCCTCATCTTTGTGAAATTTTGCGATCTGATGCCCTCACCCCGGCCCTCTCCCACAGGGAGAGGGAGCAAACATTAAAAACGGCAAGCCGTTTTGCTTTTACCTCCACGGGGAGAGGGAGCAAACACTAAAAACGGCAAGCCGTTTTGCTTTTACCTAGGCGACCTGCTGTTTCTCTTCTTCTACGCGCTGGGCTTCTTCGGCTTCCTGCTCCAGCAACTGCTTCTCATAGACCTTGAAGAACGGGTAGTAAATGATGGCGGAAATCACGGCCAGAATGATAACCAGGATGGCTGCGCGGAAATCCCAGCCTAATGCCCAGGCACCACCGATAGGCGCCGGTGCAGTCCATGGCACAACGGAAATGACACGACCAATCAGGTCCATTTTCATGGCCGCCCAGGCCACGATGGCGTTGATCATCGGCGCCAGCAGGAACGGAATAAAGAACACCGGGTTCATCACAATCGGCGTACCAAAAATCACCGGCTCGTTGATGTTAAACATGCTTGGCACCACGCTCAGGCGTCCGATTGAACGCAAATGCACCGACTTACTGCGCAGGTAGCAGAACACCAGTCCCATGGTCGCGCCTGACCCACCAATCACAATGAAGAAGGTCCAGAACGCCTCCATAAAGATATGTGGCAGAGGAGCACTTTGCGCCAGCGCAGTCTGGTTAAGGCCCAGGTTGGTCAGCCAGAACATTTGCAGCATACCGGAAACAATCGCTGCACCGTGGATCCCTGCAAACCAGAGTAAATGGCCAATCAGCACCGCCAGCAGAATCGCAGGCAGGGAATCAGCGGCGGAAACCAGTGGCTTAAACACCGCCATGATGGCCTGCGGGATCAGCATATCGAACTGGGTCTGGATAAACAGACTCAGCGGATAGAGCGTCAGCACCACCACCAGCACCGGAATGAGCAGATCAAACGAGTTTTTGATCATCGGTGGCACCTGCTCTGGCAGGCGAATACCAATGTTCCAGGTTTTCAAAAGACGCATCATTTCAACGCAATAGAGCGCAACCAGAATCGCGGTGAAAATCCCGATCCCCCCCAGACTGTCTACCGGCAGCGTACCGTTGGTTTTCGGCGCAGCAACCAGTAAGAAGGCCATCAGGGAGAGCATGGCGCACATAAAGGGGTCAAGCTGGTGCGATTTCACGTAGTGCTTGCCAAGGTTATAGGCAATGGCCGCACACACGTATATGGACATGATGCCCATCGTCATATCAAACGGCGTCAGAATGCGGCCTTCAAATTGCTTCGCCAGATCCAGCCAGGCGCGGGCAAAGCCCCAGGTGGTATCGGGTGAAAAAGGGGGATAAGCAAAGACCAGTAAAAATGAACCGACAATCATGAATGGCATGGCTGAGATGAAACCATCACGGATGGCCATGACATGACGTTGGGAAGAAATCCGCCCGGCTATCGGGCTGACGTAGTTTTCGATAAAGCGAAAAATCACGTTAAACACAGCATGGTTGGCAGACATAGCGGCTCTCCTGTCAGTCTAAATAATTCAGTGCAGCAGCGAGTACTTTGCCGTGCAGCAATCCATTTTTTGGGTTTAAGACCATGCTGGCTAACGAACCAGCATTACAACGAAGCAGGATACGTTTCATAGACGGCTCTTATTAATTATCAGAACAGAGGAAGTGACGGAGTCAGTATTAACTCCGGTTTGAAACACTGCAACCGGTTACTGTAACCGGTTTCCGCGATTGTGAAGGCGATCCAGAAATGCGTCGTAACGAGTTTGTTATGACAAAATATTTACAGGGATCACAGGCTTGTGACAGATTATTGAAGGTTACGTTCAGGAGAAGAAAATGAGTTTGCAGTCAGTGCGGCAATTCTTTGCCGACTACGCCCCCGAAATAGACATCATCGAGCTGAATCAAAGTACGGCGACGGTTGCTCTCGCCGCCGCAGCGCATAACGTTGAACCCGGCCAGATAGCCAAAACCTTGTCATTGAAAATTAAAGATGAGGTCGTGCTGGTTGTTGCCAAAGGCGATGCCCGCCTGGATAACAAAAAGCTCAAGTCGGCCTTTGGGGCAAAAGCCCGCATGCTCAGCAGTGACGAAGTGGTGACGATCACCGGTCATCCTGTTGGCGGCGTCTGCCCGTTTGGCCTGGAAAATCCGTTGGCGGTGTACTGTGATGTTTCGCTGAAACATTATGAGGAAGTGCTGCCTGCTGCCGGCGCAATTCACAGTGCCGTGCGTATTTCTCCCCAGCGTATGGCTGAGTTGACCCAGGCAAAATGGATTGATGTCTGTCTGTAAAAATGAATGCCAGGTTAATTAACCTGGCATTCTGAGATGAACACTCACGCTACTGTCGCGTCGGTTTTGCGTGTGAAGGTGGTCATCGGTAGCCAGGTGACAATGTCGGCAGCATGCAACAGAGCCACCTCGGAATTAACGCCCAGCTTCGCCATCGCGTTAAATTTATGTGCCCGGACCGTTTTGATATTGCGGTCCAGCAGCACGGCAATATCTGGAATCGACAGCCCGCGAGTCATGTGCCGTAAAATCACGTGCTCGGTCGGACTCAACGTATGACTGCGATTACGGCTGACATACCAGTGATTCACCACATTGTCGTTCACTCGCCGCGTCTCCCCCAACAGGGTCGCCAGCTGGCTCAGTAACACCTTCAGAGTATGAGACTTGCTCAAAATACCGTGCAGCTCTTTTGGATAGAGGCGACTCACCAGGCGTGCTTCACGATCGTCTTCTGCCAGAACAATCCGCTGAATCCTTTGATTAGACACTGAAATCATATGCAGGCACATCAGGCATTCACGTCGCGGTTCGCGGGAGCCTGAAAGCGCATAGATGACAGAGAAGAAATCCGTCTTCCCCATCTCATCAGTAAACGCCTGGTAATTCCTGAAAAAATGAAAACGATATTGTTGGGTGGCGGGCGAGGATAAAAGATGGCGCAGGCCCGCCTCGCTCATTACGCATTGCTCGATGACGGCAACGTGCTTTTGGGCTGAGATGCATTCCATTCTGATAGTTCTCCATAGGCTGAAATAAGATTCAGCTCTTTTATGCCTTCGACACTATTTATCCATGCATACAACTCTGCGTTGCTGCGCAGAGAAAGACGACGCATTGCACTATTTTTCTGCGCACTCACCGTTTTATTACTCTTTTTAAGCAACATTGCGATTTGATTAATACCCCATCCTTTGCCCAGCAAACGCATGACTTTGCGTTCAGAAAGCGTCAGGCGTTCTGACTTTTCTTCGGACTCATCGTTTTCAAGATAATCGGATGATAATAACGTCGGGCTAATTTTTTCTGCGTGCCCATTGCCATGACGAATTGCGCTTACCACCCCTTCGATGGGTTCCATATCAGAAAGAAGCGTGCTGCCCGGACGCATGAGTAATTCAACGGCAGTGGGATAAAAAAGGCGGGAAACGAAAAATACCCAGTGAATATCAGAATGCTGAGAGAGTATTGAAAAATACTGCTCACATACATTACGTGTATGGCGCGTATCGCCAGAGAGGTCGGCAATAATCAAGTCAGCACGGCGTAACTGTAATAGCGTGACCTCTTCCAGAGATTGAAAAAACGTCATCTCATAATCAGGAAAGTGACGTTCCATAATGTCACCCAATCCAATTTTTAACACCGGAACTTTACTGATGACTATTCCATACTTGCATAGCTTTGATAACATAAAACCTCCGCATCCATTCGCGAGTCTTATAAAATAAATAACATGAATAATTCAAAGAGTGCCAACCACCTTGTCAGCCGGACGACGTTAATTACCTCGATGACAATGAACCTGGCATGAGTAATTCAAACTTAAACACGTTGAAACAATGGGCGAGTATAAAAATCGAGGATAATAGTGTCAACCCATAAGAATAAGTCGAAATAAGACAAATTAATTATCTCTCAAAAATTTCAAAATAAAAAAATATAGATCTAAGCCAGTTAATTCATCGCAATTATAAAATAATAACGCTCCCCATCCACTGGATATGACGTATGACGGCGGAATGCCCCAAAGACACCGATTTGAAAGAGCATCACGTCATCTTCCACCTGAACAACATTTTGTGATTTATTGCACGATTCTTGATCTGCCTCCGCGCCATCATGAGGACAACCTGTGCTAAAAATTAGCGATTCGTGCCACATCTTGTGGGACTTGAGCAACGTCACCAGGGCAATAATGCAGATGCAAGAAGACCAGTCATCCCAACGGGCCATCACACGTCTGTGTATTCAGTGCGGCCTTTTTTTATTGCAACACGGTGCGGAAAGCGCACTGGTTGAAGAACTCTCCACGCGTCTCGGGCTGGCACTGGGAATGGACAGCGTCGAGAGCTCAATCTCGTCCAATGCTATCGTGCTCACCACCATCAAAGACGGACAGTGCCTGACCTCGACGCGCAAAAACCATGATCGTGGCATCAACATGCACGTGGTGACCGAGGTGCAGCACATTGTCATCATGACCGAGCATAAATTGCTCGATGTCCAGGATGTCGAAAAACGCTTCTCGCAGGTTAAACCTCTGCGCTATCCGCGCTGGCTGGTCACGGTGATGGTCGGTCTTTCCTGCGCATGCTTTTGCCGGTTGAATAATGGCGGCTGGGATGGCGCGCTTATCACGTTCTGCGCCAGCAGCGTGGCGATGTACGTCCGGTTACTGCTGGCAAATCGTCATATGCATCCGCAAATCAACTTTTGCATCACTGCGTTTGTCGCAACAACCGTGTCGGGCCTGATGCTGACGCTACCTGTTTTCATCCATACCCCCACCGTGGCGATGGCGGCGAGCGTCTTACTCCTCGTCCCTGGCTTCCCACTGATTAATGCGGTCGCGGATATGTTCAAAGGCCACATCAATACCGGCCTCGCCCGTTGGGCAATTGCCAGCTTGTTAACCCTCGCCACCTGCATCGGTGTGGTGATGTCGATGACCTTATGGGGGCTACGCGGATGGATGTAATCTGGTTTTTGCTGTCGCTTATCCAGGACATGCTGCTGGCAGCGATTCCGGCCGTAGGGTTTGCCATGGTATTCAACGTGCCACATCGCGCCCTGCCCTGGTGTGCGTTACTTGGCGCGATCGGTCACGGCACGCGCTTTGCCATGGTCTACTGGGGCTTTAACATTGAGTGGTCGACGTTTGTCGCCTCAATGTTGGTCGGCAGTATCGGCATTCACTGGTCGCGCTGGTATCTCGCTCATCCTAAAGTGTTCACCGTTGCCGCGGTGATTCCTATGTTCCCCGGTATCTCAGCCTATACCGCAATGATTTCCGCCGTAAAAATTGGCCATATTGGCTACAGCGAAGAGCTGATGATCCTGCTGCTGACCAACTTCCTTAAAGCCTCGTCAATTGTCGGGGCGCTGTCGATTGGCCTGTCGATTCCAGGATTGTGGATTTACCGCAAACGCCCGCGGGTGTGAAATTTGAGTTATTGCGGCACCGTGGTAATAATCCTTATCCCAACGATGGTTGATAAGGAACGGATGTGGAACACCAGGGCATTTATGCACCCGGCGATTTTGATGAATCCCGGGTGAAAGACAAAATCTTCCTTAGCGCCATTGCGCTGTTTGCAGAATATGGGCTCAATGGCGCGCGCATGGAGCAGATTGCCGAAAAAGCTGGCACCACAAAGCGCATGGTGGTGTATCACTATAAAACAAAAGAAAACTTGTACTTACAGGTCCTCGAATATGTTTATGCTGCCATCCGTGCCAGCGAAAAAGCGCTGAATCTGGCAGCCCTTCCCCCGGTTGAAGCCCTGGTGCATCTGGTTGAAAACACCTTTGACTATCACGCCGATCATCCTGATTTCATTCGTATAATCTGTATGGAAAACATGCAGCGTGGTCGCTATATCCAGCAGTCCACCTGGTTACGTGACGTCAACCGTAGCGCCCTGACCTTACTGGAAGATATTTTGCTGCGTGGGCAACGCAAGCACCTGTTTAACCAAAGCGTATGCGCCCGCGACCTGCATCGCGTTATCAGCAGCTTCAGTTTCCATTACGTCGCGAATAGCTACTCTTTCTCCATGCTGTTTGAAGCCGACGAAGACAGCCAGCAGCAGCGTCAGCACTACCGTCAAATGGCCGTCCAGGTCGTATTGCGTTATATTTGCCCATAAATCACTTGCAATTAAATCGTGCACTATCTATATTCACAACCATGAAAACAAAACACACCCCGAACGCGCAGCTTGAACTTGATAACCAGTTTTGTTTTGCACTCTACTCAACAAATCTGGCGCTGCATAAACTGTACCGGCAGCTACTGGCGCCGTTAAACCTGACCTACCCGCAGTATCTGGTGATGCTGGTGTTGTGGGAGAAGGACGACGTCACAGTGTCGGATATCGGCGAACGCCTGTTTCTTGACTCGGCAACACTGACGCCACTGCTCAAGCGCCTGGAAAGCGCAGGGCTTCTCAGTCGCCAACGCTCCCGCCAGGATGAGCGCCAGGTGGTTATCACCCTGAGCGACACCGGACGCGAGTTACAACAGCAAGCCCAATCGATTCCGAATGCCGTGATGTGTTCGTTCGATTGTGACCATTCACAATTAATGACGCTTAAACAGCAACTTGAAACGCTGCGTCAACAGTTTCAACGCGCATAACTCTCTCTTAAATGGGGATTTATGCCGATAAATAAATAGCACACTATATTATAGCAACCGACAAATACGATAAGGAACCTGTTATGTCTTTAGAAAAAGTGATTTACACCGCTAACGCCAAAGCTACCGGTGGTCGTGATGGCCGCGCAACCTCTTCTGACGGCGTGCTGGACGTTAAACTCGGCGTACCTAAAGAGATGGGTGGTATGGGCGGTGAAGTCACCAACCCGGAACAACTGTTTGCTGCTGGCTACTCTGCCTGCTTCCTGGGGGCGATGAAGTTTGTTGCCGGTCGCGACAAAATCGCCATGCCGAAAGAGGCTTTCACCGAAGCAAACGTGGGCATTGGCCCACTGCCGACAGGTTTTGGTATCGAAGTTGAACTGAAAATCCACCTTGAAGGTATGGACGCCGCAGAAGCGAAGAAACTGGTCGATGCTGCGCATATCGTTTGCCCTTATTCCAACGCCACTCGTGGCAACGTTGATGTGACCTTAACGATCATCGCGTAATACAAAACCGGACAGGCTCAGGCCGCAGATCCGGTAGCCAACACCATTGGGAAACACACAGCCGGGGCAACCCGGCTTTTTCGTCGCCATCCTCCTTCGCCCGCTCTGTGTTACTATGTCTCAATATGCCTGCGGACACTCTGATCCGTTATTCCTGTTTGAGAACGCGTTATGTCTTCCAGAATCCTGACGTCCACTGTTATCGGTGTTGATGAGTTTATGCGCGATCACGCCAGCGTCCTGGCGCGGACGGAAGGTGGGGCGGTGGCCGTCTTTGCCAATAATACCCCGGCGTTTTATGCCGTCACACCTGAGCGCCTGGAGCAATTACTGGCGCTGGAGGCCAGTCTTGCACGCCCTGCCAGCGATGTCGCCCTGGATACTCAATTTTTTGAAGAACCCACTTCCGCCCCCACCCGCGTGCCAATGGGGAAATTTCCGATGTATGCTGACTGGCAGCCGGATGCAGACTTCCAGCGAATGGCGGCCCTTTGGGGGATTGCACTCGCTCAGCCTGTCACGCCCGAAGAGCTGGCTGCGTTTGTCGCTTACTGGCAGGCAGAAGGGAAAGTGTTCCACCACGTGCAATGGCAGCAGAAACTGGCGCGCAGCGTGCAGATAAACCGCAGCAGCCAGGGCGGCTCAGCGAAGCGAGATGTGAATGCTATCTCCCAGCCTGATAATCACATTCCACCGGGTTTTAGAGGTTAACGATGAAAAACGTCGGCGAATTGATGAAACGACTGCAAAAGATGATGCCAGCCAACACACAGCCTGCCTTCAAAACGGGTGAAGAGCTGATGGCCTGGCAGAAAGAGCAAGGTGAGATTCGTGCAGCTGCTCTTGCACGAGAAAACCGGGCGATGAAAATGCAGCGTACGTTTAACCGCTCCGGCATTCGTCCACTGCATCAGAACTGCTCTTTTGAGAACTATAAAGTGGAATGTGACGGGCAAATGCGGGCGCTGGGCCAGGCCCGGCAGTATGTGGCCGAATTCGAAGCGAATATCGCCAGCTTTATTTTTGCGGGCAAGCCTGGCACCGGCAAAAATCATCTGGCCGCCGCCATCTGTAACGAACTGCTGCTACGCGGAAAGTCAGTACTGATCATTACCGTTGCCGACATCATGTCAGCCATGAAAGAGACTTTTGGTAACCGTGAAAGCAGTGAGGAGCAGTTGCTAAACGATCTGAGTAGCGTCGATCTGCTGGTGATCGATGAGATCGGTATGCAAACCGAATCGCGCTATGAAAAGGTGATCATCAACCAGATAGTCGACCGCCGTTCTTCTTCCAAACGCCCCACTGGCATGCTGACCAACAGTACGCTGGACGAAATGAACAAGCTGCTTGGCGAACGCGTGATGGACAGGATGCGTCTGGGCAACAGCCTGTGGGTCAACTTTAACTGGGACAGCTACCGTAGCCGCGTCACCGGCAAAGAGTATTGAGAATTGTCCTCTGATTAAAGCCCGTAGCCCGGGGTGTATACTGTCGGCTTTCCAGTCACATCCAGGGTTCTACATTATGTCATTTGCTAAACGCCTTCTCTGCACCGCCCTTGTCAGCGGCGCTTTGTTTTCCAGCGCGACCTTCGCCGCATCCTGGCAAGACAGCCTTTCCAGCGCCGCCAGCCAGCTCAGCCAGAATAACGGCTCGCAGCAGGGCGGCCTGTCACTCTCCTCCCTCACCGGTTTGCTCAATGGCGGTAATCAGTCCTTAAGCGCGGGCACCATGAACAACGCAGCGGGCATTATGTCCTACTGCGCGAAGAATAAGCTGGCCTCGCTGACCAACACCGATAACATCAAAAACCAGGTCATGGATAAGCTGGGTCTGGGTGCGACAGAGCAGAAACAGGACACCAACTATCTTGAGGGGCTGCAGGGTTTGCTGAATACCAAAAACGGCGAGCAGCTCAATCTGAACACCATCGGCAATACGCCGCTGGCAGAAAAAGTGAAAACCAAAGCCTGTGATATTGTGCTGAAACAAGGCGTTAATTTCCTGTCATAAGATCCTCTTCTCGCGTTTGCCCTTCCCCAGGGTAAACGCGATCTCCTCTGTGTTGCCCCGATCCCGGATAAAACGCCCCCTGAACCGGAATGCGATGGCGATCAAACTTTCTTTTATCTAAACCGATTCCTAATAACTCGCAAATAACGTGACACTACAATTGCAGCTGTGTTACATCGCCATTAAATTGTTTCCCTTTGTTAATGATTACACGCCAGCAGCAAGCTGGCCACGTTGAGGAAAACCGGTTGTCCGAGTTACTTTCGATTGCCCTGTTTCTCGCATCCGTGGTGATTTACGCATGGAAAGCGGGCCGTAATACATGGTGGTTTACCGCCACCCTGCTGGTGCTGGGTGTTTTTGTCGTGCTGAACATTACCCTGTATGCCAGCGATTACTTCACCGGCGACGGGATTACCGATGCCGTCATTTATACCCTGACGAGCAGCCTGACGGGCGCGGGTATTGGCAAATACATCCTGCCGGGTGCGGCCATCGTGCTGGCGCTGATTGCCGTTTTTTGCACGCTGGGATGGGTCTTACGCCGCCGCCGTCACCGCCCTTATCACTTCGGCTACAGCCTGCTGGCGCTTGCGCTGGCACTGGGCTCGGTCGATGCCAGCCCGGCCTTTCGCCAGATAAGCGAACTGGTGAAATCTCAGTCGCGCGAAGGCGATCCGGATTTCGCGGCCTATTACAAAGAACCGGCGAAAAAAATCCCGCAACCGAAGCTGAACCTCGTTTATATCTACGGGGAGAGCCTTGAGCGCACCTATTTTGATAATGACGCCTTTCCTGAGCTCACACCTGAGCTGGGCGCATTAAAAGATGGAGGGCTGGATTTTGCTAACACAGAGCAGCTGCCAGGCACGGATTACACCATCGCCGGAATGGTCGCTTCGCAGTGCGGTATTCCGCTGTTTGCTCCTTTTGAAGGTAACGCATCCGCTTCCGTCTCCAGTTTCTTCCCTCAGAACATCTGCCTGGGCGATATCCTGAAAAATTCCGGTTACGAAAATTACTTTATCCAGGGCGCAAACCTGCGCTTCGCCGGAAAAGACGTGTTCCTGAAGTCCCACGGTTTCGATCATCTGATCGGGGCGGAAGAGTTGAAAACCCAGGTAAAAGATCCTGCTTATCGTAACGACTGGGGTTTCTACGATGACACGGTGCTGGACGAAGTGTGGCAAAAGTACGAAGAGCTGGCCCGTTCCGGCAAGCGCTTTTCCCTGTTCGCGCTGACCGTCGACACACACCACCCGGATGGCTTTATCTCCCGCACCTGCGATCGGAAAAGCTATACGTTTGACGGTAAACCCAACCAATCCTTTAGTGCCGTCACCTGTAGCCAGCAGCACATTGCAGCGTTGATCAACAAGATCAAAGCGTCGCCGTGGTTTAAAGATACGGTGATCGTGGTCTCTTCCGATCATCTGGCGATGAACAACACCGCGTGGAAATACCTGAATAAAGAAGATCGCAAAAACCTCTTCTTCGTGATCCGCGGTGATGAAGAGCAGCAGGATACCCTGGCCATGAAACGCAACACCATGGATAACGGGGCCACCGTACTGGATGTTCTCGGCGGCGATAACTCTATCGGCCTCGGACGCAGCAGTTTCTCCGGGCAGTCGTTATCCGGTATCTTCCTGAACATGAAGGAAAAGGCGCTGGCCTGGAAACCGGACATCATCCGCCTGTGGAACTTCCCGAAACAGATGAAAGATTTTACGATCGAGCGGGACAAACAAATGATCGCCTTCTCGGGGAGCAAATTCCGCCTGCCGCTGCTGGTGCGCGTTTCCGACAAGCATGTTGAGCCGTTGCCAGAAAGCGAATATTCAGCGCCACTGCGCTACCAGCTTGCTGATTTCGCGCCGCGCGATAAGTTTGTCTGGGTCGATCAGTGCTACAAGATGGCGCGTCTGTGGGCGCCGGAGTTAGTGCTCTCAACCGACTGGTGCGTCTCTCAGGGGCAGCTCGGTGGCCAGCAACAGGTACAGCTGGTCGACAAAGATCAGTGGAAAGGCAAGACCGCGATAAAAGAGACCGTGATCAGTACGGATCGCTATAAGCAAAACACCGATATGCTCAAAATCGTTGATAACGACATTCGCTACAAAGCAGACAGCTTTGTTTTCAACGTGGCGGGCGCACCGGAAGAGGTGAAACAGTTTAGTGGAATCTCCCGCCCGGAGAGCTGGGGTCGCTGGTCGAATGCGCGGTTGGGGAATGAGGTGTCCATTGAGTTTAACGATCCGCTCCCGGAAAGTTTTGATCTGGTTATCACCGCCAAGGCCTTTGGACCGAATGCCAACAAACCCATTCCCGTTCGCGTGGGTGACGAAGAGCAGGCATTAATGCTCGGTAATGATGTCTCCACCACCACGCTGCGTTTCTCCAACCCGACGCGCAGCAGCACGCTGGTGATTGTGCCGCCGGATCCGGTTTCCACCAACGAAGGCAATATTCTCGGTCATTCCCCTCGCCAGCTTGGGATTGGGATGGTGGAAATTAAAGTGGTGAATACCAACGGCTAATATACCTGGCCTGCGGGCAAAGCCTTACAGCTGTGCCCGCATTTCAAACTGGCTGATGTCCATAGTGGTGTACCCCGCGACCATAAAGAGTGGGGTAAAGGATTCAGGCACCGCGACGCTGGTCGTCAGTCCGGGGAAGTGGTGATTCAGGGTCATCAGCATTTCACGGGCAAACCCTTTACGCCGGTACTCGGGTTCGACATAAACAAAACGCAGCTGCGGCGTATCCATCAGCGTCGAAACCGCCGCATAAGCATGCTTACGATACTCAAACACCCGGCACGGCAGCGTGATGATGCTGAGGGGATCGAGCTGCCAGGGCAACGTGCTTTTCACTTCAGCCGCCGCACGCCAGACCAGCTCAAGCGGGTTCACCTCGCGCAGCAGGTTATCGCCCACGCCGGAATACGCATCGCCCTGATATCCGCGCAGCACCTGCCGGAGCTCAAAACCCAGCGAACGGTACAGTCCAACACCCGCTTCGTTGTCCGTTATTACCTCCAGCCACATCTGGCGCACACCTTTTGCCCGCATGCCCTGTACCAGCGGCTCGAGCAGGCGCTTACCCAACCGCATTCCACGCCAGGCCGGGCGCAGTGCAAACGCTGCGAGCCTTGCGGATTCAGCACGCCGCGTCACGATCGCAACAGCCACCAGCATCTCGCCATTCCACCAGACGCAGGAGTCTGAAAGACTGATATCTTCTGCGCCGAAACGCTGGGCAAAACGCTCAGAGGTAAGCGAGACAGGCACGCGGTAGCCTTCGAAGCACTCATCTAAAAAGGTGCAGAGCTGTTCGCTACTGTAGTGAAGGGCAGAAATGGCGGTCAGGTTCATAATGCGTCTCCATGTTTAGAATAAGGATAGCATGATGAAAAAGAGGAGAATGCGCCCTGCATCCGCAGGGCGCAGGAGGGCTTAGAAGGTTTCCCAGTTATCTTCGCCGCCGCCGACTTTCGCCGCCTGCGGTTTAGACAGATTAGGTTTAACCAGCACCGGTGCAACCGGCGTTTCGCGGGTGACACGACGGGTGCGGAACACCGCAACGGCCTGGGTCAGACGACTGGCCTGCTCTTCCAGGGCCGCAGCTGCCGCAGCGGATTCTTCCACCAGCGAGGCGTTCTGCTGAGTCACACGGTCCATTTCAGCCACCGCCAGACCCACCTGGTCGATACCGCGGCTCTGCTCATCCGAGGCAGACGCGATTTCGCCCATGATGTCAGTCACACGCGTAACCGCGCTGACGATTTCGTCCATGGTTTCACCGGCGCTTTCCACCAGGGTAGACCCCAGTTCAACGCGGCTGACAGAGTCTTCAATCAACCCTTTGATTTCACGGGCGGCCTGAGCACTACGCTGGGCCAGGTTACGTACTTCACCTGCCACCACCGCAAAACCACGCCCCTGCTCACCTGCACGCGCGGCTTCTACCGCGGCGTTCAGTGCGAGGATGTTGGTCTGGAAGGCAATGCCGTCAATCACGCTGATGATGTCGGCAATCTTCTGCGAACTGGCGGTAATGTCACGCATGGTCTGCACCACGTTATCCACCACCTTGCCGCCTTTCTGCGCGGTGCCAGATGCACTCAGCGCCAGATGGCTGGCCTGACGGGCGTTTTCGGCGTTCTGTTTCACCGTCGCAGTCAGCTCTTCCATGCTGGCAGCTGTCTCTTCCAGAGAAGCGGCCTGCTGTTCAGTACGGGAGGAGAGATCGTTGTTACCGGCGGAGATTTCGCTCGCGCCGCTGTAAATGGCATCAGCACCGTTACGCACGTCGCCTACGGTACGGACCAGCTCGCTCTGCATATGGCGCAGGCTTTCAGCCAGTTGTCCCATTTCGTTAGAACCGTGAACATTGATGTTCTGCTCCAGATCGCCACCCGCAATATGACGGATGTTTTCGATCAGGTGGTTCATCGGGCCAATCACGCAACGTTTGATGCCCAGCCATGCGGCCAGAATCACTGCCAGGACAACCAGCAGAACGATGACAATAATCCACACGGCGGTATCAAAGGAGCTGTTGCTCTCTTCTACCGCAGTGGCATACAGGCGATCGTTTTGTTGCAGGTAGTCGAGGTAAGGTTTCTCAAAGGCATCCTGATAACCCTGAGTCGGCTGATCGAAGAACTCATTGATCTTGCCCGCGCCCAGCAGCTGAATCAGCTCAGCCAGTGCATTGTGGTAAATGTCGTATGTACGGTTGATTTCCGCGGCCGCCGCGTCATTCTGGCGCGGATCACGCGGTGTGGACTGATACGCTTTCCAGTTGACTTCCGCTTGCTTCAGGGAGGTGCTGGCAATCTGCATTAAGTCGTTAACGGTTGCACCGCTGCCAATCTGATTCTGATCCATCATGTAACGGATCCCGGCACGGTTGAGGGTGTTACGCGTTTGCAACAGCGCGACCCAGCTGGCATTCAGCGTGGACTGCTGTTGACGAATGGTTTGTAAAACGGTGAAATTTTCTTTGTCGTGCTTGAGTGCATTAAAGAACAAGCCGCCAGAGGTGAGCTGCAACAGACCAAAAAGTCCCAGTACTAAAAGTAAACTGGTGACAAGTTTCATACGGTTTAACATGTTTTTTCATCCCTTATCCAGACATCAAATTTTCGGCCTGGAAAGCGAAAACTTTATAGTCAGATCTGCTAAAAACCGGTTGTTTAGATTAACAATTTTGCAACACACTGTTTTATAACCGCATAATGAAAATGGGTAATATGTCCAATCTCTCGTGATCATCGTCACACATTTTTCACCGCTTAAACCCGTATAAAACCGCTTATCGGTACGGCTGACCGCTTACCCCCGCTTTCCTGCCACTTAGCTAAATCGCGCCCTTTTTACGCTTGTAATTTGTCATGATCGCCACCAGCAAAATTGACTTTCAACACCACAACTCCCATTTCATTTTTCCGTTAATCAGGTCTGATATGGATACTAAAAAGCTATTCAAACATATACCCTGGGTCATCCTCGGTATCCTCGGGGCGTTCTGCTTATCCGTTGTCGCACTGCGTCGCGGTGAGCACGTCAGCGCATTGTGGATCGTGGTGGCCTCTGTTTCGGTTTACCTCGTGGCCTACCGTTACTACAGCTTGTACATCGCACAAAAAGTGATGAAGCTGGACCCCACGCGCTCCACGCCTGCGGTCATTAACAATGACGGTCTGAACTACGTCCCCACCAACCGTTACGTGCTGTTTGGTCACCACTTCGCTGCTATCGCAGGTGCGGGTCCGCTGGTCGGCCCGGTTCTGGCCGCACAAATGGGCTACCTGCCGGGTACCCTGTGGCTGCTGGCGGGCGTTGTCCTTGCCGGTGCAGTGCAGGACTTTATGGTGCTGTTTATCTCTTCTCGCCGTAACGGCGCGTCTCTGGGTGAGATGATCAAAGAAGAGATGGGCCGCGTACCGGGCACCATCGCGCTGTTCGGTTGCTTCCTCATCATGATCATCATCCTTGCCGTACTGGCGCTGATCGTGGTGAAAGCGCTGGCAGAAAGCCCGTGGGGTGTCTTCACCGTTTGCTCCACCGTACCGATTGCCCTGTTTATGGGTATTTACATGCGCTTCCTGCGCCCGGGTCGTGTGGGCGAAGTGTCTGTCATCGGTATCGTGCTGCTGGTCGCGTCGATTTACTTCGGCGGTATTATTGCCCATGACCCGTACTGGGGCCCGGCACTGACCTTCAAAGACACCACCATTACCTTCGCGCTGATTGGCTATGCGTTTATCTCCGCGCTGCTGCCGGTCTGGCTGATTCTGGCCCCGCGTGACTACCTCGCGACCTTCCTCAAAATCGGCGTTATCGTCGGTCTGGCGATCGGCATCCTGGTGATTAACCCGGATCTGAAAATGCCGGCAGTGACCCAGTACATCGACGGTACCGGCCCGCTGTGGAAAGGCGCCCTGTTCCCGTTCCTGTTCATCACCATCGCCTGCGGTGCGGTCTCCGGCTTCCACGCCCTGATTGCCTCCGGTACCACGCCTAAGCTGCTGGCGAACGAGAAAGACGCGCGTCTGATCGGCTACGGCGCAATGCTGATGGAGTCCTTCGTAGCGATCATGGCGCTGGTTGCCGCGTCTATCATCGAACCGGGTCTCTACTTCGCGATGAACACCCCACCGGCGGGCCTCGGCATCAACATGCCAAACCTGCACGAAATGGGCGGCGACAACGCGGCGCTGATTATGGCGCAGCTGAAGGACGCGAGCGCACACGCGGCGGCGACCGTTAGCTCCTGGGGCTTCGTGATTTCGCCAGAGCAAATCATGCAGACGGCGAAGGACATCGGCGAACCGTCCGTGCTGAACCGCGCCGGTGGTGCACCGACGCTGGCGGTGGGTATCGCACACGTGTTCCACAAGGTGCTGCCGTGGGCGGACATGGGCTTCTGGTACCACTTCGGTATTTTGTTCGAAGCGCTGTTCATCCTGACCGCGCTGGACGCCGGTACCCGTGCGGGCCGCTTCATGCTGCAGGACCTGCTCGGTAACTTCGTGCCGTTCCTGAAGAAAACCGACTCTCTGGTAGCGGGCATTCTGGGTACTGCGGGCTGCGTCGGACTGTGGGGCTACCTGCTGTATCAGGGCGTTGTCGACCCGCTCGGCGGCGTGAAGAGCCTGTGGCCGCTGTTCGGTATCTCTAACCAGATGCTCGCAGCCGTTGCTCTGGTGCTGGGTACCGTGGTCCTCGTGAAGATGAAGCGCACCAAATACATCTGGGTAACCGTTGTTCCTGCGCTGTGGCTGCTGCTCTGCACCACCTGGGCGCTTGGCCTGAAGCTGTTCAGCGCCAACCCGCAGCTGGAAGGCTTCTTCTTCATGGCTAACCAGTACAAAGAGAAGATTGCCGCAGGCGGCGCGGACCTGACCGCGCAGCAGATTGCCAACATGAACCATATCGTGGTGAACAACTACACCAACGCGGGTCTGAGCATTCTGTTCCTGGTGGTGGTCTACAGCATCATCTTCTACGGCATCAAAACCTGGCTGCAGGTGCGTAACAACACCGTACGTACCGATAAAGAAACCCCGTACGTTCCGGTCCCGGAAGGCGGCGTGAAGACGTCTTCACACCACTAAACCTGATGCCGGATGGCGCTACGCTTATCCGGCCTACAGTCAGTGCGTCAATGTAGGCCGGATAAGGCGCTAGCCGCCCTCCGGCTTTATCTATTATCGGAATGACACAATGTTTGGTAACTTAGGCGAAGCAAAAAAGTACCTCGGTCAGGCAGCAAAAATGCTGATTGGTATCCCGGATTACGACAACTACGTCGAGCACATGAAGACCAACCATCCGGATAAACCGTACATGACCTATAACGAATTTTTCCGTGAACGCCAGGAAGCACGCTACGGCGGAAGTGGCGAAGGCGGCGTGCGCTGTTGCTAATGGAGGCAAGATGACACCGATTGCAGTCACCCTACTTACCGGTTTTCTCGGCGCGGGCAAAACCACCCTGCTGCGCCACATTCTTAATGAACAACACGGTTTTAAAATCGCCGTCATCGAAAACGAATTCGGTGAAGTCTCTGTCGACGATCAGCTGATTGGCGACCGCGCCACGCAAATCAAAACCCTGACCAACGGCTGCATCTGCTGCACCCGCTCAAATGAACTCGAAGACGCGCTGCTGGATCTGCTCGACAGCCTCGACCGCGGCGACATCGCCTTTGACCGCCTGGTGATCGAATGCACCGGGATGGCCGACCCAGGCCCTATTATTCAAACCTTTTTCTCTCACGAGATCCTCTGCCAGCGCTATCTGCTGGACGGTGTGATTGCGCTGGTGGATGCGGTGCATGCAGACGAACAGATGAGCCAGTTCACCATCGCACAGTCGCAGGTGGGCTATGCCGACCGTATTCTGCTGACCAAAACCGACGTCGCGGGCGAAAGTGAAAAACTGCGTGAGCGCCTTGGCCGTATCAATGCTCGAGCGCCGGTGTACACGGTGACCCACGGGGATATTGAGCTGGCGTCGCTGTTCAACACCAGTGGTTTTATGCTGGAAGAGAACGTCCTGCCCGGTAAACCGCGTTTCCACTTTGTTGCCGACAAACAGAACGATGTCTCATCGATTGTGGTGGAGCTGGATTACCCGGTGGACATCAGCGAGGTTTCCCGCGTGATGGAAAACCTGCTGCTCTCCTTTGCCGACAAGCTTTTGCGCTACAAAGGCATGTTATGGATTGATGGCGAACCCAACCGCCTGCTGTTCCAGGGCGTGCAACGCCTGTACAGCGCCGACTGGGACCGCCCCTGGGGCGACGAGTCGCCACACAGCACGCTGGTGTTTATCGGTATTCAGCTACCTGAGCAGGAAATCCGCGATGCGTTCGCCGGGCTGAAAAAAACGACTTCACCGGAGTAAAAAGGCCGTTCTATCGCCACCAACGCCTTTACACGAGCGCCCTTGTAGCATTCAGGGCGCTCGCAAGCAACGTCTTAGCTACTGAGGCCCGGTCAGCGCAGCGTCACCAGGCAAGGGTTCAGCAGCGGCAGGCGCACTCTCCACCTCAGGTTCCCTCAGCGCTTCCGCAATCAACGTCAGGCGCTCATATTCGAAATCCCGGTGGGACAGCTCCAGCTTCGGCAGCTCTTTATTGACCTTCTCAGAGAGTTTGCCAAAACGCTCTACTTTGCCGTACAGCCCCTGATTACCCACCAGCGCAGTGATGGTCGCGTTGTACTGATTGCTGGCGGTGGAGAGCGTGCCGCCAAGCTTGCTTAACCGGTCAGCCACAAGGCAGACGTTATTGAAGATCTCACCGGCACGTTCGCTGATTTCACGTGCTTCGCTGTTACTGCGTTCAATCATCCACAGATTGGAAACGGTGCGTAGAATCGGAATCAACGTGGTGTGGGAAACCAGCACAATGCCCTTGCGGTAACCGTATTCAAACAGCCCTTTGTTGGTTTTCAGCGCCTCAATGTAGGCCGCTTCGATAGGCATAAACATCAGCACAAAACTGGGGCTGCGGATACCGGCCAGGTTGGTGTAATCCTTTGAAGCCAGATCGTCGATATGGCGGCGCACCGCCATAATGTGGTCGTCCATTGCCCGCTGCTGCTCATCCGGTGTTTCGGCAGAACAGGCACGATCGTAGGCGTTGAGCGAGACTTTGCTGTCGATGATGATGTGTTTATTGCCCGGCAGGCGAATCAGGTAATCGGTCTGCTTACGGCGACCTTCTTCGTCTCTGAACGCGCTCTGGACTTCGTAATGTTCCTCTTCCACCAGCCCGCTCATCTCAAGGGTGCGGCGCAACTGCGCTTCGCCCCAGGCCCCACGCTGCTGGGAATCACCCTTCAGGGCTGAGGTAAGGTTGGTCGCCTCGGCGCTCATTTGCAGGCCAATCTCCAGCACCTTTTTAATCTCAGCATTGAGATCGGCGTTGCCGCGAATTGAGGCGTCATGGACTTCGTTTACCCGCTTCTGGAAGCCTTCAATTTGTTCCCGGAACGGCTTGAGCATGTCGTCAAGGCTGGTTTTGCTGGTTGTGGTGAAGGTTTTGCCCTTCTCTTCAAAAATCTTGTTGGCGATATTTTCAAACTCGCGCGACAGGGATTTTTTGGTCTCATCCAGGTTGGCAAACTGTTCACGGAAATGCTGCTCACGCTGCGCCAGCGTGGTTTTCAGTTCGGTATAGTCGTGATCGAGTTCAGCCGAAAGGCGGCGTTCTTCCGTTAACTGATCGTCTGCTTTCCCCAGACGTTGTGCCAGCTCTGCCGCCCGCGATTGCAGGTCGTTAATCTTCTGGCGCAGGACGCTGGTATCGATATCCAGCTGGTGCTTTTCGTTGCGCAGGGCTTCGGCTTTCACTTCCTGTTCACGCAGGCGCTTTTGGGTTTCAGCCAGCTCATCTTCCGCCAGGTCATGGTCATGTTCGAGGGTCGCCACTTTTTGCGTAAACGACTGTTTTGTCAACAGCCAGCCAAAAGCGCTACCCAGCAGGGCAGCAATTACAGCGGCAATAATCGTGAGGGTCATGTCAGCCAATCCTTTATCCATCTTTTCTGCGACTACCATACCCCCGGCGAATGAAGATGCAATCTTTGCTTATCCACATGCCCGCTTTTCCCTGTGTGCTGGGGGAAAAGCGAGTCCGGTGGCACGGCTATGAGTAAACCGGCAGCAGATTGAAGCTCGACAGCACGTGCACCACGGCGTTGCCGATACCAAACAGCAGAATCAGCACAATCATCGGCGTGCCGCCCCAGACGCGGAAAGCCGGGCTACCAAAACGCTGGCGTGATGCCCGTGCCAGCAATGCCGGGACGATAGCCGCCCAAATGGTTGCCGCCAGTCCGGCATAACCGATGGCATACAGAAAACCATTCGGCCACAACAAGCCGCCCACCATCGGGGGGACAAACGTCAGCAGCGCGGTTTTGAAGCGCCCCAGCGCGGAATCATCAAAGCCAAACAGATCGGCCAGGTAGTCAAACAACCCCAGGGTGACGCCTAAAAATGAACTGGCGACGGCAAAGTTAGAAAAGACTACCAGCAGCAAATCCAGACTGCGGCTGTTGAGCACACCACTCAGCGCCTGGACCAGCACATCAATATTGCCGCCCTTTTCGGCAATGCCAATAAATTCAGGACGGGGAATGTTGCCCATCGTTCCCAGCAGCCACACCGTGTACAACCCCAACGCCAGCAATGTGCCGTATACCAGGCAACGGGTGATAGTGCGGGGATCTTTGCCATAAAACTTCATCAGGCTGGGGACGTTGCCATGATAGCCAAACGAGGCCAGGCAAAAAGGCAGCGTCATCAACAGATAAGGCGTGTAGGAGGTGTTTGCTTCCGCCACATTCAACAGGGTGGCCGGTTGCACGTGCCCGAGCAAGCTACCAAAGGTTAAAAAGAAGGTGATGACCTTGGCACCCAGCACAATTGCCGTCATTCGACTGACGGCCCGGGTGGACAGCCAGACGATAAATGCCACCAGCAGCGCAAAAGCCAGCCCGGCGGCTCGTGGAGCAACGTCGAAGGACATTTCTGCAAAGGTATGGTGCAGGATAGAGCCGCTCGCCGAGATATAGGCATAGGTCAGGATATAGAGCACAAAGGCAATTGAGAGGCCGTTAATGACATTCCAGCCGCGACCCAGTAAATCTTTGGTGATGGTATCGAAGCTTGCGCCGATGCGGTAATTGAGGTTGGCTTCGAGGATCATCAGCCCGGAGTGCAGCATGCAAAACCAGGTAAAGACTAATGCGGCTATTGACCAGAAGAACCACGCACCTGACATGACTACCGGTAATGAAAACATCCCCGCGCCAATTACCGTACCGCCAATAATCACCACACCGGCCAGCAACGACGGTGTTGCCTGTGTGGTTGTCAGTGTTGCCATGAATGTCTTCTCCTGTATGCGTAAATGCCGCAGCATTGTACCAGTACAAGAGTACATTACAGATAAAAGAAACCCCGATGATTGCACCGGGGTTTGTATCTAAAACTTTACAGCGTGTAAAGCGTGCTTAGCGGAGATTATGCATCACCGAAGCGACGACGAGTGGTCGTCGTGTTGCCGTCTTCACGACGTGGCGCACGACGTTCACCGCTGAAGCTACGGCCTTCACCGCGGCCACCTTCACGACGTTCGCCACCGAAGCTACGACCACCTTCGCGACGTTCGCCACCGAAGCTACGGCCGCCTTCACGACGTTCACCACCGTCACGACGAGGACCACGGTCCTGACGCGGCTGAGCATCGCCCAGCAGTTGCATATTCATCGGCTTGTTCAGAATACGTGTACGGGTAAAGTGCTGCAGAACCTCGCCCGGCATGCCTTTCGGCAGCTCGATAGTAGAGTGAGTACCGAACAGCTTGATGTTACCAATGTAACGGCTGCTGATATCACCTTCGTTAGCGATAGCACCCACGATGTGACGAACTTCAACGCCATCATCACGGCCCACTTCGATACGGTAGAGTTCCATTTCGCCAGCGTCACGGCGCTCACGACGCGGACGGTCTTCACCACCACGCTCTGGACGATCGCCACGCGGACCACGATCCTGACGATCGTTGCGGTCACCACGGCGCTCGAAACGGTCATCGCGATCGCGGAATTCACGCTTAGGACGCATCGGTGCATCAGGCGGAACGATCAGAGCACGTTCACCCTGCGCCATTTTCAGCAGTGCAGCGGCCAGCGTTTCGATATCCAGCTCTTCACCTTCAGCAGACGGCTGGATTTTGGCCAGCAGCGCACGGTACTGATCGAGATCGCTGCTTTCCAGCTGCTGCTGAACTTTAGCAGCAAATTTTTCCAGACGGCGTTTGCCCAGCAGGTCTGCGTTCGGCAGTTCTACTTCTGGAATGGTCAGCTTCATGGTGCGTTCAATGTTACGCAGCAGACGACGTTCGCGGTTCTCAACGAACAGCAGCGCACGGCCCGCACGACCTGCACGACCGGTACGGCCGATACGGTGAACGTAAGACTCGGAGTCCATCGGGATGTCATAGTTAACAACCAGGCTGATACGTTCAACGTCCAGACCACGTGCTGCCACGTCGGTTGCAATCAGGATATCCAGACGACCGTCTTTCAGACGCTCCAGAGTCTGCTCACGCAGGGCCTGGTTCATGTCGCCGTTCAGCGCTGCGCTGTTGTAGCCGCTACGCTCCAGGGCTTCAGCCACTTCCAGGGTCGCGTTTTTGGTACGAACGAAGATAATCGCCGCATCAAAATCTTCTGCTTCCAGGAAACGTACCAGCGCTTCGTTTTTGCGCATGCCGTACACAGACCAGTAGCTCTGGCTGATGTCCGGGCGAGTGGTTACGCTGGACTGAATACGCACTTCCTGAGGATCTTTCATGAAGCGCTTGGTGATACGACGAATCGCTTCAGGCATGGTGGCAGAGAACAGCGCGGTCTGATGACCGTCCGGGATCTGCGCCATGATGGTTTCGACGTCTTCGATGAAGCCCATACGCAGCATTTCATCTGCTTCATCCAGTACCAGGCCGCTCAGTTTAGAGAGGTCCAGAGTACCGCGCTTCAGGTGATCCAGCAGACGGCCCGGCGTACCGACAACAATCTGTGGGCCCTGGCGCAGGGCGCGTAACTGCACGTCATAACGCTGGCCGCCGTACAGGGCTACCACGTTTACGCCGCGCATATGTTTAGAGAATTCCGTCATTGCTTCTGCAACCTGAACAGCCAGTTCACGGGTTGGAGCCAGGACGAGGATCTGCGGTGCACGCAGGTCCGGATCAATGTTGTTCAGCAGCGGCAGCGAGAATGCTGCAGTTTTACCGCTACCAGTCTGGGCCATGCCCAGCACGTCACGACCAGAAAGCAGGTGTGGGATACACTCAGCCTGGATCGGAGATGGTTTTTCGTAACCCAGATCGTTAAGGGCTTCAAGGATAGGAGCCTTCAGGCCCAGATCTGCAAAAGTGGTTTCGAATTCAGCCATGTAGTACAAGTGCCTCGATATTAATGGCGGCCAGTCTACTTAGCTCATCGTGAAAATGATTAGCAATTTTCATTGAAAAGTGTGAACCGGCTCAAAGTAGGTGTATTGACGAACAACAACGCCCTCACCAGTTAAGGTGATGGCAATCAAAAGATTACGGGCTGATGTTTATGTCGTCAGCTATTGCTGGTCCGATTCTGCCAGGTCGTCATGCTCCTGGCCCAAGAGCGATAATTCCAACAATGCATAACGGTGCTCAACGAAGTTGTGTACGTTGTTAGCAACCGCTAATTTGAACAGTGCCGTAGCGCTGTCCATATCCCCCAGACTTAGGTAGTACTTACCTAAATAGAAGTTGGTTTCACTGAGATGCTCAGCGAGCGAGGTGTTATCCGTTGCGTCCGCCTTGAGGCGTTCCATCAGCGTTGCTTCGCTAATGTTGCCCAGGTAGAACTCGACAATGTTCCATCCCCACTGTTCCTTGTCCGATTTATCGAAGCGCTGTTTCAGTGCTTCTTTTGCCTGCTTCTCATCGAGCTTCCGCTCAACGATGTAAAGCCACAGGCTGCGGAAAGGATCATTAGGATCGTCTTGATAAAACGCCAGCAGATCATCTTGCGCTAACTTATCACGACCGCCGTAATACAATGCGATACCGCGATTCAAGTGCGCGTAGTTGTAAGTTGGATCAAGCTCAAGTACAGAATCAAACGCTTCATAGGCAGCATCAAAATTGCCTGCCTGCGTTAAATAAATGCCTAAGTAATTGAATACTTCAGGCATATCAGGTCGGATAGCCAGCGCTTGTGAAAAATCATTTCGCGCCAATGCCCTCAGACCGAGACTATCATACAACACTCCGCGCTCATATAAAAGCTGTGCGCGTTCTTCATCGGTTAAAGCCCGACTGGCAAGTATTTGTTCCATGCGTGCCAGAATCACTTCCTGCTGCAAAGTCGGTTGCAATGGCACTGCGAGGACTTCGCTCTTACGCCAGGCAGAGTTGCTGCATCCTGCCAGCGTTAAAGCTGTCGCAACGAAACACCAGCGCAAAAAAGGCTTCATTTCCCACTCCCGAAGACAACAATTGGATGAACGTCCTGTCCCCCGGCTGCAAACACGGCGTCCTACCCGATAATAGGCCCTCCGCTAATACGGAGGGCCAAAAACAACCTTACTCGCCCTGCTCTGCTTGCTGCGCTTCCGGCGCGCCGGCAGGCTGAGTCTGTTCGGTAGCTTCTTTAATGCTCAGACGGATACGGCCCTGGCGATCAACTTCCAGAACTTTAACCGGCACTTCCTGACCCATCTGCAGGTAGTCTGTCACTTTCTCAACACGCTTGTCAGCGATCTGAGAAATGTGTACCAGACCTTCTTTACCGCCGCCGATGGCAACAAATGCGCCAAAGTCAACGATACGGGTCACTTTACCTGCATAGATACGGCCAACTTCGATTTCAGCGGTGATCTCTTCGATACGGCGAATCGCGTGTTTCGCTTTCTCACCGTCGGTCGCTGCGATCTTCACAGTACCGTCATCTTCGATTTCAATGGTGGTGCCTGTTTCTTCGGTCAGTGCACGAATAACAGAACCGCCTTTACCGATGACATCTTTGATCTTGTCTGGATTGATCTTGATGGTATGGATACGCGGAGCGAACTGAGAAATATCGCCGCGCGGTGCGTTGATCGCTTGTTCCATCACGCCCAGGATGTGCAGACGTGCACCTTTAGCCTGGTTCAGAGCAACCT
The DNA here is from genome assembly GCA_963530515.1 of uncultured Enterobacteriaceae bacterium. Classification (GTDB taxonomy): domain Bacteria; phylum Pseudomonadota; class Gammaproteobacteria; order Enterobacterales; family Enterobacteriaceae; genus CBFFRJ01. Next base: position 99,416 of record CAUSEC010000014.1, on the reverse strand, counting down.
GCATGATCTCTTTGGTGATGCCTTCGATTTTGATATCCATCTGCAGCGCAGAGATACCTTCGCGGCTACCGGCAACTTTAAAGTCCATATCGCCCAGGTGATCTTCATCGCCCAGAATGTCAGACAGGACAACAAAGTTTTCGCCTTCTTTCACCAGACCCATTGCGATACCCGCAACGGCGGCTTTGATCGGCACACCAGCGTCCATCAGTGCCAGAGAAGCACCACAGACGGAAGCCATAGAAGAAGAACCGTTAGATTCGGTAATCTCAGACACAACACGTACGGTGTACGGGAATTTGTCAGCATCCGGCATCACTGCCAGCACGCCGCGTTTCGCCAGACGACCGTGACCAATTTCACGACGTTTCGGCGAACCGACCATGCCGGTTTCCCCTACGGAATACGGAGGGAAGTTGTAGTGGAACAGGAAGGAGTCAGTGCGCTCGCCCATCAGTTCATCGATGTTCTGTGCATCACGTGCGGTACCCAGAGTGGCAGTAACCAGCGCCTGAGTTTCACCACGGGTGAACAGAGAAGAACCGTGAGTACGTGGCAGCACGCCAGTACGCACATCCAGACCACGGATCATGTCTTTTTCACGACCGTCGATACGCGGTTCGCCAGCCAGTACGCGGCTACGAACGACGTTCTTCTCGATAGCGTGCAGAATGTCGCCCAGTTCGTTAGCGTCCAGGGTTTCTTCTTCAGCCAGCAGAGCAGCAACGGTTTCAGATTTGATGACATCAACCAGAGCATAACGCTCTTGTTTATCAGTAACGCGGTAAGCATCGCTCAGGCGAGATTCGGCCAGGGCCGCAACGCGTGCATTCAGCGCGTCGTTTGCCGCTTCTGGCTGCCAGTCCCAACGTGGTTTACCGGCTTCTTTCACCAGGTCGTTGATGTTCTGAATAACAACCTGCTGCTGGTCGTGGCCAAACACCACTGCGCCGAGCATTTGGTCTTCGCTCAGCAATTCCGCTTCGGATTCAACCATCAGCACTGCGCCTTCGGTACCTGCAACCACCAGGTCCAGCTTACTTTCTTTCAGCTCTTCCTGAGTTGGGTTCAGCACGTACTGGTCATTGATGTAGCCAACGCGCGCGGCACCGATTGGGCCATTGAATGGAATACCAGACAGTGACAGGGCAGCGGATGCGCCGATCATGGCAACGATGTCCGGGTTAACCTGTGGGTTAACGGAAACAACGGTCGCGATAACCTGTACTTCGTTAACGAAGCCTTCCGGGAACAGCGGACGAACCGGGCGGTCAATCAGACGCGCAATCAGCGTTTCGCCTTCGCTTGGACGGCCTTCACGACGGAAGAAACCACCCGGGATTTTACCGGCAGCGTAGGTACGCTCCTGGTAGTTAACGGTCAGCGGGAAGAAGTCCTGACCTGGTTTAGCTTTTTTCTGGCCAACAACGGTAACGAATACCGCAGTGTCATCCATGCTTACCATAACGGCAGCAGTAGCCTGACGTGCCATCATGCCGGTTTCCAGCGTGACGGTATGTTGACCATACTGGAATTTACGAACGATCGGATTCAGCAAAGTTCTGTCCTTTCTTAAATGTTTGACAGCACACCACCGGTGTGCTGTCGATTTAACCCGACCTTCTTCGCATCCTCGCGACTAATGACAACCAACACCCCCATGGGTGAAGCCTCTCATTAGCCGCGCGAACCTCTGCAATGAAGATCATTTATAGCAACAATACAATAGTTTCCAGTGAATTGCTGCCGTCTGGTTGAAAAAAGGGGCCATCAGGCCCCCTTTTCTGAAACTCGCAAGAATTAGCGACGCAGACCCAGACGCTCGATCAGCGCGGTGTAGCGTGCAACATCTTTACGTTTCAGGTAGTCGAGCAGTTTACGACGCTGAGAAACCATGCGCAGCAGACCACGACGGCTGTGGTGATCTTTTTTGTGCTCTGCAAAGTGACCTTGCAGGTGGTTGATCTGAGCAGTCAGCAGGGCAACCTGAACTTCGGTAGAACCGCTGTCATTTTCGCCACGACCAAACTCGGAAACGATTTTTGCTTTAGCTTCAACGCTTAGAGACATTTTGAACTCCAGTGATAAAAAAATGAAAGGGTGCCGATCTCTAATTCAGCTACCCCAGTGTAATGCCGACCTCTTGTTAAACAATCGCCCCGGCATTAAGCGGCGATATTCTACTCGCAGTGTCTGCTTATCGCAAGATGGGGTTAGGCTGGCGGGTATTCAACCACCAGTCGACGTGGCGCAAGACGCCCATCATCCGTCATTTCACCCATACCAATAAACTGTGCCTCGTCGCCTTCCGTCACGCGTACCAGCCCTTCCACGGCAGCAGTGGAGGTACTCACTGGCTGGCCCATTTTGAAATAGGCCGCCACCACGGAAGTGATGTTGACAACAGGATAGTCCGCAGCCGGACTGTCCATTGGCATCAATAGTGGATCCAACAATTGTGCTGACGGAATAGCTTGAGACTCAGCCTTTTCCACTAATTCACGCAGTTGTTCCAGCGTGACCATACGCTCAGCCGGGTATTTGCTGACGGCAAGACGGCGCAGGAAAATCACGTGCGCGCCACACCCCAGCTTTTCACCCAGATCATCAATGATGGTGCGGATGTAGGTGCCCTTTGAGCAATGGATTTCCAGTTCAAGCTCGTCACCTTCGTGGCGAATAAACAACAATTCGTACACATTTATTGGGCGAGCTTCGCGTGGCACCTCAATGCCCTGACGCGCATACTCATACAGCTTTTTCCCCTGATACTTCAGGGCAGAATACATTGAAGGTACCTGGGAGGTTTCACCGCGGAAACTGTCCAGTGCGGCTTCAAGCTGCTCAGCACTGAACGCCATCGGACGCTCTTCGACTATCTGGCCATCTGCATCGGAGGTATCCGTACGCTGACCAAGACGGGCAATCACGCGATAACGCTTATCTGAATCAAGCAGATACTGGGAAAATTTGGTGGCTTCCCCTAAACAGATGGGGAGCATACCGGTCGCCAACGGATCCAGTGCACCTGTGTGCCCGGCGCGGTTAGCATTGAACAGACGCTTTACTTTTTGCAGCACATCATTGCTGGATTCCCCTTGCGGTTTATCCAGCAACAATACGCCGTGCACATCACGACCACGACGACGAGGACGACTCATCAGTCCTCCTTGCTATCGCCGCTTTCATCCGGATTCACACGACGTTCATCATCGTGTTTCACGACACTGGTCACCAGGTTTGACATGCGCATGCCTTCAACCAGGGAGTTGTCGTAGAAGAAGGTCAGTTCCGGCACGATACGCAGGCGCATCGCTTTGCCGACCAGGGTACGGATGAAACCAGAGGCATCCTGCAACGCACGAATGCCTGCTTTTACAGAGGCTTCATCCTGGTCATTCAGGAAGGTAACAAATACTTTGGCATAAGCCAGATCGCGGGAAACTTCGACACCAGAAACGGTGGTCATCATACCCAGACGCGGATCTTTGATTTCGCGCTGCAGGATAATCGCAATTTCTTTTTGCAGTTCCTGAGAGACGCGCTGCGGGCGACCGAATTCTTTCGCCATGATAAATTCTCCAGACTAAAAAGGGGCCGTTAAGCCCCTTTGAAATTTCATGCCGGGTGGCGCTTGTGCTAACCCGGCCTACAAAACGATTAATCGATGCTACGTTGGATCTCGATGATCTCGAACACTTCGATCATATCGCCAACGCGAACGTCGTTGTAGTTCTTCACGCCGATACCACATTCCATGCCGTTACGGACTTCGTTAACGTCATCTTTGAAGCGGCGCAGGGATTCCAGCTCGCCTTCGTAGATAACCACGTTGTCACGCAGAACGCGGATTGGGTTGTGACGTTTGATTGTGCCTTCGGTGACCATACAGCCAGCGATAGCGCCAAATTTCGGTGATTTGAACACATCACGCACTTCGGCCAGACCAATGATCTGCTGTTTCAGTTCCGGAGACAGCTTACCGCTCATCGCCGCTTTCACTTCGTCGATCAGATGGTAGATGACAGAGTAGTAACGCAGATCCAGGCTTTCAGCATCAATCACGCGGCGAGCAGAGGCATCAGCACGGACGTTAAAGCCAACCAGGATAGCGTTAGAGGCTGCAGCCAGGGTTGCATCAGTTTCAGTGATACCACCCACACCGGAACCAATGATTTTCACTTTCACTTCATCGGTAGACAGTTTCAGCAGAGAATCGCTAATCGCTTCAACAGAACCCTGAACGTCCGCTTTCAGAACAACGTTCACTTCGTGAACTTCGCCTTCAGTCATGTTAGCGAACATGTTCTCGAGTTTGGATTTCTGCTGACGAGCCAGCTTAACTTCACGGAATTTGCCCTGACGGTACAGCGCAACTTCACGTGCTTTCTTCTCGTCACGAACAACAGTGGCTTCGTCACCCGCAGCAGGAACACCAGACAGGCCGAGGATTTCTACAGGAATAGACGGACCTGCTTCGGTCACTTCACGACCCAGTTCATCGCGCATTGCACGAACACGGCCGTATTCGAAGCCGCAAAGAACAATATCACCTTTGTGCAGCGTACCTTCACGCACCAGTACCGTTGCAACCGGACCACGACCTTTATCCAGGAAGGATTCGATTACCGCACCACTTGCCATACCATTACGGATAGCTTTCAGCTCAAGAACTTCAGCCTGCAGCAGGATGGCATCCAGCAGTTCATCAATACCCGTACCTGCTTTCGCTGACACGTGAACGAACTGGCTGTCACCGCCCCACGCTTCCGGCATGATGCCGTACTGAGACAGTTCCTGCTTAACGCGATCGGGATCTGCTTCTGGCTTATCGATTTTGTTCACTGCAACAACAACCGGCACCTGCGCCGCTTTCGCGTGCTGGATAGCTTCAATTGTCTGTGGCATCACGCCATCATCTGCTGCAACCACCAGAACAACGATATCCGTTGCCTGCGCACCACGAGCACGCATGGAAGTAAACGCGGCGTGGCCCGGGGTATCCAGGAAGGTGATCATACCGTTGTCAGTTTCAACGTGGTATGCACCGATGTGCTGGGTAATGCCGCCCGCTTCGCCAGAAGCCACTTTCGTTGAACGAATGTAGTCCAGCAGAGAGGTTTTACCGTGGTCAACGTGACCCATGATGGTCACGACTGGCGCACGCGGCTCTGCCGCAACGCCCGTATCACGGTCGCTCATTACCGCTTCTTCCAGCTCATTTTCACGACGCAGGGTCACTTTGTGGCCCATTTCTTCAGCAACCAGCTGAGCAGTTTCCTGATCGATGACCTGGTTGATGGTCGCCATTGCACCCAGTTTCATCATCGCTTTGATGACCTGAGAGCCTTTAACAGCCATTTTGTTCGCCAGTTCGCCAACGGTGATGGTTTCGCCAATCACAACGTCGCGGTTAACGGCTTGAACAGGCTTCTGGAAGCCCTGCTGCAGAGAAGAACCTTTACGTTTGCCACCTTTACCACCGCGAACGGCAGCACGGGCTTCTTCACGATCGGCTTTCGACTCGGCATGCTTGTTGCCTTTCTTCGCCGGGCGCGCTGCTTTGGTGCTGCGTCCACGGCCACGACCGCCTTCTACTTCACGATCGTTTTCATCTTCGGCCTGGCGAGCGTGCTGAGAAGTGGTGACATGATAATCGCTCTTGTCTTCTTCCACTTTTTCTTGCTCAGCCCAGACACCGGCATTTTCTTCAGCCATACGACGCGCATCATCAGCAACACGGCGGGCTTCTTCTTCAAGCTTGCGACGTGCTTCTTCTTCAGCTTTACGTTTCAGCTCAGCAGATTCAGCTTCACGGCGGGCTTTTTCAGCATGGGCGGTTTTGGTCATATCGTCAGTTTGTTGATTGCTCACTTTGTCTTTTTCCGCAACTTCACGTTTCGCTTTCTCAGCGGATTCACGTTTCGCTTGTTCTGCGGCCTCACGTTCAGCTTTTTGTTGCGCCTCGCGTTTAGCAGCTTCTTCTGCTTCACGACGGGCCTGCTCTTCCGCTTCACGCTGCGCCTGCTCTTCCGCGGCAAGGCGTTCTGCCTCTTGCGGATCGCGTTTTACAAAGGTGCGTGTCTTGCGGACTTCGATTTGTACCGATTTACTCTTTCCACCGGTACCAGGAATATTGAGAGTACTGCGCGTTTTACGCTGCAATGTCAACTTATCCGGGGCAGAACCGTTTTCACGGTTAAGGTGCGCCAGTAAAGTCTGCTTCTCTTGCGCGGACACAGAGTCATTTACAGACTTCGGGATACCTGCATCAGCAAATTGCTGTACCAGGCGATCCACGGAGGTCTGTATCTCTGCAGCCAGCGTTTTTACGGTTACATCTGTCATGCTGTTCCTTCCTGCTACAGTTTATTACGCTTCGTCACCGAACCAGCAAATATTACGGGCTGCCATGATCAGCTCACCGGCTTTTTCGTCGTTCAACCCTTCAATATCAGCCAGATCATCAATGCCCTGTTCGGCGAGATCTTCCAGCGTACAAACACCACGGGCAGCCAGTTTGAAGGCCATTTCGCGATCTAATCCTTCCAGATTCAACAGATCGTCAGCTGGTTTTTTATCACCAAGGCTTTCTTCCTGGGCCAGTGCCAGAGTGGTCAGTGCGTTTTTGGCACGCTCGCGCAGCGCTTCAACGGTCGCTTCATCAAGGCCGTCGATTTCCAACAGTTCTTTCATCGGCACGTAGGCCAGTTCTTCAAGCGTTGCAAAGCCTTCTTCAACCAGTACAGTCGCGAAATCTTCATCGATATCGAGATACCTGGTGAAGGTGTCAATGGCTGCATGTGCTTCAGCCTGATGCTTAGCTTGCAAGTCATCAACGGTCATCACGTTAAGTTCCCAGCCGCTCAGTTGCGACGCCAGACGGACGTTCTGACCGTTACGTCCAATTGCCTGCGCCAGATTACCGGCTTCAACTGCGATATCCATGGTGTGCTTATCTTCGTCCACGACGATAGAAGCAACATCCGCTGGCGCCATGGCGTTGATAACAAACTGTGCCGGGTTGTCGTCCCACAGGACGATATCGATACGCTCGCCGCCCAGCTCGGTTGAAACCGCCTGAACACGCGCGCCGCGCATACCGACGCAAGCCCCTACCGGATCGATACGCTTGTCATTGGTTTTGACTGCGATTTTAGCACGGGAGCCCGGATCACGGGCTGCGGCTTTAATCTCAATCACTTCTTCACCAATTTCTGGCACTTCAATGCGGAACAATTCGATCAACATTTCAGGCTTAGAACGGGTCACAAACAGCTGTGCACCACGCGCTTCAGGGCGAACTGCGTACAAAACGCCACGGATGCGGTCGCCTGGACGGAAGTTTTCACGCGGGAGCATATCTTCACGCAGGATCACAGCTTCGGCATTGCTGCCCAGATCCAGCGTAATGTTGTCACGGTTCACTTTCTTCACCACACCGGTGATGATTTCGCTTTCATGCTCACGGAACTGGTCAACAACCATTGCACGTTCGGCTTCGCGAACTTTTTGAACGATAACCTGTTTTGCCGTTTGCGTAGTAATACGGTCAAAGGTTACGGATTCGATCTGGTCTTCAACAAATTCACCGACGTTAAAGCTCTCGTCTTCATAACGGGCAGCTTCAAGGGTAATTTCTTTAGTAGGCTGGGTTACTTCTTCGACGATAACCCAACGACGGAACGTATCGAAATCGCCGCTTTTACGGTCAATGCTGACGCGCACGTCGATTTCCTGCTCGTATTTTTTCTTGGTTGCTGTAGCCAGAGCACTTTCCAGCGCTTCGAAGATTTTTTCACGCGGCAGCGCTTTTTCGTTAGAAACAGCTTCAACAACAGCCAAAATTTCTTTGTTCATCGGGGGCCTTTCACCTCAATCCAGACTGTTAAAAGTGGGGGACCAGGTTCGCTTTCTGAATGTTGCTCAATGCGAACACTTCATCTTTACCTTCGACCGTAACGGTGATCATCTCGCCATCGACAGCTTTGATAATACCCTGCCACTTGCGACGGTTCTGAACAGCCATACGCAAGACCAGCGTAACTTCGTCACCCATAAAACGTTCGTAGTGTTCCGCCGTAAATAAAGGGCGCTCTAAACCTGGAGACGACACTTCCAGGTTGTAAGCGACCGTGATGGGATCTTCGACATCCATCACTGCACTGACCTGGTGGCTAACATCAGCACAATCTTCAACAGTGATGCCATTTTCACTATCAATATAGATGCGCAGCGTAGATGTGCGACTACGCACAAATTCAATGCCGACCAGTTCATAGCCCAGTGCTTCGACCGGTGCAGTGATCATCTCTGTTAATTTTTGCTCTAATGTGGACAAGCCCACCCCCAAGACATAAAAAAAGGGCGTAAAGCCCAGTTATTCTGTAGTCAGATAACAAAAAACCCCGATAAATCGGGGCTTTAGATAACTGAACCCTATAGCCACAACTGTGGCCTGGAGCACTTTCCAAAAGAATTTTTTCAAATCCAGCTACGAAGGCTCTAAGTCTTCACAGTATATTTGAAAAAGAACTTTATGGGAAAGTGGTTGCGGGGGCCGGATTTGAACCGACGACCTTCGGGTTATGAGCCCGACGAGCTACCAGGCTGCTCCACCCCGCGCCTGAAACGTGGCAAATTCTACTCGTTTAGCAGAAGATTTGCAAATAATGCTGGGATTTGGTACCGAAGACGGGACGTTAAATCGGCCTCCATTATATTGATAAATATAAGCAACTGTCAACCGCACCCACTTTGCATTTTATGCGCATGACTTTATATTTATAAAACCGAAAGTTATTCTCACAACGCATCGGCATTCTGCGCCATTTTGGCAATGAAAATTACACTCTTCTCTTCCTGTCATCGCGAAAAGATGTTTAAATGAAAACTCATTTATTTTGCATAATCATTCACTAATGTTCTTCCGGTGTATGGTTTAAAACATCATGGCGTGGCTGTTAAGTCTCTCACCATAGGTTTATTACGCAGGGATTTATTTTATGACGACAATTCTCAAGCATCTTCCGGTAGGCGAACGTGTTGGTATCGCTTTTTCAGGTGGACTGGATACCAGCGCAGCACTGCTGTGGATGCGTAAAAAAGGTGCGGTGCCTTACGCATATACCGCAAACCTGGGCCAACCGGACGAAGACGACTATGACGTAATTCCTCGTCGTGCGAAGGAATATGGCGCGGAAAATGCCCGCTTGATCGACTGCCGTAAGCAGCTTGTTGCTGAAGGTATTGCGGCCATTCAATGTGGTGCATTCCATAACACGACGGGTGGACTGACCTATTTCAATACCACCCCGCTGGGGCGCGCTGTGACCGGGACTATGCTTGTTGCCGCTATGAAAGAAGATGGCGTTAACATCTGGGGCGACGGCAGTACCTATAAAGGCAATGATATTGAGCGTTTCTATCGTTATGGTCTGCTGACCAATGCCGAACTTAAGATCTACAAACCCTGGCTGGACACCGATTTTATCAATGAGCTGGGTGGCCGTCAGGAAATGTCCGAATTTATGATCGCATGTGGCTTCGACTATAAAATGTCTGTCGAGAAAGCCTACTCAACCGATTCCAATATGCTGGGTGCTACGCACGAAGCAAAAGACCTGGAATTCCTGAATTCCAGCGTAAAAATTGTTAACCCAATTATGGGTGTGAAGTTCTGGGACGAAAACGTCAAAATTCAGGCTGAAGAAGTGACTGTTCGTTTTGAACGCGGTCATCCGGTTGCCCTGAACGGCCAAACCTTCTCTGATGATGTGGAACTGATGCTGGAAGCAAACCGTATTGGCGGACGCCATGGTTTGGGTATGAGCGATCAGATTGAAAACCGTATTATCGAAGCGAAAAGCCGTGGCATCTATGAAGCTCCGGGGATGGCGCTGCTGCATATCGCTTACGAGCGTCTGCTGACGGGTATTCATAACGAAGATACGATTGAACAGTACCATTCTCATGGTCGTCAGTTGGGCAAACTGCTCTATCAAGGCCGTTGGTTCGATCCTCAGGCACTGATGCTGCGTGACGCTCTGCAGCGTTGGGTGGCAAGCGCCATCACCGGTGAAGTCACTCTGGAACTGCGTCGCGGCAATGACTACTCAATTCTGAATACCGTGTCTGACAACCTGACCTATCAGGCAGAGCGTCTGACCATGGAGAAAGGCGATTCAGTCTTCTCTCCGGACGATCGTATTGGTCAGTTGACTATGCGTAACCTGGACATTACCGATACTCGCGCGAAGCTGTTCACTTACACGGAAAATGGCTTGCTCTCAGTATCAAGCAGCAACGGCCTGCCGCAGGTTGAGAATCTGGAGAACAGCGATAAGTAATCGCTGCAAAGATATGCAAAAAGGCACCTTAGGGTGCCTTTTTTAATGGCTGTCGTTTCTCTTTCGTCATCTGGTATGCATCTCGCCTCAGAGCAGAGTGCCTGTTGTGTGAACAGCCAGAACATAAAGATACAGACGAAAAAAAAGACGCTTTGCAGCGTCTTTTCTTCGGAATATTGGTACTGAGGATGGGACTCGAACCCACAAGCCCGTTAGGGCACTACCACCTCAAGGTAGCGTGTCTACCAATTCCACCACCTCAGCACGACTACTTCTTATTTAGGGATATCGCTGCTCGGTTGTACCGGAGCTGCTGGCTGAGTTTGCTCGGTTTTAACCGGCGCATTCAACGTTTCCCATTCACTTCCTTTATTGGTTTTGTTGGTATTGATGTTACCCAACACCAGGCTGATGATGAAGAACAGGGTGCCCAGAATACCTGTCGTGCGGGTCATGAAGTTACCAGAACCACTTGAACCAAACAGCGTACCAGAAGCGCCTGCACCGAATGAGGCTCCCATATCAGCGCCTTTACCTTGTTGCAGCATGATCATGCCAACCAGGCTAATCGCAACAATAAGGAAAATAACTAAAAGAGCTTCGTACATAATCAACCTGTTCCTTGCGGTGTTGCCGCATCTCAATGCTTCAAACCAATTAAAGCGGGGCTGTTAGCGTTTCCCACTAGAAGCGGGTGTGAATACTAACCAAAGCGAATGACCTTCGCAAGGGCAATTTAAGCGCATTGTATCAAGTGCGGAAAAAAACAGCAAAAACACGATTGCCGGACATTAAAAAGGCGGCAAATGCCGCCTTTTTAAACACTTAACAATCATTAAACAGCTTTAACAGCATCGGCAATCCGGTTGGCAAAATCCACAACCTGCGCTTCGTCTTCGCCTTCAACCATGACGCGAATGAGCGGCTCGGTGCCGGACTTGCGGAGCAGCACACGACCACGATTACCCAGCGCTGATTCAACCTCTGCCATCACAGTTTTAACGGATTCCTCTTCCAGAGGATCTCCGCTGCCAGCGGTGTAATGCACGTTCACCAATACCTGCGGGAACATCTTCATTCCACTGCAAAGATCGTGAAGCGTCATATGGTTGCGCACCATTGCTGCCACAACCTGTAATCCGGCCACAATGCCATCACCGGTGGTGGTTTTATCAAGCAGAATGACGTGCCCGGAGTTTTCAGCCCCAATGCGCCAGCCTTTCTCCTGCATTTTTTCCATCACGTAACGGTCGCCAACTTTTGCGCGTGTGAAAGGAATACCTAGCTGTTTTAACGCCAGTTCCAGCCCCATGTTGCTCATTAGCGTACCCACAGCACCGCCGCGCAGTTGCCCCTGACGCAAACCCTCACGCGCAATGATGTAGAGTATCTGGTCACCATCAACCTTATTACCCTCATGATCGACCATGATCACGCGGTCACCATCACCATCAAAGGCAATCCCCAGGTCCGCTTTCTCTGCAACCACACGCGCCTGCAATGCACGCACATCGGTCGCACCAACCTGTTCGTTAATGTTGACGCCATCAGGCTCGCAACCCATCGCGATAACCTTCGCCCCAAGCTCACGAAACACGCTTGGCGCAATATGGTAGGTGGCGCCGTTTGCACAATCGACCACAATTTTCAGTGCGTTGAGGCTCAACTCATTAGGGAAAGTGGCTTTGCAAAACTCGATGTAACGGCCAGCAGCATCAACGATACGGCTGGCTTTCCCCAGCTCCGCCGAGTCAACGCAGGTGAGCTCTTTTTCCATCTCGGCTTCAATGGCTTCTTCTACGGCATCTGGCAGTTTAGTGCCGTCGATGGAGAAGAATTTGATGCCGTTATCATAAAAAGGGTTATGAGAGGCTGAAATGACGATTCCGGCTTCGGCACGGAATGTACGGGTCAGGTAGGCAACAGCAGGCGTTGGCATCGGACCGGTAAAGGAAGCAGAAAGTCCCGCAGCTGCAAGCCCCGCCTCTAATGCCGATTCAAGCATGTAACCTGAAATACGGGTATCTTTACCAATGATGATTTTACGTGAACCATGGCGCGCCAGTACCTTACCCGCAGCCCAGCCCAGTTTTAAAACAAAATCAGGTGTGATAGGTGCATCACCCACACGACCGCGAATGCCATCGGTACCAAAATATTTGCGATTACTCATAGCGTTTTTTTTCCTTCGCTGACAATGTGGCTTCAACCACCCGCATGGCTTCTACCGTCTCTTTCACATCATGAACCCGAATAATATGCGCACCCTGCATCGCCGCAATGACCGCACACGCCAGGCTACCGTTTAATCTCTCCGTCGGTCCGACATTCAGCAACTGACCGACCATTGTTTTACGAGACATGCCCACAAGAAGCGGCAGGTCAAAATGATGGAATTCAGCCAGACGGGCGAGCAGCGCATAGTTGTGGGAGAGATTCTTACCGAAACCAAATCCCGGGTCGAGCAACAATTTATCTTTTGAGATGCCTGACCGCTCACATCGAGCAATCTGGTCAATAAAGTAGCGGTTTACATCGGCAAACACATCAGCATAGCGAGGGGCTTCCTGCATCGTTTTAGGCTCACCTTGCATGTGCATCAAGCATACCGGCAAACCCGTCTGTGCCGCAGCTTCCAGCGCACCAGGTTCAGACAACGAACGAATATCATTAATGATATGCGCGCCCACTCTTGCCGACTCTTTGATCACTTCAGGCTTAGAGGTATCGACGGAAATCCAGACTTCAAAACGTTGAGCAATGGCCTCAACAACAGGAATAACCCGCGCCAACTCCTCTTCAACACTCACTTCTGCTGCTCCAGGTCGGGTAGATTCACCGCCAATATCAACAATCGTAGCGCCTGCATTGATCATCAAATTAGCGTGTTTCACCGCCTCAATCAGCGTGTTGTGCGTTCCGCCATCAGAAAAAGAGTCCGGCGTGACGTTCAGGATCCCCATCACGTGCGGATGGGAAAGATCGAGGGTGCTGCCCTGGGCATGAAGTTTCATGGTTGAACCTGGTTTTATGGTGAGTCAAAAAAGAAAAACCCCGGAGCATAAGCCCCGGGGTTTCATCAGAAGAACCGATCATCAACAGCGGGTAACTTATTTATCACCCAGCTGTTCTGACATGGTATTGCCCGGATTCGGCGTACGCGGTTCATCAACCGGACGTGGCGCACGAGGGGTACCGTTGCTGTCAGAATTGCTTGTGCCAGGATCTTCCCAGCCAGCTGGCGGACGTACATCACGACGCGCCATCAGATCATCAATTTGCGGTGCATCAATGGTTTCATACTTCATCAGCGCATCTTTCATCGCATGAAGAATGTCCATGTTTTCGCCCAGAATAGTACGAGCACGCTCGTAATTGCGCTCAATAAGCGCTTTTACTTCCTGGTCGATAATGCGCGCGGTCTCATCGGACATATGCTTCGCTTTTGCAACACTGCGCCCGAGGAATACTTCACCCTCTTCTTCCGCGTACAGCAACGGACCGAGTTTGTCGGAGTAGCCCCATTGGGTCACCATGTTACGCGCCAGATTTGTCGCAACTTTGATGTCGTTAGACGCACCGGTCGAGACCTGATCAACACCGTAGATAATCTCTTCAGCCAGACGACCGCCGTACAGCGTAGAGATCTGACTTTCAAGTTTCTGGCGGCTCGCGCTGATTGCATCACCTTCCGGCAGGAAGAACGTTACACCCAGTGCACGACCGCGCGGGATAATCGTTACCTTGTGAACCGGATCGTGTGATGGTACCAGACGGCCAATGATCGCATGGCCTGCTTCATGGTAAGCCGTAGATTCTTTCTGCGCTTCCGTCATCACCATGGAGCGACGTTCCGCACCCATCATGATTTTGTCTTTCGCTTTTTCGAACTCAACCATCGAAACAACACGTTTGTTACCACGGGCAGCAAACAGAGCCGCTTCGTTGACGAGGTTCGCTAAATCTGCACCAGAGAAGCCAGGTGTACCACGTGCAATAATCGCAGCATCGATGTCTGGAGACAGCGGTACACGGCGCATATGCACTTTCAGGATTTGCTCACGGCCGCGAACATCCGGCAGACCGACCACAACCTGACGGTCGAAACGACCAGGACGCAGCAGCGCAGGGTCAAGTACGTCCGGACGGTTAGTTGCGGCGATAACGATGATTCCTTCGTTACCTTCGAAACCATCCATTTCAACCAGCATCTGGTTCAGCGTTTGCTCACGTTCATCGTGACCACCGCCAAGACCTGCTCCACGCTGGCGGCCTACGGCATCGATTTCATCGATGAAGATGATGCACGGTGCTGCTTTCTTAGCTTGCTCGAACATGTCGCGTACACGAGACGCACCCACGCCGACGAACATTTCAACGAAGTCAGAACCGGAAATAGTAAAGAATGGAACTTTCGCTTCACCCGCGATGGCTTTCGCCAGCAGGGTTTTACCGGTACCCGGAGGACCGACCATCAGAACGCCTTTCGGGATTTTACCACCCAGCTTCTGGAAGCGGCTTGGCTCACGCAGGTATTCAACCAGCTCACCCACCTCTTCTTTCGCTTCGTCACAACCTGCGACATCAGCAAACGTGGTTTTGATCTGATCTTCAGTGAGCATACGCGCCTTGCTCTTGCCGAACGACATGGCACCTTTGCCACCCCCGCCCTGCATTTGGCGCATGAAGAATATCCAGACCCCAATCAACAACAGCATCGGGAACCAGGAAATAAAGATGGAAGCCAGCAGGCTAGGTTCTTCCGGCGGCTCGCCAACCACTTTGACGTTTTTGGTCAAAAGGTTATCAAGCAGTTTCGGATCGTTCACCGGGATGTAAGTCGTGTAACGGTTACTATCTTTCTTGGTAACGTTGATCTCACGTCCGTTGATACGCGCTTCGCGAACCTGGTCCTGATTGACCTCCTGCAGGAAGGTAGAATAATCCACCTTGCGGCCATTCGACTCGCTGGGCCCAAAGCTCTGGAATACTGACATCAGCACAACGGCAATGACCAGCCAGAGTATTAGGTTTTTCGCCATGTCACTCAAGGGATTAACCTCATATTACAACTGTGTTAAAAACAGCGTCAGGATACTCTATATCCAGTTTCATTCAAACTTTCGCCTGAAATCTACCGGTTATCATTTTCGCCCGGTCGCTACAATATACACTTCTCGGGAACGGGCCCGGGAAGAGTCCGGCTTACGAATTTTAACCTTCGCAAACAGGGAGCGAATTTCCTTAAGATACTCCTCGAAACCTTCGCCCTGAAACACCTTCACAACAAAACTACCACCAGGCGCTAGTACATCACGACACATTTCTAACGCTAGCTCCACCAGATACATGGCGCGGGGGATATCCACCGCCGGTGTTCCGCACATATTTGGTGCCATATCTGACATGACAACCTGGACCTTACTGTCACCTACACGATCAAGTAACGCTTTCAGCACTAATTCATCACGAAAGTCGCCCTGAAGGAAGTCGACACCGACGATGGGATCCATTGGTAAAAGATCGCACGCGATGATTCGGCCCGTTCCGCCGATCTGCGTAACCGCATACTGGGACCATCCGCCAGGTGCCGCACCGAGGTCAACAACCGTCATCCCCGGCTTAAAAAGTTTGTCACTTTGCTGTATTTCATCAAGTTTAAACCAGGCACGGGAACGTAACCCCTTTTTCTGTGCCTGTTGAACATATTTATCGCTAAAGTGTTCCTGAAGCCAGCGGCTGGAGCTGGCAGAACGCTTTTTACCTGTCATTTAACATTTCCGTCCTGGTTCATCGTTACCTGCCTGTGACGTAAATTTCTACGCAGCTATTTGGCGATATAAGGGAGATGGCGGTAGAATGAACCGTTTTCAATCCCAACGTAAGCAAAAATATACGATGAATCTGAGTACTAAACAAAAACAGCACCTTAAAGGTCTGGCACATCCGCTCAAGCCTGTAGTGATGCTTGGCAACAATGGTTTGACCGAAGGGGTGCTTGCCGAGATTGAACAAGCGCTGGAACACCACGAGCTGATCAAGGTGAAAATCGCCTCTGAAGACAGAGACACTAAAAACCTGATCGTGGAAGCCATCGTGCGCGAAACCGGCGCCTGTAATGTACAGGTCATCGGTAAAACGCTGGTGCTTTATCGTCCTGCTAAAGAGCGCAAAATCTCGCTACCGCGCTAAGGATATCCTTAATTGAACACAAAATCTGTGTAAAACGAGGGGTTTTCGCCAGTAGACGAGCAAAATGCCATGCTCATTGAGTTGTTAAAAGGCCGCAGTGCGGCCTTTTTCTTTTCTTTACAATACGTCAACAATCAGAATTTGCGAAGAAATTACAAATATTCCACGTTGATGATTTCAAACTCGACATCACCACCCGGGGTACGAATGTTGACGACATCGTCTTGCTCTTTACCCACCAGGCCGCGAGCAATAGGGGAGTTCACGGAGATCAGATTCTGCTTAAAATCGGCTTCGTCATCGCCCACGATGCGATAGGTTTGCTCTTCATCGTTATCCAGATTGAGCACCGTTACCGTTGAGCCGAAAATGACACGACCATTGTTAGGAATTTTCGAAATATCAATGACCTGAGCATTAGATAATTTCGCTTCGATGTCTTTGATGCGACCTTCACAAAAACCCTGCTGCTCACGCGCTGCATGGTATTCAGCATTTTCTTTCAGATCGCCATGTTCACGGGCTTCCGCAATAGCGGCAATGATTACAGGGCGGCGCACGGACTTCAGATGGTCCAGCTCTTCACGAAGTTTTTCTGCACCGCGTAAGGTCATCGGAATAGCTTGCATTTATATACCTCTTAAACATTCCTGTAGGGAGCAATTATCCTGCCCCGGTTGCTATGTCTGACCCGAAAAAGCACATAGCCCCCGGTCAGAAGCAAAAGAAAACTGACCCGGAGACAAAGCTCCAGGTCAGCGGCAATTTTTCAATTTGATACGCATTTTAACCGGAAGTTCACTATGGGTCATCGTTTACTTTCCGGGTCGATGCACCGTAGTATGACGGCTTGTTTCCAGGTTGTTAGCGCGAGATTATGCGATTTTCCAGATTTTTCATCGGATTGACCACAAGTATAGCCCTGAATGTTCAGGCCGCGAATGTCGACGAATACATCAACCAGCTTCCTGATGGCGCGAACCTTGCGCTAATGGTACAAAAAGTCGGTGCCCAGGAACCCGAGATTGACTATCACGGCAAACAAATGGCTCTCCCGGCAAGTACGCAAAAGGTGATTACTGCGTTAGCAGCGCTACTGCAACTTGGCCCAGATTTTCGTTTCACAACCACGCTCGAAAGCAAAGGTACCGTAGCAGGTGGCGTGCTGAAAGGCGACCTGATTGCACGATTCGGTGGCGATCCGACGCTAAAACGCCAGAATATCCGCAATATGGTCGCTACGCTCAAAAAATCCGGTATTGAAAAAATCGAGGGCAATGTGCTCATCGACACCTCTGTTTTCGCCAGTCATGACAAAGCGCCTGGTTGGCCGTGGAACGACATGACCCAATGTTTTAGCGCACCACCTGCCGCTGCTATAGTGGATCGTAACTGCTTTTCCATTTCGTTATACAGCGCACAAAAGGCAGGAGACCTGGCCTATATCCGTGTCGCGTCCTACTACCCGGTCAACATGTTTAGCCAGGTCCGCACTCTGGCACGCGGCTCCTCAGAGGCTCAATATTGCGAGCTGGATGTCGTACCCGGTGATTTAAACCGATTCACATTAACAGGCTGCCTGCCGCAACGTGCCGAACCTCTTCCCCTGGCATTCGCCATTCAGGACGGTGCCAGTTATGCCGGCGCGATCCTTAAAGCCGAACTAAAAGATGCGGGCATCAGCTATTCTGGCACTCTTCTGCGCCAGACGTTGGTCAATGAGCCTGGTACGGTGATTGCCACCACGCAGTCCGCTCCGCTGCATGACTTACTCAAAACGATGCTGAAAAAATCAGACAACATGATTGCCGATACGGTCTTTCGGATGGTGGGTCATGCCCGGTTTGGCGTACCAGGCACATGGCGAGCCGGTTCTGATGCCGTTCGGCAGATTTTGCGCCAGCAGGCCGGTGTCGATATTGGTAATACCATCATTGCTGATGGTTCCGGGTTATCGCGCCACAACCTGATTGCCCCTTCCACCATGATGCAGGTATTGCAGTACATCGCCCAACACGACAGCGAACTGAACTATATCTCGATGCTGCCACTGGCAGGCCATGACGGCTCGCTGCAATATCGCGCGGGGCTGCATGAAGCGGGGGTCGACGGTAAGGTCTCGGCCAAAACGGGGTCATTACAGGGGGTCTATAATCTGGCGGGCTTTATTACCACATCAAGCGGCCAAAAAATGGCATTCGTGCAGTACCTCTCGGGCTATGCCGTTGAGCCCGCAGATCAGCGTAACCGCCGTATCCCTCTGGTTCGATTCGAAAGCCGTTTGTACAAAGATATCTACCAGAACAACTAATAAAAAAGCCGGGTAGCAGTCACTGCTGCTTGCCCGGCTTTCATTCTGAAATCCTGCGTGGTTTAACGCAGCATCATCAAGAAAACATTAGCGCTTGTAGATAAACTCGACGCCTTCTTCATCGTCTTCATCCCAGTCATCGTCATCCAGATCATCTTCTTCAATCTCGGCTTCTTCGAGCTGCTGACGGTGGTAGTCATCCCACATGAACTCGACTTTCTCGGGTTGCTTCGCTTCCTGCGCTTTCTCGATTGGGTTTTCGATGATGAAGGTCATCACATCCCAGCAGAGATCTTTCACGCCCTGATGGCTGGCAGCAGAGATTAAATAAAACTCACCTTCCCAACCCAGTGCATCGGCAATCTCTTTCGCTTTGGCTTGTGCGGTCTCTTTATCCATCAGGTCGATTTTATTGAAAACCAACCAACGAGGCTTAGCAGCAAGTTGCTCGCTGTATTTCTCCAGCTCACCCACGATGATCCGCGCATTTTCAACGGGATCTGAACCATCAATTGGATCAATGTCGATCAGGTGCAGCAGAACACGACAACGCTCAAGGTGTTTGAGGAAGCGAATACCGAGCCCGGCACCTTCTGCAGCGCCTTCAATCAAACCAGGAATATCGGCAACCACAAAGCTCTTTTCGTTGTCCATACGTACCACACCCAGGCTTGGCACCAGGGTGGTAAACGGATAATCAGCAACCTTCGGCTTTGCAGCCGAGACGGCACGGATGAAGGTCGATTTACCGGCGTTAGGCATACCCAGCATACCCACATCGGCCAACAGCATCAGTTCAAGCTGCAAGTCACGTTTATCGCCCGGCGTACCCATGGTTTTCTGGCGCGGTGTACGGTTTACAGAAGATTTGAAGCGCGTGTTGCCAAGACCGTGCCAGCCACCTTTAGCGACCATCAGACGCTGACCGTGATTGGTCATATCGCCCATGGTCTCACCGGTACCTTGATCGATGACGCGCGTTCCCATTGGAACTTTGACGGTTACGTCTTTTCCGCGCTTACCAGTACAGTCACGGCCCTGGCCGTTCTGACCACGCTCAGCACGGAAAGATTTTTCGAAACGGTAATCAATCAGGGTATTCAGGTTTTCGTCAGCTTCCAGCCAGACGTCACCGCCATCGCCACCATCGCCGCCGTCAGGGCCGCCATGCGGGATATATTTCTCGCGACGGAAGCTAACGCAACCATTGCCACCATCACCTGCCACGACCAGGATTGTCGCTTCATCAACAAACTTCATTTTACTCTCCGTTACTCATTCGCCTGAGCGGGGCATAGTGACGACCA
Organism: uncultured Enterobacteriaceae bacterium; assembly: GCA_963530515.1. Taxonomy (GTDB): domain Bacteria; phylum Pseudomonadota; class Gammaproteobacteria; order Enterobacterales; family Enterobacteriaceae; genus CBFFRJ01. The sequence goes on along the minus strand of CAUSEC010000014.1, from coordinate 79,257 downwards.
CTTCACGCTTACGCCATCGTCCCCAGAGACGATGGCCAATGGCGGAATACATCGCTCCCGCAACCACGACAAACGCACCGAGATAACCAATAAGGTTTAACATCGGTCTGGCGAAAAAATCGGGCCAGGCCATTGATAATAAATCTGAAAATAACAGCGTGAACAGGGGAGTCAGCGTAATCAACGCGCTCACCTGCGCTGCCTGCCAGCGCGCCATCGCTTCCGCAAGCGCGCCGTAACCTACCAGCGTGTTCAGGCCACAAAAAACCAGACATGCCATTTGCCAGCCACTCAGCTGAAAGACAACATCCGGTTTCGCAAGCGGCAACAACGCTATTGTACATAAAGTGTACAGCAAAAAGAGGATCTGCTGTGACGCCAGACGACGCAGTAATACTTTCTGCGCGACGCCGTAGCTTACCCAAACTGTCGCGGCGCCCACGCCAAAAATGACACCCCATGTGTAATCGGTCAGTCTGGTAAATATTTCTATCAGGCTAGTGTTAAAAAACAGCAAAAGCCCGCAAAGAAGCATGATTGCACCCACAATCTGGGTTCCACGCATCTTCTCTTTCAGGATGACAACACTCGCCACCATCATTCCGACCGGAGAAAGCTGCCCAATAACCTGCGATGCAGTAGGGCTCAGGTATTGCAGGGAGGAACTAAAAAGAACGAAGTTCCCGAACAGACCACCGGTGGCGATCGCCAGCAAGAGCAACCATCGGGGCTTACGAAAGATGCGCAATGGCGGAAGCTTACGCTTACAAGCTAAAATAGTGCCAAGCCCTATTCCCGCCATCAAAAAGCGATAAAACACCACCGTAGGGGGTTCCATCACTTCCAACACCTGCTTCATCGCAATTGGCAATGCACCCCAGCACACTGCTGTTGTCAGTGCCAGGAGAATACCAATGCCTGCCTGCTGTTTCATGCCCGTATTCCCTGTCAGAATTTCACCGGACTTTTAATGTAAAAAGCCCCGCAACACGTTGCGGGGCTTTAATCCGTTACCGGACCACGAAAACTTACTCAGCAACGATGCTGATGTATTTACGGTTGTTCGGGCCTTTAACTTCGAATTTCACTTTACCGTCTGCTTTAGCAAACAAAGTGTGGTCCTTGCCGCAACCAACGTTAGAACCAGCGTGGAATTTAGTACCACGTTGACGAACGATGATGCTACCAGCCAGAACTGTTTCGCCACCAAAGCGTTTTACGCCAAGGCGTTTAGCTTCTGAGTCACGACCGTTACGAGTCGAGCCACCAGCCTTTTTATGTGCCATTTAATCTGCTCCCCTGTCTTAAGCGCTGATGCCAGTGATTTTCACATCAGTGAACCACTGACGATGGCCTTGCTGCTTACGATAGTGTTTACGACGACGAAACTTAACAATTTTAACTTTCTCGCCACGACCGTGAGCAACGATTTCAGCTTTGATTACGCCGCCATCAACGAAAGGAACGCCGATTTTGACTTCTTCACCGTTTGCGATCATCAGAACTTCTGCGAACTCAACAGATTCGCCAGTTGCGATGTCCAGCTTTTCCAGGCGAACGGTCTGACCTTCGCTTACTCGGTGTTGTTTACCACCACTTTGGAAAACCGCGTACATAAAAAACTCCGCTTCTGCGCACACCTTATGAATGATTAAGAGCGCGCTATAAATATTCACAATAGGGCGCGAATATTACGCAAAACGTGAGCCTTTGACAAGTGCTAGCATCACTCCATGAAGAAAAAAAACACAACATGTACGGCGACGTTTATCTGGCGCGTTTTTTCAGTACAATCAGCAATACTATTCTAACCCGTAACCCTTCGTTATCCCATTTTGATATGTGGTAAACAGGACTGAAAGCCCGGCTTTTGCGATGAATTTAGAAAAAATCAATGAGTTAACCGCGCAAGATATGGCGGGTGTTAATGCGACAATACTGCAGCAGCTCAACTCGGATGTTCAGTTAATCAACCAGTTGGGCTATTACATCGTCAGTGGGGGCGGTAAACGCATCCGTCCGATGATTGCCGTACTTGCCGCGCGAGCAGTGGGTTATGAAGGCAATGCACATGTCACCATCGCCGCATTAATCGAATTTATCCACACGGCAACGCTTCTGCACGACGATGTTGTGGATGAATCAGACATGCGTCGTGGAAAAGCCACGGCGAACGCTGCTTTTGGTAATGCGGCCAGCGTTCTGGTCGGCGACTTTATCTATACCCGTGCATTTCAGATGATGACCAGCCTGGGTTCACTACGCGTGCTGGAAGTCATGTCAGAAGCGGTCAACGTCATTGCTGAAGGTGAAGTGTTGCAGCTGATGAACGTTAACGATCCGAACATCACTGAAGAAAACTACATGCGGGTCATCTACAGCAAAACAGCGCGCTTATTTGAAGCAGCAGCACAGTGTTCAGGCATGCTGGCCGAATGTAGCCCCGCGCAGGAAAAAGCGCTGCAGGACTACGGCCGCTATCTGGGTACGGCGTTCCAGCTGATCGATGACTTGCTGGATTACAGCGCTGATGGCGAAACGCTCGGCAAAAATACAGGCGACGACCTTAACGAAGGCAAGCCAACACTTCCACTTCTTCACGCCATGCACAACGGTACTGCTGCACAGGCGAGTATGATTCGCGAAGCCATTGAAAACGGCAACGGGCGCCACCTTTTAGAACCCGTTCTGGAAGCGATGGCCGAATGTGGTTCACTGGAATGGACGCGCCAGCGTGCCGAAGAAGAAGCCGATAAGGCGATCAGTGCCCTGCAAATTATTCCTGATTCCCCGTGGCGTGAAGCACTCATTGGCCTCGCCCATATCGCCGTTCAGCGCGATCATTAATTTTCGTTGCCAGCTTTCCCGTCGCCCGACGGGAAAGTTTCAGTAAGTTCTATAAAAACTTACTAATATCTCCAGAAAATCCATCTAAATCAGCCCTGGTGGAATCCTAAATTTCAAAAACTTTACATGAACCTTTTAGAGCAATTGTTCTTATACGGGTATATTAAGCGTACGGTTTACCGTCATGGGCTAACAATTTTTTTACCAGGGAGGAGCGATGGAAAGTAAATTTATTGACTGGCACACCGCAGACATCATTGCCGGGCTGCACAAAAAAGGAACTTCACTGGCGGCAGAGTCGCGCAAGAATGGGCTGTCCTCGTCAACGCTGGCCAATGCACTGAGTCGATCATGGCCAAAAGGAGAGTTGATCATTGCTCAGGCGCTTGGTACTGAGCCTTGGGTTATCTGGCCTTCACGCTATCATGACCCGGTGACGCATGAATTTATTAACCGAACCAGCATGATGCGGCAAAAAAAGGTCAAATAAAAAACAGCCCCCAGCCAGTTCTCTGGCAGGGGGCTGTATCTGCGTAAGAGATTACTCGCCTTTTACGCGCTCGATATTTGCGCCAAGCGCACGTAATTTGTCTTCGATACGTTCGTAGCCACGGTCGATGTGATAGATACGATCAACGATCGTGGTACCTTCCGCAATACATCCCGCCAGCACCAGGCTCGCAGATGCACGCAGATCCGTCGCCATTACCTGCGCACCGGACAGTTTTTCTACACCGTAGCAAATCGCCGTATTGCTTTCGATTTCCGCGTGCGCACCCATACGAATCAGCTCAGGGATGTGCATAAAGCGGTTTTCGAAAATCGTTTCGGTGATAACACCCGTACCTTCAGCGACCAGGTTAAGCAACGTGAACTGTGCCTGCATGTCGGTCGGGAACGCAGGATGGGGTGCAGTACGCACGGTCACAGCCTTCGGACGCTTGCCGTGCATGTCCAGGCTCACCCAATCATCACCCACTTCGATATCCGCACCGGCTTCACGCAGCTTAGCAAGCACCGCATCAAGGGTATCAGGCTGAGCGTTACGGCACACAATCTTACCGCCTGAAATCGCTGCCGCCACCAGGAAGGTACCGGTCTCAATACGGTCCGGCAGCACGCTGTAGGTTCCGCCCCCCAGACGCTCAACGCCCTGAATGGTGATACGATCGGTGCCCTGCCCGGTGATTTTCGCCCCTAACGCATTCAGGAAGTTGGCGGTATCTACGATTTCCGGCTCACGAGCGGCGTTTTCAATGACGGTTGTGCCTTCAGCAAGCGTCGCTGCAGACAGAATGGTCACCGTCGCACCGACGCTGACTTTATCCATCACGATATGCGCGCCTTTCAAGCGTCCTGCAACGCTCGCCTTGACGTAGCCCTCTTCCAGTTTAATTTCTGCACCAAGCTGCTCCAGACCGGAGATATGCAGGTCAACCGGACGGGCACCGATAGCACAACCGCCAGGCAGCGAAACCTGACCCTGGCCAAAACGCGCCACCAGTGGACCCAGCGCCCAGATAGAAGCACGCATGGTTTTCACCAGATCGTAAGGCGCGCAGAAAACATCAACCTTGCTCGCATCGATCCAGACGGATCCATTACGCTCCACTTTAGTCCCCAGCTGGCTGAGCAACTTCATGGTGGTGTCGATATCTTTCAGTTTCGGAACGTTGCGGATTTCTACCGGTTCTTCAGCCAGCAATGCGGCAAAGAGGATAGGCAGCGCGGCGTTTTTTGCGCCTGAAATTGTGACTTCGCCCTGAAGCCGGGTCGGCCCCTGTACACGAAACTTATCCATTCATCTGTTCTCTGTTAAGAATTCACACGCGCTGCGGGCCTAAGCCCGTAGCTCAAAAACCGTTTAGCTTGCGATCGCGCGCCCATTCCTGCGGCGTAAACGCTTTGATCGACAGAGCGTGGATGCGGTTATCCGCAATGTATTCCGATAACGGGCCATAAACCGCTTGTTGCTTCTTGACGCGACTCATTCCGTCGAATACCTCACCCACAGCAATAACCTGAAAGTGACTGCCATCGCCAGAGACGTGGGCTTCCTGGAGAGAGAGTGCATTCATCAGCACTGTCTGAATTTCATGATTTTCCATGGGCGTTAATTTCATCTGATAGTGAAAACAGCCCCACATCTTAGAGGAAAGTGGCGCGGTCTTAAATAAGCAAAAAGCCTCGCTGATTGATCAAACGAGGCTTTAAAGAGTAACGTACTGAAAAAATTAGCGAGGTAATACGTCTACAGGCAAATTATACAGCTCTGCAAGCGTTCTCAGATTTTCGCTGATACCTTCAAGCGAAACCTGATGCCCCTGCTTTTTCCCCAGATCGATGAGGTGGATAAGCAGAGCGACTCCCGCAGTATCAATTCGGGAAATCCCCTGCAGGTCTATACAGGTTATGCCCTTCATTGCCTCAACGCGTGCATCCCACAATGGGTTTAGCACATCCTGATCGAGTTCTCCCAGCAGGGATAATCGCTCGCCTTCGCGCGTCCAGCTAAGCTGAACGGCCATTATTTTTTCTCATCCAGAGTGATTTTCTGATGGGAAATCGACTGCAGCTGTGCGGTCAGGCCATCAATCCCTTTTGTACGCAGCAGGTCACTCCATTCGTTCTGTTTGGTGGTGATCATGCTTATGCCTTCAGCAATCATGTCGTAGGCCTGCCAGTTTCCAGACTGGGAATTTTTACGCCACTGGAAGTCGAGACGCACTGGCGGGCGACCATTGGGATCGGTAATGGTTACGCGGATCGGGACGATCGTTGCATCACCCAGCGGTTGTTCAGCGGCAATTTCATAACCCTGACCATGGTACATAGCCAGCGCCTGACCGTAGGCCTGTTTCAAATATTCACGGAAAGCGGCAAAGTAGGCTTCACGCTGTGCCGGGGTCGCATCTTTGTAGTAACGACCCAGCACAAGTGCGCCGGCGTATTTCACCTGCACATAAGGCAGCAGTTCCTGGTCAACCACATCACGTAAGTAATCTGGATTGGAACGAATTTTAGGCTGCTCATTCTTAAGACGATCAAAAGTCTTTTGCGCCGCTTCATGCATCGCTTTATAGGGATTGCTCTGCTCAACGGCATTAGCAAGACCCAAAGGTGCAATCACCAGCATGGCAACCATTATTAGACGTTTAAACATGCGTCAATTCTCCTCGTTAATTCGTCGAACCCGCTGACGGTGCGCTGGAAGTATCTTCCTGATGTTGCGGCTGCGCATCGCCAGAATTCTTATTGTCGCTTCCCTTACTGCTGTAAAGGAATTGTCCTATCAGATCCTCAAGCACCATGGCGGATTTGGTATCCTGGATGGTACTGCCTTCTTTAAGCATAGAAGTTCCCAGTTCAGGGTCTTCAAAACCGACATTCAGTGCCAGATATTGCTCACCCAGCAACCCTGATGTACGAATCGCTAATGAGCTGGTATCCGGGATCTGGTTGTAACGCTCTTCGATATCCAGAGATACGCGTGGCAGATAGGTCTTCGCATCAAGTTCAATATCAGCAACGCGCCCCACCACAACGCCACCAATACGCACCGGTGAACGCGCTTTAAGACCGCCGATATTATCGAAGGTAGCGTAAATACGGTAAGTTGGCTCTGTACGCATCGACGCGACATCTGCCGCTTTCAGACAAATAAAGAGTGCGGCAAGCAGTGCCACCAGTACAAAAATACCAACCCAAATTTCACTTTTTTTCGTTTGCATGAACTCAATTCCCAAACATCAATGCGGTGAGCACAAAATCAAGACCCAGTACGGCCAATGAAGAATGCACAACGGTACGTGTTGTCGCACGGCTAATCCCGGCAGAAGTCGGGATCGCGTCGTAACCGTTAAATAACGCAATCCAGGTGACGGTAATGGCGAACACGACGCTTTTAATCAGACAGTTAATCAGATCCAGACGCAAGTCGACGGCATCCTGCATTGCAGACCAGAAGAATCCAGAGTCGATTCCTTTCCAGTTCACACCTACCAGCGAACCACCCCAGATCCCCACTGCGACAAAAATCACCGTCAGCAGTGGCAATGAAATCACGCCCGCCCAGAAACGCGGTGCAATGACGCGGCGTAACGGGTCAACCGCCATCATCTCGAGGCTGGAAAGCTGCTCAGTCGCACGCATCAGACCGATTTCAGCCGTCAGCGCAGACCCTGCCCGACCGGCAAACAGCAGCGCTGCAACTACCGGCCCTAACTCACGTAAAAGCGACAGCGCCACCAGCATGCCGAGGCTGGTTTCAGCACTGTATGTGGTGAGTACCAGATAACCTTGTAAACCCAGAACCATACCGATGAACACACCGGAAACCAGGATAATGAGCAACGACAAGACGCCCACGTGGTAAAGCTGACGCACCAGTAATGGCGCATGCTTACGGATTTCAGGCTTACCGACGATTGCGTTAAATAACATTAAACCCGCGCGGCCAAACGTCGCGATCGTTTTGATCCCGCGATGGCCGAGCGTCGCCAGTGCTTGTAGCAGCATGAGTGGCTTAACTCCCTGTCTCTAGTAAATCGAATTGATACTGACCGGCGGGGTAACGGAAAGGCACCGGGCCATCGGCAATACCATCAAGGAACTGACGCACACGAGGGTCGTTGTTCTCTTGCAGCCCTTGCGCACTACCGTGGGCAACGATTTTTTTGTCCGCAACAATATACGCGTAGTCGGCAATGCTCAGGACTTCCGGTACGTCATGGGAGACCACAATACAGGTCACGCCCAGCACGCTATTGAGATCGGAAATCAATTTGACCAGTACGCCCATGGTGATCGGATCCTGGCCGACGAAAGGTTCGTCAAACATGATGAGATCCGGCTCCAGCGCAATGGCACGCGCCAGCGCAGCACGACGTGCCATACCGCCTGAGAGCTCAGAAGGCATCAATTTGGCCGCTCCGCGCAGACCGACGGCTTCGAGCTTCATCATCACCGTACTTTTCAGCAGCGGCTCAGGTAAGTTCGTGTGTTCACGCAACGGGTAGGCCACGTTTTCAAATACGGTAAGATCGGTAAAGAGCGCACCCGATTGAAACAGCATGCTCATTCTTTTACGCACGGTGAACAACCTGGAACGACTCATTTCCGGAATATTTTCACCGTCGAACAGAATCTCACCCTTGTCCGGGGGAATCTGACCGCCAATCAGGCGGAGTAGCGTTGTTTTGCCGATCCCTGACGGCCCCATGATCGCAGTGATCTTTCCGCGTGGCACCGTCAGTGAAATGTTGTCGAAAATAGGACGGTTACTCCGTGAAAAACTCACGCCATGGATATCAACGAGATTCGCCACTGTCTGGCTCATTCTTTCTTCCTTATAAGCCCTGCCGGGTCCAGGCACCATGGCCGATAACATCAAGAACCCAGCATTTTTACAGAATATTACCTGCTTGAGTTAGCGAAAGCTGGCATTTGTTTTACTTTTGAGCCGCATAAAGTCAAAATTAAGACTTCTTCACGCCGCTCGAAATTCCCGGTATTGCCCGGCAATCGCAGCCTGCGGACCGGCAGATTATACCTCAAGAAAGGACGTTAGATGCTTTTAGCGACGGCGCTATTAATAATAGGTTTACTTTTGGTGGTCTACAGCGCCGATCGCCTGGTCTATGCAGCCTCCATCCTGTGCCGCAACTTAGGTATCCCACCACTGCTGATTGGCATGACGGTCGTCAGTATTGGCACCTCGTTGCCGGAAATCATCGTTTCCGTCGCCGCTTCGATGCACGGTCAGATTGATTTGGCAATTGGAACGGCCATCGGTTCCAACATCACGAATATTCTGTTGATTCTGGGTCTCGCCGCCTTCCTGCAGCCTTTTACCGTACATTCCGATATCTTGCGTCGCGAGTTGCCGCTAATGTTGCTTACCAGCGTGCTGGCAGGTCTGGTGCTCTACGACGGACAATTGAGCTGGGTTGATGGCATTTTTTTACTGCTTCTCGCCGTGCTATGGCTTGTATTCATTGTTAAAATCGCCCGCCTGGCTGAGCACCAGGGCAATGATAGCCTGACGCGCGAGCAACTGGCCGAACTGCCACGAGGTGGTAGCCTGTCCGTGGCTTTCTTGTGGCTTGGTGTCGCATTAATTATCATGCCTATGGCCACACGTATGGTGGTGGATAACGCGACCGTAATGGCGAATTATTTTGCCATCAGCGAGCTCACCATCGGCCTGACCGTCATTGCTATTGGCACTGGCTTGCCGGAGCTGGCGACCGCCATTGCCGGGGCGCGCAAGGGAGAAGACGATATTGCGATCGGGAACATCATCGGCTCGAATATTTTCAATATCACTCTGGTTCTGGGGCTACCTGCACTGATTGCACCAGGGGCCTTTAACCCCCTCGCTTTCTCGCGTGATTATGGGGTGATGCTGCTGGTCAGCGTCATCTTTGCTTTTATCTGCTGGCGGCGCAAACAGCAATCCGGCAGAGGTCCAGGTGCACTGCTGCTGATGGGTTTCTTCATATGGCTGGCGTTGTTGTTCTGGGTTACGCCACTTTTGACAGGATAGGTGGAGACAGATTATGTCGCATATTGCTCTGCAACCGGGGTTCGATTTTCAGCAAGCCGGGCGGGACGTACTCAATATTGAACGTGAAGGACTCGCACACCTCGATCAGTATATCAATCAGGACTTTACGCTCGCCTGTGAGAAGATATTTTACTGCAGCGGTAAAGTCGTTGTGATGGGAATGGGCAAATCCGGCCATATTGGCAGAAAAATGGCTGCGACCTTTGCCAGCACTGGCACTTCGTCATTCTTTGTACATCCTGGCGAGGCGGCGCACGGCGATCTCGGTATGGTCAGCGAACAGGATGTGGTCATTGCTCTGTCAAACTCCGGCGAGTCGAATGAAATCCTGGCGTTAATCCCGGTTCTCAAGCGACTAAAAGTATTACTGATTTGTATGACCAGCCGTCCTGAAAGCAGTATGGGACGTGCCGCAGATATCCATTTGTGCGTGAAAGTGCCCAAAGAAGCCTGCCCACTCGGCCTGGCTCCCACTTCCAGCACCACCGCCGCGCTGGTGATGGGGGATGCGCTCGCCGTTGCCCTGCTCAAGGCCCGCGGTTTCACCGCCGAGGATTTTGCCCTTTCACATCCAGGTGGGGCATTAGGCCGTAAGCTGCTGCTGCGCGTAAACGATATTATGCATACGGGTGATGAAATCCCGCACGTGAGCAAAGAAGCCTCACTGCGCGATGCATTACTGGAAATCACCCGTAAGAATCTGGGTCTGACTGTGATTTGCGATGACCTGATGAAAATTGAAGGCATCTTTACCGACGGCGATTTGCGCCGCGTGTTTGACATGGGCGCCGACGTCCGCACTCTCGGTATTGCCGATGTGATGACCTCGGGCGGCATACGTGTTCGCCCTGACAGCCTGGCCGTAGAAGCCCTGAATTTAATGCAATCCCGCCATATTACCTCTGTCCTGGTTGCCGATGGCGACCAATTGCTGGGTGTGGTACATATGCATGATTTGCTGCGCGCGGGCGTAGTATAAAAAAGGATGAGATAATGAGTAATGTTGGTGCGTCGCTGGCAACCTGCTACGGTCCCGTTAGCACGCAGGTTATGGCGAAGGCAGAAAAAATTCGACTGTTAATCCTTGATGTTGATGGTGTTATGTCTGATGGCCTCATCTATATGGGCAACAGTGGTGAGGAACTTAAAGCCTTTAACGTCCGCGATGGGTACGGTATTCGCTGTGCGCTAACGTCTGACATTGAGGTTGCTATTATTACCGGGCGAAAAGCTAAACTATTAGAAGATCGCTGCGAAACGCTGGGAATTACACATCTTTACCAGGGCCAGTCCGACAAACTGCTGGCCTATCGTGAGTTGTTAACCAAACTTGCTCTGCAACCTGAGCAGGTTGCTTATATTGGTGATGATTTGATCGACTGGCCCGTCATGGCGGAGATCGGCCTGAGCGTCGCGGTAGCGGATGCGCACCCGCTGCTCATTCCGCGCGCGGACTATGTCACACGTATTGCAGGAGGCCGAGGTGCCGTTCGTGAAGTCTGTGATTTATTATTACTCGCGCAAGGTAAACTTGATGAGGCCAAAGGGCAATCGATATGAGTAAAACCAGACGTTGGGTCATCATTCTGCTGGCGCTTATCGTACTGGTACTGATTGGTGTGAATCTGGCTGACCGGGAATCCGCGTCTCCTGTTACCACGAATAGCAGTGATCCAACGTATAAAAGCGAGCACACAGATACGGTCGTCTACAGCCCGGAAGGCGCGCTGAATTATCGACTGATTGCACAGCATGTTGAGTATTTTTCTGTTGAAGCAATAACATGGTTCACTCAACCCGTGCTGACGACATTCGACAAAGATAAGATTCCAGGGTGGTCTATTAAGGCGGATAAAGCAAAGCTAACAAATGACAGAATGCTTTATCTTTACGGCCACGTTGAAGTCAATTCATTAACGGCAGACTCTCAACTTAGAAAAATTACGACGGATAACGCCCAGATAAATCTGGTCACACAAGATGTGGCCTCAGATGACCAGGTAACGTTATACGGAACAACATTCAATTCCACCGGCCTGAAAATGCGCGGCAATTTACGTAGCAAAAATGCAGAGCTGATTGAAAAGGTTAGAAGCTCATATGAAATTCAAAACAAACAAACTCAGCCTTAATGTTGTCCTGGCCAGCGCCCTCTTCGCTGCCAGTCTTCCGGCGCTTGCGGTCACTGGCGATACCGACCAACCCATCCATATCGACTCAGATCAACAGTCGCTGGATATGCAAGGCAACGTGGTCACCTTTACCGGCAACGTTGTTGTCACACAGGGTACAATAAAAATCAACGCGGATAAGGTCGTGGTAACCCGCCCTGGCGGTCAGCAAGGGAAAGAAGTGATTGACGGCTTCGGCAACCCTGCCACCTTCTATCAACTGCAGGACAATGGAAAACCGGTAAAAGGCCATGCTCTGCAGATGCACTACGAGCTGGAAAAAGATTTTGTGATCCTGACCGGTGATGCCTATCTGGAGCAGCTTGATAGCAATATCAAAGGCGACAAAATCACCTATCTGGTGAAAGAGCAAAAAATGCAGGCGTTTAGTGAGAAAGGTAAACGTGTGACAACGATTCTGGTGCCATCTCAGTTACAGGATAAGAGCAACACTCAGAACCCGGCCCCGGCGCAAAAAAAGAGTAACTAATTCGTTATGGCAACATTAACTGCAAAGAATCTCGCCAAGGCCTATAAAGGCCGCCGTGTCGTGGAAGACGTCAGTCTGACCGTAAATTCAGGCGAAATCGTTGGCCTGCTTGGCCCAAACGGCGCGGGTAAAACCACAACATTTTACATGGTCGTAGGCATTGTGCCGCGAGACGCTGGCAACATCATCATTGATGATGAAGATATCAGCCTGCTGCCGCTGCATGCCCGTGCTCGCCGCGGTATCGGTTACCTGCCGCAGGAAGCCTCCATTTTCCGCCGTCTGAGTGTCTTTGATAACCTGATGGCTGTCCTGCAGATTCGTGATGATCTCACCGCTGAGCAGCGCACCGATCGCGCCAACGAACTGATGGAAGAGTTTCATATCGAGCATCTTAGAGACAACCTCGGCCAGGCATTATCGGGTGGTGAGCGCCGCCGTGTAGAGATTGCTCGCGCGTTGGCGGCGAACCCTAAGTTCATTCTGCTGGACGAGCCGTTTGCAGGCGTCGACCCCATCTCCGTTATCGACATCAAACGCATCATTGAGCATTTACGTGACAGCGGGCTGGGCGTGCTGATTACCGACCATAACGTTCGCGAAACGTTAGCCGTCTGTGAGCGTGCTTATATCGTCAGTCAGGGCCACTTGATTGCCCATGGCACACCGCAGCAAATCCTTGAAGACGAACACGTTAAGCGCGTATATCTTGGGGAAGACTTCAGACTCTGATAGGGTAGAGTTTATTGACGTGTTTAGTCGGAGAGTACTGCTCTGAATATGAAGCAAGGTTTGCAATTAAGGCTTAGCCAGCAGCTAGCCATGACGCCGCAGTTGCAACAGGCCATTCGCCTGTTACAGCTGTCCACGTTGGAACTTCAGCAAGAACTTCAGCAAGCGCTGGAGAGCAACCCATTGCTGGAGCAAACCGATCTTCATGAAGAAGTGGAAGCACAACAGCCTCAGGACAATGAAAATCTCGACACCGTAGACGCACTCGAGCAAAAAGATATGCCCGAAGAGTTGCCGCTGGATGCCAGCTGGGATGAGATTTATACCGCTGGCACCCCTTCCGGCAGTAGCACCGATTACATTGATGACGAGCTGCCCATTTATCAGGGTGAAACCACCCAGTCATTGCAGGATTACCTGATGTGGCAGGTTGAGTTAACGCCTTTCTCTGACACCGATCGCGCCATTGCCACCTCAATTGTGGATGCCGTTGATGACACCGGTTACCTCACCGTGCCCCTGGAAGATATCCTTGAGAGCATGGGTGACGAAGAGATCGGTCTGGATGAGGTCGAGGCCGTACTGAAGCGCATTCAGCGTTTCGATCCGGTGGGCGTTGCCGCAAAAGATCTGCGCGATTGCCTCCTGATCCAGCTTTCCCAGTTTGCTAAAGAGACACCGTGGCGTGAAGAAGCCCGGCTCATTATCAGCGATCATCTGGATCTGCTCGCCAACCATGATTTCCGCACGCTGATGCGTGTCACCCGGCTGAAAGAAGATGTGCTGAAAGAAGCCGTCAATTTGATTCAGTCTCTGGATCCGCGCCCTGGGCAATCGATCCAAACCGGGGAACCAGAATACGTCATTCCCGATGTGCTGGTGCGCAAGCACAACACCCGTTGGGTGGTGGAACTGAATTCAGACAGCATCCCACGTCTGCAAATTAACCAGCATTACGCCGCTATGTGTGGCGGCGCGCGCAATGATGCCGACAGCCAGTTTATTCGCAGTAATTTGCAGGATGCGAAGTGGCTGATCAAAAGCCTGGAAAGCCGTAACGACACGCTGTTACGCGTTAGCCGCTGCATCGTCGAGCAACAACAAGCCTTTTTCGAACAGGGAGAGGAATTCATGAAACCCATGGTGCTGGCCGATATCGCCCAGGCCGTTGAAATGCATGAATCCACCATTTCCCGTGTCACCACGCAAAAATACCTTCACAGTCCGCGAGGCATTTTTGAACTCAAGTATTTTTTCTCCAGCCACGTCAATACCGAAGGCGGTGGCGAAGCCTCGTCGACCGCTATCCGTGCGCTGGTGAAGAAATTGATCGCCGCAGAAAACCCTGCGAAACCGCTGAGTGACAGTAAGCTGACTTCCATACTGTCCGATCAGGGGATTATGGTTGCGCGGCGAACCGTTGCAAAATATCGAGAGTCTTTATCCATTCCGCCGTCAAACCAGCGTAAACAGTTGGTGTGACCCAACCGATAAGGAAGACACTATGCAGCTTAACATCACAGGACAGAACGTCGAGATCACCGAGGCCCTGCGTGAATTTTTGAACACCAAATTCGCGAAACTCGAGCAATACTTCGAGAGGATTAATCAGGTCTATATTGTGTTGAAAGTGGAGAAAGTGACTCATACCTCGGATGCGACTTTGCATGTTAATGGTGGTGAAATTCACGCCAGTGCGGAAGGTCAGGATATGTATGCTGCCATCGACGGTTTAATTGATAAACTGGCGCGTCAGCTGACGAAACATAAAGATAAACTGAAACAACACTAATTGTCCGGGCTGACGTCTGGTGCGTACCACCCTACCGTAACCCGGTAGGGTGTCTGCATTGGCGACGCTTAGGTGAAATTATGATGAACAACGATTCCGCTCTACAATTGAGCAATGTCCTTAACCAGGAATGTACCCGAAGTGGCGTTCACTGCCAGAGCAAAAAACGTGCGCTGGAGATAATCAGTGAACTCGCTGCAAAACAGCTAAGCCTGCCACCTCAGGTGGTTTTCGAAGCGATCCTAACGCGTGAGAAAATGGGCAGTACCGGCATCGGCAATGGGATAGCTATCCCTCACGGCAAGCTTGAAGAAGATACCCTTCGTGCGGTAGGTGTGTTTGTGCAACTGGAAACACCGATTGCCTTCGATGCCATTGATAACCAGCCTGTCGATCTGCTGTTTGCCCTGCTGGTGCCAGCCGATCAAACCAAAACGCATTTGCATACCCTCTCACTGGTGGCAAAACGTCTGGCCGACAAAACCATTTGTCGCCGCCTGCGTTCGGCCCAAAGCGATGAAGAGCTGTATCAAATAATCACGCTGACAGAAGGCGAACAGGACGATGCGTAACGTATTAGTCGCCGATGATTCAGGCGTTGCGAGGAGAAATGGCCCATGGTCCTGATGATCGTGAGTGGTCGTTCGGGTTCCGGTAAATCGGTCGCCCTGCGTGCACTGGAAGACATGGGATTTTACTGCGTCGATAACCTGCCAGTGGTGTTGCTGCCTGAACTGGCGAGGACGCTGGCCGACAGACAAACGTCTGCCGCCGTCAGTATCGATGTGCGTAACATGCCGGAGTCGCCTGAAATCTTCGAACAGGCCATGAACAATCTGCCGGATTATTTCTCGCCGCAGCTGCTGTTCCTCGACGCCGATCGCAACACCCTGATTCGCCGCTACAGCGATACCCGCCGTTTGCACCCTCTTTCCAGTAAGAATCTGTCGCTGGAAAGCGCCATTGATGAAGAAAGCAATCTGCTTGAGCCTTTGCGCTCCCGTGCCGATCTGATTGTCGACACCTCTGAGATGTCGGTGCATGAGCTGGCAGAAATGCTCCGCACCCGACTGCTCGGCAAGCGCGAACGTGAGCTAACAATGGTGTTTGAGTCCTTCGGCTTTAAGCATGGTATCCCCATCGACGCCGACTACGTTTTCGACGTGCGCTTTTTACCCAACCCGCACTGGGACCCCAAACTTCGCCCGATGACCGGCCTCGACAAACCCGTTGCCGCCTTCCTCGACAGACATACCGAAGTCCACAATTTTATCTACCAGACGCGCAGCTATCTCGAGTTGTGGCTTCCTATGCTCGAAACCAACAACCGAAGCTACCTGACCGTCGCCATTGGTTGTACGGGGGGGAAACACCGCTCCGTCTATGTCGCTGAACAGCTCGCCGACTACTTCCGTTCGCGCGGTAAAAACGTTCAGTCTCGTCATCGTACGCTGGAAAAACGCAAAACATGACCGTAAAACAAACTGTTGAAATCACCAACAAGCTGGGCATGCATGCGCGCCCGGCGATGAAGCTGTTTGAACTGGTTCAGGGGTTTGATGCCGAAGTGCTCTTGCGCAATGACGAGGGAACAGAAGCGGAAGCCAGCAGTGTGATCGCCCTGCTGATGCTGGACTCAGCAAAAGGACGGCAAATCGAGGTTGAGGCAAGCGGCCCGCAGGAAGAAGAGGCGCTGGCAGCGGTTATCGCGCTGTTTATCGCCGGCTTTGACGAAGAGTAACCCTCTCCTGTCAGAGAGGGCACTGGCCGTTAATAGAGCCTGTTGCGCTCCAGAAATTCTTCTCCGCCTAACTGGCGCATCTGGCGCAGGATCCACGCCTGTCGGCTGCGTACATAACCGGAAGGCGCATCCGCCCGGAAGCGAACAGGGTTAGGCAGCACCGCAGCCAGAAGTGCCGCTTCCGACATGGTGAGTTTGCTGGCAGGTTTATGGAAATAGCGCTGCGATGCCTCTTCCACGCCAAAAATACCCTCACCAAATTCCGCAATATTCAGATAAACAGTGAGTATGCGCCGCTTGGTCCAGACCACTTCCGTCGTCAGCGTCAGTCCCGCCTCAAGCCCTTTACGCACCCAGCTTTTGCCATCCCACAGCAGCAGGTTTTTTACCGTCTGCTGGGAAATGGTCGATGCGCCGCGAATGCGATTTTCATGTTTCTCATTATGAGAGAGGGCTTTTTCGATAGCGCCAAAATCCAGCCCCCAGTGGTCAGGGAAACGCTGATCTTCAGCCGCGATGACCGCCAGCGCAGCCCAGGGGGAAATGTCGTCCATACTCACCCAGTCTGAGTGGGCAACATAGCCGAAATTCCCTGTCAACCATGCCCCAAGCTGTCGTTCAACCATGACCGCAGAAAACGGCACCGGCATAAAGCTGAACAGAAGAATGCCACCGCCCCAAAAAATAGCCAGGCCCAGCACCACTCGCAAAAAGAACCGTTTGAGACGGCTTTTCAGCGGACCTCTCACTCCCCTCATTCGGTGAGCACCAGCACACGCGCGACCAGTTTTTCGATACCGGTCGCCGCTTGCGCAATGTTCTGCGCCAGCATGTACGCAGGCGTCGTGACCACTTTGTTATCCTCGTCCACCACGATATCGTCCACCGGGCAAGGAATGTGCTCAGCCCCCATGTCTTCAATGACTTCGGCCGTATCAATGTCCGTCCCGATGGTCAGACGCAGAGGGAAATCGAAAATTTTCGGCAGCATAGCAGGGGCAATGCAGATAAAGCCCAGGGGCTTTCCAGCCAGGTGCATCTCCTGCGCCAGTCGTTTCAGCCCGGCGTCCACCACACATTCACTTCCCTGGCTGGCAAATGTGCTGAGGTTTTTGGCGGCCCCAAATCCCCCCGGAACAATCAATGCATCCAGATCGTTTACTGATGCATAGGCGAGAGATTGTATGGATCCGCGTGCGATGCGTGCTGCTTCGATCAACACATTGCGGCTCTCATTCATCGGATCCCCGTTAAGATGGTTGATCACATCTGACTGGATCTTATCCGGCGCAAAACAGACGGCTTCTGCCCCTTCGCGGGCGATCGCCAGCAACGTCAAGACTGCTTCATGGATTTCCGAACCGTCGTAAACGCCTGCGCCACTGAGAACAACACCGACTTTTTTCATTTTGCTCATCCTTTGTACAACGGCCACTCGATAATTAAATATTTTGATAAGGGCGGTATGCTTCACACATTTCACTGATTGATGTAACAAATCATTTAAGATTTGCTATCTTATGTGCGTGCAGTTCAATTTTTCAGACTGCGCCCTTGTAAATATAAAACTATAACATTACGGCGCAGCCACGATTTCCCTGGTGTTGGCGCAGTATTCGCGCACCCCGGTTAATCCGGGGTCATTTTTTTCCAGCGTTCGCTACCCACGCTTTTAGCACGTCCACATCGTGCGGCCATTCCTGCTTCATCTCTTCGATCCATTCACCAACGTTATCCCACCATGCCGGAAGATCCGGGGACTGGATCTGCTGCCCTAACTGCTGAAGGTGGCGCAATCCGATCGACCCCGCCGCCCCTTTGATCTTATGCCCCTCTTCGACGATCCCTTTTTGATCGCGAGCCGTCAGGTTAGATTCAAGCACGCTGACATAGCCTGGCATCATTTTTTCAAAGACCGCCAGCCCATCGGTAATGAGTTTCGGCCCCACCAGCTCGATGTACTGTTCAAGCATCTCCACATCCAGCAGGTTTTGCGATTTGTTGTCCGTTGCAGTCATCGTTTCATCCTCGTCGTCGCAGGTATCCCAGAATTTTTTAATCATGGCAGTTAATGCAGGGACGGCCAGAGGCTTACTCAGCACATCATCCATCCCGGCCTCAAGATACTCGTTTTTATCTTTCAGCACGTTAGCGGTCAGGGCAACCAGTGGCGGCAGCTCTTCACGAGCGAACTGACTGGTGAGCAGGCGGGAAATATCCAGTCCGGTCATGTCCGGCAGTTGAATATCCAGTAGTACCAGATCATATTCGCCAGGCTGGAACATCTCGAGTGCGGCTTTGCCGGTCATCGCCACGTCCACGCTGCTACCCAGTTTCTCCAGCACGGAGCGGGCAACAATCACGTTAAGCTCGATGTCTTCCACCAACAGCACATGCAGCGCCGGCAGCGGCATATCATCGTCTTCAAAGGCATCTTCCACCTCTTCCGCGACCGCAGGAGCATGCACCGTCAGCGTAAACAGAGAGCCTTTGCCCGCCTGGCTGGTGACGACAATGTCGCCCCCCATGCTTTTTGCCAGGCGGCGAGAGACCGCCAGGCCAATACCGGTCCCGGTGGCCGGTTTTCCACCGTGGCTGTCTTTGACCTGATAATACATGGCGAAGATTTTATCGAGTTCTTCGCGAGGAATACCGATGCCGGAATCTTCCACTTCGAAATGCAGGATGTCGCCGTCATCAAAGCGCACACGGACGGTGACCTGCCCCTCGCGGGTGAATTTGACGGCGTTACTGATCAGGTTCCACAGGATCTGGCGCAGACGCGTGCCGTCCGTCACCACTTTATGCGGCAGTGGGAGCGTTGGCTCCATCACAAACCGCAGCCCTTTTTGGTGCGCCTGCAGACCCGACAAGTTCTCAAGATCCGCGAGGAAGCTGGTGAAGTCGACGGGTTGATTATCAAGCTGGACTTTACGGCGCTCCATTTTATCCATATCGATAATATCGTTGAAGATATTGCCAAGCGTCACGGCGGAGACGTGGATGGTCTTGAGGTATTTCTCCTGCTCGTCGGTCAGCTCGGTGTCCAGCAGGATACGACTCAAACCCACGATGCCGTTAAGCGGCGTACGGAGCTCATGGCTGATGGTGGAGATAAAGGTGGTCTTATCGCGGCTGGAACGCTCCAGAGCGTCCTGATAGCGCTTACGCTCGGTAATATCGCGCCCGAAGCCCATGAGCCCATGGCGCTTGCCTACGCGGTCGTAGTAAGGGACTTTGCGAATTTCAAAACAGGCTTTGCGCCCGTCCGGGTAATCCAGCCACTGCTCATAGGTGAGCGAGACGTTATGGCGGAAAACTTTTTCATCCGTTTCAATGACTTTTTCCGAGGCTTCCGCAGAGTAAACGTCCTGCGGCTTCAGATTAATCAGCTGCTTTTCGCTCTTCCCGGTCAGCAACTCCATGGCCCGGTTACAGCCGGAAAATTCTTTATCTTCATTGCGATAGAACACCAGATCCGGCGACGCATCGAGGAATGAGCGCAAAAACGTCGACTGCTGCTCCAGCTGAATCTGCGTCTGCTCGCGCTCCTGCATTTCTATTTTGAGCTGCTCAAAGGTGGCCTGACGCTCTGCCTCGGCTTTCTCGCGGTCGGCCATCTCCTGGTTGAGTCGGGTGATGTTCTCTTTTAGCTGTACGTTGAGTTTGAGGTCACGGTCACGCATCTCTTCAAGCTTATCGACCAGCCGTGAGAGGCGCTGACGCGACTCCTCAAGCTGCTCCACCACCACCGACAGAAAGTAAACCGCCCAGGGCGTAATCAACAGGCCAAAGAAAATCGAACGGATAACGTCGATATTTTCCACCTGGCCCTGCAGAACCATCGTCACGGCCATTTGCACCACGATGGCAAGGACCACCAGCGCCAGAGCCAGCAACATCGAGAAACGCACCAGGCCGAGCTTCATCATCAGGTCGACGTAGTATTGCGCCAGTAAACGGATTTGCTTCATAACGATTTCCTCAAACAAGTCCGCTCAATAATACTCAATTCTGAGCAAGGCGTTGAAGGTTGTGCGAAAAATGCGGCAAGGAATGAGATTTGGCATTCATTCCAGGAATGATTAAGCGGGTTCAGGCGTCCAGCAGCGCCCCAGCGCCGAGCCCTGCACGCCCTGCTCATTGAGGTAGCGATCGAGTTCGACCATGCCGGTCCAGCGATTCTCACACCACAACGGTGCCAGCAGCGTAGGGCGGCGGGCGCTGGCCGAAATACGGTGATAAATCACCTCCGGCGGCGTGTGACGAATCATCTCGCCGGCAGTCAGGGTGTAGGCGTCCAGTTCAATGCCGCTCAATCTGCCCGCTTCCCAGGCCTTCGCCATGATGCTGCCTTTGACGATATGCAAAGGGTGCAGCTTAATGCCGTCTACGCCCGTCTCCACGACGCGCTGTAGCGTTTGCAGGCACTCAGCCTGCCCTTCCCCCGGTAAACCGACAATCAGGTGGCTACAGACTTTCAGGCCTCGCTCGCGGGCCAGTCGGGTGGTGTGCTGATAGCAGGCAAAATCATGGCCGCGATTAATGCGATGCAGCGTTTTATCGTGCGCGGTTTGCAAACCCAGTTCGAGCCAGACTTCATAACCCTGTTCATGGTATTCGCTGAGCAGGTCGAGCACCGCTTCCGGCACGCAGTCCGGGCGCGTTCCCACGCACAGACCCACAATGTTGGCCTGGCTGATAGCCTGTTGATACATGGAACGCAGCACCTGCACTTCAGCCCAGGTGCTGGTGTAGGCCTGGAAATATGCGAGATAACGTTTTGCGCGATTGACCAGATGCGCCTGATGCGCAAGTTGCTCAGCAATGGAGCGGTGCTGTTGTGCTTCGTCGGCAAAAGAAGCCACATTGCAGAAAGTACAGCCGCCACGCCCGATAGTGCCATCACGATTTGGGCAGCTAAAACCACCATGTAGCGTCAGTTTATGAACTTTTTCACCATAACGGCGGGCAAGATCCCCACCAAACATATTGACTAATTTTTGTAACTGCATAATCTGAAAGGCCGCGCTCTGGAAAGGGCCAAGCCTGCCATTTTTAGCTTTCGACGGCGATGATGTGGATCAATCGCCCGGCAACGCTTTTATTCATTGCATAAAAAGTCACTATTACCGCAATTTCATTCACACCAAAGACAATTACTTTTCCTTATGTTCACAGGATATTTTGCAAAAATACTATCACCCATGCAAAACAGTGTCTTTATGCAACCACAACCAATATTGCAGAATAAAACTCTGCAAAGTACTCGCCAGTTAGTACGGTAACGCAATAAGCGGGCTTTCCGATAGTGAGACAGATCACATAACGTAGCGGGTTACCGTTACGTTCCAGCAATGTGAAAAAGGTTAAATACATTTATATTTCAAATGATTAAGACATCTTTAGCACAATTTTGTATAAATAAGCCTGGCATTTGACCTGAATAAGGATTCCCGATAAGTTGGGAATCCGCTGGAAGCTTTCTGGATGAGCGGTCTGCTCATCATATTTATGCAGTTATTGTGATTCCCTCTTAAGCAAGTCCTCAACACTTGTGTACCGATGCGAAAAGGAAATTAAAGAGGGCGACATTCGAGGCATTATGCCCCGTCGCCATGCTCTTGTTGTGCCTGTGCGCGTCGGTCAGGAGGGGGTCCCGTAGAGCCTGGGGAGGTTCACTGATATGTTGTACGATAAATCCCTTGAGAGGGATAACTGTGGTTTCGGCCTGATCGCCCACATAGAAGGCGAACCTAGCCACAAGGTAGTGCGTACCGCCATACACGCACTGGCCCGTATGCAGCACCGTGGTGCAATTCTCGCCGATGGAAAAACCGGTGACGGTTGTGGTTTGCTGCTCCAAAAACCCGATCGTTTCTTCCGTATTGTTGCGGAAGAACGCGGCTGGCGTTTAGCCAAAAATTACGCCGTCGGCATGCTGTTCCTGAATCAGGATCCAGAAAAAGCCGCTGCTGCTCGCCGCGTTGTAGAAGAAGAACTTCAGCAAGAGACCCTGTCGATTGTTGGCTGGCGCGACGTGCCGACCAACGAAGGGGTACTCGGTGAAATCGCCCTCTCCTCGCTGCCTCGCATTGAACAGATTTTCGTCAACGCCCCGGCAGGCTGGCGTCCTCGCGATATGGAGCGTCGTCTGTTTATCGCCCGTCGTCGCATCGAAAAGCGCCTGCAGGAAGATAAAGACTTCTACGTTTGTAGCCTCTCCAATGTCGTGAACATCTATAAAGGTCTGTGCATGCCTATAGACCTGCCGCGTTTCTACCTGGATCTCGCGGACCTGCGTCTGGAATCGGCCATCTGCCTGTTCCACCAGCGCTTCTCCACCAACACCGTGCCGCGCTGGCCGCTGGCGCAGCCGTTCCGCTACCTGGCACACAACGGTGAAATCAACACCATCACCGGTAACCGCCAGTGGGCGCGCGCGCGTACTTACAAATTCAAAACGCCATTGATCCCCGACCTGCATGATGCCGCACCGTTCGTGAACGAAACCGGCTCTGACTCCAGCTCAATGGATAACATGCTTGAGCTGCTGCTGGCGGGCGGTATGGACATCGTCCGTGCCATGCGCCTGCTGGTGCCGCCAGCCTGGCAGAACAACCCGGATATGGACCCGGACCTGCGCTCCTTCTTCGACTTCAACTCCATGCACATGGAGCCGTGGGATGGCCCGGCAGGTATCGTCATGTCCGATGGGCGTTTCGCCGCCTGTAACCTGGACCGTAACGGTCTGCGCCCGGCGCGCTACGTCATCACCAAAGACAAGCTGATCACCTGTGCTTCTGAAGTCGGCATCTGGGATTACCAGCCGGATGAAGTGGTCGAGAAAGGCCGCGTCGGCCCTGGCGAACTGATGGTTATCGACACCCGTGGTGGCCGCATTCTGCACTCCGCTGAAACCGATAACGATCTGAAAAGCCGCCACCCGTATAAAGAGTGGATGGAGAAAAACGTCCGTCGTCTGGTGCCGTTCGAAGAACTGGCCGACGATCAGGTTGGCACCCGCGAAATGGATGACGACCTGCTGGCAAGCTACCAGAAACAGTTTAACTACAGTTTCGAAGAGCTGGATTCGGTTATCCGTGTGCTGGGCGAAAATGGCCAGGAAGCAGTCGGTTCAATGGGCGATGATACCCCGTTTGCCGTGCTCTCCAGCCAGCCGCGTATCATTTACGATTACTTCCGTCAGCAGTTTGCGCAGGTGACCAACCCGCCAATCGACCCGCTGCGTGAAGCGCACGTGATGTCACTGGCCACCAGCATCGGCCGCGAAATGAACGTCTTCTGCGAAGCCGAAGGCCAGGCGCACCGTCTGAGCTTCAAATCGCCGATTCTGCTGTACTCCGATTTCACCCAGCTCACCACGATGAAAGAAGAACATTATCGTGCCGACGTGCTGGATATTACTTTCGACGTGACCCAAACCACGCTGGAAGAAACCGTCAAAGCGCTGTGCAACAAAGCCGAGCAGATGGTCCGTAACGGTACCGTACTGCTGGTGCTGTCTGACCGTGCCATTGCGAAAAACCGCCTGCCGGTTCCGGCTCCGATGGCTGTCGGGGCGATTCAGACTCGCCTGGTCGACAAGAGCCTGCGCTGCGATGCCAACATCATTGTTGAAACGGCGAGCGCCCGCGACCCGCATCACTTTGCCGTGCTGTTAGGCTTCGGTGCCACGGCTATCTACCCGTACCTGGCTTACGAAACGCTGGCTAAGCTGGTCGATACCAAGGCTATCGAGAAAGACTACCGTGCGGTGATGCTGAACTACCGTAACGGCATCAACAAAGGTCTGTACAAGATCATGTCCAAAATGGGCATCTCGACCATTGCCTCCTACCGCTGCTCGAAGCTGTTCGAAGCGGTCGGTCTGCATGAAGATGTCTCGGATCTGTGCTTCCAGGGCGTGGTCAGCCGTATCAGTGGTGCAGGCTTCTCTGACTTCCAGCAGGATCTGCTGAATCTGTCTAAACGCGCCTGGCTGGCACGTAAGCCGCTGGATCAGGGTGGTCAGCTCAAATACGTTCACGGTGGCGAATATCACGCTTATAACCCGGACGTGGTGCGTACCCTGCAACAAGCCGTGCAGAGCGGCGAGTACAGCGATTATGAGCAGTACGCCAAACTGGTGAATGAGCGTCCGGCAGCGACACTGCGTGACCTGCTCGCGATTACGCCAAACGGCGAAACCGTCAGCATCAACGACGTTGAACCCGCCAGCGAGTTGTTCAAACGCTTTGATACCGCGGCAATGTCCATCGGCGCACTGAGCCCGGAGGCGCACGAAGCACTGGCAGAAGCCATGAACAGCCTCGGCGGCTTCTCCAACTCCGGTGAAGGCGGCGAAGATCCAGCGCGCTACGGCACCAATAAAGTGTCACGTATCAAGCAGGTGGCCTCTGGTCGCTTTGGTGTGACCCCGGCTTACCTGGTCAACGCTGACGTTATCCAGATTAAAGTGGCCCAGGGCGCGAAACCGGGTGAAGGCGGTCAGTTACCGGGTGACAAAGTCACTCCGTACATCGCCAAGCTGCGTTATTCCGTTCCAGGCGTGACCCTGATTTCACCTCCGCCGCACCACGATATTTACTCTATCGAGGATCTGGCGCAGTTGATTTTCGACCTCAAACAGGTCAACCCGAAAGCAATGATCTCCGTGAAGCTGGTGTCTGAACCTGGCGTGGGAACCATCGCGACGGGCGTAGCGAAAGCCTACGCAGACCTGATTACCATTGCAGGCTACGACGGCGGTACGGGTGCAAGCCCGCTCTCTTCCGTGAAATACGCGGGCTGCCCGTGGGAACTGGGCCTGGTGGAAACCCAGCAGGCGCTGGTGGCTAACGGCCTGCGTCACAAGATTCGTTTGCAAACCGATGGCGGTCTGAAAACCGGTCAGGACATCATTAAAGCAGCGATCCTTGGCGCTGAAAGCTTCGGCTTCGGTACCGGCCCGATGGTTGCACTCGGCTGTAAATACCTGCGTATTTGTCACCTGAACAACTGCGCAACGGGTGTTGCAACCCAGGACGACAAACTGCGTAAGAACCACTATCACGGCCTGCCGTTCAAAGTGACCAACTACTTTGAATTTATCGCCCGTGAAACCCGTGAGCTGATGGCGCAACTGGGCGTGAAACGCCTGGTCGACCTGATTGGCCGTACTGACCTGCTCAAAGAGCTGGACGGCTTCACGGCGAAACAGCAGAAGCTGGATCTGTCCAAACTGCTGGAAACCGCTGAACCGCATCCGGGTAAAGCGCTGTTCTGCACCGAGAACAACCCGCCGTTTGATAATGGCGTGCTCAATGCGCAGCTGCTGCAACAGGCAAAACCGTTTGTGGACGAACGCCAGAGCAAAACCTTCTGGTTTGATATCCGCAACACGGACCGCTCCGTCGGTGCGTCTCTGTCCGGCTACATCGCCCAGTTCCATGGCGACCAGGGCCTGGCAGCTGACCCGATTAAAGCGCACTTCAGCGGTACCGCAGGCCAGAGCTTCGGCGTGTGGAACGCAGGCGGCGTTGAGCTGTATCTGACCGGCGATGCGAACGACTACGTGGGCAAAGGCATGGCAGGCGGCTTAGTGGCGGTTCGTCCGCCGGTCGGCTCTGCTTACCGTAGCCACGAAGCGAGCATCATCGGTAACACCTGCCTGTATGGCGCAACCGGTGGTCGTCTGTACGCCGCTGGCCGCGCAGGTGAGCGCTTCGGCGTGCGTAACTCCGGTGCGATTACCGTGGTTGAAGGTATTGGTGATAACGGCTGCGAATACATGACCGGCGGTATCGTCTGTATCCTCGGCAAAACGGGCGTCAACTTTGGCGCAGGTATGACGGGCGGCTTCGCCTACGTACTGGATGAAGACGGCGAATTCCGCAAACGCGTGAACCCGGAACTGGTGGAAGTCCTGAGCGTCGATGACCTCGCTATCCACGAAGAACATCTGCGCGGTCTGATCACCGAGCACGTACAACATACCGGTTCTTCACGTGGTGAAGAGATTCTGGCGAACTGGCCGACCTTCTCAACGAAGTTCGCGCTGGTGAAACCAAAATCCAGCGATGTGAAAGCTCTGTTAGGTCACCGTAGTCGTTCCGCAGCTGAGCTGCGGGTGCAGGCGCAGTAAGGGGTAGCAATGAGTCAGAACGTATACCAGTTTATAGATTTACAGCGTGTCGATCCGCCAAAGAAACCGCTGAAGATCCGTAAAATTGAATTTATTGAAATTTACGAGCCATTTTCGGAAGGCCAGGCCAAGGCGCAGGCAGATCGCTGCCTCTCCTGTGGTAACCCATACTGCGAGTGGAAGTGTCCGGTCCATAACTACATCCCGAACTGGCTGAAGCTGGCTAACGAAGGACGTATTTTTGAAGCCGCTGAGCTGTCACACCAGACCAACACCCTGCCGGAAGTCTGTGGGCGCGTTTGCCCGCAGGACCGCCTGTGTGAAGGCTCCTGTACGCTGAATGACGAGTTCGGCGCGGTGACCATCGGTAACATCGAGCGCTACATCAACGATAAAGCGTTCGAAATGGGCTGGCGCCCGGATCTGACCGGCGTGAAACAGACCGACAAACGCGTTGCCATCATCGGTGCAGGCCCGGCCGGTCTGGCCTGCGCGGACGTGCTGACCCGTAACGGCGTGAAAGCGGTGGTGTTTGACCGTCACCCGGAAATCGGTGGCCTGCTGACCTTCGGTATCCCGGCCTTCAAGCTGGAGAAAGAAGTGATGACCCGTCGTCGTGAAATCTTCACCGACATGGGTATCGAGTTCAATCTGAACACCGAAGTCGGTCGCGACATACAGCTTGATGACCTGCTGAAAGATTACGACGCGGTATTCCTGGGCGTCGGCACCTACCAGTCCATGCGCGGTGGCCTCGAAAACGAAGATGCGGATGGCGTGTATGATGCACTGCCGTTCCTTATCGCCAATACCAAGCAGATCATGGGCTTTGGTGATACGCCTGAAGAGCCGTACACCAACATGGAAGGCAAACGCGTGGTGGTTCTGGGCGGGGGTGATACCGCGATGGACTGCGTGCGTACCTCTATTCGTCAGGGCGCGAAGCACGTGATTTGTGGCTATCGCCGCGATGAAGAAAACATGCCGGGTTCCCGCCGTGAAGTGAAAAACGCGCGTGAAGAAGGCGTGGAGTTTCAGTTCAACGTGCAGCCGCTGGGTGTTGAAATCAACGCTAACGGTAAAGTGTCCGGCGTGAAAATGGCGCGCACCGAGATGGGCAAACCGGATGAAAAAGGCCGTCGTCGTGCTGAAATCGTGGCAGGTTCTGAGCATGTGGTGCCGGCAGACGCAGTGGTGATGGCGTTTGGTTTCCGTCCTCACAGCATGGAATGGCTGGCGAAACACAGCGTCGAACTGGATTCTCAGGGCCGTATCATCGCGCCAGAAGGCAACGAAAATGCGTTCCAGACCAGCAACCCGAAAATCTTTGCCGGTGGCGATATCGTCCGTGGTTCTGATTTAGTGGTGACCGCGATTGCCGAAGGCCGTAAAGCGGCTGATGGCATCATGAACTGGCTGGAAGTGTAACCCGCTCTGCGTGTTGAGAAATAAAGCCGGATAAATAAATTATCCGGCTTTTTTTATGCCGTCAGCAAACTGGCATGCACCTTCACGACCACCTTCTTAATCTCTTCGGCTTTATCCACCACGCAGCCCGGCTTGTGTGGCTCACCCGGCATAAAGACCGCAAACATTCCCGGCGTCAAAGTCACGTCCTGCTCGTTGGCTATTTCCGAGCAGAGCTGATAATCCTCCTCAGCGTGCCATTCGTCGCACTGGCGTGCAGAGCCTGCAACGCCACACAAAATGCGCTCTTCGCCCGCCAGCAGCAATTGGATATCAATAAATTGTTCGTGCAGTTCAGCCCGTTTTTGCGCCGGTGGCTGAGTGGCAAACTGCATCACATTCATAAAGATACTCTCACCACGCAGCGCATACTGCCCCGGTGCTTTTTCCTGCGGACGGGCGGCCAGCGCCAGCGTCAGCGCGTCTTCCAGCACCGGATGTAAACCCGCGCCATGAAGCGAGGGGATGTCACTGATAACCATTGTTTGCTCCCTGTGCCAGCAATGCGGCTCCCAGTAATCCGGCATCGTGCCGGTAATGTGCCGCGCTCAGCGCGACCTGATAGATCGAGGGCATCTGCGCCAGACACCCTTGCACCAGGGCAAGATAACCCGGTGCCAGACCGATGCTGCCGCCCATCACTACGCGCTGGCAGTCGGTTGTCGCTTTCACATCAGCAATCAGCCGTGCCAGCGTCTGCGCCGAGCGTTGAACCAGCGCACGCGCCTGCTCATGCCCCCTCGCTGCCTGGGTAAAAATGGCCTTTGCATCACATCCGGCAAGCTCGCCCTGCGCGGCTGCGGCCATCCCGCGCCCGGAAGCCATCGCCTCCACGCAGCCCACTCGCCCGCAACCACACACCGGCCCATGGGGATCGGCCAGAGTGTGGCCGAGATGGCCCGCCAGCCCGTCACGCCCGGTCAGCAACCTGCCGCCGCTTACCACGCCGCCGCCCACCCCCGTAGAGACGGTGATAAACACCATCTCGCTGATGTCATCCTCGCAGGCCTGAAATTCCGCCCACGCCGCCGCCTGCGCGTCGTTCACCGCCAGCGCGGGCAGACCCGTCAGCGTTTCCAGCGTGGAGACCAGTGGAAAATGCAGCAGGCCGCCGAGGTTTTGCGGGTTGATCGCCAGCAATGTGCCTTCGCGAATAATCCCGGTGGACGCAATCGCCACCTGCCGGGCTCGGGATTTGAGCGGCTCAACCAGCGTTTGCAGGGCAGCACGTAAGGCGTCTGGCGTTTTGCTGGCCGGTGTGGGCATCTCGCAGCGTTCAAGGATATTCAGGTCACGGTCGACCCGCGCGGCGGCAAGCTTGGTGCCACCAATATCAATCGCCAGCACGCTCATTTTGCCGCCTCCGACAGCGCATCGCAGTACCACTGGCAGATGTGTTCCAGCCGGGTAATAGCCGAGCCGACCGTGACCGCCCAGGCCCCGTGTTGCTTCGCCTGCGCCGCCGATTCCGGCGAGTTATAGCGCCCTTCCGCCATCACCCGACAGCCTGCCTGGCTCAGTGCGGCAACCAGCGCCAGATCCGGCGCCTTCGGCACCTGTTGCGCGGTATAACCAGAAAGCGTGGTACCAATCAATTCCGCGCCCAGCCTCTGGCACAGCAGCCCATCGCGCTCGCAGGAGCAGTCTGCCATCGCAATACGTCCGTGGTGATGAATACGTTCCAGCAACGCTGCCACAGAAACCGGGCGAGCACGCTCGGTGCCGTCCACCGCGATAATGTCCGCCCCGGCCCCGACCAGCGCATCGACATCTTCCAGAAAGGGGGTAATTCGCACCGGCGAATCGGGCAAATCACGCTTAATGATGCCAATAATCGGCAGCGTGACGACAGCCCGAACGGCGCGCAGGTTATCGAGGCCTTCAATCCGCAGCGCCACGGCTCCTGCCTGCTCGGCGGCCAGCGCCATGGCAGCGACAATCTCGGGCTTATCCAGCGGGCTTGCCGGAACAGGCTGGCAGGAGACCACCAGCCCGCCCTGACGGTGAATCAACGTCTCCATTCGCGCAATCAACGACATAGACACTTATCCTTTTGTTTTCAGCAGGCCATTTTTGTTGCCAGCGTGGGTTATCGCCCCGCTCAACGGTTTGCCGTCGATGGCATCGTGGGTGCGCAACGCTTCCGGGCGCAGCCAGCGCTGCACGCGTGACGGCATATCCAGACCAATCAACAGGATAACGACGAACGTCAGGCTAAAGGAGAGCGAGCCGAGCGCCGTCCCGAGATCCAGCCGCTGGGCAATCACGGCACCGAGGATTGGAGCCAACGCGCCGCCCAGCGCGCCCACGTTGTAGGTGAACCCCAGTCCTGCCGCACGCTGATCGGTATCGAAATAGCCCCCGATCAGTTTAGGCAAAATGCCCGAGATCCCCTGACCCAGCATTTGCTGGAAGAAGAGCAGAAAGCCGAGCACCCAGACGCTGCTGCCGCCAATGGCAAACACCGGAATAATCAGGATCTGTGAGGCCAGCAGGCTGCACACATAAGCTTTGCGGGTGCCAAGCCAGTCGCCCAAAAAACCGCCCACGCAGCAGCCGACCGCCGCACCGAAGCCGCTAAAGAAAAGCACTTTGGCAACGGTAGAAGGGGAGTAGGCCAGCTCCGTTTTCAGGTAAGTCGGCAGCAGCGCCTGAATGGGCCAGGAGTAGAGGAAAGCAAAGAGCACGACCACCATCAGCATCACTCCGGTCGGCCAGCGCTTGCCGCTGCTCTGCACCATAAAGCTGATAAAGATGCCCGCACACACCAGCCCGAGAATCGCCACCAGCGCAGCATTTTTCATTTCTCCGGCAAAGCAGTACCACAGTGATGTGGCCGCAATGACCGTCATCAGCACGTTTATCACCTGATTTTTACCCCGGTAGAGGATGTCCACCATGGTGCGCACCGGCGTTTTGCCTTCGTGTTTTTCTTTCCAGTCTTCGGCTTCCGGGATGTTTTTTCGCAGCCAGAGGGCAAAGATAATCGGCAGGATGCCGATGAAGAACAGCGCACGCCATCCCCAGACCGGCACCACCAGGCTATAGACCTGGGCTGCGACCACCGCCCCAACGGAAAAACCAGAAATTAAAAATCCGCTCGCCTTGTTACGCATCTGCTTAGGCCAGCTTTCAATCACATAGGTCGCGCTGGAGCCGTATTCCCCCGCCATCCCCATGCCGATAACCAGACGGGCGATAAACATGGTGGTGAAACCCGGCGCCAGACCACAGGCCAGCGTGCCGACGGAGAAGAGAATAATACTGGTGACCATCGCCAGGCGACGCCCGTATCTGTCCCCCATCGCACCCAGCATCAGGCCGCCAAACCAGCGGGAGATGAACGCCGCAGAGATCAGGCTAGCCGCCTGAACCGTGGTCAGGCCAAACTCACTTTGTACTTCAGTCAGCACAAGGGCAATCAGAACAAAATCAAAACCATCAAGCAGATAACCGAGCCAGGCAGCGGAAAAAGCGCGCCATTGCGCCCGGTTAAGATGGCGATACCACGGGATGTTTTGGGTTGTTGTAATCATGTGACGCTCCCGACGAAATGTAGGGTGCCAGATATCAATGCTCCGTATCTGGCACGAGATGTTACGCCTTTTCGGCAAGCAGCCTGTCCGCCAGGGCTTTCAGTTCTGGCAGATAGCGCTCATCCACGGGCGCAAACGGCTTACGGCAAAGGGGCACCGCCAGCACATCCATGTAATGCAGCACGGTTTTCAGCCCACGGAAGACGCCGACCTTAATCAGCAGGTCGATAACCTCGTTGCAGTTTGCCTGCAGGCGCTGAGCGGTGGTCACATCGCCCTCTTTCAGGGCCTTCGCTATGCCCATGTAGCGCCAGCCCATGATGTTATACGTGCTGCCGATACCGCCATCTGCGCCCGCCATTAAGCCGGATGCAAAGATCTCGTCATATCCGTTATAGAGCACCAGATCCGGATGCGCGCGGCGGATCTGCTCCATCTGGAACAGATCGCCTGAGGTTTGCTTGAGCGCACCCACGCCCGGCAGGGTTACCAGAGTGTCGATTTGATCGAGCGTGAGCTTCACACCGCTGAGCGCCGGGATGTTGTAGACCACCATCGGTAGCCCGTCGGCCGCGTCAGTGACCGCACGGTAATGTGCGCAGTGCTCTTCAAAGCTGAAGGGGTAGTAGAACGGCGTGACGGCCGACACGGCATCAAACCCGTAGCGGTTTGCGGCCAGCGCCAGCTGCTGGCTCTCATGGGTGCTTACCGTGCCGACATGGGCAATCAGGGTGATTTTCCCTTTGGCCTCTTCGGCAACAATCTCCAGCACCTGTTCACGTTCAGCGATGCTCTGCACAAAAGCTTCGCCGGTCGATCCTCCCACATACAGCCCGTCTATCCCCTGCTGAATGTTGAAACGTACCAGTCGGCGCAGGCTTTCGGTATCCAGTTTTTCACTGGCATCAAACGGCGTTAACAGCGCAGCCATTACGCCTCGTAATTGAGCGGTCATTGTCTTCTCCTGTTGCATCAAGTGATTTTGACTATATACCTTTATACCTATTATACCAGTGCAATTGATCGAGACTGGCGGGTGAAGATGCGAAATGCGATCTAACGCACTAAAGGATCGAAAACGGGATCGTCAAAACGGGCGGCCTGACGGGTCAGGCGCGGGATTTTTGCTGCTTATCGAAGGCGTGCCAGGTGGCAAAAACACTGTTGAGATGGGTGTGTAGCGCGGCGTCGGCGGCATCAGGATCGCGCTGACGAATGGCATTCACAATCTCGATATGCTGCTGATAACTGAGGTTATTGTGCTGGTGTAACTCTTTTTCCGGCACCGTTGGGCGGGCGGCAATCAGCCAGTCGAGCAAGGCGACGTGAATGGTCAGGAAAATCGGGTTACCGGGGATCTCGGCGAGAACACGATGGAACTCCACATCCGAGCGAATAAACAGGGCGTTGTCATCCAGCGACTGGCTGTTGAGTTCCAGGGCTTTGCTCAGGCGATCGAGCTGCTCATCCGTGGCGTGGGATGCGGCATGGCGCACCAGGCTGGATTCAAAAAAGAGGCGCAGCTGTTCAAAATGGGCAATACCACCGGGGTGAGAAAGAAAATCTTTCGCCATGCCGGAGAGTTCACCGATGATGGTGTCCGCAGAAGGGCGCGACACGCGGGCGCGTTCGCCATTGTTGATTTGCACCAGCCCTTTGCGTTTGAGCGCCGCCAGCGCTTCACGTACCGAAGGGCGACCCACGTTGAAAAACTCCATCAACTCACGCTCAGAAGGCAGCGCTTCACCTTCGGCAAATTCGCGACGGCGAATCATCTGCTCAAGCTCTTCTTCCACCATATCCGACAGCTTTTTACGCGCCAGCGGTCGACGACGCAAAGCGCGCCCGACGTTTTCAGAACTTTTTTCAGTTTGAGAATCAGATGGTTTCATGGCGGCCATGGTAGTGAAGAGTGACAAACGTGACAGCAAAATCATCATATCACATGAATATCTGACTGGCGAAGTTAACGCCTGCCACTCTCCCGCACCGCTAACGACGGTATATTTCATCCGTCAGATACGCGGGCCAGTTCTTCTCAAAGAAAATCGTCGACAGGTCATCGAGGGTGCGCAGAGATTTCGCCTCCACGCTGAATGCCCCATTGTGCCAGGTCACCTGCAGCTGCTCCTGCCGGTGCTCAGGGTTTTCCGGGATAAACCGAAAGTCAGACAGCTCGCCCTCGCGGGTTTGCGGCACCACAGCGCCATCGGCGGCACAGAGCATTCTTGCCCCCCGACTGCCCCCACCTTTTGCGATGTAGGTATCCAGCGCCACAAGCAGGGCCTCTGAAGCCAGCGCCATCTGCCGCCACTGCAGGCTGAAAGCCGCCTGATTGGGATGCGTAATCGCCACCCCGCTCTGGGCAATACGTTGATTCAGACGCTGTGCGGCCTGACGCGCGCCGGGCACTAACGCGGCGTCGCAGACAAACCCGGCCCGCTCGCTCATCCGCTGTTGGATCTCTTCGCGTACCGCATCAATGGGCAACGCCTCAGGATGCTGACTGTCGCGCTGGATCTGGCGTAAAAGCTCTGCCGTTTGCGCCTCGAACTGAGCCGTCGGTGCTTCACGCGGGGTCGCCGCAATGTGCTTCGCGCAGCGCAAGCCAAAGACCTGGCCGGCATTCAGCGCCGCCCCGCCTGGCCGCGTCACGCCGTGCGTTCCCGCCGCTTCCCCCACCGCATAGCAGCCGTTCAGCGAGGAATGACCCCAGGTATCCACCGCAATGCCGCCGTTCATATGCTGATGATTAACGTTGAACGCCAAAGGCTGCGTTGTGAGATCGTGCCCATGATGCTTGTAGAGCTCGATAGCCAGCGGATTCATTCGTTGCAAGCGCGCGATGGGTAGCTCAAGGCAGGCATCGTTGTTGCGCAGGTAGTGATAAACATCTTCATCGAGATTGCCGATGGCAAAGGGTTCATCGTCCGGCACCGGCAGCGGATTACGGTTAAAATCCATCAGGATAGTTCGCCCGGCCTGCGACTCGTTGTAAATCGCCAGATCCACCAGACTTGAGCCAAAATCCAGCATTCGCGTGGCGTGAATCGGCCACTGATAGCCTTTACGGAAGATGTTCGAAGCCAGCTCCCGGGTGGTGCGGTAGTAGCGGGCGAGGAAATTGTGCTCCTGACCGTGCGCATCCACCGAATAGATGTAGGGCATGCTCTGCACGTAAGTACCGGAGAGATTCCATGGAAACTCGTCGCGACGGGTGCCAATACCGAACTGATGCTCCGTGAGATTAACGGTGGCAATCCCCGCCTCCAGCGCCAGCCCCAGTGAACCAAAGCAGCGTTTCGGATAGACGCTGTCCCGGAACAACTCTCCTGGGCCACCCGCCGCCAGCACCACCGTCGGGCTGTGTATCACACACAATCCCCACGGGTTATCCTCCGCTCTGGCACCTTTGACGATGGCGAGAACGCCCGCCACCCGGCGCTGCTCTCCTTCACCTTCGGTCAGTAACCGCACGGCCGTGGCATGATCCACAAAGGGCACGCCCAGCAGTACGGCTTCTTCTGCCAACACCTTCACCATCAGTCTTGAGGTGCGCGGGCCACAGCTGGTGGCGCGACCGACTTCATCGTGGTCCGTCTGGTAGCGCAGCACCGCACCATACTGGTCTTCCGGCAGGGGCAGCCCCATGCTTTTCAGGCCAATAAACGCCTCCACCGATCCCACGGATTCTACGTAAGCGGTATCCGCATCCATCGCCCCACCCGCGCCAATGGCCCCGGCAAGCGCGGTGAAGTTATCGCCTTTAAAGCTGGTCGACGCGGTATGCAAAGTTTGCTTATCGGATCCCGAACAGGCGGAGGTGCCCCAGAACAGCGTCTGGGTCGCCACCAGCACATCCACCTTGCGGCGTTTGAGCTCTACCGCCGCACGCAGCCCGGCGGCTCCGCTGCCGACCACCAGCGCATCGCAGTGATACAGCGGAATGCGAAATCCGTCGATCTCCATTATTTGCTGCGGCTCCGCCAGTGAAACATGGCGCGGCATGGTTACGTTGGTCATGTTTTCCAGGATCGACTGCGGGATCGTTATTGCCATGTTTTACCTCGTTAAACGCGTGATGACAGCCCGGAGATGTCCATTTCTTTAACCGGCTTCGGGGCCTTACGAACACCCAGGAGCAGCACCGAACTGACCACCATGACGCAGGCCGCCACAAACCAGACCGCAGACATGGAGTATTTGTCGGCAAAATAACCTGCCAGTACCGGAGAGATACCGCCTGCGGTCATGCCCACGTTCATCACAAAGCCAATGGCCGAACCGCGAAGCTGTGGCGGTACCAGTTCCGCCGTAAAGGAGAGCACCAGCGGCGTCACGGGGTAGCCCAGCAGGCCAAGCAGCAGCACCAGGATGACCACCGCGAACACCGGCAGTTGCAGCACCATCGCAGCCATCAGCAGGCTGCTGGCAACGGTGATACCTATCAGGATGCTGCGCTTACGGGAGAAATCACCGCCGTCGCAAATGCGCCCCAGCAGAAAACCGCCCAGCGCACCGGTCAGCCCCAGCAGGCTCGCAATGGTGCCAGCGGTACCGATCGTGAGCTGCTTGACGTTCATCAGGAAGGTGGGCGCCCAGAGCAGGACAATCCACCAGCCGCTTAGCAGCAGGAAGTAGTAGAACGCCATCAGCATCACAGACTGGTTACGAAAGAGTTGTTTTAACGGGATTTTTTCATGTTTCGCTACGGTGACGACTTTCTTCGGTTCCGATTTCACCAGCACCGCGTAGGCAATCGCGACCAGAATTCCGAGGCCACCGGCGACGTAGAAGACAAAGCGCCAGCCATATTCTGGCCCCAGTACCGCCCCCAGCCAGGTGCCAAAGAAGCCGCCTATTGGGTAACCCATCCAGTAGAGAGACATCACCGTGGTGCGTTGCTTCTCGGTGGTGACGTTAGCCACCTCCAGCGAGGCCGCGGGCCAGAAAACCCCCTCGCCGATACCGGTCATCACGCGGTAAAAAATCAGCGAGCTGAGGCTCCCCGCCACACCGGTAAGCATGGTGGCGACCGAGAACATCACCAGGCCTAAAATCAGCACCGGTTTGCCGCTGAGCTTGTCGGCGATAATCCCCGACAGAAACAAAAACCCGATAAAGCCGTAGAAGAAGGAGCTCATCAGGACGCCGGACTGGCCTTTACCCAGCCCGAAATCCGTGGCAATAAGCCCGATTGCGGAGGAGACGGTCATGCGATCCACGGAGTACATCATGTAGCCCAGGCCGCATAGCACCGACACCAGTATCATCTTTTTTGTATCTGTATTCATATTTCCCTCGACTAACCTGGTAAGACTGACGAGACATCAGATACAGCCAAAATCTGATTAACAATGCGTCATATGACGCGCTTTGCAGGTAGCCAGTACCGTGTCCGGGTCCCGTTGCCACCAGTTATGCTCGGAGAAAATCTCCACTTCATGCGCCCCTTCGTACCCCAGCGCCTCAACGGCCTGACGGGCAGCGCGGATATCAATCACCCCATCCCCCATCATGCCGCGATCGAGCAGCAGATGATTCGTTGGCACCAGCCAGTCGCAGATGTGAAATCCAAGGATGCGTTTGCGTCCGGCGCGGGTGACCTGCTGGAAAAATTTCGGGTCCCACCAGGTGTGGTACAGATCGACAGCCATGCCTAATCCGTCATCTCCCAGCTCATCACAAAGATCGTTGGCCTGCTCCAGGGTGTTCACGCAGGCCCGGTCTGCCGCATACATCGGGTGTAGCGGCTCGATGGCAAGCGGCATCCCCACGTTACGCGCGTAGTCCAGCAGGCGACCCAGGCCGTCTCGCACCTGGCTGCGCGCCCCAGCGATATCTTTTGAATCCCCAGGCAGGCCGCCGACCACCAGCACCAGACAGGCGGCATTTACCGCCAGTGCTTCATCGACCGCGCGGCGGTTGTCCTCATCAGCTGCACGCCGTGCCGCATCGTCAACGCCGGGAAACATCCCGCCACGGCAGTAGCCGCTGACGGTCAGTTCGTTGCTGCGGATCAGCCGGGCGGTGCGCTCCAGCCCAAGCGCCTGCACCTGATCGCGCCACGGCGAGATGCCGCGAATGTCATGGCGGGCGCAGCCGTCGATAATTTTATCCAGGGTCCACTGCTGGCGGACGGTGGCGGTATTCAGCGATAGCCGCCGTGGATCGGGTTGTTGCATAGTGCCCCCTTAACGAATCAGCGACGGAACATCAACCCAGCGGCGCTCTTTCCAGCTCTGCAGGGCCAGTTCCACCAGTTGCACACCTTTCGCCCCTTCGAGCAGATTCCAGCGAAAATCAATCTCGCCGTGAACGTGGCGCAGGAAGAGTTCCCACTGCACTTTAAAGGCGTTGTCGTAAGTCGTGGTGTCCGGCACTGGCGACCAGTCTTCAAAGAAGTTGTGCGTCTGGCGGACATCCGGGTTCCAGACCGGTTTAGGCGTGTTCACGCGTGATTGCGTAAGGCAGTCGGTCAGTCCGGCCACGGCGGAACCGTTGACGCCGTCAACCTGGAAGGTGACCAGATCGTCGCGGCGCACGCGCACGCACCAGGAGCTGTTGATCTGCACGATGGTGCCGTTTTTCAGTTCAAAGGTGGCATAGGCAGCATCGTCAGCGGTGGCTTTATACGCCTTACCCTGCTCGTCAAAACGTTCCGGGATGTGGGTTGCGCCCAGGCAGCTGATGCTTTTGATTTCGCCGAACAGGTTGTCGACGACGTAGCGCCAGTGGCAGATCATGTCGAGAATAATGCCGCCGCCGTCTTCCTGGCGGTAGTTCCAGGACGGGCGCTGCGTGGGCTGCAAGTCGCCCTCAAACACCCAGTAGCCAAACTCACCGCGCACCGACAGCACCTGACCAAAGAAGCCCGCCTGATTCAGCATCTGCAGTTTACGCAGCCCCGGCAGCCAGAGTTTGTCCTGCACGACGCCGTGGCATACGCCCTGCTGCTCTGCGTAGTGATAAAGCTCCATCGCCTCGGCCAGGCTCACCGCCACTGGTTTTTCGCAGTAGATATGTTTACCGGCGGCAATGGCTTTTTTCAGCAACGTAGGGCGCGCCTGGGTGGTGGCAGCATCAAAGAAAATAATGTCGTTGGGATTGGCCAGCGTGGCGTCCAGGTCGGTGCCCCAGCGGGTAATTCCCGTCTGTTTTGCCAGCGCGGCAATTTTTTCTTCATTTCGACCAATCAGGATTGGATCCGGCAACAGCCGATCGCCGTTTGCCAGCAGAACGCCCCCCTGTTCACGAATTGCGACGATCGAGCGGATCAGATGCTGATTCTTACCCATCCGACCGGTTACACCATGCATGATAATGCCAACGGGAATTGTAGCCATTGTTGTGCCTCGTGATTAAAAGTGGGATTTGTTCAGGCCGCCATCGACATCGATAATCTGACCGACGGTGAAAGGGAGTCTGCCGCTGGCCAGTGCATCAACGACAACGGCGATATCGTCCGGCTGCCCCCAGCGCTTCATGGGCACCAGACCGTCGCTGATTAACTGGTCGTATTTTGGTTTTACGCCGCTGGTCATGTCGGTGGCGATAATGCCCGGACGCAGCTCATAGACGCCCACGCCCTCTTCGGCCAGACGTAATGCAAAGAGCTGCGTGACCATGCTGGCTGCCGCTTTCGAGACGCAGTATTCGCCGCGAGAAATCGACAGGCTATGGGCGCTGCAGGAGGTGATGTTGATGATGGAACGGTGCTGATTGTTAAGCTCACCTTGCTGCAGCATGGCGCGTGCGGCTTTCTGACAAAAGAAGAACATCGCCCTGGTGTTGACGTCCTGGCAGTGCTGATAATTTTCTGGCGTGACCTCCAGCAGGTCACCGCGCTGTTTCGCCGCGGTCCCGGCATTGTTAACAACGCAATCCAGTCGCCCCCAGCGCGCTAACACCTTGTCAAACATGGGCTGCTGGAGCGGTAAATCTGCGACATCACCCGGTAATGCCAGCGCTTCAATGCCAAACTGTTCTAATTCCGCTACCATGGCTTGCTGCCGGGCGCGGCCTTCGTCGTTGTCACGTCCGTTAATGGCGACATGAAACCCGGCTCTGGCGAGCGCAAGCGCACACGCTTTACCAATTCCCCGTGTGGAGCCTGTCACCAATGCGACCGGGCGCTGCGAATGGATCATGAGGATACTCCCTGCTGAGTTCGACACATTTCAACTAAATGGTTGAAACTTCGAAATCAGTATAGAAAGAGTCAAAAATTAAAATCATGATCGACTTCGCAAAATCAACTAGATGGTTGATTTATTTAAAACTACAATTAAAACAAGAAATTGAATGGAGATTCTATGAAAGGGGAATCGAGAACGAAGCGCAGGCATGATCCAGATCTCACAAAATGCCTGATCCTGAACGCGGCAAAAAAAGAGTTTGCTGAGAAGGGTTTTGATGGGGCGAGGATCGATCAGATTGCTGCGACGGCGAAAGTGAACAAGCAGCTGATCTATTACTATTTCGAAAATAAAGACACGCTCTTTACCCACGTGTTGCAGGTGGCGTATCAGGATATTCGAACCAAAGAAGCGGCGCTCGAGCTGGATCATCTGCCTGCCCGCGATGCGGTACTCGAGCTGATGGATTTCACCTGGCACTACTATCTCGAGAACCCGGAATTTATTCAGCTTCTGAACAGTGAGAACCAGCTGAAAGCACGCCACCTGAAAGGAGTGGACACCATCGTGCCGATTAACAGCACCTGGCTTGCGATCACCCAGCGCATTCTTGAGCGCGGGCAGGAAGACGGTACGATTCGACCGGGGATCGACGCCATGCAGCTGAATATTACAATGTCGGCGCTGGGGTTTTTCTACCTGATCAACCAGTCAACGCTGTCTATCATCTATCAGCAGGATTTGAAACGCCCGGAAGCACTGGTTGCCAGAAGGAAAGTGATGCGCGAGACGATTGCCTGCTGGCTGATGCCCGGCGCACAGGCATAAAAAAAAGCAGGGCCTGATGGCCCTGCCTGAACACTGCTTACTTCACGACGCGCAACGAAGGACGTCCACCACCGCGTGGCGGGGGATCATCGTCCGGATCGTTATCGTCAACATGATCGGGTTTATCGCCATCAATCACTGACATCACCGATGGAGCCGTCTCGTTTTCAGGGAGGGTGTCATCGTTGTCGTCATTGAGGCTGACCACGCCTTCATCGTAGGCAACTTCCGGTTCGAACATCGTACCGGCACCGTTTTCACGCGCATAAATCGCCAGTACCGCAGCCAGCGGGACGGAAACCTGACGCGGCACACCGCCGAAGCGCGCATTAAAACGCACTTCGTCATTGGCCAGTTCAAGATTACCGACAGCCCGTGGCGCAATGTTGAGGACGATTTGCCCGTCACGCGCATACTCCATGGGTACGCGCACATCCGGCAACGTTACGTCGACTACCAGATGCGGAGTGAGCTGGTTATCCAGCAGCCACTCATAAAATGCACGCAGCAGATAGGGGCGACGCGGTGTCAGTTGCGACAAGTCCATTCAGTTAACCCCGGCCAAGGCGCATCTCGCGCTCAGGCTCAGTCAAAGAAGCGAGGAAGGAGTCACGCTCGAATACGCGCGTCATGTACCCTTTCAACTCTTTGGAACCCGCACCGGTCAGCTCGATACCGAGGACAGGTAAACGCCACAGCAACGGTGCAAGGTAGCAATCAACGAGGCTAAATTCATCGCTCAGGAAGTACGGCTTCTGGCCGAATACCGGGGCAATTTGCATCAGCTCTTCGCGCAGCTGTCGGCGAGCGTTGTCTGCCTGTGCACCACTGCTATTCTTGATGACTTCCATCAAGGAGTACCAGTCTTTCTCGATACGGTGCATGTACAGGCGGCTTTCGCCACGCGCCACCGGATAAACCGGCATCAAAGGTGGATGCGGGAAACGCTCATCCAGGTATTCCATGATAATGCGTGATTCCCACAGAGTGAGTTCACGATCGACTAAGGTCGGTACGCTTTGATTCGGGTTGAGGTCAATCAGATCCTGCGGAGGATTATCCTTTTCCACGTGTTCAATTTCGAAGCTGACACCTTTTTCGGCCAGCACGATACGGACCTGATGGCTATAGATATCAACAGGACCAGAAAACAGCGTCATTACCGAACGTTTGTTGGCAGCGACAGCCATGAAAACCTCCAGGTATATTCAGAATTTTTACTGCTACCAGCCCAACAGGGGCCAGCCAGATGTTGTATCGCCCATCCCAGAGAAAACACATTGTTCAAGAAACGAACAAAAATCGAGTATTCACCGATATTTGGGCAGAAAATTGGATGATAGTTTACCAGATTTTGATGGCTTTGTGGTGAGGGGATTCTGGAAATGTGGAAAAAGAGAAGATATATGC
Organism: uncultured Enterobacteriaceae bacterium; assembly: GCA_963530515.1. Taxonomy (GTDB): domain Bacteria; phylum Pseudomonadota; class Gammaproteobacteria; order Enterobacterales; family Enterobacteriaceae; genus CBFFRJ01. The sequence goes on along the minus strand of CAUSEC010000014.1, from coordinate 37,390 downwards.
ATGGATATTGTGGATAACCTGCGCATTATCCATAAAAAAACCCGCCGAAGCGGGTTTTTCGCCAATCGTTCTGCGTAAGCAGAATGGATTAACGTTTGGAGAACTGTGGACGACGACGTGCTTTACGCAGACCCACTTTCTTACGTTCAACCTGACGCGCGTCACGAGTAACGAAGCCAGCTTTACGCAGTTCAGAACGCAGGGATTCGTCGTACTCCATCAGAGCGCGGGTGATACCGTGACGGATCGCACCTGCCTGACCGGAGATACCACCACCTTTAACGGTGATGTACAGATCCAGTTTTTCTACCATGTCAACCAGTTCCAGCGGCTGGCGAACTACCATGCGGGCAGTTTCGCGACCGAAGTATTGTTCCAGAGAACGCTGGTTGATTACGATTTTACCACTGCCCGGTTTGATGAAAACGCGAGCTGCGGAACTTTTGCGGCGACCAGTGCCGTAGTATTGATTTTCAGCCATTGCCTATAATCCCGATTAGATGTCAAGAACTTGCGGTTGCTGTGCCGCGTGGTTGTGCTCGTTGCCTGCGTAAACTTTCAGTTTACGGAACATAGCACGACCCAGCGGGCCTTTTGGCAGCATGCCTTTAACCGCGATTTCAATCACACGCTCAGGACGGCGGGCAATCATCTCTTCAAAGGTCGCTTCTTTGATACCACCGATGTGGCCAGTGTGGTGGTAGTACATTTTGTCAGTACGCTTGTTGCCGGTTACAGCAACTTTTTCTGCGTTCAGAACGATGATGTAATCACCAGTATCAACGTGCGGAGTGTATTCCGCTTTGTGCTTACCGCGCAGGCGACGAGCCAGTTCGGTAGCCAGACGGCCCAGAGTTTTACCGGTCGCGTCAACAACATACCAGTCGCGTTGTACGGTTTCTGGTTTAGCTGTAAAAGTTTTCATTAAAAGCTTACCCAAATAAATAAGTTACACGTTGGTGAACACCCAAACGTTTGGTCAGTTGAGGCTCACACGACAAAGTCCGGCAAACCTACCCCTTCGAATAGCCTATGCCAGCACATAGAAAGTTTTGGGAAAAAACCTTCTCGTAACGTGGGGTCGCAAGATTATAGAGAAGTCGGGGTCAAAGATCGACCCCTAATTGTGATTTGAAGCGGGTTTTTACGGGCAAGGGAAGTGAGGCGTTTATGGCATGTGGGAGCGCTTGAGGTACTCCTCGCTCTGCATCTCCTGCAAACGCGACAGGCAGCGCTGGAACTCGAACTTGAGGCGCTCGCCCTGGTAAATCTCATATAAAGGAACCGCTGCACTCACCACCAGTTTCACGTGCCGTTCGTAGAATTCGTCCACCAGGGCGATAAATCGCCGGGCTTCACTTTCCATTAACGGCGACATGACGGGAACATCAAACAGCATCACCGTATGGAACAGGCGCGAGAGCGCAATATAGTCATGCTGGCTACGGGCATCAACACACAGGGTCGTAAAGGAGACTGCCAGTGTCTGGTTTTCAACGCCCAGCGTGGTCATCGGGCGATGATTAATATCCAGCGTCGGCGCGCTGTCACGTGGTGTTCCCGCCAGCGCCTGCCATAACGTATCCATTTGTTTTGTGGTTTCGTCATTCAATGGCGAAAGCCACAAATGCGCCTGGGTCAGGGTGCGCAGACGGTAATCCACGCCCGCATCCACGTTCATGATGTCGCAATGCTGTTTAATGGCATCAATAGCAGGCAAAAAACGCGCCCGTTGTAACCCGTTACGATACAGTTCATCAGGCGGAATGTTTGAAGTCGCCACCAGAGTAATCCCGCGAGCAAACAGCGCCTTCATCAGGCCACCGAGTAACATGGCATCCGTAATGTCTGACACGAAAAACTCATCAAAACAGAGCACATCGGTCTCTGCTTTAAAGCGATCGGCGACAATCTCCAGTGGGTCGCTATGCCCTTGTAATGCTGAAAGTTCCTCATGAACACGCAGCATAAAACGGTGGAAGTGAAGCCGCTGCTTACGTGTACCCGGCAGGCTCTGGTAGAAGAGATCCATCAGCCAGGTTTTACCGCGCCCTACGCCGCCCCACATATACAAACCGCGTACAGGGGCGTGTGAATCAGGTTCACGCTTGCCTAAAAACTTGCCAAATCTTGCCATTAAGCCACCCCGTTCCGGGGCCGGTGCTTCTTTGGTCACAATCTGCTGGTAAATTGCATCCAGCCGGGTAACCGCTTCTTTTTGCACATTATCCGGTTGGTGGCTGCCCTCATTCAGGGCATGGGTATATCGCGATGTTGGGGAAAGACGCTGCATATTGTTAAAGTTATTCCTTGAAAATCGATCCTGCCCACAGGGTTGACCAAAAAAAGGTCACTCTACCCTACGCGATGCCGCGCCGGGATTCCACTTCTGCGCAATTAGCGGTTATAGTGGCATAATCAGGCGCAGGCAAGGAGCTTGCAGCTACCACCCTACGGAATCATAAGACAATGGGAGAAGTACATGACCTGGGAATACGCGCTAATTGGGTTAGTTGTCGGTATCATAATTGGTGCCGTGGCCATGCGTTTTGGAAACCGGAAATTACGTCAGCAACAGGCCTTACAGTACGAACTGGAAAAGAACAAAGCTGAACTGGAAGAGTATCGTGAAGAGCTGGTAAGCCACTTCGCACGTAGCGCAGAGCTTCTGGATAACATGGCGGATGATTATCGCCAGCTGTATCAGCACATGGCAAAGAGCTCTACCAGCCTGCTGCCAGAAATGTCAGCTGAAGAGAACCCGTTCCGCAACCGTCTGGCTGAGTCTGAAGCCGGCAACGATCAGGCACCGGTGCAAATCCCTCGTGATTATTCCGAAGGTGCGTCTGGCCTGTTGCGTGGCGGCGCCTCGCGTAAATAAGCCTCTTTTACCCTGCATTTTTAACGGGCGCACATGTTGCGCCCGTCCTGTCTTAACAAACCCAGCTATTATTTAGTCATATCCGCATTGTTACCGGGTTGAAATTTCAATAACATCAAACTGTTTTACGTCGTCCCCCCCTTTCACTTTAGGTTACGAGAGCCAGCATCAATGAAGAAACGAACCCTGCTGTTGAGTGCGTTAGCGTTAAGTGTCGGGTTATCTCTCTCGGCCCCCATTCAGACCATGGCAGCGATGCCGTCGCAGGTACCGGGCCAGGGGGCGCTGCCAAGTCTCGCGCCCGTACTGGAGAAAGTATTGCCTGCGGTTGTCAGCGTGCAGGTGGAAGGTACGGCGGTCCAGGGAGGGCAAAAAGTCCCTGATGAATTGAAGAAATATTTCGGTGACGAGATGCCCGATCAGCAAGCTCAACCTTTTGAAGGGCTGGGCTCCGGGGTCATCATCGATGCGGCGAAAGGCTATGTGCTCACCAACAATCACGTCATTAATCAGGCACAGAAAATCAGCGTGCAGCTTAACGACGGGCGCGAATTTGAAGCCAAACTGATTGGCGGCGATGAGCAAAGCGATATCGCACTGCTACAGCTGCAAAATCCCACCAACCTGACGCAAATCGCCATCGCTGACTCCGATAAGCTGCGCGTGGGCGATTTTGTTGTGGCGGTGGGGAATCCGTTCGGACTGGGGCAGACCGCCACTTCCGGCATCGTCTCAGCACTGGGCCGAAGCGGGTTGAATCTTGAAGGGCTGGAAAACTTTATCCAGACCGATGCCTCGATTAACCGTGGCAACTCCGGTGGCGCACTGCTGAATCTGAACGGTGAGCTAATCGGCATTAATACCGCCATTCTTGCGCCCAGCGGGGGAAGTGTGGGGATCGGTTTCGCCATCCCGAGCAACATGGCACAAACGCTCTCCCAGCAGCTCATTCAGTTTGGTGAAATCAAGCGCGGCCTGTTAGGGATTAAAGGCACCGAGATGAGCGCGGATATCGCGAAAGCTTTTAACCTGAACGTGCAACGCGGGGCCTTTGTAAGTGAGGTGCTGGCAAACTCCGGTTCGGCAAAAGCGGGGATTAAATCCGGTGACGTGATTGTCAGCCTTAACGACAAGCCATTGAATAGCTTCGCAGAACTGCGTTCGCGTATCGCGACTACCGAACCGGGCACCAAAGTGAAGCTGGGGCTATTGCGTGACGGCAAGTCGCTGGATGTAGAAGTCACGCTGGATAAAAGCACCTCGTCGACTGCCAGCGCTGAGCTAATTTCTCCTGCCCTTCAGGGGGCGTCACTCAGTGATGGTCAGCTGAAAGACGGCACTAAAGGCGTCAGCATCGAAAATGTTGAGAAGAGCAGTGCAGCCGCTCAGTCGGGGTTACATAAAGATGATGTGATAATCGGCATCAACCGTACGCGTGTGCAATCGATCGCTGAGCTGCGCAAAGTACTCGAAACTAAACCTGGCATCATTGCCCTGCAAATTATTCGCGGCAATGAATCTCTTTATTTATTGCTGCGTTAAGCAAATGCTATCCCGGACATCACTGCTACATGTGATGTCCGGATAACTCATGCTATGCTGCTGCCTGTTCCTTAACAACGACGCCCGCATCATGTTTTTGAAGTTCTTACGCTCGGTAGTACTCGGTTTAATTGTCGGTGGCCTGATCCTTGCCGCCGTACCCTCGTTGCGCCAGAAAATCACTTTTTCGACACCGCAATTTGACAGCTCCGGCGACACGCCAGCCAGCTACAATTCGGCAGTACGCCGCGCAGCGCCTGCGGTCGTGTACGTTTATAACCGAAGTCTGAACAACTCGTCGCATAACCGTCTGGAGATTCGTACCCTGGGCTCCGGGGTTATCATGGATCAGCGCGGCTACATCGTGACCAACAAGCATGTTATAAACGATGCCGACCAGATTATTGTCGCCCTGCAGGATGGCCGCGTATTTGAAGCCCTGCTGGTCGGCTCCGATGCTCTTACCGACCTGGCCGTGCTCAAAATCAACGCCACCAGCGGCTTACCCGTTATCCCTATTAATACCCAACGCGTCCCGCATATTGGTGATGTGGTGCTGGCTATCGGCAACCCATACAACCTCGGGCAAACCATCACCCAGGGCATCATTAGTGCCACCGGTCGTATTGGATTAAACCCGACTGGCCGGCAGAATTTCCTGCAAACCGATGCCTCCATCAACCACGGTAATTCCGGTGGGGCACTGGTGAACTCGCTGGGCGAACTGATGGGAATCAACACCCTGTCATTTGATAAGAGCAACGATGGCGAAACGCCGGAAGGGATAGGTTTCGCGATCCCCTTCCAGCTGGCCACGAAGATCATGGATAAGTTGATCCGCGATGGCCGCGTGATCCGCGGCTATATAGGCATTGGTGGAAGAGAAATCTCGCCAATCCACACTCAGGGCGGTGCCATTGACCAGATTCAGGGCATTGTCGTCAATGAGGTATCGCCAGACGGCCCGGCGGCTCAGGCGGGTATTCAGGTGAATGACGTGATTGTCTCAGTGAATGGTAAACCGGCCATCTCGGCACTCGAAACCATGGACCAGGTGGCAGAAATTCGCCCAGGCTCAGAAATCCCGGTAGAAGTGATGCGGGAAGATAAAAAGCTTAAGCTTCAGGTCACTATTCAGGAATACCCGGCAACAAATTAAACATAAAAAAACCGGAGCACAGCTGGCTCCGGTTTTTTATGCTCGCTCCTGGCGGCAATGGCGCACCAGGCAGCGGCTATCCTCACTTATTGACGAAGTCTTCGCCCAGTTGAATGTCTTTTTTCAGTGTATCTAACATCCCTTCCAGCGCCTGCTGTTCAAACGCGCTCAATTTGCCAATCGCCTGGCGTTCTTCAATACCGTTTTTCCCCAGCAGCAGCGGCTGTGAGAAGAAGCGCGCATACTGCCCGTCGCCCTCTACATAAGCACATTCCACCACGCCTTTTTCACCTTGCAGCGCGCGTACCAGCGACAAACCAAAGCGTGCTGCCGCCTGGCCCATAGAGAGTGTTGCTGAGCCGCCACCGGCCTTCGCTTCCACCACTTCGGTGCCAGCGTTCTGGATGCGTTTGGTCAGATCCGCGATTTCTTGTTCAGAGAAGCTGACGCCAGGAATTTGCGACAATAAAGGCAGAATGGTCACGCCGGAGTGGCCACCCACCACAGGTACGTCGATATCCGTCGGCTGCTTGCCTTTCAGTTCAGCCACAAAGGTATTGGAACGGATGATATCCAGGGTAGTGACCCCAAACAGTTTATTCTTGTCATAGACACCGGCTTTTTTCAGCACTTCAGCCGCAATCGCCACCGTGGTGTTAACCGGATTCGTGATAATGCCAATGCACGCTTTCGGGCAGGTTGTCGCAATCTGGGCGACCAGGTTTTTCACGATACCTGCATTGACGTTAAAGAGGTCTGAGCGGTCCATGCCCGGCTTACGGGCAACGCCTGCCGAAATCAGCACCACATCTGCGCCATGCAGAGCGGGCGTCGCGTCTTCACCAGAAAAGCCTTTGATTTTAACAGCGGTAGGAATATGGCTGAGGTCAACAGCAACCCCAGGGGTTACAGGAGCAATATCATACAGAGTGAGTTCTGAACCTGAAGGCAGTTGTGTTTTCAGTAGTAGAGCTAACGCCTGGCCGATGCCACCAGCTGCGCCGAGGACTGCAACTTTCATCATAAACTCCTTATTATGGTTAGCTAAATATTTCGTTACTCCGCTGCGACGACCTTAATTCACCCTGATAATTATGGCATCATGCAAATCAAAATTCTGCGGCACGGCACGCTTTTAAAATATTATAATGGGCTTTTACGATCGACTGACAGACAAACTCAGCTATTAACACTAAGTGTTTACAATATAGTCTCGCAAACCATCAAAACAACACCAAACCCATAACATTTATTTTACTTTTGCTTAAATTTGCGACACATGGCACAAGCGGATTTTGTCCCATCATTAGGGGCATCAATAAAATTTGTGTCTTTAATAACAATATTTTAGATCTTTCCACAGTAGATTATTTGCATAAAAATTCATCCATATGCATAATAATGTAGTTTTCACGACCTGATACGGGTGACTTATGCGAAGCTCGGCAAAGCAAGAAGAATTAGTTAAGGCGTTCAAAGCGCTGCTTAAAGAAGAGAAATTCAGTTCTCAGGGAGAAATTGTTTTGGCTTTGCAAGAGCAAGGTTTTGACAATATTAATCAGTCCAAAGTCTCCCGTATGCTCACCAAGTTTGGCGCAGTGCGTACGCGCAATGCCAAAATGGAGATGGTGTATTGCCTGCCAGCAGAGCTTGGCGTGCCCACAACCTCCAGTCCGCTGAAAAATCTGGTGCTGGATATTGATTACAACTCGGCAGTTGTGGTGATTCATACCAGTCCGGGTGCCGCTCAGCTTATTGCACGCTTACTGGACTCGCTGGGTAAAGCGGAAGGTATCCTGGGTACCATCGCAGGCGATGATACGATTTTCACCACGCCGGCCAATGGGTTCACGGTGAAAGAACTCTACGAAGCCATTCTGGTTTTATTCGAGCAAGAACTCTAAAACGTCCCTCCTCCTCGCAGCTGAATACCGGGTCAGCGAGGGGGGAACCTCCTCTGTAAAAATCATTTTTTCGCCATCAAGCTGCCATTCTTTTGACACATTGTGCGATTCTGCGTCACATCCCATTCACCAAATGAATGGTTTCGCACAAAAAATCAAAGCCACCTATCCATATGATTTAAAACTATTAAATCTGCAAGATTACGTATTTTTATACTTTATTTGATATAAAAAATGGTTTCCTTACCACTTATTTACCTTTGAAATAATTAGTCTGGTATTAATTTTCCGGGTTATTAGTGTATACTTGATTTTGTGATGAGGGTCACGAAACAAGACTCTCCAAAAGAAAATATGACGAGGCTAATATCATGAATATCAAATCTACCGTTGCTGCACTGAGTGTTCTTTCTGTTCTCTCTTTTGGCGCATTCGCCGCTGATTCCATTGGCGCCGATCAAGCGCAGAACCGCCAGTCTTTGGGTACCGTTTCCGTAGGCAGCATTAGCTCTTCACCCATGGATATGCGTGCTGAACTGAACAAAAAAGCAGAAGAACAGGGTGCATCTTCTTACCGCATCATCGAAGCACGTACTGGTGACAACTGGCACGCCACTGCTGAGCTGTACAAATAAGTTCGACGCACAACCCCTGTATCAACAAACCTGTAATAGATATCGCTCAACGGCACCAGGCATAAAAATAGCAGTTCAACCCTTCTAGCCGTTGGGATTTGAGGAGAAAGACTATGAAACGTAACACAATCATCGCGACCCTTGGTTTAGCTGCACTGATGTCCTTTGGCGCTAGCGCCGCAACACAAGTGTCCGCTGACCAGGCGCAAAACATGCAATCTCTGGGCAGTGTTTCCATCTCCCAGACGGCCAGTTCCCCGATGAGTATCCGTGAGCAACTGTCGGCGAAAGCTGACCAGGCGGGCGCTTCCAGCTATCGCGTTACCGAGCTGCAAGAAGGCGACACCTGGCACGCAACCGCTGAACTGTATAAATAATCCCTCGTCGTATATGTCCTACGACTTGCCCCTGCCTGCAGGGGCTTTTTTATGCCTGTCGCTTAACGAACATTAAAACGCAACTGCCCTTCCAGCTCTTCTTCTGCTTCATCAAACAATAAAATCAATGCCCCAAAGCGCCGGCGTAATTTTTCCGGCAGATGAATAAACTCAATTTCCAGCGGCATGGGTAACTCGTTCGTCACCACGTTCCAGAGCGAATCCAGATCGATAATCTTGTCACGATCAAGTGAAAACTGGCGGGAAAAATCACGATAAAACGCGGTTTGATCGTCTATTTCATCAAAATCAAAGGTATAGATATTCATTGTCCGCCATCCTGCCAAAAAGGGGGCGGAAGAGCCGCCCCGTAAGCTTAGAGTCCCCCGAGATGCAGGGTTTTGACTTCCAGGAATTCATCCAGCCCCAGCACCGATCCTTCACGTCCGAGCCCGGACTCTTTTACGCCACCGAACGGGCCCAGCTCTGTTGAAACAGCACATTCATTAATCCCAATCATGCCGCTCTCAATCGCCTGCGAAACACGGAACACCCGCGACAGATTCTGGGTATAGAAATAAGCCGCGAGGCCAAAGGGCGTGGCGTTAGCACGTTGAATGACTTCATCTTCTGAGGTAAAGCGGAAACAGGCAGCAACCGGGCCGAAGGTCTCTTCATTCGCGAGCTTCATCCCGTCACTGCAATCCCCCAGTACCGTCGGCTGCCAGAAATTACCGCCCAGCGAATGCGCTTTTCCGCCTGCCAGCACTTTTGCGCCATGAGCAACAGCGTCTTCAACATGCTCTCGCACTTTATCGACGGCAGAGGATTCAATCAGCGGGCCGACCACCACACCGTCATCGAGGCCGTTACCCACCTTCAGAGCATTCACCGCCTCCGCCAGCTTGTGCGTGAAAGTGTCATAGACCGATTCGTGGATAAAGAAGCGGTTTACGCTCACGCACACCTGCCCGGCATTACGGAATTTGTTGGCGATCGCCCCTTTGACGGCCGCATCAATATCCGCGTCGTCAAAGACGATATAAGGCGCGTTCCCGCCCAGTTCCATAGACACTTTTTTCATGGTTTCGGCGGCATTACGCACCAGCGTTTTCCCCACAGCCGTGGAGCCGGTGAAAGAGATTTTGCGCACCTCATGGCTGGTCATAATGGCGTCGCTGATTTCCGGGGTTTTCCCTGCCACTGCGTTTAGTACGCCGTCCGGCACACCGGCTTTTTTCGCCAGCGCCAGCAGTGCGAAGGCACTCAGCGGTGTATTGTTGGCGGGTTTGATAACCCCGGTACAGCCAGCGGCCAGCGCAGGTCCGAGCTTGCGGGTCAGCATGGCCATCGGGAAATTCCACGGCGTTATAGCCGCCACCACGCCAACCGGTTCCCGGGTAGCATAGATGAGTGAGCCGGGCTTAATGGGCGGGATGATTTCACCGTTCGCGCGCTTGGCCTGCTCGGCGAACCATTGAATAAAGCTGGCGGCATACTCCACCTCGCCCTCTGCCTCTTTCAACGGTTTGCCCTGCTCGGTGGTCATCAACCGTCCCAGCCAGCTTTTGTGCTCAATAATCAGTTCGTACCAGCGGTACAGGATGGTGGAGCGTTCTTTGGCGGTTTTGGCGCGCCAGGCAGGGAAAGCTTTGGTCGCCGCAGCAATCGCATCTTCGGTCTCTTTTTTCCCCGCTTTCGCCACTTTTGCGATCACGTCACCCGTTGCCGGATTCAGTACGTCAAATGTCGTATCCAGTGATTTCCAGACGCCATCGACCAGATAGCCCGTCTGAAACAGTTCACTGTCCTGCAATGCCTGCGTAGTCATTTGTCCTCCTGATCTGTGATTTACAAAACCTCCCGTAAAGTATAGCCATAAAAAAACCGACGCTTTTCGCGTCGGTTTTACGTTTAACTGCTGGTTAACGCATGCTGGTATTTATGCAGCATGCCGGTCAGACGTTTGACCGGTTCGGTCACCTGAGGTGGCGCATCCCAGTAGTGGAGCTTCTCCTGATAGACGCCCAACTCTTCCAGTAGCTGAGAAAAATAGCGTCGCCGCTTGCTGTCAGTACCTGCAGCAATCACCTGATCGGCGGTACGCCGCAGCTGGCGGTGAAACGCAGAGAGATCGTCGTTAATCGGCACCGGGGCATCCCGCAGGCGCTGATGGGCGATAATCATCGTCAGTGCCAGGCGGAACTTCGCCAGATCGCCCGGGAATTTGTTCAGCAGCAAGAACAGCTGTTGATACAGTGCGGGCAGATGATTCTCTTTACGCCGGGCAGTGTTGGTGGTCATGGCCGAGACCGCGGCAAAGACAAACTGATTAAGCAGCATGCGTCCGGTACGTGCCTGAGAGTTATCACGCACCAGCAAAATCACAATCAGCGCCAGGCCACAGCCTACGATCTGCCCCAGGGCGCTATCGAGGAACTGGCTGAAATGGAAGGTCATCGGGTTATCCAGCACAATAATATTAATGGTGCTCGCCAGCGCCCCGAGTGAACCCAGCCGCCGTTTTTGGACCTCGATACCGATAAAAAAGGCCAGCACCGCAAGGCTGATACATAACAGCAGCATGCTTTGCTGCGTTGAGGGGATAATCACCAGGAAATAGAGCGCGCCGAGCGGGAGTGCCACCAGCGTCCCCAGCAGAAAATCGATGGCGACCATTTTGGGGTTCGGCAGACGCATCGCCAGCGAAGTCACCACCGCAATCATTACCATGGTGCCGCTGCCCGATGTCCAGCCGCTCCACAGCCAGAACAGGGTGCCCAGCACGCAGGAGAGCGTGGTACGCCAGAAGTTGACCATCGCATGGTGGCGCTCCGCCGAGGCAGGCTTGATGACCACTTCACGACGGAGAACCTCATCTTCCGTGGCGCTGATTTTCGTATTACTCGTCACCCCACGTTTAAGCAGCAGGTAGCGTGTTGCGGAGCCAACCCAGCTGTAAATGGTCACCGGCGTATCACGTTCCCCCGTCCAGGCAATAACGCGGCGCATCCGTTTGAGCTGTTTATGAATGTCCTGGATATTTTCGACAGGTGCATTAAACAGCTCGCGAAAGGTGCCGGTGATAAGCTCCGGGCGGGTATTCTGAATCAGGTAGGTTTCACACGCCTGAGTGATCAGCGTCAGCGACAAGGTATTAATGGCTTTCAGGCGGCGATTTGCCCGTCCCCAGCGTGAAGACTCAATCTTCAGGTTAGTGCGCATCCCTTCCAGGGCGGCTGTGCGGCGCACCAGGGTTGCCCAGGCCTTGTCTACGTCTTCAGGTTCACCGTGCCTGATGCAAAGCTGCATCAGTTGGTATTGCGCCACCAGCAAGCTGTCCAGTTCACGATCGATCTCATTCTTGATCGATCGCGGAGAAAAGAGCAGATCCGCCACAATCGCACACACGATGCCGATAACAATTTCACTGCAGCGCTCAACGGCAAACTGCGGTGTGAGCAGCGGCTCGGTTTGAATGGTGATCACGATAATGAGTGCGGTGTAACCTGCCAGTCCCCAGGCATAGGAGTTCTCCACCCGCACAAGCGAAGAGAGCCAGGTACAGAATCCCGCCCAGAGACAGCAGACCATCAGCATCAGAAGCGGCGCGCGGATCATCGCAATGATGATAATCAGCCCGGCAATACAGCCAATAAAGGTGCCGATAATGCGCAGCATGCCGCGATAGCGGATAGCGCCAGACCAGGGTTCACCACCGGCCGCAAAGGCCGGGCCTGCCGCCACGATAGCCGCCGTCAGCACCGCCCAGCGTGGCGTTTCCAGCTGGAAATGAAAGCCGACAAATAACGCCAGAACAATGGCACAGGCCAGCTTTAAGGCGAAGCGGATATGCTGGCTGGCAATGGAGAACAGGCCCATCGCGATTAACCCATCTCACGCAGGCGATGCGCCAGTTTGCGGAAGAACGAGTCGTGGGTTTCATCACGGTCATTTTTACCGGTCACCACCACCGTCGCCGTCGTCCCGGCAGGCCACAAATTGCCCTGCTGTTCGTCAAGATGAATACGTACCGGCACGCGCTGCGCCAAACGAACCCATTCAAGGTTGGAATCGATGGTCGCCATGCCTTTGCTGTCGCTGCTGCTGCTGGCGTTGGTTACCCCGGCCGCCACGCTGTCGACGGTGCCTTTGAGCACGCGATTACTGCCCAGCGGAGTGATTTCCGCGCGGTATCCCGGACGCACGCCTTCCAGCTTGGTCTCTTCAAGGTAGGCCAGCACGTAGAACGAGTTTTGTTTGACCAGCGCCACGGCTGTTGAACCGCGGGTAATGAACTCACCGGAGTAGACGTTGAGGTTGGTGACCCAGCCGTCTGCCGGGGCGCGAATCACGGTGCGCTCAAGGTCCAGCTTCGCCAGGTCGCGAGTGGCCTGCGCTTTTGCCAGTTGATGCAACACGGTTTGCAGCACGTTGTTGGCCTGGTCTATCTCTTCACGGGACATCGCCTGCACACCCAGCTGGTTGCGGCGTCCGGCTTCCCGACGCTTTTCACTGGCCAGCGCTTCGTAATAGGAAACATCGGCTTCGGCTTCTTCCAGCGCTTTCTGGTAACGCGGCTGGTCGATGGTAAAAAGCACCTGGTTTGCTTTCACGAGTTGGTTATCGTGAACATTCACGGCGGTAATGAGACCCGCGACGTCAGGGGCGATTGCCACCACATCGGCACTAAAGCGGGCGTCACGGGTCCATGGCGATTCGGTGTAGTAAACCCAGGCGCGGAAAATAGCGATGAACGCGAGGATAACGAGCACGACGGTAATAGCAGTACGGGAGAGATTTCTTGTTAGTGTTTTCACTTCTACCTCAAGCAAACAGGCGCGACAGCAGATAAAACAAGCAGCAGTAGAGCGCGGTATTAAACAGTGCCGGATGCCAGACGAAGTCGTAGATCCCGGTTGGGATCAGCATGCGGCGCACCAGCCAGAAGATCGCCAGTGACAAAAGCAATTCGAAGAAAATCGGTGGGAACGACAAACCGAACACCACGATAACGGGAAACAGACTCATGTTGACCTTGATTAGAGAGAGTGCAGGCGACAATATTTCTTATCCGTACCGCCGCGGAGCAGAGAGCAAGCCAGGCGAGAGCGATACGTTAATTATTCAGCGAATAGTATATTAACGTAACTGTTATGCTGTTATCTATATTATGTGATCTAAATCACTTTTAAGCCAGAGTGAATAATGGAACGACTAAAACGTATGTCGGTGTTTGCCAAAGTGGTGGAGCAAGGCTCCTTCACGGCAGCGGCGAAACAGTTGCAAATGAGTGTCTCATCTATCAGTCAGACGGTGGCGAAACTGGAAGATGAGCTGCAGGTGAAATTGCTCAACCGTAGCACACGCAGCCTGGGACTTACCGAAGCGGGCAAGATTTACTATCAGGGCTGCCGCCGCATGCTGTTTGAAGTGCAGGACGTTCACGAGCAGTTGTATGCGTTCAACAACACTCCGATTGGCACGCTGCGCATCGGTTGCTCTTCAACGATGGCGCAAAATGTCCTCGCTAAAATGACGGCAGAGATGCTGAAGGAGTACCCCGGTCTCTCCATCAATCTGGTCACCGGTATTCCGGCCCCGGATCTGATTGCCGATGGTCTGGACGTGGTGATTCGCGTCGGTGCGTTGCAGGACTCCAGCCTGTTCTCCCGTCGACTGGGGGCGATGCCGATGGTGGTGTGTGCGGCCAAAAGCTATCTGGCGCAATATGGCGTGCCGGAAAAACCCGCCGACCTCGTTAACCACTCCTGGCTGGAATACAGCGTGCGCCCCGATAACGAATTCGAGCTGATCGCGCCGGAAGGGATCTCGACGCGTCTGATCCCGCAGGGGCGATTTGTGACCAACGATCCGATGACGCTTTCGCGCTGGCTGATAGCTGGGGCAGGCATCGCCTACGTCCCGCTGATGTGGGTGATCGAGGAGATCAACAATGGCAACCTGGAGATCCTGTTTACCCGTTACCAGGCCGATCCTCGCCCGGTGTGGGCACTGTACACGCAAAAAGACAAACTGCCGCTGAAGGTTCAGGTCTGTATTAACTATCTGACGGAGTATTTTGTGGGCGTGGCGAAGTTGTATCAGGGGATGCAGGGACGAGGGTTGTAATGCCCTCATCACCGGGATGAGGGCACGAGCAGGATATCAGGCAGTACCGCCGACGGTCAGGTTATCGACTTTCAACGTCGGCTGACCGACGCCTACCGGCAGACTCTGGCCTTCTTTGCCGCACACCCCAACGCCTTTATCCAGTTTCAGATCGTTCCCCACCATCGATACCTGCTGCATCGCTTCGATGCCGGATCCGATAAGCGTGGCGCCTTTCACCGGTTTGGTCACTTTCCCTTTCTCGATCAGGTAAGCCTCAGAGGTGGAGAAGACGAATTTACCGGAGGTGATATCCACCTGCCCGCCGCCAAAGTTTGGTGCATAAATCCCAAACTCAACGGATTCGATAATCTCTTGCGGCGTGGATTTGCCCGCCAGCATGTAGGTGTTGGTCATACGCGGCATTGGCAGATGGGCATAAGATTCACGGCGGCCGTTACCGGTCGGCGCAACGCCCATTAAACGCGCGTTCAGTTTGTCCTGCATGTAACCTTTAAGAATCCCGTTTTCGATCAATACGTTGTACTGACCCGGCGTGCCTTCATCATCAATTGAAACCGAACCACGGCGATCGGCCATGGTGCCGTCGTCAACGATAGTACAAAGCTCAGAGGCCACCAGTTGGCCCATTTGACCACTGAAAACAGAGGTTCCACGGCGGTTAAAGTCGCCTTCCAGGCCATGACCGACCGCTTCATGCAGCAATACGCCCGGCCAGCCCGCGCCCAGTACCACCGGCATGGTTCCGGCAGGTGCTGCCACCGCAGAGAGATTCACCAGCGCCATACGCACCGCTTCTCTTGCCCAGACATCCGCACGAACGTCACCGTCTTCGTCCTTCAGGAACCAGTCGTAGCCAAAACGTCCGCCGCCGCCGCTGGAGCCACGCTCACGCTTGCCGTCATCTTCCACCTGCACGCTAACGGACAGACGCACCAACGGACGAACGTCCGCCGCCAGCGTCCCGTCGGTCGCCGCCACCAGAATGAGTTCGTAGACGCCGGTCAGGCTGGCCGTCACTTCCTGTACGCGTTTATCGGTCGCACGGGCAACTTTGTCCACCCGACGCAAAATATCCAGCTTCTCTTCGCGGCTCATGCTCTGCAGCGGGTCGATACTGGCGTAGAGCCCGCTGTGCTCGATGGCACCCAGCGTCTGCACCCGGCCATCGCCCGCATCGCGCACGATGGTGCGTGCAGCCTGGGCACTTTGCTCCAGCGCCAGCAGGCTGATTTGGTCGGCGTAGGCAAATCCGGTTTTCTCACCGCTGACCGCCCGTACGCCGACGCCCTGGTCGATGTTGTACGAACCGTCTTTGATAATGCTGTCTTCCAGCACCCAGGACTCGTGATAGCTCGACTGAAAATAGAGATCGCCATAGTCGAGTCGACGTTCAGTCAGCTGGCCGAGAATGGAAAACAGATCCTGATGGCTCAGGCCATTTGCTGCCAGTAATTGTTCACTTACCAGATTCAGACTCATCGTTAGCTACTCGTTGTTGCCGCCGCGAAGGGCAGTAAAAATGTCATATAAGAAGATTGAGGCAATTCTTAGATGCCGTCAAATCATTGCTTTTTCTCAGCACGTGCCTCACGAAGCACTTCGTTGATCTGCGGTCTGTCTACCGGGCCGGTAATCTGATAGCGCAGGATAGAGACTTTGTTCCACAGCGGCCCCAGCACTTTACTGGCCGCGAACACCGCCGCCCCCACAATCGGGTTGACCGCAAACGCCGCCGCCACGCCCACGGTGGCTGAAATTTCAGGGGCAACGACGGCTTCAACATTAAGCTGGCGTTTCACCAGATCGACCGAGCCTTTCATCGCAATATCGGCCTCAAGCCCGTCCACCAGCGTGTCATCGGTGTGCAGCACGCCATCTTTTATCCAGGCCGCACTGCGGATGGAGTCAAAGAAGAATGCGTCGTTACTGAAGGTATCACTGAAATCAAAACGCAGCTTGCGCAGCAGCGCATCCACACTGAACAGACGCAGCAGTTGCCCGGCATGCCCGGTGCTGACTTCCCTGATTTCCCCTTTGCCCAGACGGCTGCGCAGGATGCCGTTCAGTGATTCTTCCTGAGGCTGCCACGGCGGACTGCGCCAGTGCAGATCGTAGTCCACGTCAAAAGAGGCGTTACGCATCGGGGTTGAGATACCAAAGAAGCCCATCGCGGCGTCAATTTTGTCGCCTTTTAACGTCCCTTTGATGGACGTACGTTCCCCTCCGGCACGGTTAACCCACTCGCCGCCGGCCGTCAGGCGGGCGAAGCCACTGTCCATCAACCCGTTGGTTAACGTCAGGGTGTCACCTTTGATAGCAAAGTCACCGTCGATCCGACCGTATTTTTGCCCCCATAGCCAGCACTCCGCGCAGCGCAGTTGCAGGTCAGGCCAACCGGTGAAATCCACCTGAGATTTGCCGCGCAGCAAGGTCGTCGGCGACGAAATGTCGTTGTCGTCAGAAGAGGTCGCTGTTGGGTTGTAGTAGAGATAGCGAATCGCCGCTTCCCAGGGCGCGTTGTCGCGCAGCGTGAAGGTACCGTTAATCTCTCGTCCCTGCGCTTCGATGATTGAACCGGAAGGTTGCGGCGTTGAGACGAGGCTCAGGTTATTCCACTGCTGCCCGCCCAGCGTGAGCGCAGGCGTGCGTAAAGTGATGCGCGACGGGAAGGCCGTTGAGTCACTGACGTTAGAAGCCACGCCCTGGCGGAACAGCGCCAGCCATTGGGCACCGTTCATCGCAGGCAGGTTCAGTTCCACCCCTTCTTCATCCGGGAGCGGCGGCACCGTGTGGCTATCCGAGGCCCATATGGCACGATCGAGCGTCAGCTTATTATTGAGCAGCCAGCGGCTGTTAAAATGGTTATTTCCCCCCGCACTGCCGGTCAGTTCAAAGCTGTGCAGGTTCCCTTCCACCTTGAGCCTCACGGGCAGGGCTTTACCCGATGCTTTATCCATCGGCGGGGGGAGTTTACTGGTGATGTTGGTTAAATCGCCATCAAGGTTAACCGCATAGCGCGCTTCTGCACGGTAAGGCAGTTCGATATCCACCTTTCCTTTCCAGCCGAGGCTGCCGCTGAGCGCATCGTTTAACTGTTTGGGTAACACGCCTGTTCGTGCTGGCTGCCAGTTTCCATCCAGATTCACCGCCACCTGATAGGCCTTTTCGCCTTCCGTGGTGGTGAAATCGATATTCAGTGGCTGATTAAACCAGGTTGCCTGCAACGGCTCGCTTTTCAGGTTGCCATTCACGAAACTGAACGTGCCGCGCAAATCGTTAACCGTGCTGTTAATTGGCTTAATGAACAGATTGTTGTGGTTCAGCGTGACGTCGCCTTTCGCGGTCGTCATCTTACCGTCCAGCGGGATGTCGAGATGTAAGCGAGCATTCACATCGCCGTCGAGCTGCAACTCATCAAGCGCAGTTGAAAGCGTATCTTTAAGCGGCGTCTCTTTGAAATAGGGCCCTACGGCTTTGCCTGGCCCGTTGATATCCGCATCGATCAGCAGTTTTTCTTTCAGATAGTCAGGAATGATGGCCGTCAGGTTGGTGGCTTTTACACCACCCAGCGCGACGCTGTCGGTCTTCATCCACAATCCATCGTTGATGAAATCGAGCGAGATATCAAAATTCTTCAGCGCGGGCCAGTCAGGCTGGAAGGCAAAGGTCGCATTGCGCAGCGGCACCAGGACCTCGAATTGTCCTTCATTATGTTTATACGGGAAGAGCTTCGGGTTGCCACCATACACCAGGGTCGCGTTTTCCGCCTGCCCACCCTGGATTGCAGCGCTCAGGTAATCCACCAGCGCTTTGCCCATCAGATTTTCCGGGAAGTAGCGCCAGGCCTGCCCGCCGTCCGTCACATTGATCCCCGCCAGAATGCCAAGCCAGGGCTCGTCGCCCGCCGGTTGCAGATAGCGGAAATCACCCCGGGCGTGAATAGCGTTCGCCTGCACGTCGATGTTGCGCCCATCCAGCTGGAAGCCGCGTTCATCTTTTTGCCAGTTCAGCGTGGCCATGCCTTTTTCTATTTCCAGTGGCGCGCGAAAGACCGTGGCGTACGGCATTTTTGCCTGCGCCATTTCCGCCGTGACGCGGCCGTTTTCCACACTCCCGGCAAGCGTTCCGGAGAGATGTTCAACACCCGGTAATAACTGCCACTGATGCCAGGAAATGTTTTTCCAGTTAGCCTGAAAACGCGTTTTTTCCGTTGCCTGAAGGGGAATATCGAGCGCCAGATTTTCCAGTAATCCCGACGGGTCCATGGTGCGCCAGATGTTGCCCAGTTCCGGGGAGATTTTTTCAGCAATAGGCAGCAGACCGTCCAGATTATCCAGCTCCAGACGACTGGCGCGCACGCGCAGTTCATCACTGCGGGTTCCCTCCGGGCCACCGACTTCCTGGGCAGGAACCCAGGCAAACGCCAGTGAGCCTTTCGGCCAGGGACGCTCATCCAGCGTAATGCGTGTTTCCGGAATATCGAACTGCCAGCCCTGCTGCTGGCGTGAGACGTGGGCGGTCAGATTGTCGACGGTCATCTGGTGCACATTCTCGTCGCCCTGCCAGCTGGCCCCACCTTTTTTCAGCCAGACGTCACCGCTTTCCACTTCCCCTTTGCTCAGGGTCAGCCAGCCTTCCAGGCTGAAACGGGCTGAATCCAGCGCAACGTTGTCCTGCATCCATTTGCCCAGCCACGGCTTCACGTCAATATCATCGGCCTGCAACCAGAGCCGGCCATTGTTCAGGATGCCGTTATCATCACGCAGATCCATTCGGACCTGCATGATGCCATGCTGGCCGGTCAGGCTGGATAAGCTAAGCTGACCTTCCGCGCGGTGTCTGTCGTCACTGTTAAGCCACGTCAGTTGGGGAATAGAGAGCTCGGCGCGCTGGCCGGAGAGCGTCAGGAAACTGAGGCTACTGTCGCGTAAATCAAAATGATCGAACTGGCGAAGAAAGAGATCGGCAATGCGATCGGTTTCGATGGCATCGCCTGAGTTATTGCGTTGAAGAGGGGTATTGGTACGTACCGCTAGCTGGTAAAAGGTGAGGTCACGGAACTGCCAGCGCATGTGCAGCAGGCTCTGCCAGATATCCAGCGCCAGGGTGACGCGTTTAACCGACAGACTGCCGCCGTCATTCAGCACCGCGCTGACGTCGCGCACTTCCAGGGTAGGGCCGAAATTCTGCCAGTTGGCCTGCAGGTGACTGGCATCAACCACGACACCCGTTTGCGCCTCGATTCTGGCGAGGATCGCAGGGCGCCATGTGTCCAGATGAGGCAGGACAAGACGCAGGCCGCTCACCAGCAACGCCACTATTACGATAAGCGTTGCCCCTGTCAGCAGCAAAATCCCCGGCAATCGCCTCACGCACCTCTCCTTGTCAGCAAAACATCTGGACCCCGTCTTGGGTCTTACATCATTACCACGTCGAACTGCTCCTGATTATAGAGCGGTTCGATCTGCACTTTGACCTGCTTGCCGACGAAGATTTCCACCTCAGCCAGCGCGTGCGACTCTTCACCTTTCAAGGTTTCCGCCACCGCAGGAGAAGCATAGACCAGGAATCGGTCAGAATCGTAAGCGTGGTGCACGCGAACAATTTCGCGCATGATCTCGTAGCAGACGGTTTCCACCGTTTTCACGGTGCCGCGGCCATGGCAGGTCGGGCACTCATGACAAAGCACGTGCTCAACGCTTTCGCGGGTGCGTTTACGGGTCATCTCCACCAGGCCAAGTTGTGAAAAACCGTTGATGCTGGTTTTCACTCTGTCCTTACTCAGCGCCTGCTCCAGAGAATGCAGTACGCGACGGCGGTGATCTTCATTATTCATATCGATGAAGTCGATAATGATAATCCCGCCAAGATTTCGTAAACGAAGCTGACGGGCAATGGCCTGCGTCGCTTCGATATTGGTGTTAAAGATGGTGTCGTCGAGATTGCGGTGACCGACAAAGGCACCGGTATTGATATCCACGGTGGTCATGGCTTCAGTTTGATCAATAACCAGGTAGCCACCGGACTTCAGCTCAACTTTTCTTTCCAGCGCGCGCTGAATTTCATTTTCAACGTCAAAGAGATCAAAGATAGGCTGGCGACCGCTGTAATGCTCAATTTTGTTGGTCATTTCCGGCATGTATTCAGCGGTAAATTCCAGCAGCATGTCATAGGTCAGGCGAGAGTCGACGCGGATCCGGTCAAGCTGCGCATCGGCAAAATCGCGCAGGACGCGCTGCGCCAGCGCCAGCTCACCGTACAGTTTGTAGCGTGTCTGGTTGCGTTTTTTACGCTCCATCACTTTGGTCCAGACGCGCTTAAGGTAGGCCGCATCTGAAGAGAGATCCTCTTCACAGACCCCTTCCGCCGCCGTACGAATGATGAAACCGCCCTGCTCATCGCAGTATTCCGCTACCACCTGCTTGAGTCTTTCGCGCTCGGCTTCACTTTCAATACGCTGAGAGACGCCCACGTGGGATGCGCCAGGCATAAACACCAGATAGCGGGAAGGCAGGGTGATGTCGGTCGTCAGGCGTGCGCCTTTGGTACCCAGCGGATCTTTGACGACCTGTACCATCAGATCCTGACCCTGACGAACCAGTTCAGAGATGTCACGCACGGTGAAGTTCTTCTGCTCTTCCCCGGCGACGCATTCGGTATGCGGCATGATGTCCGAGGCGTGAAGAAACGCCGCCTTATCCAGGCCAATATCTACAAAAGCCGCCTGCATTCCAGGAAGTACACGACTTACCCGACCCTTGTAGATATTGCCTACGATCCCGCGTCGCGCTTCACGCTCGATGTGGATCTCCTGCAGGATGCCACCATCGATGTAAGCCACACGCGTTTCTGATGGCGTTACGTTGACCAACAATTCAGCCGTCATGATTATCTTTTCCCTCGCGTAGTGCGTTAAAGTTGCTCAACAGTTCCCACGTTTCCACCAGCGGCAAACCGACGACGGCATGGTAACTGCCATTGATTTTTCTGACAAAACAGCCGCCCAGCCCCTGGATTCCATATGCCCCGGCTTTATCAAGCGGCTCGCCACTCGCCACATAGGTTGCAATGTCTTCGTCGGAAAGTACGCGGAACGTGACTTCCGTTTCCACAAGACAGTCCAGCAAGTGCCTGCTGTCAGCCAGCGCAACCGCCGTCATCACCTGATGGGTTTGACCGGAGAGTAGTCGTAACATTTTAGCAGCATGCGAGGAGTCTTTCGGTTTTTCAAGCACTTCACCATTAAATATCACAATGGTGTCAGCCCCCAGAACGGGCAGATCGCGCGTGGCCATCGCCACCCCTGCCAGCGCTTTTTCGCGCGCCAGTCGCAGCACGTAATGGTGGGCGCTCTCTTGCGCCCGACGCTGCTCTTCAATACCAGGGATAATTTGTTCGAAACGCACACCCAACTGGGTGAGCAGTTCCTGACGACGCGGGGAACCAGAGGCAAGCCAGAGAGTTGTCATAAAAAACCTTATTGCACGGCAAACTGCTGACGAATCTTACGCATCAACAGGAATATCCATGGCCAGAGCACACCATTAACAAGACTGCTCCAGAAAATATCAGGTTTAAAGGAGACGTTAATGACTAAGAACTCGGCCCAGAAGATAACCACTTCGGTGGCCAGTGACAGCATCATCACTACCAACGCCTGTTGCCAGAGCGCCAGATTACGGAACAGCTGGAATTTAAGTGCGACCAGATAGGCGACGATACTGAGGGACAACGCACGTACACCAAGCGTGGAGCCGCTGATGAGATCCAGTATGGCACCCATGGCAAAACCCGTACCGACATTTACGCGGTGCGGCAATGCCAGGATCCAGTACAGCAAAATCAGCAGAACCCAGTTTGGCCGGTAGACGAGGATGTCATCCGGCCAGGGCATGACCTGAAGCAACAGTGCGATAAGAAACGAGAGCCAGATAACCCAGCGCCCCTGGCTACGGTAACTTGCCACTATTGCCCTCCTCCGGTCGCCGGAGCAGGCGGTGCAGCAATACCTGTTGCCGGTGCGGGCATCGGTGCCGGTGGTCCCATAGCATCAGGAGACGGAAGGACCTGCGGCATCATTTGCATCAGGCGTTCGTTCGCCACGCGATGAACGTCTTCCGGCGTCATCGGATTGGTACCATTACGATCCGCGCCCCACAACAGCAGCAGATAACGCAACCGTTGCAGGCCCGCCGTTGGACGTGCCTGGATAACAGTGTAAGCGCGCTGCGTATCCAGTTTGACAGAGGAGACCACGCCGACCGGATAACCTTCCGGGAAACGTCCGCCCAGACCGGACGTTACCAGCACATCACCGACACGGATATCGGTATTGGCTGGCAGATGCTCCAGCTGCAGGTCGTCAGTACAGCCATTACCCGCCGCAATCACACGAATGTCATTACGCAGGACCTGAATTGGCAAGGCATGGGTCGCATCGCAAATCAGCAGTACGCGGCTGGTGAGCTTCGCCACCGCAACCACCTGGCCTACAACACCTTTATCGCTGATAACCGGCTGGCCTTCGTAGACACCGTTCACGCTCCCCTTGTCGATCACCACCTGATCGCTATAGGGATCGTTCACCGTGGAGATAACCTGGGTCACCATTTTTTGTTCGTCCTGGCGCAGGGGCGAACCCAGCAGCTCGCGCAGTCGCGCGTTCTCCTGTTTGTATTGACCTAACATCAGCAGTTCACTGTTTTTCAGCAGCAACTCCTGACGTAATGCCCGATTTTCTAGCTCAAGTTGATCGCGCGAGGACAGCGTCTGCGACATGCTGTCGAGTAATTCACGGGGACCATTGGAAATAAAATAGAAAGGGCTGACGGCAGTATCCATGTACGTTCGGATTTGGCTGAACGTACCGAGGCGGCTGTCCGCAACGATAACGCCCAGCGCCACAATCACCGCCAGAAAAAGGCGAATCTGTAGCGACGGGCCACGGCTAAAAATTGGCTTCATAGGCTATGCGTATTCTCAGGCCAGGTAAACCCGGGGCAAAAACTGACCCGGGTTTGACGCAGACTATTCTTCGCTGAACAAATCGCCGCCGTGCATATCGATCATTTCCAGTGCCTTGCCGCCGCCACGTGCTACGCAAGTCAGTGGATCTTCTGCAACTACGACAGGAATACCTGTCTCTTCCATTAACAGGCGGTCGAGGTTACGCAGCAGCGCACCACCACCGGTCAGAACCATACCGCGCTCGGAGATATCGGACGCCAGCTCTGGTGGGCACTGTTCCAGCGCAACCATTACCGCGCTCACGATGCCCGTCAGTGGTTCCTGCAGAGCTTCCAGAATTTCGTTGGAGTTCAGGGTGAAACCGCGTGGAACACCTTCAGCCAGGTTACGGCCACGCACTTCGATCTCACGCACTTCATCGCCCGGATACGCAGAGCCGATTTCGTGTTTGATACGCTCTGCGGTGGCTTCACCGATCAGAGAGCCGTAGTTACGGCGCACATAATTAATGATGGCTTCATCGAAGCGGTCACCACCGATACGTACGGAAGAGGAGTACACCACGCCGTTCAGAGAGATAACGGCCACTTCAGTGGTACCACCACCGATATCCACCACCATAGAACCGGTAGCTTCGGAAACAGGCAGGCCCGCACCGATGGCCGCAGCCATTGGCTCTTCAATCAGGAACACTTCACGTGCACCTGCACCCTGGGCAGATTCACGGATTGCGCGACGCTCTACCTGGGTTGCGCCAACCGGCACACACACCAGAACACGCGGGCTTGGACGCATGAAGCTGTTGCTGTGAACCTGCTTGATGAAGTGCTGAAGCATTTTTTCAGTCACGAAGAAGTCGGCGATAACGCCGTCTTTCATTGGGCGAATGGCGGCGATGTTGCCAGGGGTACGACCCAGCATCTGCTTCGCGTCATGACCCACTGCAGCCACGCTTTTCGGCGAGCCTGCACGATCCTGACGAATGGCCACAACGGAAGGCTCATTCAATACGATGCCTTGTCCTTTTACATAAATAAGGGTATTCGCGGTACCCAGGTCAATGGACAGGTCATTGGAAAACATGCCACGAAATTTTTTCAACATACTAAGGGATAATCCTGAAAGCTGGGGCGGAGAAATAAAATCCGCTTACTTTACCAACCACACGTAGCAGCGACAAGGCGCAAAAATCATCTGCTACGGTGAAAATTAGTGCAGTTTGTTTCCTTTGTTACAAACAACCTGATTCCTTCAGGGTGGGATATGAGCAGGCGCACTCCCTGCCCGATGTTTGCAACCTGTCAAAGGTCAAAACTCGCGTTTGCGCTGTAACATTCCGGCGGGCAGCCAGGCACACCCCCAAAGGACACAGCGCGCATTATTCTACGTGAAAACGGCTTAAACGGCAGTTCAAACCGAGTAACTTTGCGAATATTTTTTCACACTGGTATCGAGGGGCTGAGAAGCGGCAATAAAATCGCCCTGACCACCCGAAACGCCGCGTTCAATCAGCATCTGCCATTCACTACGAGAGCGAACGCCGGTGGCAAAAACCCGGGTACGCGTCCCTTTGCAGGCTTCCACAAGGCTTTGCACCAGCAGCTGATTTTCCGTGCGTTTTTCGATATTTCTGACAAGCCCAGGATGCAATTTTAATAATTCAACATCCAGCGCCTTGATCCAGCTGGTACTGACCAGTGTCAGACCGGCTTGCGTCACGGCGATACGTGCCCCCAGTGCATTCACTAAACGCACAACGGGTTGTAAACGACCGATATGTTGACAGACATCTGCCTCTGCAAGTTCAAAAATAATCCGTTTTCGTTGTGATTTTTCGCATTGCATCAGGGTATCGCGCAACCAACGCTGGAATCGCGGGCGAATCAGCGATTCCACGGTAATCTGCATAGCGAGATTTTCTTCCGGCCAGATGCCCAGATACGGGATGAGTCGACCAATTTGCAGGCGGTCATACTCTTCCGACAGCCCAAACTGCAGAACCATGGGCATGTATTCCGCAGCGAGCACTTCCTGATCGTCATCGTAAATACGGCACATTAGCTCACGATGATGCACTTGCCCGTCGCGATTCACCGCCGGTTTCTGATATATACGCGGTCCGCCACGGCTGAGCATATTTTCGATGAGGGTCCGCCAGCGTACATTGCCTCGCCCCTGCTCTGGCAGCGAATCATCGTACACGGACCAGCTGTTCCCGCCCTGCAATACCGCATTGCGCGTGGCCGCTTCGGCATGTTCCATGACCTGTTCCGTTGACTGTCCGCTGCGCCAGGCACAGACGCCAATGTGCATCATGTCTTCCTGGTCGAGCATTTTGCTCGGCGGCAGTCCGTCGACCGCTTTTAAAATTTGCCCGGCGATGCTCTCGGCTTCTTTCAATGTGCGATGAGGAAGCAGAACGGCAAAGTCGCTGCGGTGATAGCGTGCCAGCAGCGAACCGGGATAGCGCATAATAAAGGTAGAGAGCAAATTGATGAGCATAAACAGATGCTCTTCCACAGCAGCTTTGCCCCAGTTATCGCGGAGCAATTCAAAATCAGGCAGACGGATCATCATCACCACCCCGTGCACGCCAACTTTTTCCTGATCTTCTAATAAGGTTGCCAGTTGATTATCAAAGAAGAGGCGGTTATTGAGACCGGTTTTGGTGTCCTGCGCGGCGTAAGAGCGGATCATGGTATCGATGTGGCTGCGCTGGTCGCTGGCAAACTGAATTTCAGCCAGCAGAACATCCAGCGCGCTGCTGGCCCGTGACGGCCATTCATAGATTGAACCCCGGACTTTTGTTCCGCGTTCCCCGTTCAGGATCCGGGTCGAACGCATTTCAAGCAGCTCCTGGCCTGAAAGCTGACGGCGTAGCCAGCGCACGGACAGGAAAACGATCAGAATCATAAAGCCGATCGCCAGCGTCAGCGGGACAGTGGTAACCAGGGAATGGAAGTAGTTTGCCATCGGATCCTGGTACACCATGGTGATGGTCATACCGGGGTTTTTAATCGACGCAATATGAAGCTCACGGTACAGATAGTTGCTGCCCGCCGGGCGATAGCTGCTTTTGCGCGTATGCTGGAGTACGGTCTTTTTCCCCTGTCGAATCTCAACACCCACGATATCAATGGGCACCATCAATTCATCAAGCTGATGCTTTAGCGTGGGCAGAGGGGTAAATATCAGGCGCGAGTCCACGACAGCCGCTACCGCTTCAACACGGTTAGCCACCTTTGACTGGATAGCATTATAAAAGCTCAGTGAGCTGCCGAGCAGGATGACGAACATCGCCAGGCCTGTCAGTAAGGTCACAAAAGCTGAAAATTTCGTCGTTAATCGCATCCTTGTGTTAACTCCGTAGTGTGAAAGAACGAGACGCGACCTACTCTGTTAATAGATGAGTAAGTGCTAACTAGCAGAACGAGCCCGGCATACTAGCAGGCCTGACGTTTCTGGCAATCAGTATTGCAACCGCCTATGGGAGTATAGCCCTCAGATTTTTTTTGCCAATCATCACGGCAAGCAATGACGACCTGATGACTGCCAGATGCCAGAACTTCAATTTTTCGTGATATTCCTCCGGGTATACCGACCCCATGCTACAAGTAATAAAAAGAGGGGGACACCATGCAAAAGAAAAAACTTACTGAAGCCGACGTCACAGCGGAATCCGTTTTTATGCTGCGCCGTCGCCAGATCCTCAAAACACTCGGGATCAGCGCCGCCGCGCTCAGCCTGTCTCCCCGCGCGCATGCCGATCTGCTGGATTGGTTTAAGGGGAACGACAGACCCAAAGCCCCTTCGGGGCAGCCACTGGATTTCACCAAACCCGCGCAGTGGCAAAGCAAGCTGGCGCTGACGCCGGAAGATAAGGTCACGGGCTATAACAACTTTTATGAATTCGGTCTGGACAAAGCCGATCCTGCGGCCAATGCAGGCAGCCTGAAAACCTCACCGTGGACGCTCAAAATTGAAGGGGAAGTGGCCAAACCGTTAACCCTCGACCATGACGATTTAACCAAACGCTTCCCGCTTGAAGAACGTATCTACCGTATGCGCTGCGTGGAAGCCTGGTCAATGGTCGTGCCGTGGACCGGTTTCCCTCTGCATAAACTGCTGGCGCTGGCTGAACCCACCAGCAACGCCAGATATGTGGCGTTCGAGACGCTGTATGCCCCCGATGATATGCCGGGCCAAAAAGACAGGTTTATCGGTGGTGGCCTCGAATACCCATATGTTGAAGGCTTACGTATAGATGAAGCGATGCATCCGCTGACATTGCTTTCGGTGGGGGTGTACGGCAAAGCGCTCCCGCCACAAAACGGTGCGCCGATTCGCCTGACCGTCCCCTGGAAGTATGGTTTCAAGGGCATCAAGTCTATCGTCAGTATTAAACTCACCAGCAAGCGTCCGCCAACAACGTGGAATCTGGCCGCGCCGAATGAGTATGGCTTTTTTGCCAACGTGAATCCGCATGTTGATCACCCGCGCTGGTCGCAGGCCACCGAGCGCTTTATTGGTTCGGGTGGGGTGCTGGATGTTAAACGTCAGCCGACGCTGCTCTTTAACGGCTATGCCGATGAAGTTGCCTCGCTGTATCGGGGCCTGGATCTGCGGGAGAATTTCTAAGTGCGATTAACGGCGAAGCAAATTACATGGCTTAAAGTGGCGCTGCATCTGGCGGGCTTCCTGCCCTTCGTCTGGCTGTTCTGGGCGGCATCTCAGGGTTACTTCAGTGCCGATCCGGCGAAAGATATCCAGCATTTTACCGGTCGAATGGCGCTGAAGTTCCTGCTTGCAGGTCTGTTGGTTACGCCGCTGGCGCGCTACGCACGTCAGCCACTCCTGATTCGCACCCGTCGCCTGCTGGGTTTATGGTGCTTTGCCTGGGCAACACTTCACCTGACGAGTTACGCCTTGCTCGAACTTGGGATCGCTAATCTGGGTTTGCTCGCTCAGGAATTGACCACTCGGCCGTATTTAATGCTCGGGATTGTAAGCTGGTTTGTCCTGCTTACTCTCGCCGCCACCTCGACACAATGGGCGCAGCGAAAATTAGGAAAACGTTGGCAACAATTACATAACTTCGTCTATCTGGTGGCGATCCTGGCCCCCATTCATTATCTGTGGTCGGTGAAGATCCTCTCGCCGCAGCCCCTTCTCTATGCCGCCATTGCCATTGTGCTTTTAGCGTGGCGATACAAGAAGTTCCGCCAATGGTGGCGATAGCGCAGGGTATTGTGCTGTTTGCCGCACTTCTTCTATCATCCACGGGCATATTCGTATTAGCGGTTGATAATCTTCCCTGATAAGACCAGTATTTAGCTGCCAAATGCTACGAAATCGTTATAATGTGCGACTTTGGTTTTGCCGACAGGGTTTTTAAGACCCTGGATGAGTGACAACCATGCAACGAAGGTATATTTTGTATTTTACCGGAAGTTTGCAGGAGATAGCAGCACGATGGCGGTTAAGTTGCCGATTATGTGTGATAAACACAGGCACGCTAACTGGGGCACGAATTCATCGACCGAATTCATCAGGCTAAAGATACAGTGAGCTCTACCCTGATCAATCCGGCCGTGTTGACGCCGACCTGGTTCGCGAAACGTGACACGTTCCGCCATCATAGCTGTTTCCCCGATATCGCTGTTGGTGCTCTCCACGGAGCCGGTGCCGGCGGCTATTCAAACGCGTTACAGACGGCGGTAAAACGCTTGTCACAATCAAACTAAACAAGAGTACGGAACCCACTCATGGATATTCGTAAGATTAAAAAACTGATCGAACTGGTTGAAGAATCAGGCATCGCTGAACTGGAAATTTCTGAAGGCGAAGAGTCTGTACGTATCAGCCGCGCACCGGTAGCACCAGCTTACCCGATGATGCAGCAGGCTTATGCGGCACCGGTTATGCAGCAGCCCGCTCCTGCACTTGCTGGCGCAGTCGCTCCTGCCGCCCCTGTAGCAGAAGCCGCACCAGCGCAAATCAGTGGTCACATCGTACGTTCCCCGATGGTCGGGACTTTCTATCGCACCCCGAGCCCGGACGCGAAAGCGTTCTGCGAAGTGGGCCAGAAAGTCAACGTGGGCGACACGCTCTGCATCGTTGAAGCGATGAAAATGATGAACCAGATCGAAGCTGACAAAGCAGGCGTGGTGAAAGCCATTCTGATCGAAAGCGGTCAACCGGTGGAATTCGACGAGCCGCTGGTCATCATCGAATAACGAGGCGAAGATGCTGGATAAAATTGTCATCGCAAACCGTGGCGAGATTGCCCTGCGCATTCTGCGTGCCTGTAAAGAGCTGGGCATCAAGACTGTCGCTGTGCACTCCACCGCGGACCGCGATTTAAAACACGTATTGCTGGCGGATGAGACGGTCTGTATTGGCCCGGCTCCGTCCGTAAAAAGCTATCTGAACATCCCGGCTATCATCAGCGCCGCTGAAATCACCGGCGCGGTGGCAATTCATCCGGGTTACGGCTTCCTCTCTGAGAACGCCAACTTTGCTGAGCAGGTTGAACGCTCTGGCTTCATCTTCATCGGCCCGAAAGCCGACACCATCCGCCTGATGGGCGACAAAGTGTCTGCAATCACCGCGATGAAAAAAGCCGGTGTTCCAACCGTACCAGGCTCTGACGGCCCTCTGACCGACGATATGGATGCTAACCGTGCTCACGCTAAACGCATTGGCTATCCGGTTATCATCAAGGCGTCCGGCGGCGGCGGCGGTCGCGGTATGCGCGTTGTGCGCAGCGATGCTGAACTGGCGCAGTCCATCTCCATGACCAAAGCAGAAGCGAAAGCCGCTTTCAGCAATGACATGGTATACATGGAAAAATACCTGGAAAACCCACGCCACATCGAAATTCAGGTGCTGGCTGACGGTCAGGGTAACGCGATCTATCTGGCAGAACGTGACTGCTCCATGCAGCGTCGTCACCAGAAAGTGGTCGAAGAAGCGCCAGCACCGGGCATTACTCCGGAACTGCGTCGCTACATCGGCGAGCGTTGCGCCAAAGCGTGTGTCGATATCGGCTATCGCGGTGCAGGTACCTTTGAGTTCCTGTTCGAGAACGGCGAGTTCTATTTCATCGAAATGAACACCCGTATTCAGGTTGAACACCCGGTTACCGAAATGATCACCGGCGTTGACCTGATCAAAGAACAGCTGCGTATCGCTGCGGGCCAGCCGTTGTCCATCAAGCAGGAAGAAGTTGTGGTGAAAGGCCATGCGGTAGAGTGCCGTATTAACGCCGAAGACCCGAACACCTTCCTGCCAAGCCCGGGTAAAATCACGCGTTTCCACGCGCCGGGTGGCTTTGGTGTGCGCTGGGAGTCTCATATCTACGCCGGTTACACCGTACCGCCGTACTATGACTCAATGATCGGCAAGCTTATCTGCTACGGCGAAAACCGTGACGTGGCGATTGCCCGCATGAAAAACGCCCTGCAGGAACTGATCATCGACGGCATCAAAACCAACGTTGATTTGCAGACCCGCATCATGAACGACGAGAAATTCCAGGTGGGCGGTACCAACATCCACTATCTGGAAAAGAAACTCGGTCTGCACGAGAAGTAAGCCAACCGCAACGCTAAAAGGCCGGATATTCCGGCCTTCTTTATTTCTGGGGATTGCCAGCCCCCATACTGTACAATCCCCGCTTTCTTCATCCACAAGGGACAAATATGGACACGCGTTTTGTTCAGGCCCACAAAGAGGCGCGCTGGGCGCTGTGGCTGACCCTTCTTTATCTCGCTGCATGGTTAGTAACTGCTTACTTACCTGATTCAGCCCAAGGTATCACCGGCTTACCGCACTGGTTTGAGATGGCCTGCCTGCTGATGCCACTGGTGTTTATCCTGCTGTGCTGGGCAATGGTGAAATTCATTTATCGCGATATTTCACTGGAGGACGATGATGCAGCTTGAAGTCATTCTGCCACTTATCGCTTACCTGCTCGTGGTATTCGGCCTTTCCATTTATGCCATGCGTAAAAGAACGACCGGATCGTTTCTTAACGAGTATTTTCTTGGCAGCCGCTCTATGGGCGGGATTGTGCTAGCAATGACGCTGACAGCAACCTATATCAGCGCCAGTTCGTTTATTGGCGGACCGGGTGCGGCCTATAAATACGGACTGGGCTGGGTTTTACTGTCAATGATTCAGTTACCTGCCATCTGGCTCTCGCTGGGTATTCTGGGTAAGAAATTTGCCATTCTGGCGCGCCGTTATAACGCAGTAACCCTGAACGATATGTTGTTCGCGCGTTATCAAAGTCGTGCACTCGTATGGCTTGCAAGCCTGAGCCTGTTGGTTGCCTTCGTCGGTGCGATGACCGTTCAGTTTATCGGCGGTGCACGTCTGCTGGAAACCGCAGCCGGGATACCCTATGAAACAGGCCTCCTGATCTTTGGCGTTAGCATTGCGCTCTATACAGCCTTTGGTGGCTTTCGGGCCAGTGTACTGAACGATACGATGCAAGGCTTGGTCATGCTGATTGGCACCATCGTGTTGCTGGTCGGTATCATTCATGCCGCCGGGGGGATAGGTCACGCCGTCGAGACACTTGAATCCATTGACCCTAAACTGGTTTCTGCACAGGGTGCTGATGATATTCTTTCGCCAACCTTTATGACCTCATTTTGGGTACTGGTTTGCTTTGGTGTTATCGGCCTGCCCCATACTGCAGTTCGTTGTATTTCATATAAAGACAGTAAAGCCGTTCACAAAGGCATCATTATTGGCACGATTGTCGTCGCGATCCTGATGTTGGGTATGCATCTTGCGGGAGCATTGGGGCGCGCAGTGATCCCGGATCTCGTCGTCCCGGATCTTGTTATCCCCACATTGATGATGAAAGTGCTTCCGCCATATGCTGCCGGGATCTTTTTGGCCGCGCCCATGGCAGCGATCATGTCTACGATAAATGCTCAGCTACTGCAAAGCTCGGCTACGATCATCAAAGATCTTTATCTGAATATGCGTCCAGAGCAAATAACCAATGAGCGTCGCCTTAAAAGCATGTCGGCTGTCATTACACTGGCACTCGGCGCACTTTTATTGCTGGCGGCCTGGCGTCCACCAGAGATGATCATCTGGCTGAACCTGCTGGCGTTTGGCGGGCTGGAAGCGGTCTTTCTGTGGCCACTGGTACTGGGTCTTTACTGGGAACGAGCCAATGCCACTGGCGCACTGAGTGGCATGATTGTAGGTGGTGTACTCTATGCCGTGCTCGCAACGTTTAAGATTCAGTATCTGGGCTTCCACCCAATTGTGCCTTCGTTACTGTTAAGTCTGCTGGCGTTTGTGGTGGGGAACCGTTTTGGCCAATCCGCCCCACAAACAGTCGTGATTTCTACTGATAAATAAAGAGTTTTTCCATGCCGTGGATCCAATTAAAACTGAACACAACCGGCGCAAATGCCGAAGAACTTAGCGATGCATTAATGGAAGCAGGTTCTGTTTCGATTACCTTCCAGGACACGCACGACACCCCGGTGTTTGAACCGCTGCCGGGGGAGACGCGTCTGTGGGGCGATACCGACGTTATCGGCCTGTTTGATGCTGAAACCGACATGAGCGACGTGGTGGCCATGCTGGAACAGCACCCGTTACTGGGCGCAGGTTTCGTGCATAAGATCGAACAGATCGAAGATAAAGACTGGGAACGCGAGTGGATGGAAAACTTCCATCCAATGCAGTTTGGTAAGCGTCTGTGGATCTGCCCAAGCTGGCGCGACGTGCCAGATGAAAATGCCGTCAACGTCATGCTCGATCCGGGCCTGGCTTTCGGAACCGGAACACATCCAACGACCTCTTTGTGCCTGCAATGGCTTGATGGGCTGGACTTAACCGGTCAGACCGTTATCGATTTTGGCTGCGGCTCGGGCATTCTGGCTATTGCAGCGTTGAAACTGGGTGCAGCGAAAGCCATCGGTATTGATATCGATCCACAGGCGATTCAGGCGAGCCGTGATAACGCCGAGCGTAACGGGGTATCTGACCGTCTGGAACTGTATCTGCCGCAAGACCAGCCAGAGGCGATGCAAGCCGACGTGGTGGTGGCAAACATCCTGGCAGGCCCATTGCGCGAGCTGGCACCGTTAATTAGCGTGCTGCCCGTTTCAGGCGGTCTGCTGGGGCTTTCCGGTATCCTCGCCAGCCAGGCTGAGGGGGTCTGCGATGCCTACCGCGATAACTTCGCTCTTGATGCGGTTGTCGAGAAAGAAGAGTGGTGCCGGATTACCGGCCAGAAACAGTGATTTTTCACGGGCGACGCTGCCCGTGATCTATTCGCCACAATAATCTTTCTGAAGGTGAAATTGAGAGAGTGATCTCATTTTCACCTTCTTTTTTGTCTATTAAAACAGCAAATTATCCCGTAAGTAGCGGCCTGAACGAAGAAAAAATGAGAAGTTTGAGGAATTTATATTTGTTCATAATTTATCCTCAAGACTTTAACTCAATGATTTTTAATCACTTATAATTTTTACGGACGACTTTAGCGGTGATTCATTGATCTGCGACAGTGGATTGCTCAAAGTTTGGCCTTTCATCTCGTGCGAAAAATGCGTAAGATACGCCGCCTTGCAGTCACAGTATGGTCATTTCTTAACTCATGCGCATCGGACAACACCAGCTTAGAAATCGCCTGATCGCAGCGCCAATGGCTGGCATTACTGACAGACCATTCCGGACGTTGTGCTACGAGATGGGAGCAGGTTTAACCGTATCCGAGATGATGTCGTCTAACCCACAGGTGTGGGAAAGTGACAAATCCCGACTGCGGATGGTGCATGTAGATGAGCCAGGGATTCGCACCGTGCAAATTGCAGGGAGCGATCCGGATGAGATGGCGGATGCCGCCCGCATTAATGTGGAAAGCGGTGCCCAGATTATTGATATCAATATGGGCTGTCCGGCTAAGAAAGTGAATCGCAAGCTTGCGGGCTCCGCCCTGCTGCAACACCCGGATCTGGTGAAGTCTATCCTGACCGGCGTGGTAAACGCGGTGGATGTTCCCGTTACGCTCAAGATTCGTACTGGCTGGGCTCCGGAACACCGTAACTGCGTAGAGATTGCCCAACTGGCTGAAGACTGTGGCATTCAGGCTCTGACCATTCATGGACGCACCCGCGCCTGTTTGTTCAATGGAGAAGCTGAATACGACAGCATTCGGGCAGTTAAGCAGAAAGTTTCCATTCCGGTTATCGCGAATGGCGACATTACTGACCCGCTTAAAGCCAGAGCTGTACTCGACTATACGGGGGCTGATGCCCTGATGATAGGCCGTGCAGCTCAGGGAAGACCCTGGATCTTTCGGGAAATCCAGCATTATCTGGACACTGGAGAGCTGCTCGCTCCACTGCCTTTGGCAGAAGTAAAGCGCTTGCTTTGTGCGCACGTTCGGGAGTTGCATGACTTTTACGGACAGGCAAAAGGTTACCGAATCGCGCGCAAACACGTCTCCTGGTATCTCCAGGAGCATGCTCCAAATGACCAGTTTCGGCGCACATTCAACGCCCTTGAGGACGCCAGCGAACAGCTGGAGGCGTTGGAGGCATACTTCGAAAATTTTGCGTAAACAGAAATAAAGAGCTGACAGAACATGTTCGAACAACGCGTAAATTCTGACGTACTGACCGTTTCTACCGTTAATTCTCAGGATCAGGTAACCCAAAAACCTCTTCGTGACTCGGTAAAGCAAGCACTGAAGAACTATTTTGCTCAATTGAATGGTCAGGATGTTAATGACCTGTATGAGCTGGTACTGGCTGAGGTAGAACAGCCTCTGTTGGACATGGTGATGCAATACACCCGTGGTAATCAGACCCGTGCTGCCCTGATGATGGGTATCAACCGTGGTACGCTGCGTAAGAAACTGAAAAAATACGGTATGAACTGATAGTTATCAGCTAAGTGACTGTTTAAAAAGGCGCTACTCGGCATGGGATAGCGCCTTTTTTATTATTGTTTATACAGATGTTTATACAGCTTTGGATGAACAAACAAAAAAGCACCAAAACAATAATGGTGCTTTATAGGGGATGAATCTCTTTCAACGCCTTAACTTATCAGGCTTTCGCCACTGATAGGCAGGCGCTCCCATGTGCTGGCGGTGCCGCTCTTTAGTAGCTAAAGCCATAGCAACCCTTGTACGAATGATTAGCCTATCCTGCCCGTTCAGTTCATGGCCCTGCTGACGGGCCATTTCCTTTATCGCCTCTTCCAACTCCTCAAGTTTCAACATAGAAGCCTCAGTTGATGGAGTTTGTGCCCTGTGCAAAAACCGCCTGGCTGGCAGCAAGTCGCTCTTTCATGTGTTCTGCCCATTTCTGAAAAATCACCTCAGCAGCGCCGGGAAATGCCGTAAGGTGGAAAATCAACATCTGGTCGGATAAAGTCTCCTCCAGATCCCACCCTTCAATAAACTGCCTGAACAGGCTATAAGCCTTTTGGGAATCTTTGTTGCCCAGCATTTCAAGAACTACATTAAATGACGGAACAATGTAGTTAACCCGAACGGCAAACGGTTCATGAGGTGTCGGCAGGTTAACATCCATAGTGAATTGCTCACCCTCTGGCCAGAGTGCTGTGTTTGCAGTGTGCATATTTTCCTCCTCTACCTTATTGTTGATCACTGGAGAATAATCCGGCGCTGATAATGGCCCCGCCAATCTCGCGCTGGCCATACAGAACAGGCACGGGGTAGCCCATCGCAACGGTATTCACAGGTGCGCCAAATGCATAATTGGGTTTGTTATCCGCGCTACTGCTGGAGCCGACGTTAATTTTTGGCTGAGGCGTCAGCATCTGCACAACCCCTCCTGTCATCATAGACAGACCAATACCGGTTAAAATCGATGTGGCAGATATTGCACCACTGGACAACGCGCCACCCCATAATGCTAGTGTTCCACCAGCGGTGAAGAATGCTGACACCAGTGCAGCAGCACCGAGAACAACCTGAAGAACGCCGCCCTGCTTGGCCCCCTCAATAACAGGCATCATGGTAAATTCGCTGGCTGTGGAAGTTAGTTCAAACTCCTCCAGCCCAATATTTTCACTTTCACGGAAAAAAGCGAATTGCACGCCACTGTGATGCGCGTTAGACATGTATTTTTTGAAACCAGGCACCTGTGAACACATGGCCCTCAGCATTTCCCGGATATCTTCAACATGGAAACGGTGAACCTTACCGAACTTTTTCGCCGCCACGCCTTTTAACCTTAGTGTTTTAATCATCTAATTTTCCTCTTAAAGACCGTCAAAGGCAGCAAGTCGCTGTTTATGACTGCTGCTCATATCGAAAGCAAAATCCTCGTGCTCTGCCTGGAATGTACCGAACGCCATTAGCGCCGATACCGCCGGGTCTATCTTGTTGGAGGATTTCTTTTTGTTGGGCTTGATGTTGGCGTTGGCGTCGGACTCCATCACCATGTTACCAATCGCCCAGGCCAGAACCGGATCACCGCGATGGCGCACTACCTTACGGTTAACGAACACCTCAAAGGATTTCGCTACCGGGCTGAACTTGAGATAGGTTTGTGGGAACGGCTCAACGTCGAGGCCAGCCCCCTGTAGCTGGGTGCGCAGGTGTGTGGCGTTCCAGGTATCGAAACCCACCAGCCGGATATTGAAGGTTTCAGCATCGCGCAGGATATCGTCACGAATGCGATCATAGTCGATACAGTCGCCGGGTGTGGTGCGTATCCAGCCCGCTTTCACCCACTGGCGGTAGATGGCGCGGTTTTTGTTGGCGACGTTAAGCA
>CAUSEC010000013.1:0-134722 GCA_963530515.1 uncultured Enterobacteriaceae bacterium | reverse complement strand
GAAAACCAGTATTATCAACGGCTCGGAAGTGTCTAGATTATCCGTGGCGATTCATAATTAACGATCCATTTCAGAAAAAGAAAAGGAACGCGGACTACCCATCCAAGTCATACTTCTCAGACATTCATACTAGATATAAATCAATATCAAAAAATATTGTTGGATTCAGCGATTTTACAATGGTCGGTTCTGATTTCGCAGAAAGTGGCGGGCCTGCATACGTTGTAACAATTCATATGAGTTATATAGACAGAAAAGAATTTGATGCAATGTCTATAATGCATTATTCATCGATAGATGATAAATCCACAAGTAACCCAGCAGGAAAATTCCACCAAGCGTTAAGTAAATTAATTCTGCATGTACAGAAAGAACCAAGTTTTTATGATAATACCATCGGGCTGCAGGGATATAAGCGATTGCATGCCCAAAGGCATTACCCTGGATTAGGGGAGGCGAAAAAACTATCAATGGAGCATCATATAGAAACGATTTGCAATTATATATAAAACATAGATTAATTAATTCTTCGGCTCAATACCTAATCTCATCAACTCATTTCTACCTAGCGTCTTGAGCCAATTCCCCAAACTCATCCCGGCATCTTTCGCCGCTGCTTCAAACTGCACTTTTAACTCTGGGGTAATCCGAATCTGAAAGGTGGGGGACTTACCTGATTTTGACTGGTTGGTGTCACGTTTAGCGGTTGTCATGTACGTACCTATGGGAGTAATCTTTAACCACTCAGGTACGTACCTTAACATAAGTCGTCCTGACTTTTTAGACGCCCTCATCAGGTAGTTACGATACCTGACGAGAGCTAACCTCACCAACTATCAAGGAGTTGATTATGGCTGATTTGCATTCTAACCTGGACATTACGACCACTGGAACCTCGCGTGAGTTAATTGTGGGATATCGCCCGAGAGGTCGTGATAAAAGTTCGCCGAGTATGACGATTTCCGGCAAGTGGCTGCGGGAGGTGGGGTTTGATACCGGGCAGCATTACACGCTGAGGGCGATGAATGGCTGCATCGTGCTAACGGCTTTTACTGATAAAGAAAAGAAGCTCACAGCGGAATTAAAAGAAGCGCAGAAGAGGTTAGAGGGAATTAAGTCGGCGGTGCAGGCTGAGAAACAGGAAGTGACGCCACTAGCAGCCAAAGTCGCTCCCTTACCCGATCTGAAAAAGCTCATAGAATTAGCCTACTGACAGATTTAGCCGCCTGCGGATATAAGGCCGGGTAATCAATAAGTAAGCGTTAAACAATCGCGCATGGCACAGTTGTTCGGCTTTACCGAACAACTGTCATCTTATCATTATAAAACAATAGTTTACTTAAAACCCTTAACCAATTTGTAGGCTTTCCAGGAAAGATTTATTGGGATAAGAAAATAAATCGCCAGGATGCCAAACAGCGCAACAGGGATGTAGTAGAAAATCAAAGAGCCCGGATAGATTGCAGGCAAAATAAGGAATGGGATGAGGATCAAAATCGCGCAAACGACGCCTGCGATGAATCGCTTACTGAGATCATCAATCAGCGTCCAATAGGTTTCATTACCGCTTTCTTTTCTGGATAGAAGATCTCTGAGATGCGTAACATTCTTCTCAGTGAAACCTTTCATCATGAGATCTTTTTCAGTCAGTACCTTTTCCATCTAATACTCCAGCAATACGATATGTTTTCCCTTAAAAAACTTTTGCGTTAATTCATCCCCCGTCAAACTTAGCATTTCATACCACGTCCGGCAGCCATCTCACTTTCTGGTGGTGGTAGCAGCACTCTAAACCCTGCTACATACATGGCTATTTATGTCTACTATTTAGTGCGGTTAATCGACGATTGAGAAAAGTTTATGGAAGATGGTGGGATAACGATTGTAATGTCGCCTGTTCAACTGGCGGCTGTACTTTCAGACAAGACGGTGACAGAAGCAGAAACGCTGAGTAACAGATTAATTGGAGGTTTGGGGGTCATACTCGGTGCGGTAGAGATGGCTGGAGCAGCTGCGTTATGCATCGCACCGGAGCCAACGGGTCTGACAAAAGCAGGATGTGTCGTAGTGGGTGCACACAGTCTCGATTCGGTTCATAGTGCTGCCGAACAGGTAATAAGTGGTCGCGATACCCGTTCCGCCACATATCAATTGGCAGTGAGTGCAGCTCGTGAATTAGGTGCTGATCAAGAAACAGCTTTAAATATTGGCATGGCGGTTGATATTGCTGTTCCGCTTGGATTTGCAGCTGCAATCGGTGCAGTAAGAGTCGCTGCTGTTAAAGCGGGACGAATTAAACTTATCCAGCATGAATCACTGGCGGGCATAAAACCAGGTGGACATACAATCGCTAACCACGTTGGTAAGACTGATGCTGAATTACTTGCCAGATTTGAGCAAAATAAACGACTCATGATGTCTTCAACATTCAGGGATTTGAATACTGCTGAGACGGTGATTTCCAAGGCTCTTTATGTCAATCGAGCAAATATTAAATCGTTACTTGGCGGCGGAAAGAGAGGAATGCGTTTAACCCTCAATTATTCGGCTGGTCAGGAAGTCGGTTACGGATACGCGCGAAGCAGTAGCCAACGTATCAGTATGCGGGCGGTGAGAATTGTCATCGATTTACAACAATTCAACGGGAAGCCTTACTATATTCTTACTGCATTCCCTACCCCATAGGTCACTCATGCAAAATTTCTATCAGCTTGATCAGTTAATTCAGGGCTATTTCAATCAAGACTTCGACATCATCAATGATGGCGAAGACACTATTGAAGGCATTTTAAAACTGTTCCAGAGGTCAGCATCAGAGCAGACGCTGAAAGAACTGGCAAAAGAGGTTGATGACTTTATCTCAGTTAATAAAAACAGGCTGGATGAGGAGTTTGAAAGCCGTTACTCGTTTGATTTTTCGCCTGAGTTATGGGAAACGACGGCGCATGAGTTTCTGTTATCAGTTAAGGAAGTGGCGCTGGGGCGCAACCCGGCAACATACAAATAACCCTTACACGTTCGAGCCGCTAAAAAGTCGGGTGGCGCTGCGCTTACCCGACCTACAAATACACACTTCCCCCCAAACAGAACCTCCCTGTCCCGTCTTTTCACCGCCCCGCTTATTTGCGGTGGCGGCGCTGGAAGTCCTGCATAAAGTTGGCGAGTTTCTCAACGGCCGTTACGCTCAGGGCGTTATAGATTGATGCGCGCACGCCGCCGATGGCGCGGTGGCCTTCGAGGCCGGAGAAGTCTGCGGCGCGGGTCTCTTCGAAGAACGCGGCTTCAATCTCTTTGGTCGGCAGGGTGAACGCCACGTTCATGTCGGAACGGTGCTCTGGTGCGGCCCAGGAGTGATAGAAATCGTCGCTGTTGTCGAGAATGCTGTACAGCAGGTCGGCTTTCACGCGGTTGATTTCGCCCATTTTTTCCACGCCGCCCACATCGTTGAGCAGCCAGCGGGTCACCAGCAGCACCACGTAAATGGCGAAGACCGGCGGGGTGTTGAGGTTGGAGTGCGCTTCAATCTGGCGACGGTAGTCGAGGAACGCCGGCAGTTCTTTGGTGCCTGCCTGTACCACGCTGTCGCGGATCAGCACAATGGTCACGCCTGCCGGGCCGATGTTCTTCTGCGCGTGGGCGTAAATCAGGGAGAACTTGTCCGCTTCACACGGTTTGGAGAGGAAGTCGGAAGACATATCGCACACGCGCGGCACGTGGTCGTGGCCCAGCACGCGGTTGAACTGCAAACCTTCCACCGTTTCGTTAGAAACATAGTGAATGTACGGCGCGTCCGGGGAGAAAGTTACTTCGCCGTCGTTCGGCAGACGACGATAGCCGTCGCTCTCACCGCTCCAGACCACTTTTACCGGGCCTTCGCGCATCGCTTCGGTGACCACTTTGCGGCTCCAGTAGCCGGTGTCCAGGTACTCGGCGGCGTGTTTTTTGCCGCGCAGCATGGTCATTGGCACCTGAGAGAACTGCTGGGTCGCGCCCCCTTGCAGGAACAGAATGTGGAAATCATCCGGCAGGTTAAGCAGCGTGCGAATGTTGTTTTCGGTTTCGCGCACCACGTTTTCAAACCATGCGGAACGGTGGCTGATACCGAGGATGGACAGGCCCACTTCCGGCACGTTGATGATTGACTGCTGAACCTGGTTCAGAACCACTTCCGGCAGCGCGCCTGGGCCACCGGAGAAGTTGAGAGCGTTCTTTGGATTTAATGACATAAGTTTTCCACTGTACTCAAATTAATGACCAACCCGCGCTAACAGCAGGTTGCGAAATGCGTTGATGACTTTGCTCATGTGAATCTGTTTATTCGGGAACAGCACTTCATCGTCCATAGCGTGAATAACCATTGCCGGATCGATTTCAAACACCAGGAACTGCCCGTCTTTGGTTTCTGCGCAATCAATCCCGAGGTATTCCAGCCCGGTGCGCTGATAAATAGTGTCGAGCGCGACTTTGTGACGCTCGGCAAAATCGGCAAAGGTATTCAGAAACACAGCTTCTTCGGCACGTTTGGCGGCATCTTCGTACATGCCAGCATTCACGTAGTGAATCATCCAGTGTGACGAAATGCCCATGTGGCAGGCGTAAGGTTTACCGTCGATCAGCACCACGCGGAATTTGCGGTACTGGCCGTCATCGCCGCTGTAATCAATAAATTGCGACAGGAAGAAGACCGGCTCATTCAGTTCGCTGAGGTAGGTCGCCACTTCTGCCGGGGTGTCGAGCTTTTGCAACCCGTGCCCGCCGTGGGTGCCCACCGGACGCAAAATTATCGGGAACTGGTGCCCGGCGACCACGTCCGACAGCATCAGGCTGCCTGCGGCAACCTCTTCAAGTTCGGTACGGGTGATGTGCAGCGCGGGGCTGATTTGCAGGCCCGGCACGTTTTGCAGCAGCAGGCTGGCGGTGTTGCGCTCAGACGAAAACACAAACTGCGGCGCGTTAATCACCGGCGTCGGCCAGTCGGCCAGTTTGTGCTCAAGGCGTTTGATCAGCTCACGGGTGTCGTCGCTGGCACCGACCGCCACCATGGTCAGGTCGTGCGCGGGGATGTCCCAGGCCAGCGGCTCTGCGCCGTGCGGGTCCATAAAGTAATAAATGAGGTCGACGTCGCTGTTCTCCAGCAGGCAGTCGATCGGCACGTTGGCAGAGAGGTTACCCGGCACTACCAGCATCAGCAGGCGCAGTTTGGCAGGCTGAACCGCAGCGGGGCGCACGTAAATGCGCTGTTGCGCCAGCGCCTGGTCCTGAATGGTCAACCCGAGCTCTTCGTGCTTGAGGCTCATCATCGCGGTGGAGAGGTTCATCCACAGCATGGCGTCGTCCGGGTTGTCCTGCGCCTCGGCGATCATCGCCTGGGTGTGCGCCGTGAAGTCAAAACCGGCAATGCTCATGCGCAGGAAGGGCGCGAGTCCGAAATAACTGGCCGCTGGGGGGAACGCTGCTTCGGACGCGGGCAACGTGTCGGCTGACGCTGGATTGTTCAATCGTCAATTCTCTTTTTGGAGGATGATTGCCGAAAGCATCGCCTGGCAGCAGCGAGGGGTTCGGAACATAACGCCACCATTAAACCAGCAGTCAAGAAAAGCAAAACGCCAATTATCCTCTGTTTTTGGATGCAATTCGGAGAATTTGCCCGCAGCGATTTCCGCCGGAACAGAGGCAAACACCGCCGATTTTTTGCCCTACCTTATTTCGTAGGTATCACCTCTTTCATCACTTTAATGCGAATAAACACACTTTCATCAATATAAAATGTTTACTTTATTCCACTTCTGCAATCACGGCAGAACAATCGTCTCCACCAACTCATAAGCCCCTCTTAAGTAAAATTATTACCCTAAAGAACGCAGGGCATTGCCGATAACAAATACCAGGGATTTCTTCGTGAGCAGGCTAATGATCAGTCTCAAAACTAACCTTTCGTCGCTAAATACTCAGAACCTGGCTACCAAAAGCAAATCGGAGCTGGATGCGTCTATTCGCCGTCTGTCATCCGGGCTGCGCATTAACAGCGCCAGCGATAACGCCGCCGGGCAGGCCATTGCCAACCGTCTCGCCAGCCAGCAAGGCGCGCTGGCGGTGGGGAAACGTAATGCGGGTGATGGGCTGTCGATGGTGGAGACGGCAGAAAGCGCGCTCGATGAAATCAACAACCGTTTGCAGCGCATTCGTGAACTCACAGTGCAGGGACTGAACGGCATTAACTCGCAGGAAGATTCGGATGCCATCCAGGCGGAGATCAACCTCAACCTGAAGGCTATCGACCAGCTCAACTCCACCTCGAACTTTAACGGCATCAATCTGCTGGATGGCAGCGCGGGCAAGATGGGGTTCCAGGTCGGGGCAAATGACAACGAGAAAATCGACCTTGATTTGTCCGCCCCTGGTTTTAGCGTCGACGAACTCGGCCTGAAGGATTTCATCGTCAGCGGCATCAGCGGCACCGTGTCTGACGTCAGCAATTACCTGGGTTATGCCAGTTCGATGTCCCTGAGCAACAGCGCGATTACCGTCACGTACTCCGGCACCGGTCTGACCTCTCCCCAGCTTGTTCGGGGCACGGATAATCGCTATTACATTCAGGGTAATGATGCTAATGGTAAACCGGCCTATTACCAGGCAAGCTACAGCGCCAACTGGAGTACGCAGGCTGGTTCGGGTTCTATTTCGATTAGTGCCCCCAGCGGTGGGGTTGCTTACAGCGACGCCGGGCAAATTCCTTCCCGCGCTATCACCACGCTTACTGTCCTCGACAGCGGCGGGGCGGTGGCCAGCGGCACGCTGACGGAAGACAACGGTCAGTATTACATTCAGCAAAATGATACCTACTTCCCGGCGAGCCTGACCTTTGGCCCGTGCGGTGCGGTAACGGCGCAAATGACCGGCGCCGCCAGTAAAGAGGATTTCGAATTCACGCCCCTGCCGACTAACGTCACCACCACCCCGGCGATAGACAGCAGCACGGTCGCCTCGACCTTTACCGATGCCAACGGTAATGCGGTGGCGGGCCGGCTGATGAAATCCGGCAGCCAGTACCTGATGGAAGTGAACAACGGCGGTAATTTGCAGTATTACCCGGCAACGTTTACCGCCACATCAGACGGCACGACGACCTCGCTCAGCGTGAGCGCCACCAGCGCCACACCAGCAAATGCGTTCACTGCCGTGACCAGCGTCACCGGCACATCTAACGTGACCCTCGACTCCAGCGTGCAGGTCAACTACACCGATGCTGAAGGCAAGACCTTCACCGACGTAATGCGTCAGGACAGCGACGGTAACTACTATATGGATCTCCCCGGCAGTGCGGATTCCAAGACCGCGACTCTGGTAATCCATAACACGCCGACCAGTCCGTATCTGCTTAAAACCCTCAACGGTGTGGGTGAGGTGCAGATCTATTACGCCACCAGTATTTATTCCAATACCGACACCGACACCAACCA
Organism: uncultured Enterobacteriaceae bacterium; assembly: GCA_963530515.1. Lineage (GTDB taxonomy): Bacteria > Pseudomonadota > Gammaproteobacteria > Enterobacterales > Enterobacteriaceae > CBFFRJ01. The sequence continues at coordinate 127,262 of CAUSEC010000013.1, read as the reverse complement.
CACGGTGATGAATATCTCTGAGGTGGGATCGGGTATCCGCCTGCGTAACCCGGATGACCCGCTGGCGACGCTGGACCGCGCCATCAAGCGGATCGACACCCAGCGCACGAAGCTGGGTGCGGTCGCAAACCGACTGGAATCGGTACAGAATCTTCAGGACAGCGCCACCAGCGCCATCGCGTCGACCCGTTCACGGATTGAAGATGCGGATTACGCCACCGAAGTGTCGGCGATGACCCGCGCGCAACTGCTGCAACAGGCCAGTGCCGAGATGCTGGTGAAGGCGAACAGCACGCCGGAACTGGTGCTGTCACTGTTGAAGGGATAAGGGTTTTAGTATTGTGCTCGCCTCTCCCCCTCACCCCAGCCCTCTCCCTCAGGGAGAGGGAGCCGATCGAGCCTGATTTTATGCACTGAACAGTCCCCTGGCCGACCGAGCCGCATTTTATGCACTGAACAGTCCCCTCTCCCTCAGGGCTGAGTGATCCCCAGTAACATTACGTTTTGCAGCAATAACACTGCACAACGAGGATAAAACAGCCGAAGCGATGAGAGGGTCCGGCTGAAAATCGACGAAGCGTATCCGCAAGGCCGGGGCGACGCGCATGGATGCGCGGCGAGGGCGACTTTACAGGGACGTTTCCTTCGCCCGTCCCCGATAAGCCTGGAGGAATACGCAGAGTGAACCGCGCCAGCGGCGATTTTCCTGGCCGGGAGCCTGGGTCGCCAGGGAGGTGGCGGGGAGCCTCCCTGGCACGTTCACGGGTTCTGGCGTTATAGAGAAGCAAGGAACATAAGGTGAACGGAATGACCATAAGAGCCGCATATTCCCCCTCACCCTCACCCTAACCCTCTCCCTCAAGGGAGAGGGGACTGTCCGTGCTCGTATTTATTTGTGGGGATTCCTCAGCCCTCAGGGAGAGGGTGAGGGTGAAAATCCCCATACCTTTACCAGGTACTTTGATTAATAAACAATCACCTTACGTGATAATACCCTTTCTAAACAATTCATAACTAATCATTACAACTGCGCAATATCTTACTCTTAATTAAGAAAGAGCTTAGGCCACTCAGAGCCATTTCGAATATTTTAAATTTCCTTGAACGATTAATTTATGACCACGGCACAACATGCTTGCCGTTATCACTTAAATGGATCCGGCTACGTGCTGGTGATAGTTATTTTCAAGGAAAAGTAATGAATATTAAATTAATGTCCGCGTCTGTTGCAGCAAGTCTGATGTTACTAGCTGGCGCTGCACAGGCTGATGTGGTTAGCGTCACCGGTGGTACCGTCCATTTTGAAGGTAAGCTAATTAACGCCGCCTGTGCTGTCAGCACCACGTCTGCCGATCAGACCGTACAACTCGGCCAGTATCGCACCGCGACTTTCACCAAAGTGGGCGATACCTCCACGCTGGTGCCGTTCAAAATCGTTCTGACCGACTGCGACCCGGCGGTAGCTGAAACGGCCGCCGTTGCCTTCACCGGCCAGGTTGATGCCACCAACAACACGCTGCTGGCCATTGCCTCCGGCGACAACGGCAGCACCGCAAAAGGCGTGGGCATTGAGATCCTCGACAACAACTCCAACCCGCTGAAACCCGACGGCGTGGTGACCTCTGTTGCCCAGAAGCTGGTGGAAGGTGAGAACACCCTGCGTTTTTCTGCGCGCTATAAAGCGACTGCAGCGACGACTTCGCCAGGCCAGGCGAACGCAGACGCCACCTTCATCATGAACTACGAATAAGCACCTGAAATAACGGGAAGATCCTCGCCCCATGGATGGGGCTTTTTTTTCTCCGCCATAAAAACGTTAAGAGTCACTTTTGTTATGCGTAATTATTTAAAATCAGCCGCCGCCGTTTTATTTTTCGCCGTGGCGTCATTACCTGCCTGGTCCGCTGGCGGTATTTCATTAGGTGCCACCCGGGTTATTTATCCTGCCGATGCCCAGCAAACGTCCTTGTCTATTTCCAATAGTGGCGATAAAGAACGTTTCCTGGTTAATGCATGGATTGAAAATAATAACGGGCAAAAAGAAAAAGCCTTTGTGGTCACCCCGCCGTTATTTGTCAGCGAACCGAAAAGCGAACATACCCTGCGCATTATTTACGCCGGGCAGCCGCTGCCGACCGATCGCGAATCGGTGTTCTGGATGAACGTCAAAGCCATTCCGTCGATCGATAAAAGCAGCCTTGAGGGCAAAAACGTCCTGCAACTGGCGGTGCTGTCACGCATAAAACTCTTTGTGCGCCCGGCGAAATTACCCGGCTCACCAACAGAAGCACCGGCACAGCTGACGTTCACACGCATGGGTAAAACAATCACCGTTAACAACCCTTCGGCGTATTACCTCTCCCTCGTCAACGTGCGCGTCGGCAGCCAGAAAGTGGAAAACCTGATGGTCGCCCCGAAATCCAGCAGCCAGATTACCGTGCCCGCCAATGCTCAGGGCAGCGTGAGCTACCAGACCGTTAACGATTACGGCGCGGTAACGCCTGCCATCACTGCCCGCCTGCCCTAACGCGACGTAGTGAAACATCACAGGATTCAGGATGATGACCCCGATAAGCCTCTCTTTGTGCGCAGGGTTTGCGCCCCGTTTGCGCTGGATTTTGCTGGCCGCATGTTACCCGGCATTCAGCCACGCTGAGAGCTATTTCAACCCGGCATTTTTATCCGATGACACGGCAACGGTGGCGGATCTGTCACGCTTTGAAAAAGGCAATAATCAGCCGCCTGGCGTTTATCGTGCCGATATCTGGCGCAATGACGAGTTCATCGGCACTCAGGACATGCATTTTGCCATCGCCAAAGGCGAGACTGCGCCCGCAGCCGGTGGGCTGACGCCTTGCTTTGATGCTGAGTGGCTCAAGCGCCTGGGCGTTAACCTGCAAGCTTTCCCGGCTATCCATGACGCCGAAGATAATGCGTGCCTGGATTTGGCCGAAAGCGTACCAGGCGCAACCCTGAGCTGGAACTTTGCCTCCCAGCGTCTGGACGTCAACCTGCCGCAGGCGGCGATGAACAACAGCGCGCGCGGTTACATCTCCCCGGAAGAGTGGGACGAAGGCATTCCGGCCGGGCTGCTCAACTACACCTTCACCGGCAGCCGTGGCACCGACAGCGATAACTACTACCTGAGCCTGCAAAGCGGCATGAACTATGGCCCGTGGCGGCTGCGCAACAGCAGCGCATGGCGCTACACCAACAGCGACAGCGGCCACTCCCAGCGCTGGAGCAATATTGGCACCTGGGCGCAGCGCACCCTTGTTCCGCTGAAAAGCGAGCTGGTGATGGGCGACAGCAACACCAACAACACCGTCTTCGACAGCCTTGGTTTTCGCGGTGTCCGCCTGTTCTCCTCCGACAGCATGTACCCCGACAGCCTGCAGGGTTACGCGCCAACCGTGCGCGGGATTGCCCGCACGCCAGCCAAACTGGTGATTCGCCAGAACGGTTACGTGATTTATCAAAGTTATGTATCAGCGGGCCCGTTTGCGATTACCGATCTTAACCCAACGTCGTCGAGCGGTGACCTGGACGTCACCGTGGAAGAGAAAGACGGCAGCCAGCAGCGCTATGTGGTGCCTTACTCCACGGTACCGTTGCTGCAACGTGAAGGCCGAATCAAATACGATGCGGTCGTGGGTAAATACCGCAGCGGCAACAGCCAGCAGTCGAAACCTGGCTTTGCGCAGGGCACCCTCGTCGCGGGCCTCGCCGATAACTACACCCTGTATTCCGGCACACAACTGGCATCGCGCTATAACGCCTTCGTGGTGGGGGCCGGGAAAAACCTCGGTGACTGGGGCGCGGTCTCCGTCGATTTGACGCACGCGCGCAGCGAACTGGCGGATAACAGCGTCCATCAGGGGCAATCTTTGCGTTTCCTGTATGCCAAATCCCTTAACCAATTTGGCACCAACTTCCAGCTACTCGGCTACCGCTACTCCACGCGTGGGTTTTACACCCTGAGCGACGTGGCGTACCGCAGCATGGAAGGCTACGAATACGAAGATGATGGCGAAGGTACGCAGGTGAAAGTGCCGGTTGTGCGCAGCTATCACAACCTGAATAACAGCAAAAAAGGCCGTTTCCAGGCCAATATTTCGCAGAACTTCGGCGATTATGGGTCGATGTACATTTCCGGCAGCCAGCAAACTTACTGGAACACCAGTGACACCGATACCTGGTATCAGCTGGGGTATGCCAGTAGCTGGAAAGGCGTGAGTTACTCCCTCTCCTGGTCCTGGAACACCTCGACAGGCATCAGCGGCAGCAACAAAATCACCGCCCTTAACGTCACCGTGCCGTTCAGCGTCTTTAGCGGCCCGCGTTTTGACCGCGACAACGCGCTCGACCGCGCCTGGGCCAGCATCAACGCCAGCCGTAACAGCAACGGTCAGCAAAGCTGGCGCACCGGCGTGGGTGGCACCCTGCTCGAAGGGCGAAACCTGAGCTACAGCGTGAGCCAGGGTCACAGCAGTACCAATGGCTCCAGCGGCAGTGCCAGCGCCAACTGGCAAGCAGCTTACGGCACCCTGGGCCTGGGTTATAACGTCGACCGTAACCAGCACGATTACAACTGGCAGCTGGCGGGCGGCATCGTCGGCCATGAAGACGGTGTGACCTTCAGCCAGCCGCTGGGCGACACCAATGTGCTGATTAAAGCACCGGGGGCCAGCGGCGTGCGCATCGAAAACCAGACCGGGGTGAAAACCGACTGGCGCGGCTACGCCGTGATGCCCTACGCCACCGTCTACCGCTACAACCGTATCGCGCTCGACACCCTGTCGATGGACAACCACACCGACGTGGAAAACAACGTCAGCCGCGTGGTGCCGACCCAGGGCGCACTGGTGCGTGCCAGCTTCGATACCCGCATTGGCGTGCGTGCGCTGTTGACCGTGAAGCGTGGCGACCGCCCGGTGCCGTTCGGCGCCATCGTGCGCGAATCCGCCAGCGGCATCACCAGTATGGTCGGCGAAGAGGGGCAACTTTACCTCAGCGGTTTGCCGCTGAAAGGCGAGCTGTTAGTGCAGTGGGGTGACGACGCGTCATCACGCTGCGTGGCCCGCTATGCACTGCCCGAAGAGAGCCTGAAACAGGCCGTCACCCTTTACAGCGCGCAGTGTGAGCGAAAAGGATAATCATGATGAACAAACCCTGTGTGCTGCTCTTTGGCGCAGCCTCGCTGGCGCTGGCGACATCAGCGCAAGCCACTGTTTGCTATAACTCCAGCGGCAGCCCCACCGACATCTCTTATGACCTGTCGAATACCTTTAACAGCTCGAATAACCAGGTCGGGCAAATCGTGACATTGCCCGAAAAATCGGGCTGGATTGGGGTTTATGCCACCTGCCCGGCGGGAACCACGGTCAACTATACCTATCGCAGCTACGTCACTACCCTGCCAGTACAAAAGGTGGAGAGCAATTTTCAGTACCTGAAGCTGAATGATTACCTCGACGGCGCCATGCAGATAACCGATTCCGCCGTTGGCATGTTTTACCCACCGCGAAACTACATCCGCATGGGTGTTCACAATGACGTGAGCAAGCAAAAACCGTTCGAGGTGCTGGATTCAAAGCTGGTGTTCAGGCTGAAAGTGACGCGGCCGTTTATCAACATGGTGCCGATCCCACGCCAGACCATGCTGACCGTCTACGTCACCTCAACGGCGACGGATGCGCTCAGCACTCCCGTTTACACCATCAGCTACAGCGGCAGGGTGGAAGTGCCGCAAAACTGTAAGATCAATGCGGGTGAAACGGTGGAGTTCGATTTTGACAATATCGGTGCGGCGCTGTTTACCCAGGCAGGCGCGGGTGGGCGTCCGTCGACGGCCACGCCGCAAAACAAGCGCATTGCCATTAAGTGCACCAACATCGATGCCCAGGCCTACCTCTCCATGCGCCTGGAAGCAGAAAAATACGATGGTGACATGATGGTGTCGGACAACCCGGACGTCGGCTTTAAGGTCGCCGAAGAGGGCGGCAATGTGCTCACGCCCAACACGCTGTCCAGCAAAATCCCCTTCCAACTGGACGACAACGCCGAAGCCAACTTAGGCATTCGCGCCTGGCCGGTCAGCGTGACCGGGAAAAAACCGGCGGAAGGGCCGTTTAGCGCACGCGGCTACCTGCGCGTGGACTTTGACTAACGGGAGGGATGATGCGTAAACGACAGAGCCTTACTGCTTTATTTGCCCTTCTGTTTAGTCAGGCGGCACTGAGCGCCAGCCCGCTCGGGGAAATCAACATTGAGCTGCGCGGCAACGTGGTGGATTTTAGCTGTACGGTGGAAGCCGCCGACAGCAATAAAACGGTGAGTCTGGGGACCTGGCCAACAAAACAGTTACGCCAGCCTGGCAGCACCACGATGGCGGTGCCGTTCAAACTGAAACTGACCGGCTGCCCGCCCGGCAGCGCCTCGATTACCTTTTCCGGCACGCCCGCGTCCGATCCTTCCCTGCTGGCCCTCAAGGACAGCGTGATGGCCAAAGCGGTCGCCATTGAGCTACGCGACAGCGACCGCACCCGCATCGCGCTGGAAAACGCCAGCCAGCAGACTGCTATCGACGAAAACGGCAACGTGACGCTGCAGTTTTACGCCAACTACATTGCGTTGACAGGGAATCCCCAGCCCGGTGATGCCAGTGCCGATGCCACCTTTACCATCAATTACTACTGAGCAGAAACGATAAAAAACACGCCCGGAAGGACTATCTCCCGGGCGTGTTTTCTAGAGTAGTTCGTGTGACTTCGCGTAATCAATCAGTTCAACAATGGTGTGCACGCCAAGCTTAGTAAATATATTGGATTTATGTGCACTGATCGTTTTATTGCTCAACAGCAAATGGTCTGCAATTTCTTTATTTGATAAACCATTAGCAAGGTAACGTAATACCGTGACTTCGCGATTTGATAATGGCATATCCCACTGTTCACCGCGACGCCTTACCGGGTGATTGATAAAACTGATGGTATCCGACGGGAAGAAAGAATAACCCGCCAGGATCATCTCCACCGCATTATAAATATCACACAGATCTTTTCGTTTACTGACAAAACCATTCGCTCCGGCACGAATAGCTCGCCCGGCATAAAAGGATTCTGATTTCGACGACAGAAATAATACGTTAGTTTTCTCATTTATCGCTTTGATTCGCCTGAGTAAACTAAATCCATCCGTTCTCGGTAATTCAATATCCAGAATCACCAAATCAACTGAATTAGAACGAATATAATCAAGTGCGGTACGACTGTCGTCGGTTTTCAACACTACTTGTACGTCTTTGTTTTTAGCGAGCAGGACGTCTATCGACATTCTGACAATAGGATGCTCGTCCATAATGATAACGGAAGCCGGTTTCATTTGTGTGCCTCTGACTTTCTTCTTAATGCAACGCCAATAATTCTCATTAGCGCTGGCAGGATTAATGTAAAAAAGAATTAATGCCGGGGGCCTTCCAGGGGAAAACCATTAGCATCCTTGCTTAGTGGGTTATTTCCATTCGCAGACTGCGAATATGGAGAATAGCCTTTTCGTATTACGATTTAGATTAGTCTTATTTGTTAATAAGTTGAAATGATTATACCTGGGAGACTTCATTCGAAAAGCCTTAATAAAACAAAAGCTTTTTTCAAGAATACAAAATCCCGGAAAGTCGGAGTATAGGTTGTGCTTTCGAAACGAAAGCCTAACGAAACCACACTTTTAAGATTTACGCTTTGTTTTTAACAGGGAAAACAAAGCTGTAACCCAAATGTTTGAATATGGTTACGTCTGAGAACGGCATTTTCAGGCCAAATATCACCCAAAATGATGAATTCACTACAAATACCAGGGGTACTACTGAGGGAAAGTCACGCCCAGGAATAGTTGTAATTGTTAACTAGATGTAACTTAACTTCCTAAAAACAGAAAGAATTAAGCAGTTTCTTAGGCGGAAACTGAGAGTAGCAACTCCTCTGTCAGCCATTACTGATTTACATCAAGCGTTAATCGATGCAGAAGCTGCGTCAATGCATGACGGGTGGGTAAGCCTAAATGCTGAGATAGCGTGGAAATGCGATATACCGCGCGATGATAAGGAAGATGCAGCGCTCTGGCCGCGTTTTTTAGCGTCTGCCCCTGCGCCAGCAGGGTAATGAGTTGCCATTCCGTGGGAGAAAAACGCAGCGGGATAGCCGGCGCGGGCGGCGCTAACAGTGCTTTGCGCAGCGCGTGAACCGGCAGATGGCGAACCAAGAGTTCGAACGGCCCGGCGGCACGCAAAAACGCAGACATAGGCGGGTCCTGATGCGAGATCAGCAGATAAGTGCGCAGCCCGCCTTTCGACAGGCAGTGCGCGCGCAGCGCCTCAAGGGCGGCGAATCGGCTGGTGGTCAGGCTTTCCATATCCACAATCAATGACGTGAGGCTGCTGTCGTTCAGGCGATAGCGGGCCGCTTCCAGCGACGTAAAGGTCGCCGTACGCTTGCCAACAAAGAGGTGACGACTCCAGGCGTAGCCCAGAAACCGGTCTGAGGAGATGAGTATCTGGCTGAGAATGCCTTCAGGTAACGCATAGCTGAGCTGCTGCGAAAGATGTTCCAGGCTATCAATAACCAGCGGCGTGTCATGCTGCCACGACAGCATCGTATGTCGGGCTTTGGTTCTGCGCTTTTTTTCCCTGCGCACCACGCTTCGCATTTTGTCCTCGCAAATAGTCCTTTCCCCAATGAATGTGCCGCAGTCTCATCAGGTCCGAAGGTCATTTTGCCAGGATTTTCCTAATCGATAACGTGCTAAACGGCGTTTGCGGGCGGATAAGGTACGGCTTATCCGCGTTATACGCTCATTTTGTTCGGCTACGGGTAGCATCGCAAAGGTGGAATGACTTAAAACAAGGGGGGAATTTTCGTAAATCATGGCGAACCCGGACTTTCCCTTCCAGATCCAAAATCCTGGTGCAGATTGCGGTAGGACGTGTGTTCATCCCTCATATCAGAAGATATGCACGATGGCACAAGCTTGTCGGGCCTACACAATACACATCCATAGGATTGTCTGTAGACCCGCGGGAACCTGGATTACAGGTACTTACTGCCCCAGCCTTGCGGCCAGTTGCTGCTGGAACTGCGCCAGGTTGTCGCGTTGGGCACCGGCCACTTCATAAAACGCCAGCGGCGGCAGGTAACGCATGCCAACGTAGAGCGCACTCGCCTTCATTGGCGTTAACACCTCTTCCATGGTGCTTTGCAACAAGCCCGCGTGCGAGTAGGTAAACTCGCTGGCACCCGCGGACGTCACCACCAGCAGCTCTTTCCCTTTGAGCGCATCACCACCGGGGCCAAATGCCCAGCCGTAGGTCCAGACCGCGTTCAGATAGGCTTTGAGCATCGGCGTCAGGTTGAACCAGTGCGTCGGGTAGATAAACACAATCCTGTCCATCCCCTCGCAGGCGGCCTGCTCTGCCGCCACGTCAATGCTCGCCATATCATCGCCGTACAGGGCTTCCAGATTTCTGACGGTGACATCCGCGCAGCCTTCGGCGGTCTGCTGCAGGGCGTTAATCACCCGTGACCGGTCGGCATACGGATGAGAGACAATCGCGAGTGTTTTCATGGTGTTTCCTTTCTTCAGTTCAGTTCGGGTGCGACGCCCTGAACCAGCCAGGCATTGGTGCTGGCGGCGGCGTGACGGTAGTGAATAATGGCCTGATAGTCCTCGGAGTCATGCCAGGCATGAGCCTGCTCCATGCTGGCAAACTGGAGCATCACCAGGATGCCGTTGGGCGCGTCACCTTCGACCGTGTCGCAGGGTCCGCCCATCACCAGGCGGATGCCTCCAAAGGCGCGAAAGCTGGCTTCAACCTTCTCCTGATAGGGTTTGAGGGCGGCGGGATCGTGAAGCGTGACGTCAAAAATGAAATACGCGGGGCCGGTGTTCATGGTGTTGCCTTTTCCTGGTGTCGTGTGGATGCAGGCAGTATGCGCGCCGGGATTCACAACTTTAAGAAGGCTTACGGTTGATGAATATTCAACCTGAGGTTAATAATGCTGCACGCAGGTGAAGAGGAAAACGCGAATGGAACTGTCACAACGAGTGCGGGCAATCATCTCTTTTGTCGGGGCCGCCGACGCGGGTAGTTTTGCCGCTGCGGCGCGCATTCAGGGAATTTCGTCTGCTGCCGTCAGCAAAAACGTGGCCGGGCTTGAACAGGCGCTCGGCGTACGCCTGATGAACCGCACGACCCGAAAACTCAGCCTCACGGAAGAGGGAGCGGCCTTTTTGCAGCAGGCCAGAATTGCCATTGAGGCGCTGGATAGCGCCGTGGATACCGTCGTCGCCCGTAAAATGGAAACCCGCGGCCACGTGCGCATCTCCACCAGCGCGGCCTTTGGGCGTGACCAGCTGATCCCCGCGCTGCCGGGGCTGCGGGCGCGTTATCCTGCCCTTTCCGTCGAGGTTGATTTTGACGACCGGATAACGGACATCGTGCGCGACGGCTATGACATTGCGATCCGTGGCGGGCGGATTGTGGATTCGTCGCTGGTGTCGCGCCCCGTTTGCCGGTTGAACACCGTGCTGGTGGCCTCAACGGATTACCTGGCGCAGCACGGTGTGCCGCACACCCCCGGCGAACTTAAGGCGCATCACCTGATTGCCCGCCGCTTTTTGGGCGGGCGTGTGTCACCCTGGGGATTTAGCGCCGAGGACGGCAGTCTGACCACCCTGGAGCCGGAGTCCGCCGTTGTCACCCTCTCCGCGCCGGAGGCACAGGTACAGGCGGCCCTGCTGGGGCTGGGCATCGCCCAGGTGGGTGTGCATCATGCGCTGCCGCATCTGCAATCCGGCGTCCTGAAGGTATTACTGCTGGGCCAGCACGACCCGGGTCACTTTGAGATGGTGATTCAGTACCCGCACCGGGCGCTGATTGCCCCCCGGGTACGCGCCACGGTGGAGTACCTGCTGGAGACCTTCCGCGAAGATCCCACCCTGCACTTCCCACTGGCGAAACTGGCAGCGTTTACGGCCTGAAACGCGTTGTTCAGCCTGCCTGTGCGGCCTCACGCTTTGCGATAATTTGCGCCGCAGTAACAATGCGGCTCAACTCTTCCTGCGTTCGGGCATTCGTCTGCACTTCCCAGATGTCGACGTTTTGCTGCAGGTTCAGCCAGAACTCAGCGGTGGTATCAAAGGCTTTTGCGAGGCGAACGGCCATATCGACCGATAATTTCCGGTTGTTGTTTACCAGCGCACTCACCGAATTGCGATGGATATGCAGCATTTCTGCCAACTCGTTAATTTTTAACCCCAGCGGCTCAAGGTACTCATAAAGCAATACGTCTCCGGGTGATGTCGGCTTTCGAATAGCTTGCTGTACAGACATGGTTTTCATACCTCATTGACCAATGAATGTTGTCATGATGATGGAAGGTATCAGTGTGGTTTATACGTGTGCGCATCCAGCCATATGTTTGATGCCCGACCATCCGCCCACTGAAAAATCAGTCGATATTGTTTGTTCACCCGCACCGAGGTGTAGCCTTCTAAAGGCGAATTTAACACCTCATACCTATTACCCGGTGGTGACCGGAGGTCATGATGGGTGACCGCGGCGTTGATAATATCGAGCTTGCGTGCCAAAGCCGCTTCGATTGAAGGCGGAATTTTTCGGTGTTTTTTCCCATACAGAAAAAAATCTTCAAGCCACCGCTCACGAAAGCTTTCTATGCTTCTGAACAAAAACATATGGGGTCCATCCCTTTAGTAAATCAACATAATGCACACATGCACCGTGCACCGTGCACAAGTGCATTTCAGGACAATGAGTGTTAAAAATGTGCTCCGGTGCATCCAGGCACTTATTAAACAAATTGAATATCGTTGACTGTATCGCAGCGAAAAGAGCGATGGGATGAGCGAACGCGAGAAGCAGAAGGCTGCTCGCAACCCTCAGAGAGAAATCAGGCCGGATGGCGTTGTGCTTCTCCGGCCTGGGTTTTTACGGGGTGCGTCAGTTACTGGCCAGGCGCACAAAGGTGTCCCGCAGATCTGCGGGCTTACGCACGCCCTGGTGCAGGTCGAGCACGCGGCCCTGGCTGTCGATGGTGACGGAGGTGGGGGTGCCGATCACTTTGTAACGTTCCTGGGTGATTTTGAGCTGGTCGCGCACCACCGGGTAGGTTATCTGGTGTTTGACCAGCAGCGCGTTGATGTCCACCGAATCCGGGTCGGTGTTGACGGCGACGACCACCACGTTACCCCCATACTTTTCACTCAGCGCTTGTAAGGTGTCCATTTCCGCGAGGCAACCGCCGCAGCTGGAAGACCAGAAGTTGAGGTACACCCCTTTGCCCTTCCAGCTGTCGAGGCTGACGTCTTTGCCGTACATATCAAAGGCCGCCAGCGCGGGAGCGGGGGCCCCTTTCGCCAGTTTCTCTTCTTTACAGCCGCTCAGCAGCACCAGAAGCACCAGAACCATTCCGTTAAGCCAGCGCATGATGTGCCTTCTCCTCACCAAGATATTTGCCGTGTTGTAAACGCACGATGCGGTCTGCAAACTGCCCCAGCGCCGGGTTGTGGGTCACCATCACAATGGTACGCCCCTGGCGGTGCAGGTCGGTGAGCAGGTCCAGCACACGCTGTTCGTTCTCTTCGTCCAGGTTACCGGTGGGCTCATCGGCAAAAATCACCGGCGGCTCGTTCACCAGCGCACGGGCGATACACACCCTTTGCTGCTCCCCGCCGGAAAGCTGGCTTGGCAGGTGGGTCACACGGTGCTCAAGCCCCACCTGGGCCAGCACGGCGCGGGCGGCAGCTTCATCCACCACGCTATGGTAGTGCTGCGCCAGCATGACGTTTTCCAGCGCCGTCAGGAACGGAATCAGGTGGAACTGCTGGAACACGAGGCCGATTTTCTCAGCGCGAAAACGGCGGCGGCCCTCTTCGTCCAGGGCGGCGGCATCGGTGCCGTCCAGAATCACCTGCCCTTCGGTGGCGGTGTCCAGACAGGTCAGGATATTCATCAGCGTGGTTTTACCGGAGCCGGAGGCCCCCATAATCGCCACGAACTCGCCGCGGGCGATGCGCAAATTGATATCGTCCAGCGCGGTGACGTCACCGAAGCGTTTGAACAGGTGGCGGGTTTCAATCGCCATCTGCGGAATATGCGTGACAGACATGGCGTTACTCTCCTTTCAGGACTTTTGCAGGCTCGACGCTGACCGCGCGCCGCACCGGAACAATGGCCGCGAGCACCGCGACCAGCAAAGACAGCACCAGGGTGATGGGCAGCACGGGCAGGCGCAGGGAAATCGCCGCATTGAACACCGTCATGCCCAACAGCTGGGCCAGCAGATAACCCAACACCCAGCCCGTCACTACTGCGGCCAGCGCGATAATCCCGGTCTCCATCAGCATCTGGCGCATGATGTCGCCGTTGCTGGAGCCGAGCGCTTTTTGCAGGGCGAACTCCCGTGCGCGTTCGCCCACTATCGCCATCAGGGTGGTGTTCACGCACAGCGACGAGAGTGCCAGAATGACGACGGAAACCAGCCCCATCAGCCCTTTTATCTTGTCGAGCACCTGCCCCTCAGAGGCCGACACTTTACGCACCGGGCGAATTTCAAGATCCGGGTACTGCTGTTGCAACGTCTTCGCGTAGTTTTCCACTTGCCCGACATCGTTACTCACGCTGAGCAGCGCGTGGCTGATTTTGTCCGGCTGATGCAGCCATTGTTGCGCCACATCGAGGCTGACAATCAACATGTTGTCGGTGGCATCCCCCGCTTCGACGATGCCTTTGACCAGCAGCTTTTTGCGTTCTTTGTGATCGACCAGGGTGATGCTGTCGCCCGGCTTCACGTTCAGGCGCTCGGCCAGTTTGACGCCAACCATCGCGTTCCGGTCATCAAAACTCACGCCAATCCAGTTGCCGGTCACCTGCCAGTACGGGGCCAGTTTTTGCATCGATTCAAACCACACGCCGACCATCACCACCTTCTCAAGTTCGGTGCGCGCCATGCCGTACAGCCAGGGGCTGGCACCGTGAATCAACCCTTGCGGGGCTTTATCGAGAATGGCCTGCAATTCCGGCTGCGGCATACTGGAGCCGTGCCCCGGCCCGATGTAAAAGTTGGCCCCAAAGGTGCGCAGCTCTTCGCTCATTTTGGTGTTGATGTCGAACCACACGGCGGAGAGCGCGGTCACAATGGTTGCCCCCACGGTGAGGGCGGCAAACACCACGCTGACGCGCTGCATACGCAGGCGCAATGCGCGCCAGACCAGAAGCCAGAGCATGTCGTGCTTAGCGGCCATAGAGCACCTCCACAGGATAAAGCCGGGCAATACGGCGCGCCGGGAACCAGGTGCCGATAACGGCAATCAGCACCGCCACCACCAGCACACAGGGGAACACAATCCACGCAAAGTTAAGCGGCGCATCAAACAGCATCAGGCCGATGGCTTTCGCCAGCCCCCAGCCCGCAATGCAGCCGACGGCCCCGCCGACCAGGCCGCTTGAGGCCGCTTCCAGGTAGAACAGCAGCAGGATCTGCCACTGACGCGCACCCAGCGCTTTCATCAGGCCTATCTCTTTGGCGCGCTCCATAATGGTACTGGTCATCAGCGAGGCAATGCCCATCGCGGCGGCGGCCAGTGCGGCCAGCGTCACGACGCCCATCAACAGCTGGATTTTGTCGATAACCACCCCTTCGGACGCGGCAACCTGCCAGACCGGGCGCACTTCCGCGCCGGAAATCGCCTCTTCAAGCTGGTGAGCAATGGACGAAACATAGGCCGTGCAGTACCAGAGGTCGTATTCTTCGGCGTTCAGCGCATCAAGATTTTCACGGGCGCGGCGCGAGAGCTCGTTTTCCGGCACCGTCAGCGCCGAGACGCGAATGGCCTGCACTTTGCCTTGCAGATTAAGCAGTTGCTGAACGACAGCCAGCGGCATCACCAGTTGATTGTCTTCGTCACCGCCGCTGGACAGAATCCCGCTGACGGTAACGGTCTGCGTCTGGTTTCCGGCCTGTAAGGTGAGTGTGTCCCCTGGTTTCCAGCCGTTGTTACGTGCCAGCGCATGGCCCACCAGGGTTTGCGGCACGTCGCCCACCGGCTCCTGCGGCCACTCACCGGTGACCTGCCAGAACGGGCTGACGGTACGCTGCCCGGTCTGATACCCCTCTTCGTCGGGGATATCTACCGGCTGGCTGAAGAAAGTGCCGAGTACCCGCACGTCGCGCCCGCCCACCGTCACGTCGCCGCCAAGCATCGGGGCAAAGCCCACGATGTTGTTACGCCAGAAGATATCTTTGATATTGGGCAGCTCTTTTTCGTCGAGGAAATCCTGGCCCGAAAGTGGGTTGCTTTTCTCGCTGAACATGGCGGGCAGCGCCGCCTGCCCGGCAGGCTCAATCAGAATGTTTGCGCCGTAGGATTTCAGCTCGCGCGACATCTTGTCGCCGATATCAATCGATACCGCCAGCAGCGCAGAGATGAGGCTGGAGGCCAGAAAGACGGTGAGGATCGCCAGCATTTTGCGCCGCAGATTACGCCCCCAGGACTGCCGTAGCATTCGCCATAACATGACTATTCCTCCTTCGCCACGCCGGGCGCGAACTGCTCGGGTGCCGCGCGGAAGCGGTTGTAGTTCGCCTCATTAGCAAAGAACCAGGTTTTGCCGCCCCAGCTGTATTTGAACTCGGCTGCGGTGTTGGTCAGTTGGGTTTTATCAACCGGGTCGGTCACCTTGATGGTCACCACCGTTGAGAAGTAGTTCACTCCCGTCGCCAGCGCCTCACCAGGGATAACCAACTCTTTGTCATCGTTACGCCAGTTGTCGATCGGTACCGGGTTACAGCCGCCCGCTTTGCCAATCGACGGAATGAAAATGTGTACCCCGCAGGCCACGCAAATCACCTGGTTACCTTCCATCACATAGCCCTGGTCACCGCACAGCAGGCAGGCGTCGAACACCACGCCAAAGCGCAGTTTGTCCGGGTAACGGTTGATGATGAAAAAGCGCACCGCTTTGCCGTCGTCCGCGACCCAGACGAAGCGATGCAGTTTGCCGTCACGTAGTTGCTCGACCGGCAGGTGCACCATGCCGTCGCTGGCAAGGGTCACCGGCTGGGCTTCGGATAACTGCGGCGGCTGCGAGGCTACCAGGTTCCACCACATCTGGCTGGCAATGACCACGGCGGCGCAGCCGACGGTGGTGAGCAGCAGGCGTGTGGCGTTACGGCGCTGCGCGCGGGCCAGGCGGTGGGCAATCGGGTCGCGGGTGGTCCAGACGTCGCGGTAATAACCGCGCAGGGTCGGGAGCCAGCACAGGCCGAGGAACAGCAGTACTCCTGCCCCGACCCAGTTATAGATTTCGGCGTTATTTGTCACCTTCGCCACAAAGCTCAGCAGCGATTTCACCAGTGGCACCACCTGGAGCTTCATCAACAGCAGCAGCAGGTTTCCGCTTACGGGCAGCCACAGCATGACCATCACCACCAGCGTGAGCGGCCAGAAAGCCCAGCGGATGCGGCGCACCAGCATGCCGCACATGGCGGCCGCCAGGCTCAGCACGGCAAAGGCCAGCACCAGCGCGGTGAGATTAAGCAACAGATCGGTGTTGAGCACATGGGTGCTGGTCAGCCCTTCCAGGTTGGGATCAAGCCCCCAGTGTCGTGCAGCACCGAACACCAGCACCGCCTGCCACAGGTAGCGCACGCGATGCGGCACCCACCAGAAACTCAACAGGAACAGGAGCGTGACCAGCAGCTCAGCCCCCACCAGCAGTAGCTGAATCTGCTGAGAACCTTTGAAGCCCATGCCAAACAGCAGCCCGACAGCCAGGCCCGCGAGGGTGGTCAGCACCAGCGGGCGCACCGTCGGGAGGGGGTTACGGCTCCAGAGCAGCCCGCTCAGCAGAGCGACGCAGAAAAAAACCTGTAGCGTGGTGACGAAAAAGTAACTCATAACTTCAACTCAACCGGGAAGGATATGCAGCGGTGATACGCCAGAAAGCAGAGCGCGGGCTGGCCAAAATGACCCTCCCGCGTGGATAACACCTGCACCTGCGTGTGTATTAATTCAGGCCGACGTATTTGAAGTCGTAGCTGACGTCGAACGGTTTCCACCAGCGGCCAACACCGGTTTCGGTGTCAGTGTGACGGTGCATACCCGCTTTGGCTGGCGGCTCGATGTGGTAGGTTACTTTGTAGTTACCCACGCCCATCATTTTGATGTTCGCACCGTAGTGCGGGCCATCGCTCGCCACCATTGGCATGAAGGTCCCTTCCTGTTTTTCACCGCTGTCGGTGTTCACCAGGGTATAGCTGATGGTCAGATACGGAATCCATTCACCCGCGCCGAAACCGTTTTTGTTCCCTTCGGTCGCATGAATGTCTGCTTCCAGATGGATATCGGCTTTCGCTGCTGGCAGCCCCATGCCGCGCGGTTCCATATCAATAGGCTGCAAATAAACGGCGGCCAGTTCCATTTCGTTCATTTTGATCGGTTCACCCGCCGGGTGTTCCTGGAATGCAAACGCCGCAGGTGCAGCGAAAATCCCGGCAATGACTGCGCTGGCAATCAGGCTCTTCTTCATGGTCATCTGACACATCCTCTCGTCTTAAAAATGGACTATGGGTTAGTTTTAATTGTTTCCCCAGGAACCTGGTGACGACGGCGCATCACCCACAGCGCCACCAGGGCCGCCAGCAGCAACACCGCCTGCGGTACCAACGTTTCCACATAGGGATAAATGCCCAGCCAGCCGATTTCCGGCAATCCATTGATTAACGTTGGCTGGAACAACTTGCCTTCCACCAGTTCCAGCACCCCTTTACCGGCAAAGACAAATGCCATCAGGTACATAAAACTGCCGGTAAACATAAAGAAGGGTTTGAGCGGTAATTTGACGACGGTATAGCGCATCACCAGCCACGCGATGAGCAACACCACGCAGCCAATAACAAAGCCGCCGCCAATCGCCATATGGCCGGCCAAATCCTTCGCATCGCCAATCAGGGCGAAGTAGAACAGCACGGTTTCCGCCCCTTCGCGGTAGACCGCAAGGAAACAGGTCAGCCACAATCCAACCAGCGAACCGCGCGTTAACGAATGGGATAATTTGCCTTCCAGCCAGGCTTTCCAGTGGCGTGCTTCGACCTTGGAAAGCAGCCAGTAGCTCATGGAGAAGAGCATGAACACGGCAATCAGCATGGTGAAACCTTCGAGCAGTTCGCGGCTGGCCCCGGAGTTGGTGAACAGCATCTGGAAAATCACCGCCGTCACCACACTCACCACCAGCGCGACAATCACCGACTGGCGAATCAGCGGCATTTTGTCCTGGTGATTGTTTTTCACCATGTAGGCCACGATGGCCGCCACAATCAGCAGCGCCTCCAGCCCTTCACGCACGATGATCATCAGGCTGTAAAGCAGCAAGCTCCACTGGGTTTCTTCCCCTTCACCGAGCAGGGTGACGGCGCTTTGCAGATCGGTTTTCAGCCCGCTTGCCTCTGCCGTCAGCGTTTCCACCGACTGCCCGGCCTTCATCAGGCTCACCAGGCGGGTAAAGTGGTTTTCCAGCGTGGTTTTGAAAGCAGAATCACGAGAACCGATTTTGTTCTCCATGCCGGTGGCTTCGAAGCGGTCGAAATAGGTGTCCTGCACATCCAGAATCGCGTCCTGCGCATTGCCGCTCTTATAGCGGGCGATGGCCTCGGTGATGCTCTGATTGATGCCGTCCGCCACGCTCGCCCAGTCGGCGTTGGCCGGGGCGTCGCTGGCCGCAGGGGCACTGGCAGCGGTCTGCGTCGGCGCGGTGACCGGCTGGTCATCACGGGTGGTCGGCAGGCCAGGCAGCACATCCTCGATATCCTGCAACAGCGTGGTGACCTGGTAAGAGACGTCGTTGAGGCGATCGGGCTGGGTGGTGAGCGCAATCAGCGCGGTAAATTGCTGGTTGATGGAGGCGGCATCTTTTGATGACCGGTTCTGCCGGACCGACATCTCCATTTCGGAATTTTTGAAGCCCTGATAATGGGCCTGCTGCACGTGCTGGCTGGCAGCGCTGTAGTTGCCCGCCTGGTACTCGGTCACCGCTTGCGCCAGTAAATCGTCGATGGTGCGGAAATTGTTCTGCCAGTAAACGGCAATATCATCGCGGGTCAGCGCTGAATGCGCTTCTTCAGCCACCAGCTTATGACCGCCGTCGAGTACCGGCTCCACTTCACGCAGCGCTTTTTTCAGCCCGTCAATTTTGGCCTGCACCTCGCTCAGGGGTTTGCCCTCGCCGATCATCTTGCGAATTTCGCCGAAGGTACTCTCCATTTCGTAGCTTTTGCTGGCGGAAAAATTGATGCGTATCGGCCCTTCCAGGTTTTCGAACACTTCGAAATAGGCCATCTGCACTTCACGGCGGGCGTCATTACTGTTTTGCTTTTGATAAAGTTCCGCCGTCTTATCAAGGCGTTGCTCAATATCTTCAATAAAAGGGGCGTAGTTTGTTTCCGCCCAGACGCATGCGCTGAACAGCAGACCAAACAAAGCCACCAGAAAGGAGCGGGAAATAAACACAGTGCGTACCGTAAAATACAAATGATAATGATTATCATGATTCTTTTTTATCGTTTGTACATGACCAGGATCATGAAACCGTCAAACAGTTTCAGGATGTGTAAATTATTACGAAGATTGTCGCGGTAATACCCTTACATTCCTGACGCATTAATCAGGTTTATTTCCGTATTTAGTTTAAGGATTAATAAGCATCCGGCAGATAAGCGGCGGGATATAATAAGAAAAAGCGCAAATAAATAAGCCAGCGATAACAAATACGCTGGCTTAAATACAATTTATTAACTTCTCAGGCAATCTTAAAACTTAGTCTGATAATAATTTCTTATCTATCGCAATGCGCTGAAGAAAATGCCCGTAGCCGCGACTGCCCATCCAGAAATTAATACTTTTCTCCACGCTGCTGGAGGTCATGGTGGCGCCGGTAATACCGTCCACCGTGTAATCATCGTGCGGGCCAGCGCTCTCCTGTACCACTTTTAGCGCCGGCTGGGATTCGTCACTTAACACTTTTTTACCCGGCCACTGGCGTAACCACTGGGGATCTTCCACCCTCGCCCCCAGCAGCGGTGTTTCGTTTTGCTCGTAGTAGTACAGGTTTTTTACCGTGCGCCCGTCGGTTTCAAGGGCGATAAAGGCGTGCATCATCGACTTAGCCCCTTTCCCGGCGATGGGCAAGATAATTTGCTGTATTTCATGGCGATTATTCTGCACAAGATAGACATCGGCGACGTTACAGCGCTGGCGAACCTGGGCCGGATCCTGGTCTGGTGCGAGGTTGACACAGGATGGCGGTGCTTCCTGCCCGGCGGTGACCGGCAGCAGAGTGCCGCTGTCGAGATTCACCTTGCGGGCAATCACCCGTTTTTCAAACAGCGCGTTCAGCGTAGCCTCATCTTCTTTCCCCGAGGCTAACCCCGCCACCTGAAGAATCGCCGTTACCTGAAGAATCGCCGTTACCTGTTGCTGGCTGGTCGGCTGAGCATTATTGCTTTTAATCAGCAGGAACCAGGCGGCGACGGCGGCAAAGCATAAAACGCAGAACAACATCATTGACGCAACAATTATTTTACCTTTGCTCATTAGAAATTTTCACCCTTTAATAACGACCCGACCTGACGACAACAATATCGCGCCAGTCATCATGCTTTTTTATATCTATGCCACTGGCGAATCAGGTTTGCAACTGCTCGTTCCCGGAGGGTGCCCGGTACACATTTAACCCCTACAGGCACCGTCTGACGCTAAACACACAATTGCCGATAACAATAAATAATAAAAAACACAGTATCATCACCACAATTATTCATATTGAAAATATAAAATTGAAATAACACTCCAGCCCCCTACATTCATCAAACAAATATAACGGAAACAGCATGTGATCCGTCTCAATAAATTAGTATGGGAAACAAACTAAATAAGTAAAATCACTTTACATGACACACGTCCCAGGCAATAAATACACAAAAAAGGACATCGAACAGGAAAAAAACCTTCGATTAAGTATGGAAAGTAAACTAAGCGAGTGTTCATGATGAATGCAGGCCTGCCTAATACTTTACGGAAGATGAATGCAACATTAGTGTTAAATGTTATTCGCCAGCATGGTCCACTTTCTCGAGCTCAGGTGGCCAAAATCAGTGGAATAACTAAAGCCACAGTGTCTGACATTATTAGTGGATTAATTCAGGAAGGCACTATCTATGAAGAGGGCGTAAGCGAGCAGATCGGCCAGGGCAGAAAAGGCGTTCTCCTTCACTTTGCCCCTTACGCCAGACTGGGTGTCGGTATTGATCTTGGCGGAACCAAAGTGACGTATTCCGTGTTTAATTTGAACGCCGAAATATTATATGAAAAAAGAGAATCAACATGGAAAACCAGTAATCGCGATCTTTTTATTGAATGCTTAATTAATGGTATCTCAGACTTTATTGATGAGAGCGGTGTTGATCGTAATCGAATTGGTGTTATTGGCCTGGCGACACCGGGGATTATAGATATCAGCAGCGGCGTGGTGCTTGAAGGATCCCCGAACCTGCCGGATTGGGTAAATCTTCCCCTCGCCAAATTGCTCACCCATAAAATCAACATTCCAGTGGTACTGGAAAATGATATCCGCGCTGCGCTGGTGGGTGAAATATGGTGTGGGAAATGCCGTGATATTAATCATGCCGCGTTGATTGGTATTGGCACTGGTCTGGGTTCCGCACTGCTGGTTGACGGAAAAATCATTCGTGGAAAGAATAATGCTGCGGGTGAAATTGGTTATATGATTTTTGGTCGCGAGCAACTGTTTCAGGACTGGCGCAACAAAGGATGTTTTGAAAGCTTTTGTTCAGGTTCTGGAATGAATGAAAGAATATATGGGTTAACCCATGAGGCCATGAGTTTTGAAGAAATAATCCTGAGGGTAAAACAGAATGACCTTCTCGCTTGCGCACTTATTGATGAAATGGCTGATTACCTGGCAATGGGAATCATTAACCTCGTGGCGATAGCCAACCTACAAAAAATAATTTTAACCGGCGGCGTGAGCCACGCTCATGAATATTTCCTTCCGCGTGTGCAGGCTATTCTTGACAAGCAGTTATGCACTAACACGCATGTTTCCATTGAGTTATCAGATTTACGAGAAAAAGCGCCACTTTATGGCATCGCCATATTAGCGCTATCCACAATTTATCCTTCAATAGAATTTATCCCAGAAATACAGCTTCATTAATCTGGATATATAAGGAGAACACGATGGCAGGAATCCACTTGCATCCGCACGATATTCTGGACGAAGGCATGGATGCTATTTTGCAGCGTATTGACGGTATGCAAAATGTTGAACATCTCTTCGTTGAACTGAATACAATTTTTGAGCGTAATCCCTACCCAACCGGCGTGTTGCCGCATAATCCTGTCCATGAATCGGTGATGGGCAACGGCATGCTACACGTCAATATTGATACCCATGACGCTCGCATCCGTCAGCATATTGATCCCGGCGTGCTGGCCGGGGATGACCCGTTACTCGCCGTGAAGCAGGCTACCGATGGCACCCGATTCAAGGTCATTCCCTGGGTGAATATCCTGAATGGCGATTTTGCCGGGGACATAAATAACAATCACGTGATTGATTACCGTGGCCGGGTCGTCCCGTACTGGCTGTGCCCGAATGCGCCGGATGTCGCTGACTACTGGCAAAAAACCTTTCGCCGTATCAAAGAGATGTACGGGTATGACACCTTCCTGATTGACCGTATTCGCTTCCCGGACTGGGCGGGAAAAGAGGTGAATCCAGCGGGATTGTTGACCTGTTTCTGCCCGCACTGCCAGCAGGCAATGAAAGCGCAAGGGATTGACCCGGACGCAGTCAAAGCGGAACTGGAAACGGTCGCCAGCGCCCTTGCAGCACAAGATTTCGACGCCGCCGTGGCCACATTTGACGACAATCCACTTATCGCCCGTTGGATTGCCTTTCGTCAGCAAAGCGTCACCGGACTGGTGGAACGCATCCTGAAACACAGCGATGACGACACAGGCGACATTCACTTCTGGCTCGACCTTTGGCCTCCGGCTTACAGCTGGATCCTCGGTCAGGACTACCACGCATTAACGCGCCATGCCGGCACGCTGAAGCATTTTCCTTACCACAAGCTGGGCGGTGGCGCGGACGTACAAGGGCTGGTCGACTTCTTTGCCAAAGACGATGCGTCCCAGGAGCAGGCATTCAGCGCCTTCAAAAAACTGTTTCGCCTGCCCTACGATCTGACCTACGCCGCCTTTAAAGCGTCCGGTTTTCCCATTCGCTTTGTCAAAGAGCAGAACGACCGGGTGCGCCAGCTTTCGCAGCCTGGCACCTTTATTTTCAGCGGCATTCAGATGTGGAACCTGCCACCCGATCAACTGATTGAGGCCGTTCGCGCGGCAAAAGCCAGCGCCTGTGATGACCTACTTTATTACTGCTATGGATGGGCCGATCAGCCGCTGTTTGACGCTATCGGCGAGGAAGAAAAAAGCAAAGGAGCTGAATCATGAGTAACGTACAAAAATGGAAAGTCTTTTTCCTCTTGTTTATGACCATGTTTTTACTCGGTGGAATTCAAAACACCAAGGGGCTGATCCTTGAACAGGTTCAGCACAGCATCGATCTCAACATCAGCCAGGTGGGGACGCTGATTACGTTGTTCCAGATTGGCTTTCTGATTTCCAGTTTGTTGACAGGTTACCTGACCGATAAAAAAGGTCTGAAAGTGATGATGCTACTCGGCTCATTACTGATGATTGCCGGGCTGATGGGAACCAGCCTGGCCTACACTGTCGTGCTGTTCTTTGGCTTCTATTTGGTTATCGGGCTAGGCATTGGCTCGATGATGGTCTCTATCGTGACCGTGATTCCAACATTCTATAAAGAAAAAGCCGGGATGATGTTCAACATCTCCAATGCCATGTTCGGGGTTGGGATGATCGTTACCCCGCTGATATTAAATCAGTTGTTTGCAAACAGTGTGTCCTGGCGCAGTTTCTATGTTGGGATTGCTGTCATCGTTGTCGTACTGGTTCTGGTCCTGAGCACGCTGAAATTAGAGAACAACGCCCAGTCCACCATGAAAGTCAGCGACTTTGTGCAACTGCTGGTGCAAAAAGACGTCATGATCGTGATCGTTTTCTTGTTGTTCTACGTTGCCGCCGAAGCCGCATTCCTTAACTTTTTCCCCATTTTCTATGCCGCGCTTGATATCACAGGTCTGGACGCCGCTGGCAAAGCAGCAAAAGCCGCCTACGTTATCTCCTCTTTTGCAGGCCTGTTTACCATCGGACGCGTGGTCGGCGGCTTTATCACGTTGAAACTGGGGGAGCGCAGGACGCTGATTTGGTTCTCGATTCTGTCCCTGGCCTCCATCATCGCCAGCCGTATGCTGGTCGTGGAATTCGTCTATCTGTTTATGCTGTTTGGCTTTGCCATGTCGGTACTGTTTCCAACGGCGGCGGCCATTGCCACTCGCCTGACCAGCAAAAGTGGTTCGGTGATGGGATTGATTTATGTCGCCTCCGGTTTTGGTGGCGCACTGGCAGGTTCGTTGATTGGTCAGATATCCGACAGCTATGGCATTGCCACTGGCTTTAACTTCATCATCGCCTTCGTCGTCGTGTTCCTGATCCTTGCAATGCTAATAAAAGAAAAAGCGAAGTAACCGCAGTACCTTTTTGGCGGCAGCCTTAGCTCCACCCTCCTGTACGGCTGTCGCCTTTTTTTTCCGCAAGATTCTGTCTGCCCTCCCTTAGCCGCGAAAAGATACCCCGCCATGGCAGCGGGGTGACGGGATTATTTAGAGACGTCAGTACCAAAATAGGTATTGGAGATTTTCTGGTACGTCCCGTCAGATTTAATGCTTTCGAGCGCCTTATTAATCGCCTGCTGCAGAGCGGCATTATCTTTACGGATCAGCACCCCGACCTGCTCGGCATCATTTTGTGAGGCCACGATTTTCACCGGTGCATCCGGCTTGTGCTTTTTAAAGTCGAGGAACGACAGGTTGTCGTTGATGGTAGCGTCCGCGCGGCCCTGGGCGACCAGCGAAACGGACTGATCAAATCCATCCGTACCCACCACCTCGGCCCCGTATTTACGCGCCAGCTGCGCATAGTTGCTGGTCAGCGTGTGGGCGGATTTTTTGCCTTTGAGATCGTCAAAGGATTTGATTGCCGTGTTGTTACTGTTGACGATCAGCACCGCTTTGGAGGAGATATATGGCTCGGAGAAATCAAATTTCGCCTTACGCTCAGGCGTAATGGAGACCTGATTTATGACCGCGTCATAGCGTTTGGCGTCCAGCCCCGCCACCAGCCCATCCCATTTGCCTTCCACGAATTCAGCTTTGACCCCCACACGTTTGGCAATCTCCTGGCCAATTTCCACGTCAAACCCGACCAGCTTGCCAGACGCATCGTGGTAGGTGAACGGTGGGTAGGTGCCTTCGGTGCCGATTTTAAACACCCCGGCAGACTTGATGTTTGCCAGGTCGTCGGCGGCAAATACCACCTGCGAGGCACTCAGTTGAATGGCGGTCGCCAGTAGCGCAGTGACTAATACTTTCATCATTAACTCCTTGAACAGTGAATGCCGTGTTGTTGTTTTAAATTTCCCAAGAATCGGGAAGGGTGTCGGTCAGGGTGGAAATAAACAGTTGAGTGCGCGTCTTTTTCGCCTGGGTGAAGAGGGCCTTTGACGTGCCGCTCTCCACAATCTGCCCGGCATCGAGAAACACCACCTGATGGGCGATGTTTGCCGCCAGTCTTAAGTCGTGCGTCGCCATCAGCATGGTGGTGCCTTCCTGGGCAAGCTGGCGCAGCACCGCCACCACTTCCAGCGACAGTTCCGGGTCGAGCGCCGACGTCGGCTCGTCGCAGAGCAACACCTTCGGCGAGGGTGCCAGCGCACGGGCAATCGCCACCCGCTGCTGCTGACCGCCGGAGAGCATGGCAGGCCAGGCGTCACGCTTGTGCAACAGGCCGACTTTGGTGAGCAACTCTTCTGCGCGTGCAGTGGCTTTGGCAATCGGCCATTTCTGCACCACCACCAGCCCGCGCATGATGTTTTCCAGCACCGTTAAGTGCGGGAATAACTGGAAATTCTGAAAGACCATCCCGGTCTGCTGGCAAATCCGGCGAATATCTTTTTTCTTTGGTTTGAAATCGCCATTAAATGCAATTTCTTCCTGGCCAATTTTTACCGTTCCGGCCTGAGGTATTTCCAGCAAATTGACACAGCGTAATAATGTACTCTTGCCGCTACCGGAAGGACCAATTAATGCCGTGACGCTACCTTCCGCCAGGCTGAGAGAAATATCGTGTAAGACTTTCTGCGAGCCGAAGCTTTTTTCAAGTCCTGAGAGCGTTATCATTATAATTTTCCTTCACGACAGTATTTCTTTCTAAGCGAGTTTCCAGACGCGACTGTAAATACGATAAAACCGAACTGATGAGCAGATAAAGAATGGCCGCTTCGGTATAGAGAATTAACGGCTGATAGGTCACCGCCGCAATGCGCTGGGCGGCAAGGAGCATTTCCGGCACGGTAATCACCGACGCCAGCGAGGTGTCTTTGACCAGCGAAATAAAGGTGTTCGAGAGCGGTGGCACCGCAACACGCGCGGCCTGCGGCAGAATAATGTGGCGCAGCGACTGGCTCCAGCTCATGCTGATAGAGTGCGCCGCCTCCCACTGACCTTTCGGCACGGAGAGCAGCGTGGCGCGGATAACTTCCGAGGTATACGCACCAATATTTAACGTAAAACCAATCACCGCCGAGGGAAAGGCATCCAGCGTAATACCGGCGTTGGGCAGCGCATAGAAAATAAGAAACAACTGTACCAGTAACGGTGTGCCGCGAATAATCCAGACATAAAAGCGCACCAGGTTTTTAAGCGGCGTTGGTCCATATAATCGAATAAGCGCAACAATAAACCCGAGAATTAATCCAAGGACGAAAGTAATAAGCGTTAATGGGATCGTAAATGTCAGCCCGGCATACAACATCGGCCAGAATGAATCGAGCGCTAAAGATAACCAATCAGGCACACTTCACCTTCCCTGAAAATTATTACTTTCAGTTGTTATAAATTAAACAGGATAATTTTTACTGATGAAGGCGAGTCTACCACGGGGTAATTTGCAGCGTATGAGATATACCAGGAATGCTTATGCAGTTGGGGTATAAGGGGTTGTTTGGGATTTTATAAAAGCCAATAAATTCTGCACAAAAGAAGCCAACACAATCCCCTATAGGGCATGCTCGTGCTTTTTTTAAACCAATGCAGGTCACACATCTTGTTCACGCACATTCATAAAATCTTCGCTAACGGCCTCACTATCGAACCAACTTCGCCAATACTTTTGTTTGGGTACGACAAGTCTTACCCGGATTAAAAATCCCTTTTCAAGTAACGATTTAGAGGGCTTATAAATACATTTATATAACCTTTGATTGCACATTTCTCTTCCTTGATTAGATGTGATCCAAACCCAGCTTAAATTATTCACCAACCTAACACGAGCTGCCCCGCATCTCATACTGAAACACGGGGCACCCTCTGCATTAAATCTGCGCCAGGCCGCCGTCAACGAACAGCTCGATGCCGTTGATGTAGCTTGCGTCATCGGAGGCGAGGAACAGCACGGCGCTGGCCACTTCAGACGGTTGACCAATGCGTCCTGACGGTACCTGCTCTGAGAGCCAGGATTTGGTGCCTTCTGCCTGCTCGCCGCCGCCGAAAAGCTCGTTCAGGCCAGCGGTGTCGGTGAGTCCTGGGCTCACGGCGTTAACGCGGATACGGCGCGGTTTGAGATCCAGAATCCAGCTGCGGGCAAAGTTACGTACCGCCGCTTTCGTCGCCGAGTACACGCTGAAACCTGCCGTGCCTTTCACACTGGTGGTGGAGGCGGTCATCACGATGGAGGCGCCATCTTTGAGCAGCGGCAGGGCTTTTTGCACCGTGAAAAGCACGCCTTTCACGTTGGTATTAAAGGTCTGCTCGTAATGCTGCTCGGTAATTTCACCGAGTGCAGCAAAATCACCGCCGCCGGCGTTTGCCACCAGCACGTCAATCTGCCCGTGCTGCTGCTGAATCACATCGTAAAGATGGTCGATATCGCCCAGTTTGCCCATATCACCCCGCACACCGACGACGCTGCCGCCAATCTCCTGCACGGCTTTATCGAGCGCGTCCTGGCGGCGTCCGGTGATGTAAACCTGCGCGCCTTCAGCGACGAATGCTTTTGCTGTTGCCAGGCCAATACCGCTGGTGCCACCTGTTACCACGACCACTTTGTTGCTGTATCTGTTCATCTTAAGCTCCGGTTTATTCCGTTGGGTTAGTGATGATGAAGATACCAGTGGAACGATGGTGCAAAAAGACAGCAAATATGCTACCTATCGTTCTATTAAAGGAACGATGAGAACACAATGCGTACTGACCTGAATGATTACCGCTACTTCGCAGAAGTGGTGCGCCACGGCGGCTTTGCCGCTGCGGGCAGAGCGTTGCATGAACCAAAGTCCAAGCTGAGCCGCCGGGTGGCGGAGCTGGAGTCACGGCTGGGCGTGCGGCTGATTGAGCGCACCAGCCGCCGCTTTCGCGTCACCGAAGTGGGCGACGCTTTTTACCAGCGCTGCCGGGCGATGTTGCAGGAAGCGGAGCAGGCCGAAGCGCTGATCGTCAATGCCCATGCGGAGCCGCACGGGCTGGTGCGTTTTAGTTGCCCGACCGGCATGGTGGAGGTGGTGTCCGACACCCTTATGGCCTATATGCACCGCTACCCGAAGGTGCGGCTGCAAATTATTGCCGTCGACAGGGCCGTTGATTTGATTGACGAGCGCATTGATGTCGCCCTGCGCGTACGCACGCAACTGAACAGCGATGCGGAGTTAATTATGCGCACACTCGGTATCTCGCACCGGATCATGGTTGCCAGCCCGGCGCTGGCGGCACGTGCCGGGAGTGATATTGCTGCTCTGAATACGTTACCGACGCTCAGCACCAACGATGGCGATGTGGAAGTCGAGTGGCCGCTGGAAAACCGCGAAAAGCAAAGCCTGATGCTGCGTCATACGCCGGTGATGAGCTGCAGTGATTTTTCTGCCGTGCGAACGGCAGCCAGAGAGGGGTTGGGCGTGGCGTTTTTGCCGGAACATTTCTGTCACCGAGCGTTAGCAAGCGGGGAACTGGTGCAACTTTTCCCGCAGTGGCGCAGCGTGCCGGGGATTGTGCATCTGGTATTTACCACCCGTAAGGGCCTGCCGCCTGCAGTGAGAGCGCTGATTGATAATCTGGCCGCGTCGTTTGCGGCGTTAAAGGGGTTGTGATTGTGCCGGGATGGCCCCTCACCCCATAGGGGAGAGGGAGAAAACCATAGCCCCAGCCCGCACTAAACTGTCCCCTCGCCCCTTTGGGGAGAGGGTTAGGGTGAGGGGCTATTCATGAACTCACCTCATAACCACATTATGATTTCGCAGGATTATCACCGCACCGAATCCGATTAAAATAGCCGCTATTACGCCCCGGCGCGTTCGTCCTCTGCCGGTGCATCCTGCTGTTATTAATCGAGATCTTATGACTACATCCACAAACGGGCCGCTGTTCGTCGCGATCCTTAGCGCGTTGATGGCGTTCACCTCGCTGTCGACGGATATCTATCTACCCGCCATGCCGGTGATGGCCGTCGAGTTGCAGGGTGACGTTGAGCTTACCGTCACCGGCTTTCTGATAGGATTTGCTGTTGCCCAACTGGTGTGGGGCCCGATCAGCGATCATCTCGGCCGTCGGCTGCCGTTGTTTATCGGCATGGTGCTGTTTGTGATTGGCTCGCTGGGCTGCGCGTATTCTACCTCTATCAACGAAATCGTCTTCTGGCGCGTCTTCCAGGCGATGGGGGCCTGCACCGGGCCGATGCTGGCACGCGCAATGATCCGCGACCTCTTTAGCCGCACCCGCGCCGCCCAGATGCTTTCCACGCTGATCATCGTCATGGCGATTGCCCCTATCGCAGGCCCGCTGATGGGCGGGCAAATCATCCGTTTCACCTCGTGGCACGCCATCTTTTGGCTGCTGGCGGTGATTGGCGTGCTGATGTTTTTGTCGCTGTGGCTGCTACCGGAAACATTACCAGTGGAAAAACGCACCCCGGCTTCGCTGCGCGGGGCCTTTCGCAACTACCGTTCGCTACTGAAAAACCGCCTGTTCATGCGTTATACCCTGAGCCTGACCTTTTTTTACGTCGCGGCCTACGCGTTTATCACCGGCTCACCACGGGTCTACATCAGCTTCTACGGCATCGACCCGCAGTATTACGGCTGGCTGTTCGCGGTGAATATTGTCGGGGTGATGGGCATGAGCATGGTGAACCGCAGGCTGGTGCAGCGCTACCCGCTTGATACGTTACTGAAGGCAGCCGTTAGCGTGGCCGCCGTGGCCGTGGTATTGCTGGCGGTGGCGGTGAAACTGCACGCGGGCGGTATTGCTGCCGTGGTCGCCTGCGTGTTCGTCTACTTTTCGATGAACGGCATTATCGCCGCCACGTCCACCGCCGCCGCACTGGACGAAGTGCCCAACATCGTAGGGTCTGCTTCAGCGCTGATTGGCTCGTTGCAGTACGGCAGCGGCATTGTTTCGTCTCTGCTGCTGGCGCTATTCAGTGACGGCACGCCCTGGACGATGGCGTGGATCATGGCGCTCTTTACCCTCGCCAGCGCGGCGATTATCGTTTTGCCGCGTCGTCTTTAAGGCGCATCGCCTCCACAAACAGTGAAAAGGCGGCGGTATGCTGCCGTCGGCTGGGGTAGTAGAGGTAATAACCGGGGAAAGGCTCGCACCAGGCGTCCAGTACCCGCACCACCTCGCCACGTTCGATCTCTGCGGCAACGGCATCTTCCGGCAGATAAACCAGCCCCACGCCGGACACCGCCGCTTCAATGCGGTGGCGCAGCGCATTGATGGTGAGCTGCCCTTCCACACGCACTTTCAACTCTTTGCCGTCTTTTGAGAACTCCCACGGCAGCAGGCCCCCCAGCGTCGCCATCCGCATATTCACACAGCGGTGATGCTGCAAGTCTGCCGGGGTTTTCGGCGGCGGGTTGCGGCGAAAATAGTCCGGCGAGCCAATAATCGCCATGCGCATCGGTGGGCTGACGGGGATCGCTATCATGTCTTTTGCCACCGATTCCCCCAGCCGGATCCCGGCGTCAAAACGCTGGGTCACGATGTCTGCCAGCGCGTTATCGACGGTCACTTCGACGTTGATATCCGGCCAGCGGGCGAGAAAATCCTTAAGCACCGGCCACAGTACCGAATCCACCGCATGCTCGCCCGCCGTGATGCGGATGTTCCCGGCAGGAACATCGCGCATGCCTTTGAGCATGTTGAGTTCGGTTTCGATGTCGGCAAAATGCGGCCCGATGCGCTCAAGCAGGGTCTCTCCTGCTTCGGTGGGCGACACGCTGCGCGTCGTGCGCGTCAGTAAGCGGATGCCCATTCGCTCTTCCAGCCCGCGCATCGAATGGCTAAGCGCCGATTGCGACACGCCCAGTTTGGCGGCAGCACGGGTAAAGCTACGCTCCTGGGCAACGACCAGAAACGCAATAAGGTCATTAAAATTTTCTTTCAGCACGGTCAGTTCCGACGCGAAGGGGAAGATAAGAAAAGTATACCTGAGCCATTGATGAATTTGCCTCATAGGTCCTTTTTGATTTTACCCACTAACCCCTTCTTCCCATGCTGCGTAAGCTTAATGCGACAACCTTTTGCGTTCTGGAGAAAGAGATGAAGATTACCCGTAGTGCGTCCGTGCCCTCAGCCGCTGGCCCAAAAGATTACTTCACGGGCCGTGTGCGTATTGACTCCCCGTTCAGCGCACAAGCCCCTGCCCGTGTGGGCGGTGCAACCGTCACCTTTGAGCCCGGTGCCCGCACGGCGTGGCACACGCATCCGCTCGGGCAGACGTTAATTATCACCCACGGCAAAGGCTGGATTCAGTGTGAAGGCGAAGAGATTCAGGAGATGAATCAAGGCGATATCGTCTGGATACCGGAAGACGTGAAGCACTGGCACGGCGCAACGCCGGATAACGCCATGACCCATATCGCCATTGCGGAGTCGCAAAACGGCAGCCCGGTGACCTGGCTTGAGCAGGTGTCAGACGAGCAATACCGTAAATAAGCCGTCAACCGCACCTGGCATTACACCAGGTGCGTTTTTGGTTTACTTGCCCGCGTGGTTCAGTGCCGCAATTTCCTCGGCGGAGAGCGTCAGGGAAAGGGCGGTGACGAAGCTGTCCACCTGCGGGATTTTAGTCGCACTGGCAATCGGTGCGGTCACGCCTGACTGGGCAATCAGCCACGCCAGCGCCACTTCTGCCGGTTTCACGTTATGCGCACCCGCCACCTCATCCAGTGCCGCCAGGATGCGGAACCCCTTGTCATTGAGGTACTTACCGATGCCCTGCCCGCGCTGGCTCTGGCTTAAATCTTTCTCGCTGCGGTATTTACCGGAGAGGAACCCGGAGGCCAGGCTGTAGTAGGTCACCACGCCAATGTTTTCCCGCACGGTCAAATCCTGCAATGCCCCTTCGAAGCTTTCGCGGTCGTACAGGTTGTATTCCGGTTGCAGCACCTGGTAGCGCGGCAGCGATTTTTCATCCGCTGCCTTCAGGGAGGCCTGAAGCTGTTCGGCGTTGAGATTCGAGGCACCGACGGCGCGGATTTTCCCGGCTTTCAGCAGCTTTTCATAGGCCGCCAGGGTTTCTTCGTACGGGGTGTCGTTATCCGGCCAGTGGGAGAAGTAGAGGTCGATATGGTCGGTTTGCAGACGGCGCAGAGAGTCTTCTACCGCCTGCGCAATCCAGCGGCCGGAGAGCCCTTTTTTACCCGGTTCCCCCAAATCCGAACCCACTTTGGTAAACAGTGTGACCTTGTCGCGCGCGCCCGGATGAGCCGCCAGCCATTTACCGATAATGGTCTCGGATTCGCCGCCTTTGTTGCCCGGCGCCCATGATGAGTAAACGTCAGCGGTGTCGATGGCGGTTAAGCCTCTTTCCAGCAGCGCGTCCAGCAAACTGAAACTCTGCTTCTCATCTACGGTCCAGCCAAATACGTTACCGCCAAAAACCAGCGCGGGGATCTGTAAACCCGTGGTGCCTAATGTACGTAAAGTCATGTGCAACTACCTTTCAGATGACAGACTGACGTGTGCGCTCCTTGCCTGTTCAGTCCGGGCGACAATGAACGGTTCATCACTGAACCGGAACCCTGATTTTTTGTGTGCCCTACACAATAGTCGCTTATCGTCCTGTTGCGGGTTGGCAAAATGTGACTTTTAGAATGCTCAATTTTGCGCATCCTTAGATGCACAGGGGCTATGAACGAAAGACAGCCAGCGTGCTGAGTTGCGCGGTGATGGCACGCAGATGTTCACGCAAGGTGCCGTGCAGCTGACGAATCGCCGGGGAGAACTGCTTACGGTGCGGGCAAATCAGGTTCAGCGGTGCCGCTTCGCCGGGGTGCTGCGGTAACAGTACTTCGAGTCTTCCTTCCTGAACGTCTTCACTGATATCAATCCAGGATTTGTAGACAATGCCCATGCCGTCGATGGCCCAGCGGCGGGCGACGTCCGCATCGTCGCACAGCATCCGGCTTTTGACGATCAGCTGGCGGCGCATGCCGTCCTGGGGAAAGCTCCATTTGTCATAGACGTGGCTGTTCATGGTGAACAGCAGGCAGTGGTGGTTAACGATATCGTCGAGAGTCTGCGGCCTGCCGTGTGTTGCCAGATAAGCCGGTGAGGCGGCCAGCACCCGGCGGTTATCCTCCGCCAGCGGCAGCGCCACGTAGCTGCTGTTATCGAGCACGCCGTAGCGAATAGCAATGTCCACCGGGTCGCGAAATACATCGCTGATTTGGTCTGAGAGCGAGAGGCGCAGCGATACTTTCGGATGCTGCTCGCAAAAGCGGGTAATGAGCGGCAGCAGGACGTTGCGGCCAATGTCCGACGGCACTGCGACACGCAGCTCGCCCTGGATGTCATCCTCACTGCTGTGCAGACTCTCCGCCCCCGCCTGCACCACCGCCAGCATCTCCTGGGCAAAGGGCAGGTACTTTTCCCCTTCCGACGTCAGGCGCAGGCTGCGGGTGGAGCGTACAAACAGACGCTTATCAAGATCACGCTCCAGCCGGTGCACGGCGGCACTGACCTGGCCCGGCAGCAAACCCGCTTCCCGCGCCGCATTGGAAAAACTGCCCAGCGCCGCAGAACGAACAAACAACGTGACATCTTCGAGGCGGATCATGGTGGCTCCCAGGCCGAAGGACGAGTAGCCCTCTTTGTGCCAGAAAAAATCCGCTGAGCACAGGGGAAACGAGGAGTATTTTCACTGCAAATGTGAAAGTGCTGCTCGATTAGGGCGATTTATCTCACCTTCATTTGCGTTTATTCTCGACCCACCAGACGGGGCGACACGCCCCTTACTTTCATTTTTTGCGCCAGGAGAGACATGATGACCTTAGATGATGCGGTGGTTGCCCGTCATACCGTGAAGGCTTTTGAACCCGGTAAGACACTCCCTCAGGACCTGATTGATACCCTGCTGAACGTGCTGCACAACAGCCCGTCTTCCGTGAACTCCCAGCCGTGGCACTTCGTCGTGGCCTCCACCCCGGAAGGTCGCGAAGCCATCGCCAAATCCACTACCGGCGCCTTCGTTTACAACGAACCCAAAGTACTGAATGCCTCCCACGTGATTGCCCTGTGCATGCGCACCGACATCACCGAACAGCACCTGCAAAACGTACTCGCCCAGGAGAATAGCCAGGGACGTTTCGTGGCCGACGGCGCGCAGGCCGGTCAGGACAAGAGCCGCCGCTCCTATGTGGATATGCACCGCTATGAGTCCCGCGACGTGCCGCAGTGGATGGAAAAACAGGTTTATCTGGCCCTCGGCGGCCTGCTGCTGGGTGCGGCGATGCTCGGTATTGACGCGACGCCAATGGAAGGGTTTGATCAGCGTGAACTGGATCTCTCCCTCGGCCTGCGTGAAAAAGGGCTGACCAGCGTGGTGCTGGTGTCGCTGGGGTATCGCAGCGAGAAGGACTTTAACGCCGCGCTGCCGAAGTCTCGTTTGCCACGTGAGGATGTGTTTACGTTTATTTGATGGGCACGGACAGTAATCTTACGTTTTGCAGCGATAACACTGCGCAGTGAGAACAACACAGTCACCGCGATGACTGGGTCCGGCTGAAAATCGACGAAGCGTATCCGCAAGGCCGGGGCGACGCGCATGGATGCGCGGCGAGGGCGGCTTTACAGGGACGTTTCATCCGCCCGTCCCCGATAAGCCTGGAGGTATACGCTGAGTGGACCGCGTCAGCGGCGATTTTCTTGCCGGGAGCCCGGGTCGCCAGGGTGGTGGCGGCGAGCCACCCTGGCACGTTCACGGGTTCTGGCGCGACAGAGAAGCAAGGAACATAAGGTGAACGGAATGACCATCAGAGCCACATATTCCCCCTCACCCCAGCCCTCTCCCCAAAGAGGAGAGGGAGCCGTCCGTGCTCGCATTTCGTTGTGGGGAGCCCTCGACCCTAAGCGTCCGAGCAGCTTATACCGTTGGCAGTTTCGCCAGATACAGCGCAGGTTTCCCGTCTTTATCTGAACTGAACAGCACGGCTTTGTTATCCGGTGTGAAAGAGGGGTGCGGGTGCGTCACCTGGCGGCTGTTGGCAATGGTTGCCCACGAGGTATCGTGGCGGGCAATGCGGAATGTCTCTTTCTTCGCCACGTCAAAGCCATACAAATACGGGTCGTTTTCGATGGTGTAGCCGTCGGTATCTTTGACATCTTCCGGCGTACCTGAGCCATCACCCACCAGCAGCGAGCCATCGAAATTACTCATCAGGTGTGAACAGGCTGGCATCGGCATCACCTCTTCATTGACCCCGGTTTGCGGGTCAAACCGGCAAATCGAACGCCCTTTTTGCCCTTTCAGGTAAGAGACATAGATAAGCGCGGAACCATCCGGTACCCAGAATTCATGGGTGCAGCTTTCCCCTTCGGCGTGGGTTTTCACTTTACGCATATTGCGGCCATCTTCGTCGACCAGCCACATTCGGGCATCCACCAGGTCGTGCGGGCCTTCGTGGCAAAACGCGACGGTGTTGTCATCAAAAGGCCGGTAAATCGGGTGGCCGAGCCACAATTTTTCCTGGTGAATAATCCGGCTTTCACCGGTCTGCAAATCGATGCGCAGCAAACGGCAGTGCGGGCGCTTGTAGAAGAATTCGCGGAAAATCTTCCAGTCGTTGAGCGGTGTCCAGTCCGCTTTGGCAATTTCGATGCCCACAAGGCTTGTGCAATCACTGTTGGCCACCCAGGTGCCGTAACCGACCTGGTCGTCCGGTACGCGATAAATTTCGCGCTCATCCTGGGTCGCCAGATCCACCTGCAACAGCGAGCGGTCGTTTTTCACATAAAACAGCGATTTGTCATCCGCAGAGAGGAAACCGCCGAAAGTATTATCCCCCGGACCTTCGGTGAGCTGGATGGCTTCGGCTTTGGCGATATCCAGCAGGTAGTAGTTCCAGTGACCATCAAATTCCCCGGCAAACAGCAGCTTATCGCCCTGAGAGGTAAAACATTTTTGATAGAAATAGTTCCGATGGCAAAGCACGTCCGGCGGGGTTAAGCGGGTGACTTCTGCACCGGTATCGGGATCGCGACTGACATCATAGTTAAGTTCTACCCGCATACCTTTAGCCATTTTGTACTCCTTGTTGTGACACATTCAGACGGATGCAATGAGGGAGAGAAAAGGCTCCCCCGCTCGTCGGGGAAGCCTTTTTTAATAAACAAACAGTGAGTTAGCGCATCGCGCGCTTCAGGATGCGTTCAGCCTGGCGCTGGAAATCCATTGCCGTTTCTTCAACGCTTTTTTGTCCGTAATCGATGTACTGCAGGGCGGTACCAAACTGGGCCACGATTTGCGGGTCATCAAAGTACGGTGAAACTGAGAGTTTCGCTGGCAGAGACTGCGCCAGACGCAGGCCCGCCACTGAAGGGTCAGCCTCTTTGATGGTGCCGTTCTGGGTCAGGATTTCCACCGCCGCTTTGCTCAACGGTACGCCGCGCTCCAGCCCCAGCGTTTCAACACCCTCTTTGCTGTTCAGCAGGAAATTAATCACTTTCGCCGCCGCTTGCGGGTTTTTCGTCGATTTTCCGATAGAAAGCATTTGTGCAGGTTTGAAAAACAGACCCGCATCGGTAGCACCCGGCAGCATCGGGTACTTGCCTAACTCAAGTTTCGCCGGTGGCTTGAGGTTGTCGGAGTATTTGGTAATGGTGGAGTTCCACATATAGGTGCCGCCCCACTCTCCCTGAATCCACGGCTTCATCTCATACATGTTGCTCTTGCCGAAGGAAGCATAGTATTTGGTGTCGGGCATCACGTGGCTGTCGACCAGCTTTTTGTAGGTCTGGAAAAACTCCACCCACTGCTCTTTGCTGTAGGAGAATTTCTTCGCCTTCTCATCCACCGCCGGGATGTTGTACTTCTGAATCATGTACGAATTCAGCAGCGCCAGCGTGTCCTGATGTTCCAGCACCACCGGGTAGTACTCTTTACCCAGCTTGCTTTCGAAGGTTTTCCCCGCCGCCATCAGCTCATCCCAGGTATTCGGGTACGCCACGCCCGCTTTCTTCCAGGTTTCATCGTTGAAGTAGAAGACGCGCGCGGTCACGGAGATAGGAATGCCGTTGAGCTTGCCGTCAACCGTGGTGGACTGTAGCTCTTTCGGGTCAAACTGGCTTAAGTCGATCACGTCCTTCATTTTGTTCAGATCGTAAAAGCCATCGCCATTTTTCGAGAAAATAGGCAGCCAGTTCCAGTTGGTTTGCATCACGTCCGGCTCAGTGCCGCCCGCAATCTGGGTCGTCAGACGGGATAAGTGCCCGTCCCAGCCGGTGTATTCCGCTTTCACGGTGATATCCGGATTCGCTTTGTGAAACTCTTCTAACGCTTTCAGTGTGACCTGGTGACGGCCGTTGCCGCCCCACCAGGACATACGTAAATCAACATCTTGCGCCAGGGATGGCAGCGCGGTGAGGCCCAGGGTAGCGGAGACTGCGGCGCTTAAAAGCACTTTTTTCATTATTGAACTCCATTCAGAGAGATGTTCTGTTCCGTTTTTGCATCGAAAACATGACACTTGTTCATGTCGAATTTGAAATACACCAGTCGATGAAGACCTTTTTCAATCAGTGGCTTAGCCTCATCGGAAGGGATGCGGGCCGTCAGTTCATAATCCGCCACCTTCAGATAGACAAAGAATTCATGGCCCATGTTTTCCACGCGGACCATTTCACCCCGGCACCCGCCCTCAACAAACGGCTCGTCGGACAGCGAAACAAATTCCGGGCGAATACCGTAGAACACGTCATCGCTCTGATGAGCAGCGAGCTTGTCGTGTAACGCCTCACTCAACGGCATGGTTTCGCTGCCAATGGTCAGGGCCAGGCGACCGTTTTCATTCACCAGTTTGCTGGCGCGAATGTTCATCTCTGGCGCACCGATAAACCCGGCCACAAACATGTTTTTCGGCTTGTGATAGAGGTTATCCGGGGTATCGACCTGCATGATGTGACCGAGTTTCATCACGCAGATGCGGTCACCCATGGTCATGGCTTCGGTCTGATCGTGGGTGACATAAACGGTGGTCGCCGGTTTGCCCGATTTCTTAAGCTGCTTGTGCAGGTCGGAAATACGGATACGCATGGAGGCGCGCAGTTTGGCGTCGAGGTTGGAGAGCGGTTCGTCGAACAGGAACACGTCCGGTTTTTTGACGATGGCACGCCCCACCGCCACGCGCTGGGCCTGGCCACCGGAAAGCTGGCGCGGCAGGCGGTCGAGCAGCTCTTCCAGCTCAAGGATTTTTGCCGCTTCGTTTACCTGAGATTCAATCTGATCTTTTGGCAACTTGCTCAGCTTCAGGCCAAAGGCCAGGTTCTCACGCACGGTCATGTGCGGGTAAAGCGCGTAGTTCTGGAACACCATCGCAATCCCGCGCGCTTTCGGCGCCAGGTTGTTGACGATTTTCTCACCGATGCGCACTTCACCACCGCTGATGGTTTCAAGCCCGGCCAGCATACGCAGCGTGGTGGATTTGGCGCAGCCGGACGGGCCGACAATCACCATAAACTCACCTTCGGCAATTTTAAGGTCGATACCATGTACCGCTTTGAAACCGTTGGAATAGACTTTTTCCAGTTTGTTGAAGATAACTTCAGCCATGATATTTCCCTCTTAGCCTTTAATTCCGCTGCTGGTCACGCCCTGCACGAAGTAGCGCTGCGCCAGGAAGAACACAATGATGGATGGCAGAATGGAGATGCTCGCCATTGCCAGAATTTCGTTCCACGGCGCACCTTCGGTGACATCAATGGACATTTTCAACGCCAGTGCGATGGGGTACTTATCCACGCTGTAGACATAAATCAGCGGGCCGATAAAGTCGTTCATCGACCACATAAACTGGAACAGCGCGACCGAGATAATGGCCGGTTTCAGGATGGGCACCACCACGTACCACAGCACCTGGAAGGAGTTGCAGCCGTCGATTTGCGCTGCCTCTTCCATGTCACGCGGCACACCGCGCAGGAACTGGATCAGCATGAAAACGAAGAACCCTTGCGTGGCAAAAGCCAGCGGCAGGTAGAGCGGCATGTAGCTGTTGAGCATGCCCATTTCGCGGAACATGAGGTACTGCGGGATCAGCAGCACGGTGCTCGGCAGCAGCATGGTGGCGATGAGTGTCGCGAACCAAAAGTTCTTCCACGGGATCTCAAAGCGGGCAAAGCCGTACGCCACGATGGTGGACGAGATAATGGTCAGGATAACTTTCGGGA
The DNA here is from genome assembly GCA_963530515.1 of uncultured Enterobacteriaceae bacterium. Taxonomy (GTDB): domain Bacteria; phylum Pseudomonadota; class Gammaproteobacteria; order Enterobacterales; family Enterobacteriaceae; genus CBFFRJ01. The sequence goes on along the minus strand of CAUSEC010000013.1, from coordinate 87,252 downwards.
TCACATACTTGAACGTGTTCAGCATGTAATGGCCAAAGTTGTACTCGGTGCCGGTTTTCCAGCCGTTAATAAAGCCGTCCCAGGTGGCATTCGCAGGCCACAGGCTCAGGGTGGTGAAGATTTCATGATTCGGTTTGAACGACGCCGAGAACATCCACACCAGCGGGTAGAGCATCAGCAAACCGACGAACAGCAAAACGACGTAGCGAATGCTGGCGTTAATCTTCTCTTTGCGCAGCGTGCGCGCCACTTCCTGCTCTGCAATGCTTCTCGCCGTGGAGAGTTGTTGAATATCAGCCATTTTTGCCTCCCTTATCGGCGGAATAGAACACCCAGTATTTCGATGACTTGAAGGCGATGGCGGCAAAGACCGCAACGACCAGGAATAAGATCCAGGCCAGCGCAGCGCCGTAGCCCATATCGAAATATTTGAATGCGGTGTCGTAGATGTAGAGCGAGAACAGGTATGTGGAATAGGTTGGCCCACCGCCGGTAATGACATACGGCCCGGTAAATTCCTGGAACGCCTGCGTGGTTTGCATAATGAAGTTGAAGAAAATCACCGGGGTAATCAAAGGCACGGTCACTTTCATGAACATCTGCCATTTTGAAGCACCGTCGATCATCGCCGCTTCGTATTGCGACTGAGGCACGTTTTGCAGCGCCGCCAGGAAGATGACCATGGCCGACCCAAACTGCCAGACGCGCAGCAGCGTCACGGACATCAGCGCCAGCGACGGCTCACCCAGCCAGTTCACCGGGTCAAGACCAAATACGCCGATAAAGCTATTCAGCAGACCATCAATGGCAAAAAGTGCGCGCCACAGGACGGCAATAGCAACAGAGCTGCCGAGAATGGACGGAATATAATAAGCCGTACGGAAAAAACCTATTCCGCGTAATTTAAAATTCAAAACAAACGCAATACCTAAAGCAAAGGCAAGCTTTAACGGTATTGTCAGAAATACATAAGCAAAAGTGACGCCCATAGATTTCCAGAAGAGAGTATCTTCTGTAAACATGTAGCGATAGTTTTCAATCCCATTAAATACGGGAGGACTCATCAAATCATACTCAGTAAAACTGAGGAAGAAGGATGAAACAAACGGGAAGGCAGTAAAGATTATCAACCCAATGATATAAGGCGATATCCAGGCCAGCCCCAGAAGCTTATTTTCATTCATACAGACCCTCTAACAATAAGTACGGATAGAATAATGTTAATGTGGTACTACAGGCCTGAACGGGCTCTGCATATGAGAAAATACATCTGCTGCGGGGCATAATAATTCCCTATCAACGCCAAATATCGAACGCATTTTTATCCTATGCGTTGCCATATAAACTCATTAATGAAAACGTATTTCTCTCAGGTTTTGATTCAGTGTATTGAAATTTAGCGCTACGTCATTCTATAAATCTCAGAAGTGTGATCGAAGTCGAAACAGCGTTTCATTTTATTTTTTTAGGCCCAAAACCTGTTCGTATCCATTAAAGAAACGCACTCATGACACTGATAGATAAGGGTTTTTACAACCCCTATCTACAGTGTAAGGCTCAACAGTTAGAACGAATATTTCAGCCCAACGCGGTAACGCGTCTGCCTTTCGTCTGTTGTTTTACTGCCTGGAACGTTACCAATTGCAGCATAGGGTGCCCAGTTCTTATCGAAGTTCCAGGATAATTTGACATCGTGCGTCCATTCATAATCTTCATTATCTGACAGGATGACACCTGCTGACGTTGATTTCTTATAGTCAAATTCGTACTCCAGCTGGTAATCCTTAAGAAATTTCCAGGAGAGCACCGTGGTAAGGTTGTAACCTGTTTCACTGGTATCTTTGTAGCTACCAATATTGTTGGTCAGCCGCTTGTAATAAGGGCGATAACGCAAGGAAGCCGCAACATCACTGGTGAGGTTGTACTTACCACGCAAATAGGGGCGATAATTATTAAATGACGAACCCGAATCCAGAGAAAAACCCGGCTCTATCTGGAAGTCGGAGTTAAATTTATAGACATAGCTTGCAACCACTTCGGTCCCATTGCTGACCGTTTCGTGATAAATCTTGTCTTTGTCCTGACCGCCTTTCCATTTGCCTTCCAGGGATAACCCGAAACCATTAGCAAATCGATGGGACATGAGCAATCTGTCTTTATGAGAATTACCGGCATTGTCTGTCATTTCATGACGGTAATCGAAAGTTACAGCGTGAGCGGTAAGGCTAACCAAAGGTATTGAAAGTAAAATCAATGTGCGAAGCATAAAGCATCCCTCTTATGTAGAGTACGAGTTTGTTTGCAGTCCTCTGCAACTTCTGTATTGCTTAATCTTTTATTTTCGAAGCAGTGAAAACCTAATATTTATATAAGACAGAATGATCCCTGCTTCAGAAGTCGAAACATTTGTATTTAGTGAAAAAAGAATAATAGCATTCCCGGCGATAGGATAACCATCGCATCAAGGGTGTTAGATGTTTAATAAAATCAAAGAGTAAATGTTATAGGCACACTCCTTTTTCTATTTAAGTAAAACACCTTCAGTGGCATGACATCATTTGACAGGCGAGAAGACAAATCTCAAGCCAAACCAACGAAACACAATTTGACATAAATTGAAACAGTGTTTTGAGATCTTGATTGGATTATTGAAAATTCACAAAAAGAAAGATCTTAAGGTTCTTCCATGCATTTGATAGATATTTTCTGACACCTTGTTTCAGTGAAAAAAAACGTTATTGATACAACGAGGAAAGAGTGAGGTTGAGACAGGAAGGATAAAGCAGAAACGGGGGCAGCAACGCCCCCTTTAACAGAGAGGGCTAGCGTTTCACCATCTCGGGAATAATTAAATCCCCGCGCACCACGCAGGAACCGAGCACGCTTTTGGTTTTTTCATTGAGCCACGCCACAATGCGTGCCGCCATGGCATCCATTGAGTACTCAATGGCCGGAATTTTCGGAATGCCCGGCAGATGCAGTGAACCGGCGAGGCTAAAGACCATGATGTCGCCCGGCACGGATTTATTAAACGCCTGCAACTGCGGGATAACGCGCTGGGCTTCTTGTTCGTCGGCCACCAGCAACGCGTTAAAATTGAGGGTAGTCGCATTGTTGAGCAGCACCTGAAGCGCCACGGACGAGGAGGTGTCATCCATAAAAACCAGATTGCGGTTGAACGGCAGGAAATTGTTCTCCAGCGCGTGTTTGTAACCGAGCAGCACCTGGTCAGTGGAGCCACGCGCATCCGGGTGAATCAGCGCGATTTGCCGTCTGCCCTGGCTTATCAGGAAGTTACAGGCTGTTTCAGCAGCAAAAGCATGATCAAACTGGATGCTGTTGGGCGTGTCGGACTCTGCGCAGTCAACCAGAATGACGTTTTCATCGGTGATATCGAGCGGAAAACGCGCGCCGATGATCAGGATGTCATCGCACAAGCCGCAGGTCAGTTCATCCAGCGCATTCATCACGCCCGTTTTGGTATTCGCGAAGCGCAACAGCAGGTGTTTTTGATTCTGACTGAGGTGTTTTTCCAGCGCGTAGAGATAACCGGTGGTTTGGTTGATGTTGTCCTGGGCGCAAATAACGCCGATGCAGCCTGTCGACTGGCTGAGTAAGGACTGCGCAATGACATTGGGCCGATAATTCAGCTCATCAACCGCTTTCAGTACGGCGAGGCGACTGGCTTCCTTAACCCCGCGCGAACCACTCAACACCCGTGAGACTGTGGCTTTCGACACCCCAGCTAAACGTGATACATCGTTGATAGTAGACATCTTTCTCCCCTGACAGGCGTCGTCAACTCGCCTGCAAAATCCAAGTACCACAACGGTTCATAATATAACCACTCGAAGTATATCCTTTTCTTTTTTTCATGGAAACCGATTTTCCATTTGGACTCACTTGCTATCAGAAAAGCGCCCATTTCCGTGACCTGAATCCAGAAAAAAGACCTTATATCACTGAGATTTTGATGATTGTCACACTTCCTTAGCGTTCAAATGGAAACCGGTTTCCATATGTTATCCAATCGTCTCCGCAATAACTTTTTACATTCGAGGATGGTCAACGATGTTCAGGATTATGTTGTGTTGCTCCGCAGGGATGTCTACCAGCTTGCTGGTGAGGAAAATGCTGGATGAGGCGAAGGAACGGAATTTACCGGTCGAGATCGATGCGTTTGGCGTCGCTGAGTTTGATATGCAGTTTCCGCGATACCAGGTTGTGCTTCTCGGACCGCAAGTAAAATATATGTTAAACACGCTGTCAGAAAAGGCCGCTGCCGCCGGCATCCCCGTGCAACCCATCAATCCGATGGACTACGGGATGCAGCGTGGCGATAAAGTACTGGACTATGCATTGTCGCTGATTGAAGCGGCGCACTAAAAGGTGAACCCATGAGTTCGTTATATCAGTCTATGATTGGCGTCATTGAGCAGTCCATTACCCCACTGGCGGGCAAGCTCGGACAGCAGAAATACGTTATCGCCATCCGCGACGGCTTCACTGCCGCGCTGCCGTTTATGATAATCGGCTCCTTTATGCTGGTCTTTATTTTCCCGCCATTCTCGCCGGAAACCACCAACGGTTTCGCCCGTGCCTGGCTGGATTTTTCCACGCAATACCGTGAACAACTGATGTTGCCGTTTAACCTCAGCATGGGCGTGATGACGTTCTTTATCTCGGTGGGGATTGGCGCAAGTCTCGGTCGCCAGTTCAATCTGGATCCGGTGATGACCGGTTTGCTGGCATTTATGGCATTCCTGCTGGTTGCGGCTCCGTACCATGAAGGGCAGATTTCCACCCAGTATCTCTCCGGCCAGGGCATCTTCACCGCGCTGCTGACGGCGATTTACTCCGCCCGCGTTTACGCCTGGCTCAAGCAGCACAACGTGACCATCAAGCTGCCAAAAGAAGTGCCGACCGGCGTGGCGCGTTCGTTTGAAATCCTGATCCCGGTGCTGGTAGTGATTGGTACGCTGCACCCGCTGAACCTGTTTATTGAAGCGCAAACCGGCATGATCCTGCCGCAGGCGATTATGCACCTGCTGGAACCGCTGGTCTCCGCGTCTGACTCCCTGCCTACGATTCTGCTGTCCGTTCTGCTCTGCCAGATCTTCTGGTTTGCCGGTATTCACGGCTCGCTGATTGTCACCGGCATCATGAACCCGTTCTGGATGGCAAACCTCTCCGCCAACCAGGCCGCTCTGGCGGCGGGTGCTGCGTTGCCACACGTTTACCTGCAAGGTTTCTGGGATCACTACCTGTTGATTGGTGGCGTGGGTTCAACCCTGCCGCTGGCCTTCCTGCTGCTGCGTAGCCGCGTGCTGCACCTGCGTACCATCGGCAAAATGGGCGTCGTACCGAGCTTCTTTAACATCAACGAACCGATTCTGTTCGGCGCGCCGATCATCATGAACCCGATGCTGTTCCTGCCGTTCGTCTGCGTCCCGCTGGTGAACGCCGTGCTGGCGTACGGTGCAACGCGTATGGGCTGGCTGGCGCAGGTTGTGTCGCTGACGCCGTGGACGACGCCTGCCCCTATCGGTGCCTCCTGGGCCGCAAACTGGGCGCTCAGTCCGGTAGTCATGTGCGTCGTTTGTATGGTGATGTCAGCCCTGATGTACCTGCCGTTCCTGCGTGCCTATGAGCGTTCACTGATGAAAACCGAAGAGCAAAAAGCGCAGAACAGCGTACCGATGGCGGAAACCGTCGGCAGTAACTGAACAAGGAGAGAACCATGAAATACGCATTTCCTGAACACTTCTGGTGGGGCAGCGCCTGTTCCGCACTCCAGACCGAGGGTGAGAGTCACCAGGGTGGAAAAAGCGCGACAACCTGGGATGCCTGGCATGCCAGCCAGCCCTGGCGTTTCCACGGTCAGATTGGACCGCAGGACACGTCGACTTTTTACCAGCACTGGCGTCAGGATATCGCGCTGTTAAAGCAGCTCAACCACAACAGTTTTCGGACGTCGCTGAGCTGGGCACGCCTGATCCCGGATGGAACTGGTGACGTCAATCCGCAGGCGGTGGCGTTTTACAACGACATTATCGACGAGCTATTGGCCCAGGGGATCACGCCGTTTATTACCCTGTTCCATTTTGATATGCCGATGGTGATGCAGGAGAAAGGGGGCTGGGAAAGCCGCGAAGTGGTCGAGGCCTTTAGCCGTTACGCGCAGATTTGCTTTGAGCTGTTTGGCGACAGGGTCAACCACTGGTTCACCTTTAACGAGCCGATTGTGCCGGTGGAAGGCGGTTATCTGTATGACTTCCATTACCCGAACGTGGTGGATTTCAAACGCGCCGCCACCGTCGCGTACAACACCGTTCTGGCCCATGCCAGCGCCGTGCGGGCCTTTCGCGCCGGGCACTATGCCGGAGAAATTGGCATCGTACTGAACCTGACGCCGTCCTACCCGCGCTCGCAGCATCCGGCGGACGTCAAAGCCTCGCATCATGCCGATCTGCTGTTTAACCGCAGCTTTCTCGATCCGGTACTGCGTGGCGAGTATCCCGCGGACCTGGTGGCGCTGCTTAAAGAGTACGGTCAGCTTCCGGCCTGCCAGCCGGACGACGTGGCGTTGATTGCGGAAGGGAAAATCGATCTGTTAGGGATTAACTACTATCAACCGCGACGTGTGAAGTGCCGTGAAAATGCAGTCAACCCGGATTCGCCGTTTATGCCCGAATGGCTGTTTGATTATTACGAAATGCCCGGACGCAAAATGAACCCGTATCGTGGCTGGGAAATTTATGAACCCGGTATTTACGATATTCTGGTGAACCTTCGTGATAATTATGGCAACCCGCGCTGTTTTATTTCTGAAAACGGTATGGGCGTCGAAAACGAACAACGCTTTGTTGAAAATGGTCAAATAAACGATCAATACCGCATTGCGTTTATATCAGACCATCTCAAATGGCTGCATAAAGGTATTAGCGAAGGCTGTAACTGCCTGGGCTACCATATGTGGACCTTTATTGATAACTGGTCATGGTGTAATGCCTATAAAAACAGATATGGCTTTGTGCAGTTAGATTTAGAAACCCAACAACGTACCATTAAGAAAAGCGGCGAGTGGTTTATTGCTACCGCAGGAAATAATGGTTTTGACGAAGAGTAAATGAATATGGTCGCATTAGAAGAAGCGGTAATGGAGATTATCGTTAACGCCGGACAGTCCCGCAGCCTGTGCTTCGAAGCCTTGCGTGAGGCGCGTCTGGGTAACTTTGCCGAAGCCAATAACCTGCTGCGTGAAGCCGACGGTTATTCGCGCCAGGCGCATCAGATGCAGACCAAATTAATTGAACAGGATGCCGGAGAAGGCCGGCAGCCTATGACATTAATTATGGTGCATGCGCAGGATCATTTAATGACGTCATTGCTGGCGCGTGAATTATCGGAGGAAATCATTCATCTTTATCAGCGTTAAATCTGGAGAAGTGATTACGGTAAATTAGTTTTTTCTGTACCCAAATTAAAAATAACAAAATCAGCTTGTTTTGATAAAGGCATGTTGTTCTGTCGCATCAGGACGGGATGGTTATTGTCTGAAAACAACAAACTAAACTGAGATGATCATGAAATTAATAAAAAAACTTCCAGTGGCGCTGGCGGTTGCGGCTGCGCTTTGCTCTGGTTCGGTGATAGCACAAGAATTTACTCAGGAACAAATTGACGCCATCGTCGCGAAAGCGGTGGATAAAGCGCTGGCTGAGCGTCAGGCAAAAATGGATGCCGCCGTTGCTAAAAAAGCGGATGTGGTAACCGAGCCACAAACAGCGGCGCAAACGCCGGACCTGGCCATTCCGTTTGGCGTGAAGTTCAGCGGTTACGCTCGTTATGGCGCCCATTACCAGAGCGGCGATCAGAAATACGTCGGCGTGGACGGCTCCTACAACGGTTCTTCCGCGATTGGTCGTCTGGGTAACGAAGGCAACGGTGGTGAATTCCAGCTCTCCAAAGCCTTCAAGAGCTCGCACGGTGCCATCTGGGACGTCAACGTGATGTTTGATCACTGGGGCGACGAAGTTAACCTGAAAAAAGCCTACGCCGGTGTGACCAACCTGCTGGAGTCCAACCCGAACGCCTACTTCTGGGCCGGTCGTGACTTCCACCAGCGTCCGCAACAGGGCATCAACGACTACTTCTGGATGAACCACGATGGCCAGGGTGCAGGGGTGAAAAACTTCGACATCGGTGGCGTGCAGTTTGACGTAGCGACAGTTGCGTCCGTCGAATCCTGTAACCCGGAAATGATCGACGATGGCGATAACCCGTCACGTATTTCCTGTACCGGTAGCTCAGGCACCGGCGATAAAGGCAACTATGCGGTCACCTCTAAAATCCACGGCATGAAAGTCGGCCCGCTGGATCTGGAAGTGTATGCCAACTATGGCTTTGATTCGAAAGCCATTGATAGCGAAGATCGCCTGAAAGCCTGGCAGGGCGGCGTGGTGCTGAGTCACACCAACGACAGCGGCGTGAACAAGGTCATTGCCCGTTACTCCGACAACTCGGATAACAGCGTGTACAACAAAACTGACAATCTGACCACCGTCTACGCCAGCTTCGAAGGGCTGCACAAATTTAGTCGTCAGATGCAGGTGGAATACCTGCTCGCCTTCCACGACTACGACAACAGCGCGGACAAGTCTGACAACCGTAAGAACTACAACGCCATCGTGCGCCCGATGTACTGGTGGAACGACGTCCACTCAACCTGGCTGGAACTGGGCTGGCAGAAAGTAACGTATGACAAATATGGCGATAACAACGGCTGGAAAGCGACCCTGTCGCAGAACATCTCCATCGACATGGGGCCAGAATTCCGCCCAATGCTGCGCTTCTATGTGACCGGCGGCGAGGTGGATAACAAGCATACCGCTCGCGTGAACGGCACCGACGACACCACGCTGGATTCGTTTAACATCGGCGCGATGTGGGAAGCCTGGTTCTAATTGCTTGTGTATCGTGTGAGCACGGACGATCCCCTCTCCTCTTTGGGGAGAGGGTTAGGGTGAGGGGGAACATGCGACTCTGATGGTCTTTCCGTTCACCTTATGTTCCTTGCTTCTCTATAGCGCCAGAACCCGTGAACGTGCCAGGGTGGCTCGCCGCCACCACCCTGGCGACCCGGGCTCCCGGCAGGAAAATCGCCGCTGACGCGGTCCACTCAGCGTATGCCTTCAGGCTTATCGGGGACGGGCGGATGAAACGTCCCTGTAAAGCCGCCCTCGCCGCGCATCCATGCGCGTCGCCCCGGCCTTGCGGATACGCTTCGTCGATTTTCAGCCGGACCATAGCACCGCTGTTACCGTCTTATTCCCCTGTCACATTGTTATCGCTAAGGAATGTTAATTTTCCGGGAGTCATCCAGGCATGGAGAGCACGGATGCGACTCCGATCACAATCTGCTTATGCTATGATGCGCGGCTTAATAATAAGCAATCAGCATGGCAGGACGAGTAAATGGGTTCCACAAAAAAAGGGATGCTTTACGTACTGGCGGCCGCCGTTTTATGGGGTAGCTCAGGCGTATGCGCGCAGTACATCATGGAGAGAAGTCATATCGATGCCCCCTGGCTGACAATGGTACGTCTGTTGTCTGGCGGTGTGGTGCTGCTCATCCTTTCGTTCTTTAACGGCGACAAGATTTTCTCGATCGTTAAAAATCGCAAAGACACCCTGAGCCTGCTGTTTTTCTCGCTGTTTGGCGCACTGATCGTGCAGCTCACTTTCCTGGTCACCATCGAAAAATCCAATGCCGCCACCGCCACCGTGCTGCAATTTCTGTCGCCGACCATCATCGTGATGTGGTTTGCGCTGGTGCGTAAAACCAAACCCAGCCTGCCGGTGACGGCGGCTATTGGCACCTCGCTGCTGGGCACCTTCCTGCTGGTGACGCACGGCAACCCAACGACCCTGACCGTTTCTACCGAAGCCCTGATCTGGGGCATCGCCTCGGCTTTTTCGGCAGCACTTTACACCACCTACCCGTCGGCACTGATTGGCCGCTACGGCACGCTGCCGATTGTGGGATGGAGCATGTTCCTGGCAGGCATGATGCTGACGCCGTTTTATGCCGGAAAAGGGAATGATTTTGTTATCGACGGCAACCTGGTAATGGCGTTTTTCTACCTGGTGATGATCGGCACCGCGCTGACCTTTAGCCTGTACCTGAAAGGGGCACAAATGATTGGCGGCTCGCGCGCCAGCATTCTGAGCTGCGCCGAACCACTGAGCAGCGCCCTGTTGTCGGTCGCCCTGCTGGGCATTGCCTTTACCCTGCCAGACTGGCTGGGCACCCTGCTGATTGTTTCGTCCGTCCTGCTGATTTCGCTCGATTCAAAGAAACGCGTTCAGGTGACGGCCTGATACGCATCAGAGCCGCATATTCCCCTCACCCAGGCCCTCTCCCCAAAGGGGCGAGGGGACTGTCAGTGCCCACATCAAAATCTCACTTCACTTTCACTTTACTCGCCACCAGCAGTGCCGTTAGAAGCATCAGCGAACCGGCCAGTACCAGCGGTGACAACAGTCCGAGATTATCCAGCGCATAGCCGCCCACCGCTGCGCCGCAGGTATTGGCGAGCTGAATTACCGCCACCTGAATCGACCCGGCTTTTTCGGCCTGGTCGGCGAGCGAACGGGTGATCCAGGTCGACCAGCCTACCGGGATCAGCGCAAACGCCAGTCCCCAGATAATGGCAATCCCGGCCGCCACAACCTTATCGCTTCCCCACAGAATCAGCACCAGCGCGCTAATGGCGAGAATGAGCGGCGCGCAGGCCAGCGCCAGCTTCACCGAGCGCTTCAGGATGTGGGATGAGAATGAGGTGCCGACGAAGCTGGCAATACCAAAGCTCAGCAGCACCAGCGTCAGGCCATCCACGTCAAACCCGGCCATGTTCATATAGACCGGGCGAATATACGTAAAGAAGGAGAACTGTCCGGCAAAGGCCATAAAGATGGCGATCATCCCCGCCAGCACGCCCGGACGCTTGAGCAGGCCGAACATATTCTGGTGATGTTCCGTTTGCCCCGGCATCGACGGCAGCGCCTTCCACACCCAGGCAATACACAGAACACCCATCACCGCAGCGCCGTTAAACACATTGCGCCAGCCGATAATCCCACCGAGAAAGCTGCCAAGCGGTGCGGCAATCACCAGCGCAATCGACACGGCGCCGAAAATCACCGACAGCGCTTTCGGGATAGTGCGCGCGGGCACCAGTCGCAGGGTCAACGACGCAGACATCGCCCAGAAGCCGCCGAGTGCCAGCCCCAGCAACGCACGCCCCACCAGCAGGAGCGTAAAGTTACTGGCAAAGGAAACCAGCAGGCAGGAGAGGGTCAGCAGGACGGAAAAGGCGATCACCACGTAACGCCTGTCCGTTTTACCGATGATGTTGGTGATAAACAGGCTGGCAAACATGGCAATAAACGCCGTGACGGTCACCGACTGCCCGGCCACTCCTTCAGAAATGCCTAAGTCCTGCGCCATCGGCGTCAGCAGACTGACCGGAAGGAATTCCACGGTAATCAAACACGCGACGCAAAACGCCACGGCAAAAACCGCCGACCAGTTGGGCCGGGTGACGCCGTTATTAAGAGGCTGCGCGCTGGGTGTCTCAATCATTTTTGTTACCTGCCATGGTGTTTTGCCGTGAAAGTCGCGCAGTGTAACAAACAAAGATGTGATTTATTTAACAGTTTGGCAACTTTTTGCTGTCTTTGCGTTCAAGGTTTAGTGCAGCCAGTGCACGCCTTCTTCGGGGATAAACAGCGTGTTGTAGCGCATCTGGAAGGCGTTGAGTTCTGAGATATCCGGTTCCAGTTCGCGCAAGAAACCGAGCGCGAGACGAATTTGCGCATCGGTTATGGGGGCTGCCAGGCGCGCCTTCTGCAAGATCCGGTGCCAGTACTGCAGGTTGCGTTCGCTGCCATCGACAATGAACACTTCCCAGATAAACAGCACCTGGGCCGCGTTTTGCAAATGGGCTTCATCCGGGCGGGATAAATAGTGGATAAACTCGCTGCCCGCACTTTTTCCCATCTGGTCAATCATGGTTTCCACCGGCACGGGCGTGACGGACAACCGTTCACTTAAGCGGCGCACTGCTCTTCGCGGCTCAGAGGTTAACACCCTGAATCCGATGATAAAAACCGCAACCAGCGTCGCGAGCGTTAACCAGATCATGAAAACTCCTGCCACATCTTAGGAGGCACATCATAAAAGTAAATCAGGGGTAAAAGACAGCCTCAGGTTACTGATTTTATTTATCCTCCGGGATCACGCCGATGGATGATTCAACAGAGTGGGGGTCATAAAAAAGCCCGGGCACGCCGGGCGAATGACGGTGAGGAAGGCGGGTTACTCGAAGAACACTGCCAGCTTGTTAAACATGCCTGGCGATGACTGGTTACGCACCACCTGCACCACGTCTTCAAGCTTCTCAATCTGGCTAATCATCTGCTGCAGGCGCTGGTCGTCGTTAACCAGTAGCCAGATGCGGCTGTGTTCACTGTCTTTGATCGGCAAGCAGAGAATGCCTTCGACGTTGAACGCGCGACGGGCAAACAGGCCGCAGACGTGGGTCATGACACCCGGATGGTTACGCACGGTGAGTTCAAGGATAACGTTGTCAGAAGTTGTCTGTTGCATGGCTTATTCCCCCACCATTTCAGTATTTGCCGCACCCGGCGGCACCATCGGATACACTTTTTCGTGCGCGTCGATACGCACGTGGATCAGCGCCGGGCCAGGGCGAGAGATAATCTCCTGCAACGCCGCATGCGGATCGGCCTCGGCATTCAGGTCGCAGCTTTGCAGGCCGAAACCGGCGGCAATCTGCATAAAGTTAATCATGCCCGGATAGGTCGCCGCAAACACGCCCTGCTGGTAGAACAGGCTCTGCTGCTGGTGCACCAGACCGAGCGCTTCGTTGTTCATCAGGATGATTTTCACATCCAGATTGTTTTCAGCAGCGGTTGCCATCTCCTGAATGTTCATCATCAGGCTGCCGTCGCCGGAGAAGCAGATAACTTTGCGATCCGGGTTCGCCAGCGCCGCACCCACCGCCGCAGGCAGGCCAAAGCCCATCGTACCCAGACCACCGGAGGTCAGCCACTGACGCGGACGGTTCAGCGGATACGCCTGCGCGGTCCACATCTGGTGCTGGCCCACGTCGGTAGAAATAATGGCGCTGTCGTCAACGCAGGCGGCAACGGCGTTGATCAGACCATAGTGGGTCAGCGGGTCGCCGCCCTGTGGAATGGCAGACGGGAACTCCTGCTGCAACTGGCTGACGGTATTGCGCCAGTCGTCACGCGCCTGGGCTTCAACCTGGGGCAGCAATTGGGCAACCACTTCACCCACATCACCCTGAATGGCGATATGCGGCTGTTTGATTTTGCCGAATTCGGCGCGGTCGATGTCGACGTGGATAATTTTGGCATTCGGGCAGAACTGCTCCGTTTTGCCGATTGCCCGGTCATCAAAACGTGCGCCCATAACAATCAGTAAATCAGACTCTTGCAGAATAAAGTTAGTGCTGCGCGCGCCGTGCATGCCCAACATGCCCAGCGACAGCGGGTGCGCTTTTGGCATCACACCCAGCGCCATTAACGTCATGGTGGTCGGCAGGTTGGCTTTTTCTGCGAGGGCACGCACCGCGTCCGGGGAGTTGATAACCCCGCCGCCCAGGTAGAGCACCGGGCGTTTTGCGGCGTTGATCATCGCCGCCGCGTCCTGCACGCTCTGCGCTTCAAATGCCGGGGCTGGCGCTTTCTCGCCCGGCGCGGGTAACTCGCTCAGTTCGATAGTGGCGGTCTGCACATCTTTAGGAATATCTATCCACACCGGGCCTGGGCGGCCGGACTGCGCAATACGGAACGCGTCGCTCACCACCTGCGGAAGCTCGGTGATGTCGCGGACCAGATAGTTGTGCTTGGTGATGGGGATAGAGATACCGTAAGTGTCGACTTCCTGGAACGCGTCGGTACCGATCATCGAGGCCGGAACCTGGCCGGTAATGCAAATCAGCGGGATGGAGTCGAGTCGCGCATCGGCGATGGCCGTCACCAGGTTGGTGGCGCCCGGGCCGCTACAGGCAATGCAGACGCCCGGTTTGCCCTGCGTGCGCGCCATGCCCTGCGCGATAAACCCGGCACCCTGCTCATGGCGAGCCAGTACGTGGCGGATTTGCGTGCTCTGGCTTAACGCATCGTATAAAGGGAGAACCGTGCCGCCAGGAATACCCGTGACCGTGGTAATCCCCTGACGTTCCAGTAAATGAACGATCAGCTGCGCGCCGGTATAGCGTGTTGTTGAAGTTGTGCCCGAACTTGCCATGCTCCAGTCCTTTTCTTCTGGGCCGACTTTCCGGGTGGGCTAAAACTAAAAACCCCGCCCGGTTTGCGCCGGCGGGGTTTTGGAATCGTGTGTTGTTCCAGTCCCTACGGCGCGTTGCCGACGACCACCACCACACGCACGACGACCACCGCGGCGTTGTGCGCGGTTTTTAGTAGGTTCATCGTCATAGTGGAAGCGTTCATTTAGGAACTCGTGTTTGAATTATTTAACAGGATTTATACAACCACAGGAAACCCTTTTGAACAACCGGTTTTTATCTCACGGAGAAAAACTGCGCTGACGATCACATTTGGCTGAAAACTCAGGCAACGGTTACTGGCTGGTTTTTCGCGCCTGCAACGTGTTACATTTTTATGACTTTCACTGCACATACCTGACTATGACCCTCACGGTTTTCTCTGTTTTACTGTTCGCCGCCCTGCTGCATGCCAGCTGGAATGCCATCGTCAAATCGGGCAGCGACAAACTCTACTCCGCCATCAGCGTGAGCGGCACCGCAGCAGCGATGGCCCTGATTATCTTGCCGTTTTCACCCCAGCCGACGCTTGCCAGCGTGCCGTATCTGGCAGTCTCCTGTGCCTTGCAGGTGGTGTACACCGTGCTGGTCGCCAAAACCTATCAGGTCTCGGACATGAGCCAGACCTACCCGCTGATGCGCGGTACGGCACCGCTTTTGGTCGCTCTGATAAGCGTGATTTTTCTCGGTGATTCCCTGTCATCAATGGCCTGGATGGGTATCGCCGTTATCTGCCTGTCGATACTCGGTATGGCCTTTAACGGGCGGAACCGCTCCCGGCAGGGGATCTGGCTGGCGCTGCTCAACGCTTGCTTTATTGCAGGCTATACGCTGGTCGACGGCACCGGCGTGCGCCTTTCCGGCACGGCCCTGGGTTATACGCTCTGGACCTTCTTCCTCAACGGCTTCTTCTTGTTGCTCTGGGCGATGCTGATGCGCCGCCAGGAAGCGTCACGCTATCTGCTCAGCCACTGGAAAAAAGGCGTGCCGGGCGGGATTGGCACCATGGGCTCTTACGGGCTGGCACTCTGGGCGATGACCCAGGCCCCGCTGGCAGTGGTCGCGGCCCTGCGCGAAACCTCTATTCTGTTCGGCGCGTTTATCGCCTTTGTTCTGCTCAAAGAGAAGGTTTCCGGTCTGCGTATTTTCGCCGCCTGCGGCATTGCGCTGGGGGCAATTCTGCTGCGCCTGTCCTGATAGCAGGCTGGCAACAAATCTTGCCGATAATCGTTTACAAAACCTGCCTGTCACCTGCGGTGCTTTATGGCCGCCCTTCTTGTCTTGTCATAATACCGTGGTAGATTCCTCTCGAATTTCACGGTTACGGCAGCAGCCTGTCCTTTGATACCCACTTTTTACAATGTAATCTACAAATGAAAAGAGAACGTAACGTCAGTTTGCTTCTGATGCTGGTCCTGCTGGTCGCGGTCGGACAGATGACACAAACCATTTATATTCCGGCGATTGCGGGTATGGCGCAGGATCTGAACGTGCGTGAAGGGGCGGTGCAGAGCGTAATGGCGGCCTATCTGCTGACCTATGGCGTATCCCAACTGTTTTATGGCCCCGTTGCCGATCGTGTTGGTCGTCGCCCGGCTATCCTGTTTGGCCTGAGCCTGTTTATGCTGGCCACGCTGGTGGCACTGTTTACCCACAGCCTGACGGTGCTGATTATCGCCAGCGCCTTCCAGGGCATGGGCACCGGCGTCGGCGGGGTGATGGCGCGCACGCTGCCCCGTGACCTCTATTCCGGCACCGAGTTACGCCACGCTAACAGCCTGCTGAACATGGGCATTCTGATTAGCCCTCTGCTGGCACCGCTGATTGGCGGCCTGTTGACCACCGCATGGAACTGGCGCGCCTGTTATCTCTTTTTGCTGGTGCTCTGCGCGGGCGTCACCTGGAGCATGGCGCGCTGGATGCCGGAAACCCGCCCGACCGGCACCCTGAATATGCCTCTGATGACGCGCTACAAAACCCTGCTCGGCAACGGCATGTTTAGCTGTTACCTGTTAATGCTGATTGGCGGGCTGGCGGGCATCGCGGTGTTCGAAGCCTGTTCCGGGGTGCTGATGGGCTCAGTGCTGGGGCTGTCCAGTATGGCGGTCAGCATTTTGTTTATCCTGCCAATACCGGCGGCCTTTTTCGGTGCCTGGTTTGCCGGACGGCAGAATAAGCGCTTCTCAACGCTGATGTGGCAGGCGGTAGGTAGCTGTCTGCTGGCGGGACTGATGATGTGGGTCCCCGGCTGGTTCGGGGTGATGAACCTCTGGACGTTGCTGCTCCCGGCCGCACTCTTTTTCTTTGGCGCGGGAATGCTTTTCCCGCTCGCTACCAGCGGCGCAATGGAGCCGTTTCCTTTTCTCGCCGGCACCGCAGGCGCACTGGTGGGCGGATTACAGAATATGGGATCGGGTGGGCTGGCCTGGCTGTCGGCTAAATTGCCGCAGACCAGCCAGTTTAGCCTCGGGATGCTGATGACGTTCGCGGGGGTGCTGATTCTGTTGAGCTGGCTGCCGCTGGCGCTGCGTCAGGGGCAGAGTGAGCAGACAGTCTAGTATTGCGGTGACCCGGCTTCGCCTCGGTGGCTTCACACTCCGGGGCAATCATCAGCTTCAGTAACGGCTCGGTAGTGGGACGCCAGTCCCCCTCTTCCCCGTCATAAAACTGCGTATCGGTATTAATCGCATAGGGAATTTGCGCTTTATTCAGCTCGCAGGCCATAAAGGTGGCAAAGGTGAGCTGCGATTCTGCGGGCGCATTTTTGATGGTTTCCCCCACCGACCAGCCGCCCACCCAGGTGGCGTGCCCGGTTTTTTGCTGCCAGCGAACGGCCATATTGATGCGCATGCGGATAGCCGCTTTCTCTGCCGCCGTGCCTGACGTCCACGGGTATTTACCGCTATTTTTCATCGGCCCCCACGGGAAGATATGCCATTCGGCCAACAGGTAGTTCTGGCTGTGCGGCGGCAGTTTTAAGGTATTCAGCTCTTCAGGGGCGGCGCGCAGTCTTGGGGCGATAAAAATCATGCGCTGAGCGTTAATGTCGTGAACCGTTCTGATGATGTTGTCATAGGCCCGGTTCAGCACCGACTGGTCACGGTTAAGTTTATCCGCCGGGTCATAAATCAGGTCAAAACCAAGCTGCGGATACCCGGTGCCGAAATACGTCGCGACCGTTGTCCACCAGGCCACCAACTGCGCTTCATTTTTTACGCTGGGATCGGCTTTAAAGGCGTCAGCCTGGTAAGAGATGATCGGAATCAGGCCGTTTTGCTCGCAGGCCTCCACCAGTTTGCGCAGATGAATCAATCGCGCTTCGGTCATTGTATCCGCCACGCGAATACGTACATGACGAATGCCTTCTGCATAGAAGTCACGCGCCACCAGCGGGTCAAATTCCCGGATGCCGCGATCGGTTCGCGCCCAGTCCACATCCATGCCGACACCCAGTTGACGGGCATAGCGGGCCGCCGTAAGCGGCGTATCAGCCGCAAACGCAGGGAGACCAGACAGGAGCAGAGCAACAGCTAACAGAGGTTTTAACACGATTAACCTTGCCAAAATCAGTGGTGATTACATGTATTTAGCATGCTTTATCACCTGAGGTGTAGTGTGAAAGCGTAATAAATTCTCAACGCTTCTCCACAATGGGCAGAGACCTTCCCCAGGCGTGTCGATTTTACCCCGAAAGCTGTTTCAGCCACTGGATAAATGCCTCAATTTTAGGCCATTGCCTGCCAGGCAGCGTGGTGATGTAGTAATGCTGATGGCATTTCAGCGTCATTTCGCCAAAAGGGGCAATCAACTCACCGCTGTCCAGACGCTTTTGCACCAGCCGTTTTCGCCCCATCGTCACCCCTAAATGATTCATGGCAGCAATGACTGCCAAATCAGAACGATCGAAACCAATCCCCGCCGAGGTGGGCAAATGAATCCCAAAATGCTGCGCCCAGCTGTGCCATTCATCGGTGCCCGAGTCGTTGCTCCACGCCTGACGGTCGTGTAACAGCGTACAGTGCGGCAGGTTGACCCGCGTGTTTGTTAAATCAAAACGCCGCGCATAATCGGGGCTGCAAACCGGCAAAATAGCCTCATCCATCAGGAAGTGATGGGCCATCTGAGCGGAAGGGGCATCGTCAAAATAAATCGCCAGATCAACGCCCGCCCGCTGAAGGTTCACGTTGTCATTGCCGGTAAGGATGGTGAGCGAAATCGACGGATAACGACGGGTGAAATCCCCCAGCGCAGGCACCAGCCAGCACTGGGCAATCGAAGGGCGGGAGTAGACCGTCAGCGTGCCGGACAGCTCCTGATTTTTAATGTCCAGCACTTCCTGGTTAAGCGTATCCAGCGACGATTTAAGCGCCCAGAACACCCGCTTTCCCTCGTGGGTTAGCTCCACTTTACGGTGGGATCGTACAAAAAGCTGAATGCCCAGCTCCGCTTCCAGCTGGTTGATACGGTGGCTGACCGCGCTCGGGCTGAGCGAGAGTTCATCCGCCGCCAGGGCAAAGGATTCATGCCGGGCGGCCACCTCAAAGGTGTAGAGCATGGATAACTGCCAGCCGTTCAGCAGGCGGTTTCTGACGTCGCGAAGGGGGTCCATTTGGGCCTCAGCGTGGATTCATGTTGCCTGAAGAGTAATCAAAACCACCTGAAAAATCAGCCTAAACATGATTCAAAATGGATCATGTCGTCTCACGCACCCCGTTATTCGAACAAAATCACTCTTTTGATTCAATCTGGCTCACCTGAAAGGCAATTTATATCGTTTGTCAGCATATGCCGTTTTTCTGTCCAATAGCCGCAGGTTAATCACTGGGCAAGGTGAGTTATGCACTCTCAAATCTGGGTTGTGAGCACGCTGCTGGTCAGCATCGTGTTAATCGTTCTGACCATTGTGAAGTTTAAATTCCACCCGTTTCTGGCGTTGCTTTTAGCCAGCTTCTTTGTGGGCGTGATGATGGGCATGGGACCACTGGAGATGGTCAATGCGATTGAAAGCGGGATTGGCGGCACGCTGGGCTTTCTTGCGGCGGTGATTGGCCTGGGCACGATTCTGGGCAAAATGATGGAAGTGTCTGGTGCTGCGGAACGTATCGGGATCGCGCTCCAGCGCTGCCGCTGGCTCTCCGCTGACATCATCATGGTGCTGGTGGGGCTGATTTGCGGTATCACGCTGTTCGTGGAGGTCGGGGTGGTACTGCTGATCCCGCTGGCGTTCTCTATCGCCAAAAAAACCAACACGTCATTATTGAAACTGGCGATTCCGCTCTGTACCGCCCTGATGGGTGGCCCGCTGTTACTGAAATTTTTGGGTGACAGGCTGCCGTTCAAAACAGTACCTGCGGCGTTTTCAGACCTTGAAGTGCGCGACGGCGATTGTCGCCCCAATGCTGCCGCTCTACCCTGACGTAAGCCCGGAGATAGTCGCCATTGCCATCGGTTCTGGCGCCATTGGCTGCACCATAGTTACCGATTCCCTTTTCTGGCTGGTGAAACAGTACTGCGGCGCGACGCTCAGCGAGACGCTCAAATACTATACAACGGCGACATTTATCGCCTCAGTCATTGCACTGGCGGCCACATTCCTGCTTTCCTTTATCATCTAAACGCAAAGAGACGTCCTATGGAAAACATACAAACGCTCATCGCCCGCTATCCTCTGGTTGAGAGCCTGGTCGCGCTGAAAGAAACGGTCTGGTTTAACCCTGGCACCACCTCGCTTGCAGAGGGCTTACCTTATGTGGGCCTGACAGAACAAGATGTGCAGGCCGCCCATCAGCGCCTCGCCCGCTTTGCACCGTACCTGGCGAAAGCCTTCCCGGAAACCGCCGCTACGGGTGGGATCATCGAATCCGATGTGGTCGCCATTCCCCTGATGCAGAAGCGACTGGAAAGCACGTACGGGCAACGCATCAGCGGCCACATGCTGCTGAAAAAAGACAGCCATCTGCCGATTTCCGGTTCGATTAAAGCCCGTGGCGGGATTTATGAAGTGCTGGCCCATGCGGAGAAACTGGCGCTGGAAGCGGGTCTGCTGAGCCTGGAAGATGACTACAGCGTACTGCTCTCCCCTGAATTCAAACAGTTCTTTAGCCAGTACAGCATCGCCGTCGGCTCAACGGGTAACCTGGGGCTGTCGATTGGCATCATGAGCGCGTGCATCGGCTTTAAGGTGACGGTGCATATGTCTGCCGACGCCCGCGCCTGGAAAAAAGCCAAACTGCGCAGCCACGGCGTGACGGTGGTGGAGTACGAAGAAGATTACGGCGTGGCAGTGGAGCAGGGTCGCAAAGCAGCAGAATCTGACCCCAACTGCTTTTTTATCGATGATGAAAACTCCCGCACCCTGTTCCTCGGCTACGCGGTCGCCGGGCAGCGTCTGAAAGACCAGTTCGCGCAGCAGGGGCGCGCGGTGGATGCCGATCATCCGCTGTTTGTGTACCTGCCGTGCGGCGTGGGCGGCGGCCCTGGCGGGGTGGCCTTTGGCCTCAAGCTGGCGTTTGGCGATAACGTGCACTGCTTCTTTGCTGAGCCTACCCATTCGCCCTGCATGCTGCTCGGGGTGTATACCGGCCTGCACGATGAGATAGCCGTTCAGGATCTGGGGATTGATAACCTGACGGCGGCGGATGGCCTCGCAGTCGGCCGGGCATCAGGCTTTGTCGGGCGCGCCATGCAGCGACTGCTCGATGGCTTTTACACGCTGGACGACCAGACCCTGTACGACCTGCTCGGCTTACTGGCGCAGGAAGAGGGGATTCGCCTGGAGCCGTCTGCACTCGCCGGGATGCCGGGGCCGCTGCATGTTTCGTCCAGCGCGGAGTACCTTAAGATGCATGGCTTAACCTCAGAACAGATGGCGAATGCCACACACGTGGTCTGGGCGACCGGCGGCGGCATGGTGCCTGAAGCCGAGATGGCGCAGTACCTGGCGAAAGGGCAGCGTCAGCCTTAACGGGCTACAGGGCGAGCAGGATGTGGCGCATGTGGTTCACCGCAAAAAGCAGTGCCAGACAGAGAACGGCCAGTGCTATCAGCAATTTGTCGCGCACGGCTTTTGGCCTGGCAACGTCGCTGCTCTGGACGTCCATCAGGGTCCGTTTGCGCGTATAGCGCCACAGGATAATGGCGACAGCCGCCAGAATGATGATCGAGACCCAGAATGTTGCCCCGGATTGCTGCCAGTTATGTTTCACCGCAAAGGCCAGCAGTGCGCTGTAACCCAGGAACGTGCGCCACCATGCCAGCGACGTGCGTTCCGGTTGCAAACCAGGGTCAGCTTCGCGCCGCGCCTTGCGGTTATCCTTCATACCACACCAGCCCGATAACCACCGCCGCGACAACCATCAGCACCACGCTGATGGTCAATAAGCTACGGGTGTAGGGCAAATCCTCTTTCAGGCGCATCGCCTTTTCGTTTTGCAGCCAGCGCAAATAGCCATACACCGCCAGTCCGCCCGCAAACAGGCAAAGCAGCAGCGCCAGCACCTGGCGAATCAGCGGGGTGGCAAACTCAGGCGCCAGCTGATCAAGCCCCACTCCTGCTGCCAGAAAGCCCAGCGCGGTGCGGATCCAGGCAAGAAAAGTGCGCTCATTCGCCAGAGAGAAACGGTAATCCGGCGCTTCGCCTGGCAGCGGGGTTTTCATGAGGGCTCCTCGGCCCGGCAGCGGTTATCTGCCGGGAAACTGAAATGTGTTCGGGGACATGGTGAACACTTTTAGCATCCCTTGAGACGGGATGCGAATGGTTGTGCGCTAACTCATTCCCCAGAACAATACAGCCAGCAGCTGCGGGGTGATGATGCGCAGGAACATCACCAACGGGTAGACGGTGGCGTAGGAGAGCGCGGCGGCACCGCTGGTGGCATGCAGTCCGTTGGCAAACGCCAGCGCCGGTGGGTCGGTCATTGACCCGGCGAGCATGCCGCACAGGGTCAGATAGTTCATTTTGCCGAACAGACGCGCCAGCACCCCAACGGTCAGTAGCGGAATGGCGGTGATAAAGATGCCGTAACACATCCAGCTAATGCCATCACCGTGGGTGAGGGTGGCAATAAAATCACCGCCGGATTTTAGCCCGACCACCGCAAGGAACAGCACGATACCCAGCTCACGCAGCGCGAGGTTGGCGCTCGGCGGCATAAACCAGTAAAGCTTGCCGATGCTGCCAATACGCCCGAGGATCAGCGCCATGATCAGCGGGCCGCCCGCCAGACCCAGTTTCAGCGCGACCGGGAAGCCTGGCACAAATACCGGAATCGACCCCAGCAATACGCCCAGACCAATACCGATAAACACCGGCAACATTTGCACCTGCTGGAGTTTGTGCTGGGCGTTACCCAGCTCGGATGCGACCGCATCGATGGCCGCCTGGCGTCCCACCAGATTGAGAATGTCGCCAAATTGCAGGCTGGAGTCGCTGCTCGCCACCAGCTCCACCCCGGCGCGATTTAAACGGGAAATCACCACGTCATAACGTTCTTTGAAGTGCAGATCGCGAATGCGCCTGCCGAGGACCTTTTCATTGGTGACCACGATACGCTCAACGCGCAAATCGGTGCCCCGCGTGGAGAGTGAGGTTTCCACTTCCTGGCCCATCACCAGCTGCGCGCTGTGCAGGTCTTTCGGTAATCCCACCAGATGCAGCAAATCGCCCAGCTGGATTAAGGTGCCGGGTGAAGGCACCATCAGCGTTTCGTCACGTTTCAGGCGCGAGCAGATAATCTTGTCGCTGTTGAGGATTGGCACGTCCTGAATCGCCATATTGTTGAGATTCGGGTTCTCAACGCGAATATTGATGGTTTTGATGAGCGAGTTGCCGTTGCTGACCCCGTCATCGTGGAGCTGCGCTTCGCGTTCAACGTTGACGCGAAAACCCACGCGCAGTAGCCACATGGTGAGCAAAATGCCACAAATGCCGAACGGATAAGCCATGGCGTAGCTCATCCCCATCTGGTCGAGGATGTTGGTGGGCGTGCCCAGATCGTGAAGAATTTGCTGCCCGGCCCCAAGTGCCGGGGTGTTGGTGACGGCACCGGAGAAAATACCGAGGATAACCGGCAGAGGGATATTAAACAGCTTGTGCAGGATGGCCGTCACCAGCCCACCGAGGATAACAATCAGAATGGCAAAGAGATTCAGACGCAGCCCCGAGACGCGCAGGGAGGCGAAAAAGCCCGGCCCGACCTGGATGCCAATGGTGTACACAAAGAGGATGAGGCCGAACTCCTGAACGAAGTGCAGCATCGGGCTGCTGAGCGTCACGCCCGCCTGATCGACAAAGTGCCCGACAATAATCCCGCCAAACAGCACGCCGCCAATCCCGAACCCCACGCCGCGAATTTTGATATTGCCGATCCACAATCCGACAACCGCGACCAGAGCCAATACGCTTACAGTTAACGCTATATCACTCATGATGGTTCCTTGTGAATAACATTGTAAACACAAGGGATTCTCTCAGAGCGGCAGCGGGATGTATGGGCGATCGCGCACAAAAAAGCCCCGAGGTAGAAAGCAAAACGGCCACCCGAAGGTGACCGTTTTTAGTGTATGCGCCCCTCTCCCGTGGGAGAGGGGCGGGGTGAGGGCATCACGCCACACACACAACCATTAGCTATTTAACGCCGGGCGCTCGCTGATGGCGATGCGCTGAGGGGCAATCGCTTCTGGTGCGTTACGGGTGAGATCGATATGCAGCAACCCGTTGTTGAACGTCGCCCCGGAGACTTCCATATGCTCGGCCAGGGTAAAGCTCAGGGTGAAAGGTTGAACCACCAGCCCCTGATGCAGCCATTTTGGCTCGTTCGCCGGTTTTTCAGGCGTGCCTTTAATCACCAGACGCGTCCCTTCCAGCTGGATATCCAGCTCCTGCTGGCTAAAACCGGCCAGCGCAAGGGTGATGCGGTAGTGGTTATCATCGCCTTTTTCAATGTTGTAAGGCGGGAACGATTGTTGCTCAGCGGTGTTTTGCAGGGCGTTAGCCAGTTTGTCAAAACCGATCCACTGACGCAGTAATGGGGATAAATCGTAGTTACGCATAGTCTGTTTCTCCTTCTGAGAAGCGAGTGAGTTCCTGCAAGCCTTGCGGCTCGCATATGCTCCCTGTCGGCGAGCAAGTTAGTTCAAATAAATTCAGGTATTTAGTTAATCTCGATACGGCGCGGTTTGTTCGCTTCCGGGATCACACGTTCAAGATCGACATACAGCAGGCCATTCACCAGGTTCGCGCCTTTCACATGGATGTTTTCGGCGAGCTGGAATTTGCGCTCAAAGTTGCGCTCGGCAATGCCTTGGTAAAGATACGTGCGCTCTTTTTGCTCGGCGGCGTGTGCGCCTTTGACAATAAGCAGGTTGTCCTGAGCGGTGATATCCAGTTCGCTTTCTGCGAACCCGGCAACCGCGATCGCGATGCGATAGTTGTTTTCGTCAACCAATTCAACGTTGTACGGAGGGTAGCCTCCATTACTTTGGCTCTGATTGTTTTCCAGCAGGTTGAACAGGCGGTCGAAACCAATAGCAGAACGATACAGCGGAGAGAGATCGAAGTTACGCATAAATAAAAGCTCCTGAAATCAGCGAGATAATTAATGACCTTCCACAATGGACAGGCCGCTGTAGCTCAACACCCTTCCGGCGTGTCTCCGGGCTACACTCTTAAAGTTGGGTTGGTCGCGTGCTTTTCAAGAGTCATTTTCTGACTTTTTTTTGCAGTTTCTGGCGCTTTGCATAGACTGGGATCACAGCACGAAATGCCAAATTGCGAATGCCGCCACAGAGCGGAGCTCGAGGACTGTGTTTTTATCAATAAGGCAGCTATAACGCCTTAAGCAGTCCTCATACTGCACATAACTATGATTGACTCATGATGAAAAATATTCTGATAGTTTCAGCATTACTTAGCGGGATGGTATTAGTCAGCGGATGTTCCAGTGTGATGTCACACACCGGGGGGAAAGAAGGTGTTTACCCTGGGATGAAAGCGAGTTCGACGATGCTTTCAGATGATGACACCAACATCGGCATGAAATCTCTGGTCGTTCTGGATATGCCTTTCACGGCGGTAATGGATACGTTACTGCTGCCGTGGGACATGTTCCGCACCGACAGCTCCATCAAGTCCCGTGTCGAAAAAAGCGAGCAATCCAACCTGGCGACCAACAGCGTCATCCCGCCAGCGCCGATGCCCGCCCCTTGATTTACAGGCCCGTTTCCGTCACCCATAGCTGGCGGAAACCGTCCACCTCTTCCATCCAGGCTACCTGTTTACCGTCAGGTGAAAACACGACCGCGTCTGCGGACGGGCAACTGGCGTTAGCGGAAGTCAAAAAGGTCACCTCTCCGTTCGATGCATCGCAGCGAGCAATACGATTCTCCAGCACAAACCCCAGTGCTTCGCCTGACGGATGCCAGTTAAAGGCTGACTGGATGCCCGTCGCGGTGTGGGTCAACTGCTGCGGTTCACCGCCCTGGGGGGAAATTAACCAGAGCTGCACAATGCCCGCATCATCGCGCATCAGAAACGCAATCTTTGTTGCCTGCGGGTTGCTGCGCACCCAGTGACGCGGCACGCTGACCAGACCCGGCCATGCCCGCGAGTGGGTGAAGGTCAGACGCTGCTGTAAAACCCCTTTTGGCGGCGCGGGCAGGGTCGTTTCGGTTCCCTGCAGGGGCGCATCACCCGGCTCTTTCCAGCCGGATTCGCTGTCTGGCAGTGCCACAATAAACAGCTCCGGTACTTTCTCGCCTTTGTCCGACAAGGTATCGCCAATAAACGCAATGTTGCCGTCGCCCACCCATCCCTCTTCGTAGGCACGATTGATGTCATCGCTGCCAGGTGCGGGATCAGGCGTGGTGTGGCTCACCAGTACGCACCAGTGGCTGCCCGCATATTCGCGCGGATGCGTGCCCTGGGGCTGCACCGGGCCATAAGGTACGGCTACGCCCACGTTGCGCAGGTCGCATCGCGCATCCCACTCGTGCATCACATGATCGTTATAGGTAAAGCTGACGTTCTTCCCGTTGGGGCTGAAGACGTGTACGTGGCTGCCGCCGCGCAGTGCGCCCGGCGTGAAAGGGGCGGTGATGTCCATGGCGTCCAGATTGGCAGTTTTCCCCAATGCTGTGATAACGCCGCGACGGTGGTGGAAATCATAGTGCCAGTCGGCATCCGGGTTTTCCGGGCCATGGATAAACACATAGCGGTCTTCATGAGGGTGAACGGTCACCACGCCCACGTGAGCGCCTGCCGGTGCCCGGTAGATAACCTCGACCTCGCCAGAGTGAATATTGACGCGTTCAATCGTGTCGCCGGTAAACGAGGCGCCGGACGGGCGCACATCGAACACCAGCCATTGGCTGTCGGGCGTCCAGGTTTGGGTATTGGTGAGCTGATGATTGCGGGGGGCGGTGGTGATTTGTTTCATGTGATGGATGACCCTGATGCCATATTTCGCATCAGGGTATCGCAAGGTGTGAGGATTAACCTACCCGTTTTACATCGCCAACCAGCAGGATGTAAGACAGCGCACCGACCAGCGCCACCACCGAGATGTAGACCAGCGCCGGCGCAAAACCGTAACTTTGCGCCAGGTAACCAATCACCAGCGGCACGGTAATCCCGCCTAACCCGCCAACGAAGTTAAAGACGCCGCCCGTCAGACCAATCAGGCGCATGGGGGCCAGAGAGGAGACCAGTGACCAGGTGATGGATGCAAAACCGTTACCGAAGAAGGCCACCGCCATCAGGGTCATAATCCACACCGGATCGTTGGTGTAGTTAGCGCCCATGATGCAGGTGGAGATCAGCAGCCCGCAGATAATCGGTGTTTTACGCGCCACGCCCAGCGAGAAGCCCTTGCGCACCAGGCGGTCAGCTAACCAGCCGGAGAGCAGTACGCCAAAGAAGGCGGCCAGGAACGGCACCGTGGTCATAAAACCGGCCTTCAACGCGGTAATGCCTTTTTCCTGCGTCAGATAGTTCGGGAACCAGGTCAGGAAGAACCACAGCGTGGAGGTGACGGCAAACTGCCCGAGGTAAACACCAACCAGCTTGCGATGGAACACCAGCTTCCAGTCGGCTTTGGTTAGCGGCTGACGCGCCTCTTTTTTCACCGGTGCGTCGCCGTCAATCAGGCCGCCACCTTCGCGAATGTACTCAAGTTCCGCCGGGCTGATGCTTTTGGTCAGACGCGGTGGCTGGTAAACCTTAAACCAGATAAGCGACCAGACGATGCCGATCCCGCCGGTGACAATAAACACCCAGTGCCAGCTCAGCATCTCCTGGATCCAGATAAGCAGCGGCGTCAGAAACGCGAGGCCGACAAACTGACCCGAGGTGTAGAAACCCACCGCAGACGCACGTTCATGCTCCGGGAACCAGCTGGTTACCATACGGTTGTTGGTCGGGAAGGCGGGCGCTTCAAAAATCCCGGTAATGGCACGCAGACCAATCAATGACATCAGTCCGGTTGCGAAGCCCTGGAACAACGTGGCCACGGACCAGCCCATAATGGCAATGAAATAGGTCATGCGCGAACCCACGCGGTCGAGGAACCAGCCGCCGGGGATCTGGCAGAGCGTATATAGCCAGGCAAAGGCCGAGAAGACATAGCCCATTTGTGCCTTGCTGATACCAAACTCTTCCTGAATATGGGCCGACGCCACCGCAAGGTTTGCCCTGTCGACATAACAAATAACTACGGTAATAAAGATCATCACCAGCGTCAGATAACGCCGACGACCGACTTTTGCATCAGTAACTGAAATATCCATCGCAATCTGTCTCCAGATTTTGGGCATAGTGAGGCCGCTCACCATGCCCGGTAAATTACAGAGGGTGTGTAAAAATTTTTATTTTTTAACTTACGGATACGCTAAATAATTCGCGCTCGGGGAAGGCGGCAAGATTGTAAATCCCCATGAGCTTACATGAGTAAGTGACTGGGGTGCACAATTGCAGCCAACGTATCTGCCGCGCGAAATATGAAGAGCATTTACCACTCGGCGACGGTGCCATCCTCATGCCGCCAAACCGGGTTACGCCAGTCCGGCGCATTCTTGCTCAGCGCGATGACTTTCTCTTCATCAATTTCCACGCCAAGACCTGGTTTCATCAGCGGTTTAAAGAAACCGCCTTCCATATTGAAATCGTCTTTATTTTTCACGAAGTCGAGCAATTCCGCGCCTTTGTTGTAGTGAATGCCCATGCTCTGCTCCTGGAACACAGCATTGTGCGACACGAAGTCAACGTGCAGACAGGCGGCCAGCGCTACCGGGCCCAACGGGCAGTGTGGTGCCAGCGCCACGTCGTAGGCTTCCGCCATGCCAGCAATTTTGTAGCACTCGGTAATGCCACCGGCGTGAGACAAGTCCGGCTGCAATATGCCAATGCCGCCCGCTTCCAGAACGCGTTTAAATTCGAAACGCGAGAACATACGTTCGCCTGCGGCAATCGGAATATGGGTTTGCGCGGCCAGGCGTGGATAATATTCCGCCTGCTCAGCCAGCACCGGTTCTTCAATAAATAACGGGCGATATTGTTCCAGTTCTTTAATTAATACTTTGGCCATCGGGGCGCTGACGCGACCGTGGAAGTCGAGGCCAAATTCAATTTCATTACCAAAGGCTTCACGAATTTGCGCCACGGTATTCACCGCCGCATCCACCGCGCGTGAGTTATCAATCACGCCCATTTCTTCGCAGCCGTTCAGCTTGAAGGTATCGAAACCGATGTTGCGCAGGGTTTTAATGCCGTCGATCACTTCCGCCGGACGGTCGCCGCCGACCCAGCTGTACGCTTTAATTTTGTCGCGCACCAGGCCGCCCATCAGCTGCCAGACTGGCGCATTGTGGACTTTGCCTTTGATGTCCCACAGCGCCTGGTCAATCCCGGCAATCGCACTCATCAGGATCGGGCCGCCACGGTAAAAGCCCGCGCGATACATCACTTGCCACAGGTCGTTGATGCGCGCCGGGTCCTGACCAATCAGGTAGTCGCTCAGTTCATGTACGGCGGCTTCTACAGTGCGGGCACGCCCTTCAATGACCGGCTCGCCCCAGCCCACCACGCCCTCATCGGTTTCGATTTTGAGGAACATCCAGCGCGGGGGTAAACGGTAAGTGGTGAGTTTCGTTATTTTCATTTCACTGCCTCTCGATACGCGTTAACAAATGCGGTTGCCTGCTGTACGGTGCGTTCAACGGACTGACCGGCGCGATACAAGTCGCTGCCAAGCCCTGCTCCCACGCAGCCTGCTCTCATCCACTGCGCCAGGTTTTCTGGCGTGACCCCACCCACGGCGAACACCGGAACCTCTGGCGGCAGTACTGCTTTCAGCGCTTTGATGTAGTCCGGGCCAAACGCGGAGGAGGGGAAAATTTTCAGCGCCTGCGCACCGGCATTCAGCGCCGTGAAGGCCTCGGTTGCCGTTGCGCACCCAGGGCAGACGGTCATGCCGTAGCTGACGGCACGCTTAATCACTTCGGGATGAATGTTGGGCGTGACAATCAGCTTGCAGCCCATTTTTGCCAGCGTGTCGACCTGTTCCGGTTGCAAAACCGTACCTGCACCAATCAGGGCCTTATCGCCAAACGCATCCACGATGGCCGGAATGCTTTTTTCCCACTGCGGTGAGTTAAGCGGGATCTCAACGGCGTCGAACCCTGCGTCAATTACGGCTCCCACGTGCGCTAATGCCTCATCGGGGGTGATACCTCGCAGGATGGCGATAAGCGGAAGGTCAGTTTGCCACTGCATGTGCGATGCTCCTTATTCCTGTCTGAAATGCGGTGTCGCCAGAAACGACCACGGCCTTACGGCCAATCGCCTCCAGCGCCTGTTGATAACGGCTGGCCAGCGCGCTGCCGGAAACAATCGTTACGTGGTCGATGGCGAGACACATCAGGCTACCGCTGACTCGATGGTGGGGGCTGACGGCGCGAATTCCATGGTGCGCCGTTTGTTGTACCCGGATCACGAGATTCGAAAGTATGTCGCCTTGCAGCAGTGGTTCAGAGATACCCATCCGTCGCCGTTTTACTCCTGCGTATTCGATAACGAAACAACCGATTGTTATGCATGGAGTATTTCTAAAGACGGCTATTTTATTTTTGGCGGGGCGTTTGCCATGAAAGAGGGGCGAGAACATTTTGAAGAACTCAAAAACCGGCTGGTGCCTTTCGATTTCCGCTTTGGCGAGGTGGTAAAAAACGAGAAATGTACCGTGCTGTGCCCGTCGCGCTGGAAAGATTTTGTCTGCGGCAAAGACAATGCGTTTTTGATTGGTGAAGCAGCAGGATTTATCAGCGCCAGCTCGCTCGAAGGGATCAGTTATGCCCTCGACAGCGCAGAGATCCTGGCCGGTGTGCTGCATGCTGAACCGGTGAATGCGAATGCGGCATATCGTAGAGAAACGCGGGGATTACGGCTCAAGTTGATGGGAAAAGTGGTGAAAAACCGTTGTCTGACCACGCCGTGGATACGCGCTGCCATCATGAAAAGCGGGGTAAGCCATATTCCTGTTCATCAGGAAACCGTGACGCAGGCAAGGGCGTAAGCACCCTTGCCCGACGTATGCTTAGTTCAGCACAAACTTCTCAATCGCGTAGGCTACGCCATCTTCGAGGTTAGATTTGGTGACGAAGTTTGCCACCGCTTTGACTGACGGAATGGCGTTCTCCATTGCCACTCCCATCCCGGCATACTCAAGCATGGCGATGTCGTTTTCCTGGTCGCCAAGGGTCATAACCTCTTCCGGTTTGATACCCAGTACGTCAGCGAGCGATTTCACGCCGGTGCCTTTGTTGACACGCTTATCCAGAATTTCGAGGAAGTACGGTGCGCTTTTCAATACGGTGTACTTCTCTTTCACTTCTGCCGGAATGCGGGCAATTGCTTTATCGAGGATTTCAGGCTCGTCGATCATCATCACTTTCAGGAACTGCGTGTTCGGATCCATGTTTTCCGGTTCGCAGAACACCAGCGGAATCGTTGCCACAAAGGACTCATGCACCGTGTAGTAGCTGACGTCGCGGTTAGCGGTGTACAGCGTGTTGCGGTCGAGCGCATGGAAATGGGAACCCACTTCGCGGGACAATTTTTCCAGATAGAGATAGTCGTCATAACTCAGCGCAGTTTGTGTCACCGTGCTGCCGTCACTGGCGTTTTGTACCAGCGCGCCGTTGTAGGTGATGCAGTAATCCCCTTCACGCTCCATATGCAGCTCTTTCACGTAGGCGTGAACACCGGCGTAAGGACGCCCGGTGGTCAGTACCACTTTGACACCACGTTCACGTGCAGCCGCAATGGCGTTTTTAACAGCAGGAGAGATGGTATGGTCGGGCAACAACAACGTTCCGTCCATATCGATTGCGATAAGTTTGATAGCCATGAGATCCCCGGAGTAAATGATTCCAGGCTCATGCTAACGCGATTTAGCTCAAAAAACAGCAAAAGAGTCGGGGGAAAAGGGGCCAGGATCGCGACGCGGGATTCCTCTTTTGCAGGCAAAAAAAAGCCCGGCGGCAGTGTGCGACCGGGCTTTTTATTTGTAGAGCGGATTAGATATCGATGTTCGCCGCTTTCAGGGCGTTCTCTTCGATAAAGGCACGACGCGGTTCAACGGCATCACCCATCAGGGTAGTGAACAGCTGGTCAGCAGCAATCGCATCTTTCACGGTGACACGCAGCATGCGACGGCTGTCCGGGTCCATGGTGGTTTCCCACAGCTGATCCGGGTTCATTTCGCCCAGACCTTTATAGCGCTGAATCGCAAGACCACGGCGTGACTCTTTCACCAGCCAGTCCAGCGCCTGCTCGAAGCTGGCCACCGGCTGCTTGCGCTCGCCACGTTCGATGAAAGCATCTTCTTCGATCAGACCACGAAGCTTCTCGCCCAGGGTGCAAAGACGGCGATATTCCGCACCAGTCACAAACTCGTGGTCCAGCGGGTAATCGGTGTCCACACCGTGAGTGCGCACGCGAATAACCGGCTCGAACTGCTGCTGTTCAGCGTTCTCGCGGACGTCGAATTTCCACTGGCTGCCGTGCTGTTCGTTTTCGTTCAGCTCAGTCACCAGCGCGTTCACCCAGCGGGTGACCGTCTGCTCATTGCCCAGATCGCTTTCGCCCAGCGTCGGCTGATAAACCAGCTCTTTCAGCAGTGAACGCGGGAAACGACGCTCCATACGGCCAATCATCTTCTGCGTTGCGTTATACTCAGATACCAGACGCTCCAGCGGCTCACCGGCCAGGGCAGGTGCATTCGCGTTGGCGTGCAGGGTGGCACCGTCCAGCGCAATGGAGATCTGGTACTGGTCCATCGCTTCATCATCTTTGATGTACTGCTCTTGTTTGCCTTTCTTCACTTTGTACAGCGGCGGCTGAGCGATGTAGACATGACCACGCTCAACGATTTCCGGCATCTGACGATAGAAGAAGGTCAGCAGCAGCGTACGGATGTGCGAACCATCGACGTCCGCATCGGTCATGATGATGATGCTGTGGTAACGCAGTTTGTCCGGGTTGTACTCATCGCGACCGATGCCGCAGCCCAGTGCCGTGATAAGCGTAGCGACTTCCTGAGAGGCGAGCATTTTGTCAAAGCGCGCTTTCTCAACGTTCAGGATTTTACCTTTCAGCGGCAGAATGGCCTGGTTCTTACGGTTACGCCCCTGTTTTGCAGAGCCGCCCGCTGAGTCCCCTTCCACCAGGTACAGTTCAGAGTGTGCCGGGTCGCGTTCCTGGCAATCCGCCAGTTTGCCCGGCAGGCCAGCCAGGTCCAGCGCGCCTTTACGGCGGGTCATTTCGCGGGCGCGACGTGCCGCTTCACGGGCACGTGCAGCGTCGATAATTTTGCCGACCACGATTTTGGCGTCGGACGGGTTTTCCAGCAGGTATTCGTTCAGCAGTTCGTTCATCTGCTGTTCTACCGCCGATTTCACCTCAGAGGAGACCAGTTTGTCTTTGGTCTGAGAGGAGAATTTCGGGTCCGGCACTTTAACGGAGACAACGGCAATCAGGCCTTCACGGGCATCGTCACCTGTAGCGCTGACTTTGGCTTTTTTGCTGTAGCCTTCTTTGTCCATGTAGGCGTTCAGGGTACGGGTCATCGCCGCACGGAAGCCTGCAAGGTGCGTACCGCCGTCACGCTGTGGAATGTTGTTGGTGAAGCAGTAAATGTTTTCCTGGAAACCGTCGTTCCACTGCAGCGCCACTTCCACGCCGATACCGTCTTTTTCGGTGGAGAAATAGAAGATATTCGGGTGAATAGGCGTTTTGTTCTTGTTCAGATACTCAACGAACGCCTTGATACCGCCTTCGTAGTGGAAGTGGTCTTCTTTGCCGTCACGCTTGTCGCGCAGGCGAATAGAGACGCCGGAGTTCAGGAACGACAGTTCACGCAGGCGTTTCGCCAGGATGTCATACTCGAATTCGGTGACGTTGGTGAAGGTTTCGAGGCTCGGCCAGAAACGCACCATGGTACCGGTTTTGTCGGTATCGCCAGTAACGGCCAGCGGTGCCTGCGGCACGCCGTGCGTATAGAGCTGACGGTGGATCTTGCCTTCGCGCTGGATAACCAGCTCCAGCTTCTGCGACAGGGCGTTAACCACGGAGACGCCTACGCCGTGCAGGCCGCCGGAAACTTTATAGGAGTTATCGTCGAACTTACCGCCTGCGTGCAGCACGGTCATGATCACTTCCGCGGCAGAGACGCCCTCTTCCGGGTGAATACCGGTTGGGATGCCACGACCATCATCGGTGACGGAGACGGAGTTATCCGCATGGATGGTGACCACGATGTCTTTACAGTGACCCGCGAGCGCTTCGTCGATAGCGTTATCTACCACCTCGAATACCATGTGGTGCAGACCGGTGCCGTCATCCGTGTCGCCGATATACATACCCGGGCGCTTACGCACCGCATCCAGCCCTTTCAGGACTTTGATACTGGAGGAGTCATAAGAATTCGACATCAACGTTTCTCGCTCATTTGTCTTGGGTTAATCCGTTATTTTACCCTTTTCCACGGTGAACATCTTCGAATTTTTGTCCGACATGTCCACGACGTGGTCAGCGCTTATTGCACTGACAAAAACCTGTGACTGAGAGGCTTTTAAGCGGCTGGCAAGCAGCCCGCGCTTCTCATCATCCAGTTCTGAGGCAAAATCATCTATCAGGTACAAACACCGCCGTCCGCTCTCGCGGGTTAAAAACTCCCCCTGTGCCAGACGTAGCGCGCACATCAGGAGTTTTAACTGCCCACGGGAAAGGGTGTCTTCTACCGGCGCACCGTCTGCACGGATGCGGAAATCTGCTTTGTGCGGGCCATGCGCGGTGTACGTCAGCATGCGATCGCGCTCGAAGCCTCTTTCCAGAACCTCGGCGTAATCGGTCTCCTTTTCCCAGCCGCGCTGGAAAGAGAAAGTGAGATTGAATTCGGGTAAAAATTGTTTGCAGGTATCGGCCATGTCTGCCGCAATGGCCGCGCTGTATTCAGCACGCCAGCTGCTGATTTGTTCCGCCAGCGGGATGAGTTCTTTGTCCCACGGACGCAGTTGCCCGTAGTGCCCCACCTGGCGCAGCGCCGCGTTACGTTGCTTCAGCAGCCTTTTGAGGTTGCTCCACGCGGTAAAGAAACCGGCTTCATTGTGAAAACATCCCCAGTCTAGGAAGGCTCTTCGGTATTTGGGGCCGCCATTGAGCAGCGTAAAGCCTTCTGGCGTGATGAGCTGCATCGGCATCAACAGCGCCAGCTCCGCCACTTTGTGGCCATCGGTGCCATCGATGCGCACGGTGCTGTCGCCCAGCTTATCTTTGGTCAGGCCGATGGAGGTTTCACGCTCTTCACCCAGCAATCGCCCGTGAAGAACAAACGACTCTTGCTCGTGACGAATCACGCGGCCAATTTGCAAACTGCGAAACGCCCGGCCATGACCGAGCGTGTAGATGGCTTCCAGCACGCTGGTTTTGCCACTGCCGTTGGCACCCACCAGAAAGTTAAAGCCGGGGGAAAGTTGGAGATCCGCACTTTCAATGTTGCGAAAGTCGCGGATCAGCAAGCGGGTGAGCGACATTACAATCTCATTGGCATAACAACATAAGCCGCAGATTGCGACGCTGCATCTTCAATTTGCACGCTCGAAACCGAATCGGTCAGCATAATGCGCACGTTTTCACATTTCAGCGCATTGAGGACATCCAGCACGTAGCTAACGTTGAAGCCAATTTCCATTTCAGCCCCGGAGTAGCTCACGTCCAGAATCTCTTCCGCTTCTTCCTGTTCAGGGTTATTGGCCGTGATTTTCAACTGATTTTCACTGACATACAGGCGCACACCGCGGAATTTCTCGTTGGAGAGAATGGCGGCACGGGCGAACGCCTGCTTCAGGATATCGCAACCGGCATCAAGGTGTTTATCCGGGTTTTTCGGCAATACGCGGCGATAATCCGGGAAACGACCGTCAACCAGCTTCGATGTGAAGATAAAGTCACCCACGTGCGCACGGATGTTATTGCTGCCAATCTGTATGCGCAGCGGGTTTTCGCCACCGTCGAGCATACGCATCAGCTCAATCACGCCTTTACGCGGCACGATCACCGAATGGCTGGGCAGGCTCACACCAATTGGCATAGAGCAGACCGCGAGGCGGTGGCCGTCGGTGGCGACGGTACGCAGGTCTTCACCTTCGGTTTCGAACAGCATACCGTTTAAGTAGTAACGCACATCCTGATGCGCCATCGAGAACTGAGTCGCTTCAATCAGGCGCTTCATGGTGGCCTGAGGAAGGGTAAATTCTACTTCGCTCTGCCAGTCATCCAGATTCGGGAAATCCGCAGCAGGTAAGGTGGAGAGCGAGAAACGGCTGCGCCCGGAACGCACCAACATGCGTTCACCTTCCAGCTGCACGGCGATCTCAGCGCCTTCCGGCAGACCGCGGCAGATATCAAAAAACTTACGCGCCGGTACGGTTGTCGCACCAGGCTCATGCGCCGCCTGTAAGGTAACGCGAGCCACCATTTCCATTTCGAGATCGGTGCCGGTCAACGACAGGATACCGTCTGCCACCTGCAACAGCAGATTACCGAGGATAGGCAGCGTAGGACGACCGCCCAGCGGGCCACTGACTTGTTGCAGCGGCTTTAAAAGATGTTCACGTTCAACGGTAAATTTCATAGCGTCACTTTCATCGCATCAGGAAGACAATGTTCTGATTAAATTGGAAAAATCTTCTTTGATATCGTGGCTCTCTTCACGCAACTGCTCAATCTTACGGCAGGCGTGTAGCACGGTAGTATGGTCTCGACCGCCAAAGGCATCACCAATCTCTGGCAAGCTGTGGTTGGTCAGTTCCTTCGCCAGCGCCATGGCCATTTGACGCGGACGGGCCACCGAACGGGAGCGGCGTTTGGACAGCAGGTCCGCCACTTTAATTTTGTAGTACTCCGCCACCGTCTTTTGAATATTGTCGATGGTGACGAGTTTTTCCTGCAGCGCCAGCAAATCACGCAGCGCCTCGCGCACGAAATCAATGGTGATCGCGCGCCCGGTAAAGTTGGCATTGGCAATCACACGGTTCAGCGCGCCTTCCAGTTCACGCACGTTAGAGCGTAGACGCTTGGCAATAAAGAACGCCACCTCACCCGGCAGACGAATGTCATTCTCGTCCGCTTTTTTCATCAGGATCGCCACGCGGGTTTCCAGCTCAGGCGGTTCGATCGCAACCGTCAGACCCCAACCAAAGCGGGATTTAAGACGATCTTCGACGCCGTTGATCTCTTTAGGATAGCGATCCGACGTCAAAATGATCTGTTGATTGCCTTCAAGCAGGGCGTTAAAGGTGTGGAAGAATTCTTCCTGAGATCGTTCTTTATTGGCAAAGAATTGAATGTCATCGATCAGCAACGCATCAACGGATCGGTAATAGCGCTTAAACTCTTCGATCGCGTTGTTCTGCAGGGCTTTTACCATGTCCTGAACAAAGCGCTCGGAGTGCATATAGACGACTTTAGCATTGGGCTTGCGCGCCATAATGCCGTTCCCTACCGCGTGCAACAGGTGGGTTTTACCCAGGCCGGTTCCGCCATAGAGGAAAAGAGGGTTGTACGCACCGCCTGGGTTGTCTGCCACCTGACGGGCTGCCGCGCGCGCCAGCTGGTTCGATTTACCTTCAACGAAGTTATCAAAGGTATGTTTCAGGTTGACGTTGGAGCGATACGTTGGCTCTGCCGGTGCCGGAACGTTGTCCCAGCCAGGGCGTACCGCCGGGGCTGCGCGCTGAGGCTGTTGCACCTGTGCGGCTTGCACGGGCACGGCAACGTGTGCGGGTTCCCGGTGCAGCTGCGTGACGGGTTTCGTCCCGACTTCAAAACGCAGTTGTGGCACATCGGTACCGCAGAAATCATTCAGCAGACCATTGATGTTATTGAGGTATTTGTCTCTTACCCAATCGAGTACAAAACGGTTTGGCGCATACAAAGCCAGCGTGTTATCGCTCAGTTCCGCCTGCAACGGGCGGATCCACATACTGAATTCTGTGGCTGGTAACTCATCCTGCAATCGGGCAAGACACTGCTGCCAAAGCGAAAGTGACACGGCGGACTCCACTCGAACAATAAAAGAAAACTATTGAATATTCATGATTGTTGGCGCACATCGACATGACCCTGTGTAAAGGGGGACGTGCGAATTGCTATCTGCAATTTATCCTGACCAGGATCCTGGGATCCCGATCGGGACCGCGGATCATAGCCTAAACTGAGCCAGAGATCTTCTGTTTCTCACAGATTCTTCCCGATTTATCCACAGGAAGATCCGGAACCGGATAAGTGTAAACGATCCTGGCGCCAGTGCCCCACGATTTAGTCCGCATATTGGAAAAATTAATGAGCACAGACAATTTATTGCTTAAATGATCTAACGAAGATCCGGGACGATCCTTGCGCTTTGTTGGCGAGGCCGTATAATCCTCGACCCGGCGCGTGATGCTCATCTTCCTGCGTCGTCCGTTGCTCATTTTCCACGCGAAAACGTGCGGAAATACGCGGGAAATAAGGAAAGAGAATTGACTCCGGAGTGTACAATTATTACAATCCGGCCTCTTTAATCACCCACGCTGAGGCGTTAGTCGTTCGAAACTCGTTCGGGTATACGCAAAAGTCAGTGAATTTATTCAAGTTTAGGTAGAAATCGCCATGAAACGCACTTTTCAACCGTCTGTACTGAAGCGCAACCGTTCTCACGGCTTCCGTGCTCGTATGGCTACTAAAAATGGTCGTCAGGTTCTGGCACGTCGTCGTGCTAAAGGCCGCGCTCGTCTGACCGTTTCCAAGTAATAAAGCTAACCCCTGAGTGGTTAAGCTAGCATTTCCCAGGGAGTTACGTTTGTTAACTCCCGCTCATTTCACTTTCGTCTTCCAGCAGCCACTACGGGCTGGCACGCCGCAAATCACCATCCTCGGCCGCCAAAATTCGCTGGGGCATCCCCGCATCGGTCTCACAGTCGCCAAGAAAAATGTTAAGCGTGCGCATGAACGCAATCGGATTAAACGTCTGACGCGTGAAAGCTTCCGTTTACGTCAGCACGAACTGCCTTCAATGGATTTCGTGGTGGTGGCGAAGAAAGGGGTTGCCGACCTCGATAACCGTGCTCTCTCGGAAGCGTTGGAAAAATTATGGCGCCGCCACTGTCGCCTGGCTCACGGGTCCTGATAGCCCTCATTCGGGTCTATCAACGCCTGATTAGTCCGCTACTCGGGCCGCACTGCCGTTTCACACCAACATGCTCAAGCTACGGAATTGAGGCATTGCGCAGGTTTGGAGTGATAAAAGGCAGTTGGTTGACGGTGAAACGCGTATTAAAATGCCACCCTTTACACCCCGGTGGAGACGACCCCGTCCCTCCAGGACCCTTTGATACCAGAGAACACTAACGATGGATTCGCAACGCAATCTTCTTATCATCGCTTTGTTGTTCGTGTCTTTCATGATCTGGCAGGCATGGGAGCAGGATAAAAATCCTCAACCCCAGCAGCAGACCACGCAGACTACGACCACCGCAGCGGGTAGCGCCGCCGACCAGGGCGTACCGGCCAGTGGCCAGGGGAAACAGATTACGGTTAAGACCGATGTGCTTGAGCTGACAATCAACACCCGTGGTGGTGATATTGAGCAGGCGCTGCTGTTGACCTACCCGAAAGAGCTGAAGTCTAACGAACCGTTCCAGTTACTGGAAACCACGCCTGAGTTTATCTACCAGGCGCAGAGCGGCCTGACAGGTCGTGATGGCCCGGATAACCCGGCTAACGGTGCGCGTCCACTGTATACCGTCGAGAGCGACACCTTTGTGCTGGCTGATGGCCAGAACGAACTCGCGATCCCGATGACGTATACCGACGCCGCAGGCAACACCTTCACTAAAACCTTCACCCTGAAGCGCGGTGAGTATGCGGTGAACGTGGGCTACAGCGTACAGAACGCCAGTGCGAAACCGCTGGAGCTGTCGACCTTTGGCCAGCTGAAGCAGTCCATCAATCTGCCGTCTCACCGTGACACCGGAAGCAGCAACTTTGCGCTGCATACCTTCCGTGGCGCGGCGTACTCCACGCCAGACGCAAAGTATGAGAAATACAAATTCGACACCATTGCCGATAACGAAAACCTGAACGTTAGTTCCAAAGGCGGTTGGGTTGCGATGCTGCAGCAGTATTTCGCTACGGCCTGGATCCCAAACAACGACGGTACGAATAACTTCTATACCGCGAACCTGGGCAACGGTCTTGCAGCCATCGGCTACAAATCTCAGCCGGTTCTGGTTCAGCCGGGTCAAACCGGTAAGATGGCAAGCACCCTGTGGGTCGGCCCGGAAATTCAGGACAAAATGGCCGCTGTTGCGCCGCACCTGGATCTGACCGTTGATTACGGTTGGTTGTGGTTCATCTCTCAGCCGCTGTTTAAGCTGCTGAAGTTCATCCACAGCTTCCTGGGTAACTGGGGCTTCTCCATCATCGTTATTACCTTCATCGTTCGTGGCATCATGTACCCGCTGACTAAAGCGCAGTACACCTCCATGGCGAAGATGCGTATGCTGCAGCCGAAGATTCAGGCTATGCGTGAGCGTCTGGGGGATGACAAACAGCGTCAGAGCCAGGAAA
Source organism: uncultured Enterobacteriaceae bacterium (assembly GCA_963530515.1). GTDB lineage: Bacteria > Pseudomonadota > Gammaproteobacteria > Enterobacterales > Enterobacteriaceae > CBFFRJ01. Next base: position 46,692 of record CAUSEC010000013.1, on the reverse strand, counting down.
TGATGGCCCTGTACAAAGCAGAGAAAGTAAACCCACTGGGTGGTTGCTTCCCGCTGCTGATTCAGATGCCAATCTTCCTTGCGCTGTACTACATGCTGATGGGTTCCGTTGAGCTGCGCCACGCGCCGTTCGCACTGTGGATCCATGACCTGTCCGCACAGGACCCGTACTACATCCTGCCGATCCTGATGGGCGTGACGATGTTCTTCATCCAGAAGATGTCGCCGACCACCGTGACCGACCCGATGCAGCAGAAGATCATGACCTTTATGCCGGTCATCTTCACCGTGTTCTTCCTGTGGTTCCCGTCAGGTCTGGTGCTGTACTATATCGTCAGCAACCTGGTGACTATTATTCAGCAGCAGCTGATTTACCGTGGTCTGGAGAAACGTGGCCTGCATAGCCGCGAGAAGAAAAGCTCCTGACAGTAAGTCATAGCTCTACGGAAGGCGGTCAACTGACCGCCTTTTTTATTGGTAAAAAAGAGACAAACCATGAGCCATAACGACACTATTGTCGCCCAGGCCACCCCACCGGGACGCGGTGGCGTGGGTATCCTGCGCATCTCCGGTCTGAAGGCCCGTGAGGTCGCGCAGGCGGTTTTAGGCAAGCTGCCGAAGCCGCGCTATGCCGATTATCTGCCGTTCAACGACGTCGACGGCAAAGCGCTGGATCAGGGCATCGCCCTGTGGTTCCCGGGCCCCAACTCCTTTACCGGTGAAGATGTGCTGGAACTGCAAGGGCACGGCGGCCCGGTCATTCTGGATCTGCTGTTAAAACGTATTTTGACTCTTCCGGGTTTGCGCATTGCTAATCCGGGTGAGTTTTCCGAGCGCGCCTTCCTGAATGACAAGCTGGATTTAGCCCAGGCAGAAGCCATCGCTGACCTTATCGATGCCAGCTCTGAGCAAGCAGCACGCTCCGCGCTGAACTCGTTGCAGGGGGCCTTCTCCGCCCGCGTGAACCACTTAGTGGAAGCACTTACTCACCTGCGAATCTACGTCGAAGCGGCGATCGACTTCCCGGATGAAGAAATCGACTTTCTGTCGGACGGCAAAATCGAAGCCCAGCTCAACGAGGTTATTGTCGATCTGGACGCTGTTCGTGCCGAAGCGCGCCAGGGTAGCCTGCTGCGTGAAGGGATGAAGGTGGTGATTGCCGGACGCCCGAACGCCGGGAAATCGAGCCTGCTGAACGCCCTGGCGGGCCGTGAAGCGGCGATCGTAACGGATATTGCCGGTACCACCCGTGACGTACTGCGTGAGCACATCCACATTGACGGGATGCCACTGCATATCATCGACACCGCCGGTTTGCGTGATGCCAACGACGAAGTCGAGCGTATTGGTATCGAACGCGCCTGGCAGGAAATCGAACAAGCCGACCGCGTGCTGTTTATGGTGGATGGCACGACGACCGGGGCGCAGGACCCTGCCGAAATCTGGCCTGATTTTATTGCCCGGTTGCCACAAAAACTGCCGATCACCGTGGTGCGTAACAAAGCCGATGTCACCGGCGAGCCGCTGGGTCTGAGCGATGTAAATGGTCACTCACTTATTCGCCTTTCAGCGCGGACCGGTGAGGGTGTGGATGCCCTGAGAAACCATCTCAAACAGAGCATGGGCTTTGACACCAATATGGAAGGCGGCTTCCTGGCGCGCCGTCGCCATTTGCAGGCCTTAGAAGAGGCAGCAAACCATCTGCAACAGGGTAAAGCGCAGCTGCTGGGTGCCTGGGCGGGCGAACTGCTGGCGGAAGAGCTACGCCTGGCACAACAATCCCTCAGCGAGATAACCGGCGACTTTACCTCTGACGACCTGCTGGGCCGGATTTTCTCGAGTTTCTGTATCGGCAAATGACCCCGTCTGCCGCTGCACTCCGCGCACTCTACGAGGCGACCAGTGAAAAAACGCTGGCCGCCTGGCAAACCGCGCCGGGTTGCGGCGAGGTAAGACAGCAGGCTTATTACGATCCGCATAAACTGGCGCTGGCGAGCGGACTCCAACCCGCGATGACAGCGTCTGTTTCCGCCTTACTCAATGATGTTAATGCACTAACAGCTGGCGATCCTCTGGCAGACGTTATGCCTTCCAACGGGCTACATTTCACGTTTCTTCCCGTCACGTTGCCGCTTTATGCCGATCGGCAGCAGCCAGAAAATCTGGCAGAACTTCTCACTCTCTGGCAGCGCTGGCAACAACACCCCGTCCATATCCGCGAACTTCAGCTCGTGGCATTGCCCAGCCAGCTTTTACTGGCAGGGATCCCCGATGAACACAGCGTAAGGGCGCGCGAGGCCTTCTGCGAGGCGCTGCTGGCCTCCTCATGGCGCGACCACCTGGTGGCCCGGCACGCCAACACCACACTTCCACCGCTTTTCTGGCACACAACGCTGTTACGTTATCGTGCACAATACCTCCCCCTGACAATTCGTCACTTTTTTGAACAGCATCGGCACCAGCGTTACGGTTCAGTCGAAGGTTCGTTGATTCTCGCCCAGGTGAGCTACAACTGGACGCACGTACAGCCCTGCTGATTCAATTGTGAGGGAAATATGTAGATGGACACGTATTGACTAAATTAATTGTAAAAGTCACTCGTTGGGGCTTTTCAGATACGTTTTTCCACATTAAAACCTATGCGGTATGCGCGATAATGTGAATTATCGTTTCCAGTACCAGACCATTATCACGGAGCGAAAAATGGCAACGCATTTTGCAAGAGGGATCCTTTCAGAAGGATGTATTGATTCAACCCGACTCTCCCAGGTCTGCCGCGACAGCGCCAGACAGCTTCCTGAGCACCAGCAATCTCGTTTTCTGGCCTCACGCGCCTTGCTCGCCGAAATGATGTTTATGCTGTATGGCGTCGGTGAATTACCGGACATCATTATTGAAGCCAGCGGGCGGCCTAAGTTTACCGATCCTGACCTGCCGCATTTTTCCCTGGCCTACGCCGGAAACATGGTGGGTGTGGCGCTCACCACCGAAGGTGAATGTGGCCTTGATATGGAGCTTCAGCGTGCGACACGCAGCTTTCATAGCCCTCACGCACAGGGAAGGCACTTTACCAACAACGAACTGCTGTGGATAAACAACCAGAACGATCCTAACGAAGCCCAGGCTCAACTCTCCACCCTCAGACAAAGCGTCCTGAAGCTCATCAGCCAGATGCACGACGGTCACGATGTGCTGCAACTGCTGCCAGGCGCCGGGCGTCTGCGTGTACAGCAACTGGCGCAGGTGGAAGTGTTGTGTGATGCTGAAGACGTACTCATCTGGTCGGTTGCCGTTACGCCGGCGATCGAAAGCCTTAAAATCTGGGAATTCGACAGTAAAAACGGCTGGCGCTATCTCTCTGATGTGCAAACCCGCGCCAACGATCCCGCCTCCCGTTTAATGCGATTCACCAGCTTGCCTGCAGAAAAAGCCCTCAACATTAACTGACCTTACCGCAAGGAACTCATTATGACTGCACCACTGAAAGTTGTGACGTTACTGGGAAGTCTGCGCAAAGAATCCTTCAATGCCATGGTTGCCCGCACGCTGCCAAAACTCGCTCCGGCGGGCATGACGGTTTCTCCCTTACCCTCTATTGGTGCGATTCCGCTGTACGATGCAGATATCCAGCAAGACGAGGGCGTTCCCGCAAGCGTTGAAGCGATAGCCCAGCAAATCCGCGAAGCGGACGGTGTGGTGATCGTGACCCCGGAATATAACTACTCGGTGCCTGGCGGCCTGAAAAACGCTATCGACTGGCTCTCCCGCCTGCCGAACCAGCCGCTGGCCGGTAAACCAGTGCTGATTCAGACCAGCTCAATGGGGGCCATTGGCGGGGCACGCTGCCAGTATCATTTGCGCCAGATTCTGGTGTTCCTTGATGCAATGGTGATGAACAAACCTGAGTTTATGGGTGGCGTGATTCAGAACAAAGTCGACACGCAGACGGGCGAAGTGGTTGATCAAAGTACGCTCGATCATCTGACCGGGCAGCTAACGGCGTTTGGCGAGTACATACAGCGCGTTAAGCTCTGATAAAAAAAAGCCCGGTCGCATTTTCGCTTAACCGGGCTTTTTTGTGTGCTGCTCGCTGAAATTAATGGTCGATAAAGACGATTTTCAGCAGGAACAGCAGGGCGACCACAATCACACACGGGCTCAGGTCACGCAGACGGCCGGTGAAAATCTTCATCACGCAGTAGGAGATGAAGCCCAGCGCGATACCTTCGGTGATGGAGAAGCTGAACGGCATCATCACCGCAGTGATAAACGCCGGTACCGCTTCCGTCAGGTCATCCCATTTCACGCGGGAGAGGCTGGAAGTCATCAGTACGCCCACATAAATCAGCGCACCGGCAGCCGCGTAGCCCGGTACCATACCCGCCAGCGGCGACAGGAAGATAACCAGCAGGAACAGGAGACCGACGACAACCGCCGTCAGACCGGTACGTCCGCCCACGGAAACACCGGAAGAAGACTCGATGTAGGCCGTTACGGAAGAGGTACCGATAAAGGAACCTGCAACGGACGAGATACTGTCGACATACAGCGCCTGTTTCATGCGCGGGAATTTGCCTTTTTCGTCCACCAGCCCGGCTTTGTCGGTCACACCGATAAGCGTACCGGAGGAGTCGAACAGGTTAACCAGCATGAAGGAGAAAATCACACCGGCCAGGCCAATGTTAAACGAACCGGCCAGATCAACGTTGCCCACTACGCTTGTGATGCTCGGCGGGGCAGAAACAATGCCGTGATACTGCACGTCGCCCAGCAGCCAGCCCAGCAGGGTGGTCACCACGATAGAAACCAGCACCGCCGCGTGAATGTTACGGGACGCCAGAATCGCGATGATAAAGAAGCCCAGCACGCCCAGCAGGACGCTGTGGGAAGTCAGGTTACCAATGGAAACCAGCGTGTCTTTGTTCGCCACGATAACACCGGCGTTTTTCAGCCCCATCATGCCGATAAACAGACCGATACCGCTGGTGATGCCCACACGCAGGCTCATCGGGATATTGGCAATCATCCAGTAGCGGACGCGGAAAATGGTCAGCAGCAGCAGGCCAACGGCGCCCCAGAAAATCGCGCCCATACCGATCTGCCAGGAGAGGCCCATCGCGCCCACAACCACAAAGGCAAAGAAGGCATTCAGACCCATTGCAGGTGCCAGCGCCACCGGCAGGTTGGCAAACAGGCCCATCAGGATGCTACCGAACGCTGCAATCAGGCAGGTGGTAACAAATACTGCGCTGGTGTCCATGCCAGCGACACCCAAAATCTGCGGGTTTACAAAAACGATGTACACCATCGTCAAAAAGGTGGTGAAACCGGCGATCACTTCGGTGCGTGCCGACGTGCCGTGTTCGCGCAGTTTGAACACACGTTCAAGCAACCCCTGGCCCGACGCCTGGGTAGTCTGTTGTTGGCTCATTATCAATTTCCGGACAAAGGAGGGAAAATTCGTCGCTATCCTATACCAAAATGAGACAATGTTGACCGTTATCACACACTTTTTTTCATTGAATTTGCTTATACGGCAACGATTGCGTGGAGTAATCTGGCTTAAGTAAACGTTAAACTTGCAAGTAACAGGAAAAGGCATGTCCCAAATAGAAGCAGTATTTTTCGACTGTGACGGCACCCTGGTCGACAGTGAAGTCATTTGTTCGCGCGCGTATTTGCATATGTTTAAAGAGTTTGGCATCACGCTCGATCTTGAAGAGGTGTTCAAACGTTTTAAAGGCATGAAGCTCTACGAAATCATCGCGGTGATTGGTGAAGAGCATGGCGTGAAACTGGAAAACAGCGCGCTGGAGCCGGTGTTTCGCAGCGAAGTGGCTCGCCTGTTTGATTCCGAGCTGGAGATTATCCCTGGTGCGAAAGAACTGCTGGATGCGGTCACGGTACCGGTTTGCGTGGTCTCTAACGGCCCGGTCAGCAAAATGCAGCATTCACTCGGCAAGACCGGCCTGCTGCATCATTTCCCGGATCTTCTGTTCAGCGGTTACGATATTCAAAGCTGGAAGCCGGAGCCCGATCTGATGTTTCATGCCGCCAAAGCGATGGCGGTGAACACGAAGCACTGCGTGCTGATTGATGATTCCGTTGCTGGCGTTCAGTCCGGGATTGCAGCGGGAATGGAGGTGTACTACTTCTGCGCCGATCCGCATAACAAGCCCATAGAACACCCACAGGTCACGACCTTTACCGACCTGTCGCAGTTGCCGGAACTCTGGCGCGCGCGCGGCTGGAACATCTCCCGCTGAGCATGACGCCTCTCCTTGTCAGGAGAGGCGTAACACCTTACTTAAACAACTTCTGCACAAACTCGGCGTAGGCCGGACGCCAGACGTCCATTTCGTGGTTCAGGCCCGGGTACATCTTGTAATCAAACGTAATGCCCTGTTTTTCCAGCTCAGTCTTAAGGCCCGCAATGTCTTTGCCGGTCACCGAGTCCTTCTCACCCACCACCACCGTAAAGTTGTGGAGTTGGGTATTGATGGCCTGCGGTTTATTAAGCTGAGCCGTCACACCCGCATCAGGCACCGTCGCGGTGGTGACACCGCTGAAGGTCGCCAGCCAGCCGAAGCTGTCCAGGTGATTCATGCCGGAAACCAGCGCCTGATAACCCCCTTGTGACAGCCCCGCCAGCGCACGCCCGTCAGCATCCTTACGCACGTTAAAGCGCCCGTCGACCATCGGGATAATGTCATGCATCAGCTCACGGTCAGCCGCTTTGGCGTTTAGCGGGTAGAAGGTTTTGCGGCGCTCTTTCGGCGGATAGTTTTCTGGAATCGCCTGGATGATGTCCGTTTCCGTATCCGGCACCACCACCAGCATCGGTTTGATTTTGCCTTCTGCCAGCAGGTTATCCATGATCTGCGGCAAACGCCCCTGATCGATAGCCGACAGGCCGGTATCACCAAAGCCATGGTAGAAGTAGAGCACCGGCAGAGGCTCGCCTTTGCCGTTATAGCCAGGTGGTGTCCAGATATACACGCGACGCTCAGAACGCAGCTCTTTCGAGTGATAGGTCACCGTCAGCAAATCACCGTGCGGTACCGCGCGATCGTCCAGAAGACTTCCCGGCACCAGGATCAGGCTGGTGTTGACCTGGCGCTGCGGTTTCTGGAAACGACTTCCCGTATCCACCGAGCGGAACCCGTCCACGTCGAAATAGTACTCGTAGAGATTCGGTGCCAGACTCTCGCTCTTCCATGACCAGACACCGCTGTCGTCTTTGGTCATGTCATGAGAAACAAAGCTGTCCGGCGTGGAGCCCGTGATAACCGAAACACGTTTCGCGCCCGGTGCGAACAGGCGATAAGTGATGCTCTTATCCGCATTCACCTGCGTCACGTACTGGCTCACCGGCACAGACATATCCGGCGTGACCGGGAAGGGTGCCGCCAGGGCAGGCACCGTCATACCGCCCAGCAGGGCGGAAATCGTAAGGGTCAGGCAGGCAAGTTGTCTTTTCATGTCATCTCCTTCGTGTTGTTTTTGCGTTCAAACACATCCATTACTGCCCTGTGATTACCACCAGACTTCGGCCTGTACACCGGCAGCAAACTGGTCGTTTTTCTCATCGGCAAAGCTAAAGTTATCCAGTTCGTTGTTTAATGCGTGGATGTAAGTCCCATAAAAACGAATTTCCGGACGGGATGTCAGCAAGCTGGTGTTGACCTTAAGCGCATGGTAGAGCGTCGTTTTATAGCCAGACTCTTTGTACTTCACGCCCAGTTGATCTTTGTTCTCCTGATTGAAATACGCCAGTTCAACACCGGTCTGGTTGTACTTATCCCAGATGTAAGACGGGCGAAGCACTGCACGGTAGCTGGTGAAATCGCTGTGAGCGCCGGTTTCGTAGCTGTAGATATCTTCACCGTGTGCATACACCAGCGCGTTAGCCACAATCACGTTGTCGGTCAGGTAGGTTTCCCCCTGCGAGACCAGGCGAATCGCGGTACCGTTGGTGTGATCGCCATAGTAACGACCATTAAAGGCTGTATTCGGACTGGAGTCGGTGTAGCGGGAGAAGCTGCTCGCCAGTGAGTTGTTCGCCATCAGGAAGCTGAACTCGTTAAAGCCACCGTTATTGAATTTCTGCGTCAGCGCGGTACCAAACATCCAGGTATCTTTCCATTTGTAATACCCGTTGTCGTTAACGTTTTCTTTCTGCGTATCCGTTGAGTTACCCATCGCATAACGACCATTCACCATCAACTCAGCGTTATTCCAGAGCGGAATCGCTTTATAACGCACATCCACGGTGTTGGTGTTGAGTTGCTGCGAGTGGCTGAGCGTACGATCGTACTGGTCGATATCGGCACGCAACAGGGCAATATCCAGCTTGCCGCTACCCAGCGCCATATTCTCAATCCCGACGCCGCCCGCGTTATCGGTAGGGAGGGTTTTCCAGTCGAGCATCTGCACTTCGTGCTTAGGCAGCTGATGTTTACCGACCCACAGTTCAGCCTCAGGCGCAAACGGCAGGAACCCGGTGGTGGTCAGGTAGATATCGGAGAATTGCAGGAGGTTATCGTTGCTGCTGTTGTCGCCAAACCAGCCCGACGCATAAGACTGCCCGACGTTACCGTCCAGCATCACCACGGCCTTCGCGGTTTTGCCGTTTTCATTGTAGACGCGCTGAGATAGCTGCAAATCGAACCAGCTGGTGTACTCATTACCCACACGCCCCAGCGATCCGATAGCCCATGACTTTGGCGAGCCATTGTTGGAAGCCCCCCAGCCAGAACGGAAATAACCGTTGTAACTAAAGCCAATCTCGTCTTTGACGAACGCGCTGAGATCTTTCATCGACATCGGCGTCACGGCATCCGCTTTCGCAGGCTGAGCACCAGCCGGCGGAGCGGCCTGCACCAGAACAGCCGTTGGTGCGGCTACCGGCGTCTTAGCCGCCGTCGCCACAGGCTGAGCGTAATAGAGCGCCTGTTTGTTTTTCTCGTCGTCCTTGTAGCGCTGTAATTCCTTTTTGGTCTCGCTAAGGTCTTTCTCAAGCGCCGCCAGGCGCTGTTCAACGGTCAGGTTTTCTGTCGCGGCCACAGCCGGTGTGACTGAGTATAAAAATGATGATGCCAGAATTAAGGGTATTGTTTTTTTCATGGTTTCCATCCAACCATTTTTTGAATAAAAAAAAACCTGAACCCGCCCGTGGTGACACGTGCGTGAGTTCAGGTTTTGCCTGTCTAAAGCAGTAACAATCCTGTACTGGATATCGCATAGCGACAGGGCACTTTTCCGTGTCCCAAAAACAAAAAAACCCGGCACCTCCATTAAGGAGATGTCAGGTTTAGCCCGCAACGCGGTAGCAATCCAGTTTCAGCCCACAACATAGCGATTTTTAATCCACCAGCAATGAGCAAAAGAATAAATTGTGATTTACCGCGAATTTTTTTCCTGATCTTTCCTCACGTTAAGTAGGGTATTTATAAGATTCAGGCACCGGGTGTGCGGATCCAATAGCCAAAGCATCAGCCACAGTAAAAACGCCAGCAAGCGCTGGCGTTGGGGAAATCAAGGTGGGCTATTACTCTTTCGGATCGCTTCCGGCGAGTAATTTATCCAGTTCATCGCCGCCAACGTGACGGAAATCCTGGCCTTTCACGAAGTAGAAGATGTATTCGCAAATGTTCTGGCAACGGTCACCGATACGCTCGATAGAACGCGCACAGAACAGAGCCGTAAGCACGCTCGGGATGGTGCGCGGATCTTCCATCATGTAGGTCATCAGCTGGCGCACGATGCCTTCATATTCCTGATCCACTTTTTTGTCTTCACGGTAAATACGTACCGCTTCGTCAATATCCATACGGGCGAATGCATCCAGCACATCATGCAGCATCTGTACGGTGTGGCGACCCAGAGACTCCAGGCTCACCAGCAGCGGCTGATGCTGAGAAGAGAACTTCTCCAGCGCCGTGCGGCAGATTTTGTCTGCAACATCACCAATACGTTCCAGCTCAGCGATGGTTTTGATAATCGCCATCACCAGACGAAGGTCACTGGCGGTCGGCTGGCGCTTGGCAATGATGCGTACGCAGGCTTCATCGATGGCCACTTCCATCATGTTGACCTGCTTGTCACCTTCAACAACGCGTTGTGCCAGTTCGCTGTCCTGGTTGTGCATGGCGGTGATCGCATCAGAAAGCTGCTGCTCCACCATCCCACCCATGGTCATGACCTGAGTGCGGATACTCTCCAGCTCAGCGTTAAACTGGCCAGAAATGTGTTTATTAAGATTGAGGTTGTCCATGATGCACTCCAAATCAACCGTAGCGGCCAGTAATATAATCTTCGGTTTGTTTCTTCTTCGGCTTCGTGAACAGATCATCAGTATTACTGAACTCAATCAACTCGCCGAGGTACATAAACGCTGTGTGATCGGAGCAACGCGCAGCCTGCTGCATGTTGTGGGTCACAATCACGACGGTGTAATCCTGCTTAAGCTCAGTGATCAGCTCTTCAATGCGACCGGTAGAGATCGGATCCAGTGCAGAACAAGGCTCATCCAGCAGCAACACTTCCGGGCGAATGGCAATACCACGTGCAATGCACAGACGCTGCTGCTGACCACCAGAGAGAGAATAGCCACTCTGGTGTAGTTTATCTTTGGTTTCGTTCCATAATGCGGCTTTGGTCAACGCCCACTGCACGCGCTCGTCCATATCCGCACGCGACAGTTTCTCAAACAAGCGAACACCGAAGGCGATGTTGTCATAAATCGACATCGGGAACGGCGTTGGCTTCTGGAAAACCATCCCTACTTTTGCACGCAGCAGGGCGATATCCTGAGTATTGGTGAGGATGTTGTCCCCATCCAGCAGAATTTCACCTTCCGCACGCTGCTCCGGGTACAGTTCGAACATCTTGTTGAACGTACGCAGCAGGGTAGATTTACCGCAGCCTGACGGCCCGATAAATGCCGTGACCTGATTTTTGGCAATATCCAGGCTGATGTTTTTCAGGGCATGGAATTTACCGTAATAGAAGTTCAAATCACGAACCTGAATTTTGTCCGGCGTTGTCTCAACCATACTCATTTGTCTCTTTCCTCAATCGGCACCGCTGACGCCGTGCCGCAAAAATTAGTGTTTCTTGTTCGCGAAAACCACACGCGCCAGGACATTCAGCAACAGCACACACAGAGTAATCAACAACACACCGGCCCAGGCCAGCTGCTGCCACTCAGCGAACGGACTCATGGCGAATTTAAAGATGGTGACCGGCAGGTTCGCGATAGGCTGCATCATGTCGGTGCTCCAGAACTGGTTCGACAGCGCCGTAAACAGCAGCGGAGCCGTTTCACCCGCAATACGCGCAACCGCCAGCAGAACCCCGGTCAGAATGCCTGAAACAGAGGCCTTAAGCGTAATCGCGGAGATCATTTTCCACTTCGGCGTGCCCAGTGCGTAGGCCGCTTCACGCAGGCTGTCCGGCACCAGTTTCAACATGTTTTCAGTGGTACGAATGACGATAGGTATCTGTAACAGCGCCAGCGCAATCACGCCCGCCCAGCCAGAGAAGTGCTGCATCTGCATCACCACAATGGTGTAGACAAACAGGCCGACCACGATAGACGGGGCAGACAACAGGATATCGTTTATGAAGCGGATAACTTCGGCCAGCCACGACTTACGGCCGTATTCAGCCAGGTAAATCCCGGCCATGATGCCAAGAGGTGTACCGACCGCAGTAGCCCAGAAGATCAGCAATCCGCTACCTGCCAGCGCATTCGCCAGACCACCGCCTGCCGTATTCGGTGGCGGTGTCATTTCGGTAAACAGGGCCAGCGACATACCATCAATACCGCGCGTGATGGTCGACATCAGGATCCAGACCAGCCAGAACAGACCGAATGCCATGGTCGCCATAGAGAGCGTTAAGGCCAGACGGTTTTTGGCACGGCGTTTTGCCTGCATCTTGCGGCGAGATTCAGCCAGCTCTGCGGAGGCCTGCATTTCAAGCGTAGCCATTAGCGTGCCCCCTCGTTTTTCGCCAGACGCATGATCATCACTTTAGAAATCGCCAGCACGATAAAGGTAATCACGAACAGGATCAGGCCCAGCTCCATCAGAGCAGCGACATGCAGACCCGATTCCGCTTCAGCGAACTCATTCGCCAGTGCAGAGGTAATACTGTTACCCGGCATAAACAGCGATGCGCTGTCGAGCTGGTAGGTGTTACCGATGATAAAGGTCACCGCCATGGTTTCACCCAACGCACGGCCCAGACCCAGCATCACACCACCAATCACACCGTTTTTGGTAAACGGCAGAACGATACGCCAGATAACTTCCCAGGTGGTGCAGCCGATACCGTAGGCTGACTCTTTCATCATCACCGGGGTTTGTTCGAACACATCGCGCATAACCGCGGCGATGTAAGGAATAATCATGATGGCGAGGATAACGCCCGCGGCCAGAATCCCGATGCCGAAAGCCGGACCCGAGAACAGCGCGCCAACAAACGGAATGGCAGACATGACGTTGCCAACCGGTTCCTGGAAATATTTCGCAAACAGCGGTGCAAAGATGAACAGACCCCACATGCCGTACACAATACTGGGGATAGCCGCCAGCAGCTCAATCGCGATCCCTAACGGGCGCTTAAGCCAGCCTGGAGCAAGTTCAGTCAGAAACAGGGCAATACCAAAACTGACCGGGACAGCGATCAGCAAGGCGATAAAAGAGGTGACCAGCGTGCCGTAAATCGGCACCAGCGCACCAAAAATTTCGTTCGGTGCATCCCACTCTTTTGTCCAAAGGAAGGAGAAACCAAATTTCTGGATACTCGGCCAGGAGGAGAAAATCAGAGACACGATGATGCCGCCGAGCAGCAATAGCACAATCAGCGCAGCCAGTCTTACCAGCGCGCTGAATATCATGTCACCTTTTTTGCCCGGAGGGCTAAAAGCCGGCTTGGTTGCAGCCATAAGTTACTCTTTACGTTAGACACTATTTGAACGACGCCCGGTAGTGTGAACACTGACCGGGCCTACAAAAAACAATATGTTACCGGATTTGGTAGGGCGGGGAAGAGGGAAACTTACCCGCCATCGTTAGAAACTTTGCTTAGTACAGCGCTTTACCGCTACTGTCTTTTACGCTGGTTTTCCATGCTGCACGAACCTGTGCAATCACGCTCTCAGGCAGTGTTGCGTAGTCCAGTTCGTTAGCTTGTTTGCCACCGTTTTTGTAAGCCCAGTCGAAGAACTTCAGGACTTCAGCACCCTGCTCTGGGTTTTTCTGCTCTTTGTGCACCAGGATGAAGGTGGTGGAGGTGATTGGCCACACATCTGCACCTTTCTGGTTAGTCAGGTCCTGAGCGAAGGATTTGCTCCAGTCGATGCTTTTGGTTGCGTTAGAGAAGTTTGCTTCGCTCGGCGTAACCGCTTTGCCATCCGCAGACATCAGCTTGGTGTAGGTCAGGTTGTTCTGCTTAGCGTAAGCGTATTCAACGTAACCGATAGAACCTGGCAGACGCTGTACGAATGCAGCGATACCGTCGTTACCTTTACCGCCCAGACCGGTCGGCCAGTTAACAGTAGAACCTGCACCGATGGAAGATTTCCACTCGTCGTTCACTTTAGACAGGTAGCTGGTGAACACGAAGGAAGTACCGGAACCGTCAGCACGACGCACGACTGCGATGTTCTGAGAAGGCAGTTTTTTGCCTGGGTTCAGCTTAGCAATTGCCGCGTCATCCCATTTCTTGATTTTGCCCAGGTAGATGTCACCCAGGGTTTTACCGTCCAGCACCAGCTCGCCAGATTTGAAACCTTCCAGGTTAACAGCCAGGACAATACCACCGATAACGGTAGGGAACTGGAACAGGCCTTCCTGAGCCAGTTTATCGTCAGCCAGCGGAGCATCAGAAGCACCGAAATCAACGGTATTTGCAGTGATTTGTTTTACGCCACCAGAAGAACCGATACCCTGGTAGTTAATCTTGTTACCGGTTTCTTTCTGGTAGGTATCAGCCCATTTGGCATACACCGGCGCTGGGAAAGTTGCACCCGCACCCGTCAGACTTGCAGCGGCGTTAACTGCAAAAGCACTCAGAGAAAAGGTCGCGGCGACAACAGTTGCGACAGTGGTACGCATAACGTTCATAATGTCTCCTGCTAGGAATCGTAAATCGTTGTTTAGTGGCTACGATGAGCAAAATAGGACACTTTGATGACAGTTATATGCAAGGATTGTTACTGTTTGATGACAATGGCCACTAAAGTCGAAATTTGAGTAAAAATTCTCGGCGCATCATGAAGATGCTGATTTTGATGACAGTTAGTTTTCAGCAAGATTTTACTTTTGTGACAATAAAAAAGTAGTAGATGCGCGCAGATTGTCACCTTTTAGTGCTGAAAAAAGAGACGTTTTACTGGCAGGGATAATAAAAAACGCCCCGGCTGGCGGGGCGTCTGGAGACTTACTCGACGGTCACGGATTTCGCGAGATTTCGCGGCTGATCCACGTCAGTGCCTTTAATCAATGCCACGTGGTACGCCAGTAACTGCAGCGGTACGGTGTAGAAAATTGGCGCAATCACTTCATCAACGTGCGGCATCTCAATGATGTGCATGTTCCCACTGCTGACAAATCCTGCGTCCTTATCAGCAAAGACATACAACACGCCACCACGCGCGCGCACCTCTTCAATATTGGACTTCAGTTTTTCCAGCAATTCGTTGTTCGGCGCAATCACGATAACCGGCATGTCGTCATCAATCAGCGCCAGCGGGCCATGTTTCAGCTCGCCTGCGGCATAGGCTTCGGCGTGAATGTACGAAATCTCTTTCAGCTTCAGCGCGCCTTCGAGAGCGATCGGGTACTGATCGCCACGACCGAGGAACAGCGCGTGGTGCTTATCGGAGAAATCTTCTGCCAGCTGTGCGATACGCTTGTCCTGCGACAGCATTTGTTCAATACGGCTTGGCAACGTTTGCAGCCCATGAACGATGTCGTGTTCCACGGACGCATCCAGACCTTTCAGATGGCTCAGTTTCGCCACCAGCATCAACAGCACCGTTAACTGGGTGGTGAAGGCTTTGGTGGACGCGACGCCAATTTCAGTGCCGGCGTTGGTCATGATGGCCAGGTCTGATTCACGCACCAGTGAAGAACCCGGTACGTTGCAAATCGCCAGCGAGCCCAGATAGCCCAGCTCTTTAGAAAGACGCAGGCCCGCGAGGGTATCTGCCGTTTCACCGGACTGAGACAGGGTGATCATCAGGCTATTACGGCGCACGGCCGATTTGCGGTAACGGAACTCGGACGCGATTTCCACATCGCAAGGCACACCGGCCAGCGACTCAAACCAGTAGCGGGAGACCATGCCGGAGTTGTAAGAAGTGCCACAGGCAATGATCTGGATGTGTTCGACTTTACTCAGCAGCTCATTCGCCTGTGCGCCCAGTTCGCTTAAATCCACTTCGCCGTGGCTGATGCGCCCGGTCAGGGTGTTTTTAATCGCGTTCGGCTGCTCATAAATCTCTTTCTGCATGTAGTGACGGTAAGCACCTTTGTCACCGGCGTCGTACTGCAGATTGGATTCGATCTCCTGACGTTTAACGACTGCACCCTGAGTATCAAAGACCGTCACGCTACGACGGGTCACTTCTGCAATATCACCCTCTTCGAGGAAGATAAAACGACGGGTGACCGGCAGCAGCGCCAGTTGGTCAGAAGCGATAAAGTTTTCACCCATGCCCAGACCGATAACCATCGGGCTACCGGAGCGGGCCGCCAGCAGAGTGCTCGGATCGCGGGAATCCATAACAACCGTGCCGTATGCACCCCGCAGCTGCGGAATAGTGCGCAGCACAGCGTCACGCAGCGTGCCGCCCTGTTCCAGCTCCCAGTGCACTAAGTGAGCAATCACTTCGGTGTCGGTTTCAGAGACAAAGGTGTAGCCACGCGCCTTCAGCGTTTCGCGCAGCGGTTCGTGGTTTTCAATGATGCCGTTGTGGACCACCACAATGTGGTCGGACACATGCGGGTGTGCGTTGCCTTCAGACGGTTCGCCGTGTGTCGCCCAGCGAGTATGTGCAATACCGGTCCCCCCATGCAGCGGGTGTTCTTCCGCAGCCTGAGCCAGCATCTGCACTTTACCGAGACGACGCAGACGGGTCATATGACCTTCTGCATCGACCACTGCCAGACCGGCAGAGTCGTAGCCACGGTATTCCAGACGACGTAAACCTTCGATAAGGATTTCAGCAATATCACGCTGCGCAACTGCGCCAACAATTCCACACATAGTTAGATTTCCTGATTATGGCGTTAGCCATGCGTTGTCGCTGACCTGTATTTGCCCTTTACGGGCGCCCCGAGCCTTGTAGAGAGTGGGGTTATTTTTATGGTACTGCTTATTGGGCGGGGGATTATGTTATCCCCTCATCCCGACCTTCTCCCCAAAGGGGCGAAGGAGAAAAAAGTTTTCATCCCGCACGCTTCTGTTCCCTCTCCCCTTTGGGGAGAGGGTCAGGGTGAGGGGTAAATCTGTTACTTCTTCTTCACCGGGCGCTGCCAGTTCGGCTTTTGCACCTGCGGTATACGGCTTAATACCAGCTCATTGTCTGCTACATTGCGCGTTACGGTTGTACCCGCGGCAATGGTCGCCCCGTTACCCACGGTCACCGGAGCAACAAGTTGGGTATCGGAACCCACAAACACGTCATCACCGATAATGGTTTTGTGCTTGTTCGCCCCATCGTAATTACAGGTGATGGTGCCCGCGCCAATATTGACGTTATCGCCAATTTCCGCGTCGCCCAGATAGGTCAAATGACCGGCTTTAGAGCCTTTACCCAGACGGGCTTTTTTCATCTCAACGAAGTTGCCGACGTGCGCACCTTCCAGCAGTTCAGCGCCCGGGCGCAAACGCGCAAACGGGCCAATGGTGCAGGCCGCTTCCAGGTGAGCATCTTCCACCACGCTGTATGGACTGATTTCACAATCATCGCCAATGACGCTGTTTTTAATCACGCAACCCGCACCGATTTTAACGCGGTGGCCAAGGGTGACGTTTCCTTCAAGGAAAACGTTAGCATCGATCTCGACATCACGCCCATGCGTAAGCGTGCCGCGCAGGTCAAAACGCGCCGGGTCACGCAGCATTACCCCTGCCAGCAGAAGTTTATCTGCCTGTTCGGCCAGATAAATGCGCTCAAGACGGGAAAGTTGCAGGCGATTGTTTACGCCATCCGTTTCGCTGATGCGCGCCGGATGAACGGCAGCAATCTCACGGCCTTCGTGGTATGCCATCGCAATAATGTCGGTGATGTAGTATTCACCCTGCGCATTATTGTTGGTGAGTTTCGACAGCCAGCGCTTCATGTCTGCGCCATTTGCAATCAGGATACCGGTGTTAATTTCCTGAATCTGGCGTTGTTCATCGCTGGCATCTTTATGCTCAACAATGCCTGTTACCTTGTCGTTTTCGCGGGTGATACGGCCATAACCAGTCGGATCGTCGAGTTTCACCGTGAGCAGACCAATGCCCCCCTGCGGTTTTGCATCACGCAGGCGGGTCAGAGTTTCCAGTGAGATCAGCGGGACATCGCCGTAGAGCATCAGGATGTCTTCATCGTCAGCAAAGAAAGGCGCCGCCTGCTGCATGGCGTGCCCGGTACCAAGCTGTTCAGCCTGCAGTACCCAGTTGAGTTTGTCGTCAGACAGCTTTTGTTTTAAGAGATCCCCACCGTGACCGTAAACAAGATGCACATTGCGGGCACCTAAATTATTCGCCACATCAATCACATGCTGAACCATCGCTTTCCCGGCAAGGGTATGCAGCACTTTGGGAAGATCGGAATACATGCGGGTGCCTTTGCCAGCGGCAAGGATGACCACGCTCATTGTATTGTTTGACATACGCGTCCTGACTGTAATTTGAATGAGAAGTAAAACCCTTTAATGTTGAAAATTCTACATATTTTGCGCCATAAAATGGACTGCTGGTAAAACGTTCAACATTGGCGGTTAACGCCTATTTGAGGCTAGTTTTAGGGGCAGAGTAAATCACTTTTGTTCTGGAAAATAGCCCCGACGTAGCAACAGCCTAATACACACAATAGGTTAGCTATTTTTTTGGATGATGAATAAAGATCGCCTGAAAACAAAACGGTGTTTTAATTATTCATTATTGTGAGCTTACAAAAAGAAACATCGTTTCACTTTTATGATAATGCCCTCGCTTATCTAAAAGGAGAATAAGATGAATTATAAATTACCTCTGGCCCTGATGATGTGTAGTGCTTGTGCTGTGGCTACAGCAGCCGAGCAACCCGTATGGAAAGCTGTCGCTTTTGGACAATCAACCGATCTGAATTTTTCCTCAAACGTCCTGCCGGATAAAATCGGCGTTAACGATGTCACTATCGACGGGAAAAAGCTGACGGTAAAAGATGAGGTCGACCTGAGCAAACCCGTCATTATTGAAAGCCGGGGCGGGAAGATTGCTAACTCACACGATGGCTTAACGTTTTTCTATACCGAACTGCCCACCAGCAAGAATTTCGTTTTGCAGGCAACAATCAACGTTGATCAGTTTGGCCCGGAGAATGGCGCAAAACCTGCCGCGCAGGAAGGTGCGGGGTTACTCGTGCGGGACGTCATTGGCGTTCCCCGTCAGCAGCCTCTTAAAGAGGGTTATGAGGAGTTTCCGGCAGCATCGAATCTGGTGATGAATGCCATTATGACTCAGGATAAAAAAGACCATCATCGGATAAAACTGCAGGCCATCACGCGCGAGGGCATCTCTCATCCCTGGGGCGATGCGGGGGCAGCAATAACGAAGCACACCTATCAGGAAGAGGTGGATTTAAAGCAGACCCCGGCATTCCGTGTAAAGCTGGAACGCACCAATGACGGATTTATTACCGCATGGGCACCCGCCGGGAGCGATACCTGGGTGAGCAAAAGCGTCCCGCGTGCTGATTTAATCTCTGTGCAAAACAAAGACAGCTATTACGTCGGTTTCTTCGCCTCGCGTAACGCTAAAATCACGGTGACCGATGCCTCACTGACCACCTCCGCGGCGAACACCACGGCCTCCAAACCCTGGCAGGCAAAACCACAGCCCGTTGTCGTTCAGCTCACCAGTTCAAACAAAAGTCCCTCAGCACAGTATCGGGTGCAGGCCCGTGCGAACGTCGAGGGTGCTTTCAGCATTCGGCAAAATGAGGTGGTTGTCGGAAGTGATAAAAATATTAACGCCGGAGAGATGTATAGTCTGCCGACAACGCTTGCAGCGACAAATGCCTTTACCCTGACGTTTACGCCCACCCGCGGTGAGCCCGTACAGCAGACATTTACCGTCGAAAAAGTACAAGGCTTAGAGGCGGCCACGCTGCACGTCTCGCCTGATGGGAAAGCAGAGGGAAAAGGTACAACTGATTCACCGATGGATCTCGCCACCGCTATCAACCTGTTGGCACCTGGCGGCACCGTTGTCCTTAGCGCGGGCGATTATCCTCGCATTGAGCTCCCTCTCACCGCAAGCGGCAGCTCAGGAAAGTTAAAGACACTACGGGCTGACGGCAAGGCTGTTATCCACGGTCTGCTGGTAAACGCCAATTACTGGCATATTCAGGGCATCGATATTACCGATAAAAGCCTTCGTATTCAGGGCAGCCATAACCTCATTGAGAAGGTGAAGGCTTACCATAATGACGATACCGGCATTCAGATTTCATCCCCGGAAAATATCGGCCGACCGCTGTGGGCCAGCAATAATCGGGTCATCGACTCTGAATCGTACGCTAACGAGGATCCGGGTAAAATTAACGCCGATGGTTTTGCGGTGAAAATGCGCATCGGGGAAGGTAACAGGCTGGTTAATTGCTCAGCTCACGACAACATCGACGACGGTTTTGACCTGTTTAACAAAA
This sequence comes from uncultured Enterobacteriaceae bacterium, assembly GCA_963530515.1. Lineage (GTDB taxonomy): Bacteria > Pseudomonadota > Gammaproteobacteria > Enterobacterales > Enterobacteriaceae > CBFFRJ01. Next base: position 26,778 of record CAUSEC010000013.1, on the reverse strand, counting down.
TTGAAGATGGTGCGAATGGCGTTGTGGTGATCGAGAACTCTATTGCCCGTAATAACACCAGCAACGGGTTCAAGCTCGGCGGAGAAGGACAACCGGTAGCGCATGAAGTGCGTAACAGTAAAGCTATCGGTAATCATCTGGACGGTTTTACTGACAACTTCAACCCTGGCGCACTGGTCGTGGCCGATAACATCGCCGTCGACAACCAGCGCTTTAACTTTATCTTCCGCCCAAGCCCTTACGGGGATGCTTCAACACAGGGTATTTTCACGGGGAACAAGTCTGTACGCACGCAGCCTGGTAAGTATGACGACGCGGTGGTGGGGCAAATTGATGAGACGAACTATTTTATTGCGCAGGGGAAAAGCGTGAACAGCAGCGGAGAACTGCTGCCAGATGGCGCTTCGCTTATCACACAACGGTAAGCGTGGCGCCACTCGGCATTCAGCGGATTACTGATTGAACGTACCGAAAGAGACGTTCATGCTGCTGAAGAGGGCGATGATTTTGTTGATCAGTTTCATTTGGGTATCCTGTTTTTATCGGCTTTATTTTGTGAACCACATCACAAAAACAAGTCTACGCCTCAAAATTTAACCGATCAACATTTTTGTGATGAATGTCACAAAATAATAAAACCCCTTTTCAGTTTCGCTTTTACTGAAACGAAGCCATAAAAAAAGCCAGTCTGATAATCAGACTGGCTTTTTGACTTTAAGCCGGTGTTACATCGCTTTTTTGGTCAACTCGATAACGCGCAGTTTAGCGATCGCTTTGGCCAGTTCCGCAGACGCCTGAGCGTAATCCACGTCACCGTGAGAGCTCTTAATGTGCTCCTCGGCCTTACGTTTAGCTTCCAGGGCTCGCGCTTCGTCGAGATCCTGGCCGCGAATTGCGGTATCAGCCAGAACGGTCGTGCTGCCAGGCTGCACTTCGAGAATGCCGCCGGACAGGTAGATAAACTCTTCATGACCGTGCTGTTTAACGATGCGAATCATACCAGGCTTAATGGCGGTGAGCAGCGGTGCGTGACCCGGGTAGATACCCAGTTCACCTTCGCTACCCGTTACCTGGATTTTTTCGACCAGACCAGAGAACATTTGTTTCTCTGCGCTGACGACGTCCAGGTGGTAAGTCATTGCCATATCACCCTCCGATTAAGGCGTTAAAGTTTTTTGGCTTTTTCCACGGCTTCTTCGATGGAACCAACCATGTAGAACGCCTGCTCTGGCAGGTGGTCGTATTCGCCTTCCATAATGCCTTTAAAGCCACGGATGGTGTCTTTCAGGGAAACGTATTTACCCGGAGAACCGGTGAATACTTCCGCAACGAAGAACGGCTGGGACAGGAAGCGCTGGATCTTACGCGCACGTGCTACCACCAGTTTGTCTTCTTCAGACAGTTCATCCATACCCAGGATGGCGATGATGTCTTTCAGTTCCTGGTAACGCTGCAGCAGGGACTGTACGCCACGCGCGGTGTCGTAGTGTTCCTGACCCACAACCAGTGGATCCAGCTGACGGCTGGTGGAGTCCAGCGGGTCAACGGCCGGGTAGATACCCAAAGACGCGATCTGACGGCTCAGTACCACGGTTGCATCTAAGTGAGCAAAGGTGGTTGCTGGAGATGGGTCAGTCAAGTCATCCGCAGGTACGTATACCGCCTGAACGGAGGTGATAGAACCGGTTTTGGTAGAGGTGATACGTTCCTGAAGAACACCCATCTCTTCCGCCAGCGTAGGCTGATAACCTACCGCTGAAGGCATACGACCCAGCAGTGCAGATACTTCCGTACCGGCCAGGGTGTAACGATAGATGTTATCAACGAACAGCAGAACGTCACGGCCTTCGTCACGGAACTTCTCAGCCATCGTCAGACCGGTCAGCGCAACGCGCAGACGGTTTCCTGGTGGCTCGTTCATCTGGCCGTAAACCAGGGATACTTTGTCCAGAACGTTGGAGTCGGTCATTTCGTGGTAGAAGTCGTTACCCTCACGAGTACGTTCACCTACGCCCGCAAACACGGAGTAACCGGAGTGCTCGATCGCGATGTTACGGATCAGCTCCATCATGTTTACGGTTTTACCAACACCTGCACCACCGAACAGACCGACTTTACCGCCCTTCGCGAACGGACACATCAGGTCGATAACTTTGATACCGGTTTCCAGCAGTTCCTGAGAGCTGGACAGCTCTTCGTAGGAAGGTGCTGCGCGGTGGATAGCCCAACGCTCTTCTTCACCGATGTCGCCTTTCATGTCGATTGGCTGACCCAATACGTTCATGATACGACCCAGTGTTGCTTTACCTACCGGGACTTCAATCGGGTGCTCAAGGTCTTTGACTTCCAGACCACGACGCAGACCGTCGGAAGAACCCATCGCGATGGTACGCACGATACCGCCGCCGAGCTGCTGCTGAACTTCCAGCACCAGGCTCTCGTTACCATTCTGTACCTCAAGCGCGTCGTACACGCGTGGTACGGCGTCCTGAGGGAACTCGACGTCCACCACGGCGCCGATTACCTGGACAATCTTTCCAGTAGCCATCTTGAATCCTCTACGTAATTCGTAAACCTGGTTAAACCGCGGCGGCCCCCGAGACGATCTCGGTGAGTTCCTGAGTAATGCTGGCCTGACGAGCTTTGTTGTAAACCAACTGCAGCTCTTTAATCAGGCTGCCGCCATTATCGGTCGCGGCTTTCATCGCCACCATTCGTGCGGCCTGCTCGCTGGCCAGGTTTTCTACAACGCCCTGATAAACCTGAGATTCAACGTAACGACGCAGCAGGGTATCCAGCAGCGGTTTCGGATCGGGTTCATACAGGTAATCCCAGGCTTTTTGCTTCAGCTCGTCATCTTCTGATGCCGGTAACGGCAGCATCTGAGTGAGCGTTGGAACCTGAGACATGGTGTTAATGAATTTGTTGCTGACAACGTACAGTCTGTCCAGACGGCCTTCATCATAGGCCTGCAACATCACTTTAACCGGGCCGATCAGTTCGGACAGGGACGGGTTATCACCCATACCAGTCACCTGAGCGACAATGTTGCCACCAACGGAGTTAAAGAAAGAGACGCCTTTAGAGCCGATCATTGCGATATCGCACTGAACGCCTTTTTCAGACCATGCTTTCATATCCGCCAGCAGTTTTTTGAACAGGTTAATGTTCAAGCCGCCACACAGACCACGGTCGGTCGACACCACCAGGTAGCCCACGCGCTTAACGTCGCGTTCTTCCAGGTAAGGGTGCTTATATTCCAGATTACCGTTTGCAAGGTGACCAATCACTTTGCGCATGGTTTCTGCATAAGGACGGCTGGCCGCCATGCGATCCTGCGATTTACGCATTTTGGAAGCGGCGACCATCTCCATCGCTTTAGTGATCTTTTGCGTGTTCTGGACGCTTGCGATCTTACTACGTATCTCTTTTGCGCCGGCCATGAGCTTCTCCTCAATGCCAGGCGGCTTGTCCTGAGACAAGCCGCCGGACGATTACCAGGATTGGGTTGCTTTGAAGGAATCGAGGATAGCTTTCAGCTTGCCTTCGATTTCGTCGTTATAGCCACCGGTCTGGTTGATCTCTTGCATCAGCGGAGCGTGATCACGGTCGACGTAAGCCAGCAGAGCGGCTTCGAAGCTACCGATTTTCGCCAGTTCCACATCTTCGAGGTAACCGCGTTCAGCCGCGAACAGTACCAGGCCCTGCTGAGCAACAGACATTGGTGCGTACTGTTTCTGCTTCAGCAGCTCGGTCACTTTCTGACCGTGGCTCAGCTGTTTACGGGTTGCTTCGTCCAGATCGGATGCGAACTGAGAGAACGCAGCCAGTTCACGATACTGTGCCAGCGCGGTACGGATACCACCGGACAGTTTCTTGATGATCTTGGTCTGAGCAGCACCACCAACACGGGATACGGAGATACCCGGGTTAACCGCCGGACGAATACCGGAGTTAAACAGGTTGGTTTCCAGGAAGATCTGACCATCGGTAATGGAGATTACGTTGGTCGGAACGAACGCAGAAACGTCACCCGCCTGGGTTTCAATGATCGGCAGAGCGGTCAGAGAGCCCGTTTTACCCTTCACTTCACCTTTGGTGAAGTTCTCGACGTATTCCGCGTTAACGCGGGAAGCACGCTCCAGCAGACGAGAGTGGAGGTAGAATACGTCGCCAGGGAACGCTTCACGTCCAGGTGGACGACGGAGCAGCAGGGAAACCTGACGATAAGCAACAGCCTGTTTAGACAGGTCATCGTATACGATCAGCGCATCTTCACCGCGGTCACGGAAGTATTCGCCCATTGCGCAACCGGCGTATGGTGCCAGGTATTGCAGTGCAGCAGATTCAGACGCGGTTGCTACCACAACGATGGTGTTAGACAGTGCGCCGTGCTCTTCCAGTTTACGAACCACGTTAGAAATGGTGGACGCTTTCTGGCCGATAGCCACGTACACACATTTGATGCCGGAGTCACGCTGGTTGATGATGGCGTCGATAGCCATCGCGGTTTTACCGGTCTGACGGTCACCGATGATCAGTTCACGCTGACCACGACCGATTGGGATCATAGCATCAACGGACTTATAACCTGTCTGAACAGGCTGATCTACGGACTGACGGTCGATAACGCCTGGTGCGATAACTTCGATTGGGGAGAAGCCATCGTGCTCAACCGGACCTTTACCGTCGATTGGCGCACCCAGGGTGTTAACAACGCGACCCAGCAGGCCACGGCCAACCGGCACTTCCAGAATACGGCCAGTACACTTAACCTTCATGCCTTCGGCGAGGTCAGCGTATGGACCCATCACAACTGCACCTACGGAGTCGCGCTCCAGGTTCAGTGCGATAGCGTAACGGTTACCCGGCAGGGAAATCATCTCACCCTGCATACAATCGGCCAGGCCGTGGATGCGGATAACACCGTCACTTACAGAAACAATAGTACCTTCGTTGTGAGCTTCACTCACAACACTGAACTGAGCAATGCGCTGCTTGATCAGTTCGCTGATTTCGGTGGAATTCAGTTGCATGCTCCAGTCCCCTTAAGACTGCAAGACGTCTGCAAGGCGTTCAAGACGGCCGCGTACGCTGCCATCAATGACCATATCACCCGAACGGATGATTACGCCTGCCATTACAGACTTATCGATTTTGCAATTCAGCTTAACTTTGCGTGACAGACGTTTTTCCATCGCGGCGGTGATTTTCGCAAGCTGTTCATTACTCAGTTCAGTCGCAGAAGTCACTTCGACTTCAGCGGTTGCTTCACTAAGGGCACGTAAGTGCTCAAACTGCTCGAGAACATCCGGGAGCACACGGAGACGACCATTTTCTGCCATCACCTTAATCAGGTTCTGGCCGTTGGCATCCAGTTGCTCTCCGCACACGGCGATAAACGACGCGGCGAGAGTTTCAGGTGCTAACGCACCGGAAAGCAACTCAGCCATTTGTTCGTTTTTCGTCACCTCAGCGGCAAACGCCAGCATATCCTGCCAGCGATCGACATTTTGGTGTTCGACAGCAAAGTCAAAAGCTGCTTTGGCGTAGGGGCGAGCTACCGTAACAAATTCAGACATCAGCCCCTCCCTCCTTACAGTTCAGCGACAAGTTTGTCCACGATGTCGCTGTTAGCAGCTTCATCCACGGAACGTTCGATGATCTTCTCGGCGCCAGCAACAGCCAGAATCGCAACCTGCTTACGCAGTTCTTCACGAGCACGTTTACGCTCAGCATCAATTTCTGCCTGAGCTTGTGTCACGATCTTAGTACGTTCCTGTTCTGCTTCAGCTTTGGCTTCGTCCAGGATCTGAGAACGGCGTTTGTTAGCCTGTTCAATGATTACCTGAGCTTCAGCTTTCGCTTTTTTCAGCTGGTCTGTCGCGTTGGCCTGTGCAAGGTCCAAATCTTTCTTAGCGCGTTCTGCAGAAGCCAGACCGTCAGCAATTTCTTTCTGACGTTTTTCGATGGCAGCCATTAAAGGCGGCCATACATACTTCATGCAGAACCAGACAAAGAGAATAAACGCGATGGCCTGGCCGAGGATTGTTGCGTTCATGTTCACAGCACAATACCTCTTTAATTTCTGTGGCTTAGGGTTTTAAAACTACTACTACGCGACAGCAAACATCACGTACAGACCCAGACCTACAGCGATCATTGGGATAGCATCCACCAGACCCATAACGATAAAGAACTGAGTACGCAGCAGAGGAATCAGATCAGGTTGACGCGCTGCGCCTTCCAGGAATTTGCCCCCGAGGATGCCGATACCGATCGCAGCACCGATAGCCGCCAGACCCATCATCACAGCGGCAGCCATGTACAGCAGATCCATATTCAGGTTTTCCATGACAGTCTCCAGTTTGTTTCAATTAAAACGTAGTAGTGTTGGTAAAAAATCAGTGCTCTTCAGACGCCATCGACAGATAGACGATCGTCAGAACCATGAAGATAAAGGCTTGCAGCGTAATGATCAGGATGTGGAAAATGGCCCATGGCACATTAAGAATCCACTGTGACCACCACGGCAACAGACCAGCAATCAGAATGAAAATCAACTCACCGGCGTACATGTTGCCGAACAGTCGCAGACCGAGAGAAACCGGTTTGGACAGCAGGCTAACACCTTCCAGGATCAGGTTGACCGGAATAAACACCGGATGGTTGAACGGCTGGAGTGTCAGCTCTTTAGCAAAACCACCGAGGCCTTTCATTTTGATGCTGTAGAACAGAATCAGGATAAATACGCCTAACGCCATGGAGAGCGTGATGTTTACGTCAGCAGACGGCACCACACGCAGCGCAGGGAGACCAAAGATATGCTCACCGATATACGGCAGCAGGTCGATAGGCAGCAAATCCATCAGGTTCATCAGGAATACCCAGACGAAAATCGTCAGGGCCAGCGGCGCAATGAGCTTGCTTTTGCCGTGGTACATGTCTTTCACGCTACCATGGACAAAACCAATAACCAGCTCAATTGCAGTCTGGAATTTCCCTGGGACGCCGCTGGTGGCCTTTTTGGCTACGCTACGGAACATGACCAGGAACAACAGACCCAGAGCCACCGAGAAAAACATGGAGTCAATGTTGAGTGTCCAGAAGGTGGCCGGGGGGTTATGCGGATCCACCAGCGAGAGCGTACGCAGGTCCAGCTGAAGGTTATTCAGATGGTGGCCAATGTACTCCTGCGGTGTTGAGATTTCTCCTGCAGACATGATGCCTCTTACCCTTTGTTGTTAATTACAGCGGGTGCCAGTATCTGAACAACCAGCACCGAAACCCACGTGACTATCAGCGGTAAAAACTCCGCCTTGAAAACCGCCAGCGCCACCACCAGCAACACGAATGTTGCCAACACCTTAAACGCTTCACCGAAGGCGAAGGACCAGGCCACGCGGCCTTTGACAGGTGTATGCGCCTGATGACGCCAGGCAAAAATCATAAACAACATATTTGGCAAAAATACTGCCATCCCTCCACACGCGGCGGAGACGCCCCAGAAGGGGTCTTTGAGGCTAAACAGCGTTCCTGAAATTATCACTGCCAGAAGCTGAATAAGCAGAAGCTTACGAGCAACGTTTCGACTTAATAGCGACACCGACATCGTATTCACTCCTGCTCACTTCGAGGTATGCCGCGTGTCGTATAAAACGTTCTTTAACGCCCGGAGTCAAGCACCAAAAAGCGGTCAAATTATACGGTGCGGCCCCGTGAATTCAAACAATAAGTAGCGAAAAGGTGAATAAATGTTTAAATATTTTTCTCACGCTCTATTTTTCAACTTTTAGGGAAACTGTGAACCTTCAGACAAAATCCTAAATAACGCGAAAACCCGCGGATTAAAGTGAGCACCAGATCACAAATTAGACATTTATGCGTTCGCCCGAGGATGCCCTTGCTAAAAATGCGCCATTTCAACGTTTTGATATTCAACGCGATTATCCTCAACTCTTTTTAAAACAGCTGGGTACACATCAAAAACCTTTCATTGACATTTATAATAATTTTTTAACAACGACAATTCTGTTGCTCTGCCGATTTTTAGCAGACTGATATTTTCGCAGTTGACTATTTTAACGGTGAACAAAAATCGCAGCGTTAAAACCTGGAAAATTATAGGTGACAAATCCGTTAAATGTAACTGAACGTATCCCTGTTTTTTGTGCCGTTTTTTAACATTCAAAAAACAGCACAAATTCTACATTTTTTGAGGGAAATTAAATTTTGTTTAGCTTAACGACCACCAAATGACGTTCCCCATCGAGGTGAGGAACCTTCAGTTCGACGACGGATTCAACGCTCAGCTCAGGCGGCAATAACGCAATTTCATCCGAAGGAATCAATCCCTTAAGTGCATAGAAGCGTCCATCTGGCGCGGGCAAATGATGACACCAGTTCACCATATCCGTGAGCGAAGCAAACGCCCGACTGATGACGCCATCAAAGGGCGGTTCTGCCGGGAAATCCTCAACGCGGCTTTGGACAGGCGTGATGTTGGTGAGCTTGAGCTCATGCTGCACCTGGCGTAAGAAGCGCACGCGTTTTCCAAGGCTATCGAGCAGGGTGAAGTGGGCATCCGGTAGCACAATCGACAGCGGAATACCCGGTAAGCCAGGGCCGGTACCGACATCAATAAAACGCTCCCCTTGCAGATGCGGCGCCGCCACTATGCTGTCAAGAATATGGCGCACGAGCATTTCATCAGGATTACGCACCGATGTCAGATTGTAGGCTTTGTTCCACTTATGCAGCATTTCAACATAGGCAACGAGCTGAGTTTTCTGGTGATCGGTGAGCGAAATGCCGGCTTCATCCAGCAGACGAGAGAGTTTGTTAAGCACAGTGAGATACCTGTTAAAGATGTCTGACGGGTGTCGCGATACTTACCCGCTTTTGAGATTATCCGTGCCCGGCGCGCAACGCGTCACCGGGCCACGATCGACATGTTACGCGCTGCGGCGCAGCATGCCCTGTTTTTTCAGCCACACCAGAAGAATGGAGATTGCGGCAGGGGTAATACCTGAAATACGGGATGCCTGTCCAATGGATGACGGCTTGTGATCGTTAAGTTTGGCGATCACTTCGTTGGATAACCCATTCACCTGGCGGTAATCCAGCGAGGCAGGCAACAACGTATTCTCATTGCGCTGCTGCTTTTCGATTTCGTCCTGCTGACGCGCAATGTAGCCTTCGTATTTCACCTGGATCTCAACCTGCTCAGCAGCCTGCTCATCTTCCAGACCCGGCGCGAATGCGGTCAGTTGCACCAGTTGCTCATAGGTCATTTCCGGACGGCGAAGCAGATCTTCCCCGCTGGCTTCGCGAGACAGCGGCGCCGTCAGGTTTTTGTTCACTTCCGGTGCCGTTTCGGACGTCGGATTCACCCAGACGGACTTCAGGCGCTGACGTTCACGCTCAATGTTTTCCAGTTTTTCATTGAAGCGCGCCCAGCGTTCATCGTCGACCAGCCCCAGCTCGCGGCCTTTTTCGGTCAGACGCAGGTCGGCGTTGTCTTCGCGCAGCATCAGGCGGTATTCCGCACGGGAGGTGAACATGCGGTAAGGTTCTTTGGTGCCCAGCGTGCAAAGATCGTCTACCAGTACGCCCAGATAGGCTTCAGAACGCGCTGGTGCCCAGCCTTCTTTCTCGGCGGACGCTCGTGCGGCATTCAAACCGGCCAGCAAACCTTGTGCAGCCGCTTCTTCGTAACCGGTGGTGCCGTTGATCTGTCCGGCAAAGAACAGTCCCTGAATGTATTTACTTTCCAGCGTCGGTTTCAGGTCGCGCGGATCGAAGAAGTCGTACTCAATGGCATAGCCCGGACGAACGATTTTGGCGTTTTCCATGCCCTGCATTGAGCGAACAATTTTCATCTGTACATCGAACGGCAGGCTGGTGGAGATGCCGTTCGGGTAAATTTCGTTAGAGGTCAGCCCTTCCGGTTCGAGGAAGATCTGATGCTGGTTCCTGTCGGCAAAGCGCATGACTTTGTCTTCGATCGACGGACAATAACGCGGGCCGATCCCTTCGATCACGCCGGCATACATCGGGCTACGATCGAGGTTATTGCGGATCACATCATGGGTTTTTTCGTTGGTGTGTGTGACGTAACACGGCACCTGACGCGGATGTTGAGCCGCATTGCCCATAAACGAGAAGACCGGCATGGGGTTGTCACCATGCTGTTGTGCCAGCACGCTGAAATCAATGGTTCGCGCATCAATACGTGGCGGCGTACCGGTTTTAAGACGGCTCACGCGCAGTGGCAGTTCACGCAGGCGACGAGAAAGCGGAATGGACGGCGGATCGCCAGCACGGCCACCGCTGTAGTTATCCAGGCCGATATGAATTTTACCGTCGAGGAAGGTTCCCACGGTGAGTACGACGGCTTTAGCGCGGAATTTCAGACCCATTTGGGTAACAGCGCCAACAACACGATCGTTTTCCACGATCAGGTCTTCAACCGCTTGCTGGAAGATCATCAGATTGGGTTGGTTTTCCAGCGCCGTACGCACTGCCTGACGGTAGAGCACACGATCCGCCTGAGCACGGGTAGCCCGCACCGCAGGGCCTTTGCTCGCGTTTAGTATCCTAAACTGAATACCTGCCTGATCGATCGCCTTCGCCATCAAACCGCCAAGGGCATCCACTTCCTTTACCAGGTGTCCTTTCCCAATACCGCCGATCGCCGGGTTGCAGCTCATCTGGCCCAGTGTGTCGATATTGTGTGTCAAAAGCAGGGTTTGTTGACCCATACGCGCTGCGGCCATCGCGGCCTCAGTGCCTGCATGACCCCCGCCAATGATAATGACGTCAAAAGGATCCGGATAAAACATGGTGAATTGCCTCGCGTAAAGCGGTTAGAAATGGAATTGAAGCCCGGGCCGTGGATTCTACTCAACTTTAGCTCAGGGAGAAAGCGTTGGGATCCAGGGTATTAAAAAGAAGATCTTTATATAGAGAGATCTGTTCTATTATGATCTCTTATTAGGATCCCGCCTGCTTGTGGATAAGCCTGATCCTGGTAAGAAGATCATCATCTTAGAAAGGATCGTTAGTTGTGAATGATCGGTGATCCTGTTCCGTATAAGCTGGGATCAAAACAGCTACTTATACACAAGCCAAAAAGTGACCTGCGGTTGTTCATTGGATAACTACCGGTTGATCAGTGCTTTTAAGCATAGTTATCCACAACTGATCGCGTGATCTTTAAGCGTTTTTGAGTAAATTAATCCAGTCTTCCACCCAAACTTCAGCCGGATCTTCAGGAATGTCGTGCTCAAGGATGTTAATTTTGGCCGTTTCGCCGGTCTGTTTAGCACCGCTGGCTTTCAATGAAGACTCCAGTTTCTCGATGGCACCACAGAATGTGTCATATTCACGGCTGCCGATCCCGATTGCGCCAAAACGGACGCCTGACAGATCCGGTTTTTGTTCCTGCAGCTGATCGTATAAAGGCTGAATGTTGTCAGGCAGATCGCCTGCACCGTGTGTTGAACTCACCACCAGCCAGGTACCTTCCTGCGGCAGGTCTTCCAGCAGAGGACCATGCAAAGTTTCGGTGGTAAAGCCTGCGTCTTCGAGCTTTTCAGCCAGATGTTCAGCCACGTATTCCGCGCCGCCCAGGGTGCTGCCACTAATAAGCGTAATGTCTGCCATGAAGTCCACTCCGGTTATGAGGGGCGTATTGTACGCTGTGAATGAGCTGGGATCTACCTGTGGACAATACGGGTATTATGCGTGGATGAAAACGCCCTGTTACGGGCGGATCGTACGCATGATGGGGTTTTGCAGGGAGATCAACGTCTCAGTGGACTGGATTTCGTCGATGGTCTGGATCTTGTTGATAAGCACCTGCTGCAGGGCATCAATCGATCGACACATCACTTTAATGAAGATGCTGTAGTGCCCGGTGGTGTAATAGGCTTCGGTCACTTCCTCAAGGCTTTCCAGTCTGGCCAGCGCCGAGGGGTAATCCTTCGCGCTCTTAAGAATGATGCCAATAAAGCAGCACACGTCATAACCTAATTGTTTGGGACTGACATCAATGCGTGCGCCGGTGATGATCCCCGCCTGCTTCATTTTCTCAACACGCACGTGGATGGTGCCGGGGCTGACGCCGAATTGCTTGGCCAGTTCGGCATAGGCCGTACGCGCATTGGCCATTAATGCTTCGAGGATGCCGCGGTCCAGATTGTCGATCTGATAATTTTCCATAGGTTTTTCTTATGTTGAATAAACAATCGTTCTATTTTAGCGGTTCATTTTAACGAATCAAAACCCGGTTGCCCTTTTTTGTTGCTGATTATTGAATGGCGGTGAAGATTTGTTGCTTAATGACCAGCAACAGACAGAGAAAAGGAAGTGAAAAATGAAATCCGCTTACATCAGCAAACAACGTCAGATTATTTTCGTGAAGTCGCATTTCTCCCGTCAGCTGGAAGAAAAACTGGGGCTTATTGAAGTACAGGCACCCATTTTAAGCCGCGTTGGAGATGGCACTCAGGATAACCTGTCGGGTTCTGAGAAAGCGGTGCAGGTGAAAGTGAAAAACCTGCCGGATGCCCAATTTGAAGTGGTGCATTCACTGGCTAAGTGGAAACGCAAAACCCTGGGGCAGCACGATTTCAGCGCGGGAGAGGGCTTGTACACGCACATGAAAGCCCTGCGCCCGGATGAAGATCGTCTGTCACCTATTCACTCTGTCTATGTGGATCAATGGGACTGGGAACGCGTGATGGGTGACGGTGAGCGTCACACCGGTACGCTGAAATCCACCGTTGAGGCCATTTATGCCGGGATCAAAGCCACCGAAGCGGCAGTCAGTCAGGAATTTGGTCTGACCGCCTTCCTGCCGGAGCAGATCCATTTTGTGCATAGCCAGGAGCTGTTAAGCCGCTTCCCGGATCTCGATGCCAAAGGGCGCGAACGCGCCATTGCCAAAGAGCTGGGCGCTGTTTTCCTGATGGGGATTGGCGGCAAGCTGAGTGACGGCGAGCGTCATGACGTGCGTGCGCCGGATTATGATGACTGGAGCACCCCTGGTGACGCCGGTTTACAGGGCCTGAACGGCGATATTCTGGTGTGGAACCCGGTACTGGAAGATGTGCTGGAGCTCTCTTCGATGGGGATCCGCGTGGATGCAGAGGCCCTGAAACGTCAGCTTAAAATAACTGATGACGAAGATCGTCTGCGTCTGGAATGGCATCAGGCGCTGGTGCAGGGCGAGATGCCGCAAACCATCGGCGGTGGTATCGGGCAATCGCGCCTGACCATGCTTTTGCTGCAACTGCCGCACATCGGCCAGGTGCAGTGTGGTGTGTGGCCTGAGCAGGTACGTGCGAGCGTCTCTTCTCTGCTCTAACGCTTCCAGCGGCGCAGCAAGCGGCTGCGCATCCCGGTATCAAAACGCCAGATATGATCGAAGATGCGCATGATGCCGGGTTTACCGTGCGCAGACATTGCCACGGCATGAAAGCGTTGTTGATGCACGTTTTGCAGCTCCTTCACCTTACTGACCACATCGTCCGGCAGTCGCTGGGCGATGAAGTCAGAAATCACTACCGCATCGGCGTCGTACCATTCTCCCCCCTGCATCCTTTCAATAATGGCGCGAAAACAGCTCGCGATATCCGTCCCGCCTCGAAAACGCTGGCTGAGAAAACGAATCGCCTGCTCCAGGCCCTGCTGGCAGGTGAGTTCATAGCGCACCACTTCGCTGGAAAAGAGCATGATGTAACAACGTCGTTTGTCCGCCAGCGCGACGCGCATCAGCGCCAGGCAAAACGCTTTGGCGCACTGTTCATTAAATCCGCCCATTGAGCCAGACGTGTCCACGCAGACAATAAAAGGCCCGCGCGGCTGTTCATCGAAGTCCTGATGCACCACCGGGCGTTCAATCACGCGCTCGTGCCAGGCATCGCCATGCAGCCGATAGGTGATCAGCTGCTTTTCCACCAGCCGACGGTAAAACTCGTATTCCAGTTCCGTAATGCCAAGCGTCGCCAGTTCCGGCGGCAGTAAACGCAGGATGTCATCACTTTGATGAATACCGTCGACCTGTTCCGGGACCGTCGAGGGCTCCCGTACCAGCATGCGGAAGGTTTCCATCGGCGCATCTTTGCGTGGGACGGATTTCGCTTCACGAGAGCGCCCAAGCTGCTCAGCCAGCTGCTTTAACTCCGGCTGCTCCGTTAAGAAATCGCCGTATTTCACAATCAGCTGATAATCGCCGCGTTTGATTTGCCCGGCACTCATGTCCCAAAGTCGCCCGGCGGCGTTCTCATTTTCGATTAACACCGGTTCAAGCTGGCCGCTCAGGGTCATACGATCCTGAACTTCACTGAGCAACTGCTCGCGCTCTTCTTCTAATAGCTGCTGATTAAAGGCGGTGGTCTGCACCACCAGGCTCAGCCGCCAGCGTTGTAAAAAGAGCGTGTGCAGCGCAGGTGTAAACGTCGGGTTATCCGCCACCATGGCATGGGCCTGGGCGGCAAATGGGGAGCGGAGCTTATCGAGCAGGGCCAGAATGTGCGGAAGCTGCACAATAAGCTGTGACGTTGAGAGCAGCTGGCTCTGTTGATAGCACAAGACTTCTTCGGTCAGCTCCGGCGGTACCTGGGTCTCTTTCAGGCGGCTTTTCAGCGCGTCACGCCAGCGGGGAATGTCTTCGGTGATGGCATGGCGCAGACGGGGAAACTTCTCAAAGAAAATAGCCAGCTGGGGTGAGGCGAGTAAGGCGACGATCAGCTCTTCGATGATAGCCTCTTCCCCAATGGTCAGTATCGCATTCAGCGCATCCAGCGTTAGCATTGACGCGCCTGTTGGATCTGCGCTCGTACGTCCTGCAGGCTGGCTTCAATACGACCCAGCCAGTCGGCCGGAATAAACAGGCATTTTTGCAGTTCGCTAAACCGGGTATGTTGCTGATGCCAGAGCGTGTCCAGCGCTTCGAGCTGTTGGGCGACCTCTTCCGGCACGTTTGTACGGGTGCCGCCCGGCAGAGCAAGGCGCGATCCTTGCAAACTGACGTCACGGATCAGCACATTAAGGCCACCGTCCACGTCCAGATTCAGTACCTGGGCAAAACCGATGCCGTTGAGTTTGCCGCGGATCTCGCCCCCTTTCGCCAGCCATTGCGCCAGCGCCGCACGCTCAATGGTCACGTGGATGACCTGCATGTCGTGAAGTTTAAGCGGCTGCTGGAGTAACAGCGTCAGCGTGGCATCCTGCAAATCTTCGGGGAGATCATAATGTGGACGACGGCTGAACATGCCGCCCTGACGGGAGACTTTCAACGCGGTTTTATCACTTTGCTGTTGCTGGATCTGGATACGACGCTGCTCAATCGCCGCCAGCTGCGTCAGCATCGTTTGCTGCTGCCAGGCGTGTCCGGTCATCAATATTTCTAACTGATTTTTCAGCAATTGCATGCTCTGCGCGTCGTACCACAGGCAGTCTTTGAGCAGGATAAGATCGATAGGAGCCACCGCATCGCGGCCGCTAAAGAAGGCACTGGCCTGCAAAAGGTGAATCGCTTTTTTCCAGCGTCGGTCCGAAACATAAGGCGCGTTTGGCAGGCTGTCGAGCTGCTGGCGGAGTAAATAGATGAGTTCGAAAACCCCGTCAGGCAGTTTCACCTGCGCAATGTCCTGCTGCCAGCCCACGTACTCTTCGTCACTGATTTGCAAATCAGCGGGAACCGGGTTGTCATTTTCATCCTGCTGGCTTATCAGCATGGAGCGGAAATTTCCTTTCTCCTGCACCTTATCCAGCCACAGGCGGATCAGCATGCGGTCATAAAGGGCTTCGAGGCTGTTATCCGCTTCGGGTAATTCGTTCGATGCGGCCACCAGCAAGCGCATGGGAATTTTGTCTTCGCTGGCCCCGTTACGAAAACGACGTTCGTTGATGGCGGTGAGCAGGGTATTCAGAATTGCCGGGCCGGCTTTCCAGATTTCATCGAGAAAGACGATTTCCGCTTCCGGTAAATAGCCCTGAGTTAAACGCTCATAACGCCCTTCATCTTTTAGCGCCTGAATAGATAAGGGGCCAAACACTTCTTCCGGGGTAGAAAAACGGGTCATCAGGTATTCAAAAGCGCGGGCGTGTTTAAAGGCGAATTTCAGGCGACGGGCGATCAGGCTTTTAGCGATACCGGGCGGGCCGAGCAGAAAGACGCTCTCACCGCTCAGCGCGGCCAGCAGGCACAGGCGAATGGCGTGGCTACGCTCAAAAAGACCCTTTTCCAGTGCGCTGCTTAAGCGCGAAATTCTTTCTGCTAATAAATGTGAGTGAGCCATAATTGATTTGCATCCTTTCGCCGCGTTTCCGGCTTGCCTGTGCGAGTATAGACGTTCAGATAAAGTCTTGTAATAGACTGAACAATGGCATCATTTTCATTGCGCCAGAATAATGTAGTCGTATTTAGGGGTACGATTTCGTCAATAATCGTGCATACTGTGCGCCTTTTGTGGGCCAAGGGACTAAGCACACATTTTTGTCATTCAAACAAAAGATTAGTCTATGAGCACTGATAATAAGCAATCGTTGCCCGCGATAACACTCGCGGCTATTGGGGTTGTCTACGGTGATATTGGTACCAGCCCGCTTTATACTCTTCGTGAATGTTTGTCAGGTCAGTTTGGTTTCGGCGTTGAACGTGATGCCGTCTTCGGTTTTTTATCGCTGATTTTCTGGCTGCTCATCCTCGTTGTTTCCGTTAAATATCTCACCTTCGTGATGCGGGCGGATAACGCCGGAGAGGGCGGTATTTTGACGCTGATGTCACTCGCCGGGCGCAATACCTCGGCGCGAATGACCTCCGTTCTGGTGATCATGGGGCTTATTGGCGGCAGCTTCTTCTATGGTGAGGTGGTCATTACCCCGGCCATTTCGGTGATGTCAGCCATTGAAGGTCTGGAAATCGTCGCCCCCTCACTGGAGAGCTGGACTGTTCCGCTTTCGATTGTGGTGCTGACGCTGCTGTTTGTGATTCAGAAACACGGGACGGGGCTGGTGGGCAAACTGTTTGCGCCGATTATGCTCGCCTGGTTTTTGATTCTGGCGATGCTGGGTGCGCGCGGGATTATCTCAAACCCGGAAGTGTTGCAGGCGCTAAACCCGGCCTGGGCCGTCCATTTCTTCCTTGAATACAAAACCGTGTCGTTTGTGGCACTGGGCGCCGTTGTGCTCTCCATTACCGGCGTAGAGGCGTTGTATGCGGACATGGGCCACTTTGGCAAACTGCCTATTCGCGTCGCCTGGTTCTCAGTGGTTCTGCCGTCACTGGTGCTGAACTATTTTGGTCAGGGGGCGTTGCTGCTGAAAACGCCGGAAGCCATCAAAAACCCGTTCTTCCTGTTGGCTCCCGACTGGGCGCTGATCCCGATGCTGATTATTGCCACCCTGGCGACGGTCATTGCGTCGCAGGCGGTGATTTCCGGGGTCTTCTCGTTGACCCGTCAGGCGGTGCGCCTGGGCTATCTGTCCCCGATGCGCATCATTCATACCTCGGAGATGGAATCCGGGCAGATCTACATTCCTTTCGTTAACTGGCTGCTTTATGTTGCCGTCGTCATTGTGATCGTGAGCTTTGAGCACTCCAGTAATCTGGCTGCCGCTTACGGTATCGCAGTAACCGGAACCATGGTACTGACGTCGATTCTGTCGATGACCGTGGCACGCAAGAACTGGCACTGGAATAAACTGTTTGTCGGTTTGCTGTTGACGGTTTTCCTGAGCATCGATGTGCCGCTGTTCTCGGCGAACCTCGATAAGCTCCTTTCCGGTGGCTGGCTGCCGCTGAGCCTGGGGCTGGTGATGTTTGTGATCATGACCACCTGGAAAAGTGAACGTTTCCGCCTGCTGCGTCGGATGCACGAGCACGGCAACTCTCTTGAAGCGATGATTGCCTCTCTGGAAAAATCGCCGCCGGTGCGTGTGCCGGGAACTGCGGTTTATATGTCCCGCGCGTTGAACGTCATTCCGTTTGCCATGATGCACAACCTCAAGCACAACAAGGTGCTGCATGAGCGCGTGATCCTGCTGACGCTGCGTACCGAAGACGCGCCTTATGTGCACAATGTTCGCCGTGTGCAAATAGAACAGCTTTCGCCGACGTTCTGGCGGGTGGTCGCCAGTTACGGCTGGCGCGAGACGCCAAACGTGGAAGAAGTGTTCCACCGCTGCGGTCTGGAAGGGTTGAGCTGCCGCATGATGGAGACCTCCTTCTTTATGTCCCACGAGTCGCTGATCGTGGGCAAACGCCCCTGGTATCTGCGCCTGCGCGGCAAGCTCTACCTGCTGCTCCAGCGCAATGCCCTGCGCGCGCCGGATCAGTTTGAAATCCCGCCTAACCGGGTTATCGAACTCGGTACCCAGGTCGAGATATAAAGACCTTTTAAAACCCCTCCATGTGAGGGGTTTTTGTTATTTCACCCCCGCAATTTGGCTTAGGAAAGCAAAGTGATGTTTTCTTAATGCAACGCGCGCGAAACGTTTCGATTTCGATCACACTTCTGTAACGCCACGATGGTTTTCTGAACATTCTCAGGTTTACACTGAGTACAGCGAAACGTTTCGCTAATGGAGCATAAAATGAAAAAAGGTACTGTTCTTAACTCAGAAATCTCGTCGGTGATCTCCCGTCTGGGGCATACCGATACGCTGGTGGTGTGTGATGCAGGCTTGCCTGTGCCATCCAGTACGCAGCGCATTGATATGGCGTTGACGCAGGGTGTACCTGGCTTTATGCAGGTGCTGGAAGTGGTCACGACGGAAATGCAGGTTGAGGCAGCTATCATCGCGGCGGAAATTCAGGAACATAATCCGCAGCTCCATGAAACGTTGCTCAAACACATCGAGCAACTGCAACAACACCAGGGCAATACCATAAATGTTCGTTATGTGACCCACGAACAATTCAAAAAACAGACCGCGGACAGTCAGGCGGTTATTCGCAGCGGGGAGTGTTCCCCGTATGCGAATATCATTCTCTGTGCTGGCGTCACCTTCTGAGGCCGGTATGGACGCGTTACTGCAACTTAAGGGCATCGACAAAGCCTTCCCGGGGGTAAAAGCCCTCTCCGGTGCGGCGCTGAATGTTTATGCTGGCCGCGTGATGGCGCTGGTCGGCGAGAACGGCGCGGGCAAGTCCACCATGATGAAAGTGCTGACCGGTATCTACACGCGTGATGCCGGCTCACTGCTGTGGCTGGGTAAAGAAACAACCTTTAACGGGCCTAAATCATCCCAGGAAGCGGGCATCGGTATCATCCATCAGGAACTGAACCTGATCCCGCAGCTGACCATCGCGGAAAACATCTTTCTTGGCCGCGAGTTCACGGGGCGTTTCGGTAACATCGACTGGAAAAAGATGTATGCCGAAGCCGATAAGCTGCTGGTAAAACTGAATTTACGCTTTAAAAGCGACAAGCTGGTGGGCGAGCTTTCCATTGGCGATCAGCAGATGGTCGAAATTGCCAAAGTGCTGAGCTACGAGTCGCAGGTCATTGTGATGGATGAACCCACAGATGCCCTGACCGATACCGAAACCGAATCTTTGTTCCGGGTTATTCGTGAACTGAAGGCGCAGGGGCGCGGTATCGTCTATATCTCCCACCGTATGAAAGAGATCTTCGAGATTTGCGATGACGTGACCGTGTTCCGTGACGGCCAGTTTATCGCCGAGCGCGAAGTGGCCACGCTGACCGAAGACTCACTGATTGAAATGATGGTTGGCCGCAAGCTGGAAGAACAGTATCCACGCCTTGATAAAGCGCCGGGGGATATCCGTCTGAAAGTGGATAACCTCTGCGGACCGGGCGTCAACGATGTCTCCTTCACCCTGCGCAAAGGCGAAATTCTGGGTGTGGCGGGTCTGATGGGCGCCGGACGCACCGAACTGATGAAAGTGCTGTATGGCGCGCTGCCGCGCACCAGCGGTTACGTCACCCTGGACGGGCATGAAGTGGTAACCCGCACGCCGCAGGATGGCCTGGCGAACGGGATCGTCTACATTTCCGAAGACCGTAAACGCGACGGCTTAGTGCTCGGCATGTCGGTCAAAGAGAACATGTCGCTGACGGCGCTCGGCTATTTCAGCCGCACTGGCGGTAATCTCAAGCACAAAGATGAGCAGCAGGCGGTCAGCGATTTTATTCGCCTCTTCAACGTCAAAACCCCGTCCATGGAACAGGCGATTGGCTTGCTCTCCGGCGGTAATCAGCAAAAGGTGGCCATTGCGCGCGGTTTAATGACCCGTCCGAAGGTGCTCATCCTTGATGAACCGACCCGTGGCGTGGACGTTGGGGCGAAAAAAGAAATTTATCAGCTTATTAACCAGTTTAAGGCCGAAGGCCTGAGCATCATTCTGGTGTCGTCGGAAATGCCGGAAGTGCTGGGCATGAGCGATCGCATCATCGTGATGCACGAAGGGCATCTCGGGGGTGAATTCACACGCGAGCAGGCCACTCAGGAAGTATTGATGGCTGCCGCTGTGGGCAAGCTTAATCGTGTGAATCAGGAGTAAAAAAGATGACTACCCAGGCTGTTTCTGGTCGCCGCTATTTCAGCAAAGCGTGGTTGATGGAACAAAAATCACTGATAGCCCTGCTGGTGCTGATTGCGATTGTATCGACCCTGAGCCCGAACTTTTTTACCGTCAATAACCTGTTGAATATCCTGCAACAGACTTCGGTCAACGCCATTATGGCGGTGGGCATGACGCTGGTCATTTTGACTTCCGGGATCGACCTGTCCGTCGGTTCTCTGCTGGCGCTGACCGGTGCGGTCGCCGCGTCGCTTGTGGGTATGGAAGTGAATGCGCTGGTGGCTGTCGCCGCCGCCCTGGCTTTAGGGGCCGCCGTCGGTGCGGTGACGGGCGTGATTGTGGCCAAAGGGCGTGTGCAGGCGTTTATTGCCACCCTCGTCATGATGCTGTTGTTACGTGGTGTGACGCTGGTGTACACCAACGGCAGCCCGATGAACACGGGCTTTACCGATAATGCTGATGTCTTTGGCTGGTTTGGTATTGGCCGTCCGTTAGGGGTTCCGACGCCGATATGGATTATGGCCGTGGTCTTTATTGCGACCTGGTATTTGCTGCACCACACCCGCCTTGGCCGCTATATTTATGCACTGGGCGGTAACGAAGCGGCAACGCGCCTGTCAGGCATCAGCGTCGATAAAGTCAAAGTTATCGTCTATTCCCTGTGCGGTTTGCTGGCGTCGCTGGCAGGTATTATCGAGGTGGCGCGTCTTTCCTCCGCGCAGCCTGTCGCAGGAACCGGTTATGAGCTGGACGCTATCGCCGCCGTGGTATTGGGTGGCACCAGTCTGGCGGGGGGTAAGGGCCGCATCGTGGGAACACTGATCGGTGCGCTCATCCTTGGCTTCCTGAGTAATGGACTGAATTTATTAGGCATTTCTTCCTATTACCAGATGATCGTTAAAGCAGTGGTGATTCTGCTGGCGGTGCTGGTAGACAACAAAAAGCAGTAATTACCTACACTACAGGACATCATGAATATGAACATGAAAAAACTGGCTCTTTTGGTTTCTGCTGTTGCACTGAGCGCCACCGTAAGCGCGAATGCGATGGCCAAGGACACGATTGCATTGGTTGTTTCTACCCTGAATAACCCGTTCTTTGTCAGCCTGAAAGACGGTGCGCAGAAAGAAGCCGACAAACTGGGTTACGACCTGGTGGTGCTGGACTCCCAGAACAACCCGGCTAAAGAGCTGGCTAACGTTCAGGATTTGACTGTTCGTGGTACTAAACTGCTGCTGATTAACCCAACCGATTCCGATGCTGTGGGTAACGCCGTGAAGATGGCGAACCAGGCAAACATTCCGGTTATCACCCTTGACCGTGCAGCGGCAAAAGGTGACGTCGTCAGCCATATCGCTTCTGATAACGTGCTGGGCGGCAAAATCGCCGGTGATTACATTGCCAGGAAAGCCGGTGAAGGCGCAAAAATCATCGAACTGCAGGGTATTGCAGGAACGTCTGCAGCGCGTGAGCGTGGCGAAGGTTTCCAACAGGCCGTTGCGGTGCACAAATTCAATGTCCTCGCCAGCCAGCCTGCTGACTTCGACCGTACCAAGGGTCTGAACGTGATGCAGAACCTGCTGACCGCGCACCCTGATGTGCAGGCCGTGTTTGCTCAGAACGACGAAATGGCGCTGGGTGCCATGCGCGCACTGCAAACGGCGGGTAAATCCGATGTCATGGTGGTCGGTTTCGACGGTACGCCAGATGGCGTAAAAGCGGTTAACGACGGGAAAATGGCCGCGACTATCGCGCAGTTGCCAGAACAGATCGGCGCAACCGGCGTTGAGACTGCTGATAAAGTGCTGAAAGGCGAAAAAGTACACGGCAAAATCCCGGTTGACCTGAAACTGGTTATCAAACAGTAAGGCAGGCTCAGACTCTCCATCGGAGACACGTCTGGGGATAACGTAAAAAAGAAATGCAGGGCACGCGCCACCCGTTTGCGGGTGGCGCACTTTAATGGACAAGCTCATCATGAAAAGCACTGGCAAACTCGTCGTCCTTGGCAGTATCAATGCCGATCACATTCTCAACCTTGAATCTTTCCCTACACCTGGGGAAACGGTTACCGGTAGTCAGTATCAAATCGCCTTTGGCGGCAAAGGGGCAAACCAGGCGGTGGCAGCCGGTCGCAGTGGTGCAGACATTGCCTTTGTTGCCTGCACGGGCGATGACGACACCGGTGAGCGTGTTCGCCAGCAGCTCAAAAGCGACAATATTGATATCGCACCTGTCAGCGTAGTTGCAGGTGAGTCTACCGGTGTGGCGCTGATCTTTGTAAATGGCGAAGGTGAGAATGTTATCGGTATTCATGCCGGGGCTAACGCCGCGCTTACCGTCGAACGTGTTGGCGCGCAGCGTGAGCGGATTGCTGAGGCTTCTGCCTTATTGATGCAACTGGAGTCTCCGGTTGAAAGCGTGCTGGCGGCGGCCCGCATTGCTCATGAGAACAACACCAGGGTGGCGCTGAACCCAGCACCGGCTCGTGAACTGTCTGATGAACTGCTGGCGCTGGTGGACATCATCACGCCGAATGAGACCGAAGCTGAAAAACTGACCGGTATTCGGGTCAACAGTGATGAAGACGCCTCAAATGCGGCGCAAGTGCTACATACTAAAGGCATTGATACGGTCATCATTACTCTCGGCAGTCGTGGCGTCTGGGCGAGTGTGAAAGGTGAAGGTCGCCGTATCCCAGGCTTTAAAGTGAAAGCCATTGATACCATTGCGGCAGGCGACACCTTTAACGGGGCATTGATGACGGCATTACTCGAAAATCATGCGCTCGACGAGGCGATTCGATTTGCTCACGCGGCGGCGGCGATTGCTGTCACCCGTAAAGGCGCGCAACCGTCAGTGCCGTGGCGCAAAGAAATTGATGATTTCCTCAGTCAGCAGGGGTGACGATTGGCTACGATGAAGGATGTGGCCCGCGTGGCGGGTGTATCTACCTCGACCGTTTCACATGTCATCAATAAAGATCGTTTTGTTAGTGATGCCATCCGCGAAAAGGTGGAGGCTGCCATCAAGGCGCTGAACTATGCGCCTTCTGCACTGGCACGCAGCCTGAAAATCAATCAAACCCGCACCATTGGGATGTTGATCACGGCCAGTACCAACCCGTTTTATTCCGAGCTGGTTCGGGGCGTGGAGCGTAGCTGTTTTGAGCGAGGGTACAGCCTTGTGCTCTGTAATACCGAAGGTGACGAGCAGCGCATGAATCGCAATCTGGAAACGCTGATGCAAAAGCGCGTTGATGGCTTGCTGCTGTTATGCACCGAAACACATCAGCCTTCTCAGGAAATCCTCAAGCGTTACCCTTCAGTGCCGACCGTGATGATGGACTGGGCGCCGTTCGACGGTGACAGCGACCTGATTCAGGATAACTCGCTGCTGGGCGGCGACATGGCGACGCAGTACCTCATTCAGAAAGGGCATACACATATCGCCTGTATCACGGGGCCGCTGGATAAAACGCCTGCTCGTCTGCGCCTTGAAGGTTACCGCGCGGCAATGACAAATGCCGGGCTGACCATCCACGAAGGGGATGAGATTACGGGTGATTTTGAATTTGCGGGTGGGCTGGAAGCGATGCAAACATTGCTGGCGCGAGAAGTCCGCCCACAAGCAGTGTTCATTGGTAACGATGCGATGGCTTTCGGAGCCTATCAAGCGCTGTATCAGGCCGGGCTGAAGGTGCCTGAGGATATCGCTATTGTCGGCTACGATGATATTGAGCTGGCGCGCTACATGACGCCGCCGCTGACGACTGTCCATCAACCAAAAGATGAACTGGGCGAACTGGCCATCGATGTGCTGATTCATCGCATTGCCGACCCCACCCAACAGCAACAGCGTTTGCAGCTTACGCCAGTGCTGATGGAACGTGGATCGGCCTGAGGGTTAGTGTTTTTCTTTTATCAGGTTACGGCCGTCTTTGTGCCGTAACAGCATAAAGGTAAAGGCGGATATCAGCGTGATAACCCCCATGGTAATAAAGGTGTAGTGGAACTGCTCCACGGTGTTGTTGCTGTCGAACCCTTCGTAAAACCGCAGTACCGCGGCACTTACCGCCACTCCCAAACTTATCGAGAGTTGTTGGGTGACCGCCAGAACGCTGTTGCCGCTGCTGGCGTTCTCGTCAGTCAAATCCGCAAGGGTAATGGTGTTCATGGCGGTGAACTGCGTAGACATCGCCATTCCCAGAATAAACAGCGGCAGTATCAGCAGCCAGACCTCCATCGACGGTGACTGCAAAGAGAACTGGGCAATCATCAATCCGATAAATAACGTAATGCCGACCAGCGTATTGCGATAGCCCAGGCGACGCAGCACCTGCGTGACCAGCGATTTCGCCAGAATAGACCCCATGGCCGTCGGTGCCATCATGCAGCCGGCAATCAACGCCGAGTAACCAAACCCAACCTGTAGCATCAGCGGCATTAAAAACGGTACACATCCGGTTCCCAGGCGTGAAGCGATGTTCCCGGCGATCCCCACCGAAAAGGTGCGGGTCTTAAAGAGGTTAAGAGAGATAAGCGGCGTGGGGTGACGGCGTGCATGACGTATATAAAGAAGGAATAACACAATTCCACTGACGATCACGGCGAAGGCCAGCCAGCTTGCCACTATCTTCTCGCCAAAAAGCTCCATCCCGCAGGAGAACAGCACGAGGCTCAGGCCGAACAGGAAGAAGCCGCCTGTATCAAAGCGCTTACGCGGGGTGGTGAAGTTAGGCATGTACTTGCGAGCGTACAAGAGCCCGGCCAGGCCAATCGGAATATTAATCAGGAAGATCCAGTGCCAGGTGGCCCAGGTGACCATCACACCGCCCAGTACCGGACCGAGTATCGGGCCTACCAGCCCTGGCATGGTCACAAAGTTCAGGACGGGAAGCAGTTCACTTCGCGGATAGGCGCGAAGGAGGGCAAGACGCGCCACCGGCATCATCATGGCGCCACCAATCCCCTGAAGTACACGGAACATGACCAGGGAAGCCAGAGAGGTGGAGAGCGCACAAGCCAGTGAACCGAGGGTAAACAGACTGACGGCCAGCATAAAGACGCGGCGGGTGCCGAACCTGTCTGCCAGCCAGCCGCTGGCTGGAATCAGCATCGCCACGGTCAGCGTATAGCTAATGATGGCGGATTGCATCGCAAGGGGAGAACGGTTGAGGCTCTCAGCAATAGCGGGTAGGGCGGTGTTTAATATGGTGGCGTCCAGTGCCTGCATAAAGAAAGCCATTGCCGCAATCCACGGCAATCCGGCCATACTGCGGTGTTTTTTCTCTGTCATGCGGAGTCCTGTTATTTGGTCGCAGGGGCGTTCGGCGTTCTCAACAGAATCTGACATGCCTGAAAGGCACCCTCTCCGTTGCTGTCCTGGATGGCATCGACAATCGCCTGATGAAGGTCGAGCTTAATCACCTGGTCCTGAGTAATCGAAGTGAAATAGGTGTGATAAACCGAATGGAACAGTGCGGCGAAAGAGATAAGGAAGGGATTCGCGCTCATGGCATAAATATGTTCGTGCCAGGCCATATCCACTTCAATCCAGCGTTCACGGTTAAAATGCTTTTTAAGCTGCACCATTTCTTCCATTAATGTATTCAGGTGCGCTTTCTGCTCTGCTTCACCTGATACTGCGGCTAAATGACAGGCCTGGGGTTCGAGGCTGCTACGCATAATAAGGAAGTGTTGAATGACCTCCTGAAAGTTATCTTCTGTCATCCACCACGACAGCAGCTCTTTATCGAGGAAGTTCCAGTTTTCCTTTGGCATGACTCGCGTACCAATTCGCGGGCGAGGCAGCACCATCCCTTTTGCTGTTAATGTCTTTACCGCTTCCCTGACAGCCGTTCTGCTTACGCCGAACTGTTCTCCCAACTCTATTTCACCTGGCAGGATGCTTCCGGGGACATATTCACCTTTGAGGATTTGCTGAGCGAGTTTCTCTGCCAGCACCCAGGAAAGGTTCTTTTGTGCCGCAAGCTGTTGTGCATTTAAAGACATTATGAGGTCCTGGTTTTTACTTATTCATTTATCAGTATGCCATTCGCTCTATGCCTGTGGTGGTAAAAACAGCAAATCGGCACCTTTATGGTGTCTTTTTCCTCGTCTTGTTGAAAAAAGTGACGGTTAAAAACTTTTTTGTATTTTTGACTTGTCAGCCCGAAATAAATCCCTATACTGCGCCTCCACTGACACGGAACAACG
>CAUSEC010000012.1:0-135192 GCA_963530515.1 uncultured Enterobacteriaceae bacterium | reverse complement strand
CGACCTTGCCAAGGTCGGGGTCGCGAGTTCGAGTCTCGTTTCCCGCTCCAAATTTGAAAAGTATCGCAAGATACGCACCACCCAAGCGGGAATAGCTCAGTTGGTAGAGCACGACCTTGCCAAGGTCGGGGTCGCGAGTTCGAGTCTCGTTTCCCGCTCCAAATTTACTTACCCTTCAAATTATCCACAGCGAAACATGAGGCTGCGGACGATTCTTTTCGTCGCGCGAAATTATTGTGAACAGAGTTATCCACAGATAACTTAAGCCACGGTAAAACCTAAATTACTTCGCCTGATGAATAGTATCTTTATAACCACTTGAATTTAATGAATAAAATTTGATTTCAAATTGTTAACGCGATCGCTTGACGAATGTTGTCGCGTTGAATACCAATGTGTTTTTAATTTTATTCACATCCTGTGGACGACTCAGGCGTCACGTGCTAACCCTTTTTCAATCACCCTGACCAGACGTTGTTTCTTCGGCGTTTGTACCTCAATAACGCAGGCATTTCGCTTTTCGATTTGCTGCGCAACCGCCCAGTCTATGTGTTCGTCGAGAAGTGGGTGCTCACCCCGGCGTTGTTCCAGAGCCTGAATATTGGCCTCATCCCAGGGCGCATTGCCCAGCGCAACGGCAATATTGCGCAGCCAGCGTAAGTGGCCAATGCGGCGTATCGCTGAGCCTTCGGTCACTTTCAGAAACCAGCTCTCACTCCAGGCAAAGAGTTCAATCAGCTCAGGCGCGTGCAGCGCCTTGCGCGGGCTGAAATCAGCTTCGTCAGTGAGTTGTGAAAAGCGATTCCACGGGCAGATAAGCTGGCAGTCGTCGCAGCCGTAGATGCGGTTGCCGATAAGCGGGCGAAATTCTTCGGGGATTGCGCCTTCGAGCTCAATCGTCAGGTAGGAGATACAGCGGCGGGCATCCACCGTATAAGGCTCCACGATGGCACCGGTTGGGCAGATAGTCAGACAGGCAACGCAGCGACCGCAGCCCTCTTCAACGGGTTTGTCGACAGGCAGTGGAATATCGACCAGCAGTTCGCCAAGGAAAAAGAACGATCCGGCGTCACGATTAAGAATAAGTGAGTGCTTACCTGTCCAGCCAAGCCCGGCTTTTTCAGCGAGCGGGCGTTCAAGAATGGGCGCAGAATCAACAAAAGGTCTAAAATTCAGCGAGACACAATGCTGCTGAATTTTTTCACCGAGTTGCTTCAACCGGTTGCGTAGCAGCTTATGATAATCGCGACCCAGCGCGTAGCGGCTGACGTAGCCCAGCGCCGGGTTTTTGAGCGTGCTGGCGAAAGCGGCGTTCGCCGGGAGGTAGTTCATCCTGACGCTAATCACCCGCAGGGTGCCGGGCAGAAGCTCGTGCGGACGAGCGCGCATCATACCGTGACGCGCCATCCACTCCATTTCGCCATGGTATTGCTTATCCAGCCAGGCCTGCAGTTTAGGCTCGCTGGCCGACAGATCGGTGTCAGTGATGCCGACCTGCTGAAACCCCAGTTCAGTGCCCCAGTGTTTGATGTTTTGCGCTAATTGATTGAGATCGAGGGGCTCTGACATGACGGACCATACAATGAAGAAAAACGCAGCAAGTATACCACACTCCATCTGGCCTGCGGATGAACTGCGGCGGGCAGAAAAGGAGGCCGCCGACAGCCTCGGCATGACGCTCTTTGAGCTGATGCAGCGGGCGGGACTCGCTGCCTTCAATGTTGCCCGGTCGCATTATCCACAGACCCGGCACTGGCTGATTCTGTGCGGGCACGGGAATAACGGCGGTGATGGCTATGTGGTTGCCCGCCTTGCCGTGGCGGCAGGCATTGGTGTTACGCTGCTGGCAATTGACAGTGACAAGCCGCTGCCGGAAGAAGCGCAGGCCGCACGCGAGGCGTGGCTTGAAGCCGGTGGCGTTATCCACGCGGCTGAGCTCGTCTGGCCGGAAGACATCGACCTGATTATTGATGGCTTGCTGGGAACGGGTATTCATAGTGCGCCGCGCAACCCGATTGCTTCTTTGATTGAGCATGCTAACGATCATCCCGCTCCCGTGCTGGCGCTGGATATTCCCTCTGGCCTGATAGCGCAAACCGGCGCCACACCGGGTGCCGTCATCAATGCCGCGCATACCGTCACCTTTATTGCTCTTAAGCCGGGGCTGTTAACCGGCAAAGCCCGTGATGTGGTGGGGGTGTTGCACCATCACGCACTGGGCCTGGATGCCTGGCTTGCCGGGCAGGAAACCGCGCTTTCTCGCGTTGATGCATCGCAGCTCTCGCAGTGGTTTTTGCCAAGGCGCCCCACGTCGCACAAAGGTTCGCACGGGCGACTGGTGATTATTGGTGGCGACCATGGCACGGCAGGGGCGATTCGCATGGCAGGCGAGGCGGCGTTGCGCGCCGGAGCAGGCCTGGTGCGCGTGTTAACCCGGCAGGAAAACATTGCCCCGATTATAACTGCACGCCCGGAGCTAATGGTGCATGAGTTGACGCCTGAATCACTGGACGAAAGTCTGGAATGGGCCGATGTGGTGGTCATTGGCCCCGGCCTGGGCCAGCAGGAGTGGGGCAAAAAGGCCCTGCAGAAAGTTGAGAATTTTCGTAAACCTATGCTCTGGGATGCCGACGCGTTGAACCTTCTGGCAATCAACCCCGATAAACGTCACAATCGCATTCTGACGCCGCATCCCGGCGAAGCAGCCCGTCTGCTCAACTGTTCCGTCGCAGAAATTGAAAACGATCGCTTACTTTCTGCGCAGCGTCTGCTAAAACGTTACGCAGGCGTTGTCGTTCTGAAAGGCGCAGGGACAGTGGTGAGCGCTGAAAATGGCAAGAGCAGCATCATCGATGCGGGCAATGCGGGCATGGCCAGCGGCGGCATGGGCGATGTTCTTTCGGGCATTATTGGCGCGCTGCTGGGGCAGAAACACGATTTATACGACGCGGCCTGTGCGGGCTGTCTGGCGCATGGTGCGGCGGCTGATGTTCTGGCGGCCAGGCAAGGTATGCGGGGCATGCTGGCGACCGATCTTTTTTCCACGCTGGTGCGTGTAGTTAACCCGGATGTTAGTGATACAGAATGATGAACCGAGTAATTCCTTTACCTGACGAACAAGCGACGCTGGATTTTGGTCAACGTATGGCACACGCGTGCAATGGCGCGACTGTGATTTAT
This sequence comes from uncultured Enterobacteriaceae bacterium, assembly GCA_963530515.1. Taxonomy (GTDB): domain Bacteria; phylum Pseudomonadota; class Gammaproteobacteria; order Enterobacterales; family Enterobacteriaceae; genus CBFFRJ01. Next base: position 132,012 of record CAUSEC010000012.1, on the reverse strand, counting down.
CTGTACGGTGATCTTGGCGCAGGTAAAACCACCTTCAGCCGTGGCTTTTTACAAGCACTTGGCCATAACGGGAATGTCAAAAGCCCGACCTATACGCTGGTCGAACCTTACACGCTGGAAGGCTTAAACGTGTACCACTTCGACCTGTATCGTCTTGCGGACCCCGAGGAGCTGGAATTTATGGGGATCCGCGACTATTTTGCCAACGACGCAATCTGCCTGGTCGAGTGGCCGCAACAAGGCGCGGGTGTACTGCCTGACCCGGATGTCGAAATCCATATTGATTACCAGGCGCAGGGGCGTGAGGCACGCATTACTGCTGTATCCTCATCTGGCGATTCTTTGCTGGCGCGGTTAGCCAGTTAATCTTAGGGATGACGGGATGATTTTTCGCGTGAGAAGTTGGCTGGTTGCGGCGCTGGTTTTCGCCAGTGCCCATGTGAGTGCGGCGAGTTTGTCAGATATTCAGGTCTCCAATGGCGACTCTCAGGCCCGCATTACCTTCAGTTTTATGGGTGACCCGGAATATGCGTTTTCGCAGGAAGGGAAACGCAGCGTGGCGCTGGACATCAAGCAAACTGGCGTGATTCAGGGCCTGCCGCTGCAGTTCAGCGGTAATAACCTGGTGAAAAGCATTCGCTCCGGCACGCCGAAAGATAATCAGTCGCTGCGACTGGTCGTCGATCTGACTCAGAACGGTAAAACCCGCGCGGTGAAACAGCAAAGCGGTGCCGGGTATTCAGTGGTGTTCACCATTGATGCGGATGTTCCGCCGCCACCGCCGCCGCCAAAAGCGGTAGTGCAGCGTGTTGAAACCCCTGCTGTCGCCCCTCGTCCGGTTGAACCTGCACGTAATCCGTTTAAAGCGAATAATGACCGTATCACCAGTGTCACCAGCAGCAACACCGCGGTGCGCCCGGCGGCTCAGGCTCGCGCGGCGACGGGCGATAAAGTGATTATCGCCATTGATGCTGGTCACGGTGGGCAGGATCCTGGCGCGATTGGCCCTGGAGGGACGCAGGAGAAAAATGTCACCCTCTCCGTTGCGCGCAAATTGCGGGCCTTATTGAACGACGACCCGATGTTTAAAGCGGTGCTGACCCGTGATGGCGACTACTTCATTTCGGTGATGGGGCGCTCTGACGTGGCGCGTAAGCAGAATGCCAATTTCCTGGTGTCGATTCATGCGGATGCGGCGCCAAATCGCAGTGCGACAGGGGCGTCGGTGTGGGTTCTCTCCAACCGTCGCGCCAACAGCGAAATGGCGAACTGGCTGGAAGAACATGAGAAACAGTCCGAACTGCTGGGTGGCGCGGGCGACGTGCTGGCTAACAGCCAGTCAGATCCCTACCTGAGCCAGGCGGTACTGGATTTACAGTTCGGCCATTCCCAGCGTGTCGGGTATGATGTTGCGACAAGCATGATTTCCCAACTTTCGCGCATTGGCTCATTGCATAAATCTCGTCCTGAACATGCCAGCCTTGGCGTGCTGCGTTCGCCGGATATCCCGTCAGTGCTGGTTGAAACCGGATTTATCAGTAACAACAGTGAAGAGCGCCTGCTGGATAGCGATGATTATCAGCAGCAGCTGGCGGACGCCATTTATAGCGGCTTACGTAATTACTTCCAGGCGCACCCGTTGCAGTCGGCCCCTCAGGGCGGCACCGGGCAAACTGCCAGCGCGGAAACCGCTTCACACGGACTGTTTAACTAAGGAGCATTCATGCCGATTCAGGTTCTGCCGCCGCAGCTTGCGAACCAGATCGCCGCTGGCGAAGTGGTGGAACGCCCTGCGTCGGTGGTGAAGGAGCTGGTGGAAAACAGCCTTGATGCGGGCGCAACCCGCATCGACATTGATATTGAACGCGGTGGCGCGAAGCTCATCCGCATTCGTGATAATGGGTGTGGCATTAAAAAAGACGAGCTGGCGCTGGCGCTGGCGCGTCATGCCACCAGTAAAATCGCCTCCCTTGATGATCTGGAAGCCATTATCAGCCTCGGTTTTCGTGGTGAAGCCCTCGCCAGTATTAGCTCCGTTTCTCGTCTGATGCTCACCTCACGGACCGCCGAACAAGCGGAAGCCTGGCAGGCGTATGCCGAAGGGCGGGATATGGATGTGACCGTCAAACCGGCGGCCCATCCGGTCGGTACGACGCTTGAAGTGTTGGATCTGTTCTATAACACACCCGCCCGCCGTAAGTTTATGCGCACTGAAAAGACTGAATTTGCCCATATAGATGAGGTGGTGCGCCGCATTGCGCTGGCCCGTTTTGATGTGACCATCAATCTCAGCCACAACGGAAAAATGGTGCGTCAGTACCGCGCGGTAGCGCAGGGTGGGCAGAGCGAACGCCGACTGGGGGCTATTTGCGGCACCGCTTTTCTCGAAAAGGCGCTGGCCATCGAGTGGCAGCATGGGGATCTTGCCCTGCGCGGCTGGGTCGCTGAACCAGGGGCGACAACCTCTGCATTTGCTGAAATCCAGTACTGTTATGTGAACGGTCGCATGATGCGTGACCGGCTCATCAACCACGCCATCCGTCAGGCCTGTGAGGATAAACTGGGTGCCGATCAGCAGCCTGCGTTTGTGCTCTATCTTGAGATTGATCCGCACCAGGTCGACGTGAATGTGCATCCGGCAAAACATGAAGTGCGTTTTCATCAGTCGCGACTGGTGCATGATTTTATCTACCAGGGGGTGCTAAGCGTACTTCAGCAGCAGGCCGATAACCCGTTGCCGCTGGTTGAAGAGCCAGCACCGCGCATCATCCCGGAAAACCGGGTGGCAGCAGGGCGTAACCAGTTTGCTGAACCTGCGGTAAGCCGTGAACCGAGCGTGATGCGTGATTCCTCTTCGCCGGGGTTTTATTCTGGCTCGTCTGCTGCACGTGCTTCCGCTCCCGCCTGGCCGAATGCGCAGCCGGGATACCAGAAGCAGCAGGGCGTGCTCTATCGCCAGTTGCTGGATACGCCGGATGTCGGGCATAAAACTGACCTTCAGGTGAGCAAGAACACGCCAGCGCTGGAGGCCCATAGCCAGAGTTTTGGCCGCGTGCTGACAATCATTCTGCCAGATTATGCGTTGCTCGAACGCGACGGCCACGTCATGTTGCTCGCGCTACCGGTTGCTGAGCGCTGGCTACGGTACCGACAGCTTTCAACGGAAACCGGCCCGGTCTGCGGGCAGCCGCTACTGATCCCGGTGCGTCTTAAAGTCTCACCGCAAGAGAGCACGACCCTAAAGCAGGCGCAGGCGGTGCTGGCGGAAATGGGGATTGAATTTGTCCCTGACGGGCAGCACGTCACGCTGCGCGCGGTGCCTTTACCCTTACGCCAACAAAATTTACAAATCTTGATTCCTGAACTGATAGGCTACCTGGCGCAGCAGACAACGATTGATGCGGTGAATACTGCCCAATGGATTGCCCGTCATCTGGCCAGTGAACACAGTCAGTGGAATATGGCGCAGGCCATTACCTTGTTAACCGACGTCGAACGTCTTTGTCCGCATCTGGTGAAGACCCCACCAGATGGTTTATTGCAACCTGTTGATTTATCTAAGGCGATGAACGCCCTGAAACATGAGTGATATCAGTAAGGCTGGCCTGCCGAAGGCCATTTTTTTGATGGGGCCTACCGCCTCCGGTAAAACGGCGTTAGCCATTGAGTTACGTAAAGTTTTGCCAGTTGAGTTGATAAGCGTGGATTCCGCCCTTATCTATCAAGGGATGGACATCGGCACGGCGAAACCGAATGCCGAAGAATTACGTGCTGCCCCTCATCGTTTGCTCGATATTCGCGATCCCTCCCAGGCTTATTCAGCGGCGGATTTCCGTCGCGATGCCCTGGATGAGATGAATGAAATTACCGCCGCAGGGCGTATTCCCCTGCTGGTGGGCGGCACGATGCTCTACTTCAAGGCGCTGCTGGAAGGGCTATCTCCTTTACCTTCCGCCGACCCGACGGTCAGAGCTGAAATTGAAAAACAAGCAGCAGAGCGTGGGTGGGAAGCGTTACACCAGCAGTTGCAGGGGATCGATCCTGTGGCGGCTGCGCGAATCCATCCAAATGATCCACAAAGGCTTTCCCGGGCACTGGAAGTTTTTTTCATTTCGGGTAAAACTTTAACGGAACTGACGCAAACGTCAGGAGACGCTCTGCCGTATCAGGTGCATCAGTTCGCCATCGCCCCGGCGAGCCGTGAACTGCTCCATCAGCGAATTGAGCAGCGTTTTCATCAGATGTTAGCTTCAGATTTTGAAGCAGAAGTGCGGGCGCTATTTGCCCGTGGAGATTTGCATACGGACATGCCTTCCATTCGTTGTGTGGGATACCGCCAGATGTGGTCGTATCTTGAAGGTGAGATTTCATACGATGAAATGGTTTATAGAGGTGTTTGCGCCACGAGACAGTTAGCGAAGCGCCAGATCACCTGGTTGCGCGGTTGGGAGGGTGTTCACTGGTTAGACAGTGAAAAACCGCAACAGGCGTTAAACGAAGTGATTGAGGTTGTTGGTGATATCGCTCACTGAATGTGTACAATTGAGACGTATCGTGCGCAATTTTTCAGAATCGCAAGGTTCTAAGTACAAAACAAGCATATAAGGAAAAGATAGAATGGCTAAGGGGCAATCTTTACAAGATCCGTTCCTGAACGCATTGCGTCGGGAACGTGTTCCAGTTTCTATTTATTTGGTGAATGGTATTAAGCTGCAAGGTCAGATTGAGTCTTTCGATCAGTTTGTGATTCTGTTGAAAAACACGGTCAGTCAGATGGTCTACAAGCACGCTATTTCTACTGTTGTTCCGTCCCGTCCGGTATCTCATCACAGCAATAACGCTGGCGGCGGCACTGGTAGTAACTACCATCATGGCAGCAACGCGCAGGGTTCTTCAACGCCGGCGCAGGACAGCGACGAAACCGAATAAGGTTTCGCACTGTTATCCACACGGGGAGCCAGGGATCCTGCGTTCCCCGCTGATCTTTTTAGAGAGGTTTACGCTTGTTTGACCGTTATGATGCCGGTGAGCAGGCGGTGCTGGTACACATCTATTTTTCGCAAGACAAAGATATGGAAGACCTCCAGGAGTTTGAATCTCTGGTCTCTTCCGCCGGTGTCGAAGCAATGCAGGTGATTACCGGTAGCCGTAAAGCGCCGCACCCAAAGTATTTTGTTGGTGAAGGTAAAGCAGTCGAAATTGCGGATGCCGTAAAAGCAACCGGCGCGTCAGTCGTGTTGTTTGATCATGCGCTGTCTCCAGCCCAGGAGCGCAACCTGGAAGCCCTTTGCGAATGCCGTGTTATCGATCGCACGGGTTTGATTTTAGATATTTTTGCTCAGCGTGCACGTACCCACGAAGGGAAACTGCAGGTTGAGCTGGCGCAGCTGCGCCATCTGGCAACGCGTCTGGTGCGTGGCTGGACACACCTTGAAAGACAAAAAGGCGGGATTGGTTTGCGCGGCCCGGGTGAAACCCAGCTCGAAACCGACCGTCGTTTGCTGCGTGGCCGAATTACCCAGATCCTTTCACGTCTGGAACGTGTAGAGAAACAGCGCGAACAGGGGCGTCGGGCGCGAACCAAAGCCGACATCCCGACGGTGTCGCTGGTGGGCTATACCAACGCCGGTAAATCCACCCTGTTTAACCAGATAACCGAGGCCCAGGTTTATGCCGCAGACCAGCTGTTTGCGACCCTGGACCCTACGCTGCGCCGTATTGACGTTGCAGACGTCGGTGAAACGGTGCTGGCGGATACCGTAGGGTTTATCCGCCACCTGCCGCATGACCTGGTGGCGGCGTTTAAAGCCACCCTGCAGGAGACGCGACAGGCGACTCTGCTGCTGCACGTGATTGATGCGGCAGACGTGCGCGTGCAGGAGAACATCGACGCGGTGAACGTGGTGCTCGAAGAGATCGACGCCCACGAGATCCCAACGCTGTTGGTCATGAATAAGATCGATATGCTGGACGATTTCGAACCGCGTATCGACAGAGATGAAGAAAACAAACCGATTCGGGTCTGGCTTTCTGCCCAGACCGGTATTGGTGTGCCACTGCTTTTCCAGGCTTTGACAGAACGTCTTTCCGGTGAGGTAGCTCAGCACACGCTGCGACTGCCGCCACAGGAAGGCAGGCTGCGCAGCCGGTTTTATCAGCTTCAGGCGATAGAAAAAGAGTGGATGGAGGATGACGGCAGCGTGGGGATGCAGGTGCGTATGCCGATCGTTGACTGGCGTCGCCTCTGTAAACAAGAACCTGCGCTGGTCGACTATATCGTCTGATCAGAAAGGGGATGCCTGAATAATTCGCCCTTGCATAACAAATATGGAGCATATACATGGCGTGGAATCAGCCCGGTAATAACGGACAAGACCGCGACCCGTGGGGAAGCAGCAAACCTGGCGGCAACTCTGAGGGAAATGGCAACAAAGGTGGTCGCGAGCAGGGGCCGCCGGATCTGGATGATATCTTCCGCAAACTGAGCAAGAAGCTTGGTGGCCTTGGCGGAGGAAAAGGTTCTGGCTCGGGTGGCAATTCCACTCAGAGTTCGCGCCCGCCAATGGGTGGCCGCGTAGTGGGCATCGTGGCCGCTGCGGTAGTCATCATCTGGGCAGCCAGCGGGTTCTACACCATTAAAGAAGCAGAACGCGGCGTGGTCACCCGTTTCGGTAAGTTCAGCCATCTGGTTGAGCCGGGTCTGAACTGGAAGCCGACCTTCATTGATGACGTGACCGCGGTAAACGTGGAATCCGTCCGTGAACTGGCCGCCTCTGGCGTGATGCTGACTTCTGACGAAAACGTGGTGCGCGTTGAGATGAACGTGCAGTACCGCGTGACCGATCCTGAGCGTTATCTGTTTAGCGTGACCAGCGCGGATGACAGCCTGCGTCAGGCGACCGACAGCGCCCTGCGCGGTGTGATCGGTAAATACACCATGGACCGTATTCTGACCGAAGGTCGTACCGTTATTCGTAGCGATACCCAGCGCGAGCTGGAAGAGACCATTCGTCCGTACAACATGGGTATTACCCTGCTGGACGTCAACTTCCAGGCTGCGCGTCCGCCGGAAGAGGTGAAAGCCGCATTTGACGATGCGATTGCTGCCCGTGAAAACGAACAGCAGTACATCCGTGAAGCAGAAGCGTACACCAACGAAGTTCAGCCACGCGCTAACGGTCAGGCGCAGCGTATTCTGGAAGAAGCGCGCGCGTATAAAACGCAGACCATCCTGGAAGCTCAGGGTGAAGTGGCCCGCTTCGCGAAGATCCTGCCGGAATATAAAGCGGCACCGGAAATTACCCGTGAGCGTCTCTATATCGAGACCATGGAAAAAGTGCTGAGCCACACCCGCAAAGTGTTGGTTAACGACAGTAAAGGCGGAAACCTGATGGTTCTGCCGCTGGATCAGATGCTGAAAGGCGGTTCTGCACCAGCAGCGAAAGGCGACACCAGCGGCGCGAACAACCTGCTGCGTCTGCCGCCAGCCTCAACAGGCAGCGCCAGCACGAACACAACGCCTTCTTCGAACGATGGTGACATTATGGACCAACGCCGTGCTAACGCGCAGCGTAACGACTACCAGCGTCAGGGGGAATAAGGATGCGTAAGTCAGTTATTGCGATCATCGTCATCGTACTGGTCGCGCTTTATACCTCGATTTTTGTGGTGAAAGAAGGCGAGCGTGGGATTAAGTTCCAGTTCAGCAGCGTCGTGCGTGATGGCGACAAACGCCCGGTGATTTACGAGCCGGGTCTGCACTTCAAGGTGCCGTTCATTCAGTCCGTGAAAACGCTGGATGCACGTATCCAGACCATGGATAACCAGGCCGACCGTTTCGTGACCAAAGAGAAGAAAGACCTGATCGTTGATTCCTATATCAAATGGCGCATCAGCGATTTCAGCCGTTACTTCCTGGCAACGGGCGGCGGCGACGTTTCTCAGGCAGAAGTGCTGCTGAAACGTAAGTTCTCTGACCGTCTGCGTTCCGAGATTGGTCGTCTGGATGTGAAAGACATTGTGACCGACTCCCGTGGTCGTCTGACCCTGGAAGTTCGCGATGCGCTGAACTCTGGTACAGCGGGCACTGAAGATGAAGTTTCAACGCCGGCAGCAGATGATGCGATTGCCAAAGCGGCTGAACGCGTTCAGGCGGAGACTAACGGTAAAGTGCCGGTGATCAACCCGAACAGTATGGCTGCGCTGGGTATCGAAGTGGTTGACGTGCGTATCAAGCAGATCAACCTGCCAGTTGAAGTGTCCGAGGCGATTTACAACCGTATGCGCGCCGAGCGTGAGGCGGTAGCCCGTCGTCACCGTTCACAGGGTCAGGAAGAGGCTGAGAAGCTGCGTGCAGCCGCGGACTATGAAGTCACCAAGACGCTGGCGGAATCTGAGCGCCAGGGCCGTATCCTGCGCGGTGAAGGCGATGCCGAAGCGGCGAAGCTGTTCGCTGATGCTTTCAGCCAGGATCCTGACTTCTACGCCTTTATCCGTAGCCTGCGTGCTTACGAGAATAGCTTCCAGAGCAACCAGGATGTCATGGTGCTCAGCCCGGACAGCGATTTCTTCCGTTATATGAAGACGCCGGCTAACGCAACGCGATAAACTCAGGCTCGTTTGAGTATTCAAACCACCGCTCTCAACGGAGCGGTGGTTTTCTTTTATAAGGAATAAAAATGAATTCAACGATCTGGCTCGCACTGGCCCTGGTCCTGGTGCTGGAAGGTCTTGGACCGATGCTTTATCCGCGCGCCTGGCGCCGAATGATCGCCACGATGAGCCAGCTGCCGGATAATATTTTGCGTCGTTTTGGCGGCGGTCTTGTGGTTGCGGGCATCGTGATCTACTACATGTTGAGGAAAACGATTGGCTGATCAAAAAATAGGCACAATCGGCGTATTTTGAGGTCAAAAAGTGCTGTATATCTGAAAAAGCGATGGTAGAATCCATTTTTAAGCAAACGGTGATTTTGAAAAAAATGGGTAACAACGTCGTCGTACTGGGCACCCAATGGGGTGACGAAGGTAAAGGGAAGATTGTTGATCTTCTGACTGAACGGGCTAAATATGTTGTACGCTACCAGGGCGGTCACAACGCAGGCCATACTCTCGTAATCAACGGTGAAAAAACCGTCCTCCATCTTATTCCATCAGGCATTCTTCGCGAAAACGTCACCAGCATCATCGGTAACGGCGTTGTGCTGTCTCCGGCTGCGCTGATGAAAGAGATGAAAGGTCTGGAAGACCGTGGTATCCCGGTTCGTGAACGCCTGCTGTTGTCTGAAGCGTGCCCGCTGATCCTTGATTATCATGTGGCACTGGACGTAGCACGTGAAAAAGCGCGCGGTTCTAAAGCTATCGGCACCACCGGTCGTGGTATCGGGCCTGCTTATGAAGATAAAGTGGCTCGCCGTGGTCTGCGCGTAGGCGACCTGTTCGACAAAGCTACCTTTGCTGACAAACTGAAAGAAGTGATGGAATATCACAACTTCCAGCTGGTGAATTTCTACAAAGCAGAAGCCGTTGACTACCAGAAAGTACTGGACGATGTGATGGCGATTGCCGACATCCTCACCGCGATGGTTGTTGATGTTTCCGATCTGCTGGATCAAGCGCGTCAACGCGGCGACTTCGTGATGTTCGAAGGCGCGCAGGGTACGCTGCTGGATATCGACCACGGTACCTATCCGTACGTAACCTCCTCCAACACCACTGCAGGTGGCGTGGCAACCGGCTCCGGCCTGGGTCCGCGTTATGTGGATTACGTCCTGGGTATCATCAAAGCTTACTCCACTCGCGTGGGTGCAGGTCCGTTCCCGACAGAACTGTTTGATGACATCGGTGAGTTCCTCTGCAAACAGGGTAACGAGTTCGGTGCTACCACCGGTCGCCGTCGTCGTACTGGCTGGCTGGATATCGTTGCGATCCGTCGCGCGGTGCAGATCAACTCCCTGTCTGGCTTCTGCCTGACCAAGCTGGACGTGCTGGATGGTCTGAAAGAAGTGAAAATCTGCGTCGGCTACCGTATGCCTGATGGCCGTGAAGTCACGACCACTCCGCTGGCTGCTGATAACTGGGAAGGTATTGAGCCGATTTATGAATCAATGCCAGGCTGGTCTGAAACGACCTTTGGTGTGAAAACCCGCGATGGCTTGCCACAAACCGCGCTGGATTACATCAAACGTATTGAAGAACTGACCGGCGTGCCGATCGACATCATTTCTACCGGTCCGGACCGCTCTGAAACGATGATCCTGCGCGACCCGTTCGACGCATAATCATCGCAGGGGCTTGTCTGACAAGCCCCTTCTTCTTGCTTTTTCCCCCTCCCATTCAAATAAATTAGCGGCATTCCTGCTGGCTGGTTTATCATCAATAGAGTCAATACCTGCGGGTATCTCACTTTTCCCCTGTTTCTGAGGTTGATGTGCAGTTAACGAGTTTCACCGATTACGGATTACGTGCGTTGATTTACATGGCGTCATTACCCGAAGGAAAAATGACGAATATCACCGAAGTCACTGAGATTTATGGTGTGTCCCGTAATCATATGGTCAAAATAATCAATCAACTTAGTCGTGAAGGCTATGTAATGGCCGTCAGGGGAAAAAACGGTGGGATCCGGTTGGGCCGGGCCGCAAAAGACATTCGTATTGGTGATGTCGTGCGTGACCTGGAGCCGCTCTCACTGGTGAACTGCAGCAGTGAATTTTGCCATATAACTTCCGCCTGCCGCCTCAAGCAGGCGCTTTCTAAGGCCGTGCAAAGTTTCCTAACGGAACTGGACAACTACACGCTGGCCGAATTGGTTGAAGAGAATCAACCGCTTTACAAATTATTGCTGGTGGACTGAAAAAATCGCCACCAGAGATGACAACGGAGGAACCGCTATGTCACACGATCCTTTCCTGGAACGCGAAGCTGAAAAATATTCCAATCCTATCCCCAGCCGCGAATTTATCCTCGAACACCTCACCAAACGTGAAAAACCGGCCAGCCGCGATGAACTGGCCGTTGAACTCAATATCGAAGGCGAAGAACAGCAAGAGGCATTGCGCCGCCGTCTGCGCGCCATGGAGCGCGATGGGCAACTGGTCTTCACCCGCCGTCAGTGTTACGCCCTGCCTGAACGTCTCGACCTGCTCAAAGGCATGGTCATTGGTCACCGCGATGGTTTCGGTTTCCTGCGCGTAGAAGGCCGTAAAGACGACCTGTATCTCTCCAGCGAACAGATGAAATTGTGCATGCACGGCGACCAGATTCTGGCTCAGCCGCTGGGTGCCGATCGCAAAGGCCGCCGTGAAGCACGCGTGGTGCGCATTCTGGAGCCGAAAAAAGGTCAGATCGTTGGCCGTTACTTTACCGATGCGGGCGTGGGCTTTGTCGTTCCCGATGACAGTCGCCTGAGCTTTGACATCCTGGTGCCGCCAGAGGAAACAATGGGCGCGCGCATGGGCTTTGTGGTGGTGGTGGAGCTGACACAGCGCCCGACCCGTCGCACCAAAGCCATCGGCAAAATCGTTGAAGTGCTGGGCGATAACATGGGCACCGGCATGGCCGTTGATATGGCGCTGCGCACCCACGAAATCCCGTACGTCTGGCCGCCAGCGGTTGAACAACAGATTTCCGGGCTGAAAGAACAGGTGCCGGAAGAGGCCAAAATCGGCCGCATCGATCTGCGCGCACTGCCGCTGGTTACCATCGACGGTGAAGATGCCCGTGACTTCGATGATGCCGTTCACTGCGAGAAAAAACGCGGCGGCGGCTGGCGCCTGTGGGTTGCCATTGCCGACGTCAGCTATTACGTCCGTCCTGGCACGCCGCTGGATGATGAAGCGCGTGGCCGCGGGACCTCGGTCTACTTCCCGTCGCAGGTTGTGCCCATGCTGCCGGAAGTGCTCTCCAATGGCCTCTGCTCGCTCAACCCGCAGGTTGACCGCCTGTGTATGGTCTGTGAGATGACCATTTCCGCCAAAGGACGCCTGACGAGCTATACATTCTACGAAGCGGTAATGAGCTCTCATGCTCGGCTGACCTACAACAAGGTCTGGCATATTCTGCAGGGCGATCAGGATCTGCGTGAGCAGTACGCGCCGCTGGTTAAGCATATCGAAGAGCTGCACAACCTCTACAAAGTCCTCGACGCCTCCCGGGCGGAACGTGGCGGGATCTCGTTTGAGAGTGAGGAAGCCAAATTTATCTTCAACGCCGAGCGTCGTATTGAGCGCATTGAGCAAACTCAGCGTAATGATGCCCATAAGCTGATTGAAGAGTGCATGATCCTTGCGAATATCTCGGCGGCACGTTTCGTTGAGAAAGAGCACGAGCCAGCGCTGTTCCGTATCCACGACAAGCCAACCACCGAAGCGATTACGTCGTTCCGCACCGTACTGGCGGAGCTGGGCCTCGAACTGCCGGGCGGCAAAGTGCCTGAGCCTGCGGATTATGCAGCGTTGCTGGAATCCATTGCCGATCGCCCGGATCATGAAATGCTGCAAACCATGCTGCTGCGCTCCATGAAGCAGGCGGTGTACGATCCGGAAAACCGCGGTCACTTTGGCCTGGCGCTGCAATCTTATGCGCACTTCACCTCGCCAATTCGCCGTTACCCGGACCTGTCGCTGCACCGCGCCATCAAATATCTGCTGGCGAAAGATGAGGGCCATACGGGCAACAGTACCGAGACCGGCGGCTGGCACTACAGCCTGGAAGAGATGCTGCAACTGGGTCAGCACTGTTCAATGACCGAGCGTCGCGCTGATGAAGCAACCCGTGAAGTCTCTGACTGGCTGAAGTGCGACTTTATGCAGGATCAGGTCGGCAACACTTTCCCTGGCGTGATTGCCAGCGTGACTGGCTTTGGCTTCTTCGTGCGCCTGACCGATCTCTTCATCGACGGTCTGGTTCACGTCTCGACGCTGGATAACGACTACTACCGCTTCGACCAGATTGGCCAGCGTTTAATTGGCGAATCGGGCGGCCAGACTTACCGTCTGGGCGACAAAGTGGAAGTGCGCGTTGAAGCGGTCAATATGGACGAGCGTAAAATCGACTTCTCCCTGATCTCCAGCGAGCGCGGGCCGCGCAACGTGGGTAAAACCGCCCGCGAGAACGCGAAGAAAGGGGCGGGTGCCAAACCAGCAGGAAAACGTCGCCAGGCCGGTAAGAAAGTCAACTTCGAGCCCGACAGCGAATTTCGTAAAGCGAAAGGTCCTGCGAAACCGAAGAAAGAAAAAAGCGTGAAAAAACCGTCGGCGAAAACGCAAAAAATCGCCGCGGCGACCAAAGCGAAACGTGCAGTGAAAAAGAAAATCGCTGAATAATTTCGCCTGATATTCCCGCTAATAACCCCTCTCTTTGCAGAGGGGTTATTCTTTTTTAACGTAATATATTCCTTCCCGTAATAGACATAGCCCTCCAGACGTTTATTTTCCTGGCTTAGCAATATTGTGAAAATCGATATTTATTATTGGTGATTAGCCGCCAGAATCCGATGTGTATAGTGACTCCCATCAGCTATTCGCTTATTTAGCAAGGAGTCATCCCATGCACCTGGCGCGTTTCCCCCGACTGTCACTCGGCCATTTTCCCACTCCACTGGAGCCACTGAATAATCTCTCCGCATTACTCGGCGGTCCGAAAATATGGATCAAGCGTGATGACGCAACCGGGCTTGCCAGCGGCGGAAATAAAACCCGCAAACTGGAATTTCTGCTGGCGGATGCGCTGGAGAAAAAAGCCGATGTGATTATTACCCAGGGGGCAACCCAATCGAACCACGTGCGCCAGACCATCGCCGGAGCGGCAAAACTCGGCCTTACGGCAAAAGTGCTGCTGGAAAAACGCGTCACCGATTTTGGCGAAGATTACCAGCGTTCGGGCAACGTGCTGCTGGATGACCTGCTGGGCGGCGAAATTGTGGCGCATCTGCCGGGCGGCACCGACATGCAGCAGGCAATGGAAGAGTATGCCGCGACGCTGCGCGAGAAAGGCCATAATCCTTATATCATCCCCGGTGGCGGCTCCAACCCGATTGGTGCCCTGGGCTATGTGGCCTGCGCCGAAGAGTTGCTCTATCAGTCTTCGCAGCTGCGTTTGCGTATCGACCATGTGGTTCACGCCACGGGCAGTACCGGGACGCAAGCCGGGCTGGTCGCCGGATTTACCGCAACGAACAGCCAGGTGCCGGTACTGGGCATCAGCGTGCGTGCGCCAAAGGCGAAGCAGGAAGAAAACGTCTGGAATCTGGCCTCGCGGACCCTGGCGCTGCTCGGTGTACCGGGTGAGTTACCACGTGAAGCGGTGGTGGCAAACAGCGATTACGTTGGCGACGGCTACGGCCTGCCGACCGAGAGTATGCTCGAAGCGCTGACCCTTTTCGCCCGCCACGAAGGCATTCTGCTCGACCCGGTCTATTCCGGCAAAGGTGCTGCCGGGCTTATCGACCTGATTCGTAAAGGCCACTTCCGCAAGGATGAGAACGTGGTGTTCATCCACACTGGCGGGTCAGTCGGCCTGTTCGGCTATCGTCAGGTGCTGGAGGCCCATGCCCGTCATGGCTAAGCCTTTTTTACTCGGTGTGCTGGGCGGTATGGGGCCGCTCGCCACCCTCGATTTTCAGCACAAATTGCTCGACGCCACCCCGGCCGGGAGCGACCAGCAGCATCTGCCGTCGGTGGTGTGGAACGTGCCGCAAATCGCTGACCGGCAAAAGGCGCTGGCCGGGCTTGGCCCCTCGCCGCTGCCCCAGTTGCTGAATGGCATTGAGAAACTCAATCAGGCGGGGGCGAGTCATATCGTCATTCCCTGCAATACCGCACACCACTGGTATCCGCAACTGAGCAAAGCCAGTGAGGCACCGATTCTGCACATTGTCGATGCCACCGTCGACGCGCTGCTTCAGGCACCCAAAAAGCCCCAGCGTGTGGGTATTATCGCCACCAAAGGCACGCTGGAGGCCGGTTGGTTCCAGCAGCGCTTTGCCGAACAAGACATTGAATCTATTACGCCCAGTGAAGATGAACTGGCCGAGTGGTTCGTGCCCGGCTGCTACGCCGTAAAGCGCGGCAAGCTGGCGGAAGGCGGTGAGCTACTCTCCCTGCAGGCGCTGGCGCTGATGGCGCGTGGCGCGCAGCAGCTGGTGCTCGCCTGCACGGAAGTCCCGGTCGCGTTGCGTGCCGTGGACGCGCCGTTCCTGTTACTGACTCATGATCCCGCCCAATCGCTGGCCGAGCGATGTTCCCGCCTCTGGCAGAACTATCGGCTCACGCAGCTGGCATAAATAACACGCTTTAATTGACCTTTTTCTCCTGCTCTGCAGGAGAGATGACACGCATTCACCGCAAGGAAAAAGAAATGAAAAAAACGCTCGGAGTATTACTCGCCGCAGGCAGCCTGTGGGCCAATATCAGTATGGCCGCCACCCCTTCTGAAGTGCGCGTCGCCTACAGCGGCGGCTCGCAGGTATTAATGCTGGCGAAAGCCGATGGCTCTTTAGATAAAGCCTTACACAGCCCGGTGAAATGGGTGCAATTTGCTTCCGGCGCTGACGCGCTTAATTATTTCGCCAGTAACGCGATCGATATTGCCAATTTCGGCTCCAGTCCGGCAACGGCGGGTATTGTTCGCAAACTCCCGGTGGAAATAATTGGCGTCTCCGGCGTAATTGCCAGCTATGAGCGTTTAATTGGCAAAGAGGGCATCAACAATATTAAAGATATTGAAGGTAAGCGTGTGGCTTATCCGCCAAATTCCACGGCGGCCTATGCGCTGGAAGCGGCCATCAGCGTCAATAAACTGGATCGCAGCAAGATCACTCTCCTGCCGCTGCGCCCGGCAGAGATGGTTGCGGCCTGGAAACGTGGCGACATTGACGCGGGCTACGTCTGGGCGCCGTTTGCTCAGGAGCTGGAATCTTCCGGCGGCCACCAGGTCTTCGCCACCAAAGACCTGCAGAAGGATGGCTACCTGATTTACAACAACTATGTGGTGCGTAAAGCCTTTGCCGAGCAGTACCCGGAAGCGGTAACCGCCTTCCTGCGCGTGCATCAGCAGAAAGTCGATGAATTTAAGAAAGACCCGGAAAGCGCTGCTGCCATTGTGGCAAAAGAAGTGGGCGCACCGGTCACCACCGCCGCCAATACCCTGGGCGGGCTGGAGTATCCGACGCTTGCTGAGCAGGGCACCGCCGCCTGGCTGGGTAACGGCACGGACACCTCCAGCAGCGGTATCGGCAAAGCGCTGACCAAAACCTCCAGCTTCCTTGCTGGCATTGGTGAAATTCGTAAGCAGGATATCCCGCAAAACTGGGATGCGGCGATCGACTCCCGTTACATCCGCGACGCGGCGGCAAAATGAGAGTAGGTCAACATATCGCCATCAGCGTGCTGTCGGTGGCGGTCTTCTTTGCTCTCTGGCAACTGGCGGCCACCCGACAATGGGTGGACCCACTGCTGTTGCCTTCGCTGACGGATATTGGCCTCACGGCGCAAGAACTGCTGGCAGACGGTTATCGCCAGGTGCCGCTGTGGCAGCACGTGGCGGTGAGTCTGGCCCGCGCCCTGAGCGCGTTCTCGGTGGCGATTATTCTCGGCATCCCGCTCGGGCTGCTGATGGGACTGTCACCCGGTCTGTCCGCAGTGCTCAATCCGTTTGTGCAGTTTCTGCGCCCGCTGCCAAAAATCGCGCTGATCCCGCTGGCGGTGGTCTGGTTGGGCATCGGTGAGGCGTCGAAATTTTTCCTGATTTTTATCGCCACCTTCCTGAGCGTGGTGGTGGGGGCGTCGGCGGCGGTAGAACGCATCGGACGGGCGCGTATTCGTGTGGCCCAGACCCTGGGCGCGACCAAAGGGCAGATTTTCCTGCGCGTGGTGCTGCCGGACGCGCTGCCGGATCTCTTTACCACCGTCAGGCTCTCCATTGGCATTGGCTGGACGTCGCTGATCGCCGCCGAGATGGTGGCCGCCAGTTCTGGCCTGGGCTGGATGGTGATTAACGCCAGCTCTTACTTACGCACCGATATCGTCATGCTCGGCATTTTGCTGCTGGGCGGGACGGGTTATTTACTGGATTTAATCCTGCTGGGACTGCAACGCCTGTTTGTCCCGTGGGCGGGGAAAGAATAATGAGTGCCATCCAACTTGAAAATGTCACCCTCTCGTTTGCGGCAAAACCGCAGCCGTTCAGGGTGCTGGAGGGGATCAATCTCACTCTCGACAAAGGGGAGTTTGTGGTGATGCTGGGGCCATCGGGCTGCGGCAAATCCACCATCCTCAATCTGGTCGCCGGGTTTACCAAACCCGACAGCGGACGCGTGCTGGCAACCGGCAAACCGGTACAGCAGCCGGGGCCGGAGCGCGGCATGATTTTTCAGCAGCCGAACCTGTTTCCGTGGTTATCGGTGCTGGATAACGTCACTTTTGGCCCGCGTCTGGGCCGCTATCAAAAAGAAGAGGTTAACGCACGCGCACTGGACTGGCTGAATCGCGTGGGACTGAAAGGCTTTGAGCAGCATGCGCCCTGGCAGCTTTCCGGCGGCATGAAGCAGCGTGTGGCGCTGGCTCGTGCCTGGCTGCCGGGGCCGGAAGTGCTGCTGCTGGATGAGCCCTTCGGTGCGCTGGACGCGCAAACCCGCCTGATGATGCAGGAGCTACTGCGCGAGGCCTGGCTTACCACCGGCACCACGCTGCTGTTCGTCACCCACGATGTGGAAGAGGCGCTGTTCCTGGCCGACCGCATTCTGGTGATGTCGGCCAAACCCGGAAAAATTGTCGAAGAGATTGTCCTGCCTTTTGGTCGCGAACGCGATATTGAGACGCTGGCGGAGCACCCGCAGTACGGCGAAATCAAGCAACACGTTTTACACCGCGTCCGCCAGGAGGCGAAACGTCATTTAGGTTAACCCCTTGTTCCCGGTGTCGGGAATGAATCAACTGTCATCACTGAGGTGGAAGCAATGAGCACAAGCGAATTACGAGACCGTCTGGAAGAGAGCATTCATCAGCACCGCGACGAATATGTGGCGATAGCCAAAGATATTCATGCCCATCCCGAAACCGGGAACAACGAGTACTACGCCAATGGCGTGCTAACCCGTTTACTGGAAAAACATGGCTTTACGGTCACGTCTAACGTGGCCGGGCATGAGACTGCGTTTTATGCGGTGAAAGAGAGCGGCAAACCGGGGCCGACCATCGCTTATCTGGCGGAATACGATGCGCTGATCGACATCGGCCACGCGTGCGGGCACAACATCATCGGCGTCACCAGCATTGCGGCGGCGGTGGCGCTCAGCCAGGTGCTGGACCAAACCGGCGGTAAAGTGGTGGTGCTCGGCACCCCGGCGGAAGAGGGCGGACTGCGCGGCAAAGGGGGGCCGAACGGCAATGTGAAAGCCCGCTTTGTCGAGCACGGTTTTCTGGATGATGTGGATGTGGCGCTGATGGTCCATCCGGCAGGTAAAACCCGGCTGTCTGGCCCGTCGCTTGCTAACAACCATCTCTATTTCCATTTCTACGGCAAGCCATCGCACGCGGGCAGTTCACCGCACAAAGGCGTTAACGCGCTGGATGCACTGGTGTTGCTCTACAACGGCATCAGCGTGCTGCGCCAGCAGCTGCCGGACGGCATTCGCGTTCACGGCATTATCACCAACGGCGGCCAGGCCCCAAACGTGATTCCGGAATACGCCTCCGCTCACTACTACATTCGCGCCCATACCCGTGAAGAGGTGCTGGCGCTGGAGCCACGCATCCGCGCCATTGCCGAGGGTGTGGCGCTGGCAACGGGGACGACGGTGAAGATTGAGCACCAGGTCGGCCCACGTGATTTCAATATCAACCACACCCTGAACGGCGTGCTGCTTGATGAGTTCACCGCAGCGGGCGAGGACGTTGAACTGAAAGAGAAAGAGGGACTGGGTTCAACGGATGCGGGCGACATCAGCCATGCCGTACCGACCGGGCATCCCTATATCAAAATCGGTCCCGACTCTCTGATTGGTCATACGGTGGAATTCCGCGAAGCAGCGAACTCGGTGAAAGGCTACGAAGCGCTGGTGACTGGCGCGCAGGTTCTGGCCCGTACCGGCCTGCGTTTACTGACCGACGCGGCGCTGTTGCAGGAAACCAAAGATGAATTCGCCGGGCGCAGTATTGCGACCCAGGCCGCCTGATACCTGACTGGAGCCACGCCATAATGAAAATGCTGTTTTCTGCCGCCGCGCTGATGCTGGCGGCGGTTTTACCTCTGGGGAATGCGCAGGCGGAAACCGTTAATCGCAACGCCACGCTCAATATCGCTTATGGTAACCGTCCAGGCACCCTGGACCCGTATCTGACTACCAACAACGCGACTTCGGATGTAGATCGCCATATCTTTGAGACGCTGTTTACCATCAACGCCCGCTATGAGCCGGTGCCGGAGCTGGTGCAGAGCTATACGCTAAGCGACGATCGCAAAACCTACACCTTCGTGCTGCGTGACGGCATTCATTTCCATGACGGTCAACTGCTCACCGCCGACGACGTGGTGGCCTCCATGAACCGCTGGCTCACGGTGTCGACCCAGGGCAAGGCCAACCTGCCGGGCGTGCAGTTCACCAAAGTGGACGACAAGACCGTCACCTTTACGCTGCCTGCGCCGTCGCTGATTACCCTCAACGTGCTGGCGGATGTGAAAAACATCGCCGCGATTATGCCCAAACGCATTATCGACGAGGCCAACAGCAGTAAAAAACCGGTCACTGAGTTGATTGGCACCGGGCCGTACAAGCTGGCGGAATTCAAAGCGGGTGATTATCTGCATCTCACCCGTTACGACCAGTATGTGTCGCGCACTGAACCGGCCAGCGGGCTGTCCGGACAGAAAAAAGCCGACGTCAAAGATATCTGGTTCCGCTACATCACCGATGAATCCACCCGTCTGGCCGGGGCGATGACCGGGGAGTATGACCTGGTGTTCCAGTTGCCGAAGGACAACATCGACACCCTCGCCAGTGCGCCGGACATTTCGCTGTTCGAGCCGCAAAGTGGTGGGTCGCTGATTACCTATCTGTTCAACAAACATCAGGGGCCGTTTGCCAACGTGAAGCTGCGTCAGGCGTTTAATCTGGCGCTGGATGTGCACCAGACGTTGCTGGCGGGCTACAGCGACCCGCGCTTCTTCAAAGAGGGGCCGTCGCTGGGCTTCCCGGATCAGGTGGACTGGTACAGCGATGCCGGAAAGCCGTACTGGAATCAGCACAAGCTGGAGGAAGCACGCAAGCTGGTGCAGGAGTCGGGTTACAAAGGTGAAGAGGTGGTGATCATCGCTACCAAAGAGTATGCCGAGCTGTATAACCTGGCGATTGTCGCCCAGCAGGTGCTTAAACAGATTGGCGTGAAATCCCGTCTGGATGTTTACGACTGGCCGACGGTGTTGCAACGCCGCCAGGACCCGAAAAACTTCGATCTCTGCGCGCTTGAGTTCACCATGCGTCAGGTGTTGCATCAGTATCCGTTCCTCGATTCCCGCGCCAAATTCCCAGGCTTAAGCGACAGCCCGGAAATTGACGGCGTGCTGGATGCGATTAAACAGGCCGCGACCCTGAAAGAGACCCGACCGCTGGTGGATAAACTTAACGTGCTGCTCTGGCAGTATCTGCCGGTGATTGTGCTGGGCCGCACCACGCCGGACGCGGTGGCTATCAAAAACAACGTTAAAGGTTACCAGGATCTGAGCGGGCCGATTCTGTGGAACCTGAGCGTGACGCAACCCTGACGGGAGAAGGCGATGAAACGGTATCTCTTTCACCGCCTGCTGGCGCTGCTGCCGGTCCTGCTGGTGGTCTCGGTGGTGGTGTTCTGTTTGATTCACCTGGCACCGGGCGATCCGGCGCTGGTGATCCTTGGCAACGATGCAAGCCCGGCTGACATTGCCGCCATGCGCCAGCAGATGGGGCTGGACCGACCGCTGCTGGTGCAGTTTGTCAGCTGGTTTGGCGGCATTCTGACGGGGGATCTCGGTCATTCGCTGTTTCTCAACACCAGCGTGATGACCCTCTTTTTACAGCACCTGACCCCAACGCTTGCGCTGGCGCTTTATGCCCAGGCGATTGCGCTGGTGCTGGTGCTGGGGCTGGCGGGCGGTGTGGTGAGCGCCTGGCAGCACGGTGGTGTGGTTGATAAAGCCATTCGTGCGCTGGCGACGTTCGGCATGTCAGTCCCCGGCTTTCTGCTGGGGCTGTTCCTGATTTTCTTTTTTGCCGTGCAGCTACGCTGGTTTCCGGTGGTGGGCTACCGTTCCACCAACGACTCGCTGTTGTTGAATATCTGGTATCTCACGCTGCCCGCTATCGCGCTGGGGCTGCGCATCGCGGCACTGATTGCGCGGATGACCCGGGCGGTGATGCTGGATGTGATGCAGGAGCACTTTATCAATACGGCGCGGGCGAAAGGGGTGCCGGAGCGGCGGGTCCTGCTACGCCACACGTTACGTAATGCCCTAATCCCCATCCTGACTATTTGCGGTGAATCCTTTGCCTCGTTAGTTACCGGGACGATAGTGATTGAAAGCGTATTTGGTATTCCGGGCGTCGGATCGCTGATTGTCGATTCGATCGAGCGGCGCGACGTGACGGTGATTCAGGGCGTGGTGCTGCTGATTACCGTTTGCTACGTGCTGGTGAATCTGGCGGTGGATCTGCTGAGTTATCTTGCCGATCCGCGTTTGTCAGTCGAGGGGGAAAGCCGCTAATGATGAGCAAAAACCCCGGTATCTGGCTCTGGCCCGTGCTGCTGCTGGCGATTGTGCTGCTGTCGTTTTTTGCCAGCGCGATTAGCCCGTTTGATCCTTATAGCATCGATCCGCTGAGCCGCCTGAAACCCCCGTCGTTACAACATTGGTTCGGGACCGATAATTTTGGCCGAGATCTCTTTGTGCGCGTGGCGCTGGCGGTGCGTGTGTCACTGTCGGTCGGGGCGGCGGTGGCGCTGATTGCCGGTGTGACCGGGCTGATCATCGGCTTGTTGTGCGCCTGGTATCGCCCGGTCGACAGCATACTGATGCGCGTCTGCGACGGATTGTTTGCGTTTCCGTCCCTGCTGCTGGCCATTGCCATTGTCGGCGTGCTGGGGCCAAAAATCGGTAATGTGGTGCTGGCGCTGTCGCTGGTCTACGTGCCGTCGATTGCCCGCGTGATCCGCGGGGCGGCGATGGTCATCAAAGAGAAGAACTTTATCGAGGCACTGCGGGCGCAAGGGGCGTCGGCCTCGCGCATAATCTGGCTACACCTGCTGCCTAACGTGATATCGCCGTTTATCGTGCAGGTGAGTTGGGTATTTTCCGTGGCGATTCTCACCGAAGCGGCACTGAGCTTTCTTGGTTCCGGCGTTCCGCCGCCAATGCCCAGCCTCGGCAATCTGTTGCTGGAGGGGAAAGCGGTGATTTTTACCGCCTGGTGGATGACTTTTTTCCCGGGTGTAGCCATCGTGCTGCTGATCCTCGGGTTAAACATTATTGGTGACGATCTGCGCGACAGCGCCGATCCGGCCTTAAAGCCGCTGCCGCGCCGCGTGCTACGCCTGCTCAAACAGGGAGGCCGTCATGGTTGAGGCACTGCTACAGGTTAAACAACTCGAGGTCAATTTCGCCACCCGTCAGGGTGTGATTTCCCCGGTGCGCGGTGTTTCCTTTGAGGTTCATGCCCATCAAACTCTGGGGATTATCGGTGAGTCCGGCTGCGGGAAAAGTGTGACGGCCCAGGCGCTGATGGGGCTGCTTTCGCCACGCACCACGCGGATTGAAGGCGAAGTGGTGCTGGCAGGCGAGGCGCTACACACGCTTTCTGCCAGGGCGCGCCGCCAGCGCAGTGGCCGTGACATGGCGATGATTTTCCAGGACCCGCTCGCCAGCCTTAACCCGGTGATGACCATTGGCGAGCAGATTGCCGAAAGTCTGCGTCTGCATACCACGCTTAATCGTCGCCAGCGGCAGGAAAAAATCCTCCATTTGCTTGAACAGGTAGGCATTCCCGATCCTGCCCGCTGCGCTGTTGCCTGGCCGCATGAACTGTCCGGCGGGATGCGCCAGCGAGTGATGATTGCGATGGCAATTGCCACTTCGCCTTCGCTGCTGATTGCCGATGAACCCACTACCGCGCTGGATGCGACTATTCAGGCGCAAATTCTGGACTTGCTCGATGAGATCAAACAGCAAACCGGAATGGGCATTGTCTTCATCACCCATGACCTGAGCGTGGTGGCGCGTCTGTGCCAGCGTGTGGTCGTGCTGTACGCCGGGCAGGTGGTGGAAGAGACTGACGTACACGCGCTGTTCTCGGCACCGCGTCACCCTTACACCCGTGCCCTGTTGGCAGCACGCCCGTCGGCAGATAACACGCCCAAAACGCCGCTCGCCGAAATTCGCGGGCAGGTGCCTTCGCTGCATGATTTACCGGGCGGCTGCACCTATGCCGACCGTTGCCCGCTGGCGCAACCGCGCTGTCGGGCCGAGCAGCCGGTGCTGCGTCGGCTGAACGGTGGGGATCACAACGTGCGCTGCTGGCGTGCCGATGAACAGGAGGGGTAAGACGATGACGACACCACTTTTAGCGGTGAAAAATTTATCCAGAAGCTTTCATCGTCGCGGGCAGAGCGTGCAGGCGGTGGATAACATCAGTTTCTCGATTAACGCCGGGGAAACCTGGGCGCTGGTGGGGGAATCCGGGAGCGGTAAAAGCACCACCGGACGGTTGATTTTGGGGCTGACGCCTGCCTCAGGCGGTGAAGTCTGGTTTGAAGGGCAATCGCTGCTGGGGCAAGATGCCGGGCGGTGGCGGCAGGTGCGTCGGGAAATGCAGATGATTTTCCAGGACCCGCTCTCGTCGCTCGACCCGAAACGGAGTATTGGCTACAGCCTGGAAGAGCCGCTTATCATCCACGGTATAGCCAACCGCAAAGTGCAGGTGGCAGACATGCTGGAACATGTGGGGCTGCGACCGCAGGATGCTGCACGCTATCCCCATGAATTTTCCGGCGGTCAGCGGCAGCGCATCGGCATTGCCAGGGCATTGATTCTCAAACCGAAGCTGATTATTTGCGATGAACCGGTATCGGCGCTGGACGTGTCGATTCAGTCGCAAATCCTTAATTTATTAATGTCACTCCAGCGTGAGTACGGTCTGGCCTATCTGTTTATCTCCCACGATTTAAACGTGGTGCGCCACATTGCCGATCACGTCGGCGTGATGCACCGGGGAAAGCTGGTGGAACAGGGGGAAAGCGAGCGCATCTTTACTCAGCCCACCCAGGAATACACTCGCTATTTACTGAATGCGAGGCTGCCTGAATACCCGGTTACGGGTGAAGAGAGACGTGCGGTGGTGAACGGTTGAACGTTCAGGAGTCGATCTGAGGGCTATGTCGGTTATAATGTGGCGATGTGAATGTCTCACAGCCCATTCAACCCGGCGATATCGCCTCAAATGAGTACCATTGATGAGTGAAATGATTTACGGCATCCATGCGGTGCAGGCCCTGCTGGAACGCGCTCCGGAGCGTTTTCAGGAAGTGTTTATTCTTAAGGGTCGTGAAGACAAACGTCTGATGCCCCTGATCCACGCGCTGGAAGCGCAGGGTGTCGTGATTCAGGTCGCTAACCGCCAGTATCTGGACGATAAAAGCGAGGGTGCGGTCCATCAGGGTATTATTGCCCGCGTGAAACCGGGTCGTCAGTACCAGGAAAACGATCTGCCGGATCTGATCGCAAGCCTGGAGCAACCCTTCTTCCTGATCCTCGATGGTGTTACGGATCCGCATAACCTCGGTGCCTGTCTGCGTAGTGCGGATGCCGCTGGTGTGCATGCGGTTATCGTACCGAAAGACAAGTCTGCCCAGCTGAATGCGACCGCCAAAAAAGTGGCCTGTGGCGCAGCGGAAAACGTCCCGTTGATCCGCGTGACCAACCTGGCGCGCACCATGCGCCAGCTTCAGGAAGAGAACATCTGGATTGTCGGCACCGCCGGTGAAGCAGACCACACCCTGTTCCAGAGCAAAATGACTGGCCCAATGGCGCTGGTGATGGGTGCAGAAGGTGAGGGGATGCGCCGCCTGACCCGTGAGCATTGCGACGAGCTGATCAGCATTCCAATGGCCGGCAGCGTGTCATCTCTCAACGTCTCCGTCGCTACCGGTATCTGCCTGTTCGAAGCCGTTCGCCAGCGCGCAAGGTAAAAGCAAAACGGCAACGTCAGTTGCCGTTTTTAATGTTTGCTCCCTCTCCCCGTGGGAGAGGGCCGGGGTGAGGGCATCAGGCCGCACTACTCTTCCAGTGACCGCTGATGGTCGTCCTTCCTGAGCGTCATCAGCGCAATCACACTGACCACCGCCGTTGCCATCACGTAATACGCCGGAATATCCAGATTCCCCGTCTGCTTAATCAGTCCGGTAATGATCAACCCCGCACAACCTGAGAAAATCGCATTCGATAATGAATAAGCGAGGCCCAGCCCGGTGTAACGCACCCTGGTCGGGAACATTTCCGCCAGCATCGCTGGCCCCGGCCCTGCCAGCATCCCGACCAGCCCACCCGCAATAAACACCACTGCGCCTTTAACCAGCAGCGTGCTCGACTCTGCCTGCAAAATTTTTAGCAGCGGCAGCGCCAAAATGAGCAGCAGAATGGCGGCGGTGACCATCACCGCACGACGTCCCAGCCGGTCGCTCAACATGCCGGAGGGAATAATCGTCAGAGCAAAACCGGCGTTTGAAATGACCGCAATCAGCAGCGCCTGGTTAAAACCGGTGTGCAACGCCGACTGAAGGTAGGTCGGCATAATCACCAGATAGGTGTATCCGGCGGCGGACCAGACCATCAAACGGCCAATCCCGGTGACAATCGCTTTAAATGTACTGCCGACGCTGGCGGCCTCGGGAGGCGCTGTTTGGGTCTGCTGGCGAACAAAGCTCGGTGTTTCTTCCATATTCACCCGCAGCCAGAGCGCAATGCCCCCCAGCGGAATAGCGATGAAGAACGGGATGCGCCAGCCCCAGTCGTGCAGGGCTTCCGGTGAGAGCATGACCGACAAGAGCGCCACCACACCTGCGCCCGCCAGCAGGCCGAGAGCGACGGTCAATGACTGCCATGCGCCATACAAACCACGCTTCCCCTTTGGGGCAAACTCGGTCATCAACGACACCGCCCCACCGTATTCCCCACCGGCAAACAGTCCCTGCAAAATACGCAGCCCCGTAATTAAAAGCGGCGCGGCAACGCCAATGCTGGCGTAAACCGGCACTAAACCAATGGCTGCGGTGGCCAGTGTCATCAGTATCAGGACGATAATCAGGGTCGGTTTGCGGCCGATCCGGTCACCCATGCGGCCAAAGACCACCGCGCCCAGAGGGCGGAAGAAAAAGGCCACCGCAAAGGCGGCATAGGTCAGGATCAGGCTGGTGATGGCGGACTCGCCTTCCAGCGTGAAGAAGTTTTTCGCAATCACCGTGGCAAGAAAGCCATAGACCGCAAATTCGTACCATTCAATAAAGTTGCCGATAGAGCCTGCGATCAGCGCTCGTCGTTGTGCGTCAGTTGTTGTCATGTGCTTCACCGTTCCTGGTTTCATGCGATTAAGCCTTGCCGCTAAGTGCACGTAACGCAAATAGAAAGTGCTTATACGCCTGGTTTTGTGACCGTCATCGCGGGCGGGATAACGCGCGTCTGACCATACTTAGCGTCGATGCCATTGATGGAGGGCAAACAGATGCACTGGCAAACGCACACCGTTTTTAATCAACCTATCCCCCTGAATAACAGCAATCTTTTTCTTTCTGACCGCGCCCTGCATGACGCGGTTATGCGTGAGGGGGCTGCCTGGGATGCTGATTTACTGGCCAGTATCGGCCAACAGTTGGGGACGGCAGAATCGCTGGAGCTGGGCAGGCTGGCTAACGTCAATCCGCCTGAGTTATTGCGCTATGACCCCACGGGCGCGCGGCTTGATGACGTGCGATTCCATCCAGCCTGGCACCTCCTGATGCAAGGGTTGTGCGCCAATCGCGTTCACAATCTGGCCTGGGAGGAGGACGCGCGTAGCGGCTCTTTTGTGGCCCGTGCCGCTCGCTTTGTACTCCATGCGCAGGTTGAGGCCGGTTCGCTCTGCCCCATCACCATGACCTTCGCCGCCACGCCCTTGTTGCAGCAGTCATTACCTGCCGCTTTTCATGACTGGTTAAAACCTCTGATGAGCGACCGCTACGATCCTCACCTCGCACCCGGAAATCAAAAGCGTGGCCTGCTGATTGGCATGGGCATGACGGAAAAACAGGGCGGCTCGGATGTCCTCAGCAACACTACCCGGGCGCAAAAAAGCGGTGACAGCTACCGGCTGGTGGGGCACAAATGGTTTTTCTCCGTGCCACAAAGCGATGCCCACCTGGTGCTGGCGCAGGCAGACGGTGGGCTATCCTGCTTTTTTGTGCCGCGCTTTTTACCCGACGGTCAGCGTAACGGCGTGCGGCTGGAGCGGCTGAAAGACAAACTGGGCAACCGTTCGAACGCCAGCAGCGAAGTGGAGTTCTTTGATGCCAGCGGCTGGTTACTGGGAGAAGAGGGCGATGGTGTGCGCCAGATCCTCAAAATGGGCGGCCTGACCCGCTTTGACTGTGCGCTGGGGAGCCACGGACTGATGCGCCGGGCATTCTCCGTGGCCCTGTACCACGCACATCAGCGCCAGGCTTTCGGTAAAAATCTCGTCGATCAGCCGATGATGCGTGAGGTGCTCAGCCGGATGGCGCTGCAACTGGAGGGGCAAACGGCGTTTCTGTTTCGCCTGGCCCGCGCCTGGGATGCACGAACGAATCCGGAAGAAGCGCTTTGGGCACGGCTGTTTACGCCGGTGGCGAAATTTGCAGTCTGCAAAGCGGGGATGCCCTTTGTTGCGGAGGCCATGGAAGTGCTGGGGGGAGTGGGGTACTGCGAAGAGAGCGAGCTTCCCCGGCTATACCGGGAAATGCCGGTTAACAGCATCTGGGAAGGCTCGGGCAATATTATGTGCCTGGATGTCCTGCGGGTACTCAGCAAGCAGCAGGGTATCAGTGAGCTGCTGCACGATGCCTTTGGCGCGGTTAAAGGCCAGGATCGGCATTTTGACAGGGCCTGGCGCCAGCTTCAGCAATTACTGCGAAAACCGCAGGAAGCGCAGGGGCGGGAGGTCGCGCAGCAGCTTTATCTGTTAGCGACGGGGGCGCAAATGCTGCAATTCGCTCCCCCGTTGGTGGCACAGGCCTGGTGCCGGATGATGCTTGATACACGCGGTGCCTCGGTAATGGCAGAGCAGGTACAAAATGACCTGCTGCTGCGCGCCACCGGCGGCGCCGGTTAGTCCGTTTTCAGACTAAACAGACGAACGACCTCGGTCAGATGTGCCCCTTTTTCACGCAGGGTGCCCGCCGTTTGCTCGCTGCGCGACACTCGTCCGGCGTTGATATGCGTGGCCTCACCGATGTGCGTCATGGCGATATTGACCTGATTAATTCCGGCCGATTGCTCATGAGAAGCATGATTGATCTCTTTGACCAGTTGGCTGATATGGCCCATATGCGTGGTTATCTGTTCCATTGCTTTGCGGGTGTCATCAGAAAGATCATGGCCTTCGCTGACTTTTTTCAGCGTATCGCTGGTCAGTTCATCAATCTCTTTAACCGCATTGGCGCTGCGGGCCGCCAGCGCACGCACTTCCTGCGCCACCACCGCAAAGCCTTTACCGTGTTCTCCGGCGCGCGCAGCTTCAACCGCAGCATTCAGTGCCAGGATATTGGTCTGGAAGGAGATCGACTCAATCACATGGGTGATGTCGGCAATGCGCTGGGAGGCGACACGAATCGCATCCATCGTAGCCACCGCTTCGCCCACGGTGGCTCCGCCTTTTTGCACGGCCAGCGACGTTTCATTCACCAGCGACTGCATCTCTTCCATATTGGCGGCGTTTTGCTGCACGGTGGCGGTCAGTTGCTCCATGCTGGCTGACGTTTCTTCGACGCTGCTGGCCTGCTTGTTGATTTGCTCGCTGATTTCGCTGCTGTCGGCCGCAAGGGCATTGGTGCCGTGGTGAATATCGCTGGCGGACTCGCGGACCTGTATCACGATGGCGTGCAGGCCATTACCGATACCGTTAATCGCCCCAATCAGTTGCCCCACTTCATCCTGGCGCTTAACCTCCAGGCTGGCTCTGAGATCGCCCGACGCATAACGGCTGGCCAGCCCAATCGCATCGCGCAGTGGACGGGTGAGCCAGCGGCGCACAATCACCACAAACAGTGCAGCAAAGAGGAGAGAAACCGCCAGGCCCGCAATCAGGAACTGGTTGCGCAGGGTGGTGACGTCACTGAGCAATACCGCCTTGTCGACTTCGCCGACCACCGTCCAGTTCCAGCCAGGTACGGTTATCCAGGAGAGCATTTGCTGATGACCATCGGCGCTCTGATGCTCCAGCGTCCCGCTGGTTTGCTGTAAAACGGTGGTCAGATCGCGCTCATCCCACTGCGGGCGTTTTCCCTCATCGCTGGGGTGGAAGAGATAGTTGCCGTAATTCTTGCCGGTATTGCGATCGAGTACGAAGAAATGACCGCTGTCGCCCAACTGGCGTCCGAGGATCTTCGTGCGCATGATGTCCCAGGAGTGGGTGATATCCACTCCGACAAATAAAATCGCAATGGTGTTGCCACTGGCATCTTTTACCGGCTGATATTGGGTGATGTAGCGTTTACCGAACAGCTGCGCCAGCCCACGGTAAACGTCGCCTTTCAGCACCGGGGCTAATGCCGGGCTGGCTTTGTCCAGACGCGTGCCGATTGCACGATCGCCATTCTCTTTACGCAGAGAAGTCGCAACACGCACGAAGTCATCACCGCTTCGCACGAACAGGGTCGCAATCGCCCCAGTGCGGTTAAGGAAATCATCCACAGTGGCATTGTTTTCATGCAGCTCGCTGTCGCCGCCCTTCAGCAACGGGACGCCAATGCCATTAATTTCACGGCGCTGTGAAGGATCAATGGTGACCGGCTGGGGCAAGAAACTGTTGAACAGGCGGGTGTAGCTTTCCACCTCTTCACTCAGGCTGCTGTTAAACATCTCCACCATGTCCTGCACGCCCGTGGACTGGTTATGGAGATCTTCCATCGCCAGGGTTTGCAGCTGTTGGCTGGCTTTGTTGCTCAACAGGAAAGTAAAAGCCATGAACAGGATGGCGACGCTGGTGCCTGTTAAAAGGGACAGTCGGGTGCCGAGTCCGAGGCGACTAAAAAAGGTGCTCATAAAATATCCACTAAAAAGAATGTCAGCACCTTCAACGGCAATAAATCGATAACATTTAATTTGTCAATGTAACAAAACGTTACACAAATATATCTTTACGATAATGTGTTGTTAACAAAGGTATAAACAAAAAAGCCACTCTTTAAAAGTGGCTTTTCAGGAGGTGTGGCCGGTCAGGCATAAAGGATGGCCTGCACTCGCCAATTGTCTGCGCGTTGTTCTTCCTGCATCTGAATGATGCGGTACCAGGACGCACCTTGTTCATCTGCTTTCAACGCCACGACACGTTCAACGTCTTGTGGACTTCCGGAAACATTGTTGACAGAAATCAGGCCAATTTCATTCAGCCCAGTCACGCAGTCAGCGCTCGCGAACTCTGCGGACTGCGCTGTTGTGCTTATCATGCCCACAGAAAGCAACAGTGAGGTTAAGGCAAGAGATCGTTTCATATCAGCTCCATTTCACGTTACCCCGATGATTTACAGGGCATTCCGTCGCGAGAGAATCCATACAGTCCATTGTGCACAGGCAAACATAAAAGGATGAAAATCAGTGTAAATCTTCCTTAAGCAACGCGCGTTTACTGGCGATACAACAGGGCTCTTGAGTACCAATATCCGGGAAGCACGTTGTCATCCATCATCAAAATGACGTAATAATCCGCTTTGGCCTCGGTTGCTTTAACCTTGATGGCGTCCTCGACGTCCATCGGCGAACCCAACACAGTCACACTTGCTGCACCGATCTCCTGCAGGCTTTGCGTCTGATTACGGCTAATTTCCTGAGGATGATCGCTGACCGGTGGTGCTGGTTGTGGCTTGCCTTCCAGCACGCTACAACTGCTTAAAACTAACGTCAGCAGAATAGCGCTGAACATGCGCATCATGTTTTCATGTCTCCTGATTGCCATAGTGTAGTTCCTCGCAAATTCCCGCTCAGGGGAATGTTCCCAAACTGTTATCCCTGCCGTTATTTTCGAATGAAAATTAGGTGAAAGCGTAATCTATATCTCAATGTTTAAGGTTGATATGAAAACTCTGACTTGCACCGGCTGTGATGGAGTGGCATACCAGCACTATAGAACACGGAGGCGCAAATGATTGAGCTCGAATTACGGCATTTTGCAGGCGTTGAAACGCTGCACGCTTTCCCGTCAGGAAGCGCGTCGCAGCCGTTGCCCACGATTATTTTTTACCACGGATTTACCTCATCAAAACTGGTCTACAGCTATTTTGCCGTGGCGCTGGCGCAGGCCGGATTTCGGGTCATCATGCCGGATGCACCAGAGCACGGGGCGCGTTTCAATGGTGACGAATCCGCTCGACTGCGCCACTTCTGGCAAATACTTCAGGGAAATTTTACGGAGTTTCCTGCTCTGCGGGATGCGCTGCATCAGGCTGGATTGATAGAGGGTGAGCGGTTGTCAGTGGGCGGTGCATCGATGGGCGGCATGACGGCACTTGGCATCATGACCCAGTTTCCGCAGGTGCGAAGTGTGGCCTGTCTGATGGGGTCGGGCTATTTCTCCACGCTTTCGCGGACGCTCTTCCCACCGCTTGATGCCTCGCAGCCACATCAGGAAACGGATCTCGATGAGCTGATTACACCACTGGCGCAATGGGATGCCACAACACACTTGCCACAGCTTGCGGACCGGCCGCTGCTGTTGTGGCACGGAGAAGATGACGATGTGGTGCCCGCTGGCGAAACCCTACGATTGCAGCAGGCACTGGTTCGGGATGGCCTGAACAGTCAGCTCACGTTTCTGACGGAGCCCGGCGTGAAGCACCGAATCACGCCAACGGCGCTGGAGGCCACCGTCGCATTCTTTAGCCGCACGCTTTGATTATACGCGGAGCACTTTGACGCCTTGATCCTCAAGCTTTTTGAGGATCTCCGGGTTGGCCTGTTTGCCGGTTATCACCAGATCGATTTGGTCAGCGTTGCTGAACAGCATGCCAGCGCGCTCGCCGACTTTGCTACTGTCGACCAGAACCACCAGTTTCCCCACCATGTTGAGCATTTTCTGCTCTGCCATCGCGGTCAACATATCGGTTTTGTATAACCCTTCGGCGGTGAGGCCTTTGCCGCTGGTGAACATCCAGTGCCCGGCATAGAGGCTATTTTCACTGCTCTGCGGACTCAGGGTGATGGACTGTGTTTTATTGTACTGCCCACCCATGATCACTACGCTTTCGTGCTCCTGCTCAATCAGGTAGTTCGCCAGCGGCAGGTAATTGGTGATGATTTGCACCGGTTTGCCACACATCTCGCGGCCTAACAGAAACGCCGTGGAACCGCAGTTAATCACCACGCTCTCCCCGGCATTGACTAACTGCGATGCGGCTCTGGCAATGCGCACTTTTTCATCGTGATGCAGGGCTTCGTGGATGTTCATAGGTGACCAGCGCGCACGCTGCTGGCTGATTGCCTCGGCACCGTTGCGCACTTTCTTGAGTTTACCGGTTTCATCAAGCTTGTTGATGTCGCGCCGCGCGGTAGCCGGGGAAACGCCCAGACTCGCGATAACCTGTTCAACCGTAATAAAGCCCGCCTGCGCCAGTTGATCCAGCAATATTTGATGTCGTTGCGCTTCCGTCATGAGCTATTCCGATGAGAAATGATGTGAAAAGATGATATTTGAAATAGCCTGAAATTACTAAGGATTCGTGCGCACTGCCAGCAAGAAGGGCGGGTACCTTACGGCGCCCCGCCCACGCTTTTAGAGGAAAGATTTAAACGGCAAATCCGGCTCGTGAGTAAAGCAATCATCGAAACCGCGCGGGTAGTGGTATTCAAAATTGTCTTTATCCAGTGGCCAGGTGAATTTACCGCCGACCTGCCAGATATAGGGTTTGAAACCATACTGCAGGCGATCTTTTTTCATTTCCCACAATACGCGAATTTCCTGCGGGTCGGCCTGGAAGTTTGACCAGATGTCGTGATGGAAAGGGATGACCACTTTGGTGTTGAGCGCTTCAGCCATGCGCAGCATATCGGCGCTGGTCATTTTATCCGTGATGCCGCGTGGGTTCTCCCCGTATGACCCTAACGCAACGTCGATATGGTACTCGTTGCCATGTTTGGCGTAGTAGTTGGAATAGTGGGAATCCCCGCTGTGATAAAGGGTACCACCAGGGGTTTTAAAGACGTAGTTAACGGCGCGCTGATCCATGCCGTCCGGCAATACGCCTGCTGCTTTTTGCTCGACGGGCAGCGTGATCAACGCAGTGCGGTCAAACGCATCAAGCGCATGAATTTCAATATCTTTAATCCTCACCACATCGCCTGGCTTGACCACGATACAACGTGATTTCGGCACGCCCCAGCCGACCCATAAATCGACACAGGTCTGCGGGCCAATAAAGGGCACATCGTCGGCGCAGTTTTTCATGACGGCAGCCGCAACATTCACATCGATATGATCGTTATGATCGTGCGTGGCGAGGATCGCATCCACCTGACGGATGGCAAAAGGATCCAGCACAAACGGCGTGGTACGCAGGTTGGGCTGCAGTTTTTCTACCCCGGCCATGCGCATCATCTGGTGCCCTTTTTTCATCAACGGGTTACCGTGGCTTTGCTTACCGGTGCCGCACCAGAAGTCGACACAAACGTTCGCACCGCCTTCGGATTTCAACCAAATGCCCGTACATCCGAGCCACCACATGGCAAAAGTACCAGGCGCAACGCGTTCCTGCTCAATCTCTTCATTCAGCCAGCTGCCCCACTCCGGAAAAGTGCTCAGGATCCATGATTCGCGGGTAATGGTTTCAATCTTACTCATCGTGCCACTCCTTACCGTTAATAATCAAAATAAATCAAATATTGATAACTTGTGATTTATGTTTTCATAGTTTTTTCACGACAGCAAGAGGGTAAACCAGAATTTCTAAACGGGTTTATAGCCGGATAGTAGGGGAGGTATCTGGCGGCATAAAAGGGTTTTTTATTTATAGTTATGAATATAAATGATTTTTACGTGACTCCTCGTAGAGGATTGCAGGCTGTTTCAGCATTGAGCAAATAATTTGCGTGATGCATCACAAATAATCAAAAGCAATCTTTTTGTGATTTATTTTGATTGATAGAGTTAATTTACACCTTGTGCTGCGTCGTGGAGATGACGCACCTTTCTGACTGGAGCAAGTTATGGAGATCCTCTACAACGCCTTCACTATTTTTTTCAATCAGGTCATGACCAATGCCCCGCTGTTACTGGGGATCGTGACCTGCATTGGCTACATCCTGTTGAGAAAAAGTGTCGGCGTGATTGTTAAAGGCACCATCAAAACCATCATCGGTTTTATGTTGCTGCAGGCCGGGTCGGGGATCCTGACCAGTACGTTCAAACCCGTTGTGGCTAAAATGTCAGAGGTTTATGGCATTAACGGTGCCATCTCGGACACCTATGCATCGATGATGGCCACGATTGAACGCATGGGGGACGCCTACAGTTGGGTTGGTTATGCCGTCTTGCTGGCACTCGCGCTGAACATTATCTATGTGTTACTGCGGCGCCTGACGGGTATTCGCACCATCATGCTCACCGGGCACATCATGTTCCAGCAGGCGGGGCTGATTGCGGTTTTCTTCTTTATTCTCGGCTACCCGATGTGGACCACCATTATCTGCTCCGCCGTACTGGTGTCGCTGTATTGGGGGATCACCTCCAACATGATGTACAAACCGACTCAGGCGGTAACAGACAACTGCGGCTTTTCCATTGGGCATCAGCAGCAGTTTGCTTCCTGGGTGGCCTACAAAATTGCACCCTACCTGGGGAAAAAAGAGGAGAGTGTGGAAGATCTGAAGCTGCCTGGCTGGCTGAATATTTTCCACGACAACATCGTCTCCACCGCCATTGTGATGACAGTTTTCTTCGGGGCGATCCTGCTCTCTTTTGGCATCAATACCGTTCAGCTCATGGCGGGGAAAGTGCACTGGACGGTCTACATCTTGCAAACCGGGTTCCAGTTCGCCGTGGCGATTTTCATCATCGTGCAGGGTGTACGCATGTTTGTGGCTGAACTGTCCGAAGCCTTCAATGGTATCTCTCAGCGTCTGATTCCTGGTGCCGTGCTGGCGATAGATTGCGCTGCTATTTATAGCTTCGCACCGAACGCCGTGGTCTGGGGCTTTATGTGGGGCACCATTGGCCAGTTGATTGCGGTCGGCATTCTGATCGCTTGCGGCTCCTCCATCCTGATTATCCCCGGCTTCATTCCGATGTTCTTCTCCAACGCCACCATCGGCGTTTTCGCTAATCACTTTGGTGGCTGGCGCGCGGCGCTCAAAATTTGCCTGGTCATGGGCATGATTGAAATTTTCGGCTGCGTCTGGGCAGTGAAACTGACCGGTATGAGTGCCTGGATGGGGATGGCCGACTGGTCAATTCTGGCACCGCCGATGATGCAGGGTATGACCCTTGGCCTGTGGTTTATGGGCGTGATTATCGTGATTGCGCTGATCTATATGTTCTTCGCCGGGCGCACCCTGCGTGCTGAAGAAGACGCGGAAAAACAACTGACAGAACACTCTGCTTAAGAAGGAGTTTGATGATGACCGTTCGTATTCTGGCTGTATGTGGTTGTGGGCAAGGTAGCTCAATGATCATGAAGATGAAAGTTGACCAGTTTCTGACCCAGCAGGGCGTTAATCACACGGTAAACAGCTGCGCGGTAGGTGAATACAAAAGCGAGCTCTCGGGTGCTGACATCATTATCGCCTCCACCCACGTCGCGGGGGAAATTGAAGTCACCGGTAACAAGCACGTGGTGGGCGTTCGCAACATGCTCTCTGCGGCAGATTTTGGGCCGAAGTTGATGGACGTGATCAACACACATTTTGCGCAGGATGTGAAATAGGGATTCGCCATGAAATTACGTGACTCACTGGCACAGAACAATGCGATTCGCCTGCAGGCAGAGGCCAGCACCTGGCAAGACGCCGTGAAAATAGGCGTCGATCTCCTTGAAGCGGCGGACGTGGTTGAACCGCGTTACTACCAGGCCATTCTGGATGGCGTTGAGCGCTTTGGCCCCTACTTCGTTATCGCGCCAGGGCTGGCGATGCCTCATGGTCGGCCGGAAGAAGGTGTGAAGAAAAATGGTTTTGCGCTGGTGACGTTAAAAACGCCGTTGGTCTTTAACCACGAAGATAACGATCCGGTGGATATTCTCATCACCCTGGCGGCCGTTGATGCGCGTACCCATCAGGAAGACGGCATCATGCAAATCGTCAATCTGTTTGACGATGACGCTAATTTTGACCGTTTGCGCGCCTGTCGCACGGCGCAGGACGTCCTCGATTTAATTGATAGCGCCACGGCGACGTCAGTGTAAAGGAGCAACAATCATGTCTGATTTACCGATGTTACAGGTAGCCCTGGATAACCAGACGCTGTCTCATGCCTATGAAACCACCCGTCTGATTGCCGAAGAGGTGGACATTATCGAAGTTGGCACCATTTTATGTGTGGGCGAAGGCGTCCGTGCGGTGCGCGACCTTAAGGCACTCTACCCACACAAAATTGTGCTGGCCGATGCCAAAATTGCCGACGCCGGGAAAATCCTGTCACGGATGTGTTTTGAAGCTAATGCTGATTGGGTCACGGTTATCTGCTGTGCGGATATCAACACCGCCAAAGGCGCACTGGATGTGGCGAAAGAGTTTAACGGCGATGTGCAGATAGAGCTGACCGGCTACTGGACCTGGGAGCAGGCACAACAGTGGCGGGATGCGGGCATCCAGCAGGTGGTCTATCACCGCAGCCGCGATGCACAGGCAGCGGGTGTAGCCTGGGGCGACGCCGACATCAGTGCGGTCACAAAACTGGCTGACATGGGCTTCAAGGTGACCGTCACCGGTGGGTTGGCGCTGGAAGATTTACCCCTGTTCAAAGGGATTCCAATTCACGTCTTTATTGCAGGACGCAGCATTCGCGATGCCGCAGACCCGGTTGATGCCGCTCGTCAGTTCAAGCGCTCAATTGCCCAGCTTTGGGGCTAAGGAGTGGGGATGTTATCGAAACATAATCCGCTGGGCATCTATGAGAAAGCACTCCCGCCCGGGGAGTGCTGGCGGGAAAGACTTGAGCTTGCGAAAACGCTGGGCTTTGATTTCGTGGAAATGTCGGTTGATGAAACCGACTCACGCCTGGCACGGCTGGACTGGAGTGCTGAACAACGGCTGGCACTGGTGCGTGCGGTGGCGGAGACCGGAGTGAGGGTGCCGTCGATGTGTCTCAGTGCGCACCGTCGCTTCCCTTTAGGCAGTGAAGACGACACCGTCCGTACGCAAGGGCTGGCAATTATGCGTAAAGCCATCCAGTTTGCTCAGGACACCGGCATCCGTGTCATTC
The DNA here is from genome assembly GCA_963530515.1 of uncultured Enterobacteriaceae bacterium. GTDB lineage: Bacteria > Pseudomonadota > Gammaproteobacteria > Enterobacterales > Enterobacteriaceae > CBFFRJ01. Next base: position 94,359 of record CAUSEC010000012.1, on the reverse strand, counting down.
AGCTTGCCGGATACGACGTCTACTACCAACAGGCGAACGACGAAACCCGGCGTCGTTTTCGTGACGGATTAAAAGAAAGCGTCGACATGGCGAGCCGTGCACAGGTGACGCTGGCTATGGAGATCATGGATTACCCATTGATGAATTCCATCAGTAAAGCCCTTGGCTACGCGCATTATCTGAATAATCCATGGTTCCAGCTCTATCCCGATATCGGCAACCTGTCGGCCTGGGACAACGACGTGCAGATGGAACTGCAGGCCGGTATTGGCCATATCGTGGCGGTACATATAAAAGATACGCGACCGGGCGTCTTTAAAAACGTCCCCTTCGGTACGGGTGTGGTGGATTTTGAACGCTGCTTTCGTACGCTGCGGGAAAGCGGTTATAGCGGCCCGTACTTGATTGAGATGTGGAGTGAAACTGCAGAAAACCCGGTGGAGGAAGTATCGAAAGCACGAGACTGGGTGAAGGCGCGGATGTCATGCGCCGGTGTTGTGGAGGCGGCATGATGCAAAAGCTGAAACAGCTGGTGTTTGAAGCCAATATGGATCTGCCACGCTATGGACTGGTGACCTTTACCTGGGGCAACGTCAGTGCCATAGACCGGGAGCGTGGGGTCATGGTGATCAAGCCCAGTGGTGTGGCCTATGAGGCGATGAAAGCGGATGACATGGTGGTGGTGAGTCTGGAGGGGCACAGGGTGGAAGGGCAGTACCGTCCCTCTTCGGACACCTTAACGCATCTGGAACTTTACCAGCGTTACCCTGGGTTGGGCGGAATTGTCCATACTCACTCTACCCATGCCACGGCCTGGGCTCAGGCGGGACTTCCGATCCCGGCGATGGGCACTACGCATGCCGATTACTTCTTTGGCGATATTCCTTGTACTCGTGGCCTGACAAAAGAAGAAGTTGAGGGTGAGTATGAGCTGAATACGGGCAAGGTGATTGTTGAAAACCTGGGTGACCGCAATCCGCTGCACACGCCCGGTATTGTGGTGTATCAGCATGGCCCTTTTGCCTGGGGGAAAGATGCAACAGATGCCGTACACAATGCGGTGGTGATGGAAGAAGTGGCGAAAATGGCCTGGATCGCCCGTGGCATTAATCCAGAGTCAAAGCCGATCGATGACTATCTGATGAATAAGCATTTTATGCGCAAGCATGGCCCGAATGCGTATTACGGGCAGGAGTAAGACAGGCGCCCCGTACGTACGCTTCTTCGTCCGGGGCTGCAATCGTCCTTACTGGTACGCTGGCTTTACAACAATTAACGGTAGATTTCTGCGCTGGCGTGCAGGCTGTTATTGCTGCCTGGTTCATGCATTATCAGAGCGTGAAAATATTTCGCCCCATGCGCATTGGCCTCGTTGTTCAACGCTTTCTCAGCTTCATTTTCCTGAGCAAAGTTATGGTTGATGTAGACCACGCCCAGGCTCTGTACGTCGTCCATGTTGCGGGCCTGCTGAGCGTTGATTTTGATTGCCGCTGTGGCACTGGTGCTTAGCAGCAGCATGGCTAATAAGATTGCGATGTTTTTCATGGTGTTATGCTCCACAACAACTGACTTTATCACCGTCAGGTCATGCGTTCGTCCCTGTGTTTGGGTATGCATAAAGTTTACGCTTTCCCGCCAAAACGTATCGCGACCATTTCTGATGCAGTCGTTCAAAAATTTGCCGTGATGCGGTTTGCCTTAAGTTTAATTCGGTGATGTGAGACGGCTTTGCGGTTAGTGCGAATTATTTGCGCAATCTGCTTGAGTTTGAGGGGGGAGGTAAGTATTATGGCGCGTCATTTTTCAGCCGACCTTTAACACGTTCCTTGCCTCCATGGGCCTCGGCTGACCCAGACAGGAGGCTGAATAATCCGTAAGGAGCAATTCGATGCGTCATTACGAAATCGTTTTTATGGTCCATCCTGACCAGAGCGAACAGGTTCCGGGTATGATCGAGCGTTACTCTGCTGCCATCACTGGTGCAGAAGGTACGATCCACCGTCTGGAAGACTGGGGCCGCCGTCAGCTGGCTTACCCGATCAACAAACTGCACAAAGCACACTACGTTCTGATGAACGTTGAAGCGCCGCAGGAAGTGATCGATGAGCTGGAAACTACCTTCCGCTTCAACGATGCCGTTATCCGCAGCATGGTTATGCGTACCAAAAACGCAGTTACCGAAGCATCTCCGATGGTTAAAGCGAAAGACGAGCGCCGTGAGCGTCGCGATGATTTCGCAAACGAAACCGCAGATGATTCTGATGCTGGGGATTCTGAAGAGTAATTTCTGATGACCAACCGTCTGGCGTTGTCCGGCATCGTATGCAGGGCTCCCCTTCGAAAGGTCAGTCCATCAGGAATTCCGCATTGCCAGTTCGTGCTTGAGCATCGTTCTGTGCAAGAGGAAGCCGGGTTTCACCGGCAGGCGTGGTGCCAAATGCCCGTTATTATTAGCGGACACGAAAACCAGGCCATTACTCACAGTTTAACGGTCGGTAGCGCAGTAATCGTTCAGGGGTTCATCTCTTGCCACAAGGCAAAGAACGGCCTGAGCAAAATGGTTCTGCATGCCGAGCAGATTGATTTGATAGATTCTGGAGACTAGCCATATGGCACGTTATTTCCGTCGTCGCAAGTTCTGCCGTTTCACCGCGGAAGGCGTTCAAGAGATCGACTATAAAGATATCGCAACGCTGAAAAACTACATCACCGAAAGCGGTAAGATTGTCCCAAGCCGTATCACCGGTACTCGTGCAAAATACCAGCGTCAGCTGGCTCGCGCTATCAAACGCGCTCGCTACCTGTCCCTGCTGCCGTACACTGATCGTCATCAGTAATCGGGCACGGTCCATTAATACGACTTTAAGAGGATAAGGTAATGCAAGTTATTCTGCTTGATAAAGTAGCAAACCTGGGTAGCCTGGGTGATCAGGTAAACGTTAAAGCGGGCTATGCTCGTAACTTCCTGGTACCACAGGGTAAAGCTGTTCCAGCTACCAAGAAAAACGTTGAGTTTTTCGAAGCACGCCGTGCTGAACTGGAAGCCAAACTGGCTGACGTTCTGGCCGCTGCTAACGCACGCGCTGAGAAAATCAACGCACTGGAAACCGTCACCATCGCGTCTAAATCTGGCGACGAAGGTAAACTGTTCGGTTCCATCGGTACTCGCGACATCGCTGACGCTGTAACTGCAGCTGGCGTTGAAGTGGCTAAGAGCGAAGTTCGTTTACCGAACGGCGTTCTGCGTACCACTGGTGAGCACGAAGTGGACTTCCAGGTTCACAGCGAAGTGTTTGCTAAACTGACCGTTAACGTTGTTGCTGAGTAATTCAGTTTCTGACGTTGCGTAAAAACGCCGGCCTTGTGCCGGCGTTTTGCTTTTCTGCCCACTGGCGTTTCCCTCGCTATTCCCATTCCCCGTCGATTCCGCGATAATCGAAATTAAAACGTGATTTTAATATATGGAAATAACATGGAAACGGCACTCCCTGCACCGCTTTTCGCACGCAAAAATGCGGCATACGCAGGCGCAGCATTCTGTTGTTTACTCTGGGGAAGTGCGTACCCGGCGATAAAAAGCGGCTACGAGATTTTCCAGATTGCAGTGGACGATATCCCCTCCAAAGTGGTGTTTGCGGGCTACCGTTTCTTCTTTGCCGGGCTCTTGCTGCTGCTGTTTATGCTGGCGCAAGGAAAGCCGCTCGGTCGCCTCTCCCCTCGCCAGTTTGGCCAGGTTGCGGTGCTTGGGCTAACGCAAACTTCTCTTCAGTACGTCTTCTTCTACGTTGGCCTCGCGTTCACCACCGGGGTGAAAGGCTCGATCATGAATGCGACCGGCACCTTCTTTAGCGTGCTACTGGCGCATTTCATTTATCAAAATGACAAACTGAGCTTTAACAAAAGCCTCGGGTGCATCCTGGGCTTTACCGGCGTCATGGTCGTTAACCTTAGCAGCGGATCGCTCGATTTCACCTTCAGTCTGATGGGCGATGGGTTTGTGGTGCTGGCGGCGTTTATTCTGTCAGCCGCGACGCTTTACGGTAAACGTCTCTCGCAGACGGTGGACCCGATGGTGATGACGGGTTATCAGTTGGCGTTTGGCGGGCTGGTACTGACACTTGGCGGCTATGCCTGCGGCGGTTCACTCACCGTACATGGGGTGTCGTCGGTGATGATTCTTGGCTATCTGACGCTACTCTCGTCCGTTGCCTTTGCGTTGTGGAGTGTACTGCTCAAGTACAACCGCGTTGGCATGATTGCGCCGTTTAACTTCCTGATCCCGGTCTCTGGCGCGCTGTTGTCCGCTATTTTCCTCGGCGAGAACATCTTCGAGTGGAAATATGCGCTGGCACTGGTGCTGGTCTGCTCCGGTATCTGGTGGGTAAACAAGGTCGCGAAAACCCGATAAGAATGGAATCTCCCCGGCAGGTCTTTTCACCGCCGGGGATGAAGCGGGCAGCGTTTAACGTGCGCGAATAAAGCTGCCATCCTGCTGACGAGTAAAGAGCACGGACTGGCCGTTGCCGCCTTCAATCGTCAGGCCTGTTACCACACCGTTAGCGTTCTGACGAATCTTCACCATCTGACCGCTCTGCAATGTGCTCAACGGTTTCCCGTCACCTTCCACTTTTGCCATCGCGTAGACATCGGTTGCGGGCAGATTGTGATCGCGGAAGACCTGCGCCAGCGTTTTCCCCTGTTCTATCCGATATGTGCGCCACTGTTGCTCAATGCCGCCTGCAGACGGCGCGGCAGTATGCTGCGGTGCTTGTTGTACTTCTTCCTGCGGCTGTTCCTGGACAGGTTCCGGCTCAAGCGGCACGTTTTGCTGCGGCTCATTCACCAGTGGTGCCGAGGGTTGATTCTGTACCGGTGGGGTGGTCAGCGCGGGGGATGAGGGCTGAGATTGTGACTGAATATCCAGCTGGGCTTCTCGCCCGGCGGTCGAGGCCGGTGGCGGAGCATCGTTCCCGGAGGGTAAAAGAATGCCAATGACCACCATCAGGAAGGCCAGGATCAGCCCCTTACGGTGCAATGACGGAAGCGGGTCCAGAATGCGAAAATGGTCCGGGGCGTGCCAGATTTTCGCCAGGGTAGGTTTCAGTTCAAATCGCCCGGGCATGGCTTTCCTCCTGCTCCGCGTCATTAATAATCCTGTGATGTTGAGTATAGATGGGTAACTCTCTGATCGGCTGCGTAATGTGATACATCCCGTCATGACATTGAGATTAATCTTACCGGGAGTATTCTTTCTGTTTCTCTGCGATTTGTCATCTTTACTGCGACAAAGTTTACCCGTTGCGGCGTGGCTGCTATGCTGCGCGCTACCTTAAAAAGTGATGAAAGGAAGACCCATGACAACCCCAACGTTTGACACGATTGAAGCGCAGGCCAGCTATGGCATTGGTTTGCAGGTAGGACAGCAGCTTAGCGAATCCGGCTTACAGGGGCTGTTACCGGAAGCACTGGTTGCCGGTCTGGCAGATGCACTGGCAGGCAAACAACCGGCTGTACCGGTGGACGTTGTTCATCGCGCGCTGCGTGAAATTCACGAACGTGCTGACGCCGTGCGTCGCGCTCGCTTTGAAGAAATGGCAGCCGACGGCGTGAAATACCTCGACGAAAACCGTGAGAAAGAAGGCGTGAACAGCACCGAATCCGGCCTGCAGTTCCGCGTGATCACTCAGGGCGAAGGCACCATCCCGGCGCGTACTGACCGCGTTCGCGTGCACTACACCGGTAAACTTATCGATGGTACCGTGTTCGACAGCTCCGTTGCCCGTGGTGAACCGGCAGAATTCCCGGTCAACGGCGTGATTGGCGGCTGGATTGAAGCACTGACCCTGATGCCGGTTGGCTCCAAATGGGAACTGACCATCCCGCACAACCTGGCCTATGGCGAGCGTGGCGCGGGTGCGTCCATCCCGCCGTTCAGTACCCTGGTGTTTGAAGTGGAATTACTGGAAATCCTGTAATCCCCACGACGCTTTCCTCTCCTCCCAGGGGGAGAGGAAGACGAAGCTGCGCTAATCATTCATTAAATGAATTAGTTTCGATACTTTATCTTGCCAGCCCTGAAATTCGGTGTATTTTTGTGAACTCCATCTCCTAATTCGAGTGATATTCCGCTCACTTTAAACAAATATTTAACATCCTTCAGAATTCAGAGTATTCATCCCGCTAATTCTTACCTAATATCGTTGCGTCCGCGAAAGGGCGAATGACGCATTTAAAGGCCAGAAGAGCCTCAACAACACAGACAGGAAATAAACATGGTAGATCAGGTAAAAGTCGCGGCCGATGAAGAGGCTTCGACGGAACAGTCGCTACGGCGCAATCTCACAAACCGTCATATTCAGCTAATTGCTATCGGTGGTGCCATTGGTACCGGGCTGTTTATGGGATCGGGGAAAACCATCAGCCTCGCCGGGCCGTCGATCATTTTCGTGTATATGATCATTGGTTTTATGCTGTTTTTCGTCATGCGTGCAATGGGTGAGTTGCTGCTGTCGAATCTCGAATACAAATCTTTTAGCGACTTCGCCGCCGACCTGCTCGGGCCGTGGGCGGGGTATTTTACCGGCTGGACCTACTGGTTCTGTTGGGTGGTGACCGGCATGGCGGACGTGGTGGCGATCACCGCCTATGCGCAATTCTGGTTCCCGGGGCTGTCCGATTGGGTCGTGGCACTCTCCGTTGTGGTGGTGCTGCTGAGCCTTAACCTCGCTACCGTGAAAATGTTCGGTGAGATGGAATTCTGGTTCGCGATGATCAAAATCGTCGCCATTGTGGCGCTGATCGTGATTGGCCTGGTGATGGTATTGACCCATTTCAAATCGCCGACCGGGGTGGAAGCCTCTGTTGCACACCTGTGGAATGACGGCGGCTGGTTCCCGAAAGGCATCAGCGGCTTCTTTGCAGGTTTCCAGATTGCGGTCTTCGCCTTCGTGGGGATTGAGCTGGTGGGCACCACGGCTGCGGAAACCAAAGACCCGGAGAAATCCCTGCCGCGCGCGATTAACTCCATTCCGATTCGCATCATTATGTTCTACGTCTTCGCGCTGATTGTGATTATGTCCGTGACGCCGTGGAGTTCTGTGGTGCCGGATAAGAGCCCGTTCGTTGAGCTGTTCGTGCTGGTGGGCCTGCCTGCTGCGGCGAGCATCATTAACTTCGTGGTGCTGACCTCTGCCGCCTCTTCGGCGAACAGCGGCGTGTTCTCCACCAGCCGTATGCTGTTTGGTCTGGCGCAGGACGGCGTAGCGCCGAAGGCGTTCGGCAAGCTCTCCAAACGCGCTGTACCGGCGAAAGGGCTGACCTTCTCTTGTATCTGCCTGCTGGGCGGCGTGGTCATGCTGTACGTGAACCCAAGTGCGATCGCGGCGTTCACCATGATAACCACAGTGTCGGCGATTCTGTTTATGTTCGTCTGGACGATTATCCTTTGTTCTTACCTCGTCTACCGTAAACAGCGCCCGCATCTGCACGAAGCGTCCATCTATAAAATGCCGCTGGGCAAAGTGATGTGCTGGGTGTGCATGGCGTTCTTCGTCTTCGTCATTGCACTGTTGACCCTGGAACAGGACACCCGTGAAGCCCTGACCATCACACCGTTATGGTTTGTGCTGCTGGGCGCGGGCTGGATGATTGTCGGCAAGAAGCGTCTGCAGAATCTGCAGAAATAAAAAAGAGCCGCATCGGCGGCTCTAAATGACTTCCATGACACAGGGCGCTCTCGGGCGCCTTTATTAATTTCCAGCGAGGGCACGCGGAAACAGAACGTTGTTTTCCAGACTGATGTGCTCCATCAGGTCGTCGATCAGTTCGTTAATGCCGTTATACATTGCTTTCCAGGTGGTGCACGCTTCCGGCGGCGGTGTCACGTTATTGGTAATGTGTTTAATCACTTCCAGCAGTTCACCCGCTTCATCATGTTCACTTTCCATCACGCTGATAGGCCCGGACGCCTGGCTTCCCATTCCCTGCTTGATCATCGGGAACAGGATGCGCTCTTCTTTCATCATGTGGCTGGAGAGCTCGTCATGCAGCATGGTCAGGTATTTTGTCAGTCCTTTGGGCACGTTCGGTTTGTCCGCGTGCACGCGTTCCACTTTGGTGGCTTGCAGGATTAACTCCGGCAGTTGCTCACGATGACGGTCATGGTAACGCACGATGATGTGGTCGATGATTTCGCCGAGTTCGGTAACCCGCCAGTCTTTTTCTACAGGCTGCTCAGCAAGTTTCGCCAGCTCCGCTTCAATCAGGCTTACGTCCAGTTCTTTACGCGAAGCCGCGCGCTCCAGCGTCTGCTTACCGCCGCAGCAGTAATCCATATCGTATTTACGGAACAGTACAGACGCGCGTGGAATGGAAAGCGCCAGTTCACCCAGGGGTTGATCACGAAAGGCCATAGCCGTTACCTCATCATCGAATTTATAAGTTGTATTTTAAATGCATCTTTAAGTCGATGATATACCCCTTTTGGATCAGAGGGAATGATTTTACCGCTCCCGGAAGGGAGCGGCAGCGTTACGCAGAGGGATCGGAGAGGGAGACGACGGAGGGTTTTTCAGGCTTCGCGCGAACGGCCATCACCACACCCGTCACCAGCAGTGCAATGCCGCAAAGCGTCAGCCAGGCGGGCATTGTCTGGCGGAGCATAAAGGTATAGAGCAGCCCGGCGAGGGTTTCGAAGACGATCAGCGGCCCGAGGATCACCGTCGGCAGACGCTGGCTGGCAACGTTCCAGCACATTGCACCGACCCAGGAGCACAGCACCGCAATCGCCACCATCAGGGCGATAAACACCCAGGGACGCGGACCGAAGGGCAGTGCGAACGCCGGCTGCTGGGCGTTCAGCCACAGGCAGGCGGCGGCGTAGCCCAGAAGGGAAACCGGCAGCGTCACCAGCGCCTGAGCGGTGGCCCACATCATCGGATTTTTGTCCGGGTTTTCCCGCAGCCATTGGGCGTTGCGCAGCGCGTACCAGGCCCAGCAGCCTACCGAGATCATCGCCAGCGCAACGCCAGAGCCATAGCGCCACCAGGAAAAATCGGGCAGCCCGTCACGCAGCTCCGCAATATTGACGCACGTAAGCCCAATGGCGATACAAAGCAGCGCAGGGGCCAGACTTCCCCAGGAAAGCTTTCCGTCACGCTGGCTGTAGAGCAGGTTGGCGCACACCGGGATTACCACCGGCAGTGTCCCGATGATCATCGTTGAAACGGGCGCGCCCGTGCGCTGAATTGCACTCGCAAGGCAAACGTAATAGATAAGGTTCCCCATCATGGTCAGGGCCAGCGCTGTCCACCAGTCATGACGCGTCAGCTGGCGCAGACGCTGGCGACCGAGCCAGGCGAGCGGCAGCGCAATCAGCCCCAGCGCCAGGTAACGCCCGGTGGACTGCAACGCCGCCGGGTACTCAGGAACGAGCAATGGGCCCACGAAAATCAGCCCCCACAACATGCCCGCGAGCAGGGCATACAACACACCACTAATCATACTTCCATCCACGTTCACGGTTTACGCGACCAGTGTAGGAAGCGCCTGAAACGGAATATTGTATGAGGTTGCGCATTAGCGCCGGGCGACCTGTTTTTGATAGCGCACCGGGGTAATGCCGTAGCGGTGGGTAAAGGCGCGGGTGAGGTGAGACTGGTCCGTCAGCCCGGTTGCCGCAGCCACTTCGGCGGCGGGCATACCCAGGGTGAGGAAGTTTTTAGCTCGCCAGAGGCGAATGGCCATCAGCATCTGATGTGGTGTGACGTGATAATGGGCTTTGAACTGGCGCTGAAAATGGTACGGGCTGAGCGAGGCCACCTGGGCCAGCTCGTCCAGCGTCAGGGTGTGCATGTAGTTGTCGTGCAAAAACTCGCGCACGCGATCGAAGCGGTGGGTACTTTCCTGGCTCACCGGGGCATGGCGGGCCAGCGGACTGAAGCTGTCGATGAGATCGAGCAGCAACCCTTTTTGCGCCAGTGGATCCTCGGTATGCCAGAGTCCATGAATTAAGCCGCAAATTTGCCGGGTGCGCAGCGGATCGTGACGCATCACATCAGCAAACCACCAGTGGCGAATGCCGGTCACCTCTTCCAGTAACGAGGGGTCGAGATAAACCATCCGGTAACGCCAGCCGTCGGCGCTGTCGGCTTCGCCGGTATGCAACTCGTCCGGGTTCATGGTCACAACGGAATTGGTGGGGGCAACGTACTGGCTGCCGCGATAGCGAAAGCGTTCGGCACCGGCTTCAATAGCGCCAATGCCAAAGGCTTCGTGAGTGTGGGGTTCAAAGGCGTAGCGGGAGATATGGGCGTGATAAAGCTCGACGCCGGGCACCTGGGCCAGGTGGCGAAAACGCGCGCTGTCTCTCTCGTCGTCAAACTGTTCCGGTACGCCCTGCACTCTGTCTCTCCGCCATGGCCATCCTCACATTATTAAGGATGGCCCGGCGGCATGCCACAAAAATTAACCAACATGTAACAGTTACAGGATGCCTTTGACGCTCTCGGAAAGCGGGGTGGTCGGGCGAGCAATCAGCTTGCTTAAGGTATGGCTGTCGTCGAACAAGCCGCCTTTTGAGGCACCAATATCAGAGTCGGCGAGCAGGTTGGCAAATACCTCCGGCAGACCCACGCCTTTGAGGGCGGCAGCAAAATCCGCTTCGCTCAGATTCTGGTACACCACGGTTTTTCCGCTCTGCTTGCTCAGCTCTGCCGCCAGTTCGCTCAGCGTCCAGCCGTGATCGCCTGCCAGCTCATAGACCTTGCCAGCATGCCCCTCTTCACTGACCACACGCGCCGCTGCTGCCGCGTAATCAGCGCGCGTCGCAGAGGCGATTTTGCCGTCGCCTGCCGCACCAATAAACACGCCGTGTGCAAGGGCTGCCGGGGCGCTGGCAAGGTAGTTTTCGCTGTACCAGCCGTTACGCAGCAGGGCGAACGGAATCCCGGATTCAGAAAGCATTTTTTCCGTTTCAACGTGCTCTGTGGCCAGGCCCAGCGGGGATGTATCGGCATGCAGCAGGCTGGTGTAGGCGATAAATTTTACGCCAGCGGCTTTAGCGGCATTAATGACATTGCGGTGCTGAGTCGCACGCTGACCGACTTCGCTGGAGGAGACCAGCAGCAGTTTGTCGACACCGGCCAGAGCCGCCGTCAGTGCGGCTTCATCGTTGTAATCGCCCTGACGAACGACAACCCCTTTTTGCGTTAAGGCTTCAGCCTTTGCCGGGTTACGCACGATGGCAACGATGTCTTTAGCAGAAACGGTTTTCAGTAAGGCTTCAACAGCCAGTGCGCCGAGTTGGCCGGTCGCGCCGGTAATTGCGATCATGATGAATCTCCTTCGTGATTGTCTTGTGTTGTGGCACACTATCACCATAACTAACTTTTAGTAAGTACGTACAAAAAGGTAAGTATGAAAACCAAAACGCCAACCCTGAGCGAGCAATTACGTAACGGAAATCTCTTCGCGGAAGAGTGCCCCTCGCGTGACGTGTTGAAACATGTGACCAGCCGCTGGGGCGTGTTGATTCTGGTGGCCCTGCGGGATGGCACGCATCGCTTTAGCGATCTACGCCGCAAGATGGGCGGTGTGAGCGAGAAGATGCTGGCACAATCGCTGCAAGCGCTGGAGCAGGACGGCTTTCTCAACCGCATCTCATACCCGGTGGTGCCACCGCATGTGGAGTATAGTCTGACCCCGCTCGGTGAGCAGGTTAGCGAGAAAGTGGCTGATTTAGCTGACTGGATTGAGCTGAATTTGCCGCAGGTGCTGGCGACGCGGGGTGACCGCGCCGCCTGATATATTGCCGGATGGCGGCGTGAACGCCTTATCCGGCCTACGTTTTTGATCCCTTCTCCCTCAAGGGAGAGGGAGAAAGGCAGGCTCGATCGGTTCCCTCGCCCCTTTGGGGAGAGGGTTAGGGTGAGGGGAATCCCTTACTTGCTCAAATCCACCTGATAGAGCGCAAAGCCAATCTCATCATCACCGACTTTCTTCATCGGGTACTGCGCTTTTTCTTTGATAAACGCCGCCGCTTTTTCTGACGGTGAGGTCTCGAAACGGATATCCAGCGGTGTCTTGCTGTGAATCGGGGCCAGGCGCCAGTTGTTATCCGCCGCCGGGTGGATTTCACCTGCACGTGCGGACTCATCGCTTATCCATTTCGCCAGCACCGCGCGGTTTTCATCCGGTGATGCAAAGGCGATATGGCTGTCGCCGGTGCCCGCGAACTTGCCGCCGTAGGCGCGGTAGTTGTTGGTGGCGACCAGGAACACCTGGTTCGGATCGATAGGTTTACCGTTAAAGGTCAGATCCTTAATACGCTCCGCCTGCGGATTCACGCTCTGGCATTCGCCGTCGTAACGGGCCGGTTGCGAGACATCAATCTGATACTTCACACCGTCAATCACATCGAAGTTATAGGTGCGGAAGGTCTCCCAGTTGATAAGCCCCTGTGGCTTAGAACTGTTGATATCGATTTGATTAAACTGCCCGGCGGAGCACTCCAGCCACTCTTTCACCTCTTTCCCGGTCGCTTTGACCACCACCAGAGTGTTGGGGTAAAGATAGAGGTCGGCGGCGTTACGGAAGGTAAGCTGGCCTTTTTCCACCTCAACAAAACTGGCCGGATCGTTTTTACGCCCACCCGCTTTGAACGGCGCGGCGGCAGAGAGCACCGGCAGGTTTGCCAGATCCGGGTCGCCCTGAATAAAGTGCTTCACGTAGGCGGTCTGGGCATTGTTGACCACCTGCACGGTCGGGTCATCCTGCACCAGCGACAGGTAGCTGTACATGTTGTCTGCGGACTTGCCGATAGGTTTACCGACAAACTCGCGGGTGGCATCGTGGTCGTGCTTGAGGATATCCACCAGCTTGCTGTCTTCAGCGACCAGCGGCTTTTTGGCGGCGGCATCATAAATCGGGCGCGCTTCGGCTTTGGAGGATGTGACCTGCCACTTCCCGCCATCGTTATTCAGCACCAGATCCACCACGCCCAGATGATCGCCCCACATGCCCGGCATCACCGACGGCACACCGTTCAGCGTACCTTTGGCGATATCCGCGCCTTTAATAGCGGCGAAATCTTTCGACGGGAACACCGCGTGGGCATGACCAAACAGAATGGTATCGACGCCAGGAATTTCACTTAAGTAATAAACGGAGTTTTCCGCCATCGCCTGATAAGGCTCAGACGAGAGCCCGGAGTGCGCCACCAGCACCACCAGGTCAGCCCCTTTCTCACGCATCTCCGGCACATATTTCTTCGCTGTTTCGGTGATGTCATCGACGGTGACTTTGCCCGTCAGGTTGGCCTTATCCCAGACCATAATCTGTGGCGGTACAAAGCCGATATAACCGATTTTTAGGGTCTGCGCTTTGCCGTCTTTGTCCGTTACTTTCGTCTCTTTGATCAGATATGGCGTAAAGAGCGGCTTTTTGGTTTTTGCATCGATAATGTTGGCGTTGACGTAGGGGAATTTGGCCCCTTCCAGCGCCCGGTGCAGGTAGTCGAGACCGTAGTTAAATTCGTGGTTACCGAGGTTGCCAACCGCGTAATCCAGTGTATTCAGTGCTTTGTAGACCGGATGAATGTCACCCTTTTTCAGTCCCTTGGCCGCCATGTAATCACCCAGCGGGCTGCCCTGAATTAAGTCGCCGTTATCCACCAGCACGCTGTTTTTGACTTCCTCTCTGGCGGCGTTGATCAGGCTGGCGGTGCGCACCAGGCCGAATTTTTCCGTCGCAGAATCTTTGTAGTAATCAAAATCCATCATGTTGCTATGCAAATCAGTGGTTTCCATTATGCGTAAATCCACTGTTGCGGCCTGCACGCTGGCGGCGATCAGCGTGGCAAGAAGCGTTGCGCTAAACTTAATCATCAGAAGTGTCCTTTTTTAGATCTGAGCCACAAAAGAAAGTGATATGTACATTTTGTTGCTTACAGAATTGTGAATACTGCCATGATTTTCACCACATAAATGCAACAACTATCACACCTGGCGGATCATGGCGTAATACGATATAAGTAAAACAATGAGTTATACCCGTCATACTTCCCGTTGCATGGGCGTTGGCTACGCTCGGTCACCCGAATCACTTACTTAAGTAAGCTCATCGGGATTCCCTTACTTGCCGCCTTCCTGCAACGCGAATTATTTAGGGTCAAGATCCCACTGCCAAAATAAGAGGTGGACGATGTTAGAAGCGATTTGTCAGCTCGCACGGGAAGCGGGTGATGCCATCATGGACGTATACGACGGCCATCAACCGATGGACGTGACCAGTAAATCTGACGACTCTCCGGTGACGGCGGCGGATATCGCTGCGCACGGCGTGATTGTGCGTGGATTGCAGGCGCTGACGCCGGAGATTCCTGTTCTCTCAGAAGAAGACCCGCCGGGTTGGGACGTGCGCCAGCACTGGCAGCGCTACTGGCTGGTGGACCCGCTGGACGGCACCAAAGAGTTCATCAAGCGTAACGGCGAATTCACCGTCAATATTGCCCTGATAGAAAAAGGCAAGCCGGTGCTGGGTGTGGTTTACGCGCCGGTGCTGAACGTGATGTACGCGGCAGCCGAAGGCAAAGCGTGGAAAGAAGAGAACGGCACCCGTAAGCAGATTCAGGTGCGCGATGCACGTCCACCGCTGGTGGTTGTCAGCCGTTCTCATGCTGATGACGAGTTAAAAGAGTATCTGACCCAGTTGGGCGAGCATCAAACCACGGCTATCGGCTCGTCACTCAAGTTCTGCCTGGTGGCAGAAGGGCAGGCGCAGCTGTACCCACGTTTTGGACCGACCAACGCCTGGGATACGGCGGCAGGCCATGCGGTAGCGGTGGCGGCCGGGGCGCACGTTCACGACTGGCAGGGGAAAACCCTGGATTACACGCCGCGTGAATCGTTCCTTAACCCCGGCTTCCGGGTGTCTATTTACTGAGTAATTTCTGCAGCAGGGCGACCACCTGCTGCACTTCTGCCTGCGTCAGGCTGCCATCTTTGGCGTATTCCACCTTCCCGTCTTTATCCAGCACTACAATGGCCGAGCTGCCTTCTTCCAGCTGCCAGGCTTTACGCACCATGCCATCGCTGTCGACGACAAACTGAGACCATGGGTAGAGCTCTTTATTGCTCTCAATGCTGCTGCGGACAAACATCGCGGAGCCGGGGATGGCGTCATCGGTGTTGATGATGGTGGTGGTCTGATAGCGATCGTGGGGGAGGTTAGCAGACTTGATCGCTTCAACTAACGCCGCATTTTTCTCTTTGGCAGAGGTCCGACCGGCAATATGTTGCACCACTCGCACTTTGCCAGGAAGCTGCGCGCTATTCCATGCTTTGTAGCTAAACTTACTGTTATCGAGAATTAACTCTCCTCTGTCAGCGACGCCGACAGGTGGCACTCGCTGGCCAGTCTCAAAGTTATGAGCGTGCGCCAGAATCGGCAGCAGCAGGCAGGTGGCTGCCAGGATTTTGCGTAGGGTCATGGTGTTTCCTTTATTGTTTTGCACTGATTGTTTGCAGGTGATCCGACCACTTAATGAACCTTTTAATCATAAGTGCGATCAATCAGATTTCCCGCAATCAGGATGCCAGTTTGCGGCTTAACGCACATAACCGCGAAAAAACGATGGCTTATACTGCCTTCCCTAAAGGACTGCAAAGAAAATTCTGAATAACTGTCATCAAAAGGTAAATAAACTTATACACACTATGTGACCTGAATGTTCTGGACTATAGTCACTGGGCAACAAAATTTGCGCTCATCACTGTCGGGCCAAGTGTGGCACCGCAAGGGCGTAATACTAAACAGGAGATACAAAAATGAAAATTTTCCAACGTTACAACCCACTTCAGGTGGCGAAGTACGTGAAAATCCTGTTCCGTGGACGGTTGTATATCAAGGACGTTGGCGCTTTCGAGTTCGATAAGGGCAAAATTTTGATCCCGAAAGTGAAGGACAAACAGCACCTCGCTGTGATGTCAGAAATCAACCGTCAGGTTTTGCGTCTCCAGGCGGAGATGGCTTAACAATCCATGCTATGCAGTAACCGCGGTACAAAAAACGGCTCCGAAATGGAGCCGTTGATGTTTTCAGCCCCCGCCATCACCCCTCGCGCAGACTGTTCATCCCTTCATAGCGTTTTTTGTATTCCACGGGCGGAATGCCGTTGTGTTTGCGAAAGATTCGCGTGAAGTAAACCGGATCGCCATACCCCACCGACTGCGCCACTTTGAATACCGGTAGCGGCGTGGACTGGATCAACAGCCGGGCGCGGTTGATGCGCTGGACTTCACGCCAGGCATAAATGGTTTGCCCCAGTTCCGTTTTAAACAGATGGGCGAGGCGGGAAGGAGAGAGAAACACCATGCGTGCCAGGGTTTCGATTTTTAACTCTTCGGCGATGTGCTCGTTAAGGTAGTCGCAGACCGCATTGATGCGCGGGTCGTGGGCATGGCGATTGCTGATGGGCTGTAGCTGAAAACAGGTGAGGATCAGCCGCTCCAGCGCGTTCATGGCCAGCGCTTCGGACAAGGGGGCGTTGTCGGAGTTGTGGCGGATCACTTCATAAAACAGATCGCGCAGGGTCTTCAACTGCAGCGGACAACTCACCGCCGTTTTGCCGATCCCCAGTGTGTTCTCGTCCCACTTCAGCCAGTCGACCCAGTAGGGACGGGGGATAAAGTAGATCCACAGGTGATCCCAATGCTCGCTGTGCTCGTTCCGCCCATAGTGATGCGGCACGCCAGGCGGGAAGAGCAGCAGTTCGTTTTCCCGGTAGACCAGCGAGCTGTCGCCGACCTTGGCCCGGCCCTGGCCGCGCAGAGTCAGGTTGATAATGTAGCCTTTCATGCCCTGTGGTCGATTGATGTAATAATCGAGCGCCGATCCGCGTGAGATCGGCGTAAAGCCGGAGACAATCCAGGCGTTGAACGTAAAGGTTTTGATCAATGGCGAGAAGTTGAGTAGCTCATTGATATCCAGTTCCATCGTTGTCTCCCGCTTCGGTGTTAGCTCTCGATAATATCAAAACCCCAGGGGGCAAGCTGCAGGGCGTCGCCCTGAGTGACGTTCTCTGCATTGAGCAGTGATACGCCGCCCAGGTTGCTGACAAGCTGTTGTGCGTCCCCGGAGTAGTTGAACACAAAGGAAATCGTCTTACCCAGACGGTTGGTCATCCGCCGGACGATAAGCGGGAAGTGGGCATCCGTTGTGCGTGAGCGCAGCGTCAGCCCTCGCGTCAGGTGGTCAAACAGTTGTGTAATTAACGCCTGCTGCGGCAGGAAGCCTACGTACATAGCCAGACCCTTGCCAAAATCGGCTTCGGTTGCAGCGGCATACTGATTCCACACGGGATGCTGGTAGCGCAGCAATGTACGGGTTTGCGCAGCCGGAGTGAGCAGTTCCATCCACAGTTCGGCCTGGTTTGCCTGAGTGCTGTCGATAGCGGGATCGCTTGCAGCAACCGTCACGTTCTCCGGCAGGGTGAACTGGCTGTAACTGACGCCGCAGACCTCGCTCAGGCCGCCGGGCTGGGCATCGCGTCTGACTTTGACGTTCTCATCACTGAAACCTGATTTAAAGCCAATCAGCGCACGACCGCCGTCTGCAATGTAGCGATTAATACGGGCCAGCAGGGCGTCATCGGCGGCATACAGCGCCGGGATCACAATCGCCTTGTAGCGCGCCGTATCCTCGCCAATGTCATTAATGATGTCGACGGCAATATTGCTGTCGTACAGCGCATCGTAAAAGCGACGCACGATGTCGTTGTACACATTGGTCTGCGCGGTGCCGGGTTTGAACTGGTTGAGGGCGTCCATGGCCTCATTACTGACCAGAATGGCGACATCGTGCTCTGCCTGCAGACTTTCCAGCTGTGGCGACAGTCGGGCAAAATCGGCCCCGATGGTGGTTGCTTCCTGCCAGGTGGGGTTGCGGGAAAAATCGTGGCTCAACAGCCCCTTCCAGTAGGTCTCAAACGCGTTATGGATCGAGTGCCAGTGCCAGTAGGAGACCATTGCTGCTCCGGCTGCCACGTGGCTGAAGGCCTGCAAACGTAGCTGGCCCGGATAAGGCGTCCACTGGGGGAAACCCTGAGCCTGGGTTTCCAGCACAAAGTAGTTCTGCCCGTCTTTCAGGCTGCGGGTGACCGCGCCGCCGAAGGCAATTTCGCGTCCGGTTAAATGGTCCTGACTCGGGTGGTAAATATCGACCCCGGCAACACTCAGACATTTGGCGGCGGCAAAATGGTCAACGCGAGGCTGAACGCCAAACGAGTAGCCGCGCCATTCAAAGTCAAAGTTGTGGGTCACGAACTGCTGCGGCTTCGCGTATTCCCGCACAATCTCCGCCTGCCTGGCGAGATAGTCCGTGACCTGCTGGCGCTGGTAATGGCTAAAAGCACAGGCCAGGCTGGCGTTAATGGTGTTTTCAACCGGTGGGAAGTCTTCCCAGCGGTCAATGCGGTTGCTCCAGTAATCGAGGCCGAAATCCTTATTCAGCGCGTCCAGACTGACGTATTTTTCCTTCAGATGGCGTACAAACCCTTCCTGCATGTCGCGCCCGGTGTTGTCGTAATGCTTGGTTTCATTGTCGAGCTGGTAGCCAATGATCGCCGGGTGATGCTGCACATGGGCCATCAGCACGCGAATCACTTTCTCCGCATAGCGGCGGAAAACCGGGCTGACAATATCCATGATTTGCCGTGGCCCGTACTTCTGCTGGCCCTCTGCCGTGGTGACCATTACCTCAGGGTGTTTCGCCGCCAGCCAGGCCGGGATGGCGTAGGTTGGCGTGCCGATAATCACCGCAATGCCCGCCTGGTGCATGGCGTTCAGCACCCGGTCAATATGATAAAAATTGTATTCCCCCTCTTTCGGCTCCAGCGTGCTCCAGGTGGACTCCGCAATACGTACCACGTTAATACCGGTTTCCAGCATCAGGGCGATATCTTTTTCCAGACGCTCTTCCGGCATGTATTCATCGTAATAGGCAACACCATAATATAATTTGGACACGTTCACCTCCTGGCATTAATGTGCGGGTACAGGTTGGGTAATAAATACTCTGGCTTTATCCAGCGTCATAAATGAAATCAGGGTAAAGAACAGCGCGATACTGCCCAGCACAATATAACTACTGGTAAAGCCCATGTTTTGATACATATGACCGATACCGGTAGACAAGAATATCGAGCTAAAGCTTTTTGAGAACTGGAAACCTATTAAATAAACCGTCGCCGACAGTAACGGATTAAAGTTGGCCGTAATATATTTAAGGGCAGCGACCAGTAATACTGAACTTTCAAAACCATGCAGTAATTTGATCAAGCTAATGGAGACCGGGCCAATCGCCCAGGCGGAGCCGATAATACGCAGGCTCATGATTAATCCACAATAAAGCAGAGCGTTTTTTGGCCCGATTTTATTCACAAACCAGGGAGCAAAAAACATCACGACGGCATCAAGGAAAATCTGCCCGGTGGTTAAATAACCAAACACTTCTGCACCACGCGCTTTGCTCTCAAAGAAGTGGCTGTAATAGATAGCAAATTGCTGGTCGTAGGTTTCGTAGACGGCACCGACGCCAATCATATAAGCGGCAAAGAACCAGAATTTTTTCAGCTTCAGTAGTGCGGTGGCGTCAGCCAGGGTAACCGGTTTGGCAGAGGTCAGCTGGACGTTTTGCTGCTGGCGGGTTTGTACTTTTGTTTTCCAGACCACAAACAACAGGCAGACACCGGCGGCACTGGCGGTCCAGAAAATCAGATTCTGGTCGATGCCATAGAGCTTGCCAGCAGCGAAGGTGCCGATAGCCGCGCCAATGCCACCAAACATTCTGGCACGTCCAAATTCAAAACCGGAGGCACGACTGACCTTGTCGATATAGGCTTCGCAAATGCCGCAGCCTGCACCGTAGGCCATGCCGATATAAATACCGCCAGCCAGCGCGCCGAGAATGACATTTATTTTCAACAGTGGTGCAAAAACGTAAATCCAGTAAGGGGCGAATAGCGTAATAATTAGCGCCAGCATCCACATCAAGTTTTTACGGTAAATTAATTTATCAGAGATAAAACCAAATAAAGGTTGTACGCAAACAGCAATGATTGCGGTAAAGGAGTAGACCAGCCCGACATCGCCATAACTGATGCCAATAGTTTCGGTTAGCCATAAAGAGAGATAAGGGTAGCAGCATCCCCAGCCAATAAAAAAGAAAAGAAAAAACAGACAGCTCATATAATAATTTTTATTTGAATCTATCATGATGCCCTCGCTTTCCTGTATCAGGAATATGATCGTTTTGACGCGAGCAACGTTACCGTTTCGTCTTCGGCGTGGTCATGAATCTCTCGCTACCAACCAGTAAAAATCTGCTATCTACTGACAGGCGTGAGGCAACTCACATTCTGCTTTGCTGCGGGAAAATAGCCGTTGAGAAATTGTGGGAATAAAAAAAGGGCGGAAAAAATTCCGCCCTTTTTATCTGGTTTTATTCTTACGCGTCGCTGGTCGCTTTCTCTTCTGCGTCCGGCAGTTTCGGCGTTAATACGGTGGCTTTGCTGTCGATACGGGTCACCAGCAGCTGGTCGATGCGGTAGTTATCAATATCCACTACTTCGAATTTGTAGCCAGAGAATTTCACAGCGTCGGTGCGTTTCGGAATTTTACGCAGCATAAACATCATAAAGCCGCCGATGGTCTCGTAGTTCCCGGACTGCGGGAATTCGTCGATATCCAGTACACGCATAACGTCGTCAATCGGCGTGCCGCCGTCGACCAGCCAGGAGTTCTCATCGCGTGCCACAATTTGCTCTTCCAGCCCCTGGCCCACCAGGTCGCCCATCAGAGTCGTCATCACGTCGTTGAGGGTGATGATGCCCACGACTAACGCGTACTCGTTCATGATGACCGCGAAGTCTTCCCCGGCGGTTTTGAAACTTTCCAGCGCTTCGGAGAGGGTCAGGGTGTCCGGCACAATCAGCGTATTGCGGATCTGCACGCCGCTGACCAGCGCCAGACTCTGGTTACCCAGCACGCGGTTCAGCAGGTCTTTGGAATCCACGTAGCCGACGATATGGTCGATATCACCATTACAGACCAGAAACTTCGAGTGTGGATGTTCTGCGACTTTGTTCTTCAGGCTTTGCTCGTCTTCATGGAGATCGAACCAGACGATGTTTTCGCGGGAGGTCATGGAGGAGGGAACGGTGCGCGATTCCAGTTCAAACACGTTCTCAATCAGCTCATGCTCCTGTTTACGCAGCACCCCGGCCAGCGCACCCGCCTCGAACACGGCGTACACGTCATCGGAGGTGATGTCGTCTTTACGCTCCATCGGCAGTTTAAACAGGCGGAAGATGTTGTTGGCCATACCGTTAAAGAACCACACCAGCGGGCGGAAGATAAACAGGCAGAAGCGCATCGGGTTGATAATGCGCAAAGCCACAACTTCAGGCGCGATCATACCGATGCGTTTCGGGGTCAGGTCAGCAAACAGAATGAACAAGCCCGTCACTAACGAGAACGAAATAATAAAGCTCAGGCGCTCCGCCAGTTCCGGCGACACAACACCAATTAACATGCTGTAAAACGCGGGGGAGAACGCAGCGTCACCGACGATACCACCCAGGATGGCGACGGCGTTCAGACCGATTTGCACCACGGTAAAGAAGGTGCCGGGATTTTCCTGCATTTTCAAAATGCGCTGCGCATTGATGTTGCCATCGTCGGCAAGCAGTTTGAGTTTGATTTTTCTGGACGCGGCAAGTGAGATCTCAGACAGCGAGAAGAATGCACTTACAACGATCAGACAGATTATGACTAAGATGCTGTTTAACATATTTTATCCAGCCTGTGGCCGGATCCTCGGAAGGGGAAATTGAATAATCCATGTGGCAAAGCACATTAAAAGCCGGTCCGAAGCGGTGGACCGGCAATTTCGCTGGCTAGTATAGCGTAAGCGGACAATCCCTAGCCAGAGCCTTAACAGAACCTTAACGGGGTATTACGCCAGCTGCGGCGGCAGGCAGACGCCAATGCCACCAATCCCGCAGTAGCCATACGGATTTTTGTACAGATACTGCTGGTGGTCGTCTTCGGCGTAGTAGAACGGCGGCGCGGTGGCAATTTCGGTGGTGATGGTGCGATTGTCATTGGCGGCACGCATCGCCGACTGGAAACGCTCTAGGCTGGCATGTGCGGCGGCGTCCTGCTCGGGCGTCAGCGGGAAAATGGCTGAGCGGTATTGGGTGCCGTGATCGTTCCCCTGCTGCATGCCCTGCGCCGGGTCGTGGTTCTCCCAGAAGGTGTGCAGAAGCTGGTCGTAACTGATGACCGCCGGGTCGTAGACGACGCGCACGGCCTCGGTGTGGCCCGTTTGCCCGCTGCACACTTCGCGATAAGTCGGGTTTGGGGTATAGCCCCCCATATAGCCCGCTGCCGTGCTGTAGACTCCGGGTAATTGCCAGAACAGGCGCTCAACACCCCAGAAGCAGCCCATCGCAAAATAGGCGGTTTCCATCCCGTCCGGGACGTTGGTCATCGAGTGTTCGTTAACAGAATGTAAGGTAGCGACAGGCATCGGGGTGTTACGTCCGGGTAATGCATCCGACTGAGTAACAAGCGTTTTTTTATCAAACAGACTCATGAGGAGTCCTCCCAGGAACGCAAATTGCGGTTAAGGTTGTAACGAAGCCTCTCTTTTAACACAATAAACACGCTAAATGAGACTAGATTTAAACATAAGAAATATTTGGGGTGTCGTCCGTTTTTCAATCCACATTTTGGATTTTTTACAGGCCGCGGAGCGGCGTTAACGTTTCCTTCCAGGGGCGGGAACAAGGGATATTCAGGAGAGAACGTGCCAAAAGTCCGTTTTTTATGTTTTGCCGGTTTGTTGCTGGCATGCGATGGCGCTATTGCAGCGAATGTGCGTTTACAACTCGAAGGCCTCACCGGGCCATTACAAAAGAATGTGCGCGCCCAGTTATCGACCATCCAGAGTGATGAAGTGACGCCGGATAAGCGGTTCCAGGCACGTGTTGATGATGCCATTCGCGAAGGATTGAAAGCGCTCGGTTACTACGAACCGACCATCGAATTTGAGCTGCGCCCGCCTCCGACTAAAGGACGCCAGGTGCTTATTGCCCATGTGAAGGCAGGGGAACCGGTGCGCATTGGCGGCACGGACGTGATTCTGCGCGGCGGCGCGCGCACGGACGCAGACTATCTTGATTTACTCAAAGACCGCCCGAAGAAGGGCACCGTTCTGAACCATGGCGACTACGAAGGGTTCAAAAAATCACTGACCCGCGTAGCGCTGCGCAAAGGCTACTTCGACAGCCAGTATAACCATAGCCAGCTCGGCATCGCGCTGGACAGGCACGAAGCCTTCTGGGATATCGACTATGACAGCGGTCAACGTTACCGCTTTGGCGATGTCTCCTTCGAAGGCTCGCAAATTCGCGAAGAATACCTGCAAAACCTGGTGCCCTTTAAAGAAGGGGATTACTACCAGACCAAAGATCTCGCGGAGTTAAACCGCCGCCTGTCCGCCACGGGATGGTTTAACTCCGTGGTGGTGGCACCGGAATTCGACAAAGCCCGCACCACGAAAGTCCTGCCGCTCAAAGGCGTGGTTTCGCCGCGCGTGGAGAACACCATCGAGACCGGGGTGGGTTACTCCACTGACGTAGGCCCGCGCGTGAAAGCGACCTGGCGTAAGCCCTGGGTTAACTCTTACGGGCACAGTTTCTCGACCACCGCCAGCGTCTCGGCACCTGAGCAGCAGTTGGATTTCAGCTACAAAATGCCGCTGCTGAAAAACCCGCTGGAGCAGTATTACCTTGTGCAGGGCGGCTTTAAGCGTACTGACCTGAATGACACGGAATCAGATTCCACCACCCTTGCGGTCTCCCGCTACTGGGATCTCTCCAGCGGCTGGCAGCGCGCCATTAACCTGCGCTGGAGCCTTGACCACTTTACTCAGGCCAATGTCACGAATACCACCATGCTGCTCTACCCGGGCGTCATGATCAGCCGCACCCGTTCACGCGGCGGCCTGATGCCCACCTGGGGCGATTCTCAGCGCTACTCGGTGGATTACTCGAGCACCGCCTGGGGCTCGGACGTAGAGTTTGTGGTGATGCAGGCGCAAAACGTCTGGATCCGTACCCTTTACGATCGTCATCGCTTTGTGGCGCGCGGTAATCTGGGCTGGATCGAAACCGATGATTTTGATCGCGTGCCGCCGGATCTGCGCTTCTTCGCCGGGGGCGATCGCAGCATTCGTGGTTATAAATACAAATCGATCGCACCGAAAAATGACGACGGTAAGCTGATCGGTGCCTCCAAAATGGCGACCGGATCGCTGGAGTATCAGTACAACGTGACCGGTAAGTGGTGGGGCGCGGCCTTCGTTGACAGCGGTGAGGCGGTGAGTGACATTCGCCGCAGCGACATCAAAACCGGTGCGGGTGTGGGCGTGCGCTGGCAGTCGCCCGTCGGCCCGATCAAGCTCGATTTTGCGGTCCCGGTGGGGGACAAAGACGAACACGGTTTACAGTTTTACATCGGTCTGGGGCCTGAATTATGAGTTTATGGAAGAAGATAAGCCTCGGCGTGCTGGTGTTTATTGTGCTGGTACTGGGGACGGTGGCCTTTCTGGTCGGGACGACGAGCGGGCTGCATCTGTTGTTCAATGCGGCCAATCGCTGGGTGCCAGGGCTGCATATCGGGCAGGTGACCGGCGGCTGGCGTGACCTGTCGCTGAAAAATATCCGCTTTGACCAGCCGGGTGTGGCGGTCAACGCCGGGGAAGTTCACTTCGCGCTGAAACTGGGCTGCCTGCGTGACAGCAGCCTGTGCGTGAACGACATTTCCCTCAAAGACATTAACGTGGTGATTGATACCAAAAAGATGCCGCCTGCCGCGCCGGTTAAAGAAGAAGACACCGGGCCGCTTAATCTCTCCACGCCGTATCCCATTACCCTGAGCCGGGTGGCGCTCAACAACGTCAATATCAAAATTGATGACACCACCGTGTCGGTGATGGATTTCTCCTCTGCGCTGAGCTGGGAAGACAAAAACCTGACCCTGAAGCCGACCTCGCTGCGTGGCCTGCTGATTGCCCTGCCGAAGGTGGCAAAAGTGGCGCAGGAAGAGGTGGTCGAGCCGAAAATTCAGAACCCGCAGCCGGGTGAATTGCCGCTCGGCGAGTCCCTCAAACAACTCTTCTCTAAGCCAGTTTTACCGCAGATGACCGACGTGCATCTGCCGCTCAATCTCAATATCGAAGAGTTCCGCGGCGAGCAGCTGCGCCTGACCGGCGACACCGACATTACCGTCAGCAATATGCTGCTGAAAGTCAGCAGCATCGACGGCAACATGAAGCTCGATGCGCTGGATATCGATTCGAACCAGGGCACGCTCAACGCCACCGGTAACGCGCAGTTGCAGGATAACTGGCCGGTGGATATTACCCTCAATACCACGCTGAACGTCGACCCGCTCAAAGGCGAGAAGGTGAAGGTGAAAGTGGGCGGCGAAGTGCGTAAGCAACTGGAATTTGGCGTCAATCTCTCCGGCCCGGTGGATATCGTGCTGCGTGGGCAGACGCAACTGGCGGAAGCCGGGCTGCCGCTCAATCTGGATATCACCAGCGAACAGCTTTACTGGCCGTTCACCGGGGAAAAACAGTACCAGGCCGATGATCTCAGGCTCAAGCTGACCGGGAAAATGACCGATTACAGGCTGTCATTCCGTACGGCGGTGAAAGGTCAGGATGTTCCGCCCGCCACCATCACGCTGGACGGAAAAGGCAACGAGCAGCAGATCAATATCGACAAACTCTCAGTCGCTGCGCTGGAAGGGAAAACCGAACTGAAAGCGCTGCTCGACTGGCAGCAGGCGATTAGCTGGCGTGGTGAACTGACTCTCGATGGCATCAACACCGCCAAAACCTTCCCGGACTGGCCGGCGAAGCTGAACGGGCTGGCGAAAATGCGCGGCAGCCTGTACGGCGGGACCTGGCAGGTGGATATTCCTGAGCTGAAACTGGCCGGGAACGTGAAGCAAAACAAAGTGAGCGTCGACGGTCAACTGAAGGGCAACAGCTACATGCAGTGGGTCATCCCAGGCCTGCATCTGGAGCTGGGGCGTAACAAAGCCGATGTGAAAGGCGAGCTTGGCATCAAAGATCTTAATCTGGATGCCACCATTGATGCGCCGGGGCTGGACAACGCGCTGCCGGGCCTGGGCGGGACGGCAAAAGGGCTGGTTAACATTCGCGGCACCGTGGAAGCCCCGCAGGTGCTGGCGGATATCACCGCCAACAACCTGCGCTGGCAGGAACTGCGCATTGCCAAAGTGCTGGTCAAAGGCGATATCAAATCCAGCGACCAGATTGCCGGTGCGCTCAATGTGCGCGTTGAGCGGATTTCGCAGCCGAATGTGAATCTCAGCCTGGTGACCCTGGCGGCGAAGGGCAGTGAAAAGCAGCACGAGCTTGATCTGCGGGTGCAGGGCGAGCCAGTCGCCGGTCAACTGAAGCTGGCAGGCAGTTTTGATCGCAATGAACAGCGCTGGAAAGGCACACTCAGCGACACCCGCTTCACTACCCCCGTTGGCCCGCTGGCGCTGAGCCGCCCGATTGCGCTGGATTACCGCAATCAGGAGCAGAAAATCAGCATCGGGCCACACTGCTGGACGAACCCGAATGCCGAGCTGTGCGTGCCGCAGACGATTGATGCTGGGGCCCAGGGGCGTGCGGTCGTTAACCTCAACCGCTTCGATCTGGCAATGCTCAAGCCGTTTATGCCTGATACGACCCAGGCCAGCGGCACCTTCAGTGGCAAAGCGGATGTGTCCTGGGACGCCACCAAAGAGGGACTGCCGCAGGGCGAAGTGACCCTGAACGGGCGTAATGTGAAGGTGACTCAAACGGTCAACGACGCGCCGCTGCCGGTGGCCTTCGAAACGCTGAACCTCAACGCGAAGCTGCAAAATAACCGCGCGGATCTGGGCTGGCTGATTCGTCTGACCAACAACGGCCAGTTCGACGGCCAGGTACAAATCACCGATCCGCAGGGGCGACGCAACCTCGGCGGCAACGTGAATATCCGCAACTTCTCGCTGGCGATGGCGAACGCTATCTTTACCCGTGGGGAGAAGGCGGCAGGGACGCTTAACGCGAACCTGCGACTGGGCGGCAACGTGCAAAGCCCGCAGCTGTTCGGGCAGATGCAGGTGAACGGGGTGGATGTGGAAGGCAACTTTATGCCGTTCGACATGCAGCCCAGCCAGCTGGCGATGAACTTCAACGGCACAAGTTCCACGTTACAGGGCGTGGTTCGCACGAAGCAGGGTCAAATCAACCTGAGCGGTGACGCAGACTGGAGCCAGATTAACAACTGGCGCGCCCGCGTGGCGGCGAAAGGCAGTAAAGTGCGCATTACGGTGCCGCCGATGGTTCGCCTGGACGTGTCGCCGGACCTGGTGTTTGAAGCGACGCCAAATCTCTTCACCCTGGATGGCAATGTGGACGTGCCCTGGGCGCGTATCACCGTGCATGACGTACCGGAGAGCGCAGTGGGCACCTCCAGCGATGAAGTGATGCTCAACGCAGACCTGAAACCGGTAGAGCCGAAAAGCGCGTCTATTCCGATTAACAGCAACCTGACGGTCCACGTCGGCAATAACGTGCGTCTGGACGCCTTTGGCCTGAAAGCACGCTTAACCGGCGATTTAAAAGTTGTGCAGGATAAACAAGGGCTTGGCCTGAACGGTCAGATCAATATTCCGGAAGGCCGTTATCATGCCTACGGTCAGGATTTGATTGTGCGCAAAGGTGAGTTATTGTTCTCCGGTCCACCAGACCAACCGTTGTTAAATATCGAGGCTATCCGTAACCCGGATTCGACCGAGAACGATGTGACGGCCGGGGTGCGTATTACCGGCACGGCGGATGAACCTAAGGCAGAAATCTTCTCTGATCCGGCGATGTCGCAGCAGGAAGCGTTGTCCTATCTGCTGCGCGGGCAAGGGCTGGAGAGTGGTCAAAGCGACAGTGCGGCGATGACCTCTGCGCTGGTGGGTCTGGGGATTGCACAAAGTGGCCAGGTGGTAGGTAAGATTGGCGAGACGTTTGGCGTAAGTAATCTGGCGCTGGATACCGAAGGGGTGGGGGATTCCTCCCAGGTGGTGGTCAGCGGCTATGTCCTGCCAGGCCTGCAGGTAAAATATGGTGTGGGAATTTTTGACTCACTGGCAACACTTACGTTACGTTATCGCCTGATGCCTAAGCTGTATCTGGAAGCGGTGTCTGGCATAGATCAGGCGCTTGATTTGCTCTATCAGTTTGAGTTCTAGCAATGCGAATATTTGTCTACGGCAGTTTACGACGCAAGCAAGGCAACAGTCATTGGATGACCAATGCCCAGTGGCTTGGCGATCACAACGTTGAACATTATCAACTCTACAGTCTGGGGCATTACCCTGGTGCTGTGCAGGGTGACGGATGTGTGCAGGGTGAAGTGTACCGCATTGACGCGGCGACCCTCGCTGAGCTGGATGCCCTGCGTACCGCAGGTGGTGAATATAAACGCCAGCTTATCCAGACGCCTTATGGCAGCGCCTGGATGTACGTGTACCAGCGCTCGGTTGACGGGCGAAAGCACATTGTGACCGGCAACTGGTTGGACAGAGACCAGGCTTAAAACACGATAACGCCACCTTCGGGTGGCGTTGTTTTTTGTACGCCGGGCCTGCTACCAGTGCTTAATCAGCTCGGCACCGATGTCCGCCATTTTTTTGTTTCGTTCGTCCATGGTGGCCTGGGTGTCGGTGATGTAGATAACCACGATGCGCGCCGGTTTCCCCTCAGGCCCCAGTGCCGCCACGATACCGCGTGAGCCTCGCTCCCCCGCCCCTGTTTTATCGGCAATAAACCAGCCTGCTGGCGTCACCGAGCGAAGCAGCGGCCCGCCGACTTTATCGGCTTCCATCCAGTCCATTAGCTGCTGGCGTGATGCGGGCGCCAGTGTCTTGCCGGTGAGCAGCTGGCGTAGCGTCTGCGCCATGTTTTCCGGTGTGGTGGTGTCGCGCTCGTCCCCCGGCACAGCGGCATTCAGCTCGGGTTCCCATCTGTCGAGGCGGGTGACGTTATCGCCTGTTTGACGCAAAAACGCCGTTAACGCTTGCGGCCCGCCCACTGACGACAACAGCAAGTTGGCCGCCGTATTATCACTCAGGGTGATCGCGGCATCGCACAGTTCAGCCAGGGTCATGCCGTCGGCAAGATGCTTTTCCGTCACCGGCGAGTATGCAACCAAATCCTGCTGGCGGTACTGTACGCGGCGGGTCAGTTGCTCCTGCCCGGCATCCACGCGTGCGAGCACCGCGCCGCATAGCAGCACTTTAAAAGTACTCATCATGGGAAAACGCTCCTGCGGGCGATAGCTCTCCAGCACATGGCCGTCGGTGAGGCTGATTTCGGCGTAGCCCACGCGGGCATGAAGCTCTTTTTCAACCTCTTTGACTTTGTTGAGCGTGAGCGGATTCGCCAGCGCGGGCAGGCAGCAGGCGGCGAGCAGGGAGATGAAGGTCAGACGAAACCGTGACATAGAGATATTCTTCCTTGGGATCGGGTTGATGACAGTGATGCATTGTAGGTGCAGATGGTTTTCAGTGCGCGCTTGATTGGATGTGCAGTGGGGAAAATCAGGGCGGGGGGAGGTACTGCGCCCTTCAGCCATCGAGCTGAAAGGCGCAGTGAGGGATTACGCGGCGTTCTGGTGCAGTTTAAACAGGCTGACGGCCTCTAACAGCTCTTCGGCCTGGCGCTGCATTTCATGCGCCGCAGCGGACGACTCCTGCGACAGGGTGGCGTTCTGCTGCGTTGCCGTATCCATGTGAGTGACCGCGACGTTAACCTGATCAATACCGGTACTCTGCTCTTTGCTGGCGGCGGAGATGGTTTCCACCAGTTCGCTGACCTGCTGTACGCTACGCAGAATTTCACTCATGGCGGAACCGGCGTTCTGTACCTGCGAGTTACCTTCGGCGATGCGGTTCACCGAATTGTCGATCAGGTGACGGATATCCCGTGCGGCAGAAGACGAACGTTGCGCCAGGGCGCGTACTTCGGCGGCCACCACCGCAAAACCACGCCCTTCCGGGCCAGCACGTGCCGCTTCGACTGCCGCATTCAGCGCCAGAATGTTGGTCTGGAAGGCAATGCTGTCAATCACGCCGATGATGTTGTTGATTTCACTGGAGAGCTGGTGGATATCGCTCATGGTCTGCACCACGCGCTCCACGGCCTGACCACCCTGACCGGCAATGGTGAACGCATCACGGGCGATGCTGCTGGCAAAGCGTGAGTTCTCCGCGTTGCTCTTCACCACCGAGGTTAACTCTTCCATTGACGCGGCGGTCTGCTCCAGCGCGCTGGCCTGCGCTTCGTTACGTGATGAAAGCTCGCGGCTGCCGGTGGCAATCTGAACTGAAGCCGACGCGATAGACTCGGTGCTATGGCGAACGCCGTGCACAATGCGGGTCAGGTTGCCGTTCATCTCCTTCAGTGCCTGCATCAGTTCGGCGGTTTCATCGCGGCCTGAAATGGTAAAGGTGGTTTTCAAATCCCCGGATGCCACCGTGCGGGCAACGGCTACCGCCTGCGCCAGCGGATGCGTAATACTGCGCACCAGCCACCAGGTGATCAGCGCACCGACCAGCATGGTCAGCGCCATCGCGATAATCAGCATCATGCGGGTTTGCTCGAACTGTGCCAGATTACGCGCGTCCGTCTCGGCGTGGATTTTGCTGGCATGCTCCAGCGTGCGCGCCACCACCTCGTCAATCATCTTCGTCGGTTCACGGTCAATGCCGGTCACCAGTTTGTCGACGCGCGAGGCGCTGGTGGCATCGGTCAGAACATACTGTTGCAGGGCGCTCAGGTAATGGGTTTCGAGTTCGGCGTGCAGCTTACGGGTCTTCTCAACCTGCTCGTTATCCATCCCCAGCTGCGGCAGCAGGCCGCTCAGTTTTTGCAGCAACTGCTGCGTGGTCTGGCTTTGGGCCACAAAGGCGTTTTTATATTTATCGAAGGTATCCTGCCCTTGCGTACCGCGCAGCAGGGTGTTTTTCCACTCCTGCACCTGAATCTTAAACTGCACCTGGGCATTGCGGGCGGTATCGATACTGTCTGCGAGTACCTTCTCCGTGTTCATCATTTTTTGGTTCTGCTCGAAGCTGGCGCTGTTGATAGCCAGACCGCGCAAGCCGATAAACAGTGTCGCCAGCAATAACAGGGTTGCCATCAGGCCGAGGCGTTGGCCGATGGTGAATTGATTGAGTTTCATACAGCTTCCGTTGGGGGAAAGGGAGACATTGATCACACGAAGGGGATATCGACCAAACGGGAAGGGACTTTACGGGGGCAAAAACAGGGGTATTAGGCTGATTTGTGTTATGCCTCTAATAACCCTGGAAAAAGAATTTTATGGCAGTTTTATGACAGCGTAATAAACGGGCGGAAAAGGGTGAGAAAGCCGCCAACTGTGGCGCGAAGTAAAATCAGGGCATAAAAAAACCCTGACCCGCTGTACTCAGCGCTCAGGGTTTTTCAGATAAAACGGATTACTTCTTCGCTGCGCGCTCGAAGGAAGCAACGATTTCAGCTTTAGCCGCTTCAGCGTTGTCCCAACCGTCAACTTTCACCCATTTGCCTTTTTCGAGGTCTTTGTAGTGCTCGAAGAAGTGGGTGATCTGTGCTTTCAGCAGTTCTGGCAGGTCGTTCACATCTTTAATGTGATCGTACTCTTTGCTCAGTTTGGTGTGCGGAACCGCAACCAGTTTGGCATCTTCGCCAGACTCGTCGGTCATTTTCAGCACGCCAACCGGACGGCAGCGAATCACTGAACCTGGCTCCAGCGGGTACGGCGTCGGGACCAGCACGTCTACCGGGTCACCGTCCAGAGACAGGGTGTGGTTGATGTAGCCGTAGTTGCACGGATAGAACATCGCGGTGGACATGAAGCGGTCAACGAACAGCGCGCCGCTGTCTTTATCAACTTCATATTTGATTGGGTCAGCGTTAGCCGGAATTTCAATAACAACGTAGATGTCTTCTGGCAGATCTTTACCCGCCGGGACGTTGAGTAAGCTCATGTTTGTTTCCTTTAAAATGTGTGGCAAACAAGTGCCGGGTATTATAGCCAACTCATTGCGAATGTCTCCGCTTGTTTTAGGTCTCACGCTCAGCCGGGCGGTTTTTTTTACCTAAAAATATGACCGGATAATCCATAAAGTCAGCCGCATCATCAATAAAAATGTGGAAGCGATTACACTGACGATTTTAAGGGCAGTTTCACCCGAAAAAGACTGTAATTTCAAAGCCTGTTGCAGGGCCGATCGCACCCGGTCATTTCGCGCGCCAGATCGCAACTGGAAGCCAACAATTCATTCACTTTTCTGATTTGTGATGTAACGCATTCTGTTACATCTCCCATTGTCTATAGTTTTCCCGCAGGCGAAGTTGTAGCCAATAATAACCCTACGAGGATACGCATATGTGGAAGCGCTTACTTCTTGTCACAGCAGTTTCAGCAGCTATGTCGTCTATGGCGATGGCTGCCCCGCTCACGGTGGGATTTTCTCAGGTTGGTTCTGAATCCGGCTGGCGAGCGGCTGAAACCAACGTCGCGAAGAGCGAAGCTCAAAAACGCGGTATCACGCTGAAAATCGCCGATGCTCAGCAAAAACAGGAAAACCAGATTAAAGCGGTGCGTTCCTTCATCGCGCAGGGTGTGGACGCTATCTTCATCGCGCCTGTCGTGGCAACCGGCTGGGAGCCCGTGCTGAAAGAAGCCAAAGACGCCAAAATCCCGGTCTTCCTGCTCGACCGCTCCATTGATGTAAAAGACAAAGATCTCTACATGACCACCGTCACCGCGAACAACGTGCTGGAAGGCAAGCTGATTGGTGACTGGCTGATTAAACAGGTCGATGGCAAGCAATGTAATGTGGTTGAGCTGCAGGGCACCGTGGGTGCGAGCGTGGCTATCGACCGCAAAAAAGGCTTCGCGGAAGCCATTTCTAAAGCCTCTAACATCAAAATCATCCGTTCTCAGTCTGGCGACTTCACCCGCAGTAAAGGGAAAGAGGTCATGGAAAGCTTTATCAAAGCAGAGAACAACGGCAAAAACATCTGCATGGTCTACGCCCATAACGATGACATGGTGATCGGCGCCATCCAGGCCATTAAAGAAGCGGGCCTGAAACCGGGCAAAGACATCCTCACCGGCTCCATTGACGGCGTGCCGGATATCTACAAAGCGATGATGGACGGCGAAGCGAACGCCAGCGTCGAGCTGACCCCGAACATGGCGGGCCCGGCATTTGATGCGCTGGAGAAATTCAAAAAAGACGGCACCCTGCCTGAAAAAGTCACCATCACTAAATCCACGCTCTACCTGCCAGATACCGCTAAAGAAGAGTTAGAGAAGAAGAAAAACATGGGCTACTAAGTTCTGCCTTCCTGTGGCGCCGGATGGCGACGCTTGCGCGTCTTATCCGGCCTACAGGAAACAGCGCCAATTGTAGGCCTGATAAGCGAAGCGCCATCAGGCAGCGTACCGGAGGGTAAAAATGACCACCGATCAACACCAGGAAATCCTCCGTACCGAGGGCTTAAGCAAATTCTTTCCCGGCGTCAAAGCGCTCGATAACGTTGATTTCAGCCTGCGTAAAGGCGAAATCATGGCGTTACTTGGCGAGAACGGCGCCGGAAAATCCATGCTCATTAAAGCGCTGACCGGGGTTTACCACGCCGAAAAGGGGACGATTTGGCTTGAAGGCAATGCCATCAATCCCAAAAACACCGCCCATGCTCAGCAACTGGGTATCGGGACGGTTTACCAGGAAGTGAACCTGCTGCCGAACATGTCGGTGGCGGATAACCTGTTTATTGGCCGTGAGCCTCGCCGCTTCGGCCTGTTGCGTCGTAAGGAGATGGAAAGACGCGCCACCGAGCTGATGGCGTCATACGGCTTCTCGCTGGATGTGCGCGAGCCGCTCAACCGCTATTCCGTCGCCATGCAGCAAATTGTGGCGATCTGCCGCGCTATCGATCTCTCCGCCAAAGTGCTGATCCTCGATGAACCCACCGCCAGCCTGGATACCCAGGAAGTGGAGATGCTGTTCACCCTGATGCGCCAGCTGCGTGACCAGGGCGTGGCGCTGATTTTTGTCACCCACTTTCTCGACCAGGTGTATGAAGTCAGTGACCGCATCACCGTGCTGCGTAACGGTGGTTTTGTGGGCTGCCGCGAAACCCGCGAACTGCCGCAAATCGAGCTGGTGAAGATGATGCTCGGTCGTGAACTGGACAACAACGCCCTGCAACGCGCTGGCCGCACGTTGTTGAGCGACAAGCCCGTGGCTGCCTTTAAAGATTTCGGCAAGAAAGGGGTCATTAACCCGTTCAGTCTTGAGGTGCGCCCTGGCGAAATCGTCGGGCTGGCCGGGCTGTTAGGCTCCGGGCGTACCGAAACCGCCGAAGTGATTTTCGGCATCAAGCCTGCCGACAGCGGCAGCGCCTTAATCAAAGGCAAGCCGCAGCATCTGCGTTCACCTCATCAGGCCTCCTGCCTCGGGATAGGTTTTTGCCCGGAGGACCGTAAAACCGACGGCATTATTGCCGCCGCCTCGGTGCGGGAAAATATCGTGCTCGCGCTCCAGGCCCAGCGCGGCTGGCTGCGTCCGATCCCGCGGCGCGAGCAGAACGCCATTGCCGATCGCTTTATTCGCCAGTTGGGCATTCGCACCCCGAGCGCTGAACAGCCGATTGAGTTTCTCTCGGGCGGGAACCAGCAAAAAGTCCTGCTCTCGCGCTGGCTGCTGACCAAACCGCAGTTCCTGATCCTTGATGAGCCTACGCGCGGTATTGACGTGGGGGCCCATGCAGAAATCATTCGTCTGATTGAAACCCTCTGTGCCGATGGCCTGGCGCTGCTGGTTATCTCCTCGGAACTCGAAGAGCTGGTGGGCTATGCCGACCGGGTGATTATCATGCGCGATCGCAAGCAGATAGCGGAGATCCCGCTCGCTGAGCTGTCGGTCCCGGCGATCATGAATGCCATCGCGGCATAAGGAGTAATCTGTGATGCCTCAATCACTTCCGCAAACCGGGCCGTCGAAACGGCGCTTTAAATGGCCGACCGGAACACCGCAAATTCTGGCGTTGCTGCTGGTGCTGCTGGTCGACAGCCTGGTGGCGCCCCACTTTTTTCAGGTGGTGTTGCAGGACGGGCGCTTCTTCGGCAGCCCCATAGACATCCTCAACCGTGCCGCCCCCGTCGCCCTGCTGGCGATTGGTATGACGCTGGTGATCGCCACCGGCGGCATCGATCTGTCGGTGGGTGCGATCATGGCGATTTCTGGCGCAACGGCGGCGTCAATGACCGTTGCCGGGTACGGTTTGCCGCTGGTGCTGCTCGCAGCATTGGGCACCGGCGTACTGGCCGGCCTGTGGAACGGGGTGCTGGTCGCCATACTTAAAATTCAGCCCTTTGTTGCCACGCTCATTCTGATGGTGGCCGGGCGCGGCGTGGCGCAGCTCATCACCTCCGGGCAGATCGTTACCTTTACCGCCCCGGATCTGGCGTGGATCGGCAGCGGCAAGCTGTTACTGTTCCCGACGCCGGTCATTATTGCGCTGGTGACGCTCATTCTCTTCTGGCTCTTCACCCGTAAAACCGCGCTGGGGATGTTTATAGAAGCGGTGGGGATCAACATCCGCGCGGCGAAAAATGCCGGGGTGAACACCCGCGTGGTGGTGATGCTGACCTACGTGCTGAGCGGTATCTGCGCCGCTATCGCTGGGGTGATTGTGGCGGCGGATATTCGCGGCGCGGATGCCAACAACGCCGGATTGTGGCTGGAGCTGGATGCCATTCTGGCGGTGGTGATTGGCGGGGCCTCGCTGATGGGCGGGCGTTTTAACCTGGTGCTGTCGGTGATTGGTGCACTGATTATCCAGGGGATGAACACGGGGATTTTGCTCTCGGGCTTCCAGCCGGAGCTGAACCAGGTGGTAAAAGCGGTGGTGGTGTTGTGCGTGCTGATTGTTCAGTCGCCGCGCTTTATCGCACTGATTAAAAGGAGAGAGCGGGCATGATAAAACGTAACCTGCCGCTGATGATCACCCTCGGCGTCTTTGTGCTGGGGTATCTCTACTGCCTGACGCAGTTTCCCGGCTTTGCCTCCACAAGAGTGATTTGCAACATCCTGACCGATAACGCCTTTCTGGGGATTATCGCCGTCGGCATGACCTTTGTGATCCTCTCCGGCGGGATTGATCTCTCCGTCGGTTCAGTTATTGCCTTCACCGGGGTGTTTTTAGCCAAAGCGATCGGCTTCTGGGGCATTTCGCCCCTGTTAGCCTTTCCGCTGGTGCTGGTGATGGGCTGCGCCTTCGGGGCGTTTATGGGGCTGCTCATCGACGCGCTGAAAATCCCCGCCTTTATCATTACGCTTGCCGGGATGTTCTTCCTGCGCGGCGTAAGCTACCTGCTTTCCGAAGAATCCATTCCGATTAACCACCCGGTCTACGACAGCTTGTCCAGCCTGTCCTGGCTGATTCCGGGCGGTGGTCGTTTAAGTGCGATGGGGCTATTGATGCTGGGCGTCGTGGTGATTGGCATTTTTCTCGCCCACCGCACCCGCTTCGGCAATGAGGTGTATGCCATTGGCGGCAGCGCCACCTCTGCCAACCTGATGGGGATCTCCACCCGCAGCACCACTATTCGCATCTATATGCTCTCGACCGGGCTTGCGACGCTGGCGGGCATTGTCTTCTCTGTTTATACCCAGGCGGGCTATGCGCTGGCAGGTGTGGGGGTTGAACTGGATGCGATTGCTTCGGTGGTGATCGGCGGCACGCTGCTGAGCGGTGGTGTCGGTACCGTGCTCGGCACGCTGTTTGGCGTGGCGATTCAGGGGCTGATTCAGACCTATATCAACTTCGACGGCACGCTCAGCTCCTGGTGGACGAAAATCGCCATCGGCATTCTGTTGTTTATTTTTATCGCGTTGCAACGTGGCCTTACCGTACTTTGGGAGAACCGCCAAAGCTCACCTGTTACACGCGTTAGCACGGTGGCAACAAAGCAATAACACCTTGAAATAATTAAAAAGAGCTAAAGTTTTTCCGGTGGCGGACGATAACCTGCCAATGAGGCTTAATTTACGCCTGAAAGAATCTCTGTTACCGGAAAAACTATCATGCTCAGAACGCTCTCGCTCCGCACCGGCTTGCTGTCCCTCCTCGCCGTGATGACCTTTCTCCTGCTGCTGGTCAGCGGCATGGGGATTTATGCCCTCAGTAAAAGTTCCTCTTCACTGGAGCGCGTCAGCGTGCTGCAGGGGGAGAAAATGGCGCGCCTCAACGAAGGCTACACGCGAATTTTGCGTGCGCGTAACGAGTCGGGACAGGCGGTGCGCATGATGGAAGTCGGTCTGCTGGCGGACGCGGAGAAGTCAGTTAAAAACATTAATGACGAGATCGACAAAGGGCAGAAGGCGCTCGACAGCGTGATCAAAGGCGGCGTGGATGACGAGAAAGGGACGGCACTGCTGGCTCAGGTCTCCAAAAGCTACGCGGATTACGTGGCCCAGGGCATCAAACCGATGCAGGCCGCGTTAAAAGCGCAAAGCGCTGACGACTATTACGATCTGCTGGAAAACAAACTCATCCCCATTTCGCGTCAGTTCGATACCGATATGCAGGCGTTCCAGGCCTGGGGCGAAGCGCGCGGCAAGGCGGAAGTAGATTCCGTTCAGTCGAGCAAGAACTTCGTGATGATGCTGATTGTGGTGGTGGCGCTGATTGCCGCCGGGGTGATTGTGCTGGCCTGGCTGGCGCTGCGCCATATGCTGCTTAAACCGCTGGATGCGTCTATCAGCCAGCTTGAGCATGTTGCGGCGGGAAATCTGACCGAAGTAAGCGCTCACACTGCAAGCAAAGAGTTTAACCGCCTGAACACGGCGATTGAGAACATGCGCTATTCACTGATTGGCTCCGTGACCCGCGTGCGCGATGCCAGCGCGCAGATTGATACCGGTAGCCGTGAGCTTTCTCTGGGTAACGTCGACCTGGCGCAGCGCACGGAATCTACGGCGACGTCGCTGGAACAAACCGCGGCCAGCATGGAAGAGATCACCGCGACGGTGAAACAGAACGCTGATAACGCCGATCAGGCGCATCAGCTGGCAAAATCTGTCTCCGACACCGCCGATCGCGGCAGTGAAATGGTCTGCTACGTGATTGAGAAGATGCGTGACATTTCCGACAGCTCCAGCCGCATTGCCGACATCCTCAGCATGATCGACAGTATCGCTTTCCAGACCAATATCCTGGCGCTGAACGCCGCCGTGGAAGCTGCCCGTGCGGGCGAGCAGGGCCGTGGTTTCGCGGTGGTGGCCGGTGAAGTGCGTAACCTGGCAAGCCGCAGCGGCGATGCGGCCAAAGAGATCCGTCAGCTGATCAGCAGCTCTCAGGCGCAGGTCTCAGAAGGCAGTGACCTGGCAATGCAGGCGGGCGAGACCATGGATGAAATTGCTTCTGAAGTCATGCGGATGACCCGATTGATGCGTGAAATTGCCAGCGCGTCGCAGGAACAGAGCCGGGGTATTGAGCAGGTGAATATCGCGGTCAGTCAGATGGATGAGACGGCACAGCAGAACGCCGCGCTGGTACAGCAGTCTTCAGCGGCAACCCGTTCGCTGGAAGAGCAGTCCCGTGAACTGCTTGAGGCGATGGCCTCTTTCCGTTTGCAAAGCGCTTAAACGGCTAAAACCCTCTCTCCGAGAGGGCTGAGGAATCCCCTGTAATATTACGTTTTGCAGCGATAATGCTGCGCAATGAGAACACAACAGTTAAAGCGATGGCTGGGTCCGGCTGAAAATCGACGAAGCGTATCCGTAAGGCCGGGGCGACGCGCATGGATGCGCGGCGAGGGCGGTTTTACAGGGACGTTTCATCCGCCCGTCCCCGATAAGCCTGAAGGCATACGCTGAGTGGACCGCGTCAGCGGCGATTTTCCTGGCCGGGAGCCCGGGTCGCCAGGGCGGTGGCGGTGAGCCGCCCTGGCACGTTCACGGGTTCTGGAATGACAGAGAAGCAAGGAACATAAGGTGAACGGAATGACCATCGCAGTCGCATGTTCCCCCTCACCCTAACCCTCTCCCCAAAGAGGAGAGGGGACTTTCCGTGCCCGTATTATTTTGTGGGGATCCCTCCGCCCGAAAGGGAGAGGGCACACATCACTTACGCGTCCGGGAATTCACGGATCAGACGTTCTACATCATCCACCATGTGCTCGTTGCCCACGAAGAACGGGCGGCGCTGGTGCAGACTTTGCGGCACGATATCCAGAATACGGTCTTTACCGTCACTCGCTTTACCGCCAGCCTGTTCCGCCAGGAACGCCATCGGGTTGCACTCATACAGCAGACGCAGTTTCCCTTCCGGGTGGCTTGCGGTGCTTGGGTAGAGATAAATACCGCCTTTGAGCAGGTTACGGTGGAAATCCGCCACCAGTGAGCCAATGTAGCGCGTGGTGTAAGGGCGCTGGGTTGACTTGTCTTCTTCCTGACAGAACTTGAGATACTTCTTCACGCCCAGCGGGAATTTGATGTAGTTGCCTTCGTTAATGGAGTAAGTCGTGCCTTTTTCCGGGAAGCGCATACGCTCCTGGCAGAGGCAGAACACACCCAGAGACGGGTCGTAGGTGAAGGCGTGGACGCCGCAGCCGGTGGTGTACACCAGCATGGTGGACGAACCGTAGACCACATAACCGGCGGCAACCTGCTGGCTGCCCGGTTGCAGAAAGTCTTCTTCGGTGACGGGGGTGCCGACAGGGGTAACACGGCGATAGATAGAGAAAATCGTCCCGACAGAAACGTTCACATCGATGTTGCTGGAGCCATCCAGCGGGTCCATCAGCACAACGTATTTCGCGTGCTCACAACCTTCGAAGACCACAATTTCGTCTTCTTCTTCTGAGGCGATCCCGGCGACAATATCACGTGCGCGCAGCGCGGCTTTTAGTTTTTCATTCGCGAACAGGTCGAGTTTTTGCTGCACCTCGCCCTGCACGTTCTCAGCACCGCTGGCACCCAGGATATCAACCAGACCGGCTTTGTTGATATCGCGATGGATGATCTTGGCACCCAGTTTTATTGCTGACAGCAGCGCGGTTAACTCACCGGTAGCGTGAGAAAACTCATGCTGTTTCTCAACAATAAATTCACCTAACGTTTTCATACCCTGTCCCTACATATTATGTGGAGTAATGTGACCTCAACAATCTTAACAAAGATTCAAATGTTCGCGCACAGGTGAATCGCGCCAGCAGGATGCGGATTATCCTGAAATGCATTTCCGTCACGTGAAACATGAGGGTAAAATGTGCGCCGAAGATAAGAAGGAAAGAGACGAATGCGCATTCATATATTGGGAATTTGTGGCACCTTCATGGGCGGGCTGGCGTTGCTGGCGCGGACCCTGGGTCATGAAGTAACGGGTTCGGACGCCAATGTGTATCCCCCGATGAGCACCCTGCTTGAGAAGCAAGGGATTGAACTTATTCAGGGCTATGATGCCAGCCAGCTCGATGACGTGCCGGATCTGGTGATCATCGGCAACGCCATGACGCGTGGAAACCCGTGCGTTGAAGCGGTGCTGGAGAGAAACATTCCGTTTATGTCTGGCCCGCAGTGGCTGCATGATTTCGTACTGTGTGACCGCTGGGTACTGGCCATTGCCGGCACCCACGGCAAAACCACCACCGCCGGGATGGCAACCTGGATCCTTGAAGTGTGCGGCTACAAGCCTGGCTTTGTGATTGGCGGCGTACCGGGGAATTTCGAGGTTTCTGCGCGTCTGGGTGAAAGCCCGTTCTTTGTTATCGAAGCAGACGAATATGACTGCGCCTTCTTTGATAAGCGCTCCAAGTTTGTTCACTACTGCCCGCGTACGCTTGTGCTCAACAACCTTGAGTTCGATCACGCGGATATTTTTGACGATCTGAAAGCGATTCAGAAACAGTTCCACCACCTGGTGCGCATCGTGCCGGGGCAGGGCAAGATTATCTGGCCGGAAAACGACATCAACCTGAAGCAAACGCTGGCGATGGGCTGCTGGAGTGAGCAGGAGCTGGTGGGCGAACAAGGCCACTGGCTGGCGAAAAAGCTGACGACCGATGCCTCTGAGTGGGAAGTACTGCTGGATGGCGAAGTGGTCGGTCAGGTGAAATGGGGCCTGGTGGGTGAACACAATATGCATAACGGTCTGATGGCGATTGCCGCTGCCCGTCATGTGGGTGTGGCACCGAAAGACGCCGCCGATGCGCTGGGCACCTTTATTAACGCGCGTCGCCGCCTGGAGTTACGTGGCGAGGCGAATGGCGTGAAGGTCTACGACGATTTTGCTCATCATCCAACGGCCATTCTGGCGACCCTCGCGGCACTGCGCAGCAAAGTGGGCGGCACCGCGCGTATCATCGCGGTACTGGAACCACGCTCCAACACCATGAAAATGGGCCACAGCAAAGACGATCTGGCGCCGTCTCTGGGCCGCGCAGATGAAGTCTTCCTGCTTCAGCCGCAGCACATTCCGTGGCAGGTTGCTGAAGTGGCTGACGCCTGCGTACAGCCTGCTCACTGGAGCGGCGACGTAGACGCGCTGGCCGATATGATCCTCAAAACTGCTCTGCCGGGCGATCATATTCTGGTGATGAGCAACGGTGGTTTTGGTGGTATCCATCAGAAACTGCTGGACGGTCTGGCGAAGAAAGCCGAAGCCGCCGAGTAAGCTTTAGCCGTAAAAAACATAAACCGCGCCATCTGATGGGAATGGCGCGGTTTTTTTATGCTTACTCTTTGGCGATCGGCGTCTCAATCACCTGCTGTGTTTTGCTGCCCTGAATATCCGCGACGCGTTTTTCCACTTCCTGCACCTGGCCTGCGTTATGCAGCAGGGTGTACGTCAGGTCAAAGCGGGTGCTCTGGCCGGGTTCCAGTTTCTTCACGCGTTTTTGTTCGCGCTCAATGGTGACCGGGTAGGCGTAGCTGGTGCCCGGTTCAATACCGGTGACATAGCCTTGTTTCAGGGTGTCGGTGTTTTTCCACAGCGTCAGCACCGGCAACTGTTGGGTGTTGAAGCTGATGGCCGCCCCTTTATCGCCCGCTTTGTTGATGACGGCTGCAACGGTTTGTTTGCTGGCATCGGCGAGCGGTTTGAGGTTAAACACCATTTCGTCAAAGCCTTTGGTCGGGCCGCTGTAGGTTTGCCACGCTTTCAGGCCGGCTTTGGCGTAATCGTTGAATGGGCTGACGCTTTCGACCGGGGCGATAAAGCGGGCCCCCTCTTCCAGAATCGGGGTGCCGAAGTTGCTGTGGTAGATAATCTGATAATCATGAGCGTAATCCGCATGGTTGGTCAGCACATCGTGTAGCGTAAAGCTGTTGCTGCCAGGGATGTAGCTCAACTCCATGGTGGTTTGCAGATCGGCCTTTTTGAAGGTGCTCTCTTTGACCAGGCCACGGATGCGGATTTCATACGGTGCTTTTTCGCTCACGTCGACGGAAACCTGAGACGCCGGGGTGTTACCCACTTTGCCGTGCAGCGTGTAGATCTGCCCGTCTGCCGTCACCGGGTGACCGGTCCATTCGTAGCCGCAACGCACCAGCATCTCATTGAATCCATCCAGCCAGCCGAGGCCATTGCGACTTTCCAGATTGATATACGCCGGGTTCACCACCTCTTTCACCGGTGAATCCCAGCCCATGCGCACGCCAAAACCTTCGACGCGGAGTAAATTCATGCCGCGGGTCGGGCTAAGGGTGATGGTAAGACCGTTCTGGCTGGTCAGAGTGATGATTTTGCTGCCTTCCTGCTTGCCGCCATGCAGAACTTTTTGCTCAATGCTGAACGTCTTATCTTTAATGTTCAGCTGCTGGCTGGTGACCTGCCAGTTTCCTTGCTCTATGCCGCTTTCAGCACTGGTCAGCAACCAGGTTTTTGCGCAGACGTTGCCGGAGATAAGCAGTGCAAGGGTAGAGAACACCAGGGTCTTCTTCATTATTTATTCCTTTTTGCTGAATCGATTATGTTTATAGCCCCTGAAATCTAATAATTGCTGACGATGAAAAATGTGATCCGTTTCATCTGACGTAATAAAGCGCAATAAAGCGATCAAAAATTGGCTTTTGATCGCTTTTATCAATGCAATGAGTCGATTGCATACAAAATAATTGTGAAATGTAACGGCAATAGCTTTAACGATTCAGCTTATTGGTGACTGTAAAATCATCAACATAAGTGCGGAAAAGGCGAGGGGGATGACCGCATGGCATAGCGGATGTTCAACGACGCTTCTTCCTTTATCACCTGTGCTTTCACCCGCCAGGTCTGCTCGATAAGACCCGGCGTCAGCACCGCCTCCGGTGGGCCGTTGGCGACCACTTTTCCGTTGTTCAGCAACACCAGGCGCTGGCAATAGTTGGCGGCAAGGTTGAGGTCATGTAGGGCGACAACCACCGTGATGGGCAGCCGGGTAATTAGCGTCATCAGCTCCAGCTGGTGCTCAATATCCAGGTGATTGGTCGGTTCATCGAGGATCAGCAACTGCGGCTGCTGGGCCAGCGCGCGGGCTATCTGGGTGCGCTGGCGTTCACCGCCAGAAAGCTGCCGCCAGCGGCGCTGGCGCAGGCCGGAGAGCGTCATCAGCCGGATGGCCTCCTCCACAGCGCTGTCATCAGCCCTGTTCCAGCCTAACAGGCCCCGGCGATGGGGCGTGCGGCCCAGACGGACGATCTGCCCGACGGTAAGACAGTCATCAACTTCAGCGTGCTGGGGTACAAACGCCAGCCGCTTCGCCCGGTCACGTAACGATATCTCGCTGAGCGGGATACCTTCAATGCGGACATCGCGTGCATGACGGGGGAACAACCCGGCCATGCAGCGCAGTAGCGTCGATTTTCCCGAGCCGTTTGGCCCCAGTACCCCGACGATTTCGCCGGTGGCCAGCTCAAGACTGATGCCTTGCAGCACTGGCCGGGATTGCAGGGTCAGCGCTAATCCAGTGACGGAAATCGTCATTCTCTGTTCTCCCGGCTGCGATAAAGCAGAACCACAAACGCCGGTGCGCCCACGAGTGCGGTGACCACCCCAATGGGCAGCACCTGATGGGTGATGATCGTGCGGGAGACCACATCGGCGAGGATCATAAAGTGACTGCCGACCAGGAAGGTCAGCGGAATTGAACGGCGATGGCCGGGGCCACACAGCATGCGCGTGACGTGGGGGATAACCAGCCCAACGAAGCCTACCGCGCCAATGGTGCTGACCATCACCGCCGTCACCAGCGCGCAGGTAAGCAGCAGCACCATCCGCACCAGGGTGACCGGCACACCGAGTGTGGTTGAGACCTCATCGCCAAAGGTGAAGGTATCCAGCGCACGTGAAAAGGTGAAGATCACCAGAAAACCGAGGGCCACCACCGCCAGCGCCAGGAGGGCGTCCGGCCAGCGCACGCCGCTCAGGCTACCCAGTAGCCAGAACATCACGCTGCGCGACTGTTCGGCATTGGCAGATGTGCTGACGATGTACGCGGTCATGGCGTTAAAGAGCTGGGTGCCGGCGATGCCCGCCAGCAGTATGCGTGGCGGGCTGTCGGTCATGCCGTGGGTGATGAGCATAATCAGCACAAAGGCACAGCACGCGCCG
Source organism: uncultured Enterobacteriaceae bacterium (assembly GCA_963530515.1). Lineage (GTDB taxonomy): Bacteria > Pseudomonadota > Gammaproteobacteria > Enterobacterales > Enterobacteriaceae > CBFFRJ01. Next base: position 49,563 of record CAUSEC010000012.1, on the reverse strand, counting down.
ATAAACGCACCGCTGCTGATGCCCAGCGTGCTGCCGCCTATCCCCAGCAGCATCACGCAGACGGCACCCAGTGAGGCACCGGACGAAATGCCCAACAAGTAGGGCTCCGCCAGTGGGTTACGCAAAATCGCCTGCATGACCAGGCCACACAGCGCCAGTCCCCCTCCGCTGCAGGCCGCCATCAGGGCGCGGCTCATTCGGTACTGCCAGACAATGCCCTCTTCCACCGGTGGCAGGGTATAGGTGCCCAGCCCCAGTCCGTTGAGGATGGCCTTACCGGCACTGACATAAGAGACCGGCATATCCCCGACGGTTGCCGCGAAGACCAGCATCAGGGGCAGGGCCAGCAGCCCGAGCGCCAGCAGGCTGCGGTGACGCAGGCTCGGCAGCGTGAAGGGCAAGCGGGTGCAGAGAAGACTCATGGCTTCGCCCGGAACGCCGCTAATTTTTCGCTGATGATCTCGACCGCATCGACGTTACGCAACGAGGGGTTCAGCGACATGGCGGGTACGACGATAATGTGGCCGTTTTTCACCGCCGGAATGTCCCGGGTGACCGGATCGTCATGCAAAAATGCGGTCTTCACGGCCACATCATCGGCCGGGTACAGCCGACGGGACATTTCGGCAATCACGATGATATCCGGCTGCGCCTGGGCAATATGTTCCCAGGTCACGGCAGGCCATTCATCACGGGAGTCGATGATATTGCTCAGCCCAAGCGTGTGACCTATCCAGCCCGGTGCGCCAGCGTTACCCGCCACCCAGGGGTCGCCTTTCAGACGGCTGCTGGAGAACCAGAACACCACTTTCAGCGGCTTATTATGCTGGGCTGTCACGCGTTCCTGCGCTTTCTTAATCCGTTGCGCCAGCGCCTGGTTGAGATTTTCACCCTGCAGCGGTACATCGAAAATGGCTGCCAGTTCAGTAACTTCACGTTCTATTTCCGCAATGGTAAATGGCGTGCTGCGCGCGCCGTCGCTGTTAGAGGTGTCGGTGACGCTTTTGCCGATACAGTCGGCAGGAGAGATCCAGGTCGGAATACCCAGGGAAGCAAACTGTTCGCGGGTGCCCGTTTCGCCCTGCGGCCCGATATGCCAGTGATACTGGGCCAGCACCAGGTCTGGATTTTGCGCGGTGACCGCTTCAAAAGAAGGGGCGTTATCCGCTATCTTTTTCAAACCTTTGCCCTGTTCCGCCAGCGCCGCAGGTAAGGGGCCAAACCATACCGATGTCGCACTGATTTTCTTCTCAAGCCCCAACGCCAGCAGCAGTTCTGTTTCATGCTGCCCAACCGTCACCACCCGCCGAGGGGCCTGCGTGAAGGTCTCTTTGACCCCACAGTTTTCCACCGTGAGCGGATACGCCTCAGCCGCAAAACCCGCCTGCGTAAAGCCCAAAAGGGCAGACAGCAATACTATTTTTCTGATGAACACGTTCTCGATCCTGAAATTGTTATGTTATAACATAATACATATTATGCATCAGGGAGCAACACACGCCATCATCGGAGAGGCCATGATGAAAGAGAAAAAACTGAGTCTCACGCCGTCGGAGCAGCACAAACTTCAGGTCAGGTTCAACAAACTTAAAGGGCAACTGGCGTCAGTGGAAGGTTTGCTGGTCAGCCCGATGCCTTATGCAGGCACTTTGCAGCAGCTGTCCGCCGTCAACGGCGCGCTGAAAGCCATAATGCGTGAAATTCTTGAGCTGAGTGTGCGCAGCGAGGTGGCCGGTCTTGCGCAGCAGGACGTTGCCCATAATGCCGAGGACATCATTCTGGCGATGCGCAGTTTTTTGAAATAGGGCTGTTGAGCAGGGATTACCGCGCCGTCCGTACTGACTGACGCGGTAGATTTTTAAATGGCTTTTAGCTGATTAATGACAGAGGGATTGGCCTGCAAGAGTAAAAGCAGTTTTCTTGGCGCGCCGGTAGGCTGACGGCGTTTTAACTCCCAGCTTTTTACCAGGTCATAGCTGACACCTACGGCTGCGGCAAAGTCTTGCTGTTTTAACCCTGTCGCTTCACGAATCGCTTTAACGTCGATGTCGCTAAACGTATGAACATGCTCCGGTGCTGGTGTTTGTTCACCCTTTTCAATCCTCACCATCTCTTCTGCACTGGCCAGCAGATCGGCAAATAATTCGTCTTTCATTGTTCTCTCATCGCTTTCGTTGACGTTGCGTCCGGCTTGTTGACTGGAGGGGCTCAGTACTTCAGCGTTATATCAACATATCGGATAATTTTTTCAGCGCTTTCTTTTGTTCGTCTGTTAAATCATCGAGTTCATTTTTGGGATAAACCAGTGCCAGATAAATCCGTCCCTTTAGCATGACGTTATAGTAAATCACTCTAATACCACCACGCTTTCCCATGCCCTGGCGGCACCAGCGAATCTTTCTGAATCCGCCTGTGCCTGCAATCGTATCTCCGGCTTCAGGATCTTCTATTAATCGTTCCTGAAATGCCTGGAATTCGTCGTCTGGCAAGAGTATCTGTCGCTGTTTGCTAAAACCCAGTAGTTCAATAAAAGTTACCATCCTCATCCCTGATAGTAGCGTAATACTTTTTTTCATTCTAAGTGTACCCGGTACCTGGGTAAAGATGTTTTATGTACCGCGTACACTTTTTTGGTGGGGTTTTGCGCTTAGGGGAGAGAGGTATGAGGAAATGTGAAAACAAAAGCGATGTGCGGAGGGTGAGTCCGCACACCTGAGAAGGGGGATTATTCCTGACCTTCTGCCAGCTCGCGCAGATACTGGAAAATCAAACGAGAGGATTTCGGCGGTTTATTGCCTTCTTTCTCTTTTTTGGCGTTACGGATAAGCGAACGCAGCTGCTGACGGTCAGCGTCAGGCCACAGGTTCATCACTTCTGCCAACGCATCGTCGCCATTTTCAATCAGACGATCGCGGATCTGTTCCAGTTTGTGGAAAAGCGCCACCTGTTGGTTATGGCGGTTTTTCAGCTTATCCAGCGCCTGGCGAATTGGCTCTACGTCGCGCTGGCGCAACATTTTACCAATCAGCTGCAGCTGGCGTCGGCGGCCTTCTTTCTTGATGCGCTGGGCGAGTTCAATCGCGGCGCGCAGGTCCGGGTCCAGCGGGATTTTATCGAGCGCGTTTTTGCCAAGCTCAACCATTTCCAGGCCCAGCTGTTTTAACTCTTCGGCATCGCGCTTAATTTCACTCTTACTGACCCAGATTATCTCATCATCTTCGTCCTCGATGTCGTCACCGGGAACGTCGTCGAGCCAGTCTTCGGGCTGCTTTGTCATCTATGGCTCCTTAAAAAAGAGGCTAATGTTACCAGTTAAGGTGCGCACTGAAAAACGGTTCTCTGTTAGACTTCAAATTATCTCTCCTTTAATTATGGCATTGGCGATGAAAGTAATCACACAAGTTGCACAACAACGTAAAGCACTGGAAGAGGCGGTTTCTACCGCGCTGGAACTGGCGTCTGCACATTCAGACGGTGCGGAAGTGGCCGTCAGCAAGACCACCGGGATTAGCGTCAGTACGCGCTATGGTGAAGTGGAGAACGTCGAGTTCAACAGTGACGGTGCGCTGGGCATCACGGTTTATCATCAAAACCGCAAAGGCAGTGCTTCATCGACCGATTTAAGCCCGGATGCCATTGCCCGCACGGTGCAGGCGGCGCTGGACATTGCCCGCTATACCTCGCCGGACCCGTATGCGGGTGTCGCAGAAAAAGAGTTGCTGGCTTTTGAGGCACCGGATCTGGATCTGTTCCACCCGGCGGAAGTCTCCCCGGATGAAGCCATTGAGCTTGCCGCCCGTGCCGAGCAGGCCGCGTTACAGGCAGACAAACGCATCAACAATACCGAAGGTGGCAGCTTCAACAGCCACTATGGCATCAAAGTCTTCGGTAACAGCCACGGCATGCTGCAGGGCTATGCCTCCACCCGCCATTCTCTTTCAAGCTGCGTGATTGCCGAAGAAAATGGCGACATGGAACGCGATTACGCCTACACCATTGGTCGTGATATTCACGACCTGCAAAGCCCTGAATGGGTGGGTGAAGAGTGTGCACGCCGCACTTTGTCTCGCCTGGCCCCGCGTAAACTGTCGACCATGAAAGCCCCGGTGATTTTTGCCAATGAAGTGGCGACGGGCCTCTTTGGTCATCTGGTCGGTGCGATTGCTGGTGGTGCGGTGTACCGTAAATCCACCTTCCTGCTCGATCACTTGGGCAAACAAATCCTGCCTGAGTGGCTGACCATTGAAGAGCACCCGCATCTGCTCAAAGGGCTGGCCTCCACGCCATTCGACAGCGAAGGGGTGCGCACCGAGCGCCGTGACATCATCAAAGATGGCGTGCTGACCCAGTGGCTCCTTACCAATTACTCTGCACGCAAGCTGGGGCTGAAAAGCACCGGGCACGCGGGCGGTATTCACAACTGGCGCATCAAAGGCCGCGGTTTAGGCTTTGATCAACTGCTTAAACAGATGGGAACCGGCCTTGTGGTGACCGAACTGATGGGGCAGGGCGTGAGCGGCATTACCGGGGATTACTCCCGTGGTGCGGCGGGTTTCTGGGTCGAAAACGGGGAGATTCAGTACCCGGTGAGCGAAATTACCATTGCAGGAAATCTGAAAGATATGTGGAGTAATATCGTTACGATTGCTGACGATATCGAAACACGTAGCAATATTCAGTGTGGTTCAGTGTTGTTGCCGGAGATGAAAATCGCCGGCCAGTAATGCCCGTCATACTTCGGGTATCGCTTTTTTTAATAATAAAAAAAGGAAGTGAGCAATGCGGAAAAAACTGCTGGCGATGTTAGCTGTCTCTACCCTTGTCCTTGGTTCGGCGCAGGTATTTGCCGCCGATCTTGGCGAGGACATGGATACCCTCAATGAAAACCTGAAAGTGGTTGAAAAAGCGGATGACGCGGCAACCATCAAAGATGCTTTAACCAAAATGCGCACCGCAGCCGTGGATGCGCAGAAAGCGACCCCACCGAAGCTGGAAGGCAAAGCGCCGGACAGCCCTGAGATGAAAGATTATCATCAGGGGATGGAGACGCTGATTGGTCAGATTGACGGCGCACTCAAACTGGCTAATGAAGGCAAAGTGAAAGAAGCGAAAGCGGCGGCGGAAGAGTTTAAAGCCACCCGCAACGCCAACCACAAGAAGTTCCGCTAAATCTGCTGAAGCGGGGTATTTGCCCCGCTTTTCTCTCTTAGGGAATCAGCACGATTTTCCCGCTAAATGCCCGGTTCTCCAGCAAGCTGTGCGCTTTCTCCCCTTCGCTCAGTGGAAATTCGGTCATCGCTGGCAGGGAAACATGCCCGTCTTTGATAAGCCCAAACAGGCGATCCGCCCGCAGCTGCCGCTCAGCCTGCGAGGTTAAATAGGTCCACAAATCTGCCCCCAGAACACCGGACGACTTCAGCAGAAAATCAGCCGGGTCCACCGCCGGGATTTTGCCACCTGACATGCCAAACAGCACCACCCGACCGCCATCTTTCAGCGCCTCCAGGCTTTGCAGCAGGGTGCTGCCGACAGAGTCAAAAACAATATCACAGGCTGCAGCATGGGCTTGCCAGTCGTCGTAGCCCACCGCCGTTTGTGCCCCGTGGGCCAGGCAGATTTGCTGTTTTTCCTGGCTTGAGGCCACGGCGATCACCTGCACTCCCCGGTGAACCAACATTTGAGTGAGCAGGCGTCCCACGCCGCCCGCCGCAGCCAGCACGGCAACCCGCATCCCTGGCAACACCGGCAGGACATCGTGAATCAGGTAATCAGCGGTCAGCCCCTGCAACAGCACGGCGGCGGCGTGTTTTTCGCTCAGCCAGTTGGGCAGGTGAATGGCATGGGTTTGCGGAACCCGAACATGGCTGGCATGGGCCAGGGGCACATCGGTAAAGCCGATACGATCCCCCGGCTGCCAGCCGCTCACACCCGCGCCCACCTGCACCACGCGCCCGGCGCCTTCATAGCCCGCCGTCCAGGGGGCATTTCCGGCAAGCGGGTAGCGCCCCTGCCTGCGATAGACATCGGCAAAATTTAGCCCAGCAGCTGCGAGTTCAACGAGGATCTCCCCCTCTCCTGGTGCGGGCGTGGCGCTGTCGCGCATAAACAACACATCGGCAGAACCAAATTGTTCGAATACCAGTGATTGCATAATAAAGTGACCTAATAGAAAGAAATGAGATCATTATTCCTGCACCTTTGCTGCGGATAAAGCGCACTTTGTTATCATGATTTGATAGTCAAAGTTTAGAATCGAGGCGTGAATGGACTACATCAAATGTGTTGAATCCTTTGTTCGCACGGTGACCAGCGGCAGCTTTACGGCGGCGGCGGACGAACTGGGTATTACGCCCGCGATGGTCGGTAAGCACGTGCGCGAGCTGGAAAAGCGCACCGGCTGCCAGCTGATTCACCGCACTACCCGGCGGCAGGGATTAACGGAGGCGGGTCAGCGCTTTTACCAGTACGGGCTACAAATTCTGGCGACCGTGCGTGAAGCGGATGGGCTGGCAAACCACCTCAACGACAGCGTGACGGGCATGCTGCGCATCAGCGCCCCCGTCACCTGGGGGCACCACGTGTTGACGCCAATCCTCTCCCGTTTTTTGCAGCAGCACCCCGGTGTGGATGCAGAAATGGTGCTGAGTGACCGCAAGGTGGATCTGATTGAAGAGCGCTTTCAACTGGCGGTGAGGATTGGCAACATCAATGATGACGGTATGATTGCCCTGCCGCTCCCGCCGTATCGCATGCTGCTCGCTGCTTCGCCCGCATACCTGCAACGCCACGGCGTACCGTCCACGCCTGATGAATTACAGCATCACCACTGCATCAGCTTCAGCCAGTGGCGCTCGGACAATCGCTGGCATCTGGAAGGGCCAGACGGTCAGCATGATGTTCCTGTCACGCCCCGGTTGATGGTGGATTCCGGTGAGGCGATTCGCCAGTCGGCACTCTCCGGGCTGGGGATTGTGCTGCACTCCACCCTGACGCTACAGAAAGACATTGACGACGGCAGGCTTTGCCAGGTGCTACCGGACTATTTGCCCCCGGCGCGCATGATGCATTTGCTGCGTTTACCGGTCAGGCCGCCGCTTCCGGCAGTGTCGTCTTTTATCGATTTCTTTCTTAACGCCCTGCGCCAGGAGGGTGGGGCGTTATAGGCCCAGCCAGGAATGGCTAAGACGCTTCACATAAGAAACCCTTATCACTTCACACTTTTCCCTCCTGACTCTGCGTTTTTTTATGCTCATTTCCGGGTCTTTTTCCGCATCTTTTACGCAAAGATGTGACCGCCACACGGGCAAACCTCCCCGAAGCGCCCATTTATGTGGCGCAGATCACTAAAGCCTTCCGCCTTTCCACTTCGAAGTGGAAAACTCCTCGCTACAAACTCCTGACTCGCGACGTTAGTTTTATTCCAGGCCATTAACGGGGTAAGACGAGTGAATAACGGAGCGGTAATGAACGACGCTGGAGACGGGGCGCAGCTTACGGCAACCCTGGCCGAACGCATGCTGACGCAGGTGTACACCTTGTTGAGTCATCACAACATTGCGCCCAATGCGGTGCAGCAACAAATGCTGACCTCTCACGTTCGCGCGATGGCGCACCGGTCGGTGACCGGCGAGCCGTTGCCGGAAGTGGACGCTGACTTGTTTGATGAAATCTCAACAGAATCAATGGCATTGGCCCGCGAAGTCGTGGCGGCATTTGGCAATCTTCCGGAAGAAGAAGCCTGGCTGCTGTCGGTGCACTTCGAAGTGGCAAAAGACAATCTTTAAGGAGCGAAACATGGAACAGATTACCGTTGTGATTGGTGACCGTCTGGGCAAAGGCCAGAAAGTGGCGGTCGGTGTGGAAAAAGCCGGTGGTCGCGCTGTGGTCGTGCCGGGTGTCGCGGCGGACATGAAGCTTGGCGACATGATGAAAGCGGAAAACGCCACCTTTGGCATTTCGTTTTGCGGCAGCGGTGGCGCGGGTGCCATCACCGCTCAGACCAAATATGGCTATAAAGCCAAATACGGCATGCGCTCGGTAGAAGAGGGTGTGACCGCCATTAACGAAGGCTGCACGGTGCTGGGCTTCGGCTTTATGGATAAAGAAGAATTAGGCGAGCGTCTGGTGCAGGCGTGGCAGAAAAAATACGGCGCATAACCATGAAAGAACAGTTCACCACCACGGTCAGGGTTAAAGGCAAAGGCGAGTCGAAAGCACGCGCCTTCTCCGATGCGCTGAACCACGTTCAGGCCGCGGTGATGAAAGCGTCGCCGCATATTTTACTGCGTATTGAGCCACAGGATGTGCAGGTTGTTCATGCGCAGGAAACGGCGCGGAAAGAGGCGTTTTTGTTCCTCTTTCTGCGTCGGGAACGACGTACGTACAGCGTGGAGCTGGACGTTACCGTCAACGTGACCGCCATCAATCTCGACAACGTGGATTTCGTCACGCAACGCTGATTTTTACTGAAAGGGCAGACTGATGTTCTTAATCATACTAATAAAATCGCTCATCATCGGCGGCCTTGTGGGCGTCGGCGTGGGCGCTGGGGCTGCACGCATGTTTCATGCGCCGACCACCCAAGGGATGGGCGCATTTCGTACACTCGGCGAGCTGAACTCCTGCGAAGGGGATCCGGCTTCTCACTTCTCCTTTGGTTTAGGCTTCTTCTTCAACGCCTGGGCCTCGTCCGTGGCGGCGGGTTCCTTCACCCAGGACGTTGACCATCGCATCATCCCGAACTGGGGTGCAGCGGCCTTGATGGTGAAAAACCGCAACGTCGGCGAAACCCTTCACGACCCGAAAAAGATGGCTATTGCCTGCGGTCTGATCGGCATGATCGTGGTGACCTTCCTCAACCTGACGGCCTCTTCCGTGCCGGCAGCCTTGCAGGTCACGGCGGTGAAAGTGCTGGTGCCTGCGGCCAACCTGCTGGTGAACACCGTCATGCCGGTGATTTTCTGGCTGGCGGCAATCGACGCGGGTAAAAAATCCGGCTTCTGGGCCACCGTCTTTGGCGGCGCGGCGCAGCTCATCATGGGTAACGCCGTACCGGGTCTGGTGCTGGGTATTCTGATCGGTAAAGGTGTGGAAGAGAGCGGCTGGCATCGCGTCACCAAAGTGATGATGAGCGCCATTGTGGCCCTGTTCGTCCTGAGTGCCTTCTTCCGTGGCTTCGATCTGAAGATGATCGAATCCTTCCACCTGAGCGCGCCGAACTGGCTGGAGCTCATCCATAACTCGCTCAGCGGCAAGTAAGGAACGACGATGGAACAGAATAAAGGTTTTTGGTACGCCGACTGGTCATTCCCGATTTTCGTTGGCCTGCTCTCTTCCGGCGTATTTGCCGGGACGCACATGTACTACCTCTACGGCATTGGCGCGTTTAACGAAGTGGCCTTCGTGGCGATGCTCAAAGCCGGAATTGATACCGGTGCCTACGGTGCGGTGGCGGCGTTTGGCGCGAGCTTCCTGTTTGCCCGCATTATCGAAGGGTCGCTGGTGGGGATTCTGGACATTGGCGGGGCGATTCAGACCGGTGTGGGTCTTGGGGTTCCAGCGCTGCTGCTGGGCGCGGGGATTATGTTCCCGGTGACCAACTTTATGGCCTCGCTGGCAACCGGCCTGGTCATTGGCCTGGCGATTGGCTACATCATCATCCTGGCGCGTAAGTTCACCATCAACCAGAGCGATTCCACCTACGGGGCGGACGTGATGATGGGTGCGGGTAATGCCTCCGGCCGTTTCCTCGGGCCGTTGATTATCCTGAGCGCCATGACCGCCTCCATTCCTATTGGTGTCGGTTCGCTGGTGGGGGCACTGCTGTTCTACATCTGGCAGAAGCCGATTACCGGTGGCGCTATCCTCGGCGCCATGCTGCTGGGCTCTATCTTCCCGATTGCACTTTGACCCGAGCGGGCGCGTAAGCGCCCGTTATCACTGGAGAGACGCATGTTTGATTTACTCCTGCGAAAGGCGCGCCTGGTCGATGACACGGTGACGGACATCGCCATCAAAGACGGCAAAATCGCGGCGCTGGGCGACATTAGCGGCCCGGCGACCAAAACCGTTGATCTGCGCGGCGATCACTACGTCAGTGCAGGCTGGATTGACTCCCACGTCCACTGCTACCCCAACTCACCGATTTACAACGACCAGCCGGACAGCATCGGTATCGCCACCGGCGTGACCACGGTGATTGACGCTGGCAGCACCGGTGCCGACGACGTCGATGATTTCTATACGATCACGCGCCAGGCGGTGACCGACGTTTACGCCCTGCTGAACATCTCCCGCGTGGGCCTGATTGCGCAAAACGAGCTGGCGAACATGGCGAACATTGACGCCGATGCCGCGCGTGAGGCGGTGAAGCGCCACCCGAACTTTATCGTTGGCCTCAAGGCTCGCATGAGCAGCAGCGTGGTAGGGGAAAACGGCATTACCCCGCTGGAACGCGCCAAAGCGATTCAGAAAGAGAACGGCGACCTGCCACTGATGGTGCACATTGGCAACAACCCGCCGAATCTCGATGAGATTGCTGAGTTGCTGACCTCCGGCGACATCATCACCCACTGTTACAACGGCAAACCTAACCGCATTTTGACGCCGTCCGGTGAACTGCGCGCCTCGGTCGCGCGAGCGATTGCACGCGGCGTGCGCCTCGACGTGGGTCACGGCAGCGCCAGTTTTAGCTTTGCGGTGGCGAAGCAGGCCATTGGTCTTGGCATTCTGCCGCAGACCATCAGCTCTGACATCTATTGCCGCAACCGCATCAACGGCCCGGTTTATTCGCTGGCGAAAGTGATGTCCAAATTCCTCGCCATCGGCATGTCGCTGCCGCAGGTCATTGCCTGCGTCACAGAGCACGCTGCCGACGGTTTACGCCTGCGCCACAAAGGGCGTCTGGCAGCGGGTTTTGATGCCGACCTGACCATTTTTGACCTTCGCCACCAGCCGGTTCTCTTCCGCGATGCGGAAAATGACAGCCTGCAGGCTGACCAGTTACTGACCCCGCTGGCCGCCATTCGCGCGGGCAAGGGCTATCTGACCGAACAAGGGAGTGCAGAGCATGCCTTCGATTTATGAGAAATATCAGTTAAAGCAAGTGATTAACGCCTCCGGGCGTATGACGGCACTCGGTGTTTCCACGCCGCGCCCGGAAGTCGTTGAGGCCGTGCTGAGCGGCATGAATCACTACTTCGAAATGAAAGACCTGGTGAATAAAACCGGCGAATACATCGCGAAACTGCTGGACGTGGAAGGGGCGACGGTCGTCTCCTGCGCCTCGGCAGGCATTGCCCAGTCAGTGGCGGCGGTGCTGGTAAAAGACAGCGACTGGCTGCTGGAAAACCTGCACAGCACGCCGATCGAGAATAACGAAATCGTTCTGCCTCGCGGGCACAACGTCAACTTCGGCGCGCCGGTGAGCACCATGGTGGCGCTGGGCGGCGGCAAAATGGTAGAAGCGGGCTACGCCAACGAATGTTCTGCCGACCAGCTGGCGGCGGCGATTTCTCCGCGTACGGCGGCGATCCTCTACATCAAGTCACACCACTGCGTGCAAAAAAGCATGCTCAGCGTCGAGCAGGCGGCGGTCGTGGCGCGTAAGCACAACCTGCCGCTGATTGTGGATGCGGCGGCGGAAGAAGATTTGCAGAGCTATTACCGCGCCGGGGCCGATCTGGTTATCTACAGCGGTGCGAAAGCCATCGAAGGGCCAACCAGCGGGCTGGTTATCGGCAAAACCCAGTACGTTGAGTGGGTGAAACGCCAGACGGCCGGAATCGGTCGTGCCATGAAGGTGGGCAAAGAGGGCATTCTGGGCCTGACCTGCGCCATCGAGCATTACCTCACCGCCACCAAAGAGAGCGGGGCGGAGATGGTCGCCAAAATGACCCCGTTCATTGATACCCTCAACACTTTGAGCGGCGTCACTGCCCGCGTGGTGTGGGACAGCGCCGGGCGCGACATTGCCCGTACTGAGATTAAATTTGACGAAGCGACCACCGGCGTGGGCACAGGCGACCTCGTGGCGAAGCTGAAACAGGGTGAATACGCCATTTACTTCCGTGGTTACAAAGCCAATGAAGGGATTATCGAAGCCGATGTGCGTAGCGTCAGCGCTGCGCAACTGGACATCGTGGCACGCCGCATTGCCGAAGAACTGAACAAGGAGCACACCGCATGAAACTGACACCTAATTTTTACCGTGACCGCGTCTGCCTGAACGTGCTGGCAGGCTCCAAAGCCAATGCCCGCGCGATTTATGAAGCGGCGGAGGGGCATGTACTGGTCGGTGTGCTCTCCAAAAACTACCCGGACGTGGCAACTGCGGTGGCGGACATGCGTGAGTATGCGGCGCTGATTGATAACGCGCTTTCCGTTGGCCTTGGCGCGGGAGACCCGAATCAATCAGCCATGGTCAGCGCGATTTCCCGTGAGGTGCAGCCGCAGCACGTCAACCAGGTCTTTACCGGTGTGGCAACCAGCCGCGCGCTGCTCGGGCAGAGCGAGTCGGTGGTCAACGGTCTTGTGTCGCCGACGGGCACCGTCGGCATGGTCAAAATCTCCACCGGGCCGCTCAGCAGCCAGGCGGCAGACGGCATTGTGCCCGTCGAGACCGCGATTGCCCTGCTGAAAGATTTCGGCGGCAGCTCCATTAAATACTTCCCGATGGGCGGCCTGAAATGCCGTGATGAGTACAAAGCGGTAGCGGAAGCCTGTGCGCGTCATGACTTCTGGCTGGAGCCGACCGGCGGTATTGATCTGGAAAACTACGGTGAGATTTTGCAGATCGCGCTGGACGCGGGTGTGAGCAAAATCATTCCTCACATTTACAGTTCGATTATTGATAGCGCCAGCGGTGACACGCGCCCGGATGACGTTCGCACACTGTTATCCATGACGAAAGCGTTAGTTAAGTAGTTCTTCACCCTCCTGGCGGTCAGGAGGGCATTTCTATGCACATCGTACAAGGAGTTACTATGCATATCCGTAATGTGTTGCTCGCTTCACTTTCTTTACTGGCCACCGCCGTGGTCGCCCAGACGCAGTATGCCTGGGTGGGCACTTACAATCCTAATGGAGAGGGGGTGTATCGGTTTACGGTCGATCCGCAGTCAGGTGCGCTCAGTAACAAAACATTAGTGAGCAAGCTCCCGGACGCCGCGCAACTGACGGTCTCTCAGGACGGTAAAACGCTTTATCTGGCCAGCGAAGAGGAAAAAGGGATTGTCCAGGCGCTGCGAATTGGTAAAAACGGTGAATTGAGCGAACTTAACCAGGTGGCTTCCGGTGGTGCCGATCCGGTGTATCTGTCTCTGACGCCTTCCGGTAAGCATTTGCTGGTGGCGAATTACGTCAGCGGTTCCATCGCTGTGTTGCCCGTACAGGCAGACGGTAAACTGGGGATGGCGACAGACACTCACCAGAACGAAGGCGAGCCGGGAGCTGCGAAGCCGCAAGCCGCAGTGGAGGGCAGCTTTGCCATCAGCGATCACAACGGCCCTCATGCCCATATGATTTCTACCGATCCCAGCGGCAAATTCGTCTTTGCCACGGACCTTGGGCTGGACCGCATTTATCAGTACCGCTTTGACGAGAACACAGGCAAATTGACGCCCAATACGCCATCCTTTATCAGCGCCTCTTCGCCAGGTGCAGGCCCACGCCACTTTGTGTTTACACCCCAGGGTGATGGCATGTGGCTGATTAACGAAGAAGCGTCGACGCTAACCTATTATTCGCTGAATAAAGACACCGGAACACTCAAAGAAGGGCAGACCCTTTCTTCTCTGCCTAAAGAGTATAAAGGCACCAACTTTGCCGCGGGGCTGGTGCTCAGCGCGGATGGTAAGCAGCTCTACGTCGCCAATCGTTTGCACAACAGTATTGGGCATTTTACCGTGAGTGCGGATGGCTCGCTGAGCCAGCAGGATGACGTCTGGACGCGAGGAGATTACCCGCGCACCCTGACGCTCGATAAAGCGGGGCGCTGGCTGTACGTCATGAATCAGCGCAGCGATAACATCACCCGTTTTCGCGTTGCGCAGGATGGAAAGCTGAGCTTTGAACCAGACTATACTCCGGTGGGTAGCCCATCTGAAATGGTTATTTCTACACACCCGTAACGGCAAGAGGACACCGACGTGCGATTCCCCAACCAACGTTTAGCGCAACTGTTCATGATGTTGCAAAACGAGACGCTGCCGCAGGATGAGCTGGCGCAGCGGCTGTCGGTGTCGACACGTACCGTTCGGGCGGATATCACTGCGCTGAATGCATTACTGGAAAGCCACGGGGCGCAGTTTATTCTTAGCCGTGGCAATGGCTATCAGTTGAAAATTGACGATGCCACGCGCTATGAAACCTTACAGGCCGAGCGTCCGCGCACGTTGCGTATTCCCCGTAGCGGGCCGGAGCGGGTGCATTATCTGCTGCTGCGCTTCCTGACTTCAGCATTTTCACTCAAGCTCGAAGATCTGGCGGATGAGTGGTTTGTCAGCCGCGCCACGCTGCAAAACGACATGGCCGAGGTGCGGGAGTGGTTTTCCCGCTACCGCCTGACGCTTGAAACCCGCCCACGTCACGGCATGAAGCTGTTCGGCAGTGAGATGGCGCTGCGTGCCTGCCTGACCGATTTGCTCTGGGAGCTGGCGCAACAGAACGCGCAGAACCCGCTGGTGACCGAAGAAGCACTTTACCCTGGTGTGCCTGAGCAGCTGGCGCGGATTCTGCACGAGGTGTTCAGCCACCATCGCATTCGCCTGACCGACGAGGGCGAGCTGTTTATCCGTCTCTACTGTGCCGTGGCGGTGCGTCGCATCAGCGAAGGTTTTCCGCTGTCGGAATTCAGCGCCGACGACGGTGATGAGAACGTGCGTGACGCTGCGCGGGACATCGCTTCGGCGCTGCAACAGCTGGCCGGTAAACCGCTGGCACCCGCGGAAGAGCACTGGCTGCGGGTGCACATTGCCGGGCGACAGATGCAGGGCATCACCCCCAGCGCCATCAGCGCCGACGATGACGAAGCGCTGGTCAACTACATCCTCAGCTACATCAATACGCACTATAACTACAACCTGCAAAACGACGCCCAGCTGCATGCGGACCTGCTCACCCACATCAAAACCATGATCACCCGGGTGCGCTACCAGATAATGATCCCCAATCCGCTGCTGGATAACATCAAGCAGCACTACCCGATGGCGTGGGACATGACCCTGGCGGCGGTCTCCAGTTGGGGAAAATACACGCCTTATGTGATCAGCGAAAACGAAGTGGGCTTCCTGGTGCTGCACATTGGCGTTGGGCTGGAGCGGCATTACAACATCGGTTATCAGCGCCAGCCCAGAGTGATGCTGGTGTGCGATGCCGGTAACGCGATGGCGCGAATGATTGAGGCGGTGCTGCAACGTAAATACCCGCAGATTGAGGTCACCCGCACGGTGACGCTGCGCGACTATGAGCAGTGCGAGACGCTCAGCGAAGATTTCGTTATCTCCACCGCCCGCATCAGCGAAAAAGGTAAACCGGTGGTGACCATCGCCCCGTTCCCCACGGACTACCAGCTCGAACAGATTGGCAAACTGGTGCTGGTGGACCGCACGCGCCCGTGGATGCTGGAGAAGTACTTCGACGAGAGCCACTTTCGCATCATTCAGGGGCCGATGGATCAGCAGACGCTGTTTACCACCCTCTGCGGGCAACTGCACGACGAGGGCTTTGTCGATGCCGGGTTTGTTGATTCCGTGGTTGAGCGTGAGGCGATTGTCAGCACCATGTTTGGTGAAGGCATTGCGCTGCCGCACTCATTAGGCCTGCTGGCGCAAAAGACGGTGGTGTATACGGTGCTGGCACCGCAGGGTATTCAGTGGGGTGAAGAGACTGCGCATGTCATCTTCCTGCTGGCAATCAGCAAACGTGAATATGAAGAAGCGATGGCAATATACGATATTTTTGTCACTTTCCTGCGCGAGAGAGCGGCTTCCAGGCTGAGTCACTGTGAGGATTTTGCCTCCTTCAAAGCGCTGGCGATGGAATGTGTGAGTCGTTTTTAATGTGGCTGCGCGTTGATTCAACGCGCCCCACCGTTGACCAGATAATATAAAAAGTTTGCTGCTTATTCTTATTCCCCTTTCAGGAATAAGGATTTCTTATCTTTTTTCTTCTTGCGTAGTCAATGAATAGCAATTGTGCAAGGAAGAATGATTATTTTTATTAATAATTATTCCTTTTCTTCATTGCGGGATTTAATCGATTCTCCTTCCTTAGCCGCAATGTTTGTCATTTTGTCATTTAATATTCCTTTAATAACCGTCGCGGGTTGGCTGGCATTAAATGACAGTTCTGGTGCGCTGACCCGTTGCCCGGAGAAGGCATCAACCGTGACTTTCTCTCCGTTTGGGTACTTCACCACTGAGACCAGACGGCCGTGGTACAGCGGGATGCCAGTCATCTCCAGCGTATAATCGGTTTTCTTTACCTCCTCTTGTTTTAATTGCTGTTCTTTCTTTATTTCATCCGCTGTTTTGGATGCCAGAGAAAGCTTCGTACTGTTTTCCTCGGAATCGGAACTGTTATTATCAGCATTTATCTCTGCGGATTTAGGTTTATTTCGCAGAGCCAACGTGCTGTCATTATCCGATAGGTGAGAATCGCCGTGTGCGCCAGCACTGACGGCGGTAATTTTATCAATACCGTTCATTATCATCTCCGAAAAAATACAACGTAGTACCTGACGCCAGGAGCGTTAACGCCTCGTTGGAGTGATGAATCTGCGTTGGACAAAACGAGACTACGTCATTATCGGCAGGGTAAAAAATATGTTTAGTAAATAATCACGCCAGGTGTTCTTTCACTTTTTTTGAATGTGAAAAACAAATAGTTATGCTTTCCCTAAGGGGCTGTTGAGATTACTCTTTTCAGGGTCAGGGCAAACTTCCAGCGGGTTGTTTGCTCTCGTTTAAGGGACAGACAGGAAACCGCGAACCATGAACTCGTTTCAGCGAATTTTGAACACACTCTTATCCCGTGAGCAGCCTGTCGCGCAGACCACATCCCCGTTGGAATTCACTACCCTTTCAGGAGGCGTTATGCCAGAGAACTACCTTGCTTTAGCCAAACAACGCAGAACCATTTATGCCCTGGGCAAAGACCTGCCGTTGCCGGAAGATGACGTTGTTCAGACGATTCAGGATGCTATCAAGCAAGCGCCTTCCGCCTTCAACTCACAAAGTTCACGTGCGCTGATCCTGTTGGGTAACGAGCACAATAAATTCTGGGAACTGGTTCGCGAGCAGCTGAGAAAAATCGTTCCGGCTGAGAGCTTCCACGCCACCTCCGATAAACTCGACGGTTTCGCGGCAGCAGCAGGTTCGGTGCTGTTCTTTGAAGATCAGGACGTGGTGACCGGGTTGCAGGAGCAGTTTGCTGCTTATGCCGACAACTTCCCGGTATGGTCCGAACACAGCTCCGGTATCGCACAGTATGCGGTCTGGCTGGCGCTGGCTGAGAAAGGCATTGGGGCGAACCTCCAGCACTACAATCCGCTGGTGGATGCCGATGTACAGCAGACCTGGAATATTCCGGCGAGCTGGAAACTGCGTGCGCACATGAACTTCGGTTCGATCAATGCGCAAGCCGGTGACAAAGCCTATATGGACGATGAAAAACGCTTTATCGTTGCCAAATAAATGAGAAAGCCGCCTGGTGAAGGCGGCTTTTTTGTCAGCGCAGGTGATGCACCACCTGATTGCTGCTGCCCCGCCAGATAAGCATCGGGTCTTTCAGATCCTGCACAAACTTCCCGTCGATCAGCACGTTGATTAAATCCACCACCGCCATTTGTGCGTCGTTCAGTTCATCCATTTTGTAGCCCGTCCAGAGCCAGATATCTTTGCCGGGGCATTCGGCCCGCACCCGTTTGACCAGTTTGAGGATCTCAGGCACGTTGTGCGGGTGCAGCGGATCGCCGCCGGAGAGTGACAGGCCCTGGCGTTTGACGCGGGTGTCGTTGAGATCGTTGATTATCTGGTCTTCCATCGCCTGGGTGAACGGCAGCCCGGAGTTTAATCGCCAGGTGCTTTTGTTGTAGCAGCCAGGGCATTCGTGAACGCACCCGGAGACGAACAGGGTGCAGCGTGTGCCGGTGCCGTTCACAATATCGACAGGGTAGTACTGGTGGTAATTCATTTTTCCTCGTCGCATTTGGCGCTGTAGCGGTGTTGTCTGCACTCATTCACCCTGGTCACTTACTTCAGTAAGCTCCCAGGGATTCGTTCGTTTGCCGCCTTGCTACAACACCAACTGCTTAGAGGAAATGTGTTGGAATAAAGTTGTACAAGACTCAACACCATCCTCGATCGGTCCCCTCTCCCACAGGGAGAGGGAGAAAATCGCAATGCCCTCACCGTTGAGGCTGCGTGTGAAAACAGCACCGCCCTCGCTCGGTTCCCTCTCCCTTGAGGGAGAGGGTTAGGGTGAGGGGGAACAAACGGGCACTCAGCCTATCTGCCCATTCCCTAAATGCTTCACGCGGCGCTTCACTTCTTCCTGTTTCCCGGCGTTAAACGGACGGGCGTCCGGGCTGCCCAGGTAGCCGCAGACGCGGCGGGTAACCGACACGCGGGCGGCGTCGTGGTTACCGCATTTCGGGCAGGTGAAGCCTTTGCTGGTGCACTCAAACTCGCCGGTGAATCCGCACTCGTAGCACTCATCAATCGGCGTGTTGGTGCCGTAGTAAGGCACATGCTGATAGCTGTAATCCCAGACATCTTCCAGCGCACGCAGGTTGTGCTGAATGTTCGGGTACTCGCCGTAGCAAATAAAGCCTCCACTCGCGAGCGGCGGGTATGGCGCTTCGAAGTCAATCTTGTCGTACGGGTTAACCTTTTTCTCGACGTCGAGGTGGAAGCTGTTGGTGTAGTAACCTTTGTCGGTTACACCGTCCACCACGCCAAACTCGGCGGTGTCGAGGCGGCAGAAACGGTCGCACAGGTTTTCACTCGGGGTGCTATAGAGGCTAAAGCCGTAGCCGGTTTCGTCTTTCCACTGATCCACGGCCTGGCGCAGACGTTCCACAATCGCCACACCTTTTGCCCGCAGCGTTTCGCTGTCGAACATGTGCTCCTGACCAAACAGGGCATTGATGGTTTCGTGGATACCGATGTAGCCCAGCGAAATAGAGGCACGGCCATCTTTGAAGATTTCAGAGACGTCGTCGTCCGCTTTCAGGCGCACGCCGCAGGCCCCTTCCATATACAGAATCGGTGCCACACGCGCTTTAACCCCTTCCAGACGGGCAATGCGGGTCATCAGCGCTTTACGCGCCAGCACCAGACGTTCGTCCAGTAATTTCCAGAATGCCGCTTCGTTGCCTTTGGCTTCCAGCGCAATGCGCGGCAGGTTGAGGCTGATAACGCCGAGGTTGTTGCGGCCATCATGCACCTGCTCGCCGTTTTCGTTTTCCCACACGCCGAGGAAGCTGCGGCAGCCCATCGGGGTTTTGAACGAACCGGTGACTTTGACCACCTGGTCGTAGTTGAGAATGTCCGGGTACATGCGTTTGCTCGCACACTCCAGCGCCAGCTGTTTGATGTCGTAGTTCGGGTCATCAAACTTGTGGTTCAGGCCATCTTTAATGGCGAACACCAGTTTCGGGAACACGGCGGTTTTACGGTTTTTGCCCAGACCCGCAATGCGGTTACGCAGAATGGATTGCTGAATAAGGCGCGATTCCCAGCTGGTGCCGAGACCGAAAC
Source organism: uncultured Enterobacteriaceae bacterium (assembly GCA_963530515.1). Taxonomy (GTDB): domain Bacteria; phylum Pseudomonadota; class Gammaproteobacteria; order Enterobacterales; family Enterobacteriaceae; genus CBFFRJ01. The sequence goes on along the minus strand of CAUSEC010000012.1, from coordinate 29,803 downwards.
CGAAGGTCACGAATGGGGTCTGCCCGTTGGCGGTGTGCAGCGTGTTGACTTCATATTCCAGCGACTGGAAGGCGTCGTAGCACTCTTTTTCGGTCCGGCTACGGGCATAGCCGTCAGCGTCAGGAATTTGCCACTCAATGGCGATTTTGCGGTGCTTCTCGAAGCTCTCGGTCACAAACGGGGCCAGCACTTCGTCGATACGGTTGATGGTGGTGCCGCCATAAATATGGCTCGCCACCTGAGCGATGATCTGCGCGGTCACGGCGGTCGCGGTAGAAATGGATTTTGGCGGCTCGATTTCCGCGTTACCCATTTTAAACCCGTGGGTCAGCATGCCTTTCAGATCGATCAGCATACAGTTGAACATCGGGAAGAATGGCGAGTAGTCGAGATCGTGGTAATGGATATCGCCACGTTCGTGCGCCAGTACCACATCACGCGGCAGCAGGTGCTGGCGGGCGTAATGCTTGGCCACAATACCGGCCAGCAGGTCGCGCTGAGTCGGGATCACTTTACTGTCTTTGTTGGCATTTTCGTTCAGCAGTGCCGAGTTAGTTTGCTCAACCAGGCCGCGAATTTCCTGGTTCAGACGCCCCCGTTTCTCACGCGCGATGTCGCGGTCGTGGCGGTACTCGATATAGGCACGGGCCAGCTGTTTGTAGGGGCCAGACATCAGCTGGTTTTCGACCGCGGTCTGAATCTCACCGATATCAACCTGGGAACGGTTGTTCATCTGCTGACTGACAACTTCTGCGACGGTGGCGCAATAGTCTGCGTCATCGACTCCCGCTGCTTTCGCTGCACGCATAATTGCTTCCTGAATGCGCGCTGATTTGAACGGCGATTTTTTGCCATCACGTTTCATCACATGCGGTGTCATGATCACTCCATCTTAAAAACAGGTTATCCACAGAGGTGAGGAAGTATGCACAGTCGTTAAGTGTTGCCGCGACAGTGAGTTCCCCGAGTCCCGACCCTTGTTATCCACAATCCCGGCAAGCTGAATTGCCGTTGCTCTGTTTGAATAGTAGACGATGAATACAATATGTTGGGTCGGCGTGCATTCTAAGTTCTATATATAGTGATTTGCATCAAACAAGTTTGCGATTTTTTTGATTCAGGACAAAGTAAAAAAGGGAGAGTACAAATGACGGGCGTTGGCGAGAATTGTAAATCATCAGCATAAAATTCTGCTTAATAATTCAACTAAAACAGTGAAGTAATAATAAATCGCCCGACAGGATAGAGCCTGTCGGGCAAGGTAAGCTTATGCGTTGTCCTGAAGCCACCAGACGGCTTCAAACGGGCGCAGGGTCATATTACCAGGCGCTGCCGACACCTCTGCATAGTTGCTCATCAGCACCTGCCAGTGGCCCGGTTGAATGTCTGGCTGCCATTGCTGGCATTCGCGGCTGAGGTTGGCAGCGACCACTAACGTTTGCCCGTTATGCTGGCGACGGTAGCACCACACATGCGGGTGATCCGGCAACAGATCCTCATAGTCACCCCAGGTGATAACGGGCTGGTTTTTACGCAGCACGATCAACTGCTGGTAGGTGTAGAACACCGAGTCAGGATCGTTCAGTGCCGCTTCGGCGTTGACCGTCTGCGCGTTGTCGCACAAAGCAATCCATGGCGTGCCCTCGGTGAATCCGCCGTGCTCTTTGTCTGACCACTGCATCGGCGTGCGGCTGTTGTCACGGGATTTGCTGGCGAGAATGGCGAGCAGCTCGTCAGCCTCGCGTCCCTCGGCCAGACGCGAAGCAAACATGTTGTGGCTCTCTACGTCGCGATAGTCGGTTATCTGCGTGAAATGCGGGTTGGTCATGCCCAGCTCTTCGCCCTGATAGATGTAAGGCGTACCCTGCATGCCGTGCAGCACCATGGCCAGCATTTTTGCTGCCGGTACGCGGAATTCTTCTTCATCGCCAAAGCGCGACACAATGCGCGGCTGGTCGTGGTTACACCAAAAGAGCGCGTTCCAGGCCCGGCGGTGCATGCCCTGCTGCCAGTGGCTGAAGAGGGCTTTGAGCGCGACGTAGTCGGGGGCCGCCAGGGTCCATTTTTCGCCGCCGGGGTAGTCCACCTTCAGATGATGGAAATTGAAAGTCATCGACAGTTCGCGCCCGTCGAGGCTGGCGTACTGCTGGCAGTGTTCGAGTGAGGTGGAGGACATCTCGCCGACGGTCATCAGCTCGCGCGGCATGAACACCTCGCGACTCATCTCCTGCAAGAACTCATGCACGCGAGGGCCGTCGGTGTAAAAGCGGCGACCGTCACCGTCCGGGTCATCCGGGAAGGCCTGGTCTTTGGAGATCAGATTCACCACGTCCAGGCGCAGGCCATCGACGCCGCGATCGGCCCAGAATGCGCAGACCTGCTTGAGCTCGTCGCGCACCTGCGGGTTTTCCCAGTTCAGATCCGCCTGCTCCGGGGCGAACAGGTGCAGGTAGTACGCGTCGCTCCCGGCATCCCACTGCCAGGCGTCGCCACCGAATTTGGCCTGCCAGTTATTGGGCAATGCATCCGGGTGGCCTTCGCGCCAGATGTAGTACTGGCGGTACGGGCTTTGCGGGTGCAGGGCCTCGCGAAACCACGGGTGCGCCGTTGAGGTGTGGTTAAACACCATGTCGAGGATCAGACGCATGCCGCGTGCTTTTGCCTGTGCGACCAGCTCGTCGAAGTCCGCCAGCGTGCCGTACATCGGGTCAATGGCGGTGTAGTCGGCGACGTCGTAGCCGTTATCCACCTGCGGGGAAATATAGAAGGGGGTGAGCCAGAGGGCGTCCACGCCCAGGGTTTTCAGATAGTCGAGGCGTTGGATCACGCCGCGTAAATCCCCGGTGCCGCTGCCGGTCGTGTCCTGAAAACTTTTTGGATAGATCTGGTAGATGACACCGTTTTGCCACCACTGAGGAAGGGTATTCATAGCGATTTCCTGGTCAACGCGAAGGGGCGCAAGCGCGCCCCAAAAAAGTTACACAATCTGCAGCGTGCCCTGGCGGAACTTACGCTGGTAAACCACCGAGGTCAGCGCCATCGGTACGATGATTGCCACCGCCATCGCCAGCGAGAACACCTGCCAGTAGGTTGGCTGGATGGAGAGGATGCCCGGCAGGCCACCGACGCCGATGCCGTTTGCCAGCACGCCGTTCAGGCCACACAACAGCCCGGCGAGGCCGGAACCGATCATCGCGCAGAGCATCGGGAAGCGGTATTTGAGGTTGATGCCGTACATGGCCGGTTCGGTCACGCCGAGGTACGCCGAAATGGCGGCCGGGACGGAAATTTCACGCTCGTTGTGTTTACGGCTGGAGATGATAATGCCTGTTACTGCCGATGCCTGGGCGATGTTAGACAGGGCAATCAGCGGCCACACCGGGGTGCCGCCCATGCTCTGAATCATCTGCATGTCGATGGCGAGCGTGGTCTGGTGTACGCCAGTTATCACCAGCGGCGCATAGAGGAAGCCAAAGAGCGCGGCACCAATTGGCGCGAAGCTGCCGGTCATCAGGTGACGCACGGCGAAGGCCACACCGTCGCCAATCATGCGGCCGAACGGGCCGATAAAGGCGTGGGCGAGGAACACGGCGAGGATCAGCGAGCAAACCGGCACTACCACCAGATAGAGATAATCCGGCACCATGCGTTTTATGCGCGTTTCAATCCAGCCCAGCGCCAGACCTGCGAGCAGGGCAGGGATCACCTGAGCCTGATAGCCCACTTTTTCAATCGCAAACAGACCGAAGTTCCACACTTCCGGGATCTTACTGCCGAGTTCATAGGCGTTCATGAGCTGCGGAGAGACGAGCGTGACGCCCAGCACAATACCGAGGATCGGCGTGCCGCCCATTTTGCGCACCGCCGACCAGCAAATACCGACCGGCAGATAGAAGAAGATCGCTTCGCCAATCAGCCACAGGAAGTCATAAACGGTTTTCAGGCCGGGGTACATCTGGGCCAGGGTTTCGCCGTTGCTCATCGGCAGATCGCCAATGACGTTACGGAAACCGAGGATCAAACCGCCGCTGATCAGCGCCGGCAGCAGCGGGAAGAAGATCTCCGCGAAGTGCGAGATCAACTGCTCGTGCCATTTCATGTTCTGCCGCGCGGCATTTTTGGCCTGCTCTTTATCTGCCGACGAATGCCCGGTGGCGGCCAGCAGGGCTTGATAGTAGTCACCCACCTCGGTGCCAATCACCACCTGGAACTGCCCGGCGTTGGTAAAGCAGCCTTTCACCATCGGTAAATCTTCAATGGCTTTTGGGTCGGCTTTGGCCGGTGAATTGAGGACGAAACGCAAACGGGTGATGCAATGGCTCACCGTGGCGATGTTATCGCGCCCGCCGACCAGCTCAATAAGCCTGGCAATGTCTTCTTGTCTGACTTTGCTCATCGTGATGCCCCACTGAGAGAAAATAATGACTGCTGATGAATGTGCGCAAGCATATCCATTGGCTGAATAACTGAAAATGGGAACGTTCCCGAAACCAAGCGAAGATCACAATAAACCGTGCGAAAAAGGGATCAAACGAGGCTGGCGGGGATCACTATCTGGCGCGGATCGGCGCGACCATTTACCTGATCGATGAGCTGTGCTGCGGCCTGGCGGCCCGCTTCGGCGTAGCCGGGATCGACGGTAACAATTTCCGGGTGGAGGAATTTCATCAGCGGCGTGTTACCCACGCTGGCGAGCTGCAGGTGTTCAATGCGCTGCTCCTGCAGGTATTTGCTTGCCCCGAGAGCCAGGGTGTCGGTGGCGCAAACCAGGGCGGTGGTGTCTGTCGTCAGCACTTTCGCAACGTTGTCATAACCGTGTTTCATCGCCAGGCCCGGCAGGATGAAGTGCGGCGTGAGCTGATGCCGCTGGCAAAAGGCCATGTAGGCATCGTGGCGGCGTTTACCGGTGGTGACGTCGCTGTGCGGCACGCCGATAAAGCTTATCTGGCGGTGGCCCTGGTCGAAGAGGTTTTGCATCAGCAGGTTGATGGCCCCTTCGTCGTCATAACAGACCGAAGCAAAGCCTCTGGCATCCCGCGCCAGCAGTACCAGTGAGGCGCGCCAGGCGGAGAGCAGTTTTTCCGTCACGCCGGTAAAACCGAACAGCACCACGCCATCGATATTGCGGCGGCTCAGCATCTGCAGATGTTCTTCTACCAGATCAGGGGAGAACTGGCTTTCCATCATGATCGGGTCGTAGCCCTGTTCATAAAACGCCGGGAGCATGGTCTGGACGGCGAGGTTTTCAGACAGGGAATCCAGACGGGAGACAATAATGGCGACCACCTTGTCGCTCTGGCCGCGCATGGCACGTGCGGAGCGGGAAGGGGAAAAACCGTGCTGATTGACCACCGCTTCCACGCGCTCACGGGTGCGTTCACTCACGCCGCTCTCATTATTGAGCACGCGAGAAACGGTTGATTTCCCCACGCCACTTAAGCGTGCGATGTCTTTGATCGTCAGCCGGTTTTGCATTCGCTCTGTCCTGTTCCTTATGAAGGCGGATTGCAGAATAAAGAAAGTTTGGTAAGGACTCAACCAGGCGGCAATGAGTAAAGTCTGGTTTATGTTCGGTTTAATTCACCGGGGTTATTATTGCATGGCATAAACGCGCATTCTTTCACGCTTACCGGAGGTTATATGGACCCTGATCCCGCACCTCTCCCTCGATGGAGACACTCTTTCCGGTAAGCCCGCCTCTGCTGCCTTACCGGAAACGTAAGGCAGCGACGTAACACGTCCCTGCACAATTTATTACGTCTTCAGGACGCGGTTTTCCCGTGCCTGCAAGATAAAGGCACCCGCGTGATGCGGGGGCAAGGACGACTATCATGTTCAAAAATATTACCCGGATTCTGGCCCGGCTTAACCGCCATCTACCCCGCCGCCTGGTACAGCGCGATCCGCTGCCGGATGCGGCAAACATTCAGCACGTTGAGGTTCCCGCCTCATTGAGTGAGCGCTGTCTGCGGCTGGCGAAGATGGAGCTGGCGGAACTTTGGGAAGAACTCAAAGGCCACCCGGAAGGGCTGAACGAAAAAGAAGTGCTGGAGGCGCGGGAAGCGCACGGTACGAATCAGATCCCCGGCCAGCGCCCGACGCCCTGGTGGCGGCATCTGTGGACCTGCTACCGCAACCCTTTCAACCTGCTGCTGACCTGCCTGGGGCTGTTCTCTTACGCCTCAGAAGACTTGTTTGCGGCGGGCGTCATCGGCCTGATGGTGGTGATTTCCACCTGCCTGAACTTTATTCAGGAGGCACGTTCCACCAAAGCGGCGGATGCGCTCAAGGCGATGGTCAGCAACACCGCCACCGTGCAGCGTGTGGTGAATGAGCTGGGTGAAAGCGGCTGGGTGGAGATCCCTCTCGATCAACTGGTGCCGGGCGATATCGTCAAACTGGCGGCAGGCGACATGATCCCCGCCGATCTGCGCGTGGTGCAGGCGCGCGATCTTTTCGTGGCGCAGGCGTCTCTGACCGGCGAATCGCTGCCCGTCGAAAAAGTGGCGAAGACGCGCACCCCTGGGCAGAGCAACCCGCTGGAGAGCGATACCCTCTGCTTTATGGGCACCAACGTAGTGAGCGGCACCGCGCAGGCGATGGTGATGGCCACCGGTGGCAACACCTGGTTTGGGCAACTGGCCGGGCGAGTCAGCGAGCAGGAAAGCGAGCCGAATGCGTTCCAGAAAGGCATTGGCCGCGTCAGCATGTTGCTTATCCGCTTTATGCTGGTGATGACCCCGGTTGTGCTGCTGATCAACGGCTTCACCAAAGGGGACTGGTGGGAAGCGGCGCTGTTTTCCCTCTCGGTGGCGGTGGGGCTGACGCCGGAAATGCTGCCGATGATCGTCACCTCGACCCTGGCACGCGGGGCGGTGAAACTGTCGAAACAGAAAGTGATCGTCAAACACCTGGATGCGATTCAGAACTTTGGCGCCATGGATATCCTGTGCACCGATAAAACCGGCACCCTGACCCAGGACAAAATCGTACTGGAGAACCACACGGATATCGCCGGAAAAGTCAGCGAACGTGTGCTGCATACCGCCTGGCTGAACAGCCACTACCAGACCGGGCTGAAAAACCTGCTCGACGTGGCAGTGCTGGAAGGGGTGGACGCAGAAATGGCGCAAACGCTCTCTTCCCGCTGGCAGAAAATCGACGAAATTCCTTTTGATTTTGAGCGCCGCCGCATGTCGGTGGTGGTCGCCGAGCAGGCCGATGCGCATCAGTTGATTTGCAAAGGAGCGCTGCAGGAAGTGCTCAGCGTCTGTACCCAGGTGCGTTACAACGGCGACATTGTGCCGCTGGATGAAAGCATGCTCCGACGCATTCAGCGCGTCACCGAAACGCAAAACCGCCAGGGGCTGCGGGTGGTGGCCGTTGCCACCAAATACCTGCCCGCGCGCACGGAGGATTACCATCGTGTGGACGAATCGGATCTGATCCTCGAAGGCTACATTGCGTTCCTCGATCCGCCGAAAGAGACCACAGCACCAGCACTGAAAGCGCTGAAAGCCAGCGGTGTGACGGTCAAAATTCTCACCGGTGACAGCGAACTGGTGGCGGCGAAAGTGTGCCGTGAAGTAGGGCTGGACGTTGGCGAGCTGGTCACCGGCAACCAGATTGAGAACATGGGCGATGATGAACTGGCAGCCCTTGCCAAACGCACGACCCTGTTTGCGCGTCTGACGCCGATGCACAAAGAACGCATTGTGACCCTGCTGCGCCGTGAGGGGCATGTGGTGGGCTTTATGGGCGACGGCATTAATGACGCGCCTGCGCTGCGTGCGGCGGACATTGGTATTTCCGTTGACGGGGCGGTGGATATCGCCCGTGAAGCGGCCGACATCATCCTGCTGGAAAAGAGCCTGATGGTGCTGGAAGAGGGGGTTATCGAAGGGCGTAAAACCTTCGCCAACATGCTGAAATACATCAAAATGACCGCAAGTTCTAACTTCGGTAACGTCTTTAGCGTGCTGGTGGCGAGCGCCTTCCTGCCGTTCCTGCCGATGCTGCCGTTGCACCTGTTGATTCAGAACCTGCTGTACGACCTGTCCCAGGTGGCGATTCCGTTTGATAACGTGGATGACGAGCAGATCCAGAAACCGCAGCGCTGGAACCCGTCCGATCTCGGGCGCTTTATGATCTTCTTTGGCCCGATCAGCTCCATCTTCGACATCCTCACCTTCTGCGTGATGTGGTGGGTGTTTAAAGCGAACGTGCCGGAAGCACAGACCCTGTTCCAGTCAGGCTGGTTTGTGGTCGGGCTGCTGTCGCAGACGCTGATTGTGCATATGATCCGTACCCGTCGCGTGCCGTTTATTCAGAGCCGCGCCGCCTGGCCGCTGATCATTATGACGCTGATGGTGATTGTGGTGGGGATTGCGCTGCCGTTCTCACCGCTGGCGAGCTACCTGCAACTGCAGGCGCTGCCGCTCTCCTATTTCCCTTGGCTGATTGCGATTCTGGCGGGGTACATGACGCTGACGCAACTGGTCAAAGGTTTCTACAGCCGCAGGTATGGCTGGCAGTAACCTCACGTTATGGCTGCTACGGCAGCCATAACGCATTCTCCGTTAGCCCTTTATGACTCGCTTTACGTGGACTAAATTTTTTCTGAAATGATAATTTTTATAAGATACTGACCAGATGGCGGTGTCATGCAAGTGTTAGCATCAATTATTATTAATTGATCTTAGGAATTATAATGCCTGATTATATATTAGGGCGTAATGATCCCGCATATATTTCTGATGCTGGGAGTGGTGAGTGGTGCAGCACTGGTCATTTCACGAATGATCTGTATTTTTATAAAAAATATTTAGAGGAGTTGGTGAGTGGTAGTGTTTATATAAAAATACGTTATCCCTATGCGAGAGAGCATTTGTTACATTATCTGAGAAATACAGGTGAGGATATGCATGTGAATTTAAATGATATGATGGAGAAGTCTAACCAATTAGAGAATAATTATTCACAAGAATTAGCTGAGGCTAAGGAATTTTGCCAGTCACTAAATCCTGGACAGCATGACATTACGTCTTATAATTTTGGTACAGGTGATTTTATTTCTAGCGATCCAGATTTATTTTATGCGATAGGTGGGTATCAATATTGGGGGAAGGGCCATGTGTCAATTACCGAGGATGAGTTTAAGACTAATTCATCTACAGCTGATAGACAGTGTAGCTATAACTTGAAATTTCAATTTATGTTTTTTGATAGATATAATTGGAATCTTAATAGTGCTAATTCAGGCGTGCGTTTGGGTAATATAATTCCAGTAACGGATGCTTTTATGGGGGAATTTCATCAGCAGTGTCTTGCCAGAGAGTTCAATATATTTGGCACGATTGAGACAGAGGTTAAATGGAATGACTGAACGCTGGTTCGCCGTTTTCCTGTCGAAGATAGTCCGCATCGTAACGGTTGCTGCTTTTTTTTATATGCTCTATGTGATTTTCGCTTGCTGGGACTTTGTACGTGAAAGCAGTGAACTGGTGGCCGTGCAATGGTGCCGAAATGATCAATCACGTATCCGTTACGCAGATGAGCTCTCCAGGCATGGACTATACGTTTATCTGGAAAAATCATCAGGGAAAGTCATGGTAAGAGAAATGAGCATCGCCCTTGCCAGCCCCTTTCAGCCTTACAGATATCGTTACCAGACTATTGGGTATGAAAGTAACATTCAGACAGCCAGAGAGAAATGGAGCGTCATTAAATGTCTGGAGCACAATAAAGCCCTTATAGGTACATCGGGTTATGTTTTCTCTTGGGGAGCATAAGCAGTGAGTTATTTTCTACGGCAATTCAGTGGAAGTCTTATTTTTTTACTGCTGGTTATGTTGGTTTGTCTTTTTTTTATTGGCTCAGCCCAGCGGTATAACGATATTGTCAGCTTTAGAATCAATAATGAAATGATTTCCACACTGGAAAGAGTGCGAAATGAAGATGCTGATGTGCTGAAGTTGAACGTTTATCGCTCCAGACTAAATTGGATTGCAGGTCGAGTTTGTCTCTCCAAATATATTGAATCTCAAACTACAAACCCGATGGAATTGTATAGCTGGACGATTGATGCCTTTTCAATGGGATCGGTGACCTTAAAAAAAAATGGAAAAGTATTGGTTTATTCTTTTAATGACTGCTCAGGTTAATTATTTAAAAACAAGCCTGGTCAACCCATATCCCAGTGAAGCCAGAACCACTAGCAGGATGGTCCAGCTAAACAGGTAAAACGCATTACTCGCGCCGATGCCATAACGGGCGAGGGAAGTATTCTCTTCTTTAATATGCTGTGCCGAGAGTGCGCGATAGCGGCAGATGTAAATCACACAGTAGAGCAGGAAAAGAGGCATCATCCACATCGCTACCGCCTTTGAGAAAACAAGTGCCAGCGTGACGGAAATAACCAGGAAGCCCAAATAGATAAACGATGCGGTGGTTTCCATCTTTTTTAATTCACCGCGGATGTGCTGGGCATGCAGTTCCTGCCATCGGCGCAGCGTGCTCATGCTAAAGCCGTACATCTCGCACAGTTCCTGGCCCGGTGTGCCGCTTTTGGCCTGCTGAAGGATGCTTGCAATTTGCTCTTCGGTAAAGCGCGCTTTTGCCATTGGCAACCCTCTATGGCGAGACCCGTTTATTGACTGAAAGGAAGGGGAGCTGGAGAAAAGATAACCCAGGCAGCAACCCGGATTATCTTTCTGGCAGAGATTAGCGGCGAACGGCGATGGCTTCGATCTCGATTTTTACATCTTTCGGCAGACGGGCCACTTCTACACAGGAGCGCGCCGGGAAGGTCGCGTTATGCTCTGCGAAAAACGCTTCGTAAGTGGCGTTAACGGTGGCGAAATCGTTCAGGTCTTTCACGAATACCGTCGTTTTAACAATGTCACCCACTTTCAGGCCAGCGGCTTCGACGATGGCTTTCACGTTTTCCAGCGACTGGCGCGCCTGGGCTGCAACATCTTCCGGCACGCTGCCGGTTTTCGGATCCACCGGGATCTGACCGGAAGTGATGATCATGCTGCCAAGATCAACACCCTGAACATAAGGGCCGATTGCTGCTGGTGCATTTTCCGTCGCGATAGTTTTGGTCATGTTATCTCCTGAAGAACAGCGGTAAAAAGGTCGGGGCCATTATATACACGAGTGACCGGTGTGTCGCACGCCCCTGCGCACACCGGATGGGATTAGCCGCGTAGCACCACTGAATGGGCGAACTCTTTCTCGCAGTATTTGCACTTGAGTGCGATGTCGCTCGCGCGCTTTTTCACCGCGAAGCTGGAGGCGACCGGCTCGGCGTGGCTGATGCAGTTGCTGTTCGGGCAGACCAGCACGCTGTCGATACGGTCCGGCAGGTTCGGGTGAGACTTGCTCACCACATCGTAATTATCGATGCGGTTGACCGTGGCCTGCGGGGCGTAGAGCGCCAGCTGGTTAACTTGTTCATCGGTCAGGAAGGTGTTTTCGATTTTGATCAGATCTTTGCGGCCCATCTCGCCGGACGGCAGGTTCAGACCGATGGTAATGCGCTGGTCGGTTTCGGTCAGCTTGAACAGGGTCAGCAGCTTAAAGCCAATCTGTGCCGGGATGTGGTCAATTACGGTGCCACGCTTGATGGCTTCAACCTGGAGTTTGTTATCGTGTGTCATCTCTTTTTCCCCTACAGAGCCAAATCACTATTCAGAACCAGTGCCAGTAACGCCTGGCGCGCGAAGATGCCGTTGCCTGCCTGCTGGAAGTACCAGGCGTGCGGCGTTTTATCTACGTCGGTGGTGATCTCATCCACGCGTGGCAGTGGGTGAAGTACCTTCATGTTGCTACGCGCGCCGGTCAGATCGCTGGCGCGCAGAACAAACTGAGCCTTCACGCTGGCGTATTCGGACGGGTCCAGACGCTCTTTCTGTACGCGGGTCATATACAGAATATCGACCTCATCCATCACCTCTTCGATGCTGGCGTGTAGGCTCCAGACCAGCCCTTTTTCATCGAGCATGTCGAGAATGTACTGCGGCATGGCGAGTGCATCCGGGGCGATGAAGTAGAAGCGGTTGCCGTTGAACTTCGCCAGCGCCTGCGCCAGCGAATGCACGGTGCGGCCATATTTCAGGTCACCGACCATCGCGATGTTGAGGTTTTCCAGACGGCCCTGGGTCTCCTGAATGGTGAAGAGATCGAGCAGGGTTTGCGTCGGGTGCTGGTTGGCACCGTCACCGGCGTTGAGGACAGGGATGCCGCCGGAGAATTCTGTCGCCAGGCGCGCAGCCCCTTCCTGCGGGTGGCGCATCACAATCGCGTCCACGTAGGTGCTAATCACCGAAATGGTGTCCGCCAGAGTTTCCCCCTTCTTACCGAGCGAGGTGTTGCTGCTGTCGGAGAAGCCCACCACGCTCGCCCCCAGGCGATGAATGGAGGTCTCAAAAGACAGACGGGTGCGGGTTGAGGCTTCAAAGAAGCAGCTGGCGATCACTTTGTGCTTGAGTAACTCCGGCTGCGGGTTAGCTTTCAGTCGGGCGGCAGTGTTCAGCACCAGTTCAAGTTCTTCGCGGCTGAGATCGTTTATGGAAATGATATGTTTTTGATATAGCGGATTAGCCATGGTTATCTCCTGACGACTGCGCAAAAAAAAGCCCCTCAATAGAGGGGCTGTGGAATGGGGTGAGCAACGGAAAGAAAAACGGCAGGCCTGCGTCTTTTTTCAGACGCCCAGGGACACTCTGTCGAACACACTGGACCATGCTTCCTCCCGGCAAATTGTCCGCGATTATACTCAGCTGTTTTTGTCGATCAAGCGATTAATGCAACATTTGCCGCAGGCAATCGGTTTATCTGCATATAAATGCTTAATTTATAAATAATTAATTAATTTCTCTTTGGGCAGCGTCAGGGGCGCACGGTGGGGAAGAATAAACATGCGTTACCGCAAATCTTCATCAGAAAGAGGTGGTAGGAAAAAGGGATTTTCCGTATAAAAGATAAAAATGAAACATTGTTTTATATTAAGGAGTGAATCATGATCGTTGGCAATATCCACCACCTTCAGAGCTGGTTGCCGCAAGAGCTGCATCAGGCCATTGAACATATCAAAGCACATGTCACCGACGCGACCCCGATCGGAAAACACGACATCGACGGCAGCCGCCTGTTTTTCCTGGTCTCCGAAGATATGACTCAGCCTTTCGCTGAGCGCCGTGCCGAGTACCATGCACGTTACCTGGACATTCAGATTGTGTTAAAAGGCCAGGAAGGCATGACCTTCAGCACGCTGCCTGCGGGTGCGCCGGATACCGATTGGCTGGCGGATAAAGACATCGCGTTTTTACCGGAAGGCGGTGAGGAAAAAACCTTCACGCTGAGCGAGGGGGATTTTGTGGTGTTCTATCCGGGCGAAGTGCATAAACCGTTATGTGCAGTGGGTGCACCAGCGCAGGTGCGCAAAGTGGTGGTGAAACTGCTGGTGGGCTAAGTCGCCTGTTCCCCTCACCCTAACCCTCTCCCCAAAGGGGCGAGGGGACCGATCGAGCGGGCTGGGGGTTTTAGTGTTTGCTCCCTCTCCCTGTGGGAGAGGGCCGGGGTGAGGGCATCAGGCCGCACCGGAGTATTACTGACTGAGCGTCGCCACCATCACCGCTTTAATCGTATGCATCCGGTTTTCTGCCTGATCAAACACAATACTTGCCGCCGATTCAAATACCTCGTCCGTCACTTCCATGCCGCCGTGCAGACCGAACTCTTCGGCCATTTTCTTGCCAAGCGTGGTCTGGTCGTCATGGAATGCGGGCAGACAGTGGAGGAATTTCACCTCTTTGTTGCCGGTCAGGGCCAGCATCTGGCTGTTGACCTGGTAAGCGCGCAGCAGGTTGATACGCTCTGCCCATTTCTCTTTGGCCTCACCCATCGACACCCACACGTCGGTGTAAATAAAATCCGCGCCTTTCACGCCTGCCGCAATGTCTTCGGTCAGCGTAATGTTACCGCCGTTCTGAATGGCCAGCGCCTTGCACTCTGCCACCAGGCTCTCTTCCGGCCAGCAGGCTTGCGGTGCCACCAGGCGCAGATCCAGGCCAACAAGCGCTGCGGCTTCGAGCATGGAGTTCCCCATGTTGTTGCGCGCATCGCCCGCGTAAACCAGCGTCATTTCATTGAAAGCTTTACCCGGCAGGTGCTCTTGCATGGTCAGCAAATCTGCCAGTAATTGCGTGGGGTGGAATTCATTGGTCAGGCCGTTCCACACCGGAACACCGGCAAATTCTGCGAGGGTTTCGACGATTTCCTGGCCGTAACCGCGGTATTGAATACCGTCGTACATTCTTCCCAGCACGCGAGCCGTATCTTTAATTGATTCTTTATGCCCGATTTGGCTGCCGCTTGGGCCGAGATAAGTCACGCGAGCGCCCTGGTCAAATGCGGCAACTTCGAAAGAGCACCGGGTGCGAGTGGAGTCTTTTTCGAAGATGAGCGCGATGTTTTTACCGGTAAGTTTCTGTACTTCTTTGCCTTTTTTCTTATCAGATTTTAATTGGGCGGCAAGTTGCAGCAGGGTATTGATTTCAGCAGGGGTAAAATCGAGTAATTTCAAAAAATGCTTCTGGTAAAACGTCGTCATGGTTCCCTCACCTGGCTTAGGCCACTTATTGAATTAAAATTCAATTTATATGTATGAATATTCATTTGCAAGCGCTATGAATAAATCTTTTCTCCCAGGAGTGGAGGCATTGACGGCGGTATGTGACAATAAGTCTATCTGCCACATTATGAGGAATGAGCCATGGCGAACCCGGAACAACTGGAAGAGCAGCGCGAAGAGACGCGTTTGATTATTGAAGAATTGCTGGAAGACGGCAGCGATCCTGATGCGCTGTACACCATTGAGCATCACCTGTCGGCAGATGATTTCGAAACGCTGGAAAAAGTGGCGGTCGAAGCCTTTAAGATGGGCTACGAAGTGACCGAGCCAGAAGAGCTGGAGCTCGAAGAAGGTGAAGTGGTCATTTGCTGCGACCTGCTTTCCGAAAGCGCGCTGAATGCGGATCTGATTGATGCGCAGGTTGTGCAACTGATGGATCTGGCAGAGAAATTTGAAGTCGAATACGACGGTTGGGGCACTTACTACGAAGACCCGAACGGTGAAGACGGCGACGAAGGCGATGAAGATTATGAGGACGAAGACGACGACGGCGTGCGTCACTAAGTCCCCCCTGCGGCAGCTTCGGCTGCCGCACTGCAAGGAACAGGCATGGATTACCCCCAGATTCTCTCCCCGGTTTTACACTTTCTTCACTGCACCACACCGCAGGCCTGGACAGACAAAGCGCGCGACCCGGAAAACCTTCCTCTGCTCCTCACCGACCACCTGATCTGCGAGCTGAAAGCCGCGCAAACAGGCATGCTGCTGGTGCGTAAATACGTTGCCGATAAAGAAGGGGCCGAAACCCTGCTGGCCTGGCTGAAACCCTACGAAGACTTTGCGTTTCGCGACGCACCGGAGCCCGATTTTATCGCGTTGCAAAAACAGGTTGTTAAAGGGGAGATGCCGAAAACAGACGACCCGTGGGGACAAATGCTTATCGACAGCATGGTGATGCTGATTAAAGAAGAGTTGCACCACTTCTGGCAGGTGCGTGAAGTCATGCTCGCTCGCAACATTCCTTACGTGAAGATCACCGCCAGCCGTTACGCAAAAGGGATGCTCAAAGAGGTGCGCACCCACGAGCCGCTGACGCTCATCGACAAACTTATCTGCGGGGCGTATATCGAGGCCCGCTCCTGCGAACGTTTTGCCGCGCTCGCGCCGCATCTTGATGATGAGCTGCAAAAGTTCTATCTGTCGCTGTTGCGCTCTGAAGCCCGTCATTACCAGGATTACCTCACGCTCGCCCAACAGGTTTCATCAACTGACATTACGCCACGGATTCGCCATTTCGGTGGAGTGGAAGCTGCGTTGATAAGCTCCCCGGATACCGAGTTTCGCTTTCACAGCGGCGTGCCAGTCTGACCTGCCAGAATCGGTAGTTCTCTTGCCTGCTGAGTGACATTTCCCGTCGGGCTGGTACAACAGGCGGCACGCTCGTGATAAGGAAAAATGAAATGAACTGGACGTCTATTATACTCTCTGGCCTGGTCGCCGGCCTGGCGGCCGCCTTCACGCAATATCTGCGCCGTAAAGGCAAAATTGGCGGGATCACCTCTTCGGCGATCATTGTCATCGCAGTCGTTGCGTGGGGTTATGGCTATCGGAACTACCTGGCACCGCTGCTGGAAAACCGCAGCGAGTCGCAATTTGACGCCGCGTTTCGCTCAATGGACAGCATGCCGACGTACCAGGTGTTGCGTGAGCAAGAGCCGGCGCTGCTGGAGAAAATCCGCACTACGGCAAAGAAGATGCAAAAGGAAGGCAAAACCGAGCAGCAAATTATCGATTACATACAGCCTGAGGTGTTGGGTGTGCAGCTGGCGCGCTTACAGAATGCCACGGATGAGCACGTCATTGCCTATATGCGCATCAATATGGAGCAAACGGCGGCTATCCAGAAAGTCAGCGATGATGACTGTTTCCGCTTCCTGTTCCCGGCGGTAAAAGGCGGGATTAACCCGATGAAAATATTGCCTCGCGATTTTCTCATCAACCGTATGAATATCGACGCGGCGATGATGCGTTCGGCGTATGGAGCGAACCGCCACACGGTGACGGATAAAGAGCGTCAGGACGCGCAGCAGCGCATCCAGCCAGTGGTGGCGGGGCTGGTTAAAAAATACGGTCAGGATATCGAGATCATGCCGGATCCGAACAAGGGTATCGGCAAGGAGAAGGTCGCCTGTAACATCGTGCAGGATCTGTGGAATAACGTGCTGACGTTACCTCAGGATCAGGCGGCAGGGATCATTCGCATGGTGCTGGCAGCGGAAAATCAGTGAGGTTTGTGCCTCTCCCGTGCAGAGCGGGAGAGGGCGGTCATCACAACGATTTTAGCATTCGCACTTCACAATCCACATGGCCGGTACAGCCCAGCGGTTCGCTGATATGCGCGAAGCCTAAATGCTCGTACAGGCCAATGGCTTCTTTCAAAAATGCAGTGGTTTCCAGATAACAGCGGGTAAAACCCTCTGAACGGGCATGATTAAGCGCGATAAGCGCCAGCTTTTTGGCCATTCCCTGACCGCGCGCAGAGGGCAGGAAATACATTTTTTGCAATTCGCAAATACCTTCTTCACTACAGCTTAATGGCGCCACGCCGCCGCCGCCCACGACAGCGCCATCCTGCTCAACCACCCAATAAGCGTGGCCCGGCTGGCTGTAGAGTTGATACAGCTCGTCCAGGTTAGGATCGGCCACGGTGTAGCCTTTATCGGCGGTAAGGCCGTATTCAGCGGAAACCTGACGGATAACGGAAGCGAGGGGGGCATTATCTTCGGCACGCATCCGGCGTAATGTCAGGCTCTGTTTAGCCACTACATTCATACATTCACTCAATAATACAAACTTATTTATTGGCGTATTTAATAGCACTCTCTGAAAGTGGGTGCAAGTTGTTTAATTCGGAAGTTATTTATCGGGTGATACGTTATCGTAACACGTTCACGGAAGTGATAATCATTATTTATCAGGTGAATGTTTATAATTAAGGATGATGGGTTTATGCGTGATGATAACCGTATTAAGAACAACTATCGGCAATGTTTTATATTTCATGGCAAAGGACTTAATTATTTTCTAATTTCGTTAGTTAATATTCTGCTGTCTATTATTACTCTGGGTATTTATATGCCCTGGGCAATGGTCCGTTCACGGCGCTACATCTATGAGAATCTGGAGCTTAATGGCGCTCGCTTTGGCTATCATGCAACGGGCGGGGCACTGTTAGTGAGCTGGATCTTAGTGTTCGTGTTTCTTTTTGTTTTGATGTTTGCGGCCGAATTGATACAGCCATTATTAGGAACGTTGGTCATGCTTCTTCTGATGCTTATCATGCCGTTCCTAATGGTGAAAAGCCTGCAATACAATGCGCTGATGACCACCCTTAATAATGTTCGCTTCGCTTTTTATTGCCCGCTGAAAAAAGCATGGTGGGTGATGATGGGATTACCCACACTTTTACTTATTCTGCTGTGTGCGGTGTTATATGGCCTCGGGTATATGATGTTTAGTGGCAATGGCTACCATAATTTTCTCCTGAAAATTATTATTCTGGCGATTGTCGGTATTGTGGGGATGAGCGTATCCAATGGTTATGTTTATGCGAAGTGGATGTCGTTGACCGGAAAGGGCGGTCAATTTGGCGTACATGTCTTTGATATTCGCGTCAGCGTCCTGTTCTGTATTAAAGCCTGCCTGTTCTCTATGTGCATTTTGGTGCCTTTTATCGCGCTGATATTCTGGTTACTTTCAACGTCGTTAGGCGGCGAGGCGTTTATGCAAATGATGGGGCCATCAAATGACGCTGAGCAAATGGCCCTGGTGGCTGAGCATCGTGGGCAGATTATACTGGCTTATTTGCTGTACTTCGCCGCTATTTTCCTCTCTTCGGCCTATATCTGGCAGGCCTTCCGCAATCACTTCGTGAACGGTTTGACGCTGGCCGGAGACAGCATCCGCTTTGCTTCCACGCTCACGTTTTATGGCGTCGTGACGCAGCTGGCGCTGCTGATTGCCGTCTCGATGTTAACGTGCGGGCTGGCCTATCCGTGGATGAAGATACGGTTCATTCGTTACCAGGCGCGCCACACCTGGGTCGAAGGTGACCTGAACAGCATTGAACTGACCGACCACGAAGAACAGCCTGAAAAAGGCTTTATTGCCATGGTGTCTCGTGGCGTGATGCCCGTCGTTCCCTTTATTTAATCTCCACAGTGCCGGACCCGCTCCGGCCTTAATTTCCCGCTTTTTTCAACACCTCCATACCATCACCTGCCTGTGCTGACAATCCCAGTAATATTGGTCGCTACATTTTTTGTACAAACTTCACTAAACTTAATAACGGCAATAAAAATACCGCAATATTTCTATGGTTTATTTAGTGTTGTTCTATTTACGATAAGGATTGTTATGACTTTCGAAACTCAAGGTGCGGCGGCAGCACCCTCCCGAAATTTTGCGTTCCAGGGCAGCGGTGCCGGATATTTCTGGATCTGGCTGGTTAATATCTTACTGACTATCGTCACGCTGGGGCTGTTTTTACCCTGGGCTTTAGTGCGTGCCCGCCGTTATTTTTATGCAAATACAGAGCTTGAAGGGGCGCGTTTTTCTTACCACGCAACGGGCAGTTCCGTATTTGTTGGCTGGCTTTGCCTGATTATCCTCTACATCATATTTTTGGTTAACATGGTGCATAATAACTTCCTGTTATCCCTCTGCATGATAGGGTTATTTTTGCTCTTCTTCCCGTGGCTGGTAACGCAGGGTTTGCGTTATCAAATGCTGATGACGGAAATTAATAATGTGCGCTTCAGCTTTTATGCCAGCCCGGTGCGCGCATGGTGGGTGATGCTGGGTTGCCCGCTGTTAATCATGGTGGTGTCCATCCTGATTTTCTCTGGTTTAATGACCAGCACTATGAGCACCGGTTCCTATACGGCGATGTTTGTGGGCATTGGTATTGGCTCACTGGGTCTGCTGGTGGGCACGGCCATTATGCAGGGTGTTTATACCGCGCAGTGGTACGGCATGCTGGTGAATAATCTGCAGTACGGTACGCAGAAATTTGCCGGGACGTTCTCCATCAAGAAATGCATTCTGATTGCGCTGTTCTCCATGCTGCTGTTGTTCCCGTTCCTGGCACTGGCGCTGTTTATCGTCGTTCCGGCGTTTATGACGCTGATGCAGTATTCTGCGATGGTGGGTGGCAACCCTGAACAACTGGCGATGCTGGCAGGGCCGTTCTACGGCAAGATGGCGCTGGCGTACTTTGTTTATATCTTCGGGGCGATTTTCTGCTTTATCTACGCTTTCGTGAAAATGCGTAACTACATCTACGCACAGGTCACTCTTGCGGAAAACATCCGTTTCTCCTCGACGGTAACCATCAGCCGCGTGATGTGGCTGTCGATTACCAACGTGCTGGTGTGCATGATTACGCTGTTCCTGGCCTGGCCGTGGGCGAAAGTCCGCTTCACCCGCTATGTGCTGGAAAACACCCATGTACACGGTGAATTGCAGAACCTGACGCTGGAAAATCATGGTCAGACGCCTGCAAAAGATCCGGCAAACCTGCTGGCGCGTGGGCTGTCGTTCTTCCCTGCCGTGTTCTGATAAACCGGTGCCGGATGGCGGCGTGAACGCCTTATCCGGCCTACAGGTGCAGGAAATAAAAAAGCCAGGCGTAATAGCCTGGCTTTTTACTTTGCCTCTTGATTACAGCGCGGCGATCACGGCCTGCTGCTCAATCAGCTTGGCTTTCGCTTCCGCGTAACCGTCCAGCTTCTCACGCTCTTTGGCGATCACCGCTTCCGGTGCACGCGCCACAAAGCCTTCGTTGGACAATTTGCTTTCGATGCGGCTGATTTCACCTTCGATCTTCGCCACTTCTTTCGCCAGACGCGTCAGCTCATCTTCTTTGTTGATAAGCCCTGCCATTGGGATCAGCAGCTCTGCGCCGTCAACGATTTTGGTCACCGAGACCGGGCCTTTATCGTCAGCTGCCAGAATGGTGATGCTGTCCAGACGGGCCAGGTTCAGCAGGAAGCTGCGGTTGTCGTTCACACGACGCTCAACATCCTTACTGCACCCACGCAGCAGCAGTTCCAGCGGTTTACCCGGGGAGATGTTCATCTCGGCGCGAATGTTACGTACGGCCACAATCGCCTGCTTCAGCCATTCGGTATCGGTCGCGGCGGCTTCATCAACCTGAGATGCATCGTACTGCGGGATAGGCTGCAGCATGATGGTATCGGCCGTGATGCCTTTCAGCACTTTCACGCGCTGCCAGATGGTCTCGGTGATAAACGGAATGATCGGGTGCGCCAGACGCAACAGCGCTTCCAGCACGTTCACCAGCGTGTTGCGGGTGCCGCGCAGTTCTGCTTCAGAACCGCCGTTCATGACCGGCTTGGTCAGCTCCAGATACCAGTCACAGAACTGGTTCCAGGTGAATTCGTACAGAATGCCTGCCGCGATATCGAAGCGGAAGTTATCCAGCGCTTCACGGTACGCTTTCACGGTCTGGTTGAATTCGGCGAGGATCCAACGGTCAGCCAGAGACAGCACCATGTCGCCGCCGTTGAAGCCGCAATCCTGATCTTCGGTGTTCATCAGCACGAAGCGGCTGGCGTTCCACAGCTTGTTACAGAAGTTACGGTAACCTTCCAGACGCTTCATGTCCCAGTTGATGTCGCGACCGGTAGAGGCCAGTGCGGCGAGGGTGAAGCGCAGGGCGTCGGTGCCGTGTGGCTCGATGCCGTTCGGGAACTGCTTCTCGGTACGTTTGGCAATTTTCTCAGCCAGCTGCGGCTGCATCATGTTGCCGGTACGTTTTTCCAGCAGGTCTGCCAGAGAAATACCGTCGACCATATCCAGCGGGTCGATAACGTTACCTTTGGATTTGGACATCTTCTGGCCTTCGTCATCACGAATCAGACCGGTCATGTAGACGGTATGGAACGGCACCTGCGGCTTGCCGTTTTCATCTTTGATGAAGTGCATGGTCATCATGATCATGCGGGCAATCCAGAAGAAGATGATGTCAAAGCCGGAGACCATCACGCTGCTCGGGTGGAACTGACGCAGGGCGTCGGTGTTTTCCGGCCAGCCGAGGGTAGAGAAGGTCCACAGTGCGGAGGAGAACCAGGTGTCCAGAACGTCTTCGTCCTGGCGAAGCGCAACGCCCGCGCTGAGGTTATTTTCCTGACGCACTTCGTCTTCGGTGCGGCCAACGTAGACGTTGCCGTCGTTGTCGTACCAGGCCGGGATACGGTGACCCCACCACAGCTGACGGGAGATACACCAGTCCTGAATATCGCGCATCCAGGAGAAGTACATGTTTTCGTATTGCTTCGGCACGAACTGAATGCTGCCGTTTTCTACCGCTTCAACGGCCGGTTTCGCCAGAACGTCGGCACGCACGTACCACTGGTCGGTCAGCATCGGTTCGATAACCACGCCGCCACGGTCGCCGTAAGGAACGGTCAGGTCGTGGGGTTTGATCTCTTCGAGCAGGCCGAGGGCGTCAACGGCAGCCACCACCGCTTTACGCGCGGCAAAGCGTTCCAGTTTCTGGAACTCAGCCGGGATGTCGCTGGAATAGACGTCAGACTCTTCGCCTTTGGTGTCGTACACTTCGGCGCTTTCACGGATATCACCGTCAAAGGTCAGAATGTTGATCATTGGAAGCTGATGACGACGACCGACTTCATAGTCGTTAAAGTCATGCGCCGGGGTGATTTTCACGCAGCCGGTGCCTTTTTCCATGTCGGCGTGTTCGTCGCCCACAATCGGAATGCGGCGGTTGACCAGCGGCAGCACCACGAATTTGCCAATCAGGTCTTTGTAACGCGGATCTTCCGGGTTAACGGCCACGCCGGTATCGCCCAGCAGGGTTTCCGGACGGGTGGTGGCGACCACCAGGTAATCTTTGCCGTCAGCGGTTTTTGCGCCATCAGCCAGCGGGTAGCGGATGTGCCACATGGACCCTTTGGACTCGCGGTTTTCCACTTCGAGGTCGGAAATCGCGGTACGCAGTTTCGGGTCCCAGTTGACCAGGCGCTTGCCACGGTAAATCAGGTCTTCTTTGTACAGGCGGACAAAGACTTCTTTCACGGCGTTGGACAGGCCTTCATCCATGGTGAAGCGCTCGCGCTCCCAGTCCACGGAGTTGCCCAGACGGCGCATCTGACGGGTAATGGTGCCGCCGGATTCTGCCTTCCACTGCCAGATTTTGTCGATAAAGGCGTCGCGGCCGTAATCGTGGCGGGTTTTCCCTTCTTCAGCGGCAATCTTACGCTCAACCACCATCTGGGTGGCGATACCCGCATGATCGGTACCGGCCTGCCACAGGGTGTTTTTACCCTGCATGCGCTGGTAGCGAATCATGGTATCCATGATGGTTTGCTGGAAGGCGTGACCCATATGCAAACTGCCGGTGACGTTCGGCGGTGGGATCATGATGCAGAAGCTTTCCTGGCTTTCATCGCCATTCGGTTTGAAGTAGCCCTGCTTTTCCCAGTGCTCGTAAAGCGGCTGTTCGATATCTTGCGGGTTGTATGTCTTTTCCATTATTTCCAGGTTGCCGTGTTCAGGTTGAAACCAGCCATGCGATAGGCTTTATAGCGCTCGCGAGCCAGTTGTTTCAGAGAGTCTTCGTAAGGGACAAAGTCTATCACTTCTGTGAAAGCGGTGGCAAAATCTGCAAAGTTTGCGCGTAAGCTGATGAGAACATCGCGTGGGCTGCTGTTGCGTTTTTGCGGCCAGGCGATTTCGACCGGTGCGCCGCCGCGTGGGCCTTCGCCCGCCAGATTATGCGGCACAAAACTTTCAGTCGGTCTTGCCCACAGGGCTTCATCAAGGCGAATAGCCTGTTGCTCATCTTCGCAGGCAATCAAGACGCGTTTGCCATTGCGCCAGCGTTCTGCGGCAATCTCACACACCAGTTGTTCCACGGCGCTGAGGCCGTCCTGCTGCGTGTCGTTGTCCAGAAGATAAAACGTGGCGTTCTTCATGATATGGGGCTTCTTGTGGTGGATTTAAACATCGTGCCCGAGGCGTGTCCGTAGGCCTGATAAGACGCGATAGCGTCGTCATCAGGCAAATTGCCGGATGGCGGTGCAGGCACCTTATCCGGCCTACACTCACATCCGGCAATCTGAACTTACTCTTCCCCGTTGAATCCAGCGCGGTTCAACAGGAACTGCGACAGCATGGCGACCGGACGACCGGTGGCGCCTTTGGCTTTGCCAGAACGCCATGCGGTACCGGCGATGTCCAGGTGGGCCCAGTTGTATTTACGGGTAAAGCGAGACAGGAAGCAGCCCGCGGTAATGGCACCGCCAGGACGCCCGCCAATGTTGGCCATATCGGCAAAATTGGAATCCAGCTGTTCGTAGTACTCGTCACCCAACGGCAGACGCCACGCGCGGTCACCGGCCTGCTCAGAAGCGCCAATCAGTTCGTGCGCCAGCGGGTTATGGTTCGACATCAGCCCGGTGATGTGATGGCCCAGGGCAATCACGCAGGCACCGGTCAGGGTCGCCACGTCGATAACCGCTTCTGGCTCGAAACGCTCAACGTAGGTCAGCACATCGCAGAGCACCAGGCGGCCTTCGGCGTCGGTGTTAAGTACTTCAACGGTCTGGCCAGACATGGTGGTCAGCACGTCGCCCGGGCGATAAGCACGACCGCCAGGCATATTTTCACATCCCGCCAGCACGCCCACGACGTTAATCGGCAACTGCAACTCGGCAACCATACGCATTACGCCGTAAACTGCCGCCGCACCGCACATGTCGTACTTCATCTCATCCATGCCTTCGGCAGGTTTGATGGAGATACCGCCGGAGTCAAAGGTTAGCCCTTTGCCGACCAGCACAATCGGGCGCGCGTCTTCAGAAGGGTTGCCTTTGTACTCGATAACCGACATCAGGGATTCGTTCTGCGAACCGTTACCAACCGCCAGGTAGGAGTGCATGCCCAGCTCTTTCATCTGCTGCTCGCCAATCACGCGGGTGATGACGTTTTTGCTGTAAGAGTCAGCCAGCTGGCGCGCCTGAGAGGCCAGGTAGGCGGCGTTACAGATGTTCGGCGGCATGTTGCCCAGATCTTTCGCCGCTTTGATGCCTGCCGCAATCGCCAGACCGTGCTGAATGGCACGCTCACCGCTGGTGAGTTCACGACGGGTCGGCACGTTGAAGACCATTTTACGCAGCGGACGACGCGGTTCGCTCTTGTTGGTTTTCAACTGATCGAAGCTGTACAGAGATTCTTTCGCCGTCTCCACCGCCTGGCGTACTTTCCAGTAGGTATTACGACCTTTAACGTGCAGCTCGGTCAGGAAGCAGACGGCTTCCATTGAACCGGTATCATTCAGGGTGTTAATGGTTTTCTGGATGACCTGCTTGTACTGGCGTTCATCCAGCTCACGTTCTTTGCCGCAACCAATCAACAGAATGCGTTCGGAGAGGACGTTGGGAACGTGGTGCAGCAGCAGGGTTTGACCCGGTTTGCCTTCCAGTTCGCCACGGCGCAGCAGGGCGCTGATGTATCCGTCGCTGATTTTGTCGAGTTGTTCGGCAATCGGAGAGAGGCGGCGCGGCTCAAAAACACCCACAACGATGCAGGCACTCCGCTGTTTCTCCGGGCTACCGCTTTTTACACTGAACTCCATGCACTACGCTCCTGAATCTTAAAGACAACAGCGGCGGCTACGGATAGAATTGCAAGCTTTCGTAACTCGGTTCCGCTGTTGCGGTGACTTCGTGTTAATCTTAACGTTACTTGGGTTTCGGCACGTCAGATCGGGGTCGGATACATTTAATCGCTGAGTATAATTATCTTAGCGATGATTTCGACGACTCAAGAGAATAAATGACGTTTAAGCCACGAAACAAGCGATTTTCCAGTAAAAAGGCTGGTTTTTACGGGCGTAATGTAAAGTGATAATCATAAGATATCTTGCGCGGGAGACGCTCAAAAGTCAGCTTGCGATCCTTTTCATCCTGCTTCTGATCTTCTTTTGTCAGAAATTGGTCAGGATCCTGGGCGCTGCGGTCGACGGCGAAATTCCTACGAATCTGGTGCTCTCGCTACTGGGTCTCGGCGTGCCTGAAATGGCGCAACTTATACTTCCTCTCAGTCTGTTCCTCGGCCTGCTCATGACGCTGGGTAAACTTTATACAGAGAGTGAAATTACCGTTATGCATGCCTGCGGTCTGAGCCGTGCGGTACTGGTAAAAGCGGCGATGGCGTTAGCCCTGCTGACGGGTGCTGCGGCCACCGTCAACGTGATGTGGCTGAGCCCATGGTCATCGCGCCACCAGGAAGTGGTGCTGGCGGATGCCAAAGCCAACCCCGGAATGGCGGCGCTGGCGCAGGGGCAGTTCCAGCAGGCGACTGACGGCAACTCGGTGATGTTTATTGAGAGTGTCGAAGGCAGCCAGTTCCATGAGGTCTTCCTCGCGCAGCTGCGACCGAAAGGCAACTCTCGCCCTTCTGTGGTGGTTGCGGATTCCGGCCATCTGTCGCAACTGAAAGACGGTTCCCAAATCGTGACCTTAAACCAGGGGACGCGCTTTGAAGGCACCGCGATGCTGCGTGATTTCCGCATCACCGATTTCAAGGATTATCAGGCGATTATCGGTCATCAGGCCGTGACGCTGGACCCGAATGATACCGAGCAGATGAGGCTCAGCACCCTTTGGCAGACCAATAATCCGCGCGCGCAGGCCGAGTTCCATTGGCGTCTGACGCTCATATTCACCGTATTTATGATGGCGCTGATGGTTGTGCCGCTGAGCGTGGTCAACCCGCGCCAGGGCCGTGTGCTCTCGATGCTGCCCGCCATGCTGCTCTATCTGGTGTTCTTCCTGCTGCAGACCTCCCTGAGATCCAATGCCGCGAAGGGAAAAATTGATCCGTTAATTTGGATGTGGGCGGTAAACCTTGCGTATCTCGCGCTGGCGATTGCCCTGAACCTGTGGGATACGGTGCCGATGCGTCGGATTCGCGCCCGCGTGATGGGCAGAGGAGCGGTATAATGCAGGCGTTTGGCGTACTTGACCGCTATATCGGTAAAACCATTTTCACCACCATCATGATGACCTTGTTCATGCTGGTGTCCCTCTCCGGCATCATTAAGTTTGTCGACCAGCTGAAAAGGGCCGGGCAGGGGAGCTACGACGCACTGGGCGCGGGCCTCTATACCATCCTCAGTGTGCCGAAAGACATCCAGATTTTCTTCCCGATGGCCGCCCTGCTCGGTGCGCTGCTGGGCCTCGGTATGCTGGCTCAGCGCAGTGAACTGGTGGTGATGCAGGCCTCCGGCTACACCCGCATGCAGGTGGCACTGTCGGTGATGAAAACTGCGATCCCGCTGGTGCTGTTGACCATGGCAATTGGCGAATGGGTGGCTCCGCAGGGTGAGCAAATGGCACGTAACCAGCGTGCGCAGGCGATGTACGGCGGCTCGCTGCTCTCCACTCAGCAGGGCTTGTGGGCGAAAGACGGCAACAGTTTTGTTTATATCGAGCGCGTGAAGGGCGATGACGAACTGGGCGGCGTGAGCATTTACGCCTTCAATGACCAGCGTCGTTTGCAGTCCGTGCGTTATGCCGTAGCGGCAAAATTCGATAAAGACAATAAGGTCTGGCGTCTCTCGCAGGTGGATGAATCTAACCTGACTGACCCGAAACAGGTTACCGGGGCGCAGACGCTGACCGGCACCTGGAAGACCAACCTCACGCCGGACAAACTGGGCGTTGTGGCGCTGGACCCGGATGCGCTATCCATCAGCGGCCTGCACAACTACGTGAAATATCTCAAGTCGAGCGGCCAGGATTCCGGACGTTACCAACTCAACATGTGGAGCAAAATCTTCCAGCCGATGTCGGTGGCGGTGATGATGCTGATGGCGCTGTCGTTTATCTTCGGCCCACTGCGCAGTGTGGCGATGGGCGTGCGTGTGGTGACGGGTATCAGCTTCGGCTTCGTCTTCTACGTGCTGGACCAGATTTTTGGCCCGCTGACCCTGGTATACGGCATTCCGCCGATTATCGGTGCGCTGCTGCCAAGCGCGTCATTCTTCTGTATCAGCCTCTGGTTGATGCTGCGTAAGAATTAATTCGCAGACCTTGCCCCGCGTTTCTCCCTCTCCCCGTGGGAGAGGGCCGGGGTGAGGGCAACAAACCGCACAAGGCAAAAGCAAAACGGCAACGTCAGTTGCCGTTTTTTGTGTTTTCTCCCTCTCCCCGTGGGAGAGGGTCGGGGTGAGGGCATCAGACAGCACATATCGCCAAACATCCCCCCTCAGTAAAATCCGTTCTTGAAAACGTAATACGTTGCGCAGACTATGCTTGGCTTATGGTTCGCAAAAAATTCAGGAAGCTATGTCCAGATTCTTTTTTAATGACCGTAAACAACTGGTCAATGACGCCATTGAAGGAATGGTGATTTCCGCCCCTCACGGCAACCTTGTTCGCCTCGATATCGACCCCGCTATTCGCATTGTTGCCCGTGCCGACTGGGACAAATCCCGCGTGGCGGTGATCTCCGGCGGCGGCTCCGGCCACGAACCGGCCCATGCAGGCTTCGTCGGTAAAGGCATGCTCACTGCCGCCGTATGCGGCGATGTGTTTGCTTCCCCGAGTGTGGACGCCGTGCTCAACGCCATCGTGGCTGTCACCGGCGATCGCGGCTGCCTGCTCATCGTCAAAAACTACACCGGCGACCGCCTGAACTTCGGCCTCGCCGCTGAAAAAGCCAAGCGCTACGGCCTGAAAGTCGAAATGGTGATTGTGGCCGACGACATCGCCCTGCCGGACAACAAGCAGCCGCGCGGTATTGCCGGTACTGCGCTGGTGCACAAGATTGCGGGCTATGCGGCGGAACAGGGGCGCTCGTTAAGCGAAGTACGCGACATCGCGCAGGAGGCCAGCGAAAGCGTCTGGAGCCTCGGGCTGGCGATGGAAAGCTGTAACTTACCGGGCAGTGAAGACGCTGACCGCATCCAGCGCGGGCAGGTGGAACTGGGGCTCGGTATTCATGGCGAGCCGGGCGCCAGCACCGTCGACAGCCACAACAGCAAACAGCTGATTGAAACGCTGGTCGAGCCGCTGAAAGCGCTGGCAGATAACGACCGCATCGCGGTGATGA
This sequence comes from uncultured Enterobacteriaceae bacterium, assembly GCA_963530515.1. Lineage (GTDB taxonomy): Bacteria > Pseudomonadota > Gammaproteobacteria > Enterobacterales > Enterobacteriaceae > CBFFRJ01. The sequence continues at coordinate 1,002 of CAUSEC010000012.1, read as the reverse complement.
TCAACAACCTCGGCGGCGTGTCGGCGCTGGAGATGGCTTTGCTTGCTAAAGAGCTGGCGCACTCGGCGCTAAAAGACCAGATTGCGTATCTGATTGGCCCCGCAACCCTTGTCAGCTCATTAGATATGAAAGGTTTCTCGCTCTCCGTGCTGCGCCTGAACGACGATTTCGAGAAGGCCCTTTGTGCGGATGTGCAGACCGTCGGCTGGCAAAAACCGGTGCCGTTCGCGCCGATGAAAACCCAGCGCCACAGCCCGGTGTATAACCAGCTGGAGACTGAACCCTCTGAGAACGCGCAGGTGAAAGCAAAGGTTGCTGCCGTCACTCAAACGCTGACTGGGCTGGAAAACCGCCTGAACGCGCTGGATGCCAAAGTGGGTGACGGCGATACCGGCTCGACCTTTGCCGCAGGCGCGCGTGAGATTGCGCACTTACTGGAACAGGGCAAGCTGCCGCTGAATAACACCGCACAACTGCTGCAACTGGTGGGCGAGCGCCTCGCCACGGTGATGGGCGGCTCCAGCGGCGTGCTGATGTCTATCTTCTTCACCGCTGCGGGCCAGGCCGTGCACGACGAAAAACCGCTGCCCGAGGCACTCCTGCGTGGCTTAAAGCAGATGAAACACTACGGTGGCGCAGACCTGGGCGACCGCACGCTGATTGACGCGCTGCAACCGGCACTGGAAGCGCTACGCGACCACGGGCTGGATGCCGCCGCTGCCGCGGCGAAGAAAGGTGCCGAGAAAACCGCAACCATGCAAAAAGCCGGCGCAGGTCGCTCGTCATACGTAAACAGTGAAAATCTCGAAGGGGTGCAAGACCCTGGTGCCGTAGCGATTGCCGAGGTATTTGCGGCACTAAATAAGGGGTAAATTGCCTCTGCTTTTCTCCCTCTCCCCGAGGGCGAGTTCGGCGTGAACTGAAACCGCGCTTTTCTCCCTCTCCCTGAGGGCTGAGTGATCCCCAGTAATATCACGTTTTGCAGCGATAACACTGCGCAGT
>CAUSEC010000011.1:0-138911 GCA_963530515.1 uncultured Enterobacteriaceae bacterium | reverse complement strand
ACAAGTAAAAAGCCCATCCTCACGGATGGGCTTTTTGCGTTTTTACTCTTCAATACAACAAAAAATACCACCTGGCGGTGATATTTTCTCATTACTCAGCCTTTTCCTGCTGCTCTAACCACTGCAAAACCACGTCGACTATCTGCGGGATGTCGTTGATATCCAAATTAGGTACATCCAGAGAAAGCGGAACATCACTGGCCACAGCAATAACATGCTCATCAATGGAGAGTTCATTGGCTTCATGTCCGCAATTCTGGCGAAATAACAGAATTTTGGGCACATCTTCGTGCTTAAAACCTTCCACTAAAACCAGATCTAACGCCGATGCATCCATCCTGCTGGCCAGATAGCGCAGATCCAGCGCTGGCTCCTCCGGTGTTTCCGTCATCAATGCCCAGCGCTGGGCACTGGCAACGAGGGTTTGCGCCGCACCTGCTTTGCGTAATTCGAAGCTGTCCTTCCCCGGTTTATCAACATCCATATTGTGATGGGTATGTTTGATAAGACCGGGCCGCAAACCTTTTGCACATAGTGCCGGTATCAGTGCTTTTAACAGCGTTGTTTTTCCCGTGCCGCTCCAGGCAGCTATTGCCAGCAGTGGAATCACACTTTTTCTTCCCAACGTGCGAGATCCTCTGGGGTGTTCACATTACTAAATGCTTGTTGTGAATCACTAAAATCAACAGAACATCCGCCAAGACTCTTCAGAAACACCATCACCCGACGTTCACCCTGATTAATATAGTGCTCTAATTCAGGCACGATCTTTCGATGAATTAAGGCAATGGTGGGATGATCTCGTTCGCCATCATGCACCCACACAGCTGATGCGTTTTCGCTCGCTGAACTTAAACGCTCCGCGAGATTATCAGGAATAAAAGGTGTATCGCAGGGAGAAAAAAGAAACCACTCACTCTCTGACTGCTGCATCACGGATAGCATGCCGGCCAGCGGACCCGGATAATCGGCAATGCTGTCCTGAATGACGGGCAACCCACTCGCTCGATACACTTCCAGATTACGATTAGCGCTGACAATGAGCTTATCAACCTGCGGCCTCAGCGCGTGCGCCACATGTTGCCATAACGGTTTACCCTTTAATTCAAGCAGGCCTTTATCTTGCCCACCCATGCGTGAGGCTTTACCTCCCGCCAGAATTACACCAGTTACCGTACCCATTTCAATCACCCTTATCGCCTCTTTTATTGTGGGTTTGACCCTGATAACGTGTCTGTACCAAGAGTAAGGAGCACGACCATGAAATGTAAACGTCTGAACGAAGTTATTGAACTCCTCCAGCCGGAATGGCAGAAAGAGCCGGAATTAAACCTCATTCAATTCTTGCAGAAACTGGCGAAAGAATCAGGTTACGAAGGCGAACTTAGCGATTTAAGTGACGACATCCTGATCTACCATCTGAAAATGCGTGGTTCTGACAAAGATGCAGTGATACCTGGTATTAAGAAAGATTATGAAGAGGATTTCAAAACAGCATTACTTCGCGCTCGTGGCGTAATTAAAGAGTAAAAGCTTGTAAGAGGAGCCACCGAAAGCGCGGTGAAATGATATCCTGAATCATTCGTTTTTATTTGCGGATAATGGGATGAACCATAACGCTTTTACTTTCCAGACTCTCCATCCAGACACCATTATGGATGCGCTGTTTGAGTTAGGAATTCGGGTCGACTCGGGCCTGACGCCGCTTAACAGCTATGAGAATCGCGTCTATCAATTCCAGGATGAAGATCGTCGCCGCTATGTGGTGAAATTTTATCGTCCTGAAAGATGGTCCGCCGATCAAATACGGGAAGAGCACCAGTTTGCCGAGGAACTTCTGAATGATGAAGTTCCTGTTGCAGCCCCCCTCTCATTCCAGCAACACACACTATTAACCCATCAGGGGTTTTACTACGCCGTATTTCCAAGCGTAGGGGGTCGCCAGTTTGAACCCGATAATCTTGATCAAATGGAATGGGTGGGGCGTTATTTGGGCCGCCTGCATCAAACCGGGCGCAAATCGCGTTTTGCCCATCGTCCTGATATTGGGGTTAAGGAATATCTGATTGAACCACGGCAGATATTTGCCGATACCACGCTTATTCCCTCAGCGCTGAAAGACAACTTCTTACGTGCGGCCGACACGCTGATCGATGCGGTCATGGCGCAGTGGCATACCCGTTTCACGAGTTTGCGTTTACACGGCGATTGCCATGCCGGCAATATTCTCTGGCGTGATGGTCCCTTATTTGTCGATCTCGATGATGCCCGCAATGGCCCGGCCGTGCAGGATCTCTGGATGCTGCTGCATGGCGATAAAGCCGAACAACGTATGCAGCTTGAGACTATTATCGAAGCCTATGAAGAGTTCTGCGAGTTTGATACGGCGGAGTTGAGTCTTATCGAACCCTTACGCGCCATGCGTCAGGTGTATTACCTGGCATGGATAATCCGCCGTTGGGACGATCCTGCGTTCCCGAAAAACTTCCCGTGGTTAACCGGGGAAGACTACTGGCGCGAACAAACCTCAACCTTTCTCTGGCAAGTGAAGGCGTTACAAGAACCGCCTTTGCAACTTACGCCATTTTATTAATGTGACACATCCTGGAGAGTATTAACCATGAAGAAAATTTGGCTGGCGCTGGCGGGAATGATTCTGGCATTTAGCGCATCTGCTGCTCAATTCACCGATGGCAAACAGTACATCACGCTTGATAAGCCCGTTGCGGGAGAGCCGCAGGTTCTGGAGTTCTTCTCATTTTATTGCCCTCACTGCTACGACTTTGAGCATGTCTGGCACGTAGCGGATGCAGTGAAACAGAAATTGCCAGAAGGCACCAAAATGACCAAATACCATGTTGAGTTCCTCGGCCCATTGGGTAAAGAGATGACTCAGGCATGGGGCGTTGCAATGGCGCTGGGCGTTGAAGACAAAATCACCGCACCGATGTTTGAAGCGGTACAGAAAACGCAAACCGTTCAGTCTGTTGCCGATATTCGCGATGTCTTCATCAAAGCGGGTGTGAAAGGTGAAGAGTATGACGCAGCCTGGAACAGCTTCGTCGTTAAATCACTGGTTGCTCAGCAAGAGAAAGCAGCGGCCGACCTGCAGCTGCGTGGCGTTCCTGCCATGTACGTTAACGGTAAATATCAGCTGAACATGCAGGGTATGGATACCAGCAGCATGGATATCTTTGTTCAGCAGTATGCTGACACGGTGAGATTCCTGGTTGAGCAGAAGTAATAAAAAAAACGCCGGTCACTGACCGGCGTTGTTGTATTGGCGTTTTATGGCTTCAATTTGCTGGTCTTTCTCACCCCAAAGATTATTCAGCCACTGCTGGAAACCTCGTTTGAAGTTTTTGTCGCTCACATAATCCCCGTGTAATTCGTCGGTTATCGGCAACAAGTTAATACGCACCACAATCCGCGTTAATTTCCCGCTTAGCATGTCATAAAAGGGCGTTTTATCGTTTTCTGGATAGCACAGCGTGACATTCAGTAATTTATCGAACTGCGCCCCCAGAACACCCAGCGCCATTGCAATGCCCGCTGCTTTTGGCGGTAACAGGTGGGTGAATGAGGAACGGGTCTGAAGGCGCTTTTCATCGGTAAACCGGGAGCCTTCAACAAAATTCACGATGGTCGTTGGATGGGCGCGAAACTTCTCGCAGGAGCGTCGTGTGGTATCAACATCTTTACCACGCCGCTGGGGATGACGAATCAGATAGCCGCGGGAATAGCGGCGCATGAAAGGCATATCCAGTGCCCAGCAGGCGAGTCCAATAAAGGGAACCCAGGCAAGCTGCTGCTTCAGGAAATATTTATTCATCGGGATGTGTTTGCGAAAAAGTACACAGAGCACCACGATATCCGCCCAGCTGTGATGGTTGCAGATAAGCAGATACCAGTTTTTCTTGTTCAGCCCCTCGAGCCCTTCGATGTCCCACTGCAGATGCGGATTCAGACGCAATAAACAGGCCAGCCCCTCGCACCAGCAATACATCATGAAATTACAAAATGCTGAGATAGCGCGCCACAGCACCGGCACTGGAAGGAGCAGTTTAATAATACCGGCAGTAATGATCGGTACAGAGCACAGAATGGTCACCAGGATGGTAAGCAGAATACTCATCACCAGGGTGAGAACAGCGAGCAGTCTCGACATAATTAATTCATTCAAAGGGTTAATTACAAACACGCGCTTAACGAAGCGCAAGACGCTGATTTTACCAGAATATGCGCGCTTTTTTTGAGGAAAGGTGGTCTGCTTTCAGTCGGTGATAATTCGCCTGGAAGACAATTCCTTTTTCTTATATCCACATGGAGCAAATAATCACCAAAAGGCAATAATGATCGTTTGTCTTTTTTTAACTAATTGATAATAAAGGTTAGATACATTTTTACGATCGTTAGTAATACACAATAATCCAGACCATGAGAAACAATTCACAAACTTATCCACAGAAGCAAGGCATAAATGATCGTGGTGATCGACAATTCTTTTTCGGCAATGACGGTGAAAAACTGATGTTTTCGCCTGTCTGTGGCATCCTTTAACCATAAATTGATAAACAGGCATGGACATCATGGTTCAGATCCCAGAAAACCCCCTTATCCTCGTTGACGGTTCTTCCTACCTCTATCGCGCCTATCACGCGTTCCCTCCGCTGACCAATGCCGCGGGAGAGCCAACCGGTGCGATGTACGGCGTATTGAACATGCTGCGCAGCTTAATTTTGCAGTATCAACCAAGTCACGCTGCGGTTGTGTTTGATGCGAAAGGCAAAACGTTCCGCGATGAGCTGTTTGAGGATTATAAATCTCACCGTCCCCCCATGCCGGACGATCTGCGTGCGCAGATTGAGCCGCTGCACGAGATGGTGCGGGCAATGGGATTACCGCTGATGGCGGTATCTGGCGTAGAAGCGGATGACGTGATTGGTACCCTGGCGCGCGAAGCCGAAAAATTGGGTCGTCCGGTACTGATAAGCACCGGCGATAAAGACATGGCACAGCTGGTGACGCCGGGGATTACACTGATTAACACCATGACCAACACCATTCTTGGGCCAGAAGAAGTGGTTACCAAGTATGGCGTACCGCCTGAGCTGATTATCGATTTCCTGGCATTGATGGGGGATTCCTCAGACAACATTCCAGGCGTGCCGGGTGTGGGTGAGAAGACCGCACAAGGGCTGCTTCAGGGGCTGGGGGGCCTGGACACGCTCTATGCCAACCCAGACAAAATTGCCGGGCTCACCTTCCGTGGTGCCAAAACCATGGCTGCGAAACTCGAGCAGAATAAAGACCTGGCCTATCTCTCTTACAAACTGGCCACCATCAAAACGGATGTTGAGCTGGAGCTGACCTGTGAGCAGCTTGAGGTACAGCAACCCGCAGCAGACGTGCTGTTAGATCTGTTCAAGAAATACGAATTCAAGCGCTGGATTGTGGATGTGGAAGCCGGGAAGTGGCTCCAGGCGAAAGGGACCAAACCGGCCGCGAAGCCACAGGAAACCATTGTGGTTGAAGCGGACGCTGAAGAAGTGGCCGCCGCTCAGCTCTCGGCTGATAACTACGTCACCATCCTTGATGAATCTGTACTCCAGGAGTGGATTGCGAAACTGAAGAAAGCCCCTCTGTTTGCGTTTGATACGGAAACCGACAGCCTGGATAACGTCAGTGCCAATCTGGTTGGTTTGTCCTTCGCGACTGAGCCCGGTGTTGCAGCCTATGTACCGGTTGCGCACAACTATATGGATGCACCCGAGCAGATTTCCTGTGAACGCGCGCTGGAATTGCTTAAGCCGTTGCTGGAAGACGAAAAGGCGCTGAAGGTGGGGCAAAACCTGAAGTATGACCGCGGTATTTTGCAAAACTACGGCATTGAGCTGCGCGGCATTGTGTTTGACACCATGCTTGAATCCTACACGCTGGACAGCGTGGCCGGCCGTCATGATATGGACAGCCTCTCCGATCGCTGGCTGAAGCACAAAACCATTACGTTTGAAGAGATTGCCGGTAAGGGAAAAAATCAGCTGACCTTTAACCAGATCGATCTTGAGCAGGCCGGGCGTTACGCTGCAGAAGATGCCGACGTCACCCTACAGCTGCATTTGAAAATGTGGCCAGAGCTGCAAAAACATGCCGGTCCGCTGAATGTTTTCCAGCATATCGAGATGCCGCTGGTGCCTGTTCTGTCGCGCATTGAACGTAACGGCGTCAACATTGATCCCTCGGTTCTGCGTAAACACTCTTCCGAGATAGCCCTGCGTCTGACAGAGCTAGAGAAGAAAGCGCACGAGATTGCCGGCGAGCCGTTTAACCTGGCTTCGACAAAACAGCTGCAGACGATCCTCTTTGAAAAACAGGGTATTAAACCGCTGAAGAAAACCCCTGGTGGTGCGCCGTCAACCTCGGAAGAGGTACTGGAAGAGCTGGCGCTGGATTATCCGCTGCCGAAAGTCATTCTGGAGCACCGTGGTTTATCAAAACTGAAATCGACCTACACCGACAAACTGCCGCTGATGATCAGCGAGAAAACCGGCCGTGTGCACACCTCTTATCATCAGGCGGTGACGGCAACCGGTCGTCTGTCCTCAACCGATCCGAACCTGCAAAACATCCCGGTGCGTAACGAAGAAGGGCGACGCATCCGTCAGGCGTTTATTGCGCCGGAAGATTATGTGATTGTCTCTGCGGACTACTCGCAAATTGAACTGCGCATCATGGCGCATTTATCGCGTGATAAAGGCCTGCTGTCGGCGTTTGCCGAAGGGAAAGACATTCACCGCGCCACGGCGGCAGAAGTGTTTGGTATGCCGCTGGAAAGCGTCACCAATGAGCAGCGTCGCAGTGCGAAAGCGATCAACTTCGGTCTGATTTACGGCATGAGCGCGTTTGGTTTGTCACGTCAGCTTAATATTCCGCGCAAAGAGTCGCAGAAATATATGGACCTCTACTTTGAGCGCTATCCTGGCGTTATGGACTATATGGAGCGTACTCGCGCACAAGCGAAAGAGCAGGGCTATGTTGAAACGCTCGAAGGACGTCGACTCTATCTGCCGGACATCAAATCCAGTAACGGTGCCCGTCGCGCGGGCGCAGAGCGTGCGGCAATCAACGCCCCGATGCAGGGCACGGCCGCTGACATTATCAAGCGGGCTATGATTGCGGTAGATGCCTGGCTGGAAAGCGAAAAACCGCGCGTGAAAATGATCATGCAGGTCCACGATGAACTGGTGTTTGAAGTGCATCAGGACGATCTGGACGCAGTATCGAAGAAGATCCATGAGCTCATGGAAAGCAGTACAACGCTGGACGTACCTTTGCTGGTGGAAGTCGGAAGCGGTAAAAACTGGGATCAAGCGCACTAAGTGTTCGTCTAATAAGGTCATTTTTCTGTAAGTAAGCAACATAACTTACATGTTTTGTGACGATCATTAGAATTCCCTATGTAAAGGTTGAAAATAAACTACAAAAAGTGCTTTGTGCGAAAACGAAAAGAGAGTAGAGTTATTCGCGTAGGGTACAGAGGTAAGATGTTCTATCTTTCAGACCTTTTACTTCACGTAATCGGATTTGGCTGAATATTTTAGCCGCCCCAGTCAGTAATGACTGGGGCGTTTTTTATTGCGGCAAAGAAAAATTCAGGCAAAAAAAACGCGGCTATCGCCGCGCTCCGTATTACTCTTCTTCCGCTTCCGTCGCGGGTTCCAGCTCGCTAAACCAGGTATCGAGCTTCTGACGCAGCTTGTCCACGCCCTGCTTTTTCAGCGAGGAGAACGGCTCAACCTGCACATCACCGTTGAACGCCAGCACCGCTTCGCGAACCATATTCACCTGCGCTTTGCGCGCGCCGCTCGCCAGCTTATCGGCTTTCGTCAGCAGCACCAGCACGGCGATATCGCTTGCTACAGCCCAGTCGATCATCTGCTGATCCAGATCTTTCAGGGGATGGCGAATATCCATCAGCACCACCAGACCTTTCAGACACAGGCGTTTTTCCAGGTATTCACCCAGCGCACGCTGCCACTTGATTTTCATCTCTTCCGGTACCTGCGCGTAACCGTAGCCCGGTAAGTCGACCAGGCGTTTGCCCTCTGCGACTTCAAACAGGTTGATCAGCTGGGTACGGCCAGGTGTTTTTGAGGTGCGCGCCAGGCTCTTCTGATTGGTCAGCGTATTCAGGGCGCTGGATTTCCCCGCATTGGAGCGGCCAGCAAATGCCACTTCAATACCGGTATCAGAAGGAAGGTGGCGAATATCGGGCGCACTGGTGACAAAATGCGTCTGTTGGTAGTTCCAGGTAGTCACGTGGTCGTCTCCAAAATCGTAATCTGAAGGGGATTATACCCGAATGCAGGCAAAAGGCTTTTCTGATTGCTATGAGCAGTAGACGAATGCCACAACCGGTGTGAGAGATCGGCCAGTAATGCTATGCGAGATTTCAGAGAATTCGCAGGCGTAAAAAAATTCAAACTGTTTTAAATCATAAGCTTATTTCCAGGTAATTATCTGAAAATCCCTTTTTGTACCGTTTCGTTGCTTGTTAGTTTAACTGAACAAGGTAAAGTGTGCGTCAGGGCGAGGAAGCCAACAGGAAATCGACTTAAGGATGAGGGTCAGGAGCGCCAGGAGGCGAAGACGCAGGATTGTCAGGATGACCAGCGCCTGGAGGCGTTTTTTACAGGAAATGGAACCGTATCACGGACGGTATTAGCCAAGGGATAAACAGGGTTTGTTGTTGGCAAACACGGAATGTCTGACCCGCTAAGGGTTGTGAGTCAGGAAAAAAGGCGACAGATTGCTCTGTCGCCTTTTTTCTTTGCTTGCTTTCTGCTAGATTTCGCCGCAATTCTATACTGAAGAAAACGACTTAAAGATAAAACATCATGAAAAAACCAACCTCCGCTGCAGGCGCGAAACGCCCTGTAAAAGCACGCCGCAAAACGCGCGAAGAACTGAACCAGGAAGCGCGCGATCGCAAACGCGATAAAAAACATCGCGGTCATGCTGCGGGTAGCCGTGCCAACGGTGGTGGTGCAGCGGGTGCTTCTGCGAAAGGCAAACAGCAGAAAGACCCTCGTATCGGCAGTAAAACTCCCATTCCACTGGGCGTGACAGACACCCCGGTCACTAAGCAGCACAAACCAAAGAGCGAGAAACCTATGCTTTCACCGCAGGCTGAGCTGGATTTGCTGGAGAACGATGAGCGCCTGGACGCGCTGCTGGAACGTCTTGAAGAGGGTGAAACCCTGACCGCTGAAGAGCAGTCATGGGTGGATGCCAAACTGGATCGTATCGATGAACTGATGCAGAAGCTGGGCCTGTCATACGACGATGACGAAGATGAAGAAGAAGACGAGAAGCAGGAAGATATGATGCGTCTTCTGAAGGGTGGAAACTAACATTTGCACCCGGCAGGCACGATAGTCCTGCTTATAACCCTTCCGGTTATATGTTATCTGGTGTGGTTATTCGTTAAACTACAGCGGTTGTCGCAGCGCAAAGTGTGGCTGCGCAACCGGCTCATGACCCGACAAGTGGTCAGGCCGGGCCGCCGTAAACGACAGCGGCATCATCGGAAGGAGTAAGCATGTCTGAGCAACGTATTGACTGGGATCTGGCCCTCATCCAGAAATATAACTATTCCGGGCCGCGCTACACGTCGTATCCCACAGCGCTCGAGTTTTCTGAACGCTATGGTGAAGAGGATTTCCGCGCTGCCGTTGCCCGCTATCCGGGCCGCCCGCTCTCGCTGTATGTGCACATCCCGTTTTGCCACAAGCTCTGCTACTTCTGTGGCTGCAATAAAATCGTTACCCGCCAGCAGCACAAAGCCGATCAGTATCTGGATGCGCTGGAGCAAGAAATACTGCATCGCGCACCGCTGTTCACCGATCGCTGCGTCAGCCAGCTACACTGGGGTGGCGGTACGCCAACCTACCTGAATAAAGCGCAAATCAGCCGCCTGATGGGGCTGCTACGCCAACATTTCCATTTTGACGCCGATGCCGAAATCTCCATTGAGGTTGACCCGCGTGAGATTGAGCTCGATGTGCTTGACCATCTGCGTGCAGAAGGCTTTAACCGTCTGAGCATGGGCGTGCAGGACTTCAACAAAGAGGTTCAGCGTCTGGTGAACCGTGAGCAGGATGAGGACTTCATCTTTGCGTTGATCAACCGTGCGCGCGAGATAGGTTTCACGTCGACCAATATCGACCTGATTTACGGCCTGCCAAAGCAAACACCCGAAAGCTTCGCCTTCACCCTTAGCCGTGTCGCTGAACTCAACCCTGACCGTCTGAGCGTGTTTAACTACGCCCATTTACCCACCCTGTTTGCTGCACAGCGCAAAATCAAAGATGCTGACCTGCCGTCCGCCCAGCAAAAGCTGGATATTCTGCAACAGACCATCACTTCGCTGACCGATGCAGGCTATCAGTTCATTGGCATGGACCATTTTGCCCGCCCGGATGACGAACTGGCCGTGGCGCAGCGTGAAGGGGTACTTCACCGTAATTTCCAGGGGTACACCACCCAGGGCGATTCAGATCTGCTGGGCATGGGTGTGTCCGCCATCAGCATGATCGGCGACAGCTACGCGCAGAACCAAAAAGAGCTGAAAGCGTATTACCAGCAGGTAGACGAAACCGGCAACGCTTTATGGCGTGGCATTGCACTCACTCAGGATGATTGCATTCGTCGTGATGTAATTAAGGCGTTGATTTGTCACTTCAGCCTGGATTTTGCCGCGGTGGAAAACCAGTGGGATCTGAACTTCAAAACCTACTTTGCTGAAGACCTGCAACTGCTTGCCCCATTGGCAAAAGATGGGCTGGTGGCGGTATCAGAAAATAAGATTCAGGTGACGGCGAAGGGGCGGTTGCTGATTCGCAATATTTGTATGTGCTTTGACGTCTATTTGCGTCAGAAAGCGCGCATGCAGCAGTTCTCGCGGGTGATTTAACGCTTACCAGGCCTGCAAAGCGCAGGCCTGATAAATTTAGCTAAACAGCCCAAACAGCGCAGCGCAAAGTACTGCGGCAACCGCTGCCTGGGGTGTATGGCCTGCCGCAGCACTGACTTCTGCGCTGCTCGATACCATATTGATTAATGATTCCAGCATGATTCAGTTCCCCCGTGAACGGGCAAGATCATACTGAACTCATCGGAACAGTAAAGCGCAAAATTGCAGCAATTTGCGCTCACTATTCGATCTTTACAAATTGTCCGGTTATTACTCCATTCCCAACTCTTTCAGCTTGCGCGTCAGGGTGTTACGTCCCCATCCGAGCAGGCGAGCCGCCTCTTGCTTATGCCCCTGCGTGTGCCGCAGCGCGGTCGTGAGCAGCGTGCGCTCCATTTCGGGCTGCGCTTCGGAAAGCAAGTTTTGATGACCGGAACGCAGTGCGCGATCGGCCCACTGCGCCAGCAAGGTTGCCCAGCTGTCCGGCAAGGATTGTGACGGGCTGTCCGGCACCGTCATTTCGAATAATTCTGCCGGTAAATCCTGAATCAACACTTCCTGGCCTGCGGCCATCACCGTCAGCCAGCGGCAGGTGTTTTCCAGTTGGCGAACGTTACCCTGCCAGGCAAGACGCGTCAGCGCGGCTTCGGTTTCCGGGTGCAGCAGCTTGGCTTCGACACCCAGTTCGCGGGCGGCAACCTGCAAAAAGTGGCGCGCCAGACGCGGGATATCTTCCCGGCGCTCACGCAGTGGCGGCAGATGCACGCGGATGACGTTCAGGCGGTGGAATAAATCCTCACGGAATTTCCCTTCCTGCACGCGCAATTCCAGATTCTGGTGGGTTGCCGCGATAATACGCACATCCACTTTGACCGGCGCATAGCCACCCACGCGGTAGAACTGACCGTCTGCCAGCACGCGCAGCAGGCGGGTTTGCACATCCAGCGGCATATCGCCGATTTCATCGAGGAACAGGGTGCCACCGTCCGCCTGCTCGAAGCGGCCCTGGCGAATGGTATTCGCGCCGGTAAATGCCCCTTTCTCATGACCAAACAGCTCGGATTCAATCAAGTCTTTCGGGATGGCCGCCATGTTCAGCGCAATAAAGGGCGCTTTAACGCGTGGGCTATGACGGTGCAAGGCATGCGCCACCAGCTCTTTACCAGTCCCGGATTCACCGTTGATCAGCACGCTAATGGACGATCGCGACAGGCGACCGATGATCCGAAACACGTCCTGCATCGCTGGCGCTTCGCCAATGATGTCGGTGGTCGGGCCGCTTACCTGCACGTTGCGTGGCTGCTGCTGTTCCTGATAGTGGCTGATGGCACGCTCAACCAGCGCGACCGCCTCGTCAATATCGAAAGGCTTCGGCAGATAATCAAACGCCCCTTGCTGATAGGCGCTAACTGCGGCATCCAGGTCTGAATGCGCGGTCATTATGATGACCGGAAGCATCGGATGACGCTGTTTAATCTGCTTTAGCAGCGCGAGACCGTCCATTCCCGGCATACGGATATCCGACAGCAGCACATCCGGGGTTTTGGTGGTCAGCGCATCAAGCACTTCATTTGCATTCTCAAAGGTCGTGCAGTTCAAGCCAGCACCGGTGAGCGCGCGTTCAAGCACCCAACGGATGGAGCTATCGTCATCAACGATCCAGACTATCCCTCGTTGCATAAACACCTCTATTTCCGAATAGGCAGGAACACCGAAAACTCGGTATGGCCTGGCCAACTGGTGAATTCAATTTTGCCAGAATGTTGATCGATCAAACTGCGAGCGATAGATAAGCCCAGTCCGGTGCCGCCTTCACGCCCGCTGACCATCGGGTAGAACAGCGTATCCTGTAAATGCGAGGGAATGCCCGGTCCGTTATCTTCCACATCAATTCGCGCGGCGAGGCGATAACGTACGCCGTGCAGCGTTAACTGGAAGGCAGTGCGCGTCCGCAGAATGATTTCTCCACCTTCCGGGCCAAGGGCCTGTAAAGCATTGCGGACGATATTCAGTAAAACCTGTTCGATCTGGTCGGGGTCGTGTGCCAGCTCAGGTAAGCTTGGGTCGTAATCGCGCACCAGAGTGACGTTATCCGGCAGCTCCATCGACACCAGTTTTACCACGCGCTCAGCGACTTTGTGGATACTTTCGGTCACGTGCATACCCGGATGCTGCGGCCCTAACAGCCTGTCGACCAGGTTACGTAGCCGGTCAGCCTGCTCGATGATCACTTTGGTGTATTCCGTCAGTGACGGGTCAGGCAAGGCTTTCGCCAGCAGTTGCGCCGCACCACGTAAGCCGCCGAGCGGGTTTTTAATTTCATGCGCCAGGCCTCGCACCAGATCGCGTGCGGCGACCTGCTGAGCGTGTTGTAGCTGTTCCTGGCTAAGACGTCGCTGGTTATCCATCGGTGCCATCTCCAGCAGGATGAGGCCTTCAGGCAACCGTTGCGCCGTTAACGAAAGAATGTGTGAGCGACCATCAATCACGAGAGTCACTTCGTTGTCCGTAAATCCCTGCCCGGCATTAAGACTTTCACGCATCAGTACGATGTTCAGTGAAAAATAGCTCAGCAGTTCCGGCAACGGCGTGCCGAATAATTTACGCGAACTTTGCGCCAGTAGCTGTTGTGCGGCCGGATTGGCGTAATGCACCGCCAGCTCATCATCAACCAGCAAAATACTGTTGATTAAAGAATTGAGGATCTGCCCAGCATCGGGCAACGAGCCACTCGCCATGTAGCAGTCTCCCAGGGTTGCACTGTTTTAGTGCAGTATAGCGTTTTATTGGAAAAAGCGGCCGATATTCAGGTTGTTGGCGGAGAAAAAAGCCCATCCGAAGATGGGCTGAAAGTTTCCACGGCAACTTTAAAACAAACTTATTAAACGCTGTAGTACAGCTCGAACTCTACCGGGTGCGGCGTCATGCGTACGCGGTCGTTTTCTTCGATACGCAGTGCGATGTAAGCATCGATAGCGTCGTCGGTGAACACGCCACCCGCAGTCAGGAACTCGCGGTCTTCGTTCAGAGCGTTCAGTGCTTCTTCCAGAGAGCCTGCAACCTGTGGGATCTCTTTTGCTTCTTCAGGAGGCAGGTCATACAGGTTTTTGTCCATGGCTTCGCCCGGATGGATTTTGTTCTTGATACCATCAAGACCAGCCATCAGCAGCGCTGCGAAGCACAGGTACGGGTTGGCAGCCGGGTCCGGGAAGCGCACTTCGATACGACGTGCTTTCGGGGACGCAACAACCGGGATACGGATAGAAGCAGAACGGTTACGTGCAGAGTAAGCCAGCATAACAGGGGCTTCGTAACCCGGGACCAGACGCTTGTAGGAGTTGGTGGTCGGGTTAGCCAGGGCGTTGATGGCTTTAGCGTGTTTGATAACACCGCCGATGTAGTACAGTGCCTGCTCAGACAGACCGGCATATTTGTCGCCAGAGAACAGGTTTACACCGTTCTTGGACAGAGACATGTGGCAGTGCATACCGGAACCGTTATCACCGAACATAGGTTTCGGCATAAAGGTTGCGGTTTTACCGAAGCGGTGAGCGACGTTGTGAACCACATATTTGTAGATCTGAATTTCGTCCGCTTTTTTGGTCATGGTATTGAAGCGGGTAGCGATTTCGTTCTGACCTGCGGTAGCAACTTCGTGGTGATGAGCTTCAACCACCAGGCCCATTTCTTCCATGATCAGACACATGGTAGAACGGATGTCCTGTGAAGAATCGACTGGCGGAACCGGGAAGTAACCCCCTTTCACACCAGGACGGTGGCCTTTGTTGCCGCCTTCGTATTTGGTGGAGGAGTTCCATGCGCCTTCGATATCATCGATAGCAACGTGAGAACCGGAGATGGACGCACCAAAACGGATATCGTCGAACAGGAAGAATTCTGGCTCTGGCCCGAACAGTACGGTGTCAGCAAGACCCGTAGAACGCAGGTATTCTTCAGCACGTTTAGCGATAGAACGCGGGTCACGATCGTAGCCCTGCAGGGTACCTGGTTCCAGGATGTCGCAGCGGATGATCAGAGTCGGTTCTTCGTAGAACGGGTCAATGAGAGCGGTAGAAGCGTCCGGCATCAGAACCATGTCGGATTCGTTAATGCCTTTCCAGCCACCAATGGAGGAGCCGTCAAACATTTTGCCTTCTTCAAAGAATTCGGCGTTCACCTGATGAGCAGGGATTGTGACGTGCTGTTCTTTACCTTTGGTATCGGTGAAGCGCAGATCAACAAACTTCACTTCATGTTCGTTCAGCATCGTCAAAACGTGTTCAGCGGACATACTTAACTCTCCAGATTGGTCATTGTCGTCGTGGTAACGAGGTCTTCAATTTCTGTTTGTACTGGCTGGTGCCATGTATTTTTTATAAAGCGAAATCTGTGCCAACTTTTAAATCACCCCAAAAAGGCGTTATCATGCGCACCATAGTGCAAAAGGGCTGCACCACAATGGATTTGTTGCACCAGTATAGTGCTTCAATGTGAACATTGAGCACCATATTGGTGCAATTTACGTTAAAGTGCCCTTTTACCGCTCCGTGAAAGCGATCACAAAGCATCTCTGCGATACTTGTTTGCGGGGGATGTTTGTGATCCTGTTTTGTAGTGCGATTAATCCGTGTACAATAACGCGCTATTTCTAAATGCCTGAGGCAAAGTTGTGATCGAAAATTTGCGTAACATCGCCATCATCGCGCACGTAGACCATGGTAAAACTACCCTGGTAGACAAGCTGCTGCAGCAATCCGGTACGTTTGATGCGCGTGCCGAAACCCAAGAACGCGTGATGGACTCCAACGATTTGGAGAAAGAGCGTGGGATTACCATCCTCGCGAAAAACACCGCGATTAAATGGAATGACTACCGTATCAACATCGTTGATACCCCAGGGCACGCCGACTTCGGTGGCGAAGTTGAACGTGTAATGTCCATGGTAGACTCCGTTCTGCTGGTCGTTGACGCAATGGATGGCCCAATGCCACAGACGCGCTTCGTGACCAAAAAAGCTTTTGCCCATGGTCTGAAGCCAATCGTTGTTATCAACAAAGTTGACCGCCCTGGCGCGCGTCCTGACTGGGTTGTTGACCAGGTCTTCGACCTGTTCGTTAACCTCGACGCGACCGACGAGCAGCTGGACTTCCCTATCGTTTACGCATCTGCGCTGAACGGTATCGCAGGTCTGGACCACGAAGACATGGCTGAAGACATGACCCCGCTGTATCAGGCGATTGTTGACCGTGTTCCTGCACCAAACGTCGATCTCGACGGCACCCTGCAGATGCAGATCTCTCAGCTCGACTACAACAACTACGTTGGCGTAATCGGCATTGGTCGTATCAAGCGCGGTAAAGTGAAGCCTAACCAGCAGGTTACTATCATCGATAGCGAAGGCAAAACCCGTAACGGTAAAGTCGGTAAAGTACTGACTCACCTGGGTCTTGAGCGTATCGAGAGTGACGTTGCGGAAGCGGGCGACATCATCGCTATCACCGGTCTGGGTGAACTGAACATCTCCGACACCATCTGCGATCCGCAGAACGTCGAAGCGCTGCCAGCCCTGTCCGTTGATGAACCAACCGTATCCATGTTCTTCAACGTCAACACCTCTCCGTTCTGTGGTAAAGAAGGTAAATTCGTTACCTCTCGTCAGATCCTTGACCGCCTGAACAAAGAGCTGGTGCACAACGTTGCGCTGCGCGTTGAAGAAACCGAAGATGCTGATGCATTCCGCGTTTCTGGTCGTGGCGAGCTGCACCTGTCTGTTCTGATTGAGAACATGCGTCGTGAAGGTTTCGAAATGGCGGTTTCCCGTCCGAAAGTAATCTTCCGCGAGATCGACGGCCGTAAACAAGAGCCATTCGAAAACGTAACGCTGGACGTTGAAGAGCAGCATCAGGGTTCTGTGATGCAGGCTCTGGGTGAGCGTAAAGGCGACCTGAAAAACATGAATCCAGATGGCAAAGGCCGCGTACGTCTCGACTACGTGATCCCAAGCCGTGGCCTGATCGGCTTCCGTTCAGAGTTCATGACCATGACCTCCGGTACCGGCCTGCTGTACTCCACCTTCAGCCACTACGACGACGTTC
Organism: uncultured Enterobacteriaceae bacterium; assembly: GCA_963530515.1. Classification (GTDB taxonomy): domain Bacteria; phylum Pseudomonadota; class Gammaproteobacteria; order Enterobacterales; family Enterobacteriaceae; genus CBFFRJ01. Next base: position 121,841 of record CAUSEC010000011.1, on the reverse strand, counting down.
GTCCGGGCGAAGTGGGCCAGCGTAACAACGGCGTACTGATCTCCAACGGTCAGGGTAAAGCTGTTGCGTTTGCGCTGTTCGGTCTGCAGGATCGCGGTAAGCTGTTCCTGGGTCACGGTGCAGAAGTCTATGAAGGCCAGATCATCGGTATTCACAGCCGTTCTAACGACCTGACAGTAAACTGCCTGACCGGTAAGAAACTGACCAACATGCGTGCGTCTGGTACAGACGAAGCAACGGTTCTGGTTCCGCCGATCAAGATGACGCTGGAACAGGCTCTGGAATTTATCGATGACGACGAACTGGTAGAAGTAACTCCTACCTCCGTGCGTATTCGTAAACGCCACCTGACTGAAAACGACCGCAAACGCGCAGGTCGTGGACCGAAAGAAGCGTAATTCACGTTTCCTTCCGTTAAAAAAAGCCGGGCAATGTTAAGTTGTCCGGCTTTTTTGTTATAAAGTCACCGCAGAGGCTTTATTCTCATTTTTTATTTCCCCGACTTCTTCCTCTGCCGGCATATTTTTATTATTTTTTCGCTTACTGATTTCCTCAATAATAAAAGCAAAACGTTGCTCATTTAGTTTGTAAAAGAATCCCATGGTGAGAGCGGCAATAATGGCGAGTGAACAAGGCCAAAGGAAGATGAGTTGACGCAGCCCTAATAACGTTGCATCGCTTTGCGCAATGTTGGGGATATAACCAATTTGCGTCAGCATAATACCGGGTAAGAAACCCGCCAGTGCGGCGGAGATTTTTCGTGAGAAGGTATAACCGGTATAAACGGAGCCTTCGGCACGAATGCCTGTTTTCCATTCGCCATAATCTACCGTATCCGGCACCAGTGCCCAGTTGAGGCTGTTCACAAAGGCGGTGCCAAAGAAGGCGATACATGAAAAAGCGACAAAACTGTAAGAGTTACTCCCCCAGAAGTAATTTAAGAGGTCGCCAAAGGCCCACAGCAACATACCCGCTAAATAAACCTGTTTCTTACCAAAGCATTTTACTGCCCAGGGAACCATAAGTACGCCAATCAGCACACATCCCATGCTAAAAAATCCCATCCACGATAATAATTTTATATCGTTGAGTACATATTGCGTGTAATACACCTGAATGGCGAGTTTGATATTAAAGGCTGCGAGTGTGCATAGGTTTGCAATACAAAGAACGACCAGCGGTGGGTTATTGAACAAGGCGACAAAGGATTTAATAATGTTTGTTTTTTTTCCTGGAGGAGCAGCAGCAATGTAATGCTCTTTAGTGCCCTTATAGCACACCATCATAAAGATAAAACCGCACAGAGAGAACATCAGTGCAGTACCGGCATACCCAATCGTAGTGGTGGAGAACAGAGATTGAATGGGAATAAAACCAACCGTACAGACTAATAAACCAAGTGTTGCTCCACCTTGTCGGAATGCTGCTAATTCAGCCCTTTCGTTAGAGTTTTTTGTCATTGCTGGAATCATTGCCCCGTAAGAGCAATTCATCAGGCTATAAAACAAACCAAAAAGCATGAAGAGACCGGTGGCGATGGCCGTTTTAACGGGCAGGCTAAATGTTGTGGCAATAAACTGTACCGCCGTGATGATTGCGGACGGTACGGCAGCGTAGAGAATAAATGGCCTGAATTTACCCCTTACCCCGATGTTTTTCCGCGAGTCGAGCAGGTACCCCGTTAGCATGTCGGTAAACGCAGTAAAGAATTTTGCTACCAGAAAAATAACCCCACCGTAATAGGCAGGCATCCCAAGTTCATCCGTGTAAAATTTGAGTAAATACAGCGTGCCGATGCTCAGCATCAAATTAGAGCCAATATCGCCCATCCCATAGGCTAATTTTTCTTTAAAGGGCAATCGTAGGGTCGCCGGATTGGCAGAGGTCTGACTCATTGTTATTCTCCTGCTGCCCGCTGTCTCTGCGGGCGAGTCTGCTTAGATGTTCTTCAATGTGGCAAACAGTGAGGCCCATTCGCTTTGCGCGCGGTAAAAGACCGGCGGTTTGCCGAGCGGTGCATCAACCGAGATATCGCCTCCGTCAAACTGCTCACCTGTCCAGGCGTTGATCCAGTTGTCCTTTGGCAAATACAGCGACCAGTCACTGCGACCTTGTTCATGCACAGGGGCCACCAGCAGATCACGGCCAAACAAATACTGGTATTTCAGGCGATAGGCGCGCGCGTCTTCTTCGTAATGCAGGAACAATGGACGCATAACGGGCAGGCCCGTGGCGGCGTTTTGTGCGACAGCCTGTTTGATGTAGGGTTTGAGGGTGGTGAACACGGTGGTCATACGGGCAAAGTGGGCGATAGTTTCTGCATCACCATCAAACTGCCAGTTATCGCCGGGACGGTTGCCTTCGTGGGTACGCATCATCGGTGTAAAGGCGCTGAATTCGCACCAGCGCAGCAGCAGCTCTTTGCTGCGTTTCATGTCAAAGAGCGTGGTGTAGCCGCCGATATCGCTATGGTGCAGACCGTGACCGGTCATCGCCAGTGACAGCGCAGCCGGAACGACCGAAGCAAGACCGTCATCCAGACTCCAGTCCACATTCTGGTCGCCCGCCCACATCATGGTGGAGTATTTCTGGCTGCCCGTAGAGCCCGCACGCATAAAGAAGAGTACTTCGCCCAGTTTGCCGGTCTCCTGTAGCGCCTCGTAGTTACACTTCGCCCACAGTGCAGGCCAGGCGTTGTGCATGATTTCCGCGCTGACACCATTGTGCAGACAAGTATCCGTTGGCAGATATTCACCGAAATCGGCCATCCAGCCGTTGCAGCCCAGTTCTATAAGGTTCTGCTTGATGACGTTTTTGAACCAGTCATAAGCCTGCGGATTGGTGAGGTCGACCACACCACCGTAGAATTCACCGAACTCAACCAGATAATCCCCACCGGCGGCATCTTTTGCCAGGTAGCCCCGTTTTGCTGCTTCGGCACACAAGTCTTTATCGCTGGCGATGTAAGGGTTGATGTAGGAGAGGAACTGAACGCCTTCACGGTTCCATTGTTTAATTTGCGTATCAAGCTGCGGGTAAAGCTCGCTGTTCCATTTCCAGTTCCACATGACGCGCTTGCCAAAGGACGTCATGCGAATACCCGACCAGTCCTGCGCCCAGATGCCGTTCACTTTCACACCGCCGTCACGCATGGTGTCCAGTTTCTGCTGGCACACCTGCGTACCGCCCTGAATGCCGAGCGTGACGCCGTCGTAGACCCAATCCGGCAACTCAGGCTGACGCCCCAGTAACGTTGTCAGTTTCTCAAGCAAGGCAATGTAGTTGTCCGCACATTCGAAGCGCATCGTCGCGTTATCTTCCCACAACGCCAGCTCGTGATAATCCGGGGCGCTGAAGTCGAAATTCATGTAGCAGCTGTTATCGACGTGGCAGTAGTATTTTTGTGTGCTGACGAAGGTTGGCTGCGGGAAGAAGGTCCAGTAATAATCGCCACCCGCGTTCTCTTTGCAGTCCGCAAGCCAGGTCACATGGCTCTGTTTGTTACGTCCCACACCTTGTTCGCTGGTCCAGAGCGGGAAAGGTTTGCCGCGCAAATCGAAGTAGGAGAACTGCTCGCCGCAGCCGTAAATATGGTCGTCCGGGTTGGCGGCAAGACGCAACCAGATGCGGTTGTGGCTGGTGGTCTCATTGTTAAGTTTAAGCTCAAGACGTCCCTGAGTGTCCGTAGCAATACGCAGCGTGGCGCTTACGGCGTCGCCACGAGTGAAACGGATCGTCCAGCCCGTTGCGTGTTCCGCCACAGTTGCGTCCGTGAGGGCGATTTTTTCATTCAGCTTATCTTTAATGCTGAAGTTGCCACGGAACATGTCGATGTCGGCAATACCGGCACCGACCCACAGGCAGGGGTTATCTCTGGTGTGACGTAAGATCAGGCGCTGCTGATAACGTAACGTAAACCCATCAGTAATCTTCTCTACCTGGATAAAGGGTAAATACTGATTTTGCGTACGCATATAAAAGTCTCCATGACATTAAGGAACGCGAGCACCGTGATGGAATAGGGTGTGCTTTGTTACCGAGCTTTAAATCGTTATGCGCTACCTTATTGGTAGCGCACTGAAGCTAAATTATTTGCTCGCTTCCTCTTTACGAATCTCAGCAATTCGCTTACCTAAGGTGATGTGTAATATCGCTAAAAGTAAAAAGGGTGGCAGCAGTGCAGTCAGGGCAGAGATTCCCATCGCCCCTTTAATTAACATTGCCCCAGAGGCTATCAATAATAAAAAGACTAAAACACGGAATACTTTTACTGAAATACGTTTGTGAACATACTGCCCGACCAGTGAGCCTAAAATCATGGTTGGGATACAGAAAATCACTAGCTTAAATGTCGAGATGGTTAATATTCCGCTGGTGGCCAGGCCGCCTACGACTGCAATATTATTCGCCGTGAAGAATGCATTTAACGTACCGCGAAAAGCGGCTGGGCCTAAGTTACGTAACATCCCGTACATTACAACCGGCGGTCCATTGGTTGAGAACGCCGCCCCCAGCGCACCGGCGACAGCCCCGAGAGGGGCGGCAATCCAGCGTTTGTCGTAGGTAGGTAAGCGAGGAATAAACATACTGTAGAATGAGTAGAGAATCAGAAAACCACCCAGTCCTATTTTCATAATATGATCAGGAAGATAAGACAGAGCGTATAAACCTACCGGAATCCCCAGGAATGAGAAGCCGATAAGTACGGCGGCCGATCGCCAGTCTGTTTCTTTGCGTGATAGCCAGGTGGCATAAATAGCCGTTGCGGTTCCGACGATGACGGAAAGCGGTGTGGCCATTTTAACGGGCAACATCAGAGTGATGAGCGGCATGGTTGTCAAACCACCGCCAAAACCTGCACAGATCCCAACAAAAGTATAAAGAAACATTAAGGCGATAACGGTATAGATAACGTTGGCCTCTAACATCACGCCATCGGGTGTAAATAAATTAAAGAAATCCATTATAATTCCTTCGCTGTCAAATCAATCGTAAAGTATGACCCTGGTTATTAATGAGAGCGCTATCTATTTCATAGCGCCAGGGTGATGATTTATTTGCAATGATTTTTATGTGTTATAGACATCGACCTCGAATATTAAAAAATAATCGATGATGTTGTTCAGGTTTGATTATTATTAAGTTTATCCCAGAGTTAAAAGCATTTGGCGGACAGCTCATGGGTTCAACGGCTAATCCCTGGCGATTCAACTTTTCTCCACTATAAACCTGCAGCCAGGGCTGATCGGAATGCATACTGACTGCCAGTTTTTGCTGCTGATTAATAATCTGCATTTCCCACGGGGCACTTTCCGTCCTGAACGTATGATCAATGCGTTTATCACCGATTTTACGCAAGGCGGTGTAGTTTAAATCCAGCGTATCCACGTCATGCAACGCTGTTGGATTAGACTGGGCATCGACAGCAAAAACCTGCGTCGCGGGAAGCTGCAACATACAGTCATCAACAGGCGTTAAATTACAGGTCAAATAAGGGTGAATACCCACCCCATAGGGGGCAGATTGCTTCCCGGTATTTTTACTGATGATTTCAACAGAAAGCCCTGTTACGGCATCCAGGGAGTAAACCACCTGCGACATTAATGAAAATGGGTAACCGTAGCTGGGTGGCAAAAAGACGGTAAGTGAAACCTTTTTTGCCGTTAAGTCATCAATTTGCCAGTCGCGCCAGGCTAATAATCCATGAATTGAAGCTTGAGAACCATGCTCATTAATTGGCAGCTGATACTCGCGTCCATCATGTTTATAACAACCGTTGGCAATACGATTAGGCCATGGGATCAGCACTTTCCCCAGATGAGCTAGCGGCATCTCTTCCGGGTCATGAGGGATGACCAGGTGATGGCCCCGCCAGGTCAGTTCGGCAAGCCCCGCACCAACCGTAACGATTTGGGCCTGATAATCACCCGCAGCGAGTAATATTGTTTTCCCACCATCATGCATATGCGCCACCTGCTTATGCGAAGCTATTATTCAACAGCGGCATATTCAGCATTACTGTGCTAATATGCCGCTTGTTCAGGTCACTCTATTTCGCGTTGATATCCAATAAACCCGCAGCAACGGCAGGTGCCAGACCTGGTGCCAGTGGGATCCGTGGGATAACCAGGCAATGCAGTAGATGATAAATATCTTGTTTGCCGTCCCAGACTTTGGTCGTGACCTTGTTGTCAGCATCCAGTTCCTGCCACCATGAGCCGTTTTCATAGTCCATCAGGTATTTAATGCAGTATTCCCACCACGTCTGATACCAGGTTTCGTATTGGCGGTCGCCGGTGACCGTATAGAGCGCATATGCCGTGCCCATTGCTTCCACAATTGGCCAGCGAACACGTTCGCTGACGATGGGTTTTCCATCCCAGTCAACGGTGTACACAATGCCGTCCGCGCCATCAGGGGCCCAGGCGTCACGAATAGTGGCATGGAACAAGCCTTTGGCATCTTCTAACAACCAGGCTGGAGGTTGTTCACAGCGTGCCTCAAGCGCCGCGTGGATATGCAGCATTAGACGGCCCCACTCAATCCAGTGGCCTGGCGTACCGCCATAAGCACGGAAACGGTGGGCAGGATTGTCTTTGTTGTAATCGCGGATGGGGTTCCAGTTCACATCGAAGTGTTCATTGACACGATAATCACCTTTTCTGGCGACATCATGGATGATGACGGAGGCGACACGGATGGCGCGATCCAGCCATTTCTTATCATGGGTGACGTCATAAACAATCAGGAAGGCTTCCACTGCGTGCATATTGGCATTGCCGCCACGGTAGTCTTCCGTTTTACTGAAAGCTTCGTCCCAGGACTCCAGGCACATCTGCTCGTCTTCACTCCAGAAGTATTTCTCAATGACTTCGATGGTGTAATCGAGCAATTCTCTGGCTTCAGGGTGCCCCGTTGTGACTGCGCTGGCAGCGCCCAGCAGAGCAAAAAAGTGTTGATAGCCCTGTTTTGACCCGTCCACCACGCCTTCGTTATTAACGCAGGCGTACCAGCCGCCGTGTTTTTTATCCCGTAACGCACCATTCATGGCTTTAATGCCGTGGTCGACCAGGGAGTAAGCGCCGGGTCTGCCCATCCCTGCTGCAACAGAATAAACGTGCAGCATGCGGGCAGTGATCCAGAGATGTGTGCCCATCTCTTCTTTGATTTGCCCTTTATTCCCCAGCCAACCAAACCCGGTAGGCACTGCTGCATTTTTACCAAAATCAAAGATGCGGTCAGTTTCCTGCTCCAGCCAGCGGTTGTGGCTCAATGTATTAAACCATTTCATTGTTTTGTCCTCGTATTAACGGCGGCGGGCCATCATTTCATCAACAATTTCACCTAAGCGTTGCAATTTAGGTGCGGAAACATCACGCAGCATCATTTCGGTATCGGGCAGGCCAACAACCGATGACCAGACCGCGCGCCCTGCCAGAAAACCGGATGCACCGGCTGTCATCGCGACGCTGACTGCACGTGGAAAGAGCTTTTCATCCACCCCGGAAGAGAGGATCACCCACGGCATATTGATATGTTCATTCAGGCGTTGAGATGCAGAGAGAAGGGCAGGCCGATCGCCTTTACCGAAGAGAGGCATTTCGACTTTGTAGAGGTCAGCGCCGCTGTCGCCCAGCTCTTTGGCGGCGTCAATGATGGCTTGTTCACGATCGAACTTATCGCCAAGACGCGGCGGGCGTACAACGGGTTCGATAATGCTCACCAGACCATTGGCGTGACACATTTCATTGAATTCTTTAACCATATCCAGGCGCTGCTGTGCATCCTCATCACTGCGCCAGAGCACAAGCAGCTTCAGTGCTTTGCCGCCGTCACGTTTTACGGCCTGCGGATCCACCTTTTTATCGATGATGACGCTATCGACTGGAATACCGTTGCCGGGAATAAACTCATCTGCTGCCACGATCATGGCGCAGCTTTTCGCCACCGCGTTTTGCTCTACGACCTGGCGGTAGCAAAACTGCTGATCGACCAAAATCGCAGAGGCGTAAGGGGAGAGAATTTTTGCTGCATTGACTTTGAAATCGGTCAGAACGCTGTCGTTAATGGGTGACTTCGCACCAGCAGCGGCAAACATTAAGCGCATGGCTTCACGCTGATCGACAGCCAGCATGGCAAAACCGCCGGATGCGCGCGTAATGTCTTTGATGGTGTAATTGCTCATTCAATTTTCCTTTATACAGTCGTTACATTTTTGCCTGGGTAGTGAATCCGGCGCTGTTACGCACCTGTTCCAGGATGGCAGTCCAGTCTTCCCGGCCGCGGCCAGCGGCGCGTGCCTGGTTGTAAACTTCGCGGGAAGCTGCGCCGAGCGGCATAGGAACATGCAGTTGGTTGGCAACATCCAGTGCGATCCCCAGATCTTTGTGGGCAAGATCGATCATGAAGGCGGGAGAGAGATCGCCTTTCAGCACCTTATTCGGCCAGGACGTGGTGAAATGACCTTTTCCGGCGGGCGTACCGCTCATGACTTTCAGCGCCACGTCGAAGGAAAGGCCCAGAGCCTCGCATAACACCGCTGCTTCGGCTGATAACGCATTCAGTGCGATGCTCATGTAGTTGTTAATCAGCTTCACGCGGATACCCATGCCAGGGCCGCCTGCTTCAATCAGCTCATTGCCCATTGCCATCAGCACTGGTCTGGCACGTTCAATTTGATCTGGTGAGCCGCCTGCCAGTAGCAGCAATGTTCCGGCAATGGCGTGATCGGAGGTTCGCCCGACCGGGACATCCATCATGCTGAAGCCTCTGTCATGCATCTCGCTAATCAGCTTGTCGGTCTGCAGTGGATGGATCGTGGACATGTCGATCACCAGTGCCTGCGGGGACAGGTTTTCGCAAATACCCTGCTCACCGAACAACACGTTGCGTACCAGATCTCCGTTAGGCAGCATCGTGATGACAAACTCTGCGCTTTTCACTGCGTGCGCGGGGCTGCTTGCAGGTTGTGCCCCTTTTTCTACCAGGCGCTGAACGGCATCCGGGTTTACGTCAAAGACGCTGAGCTGATGACCCTGCTGTAGCAGGTTGCTCGCCATGGGTGAACCCATCTGACCTAATCCGATAAATGCTATTACTGCCATAACGTTCTCCTGAGACGTAGATGTCATTTTTTGTCATTAAAAAGCGCATTTCGCTGTCTGTTTTTGATCGTATTTGTAATTTATGGTCAAAAAATTGACAGCCGTCACTTTTTAAACATTTCGTGAAATTAAAATGGCTCCATCTCAAAACCCTGAAGGAATGACCATGATTCGCGTTGCTTGTGTAGGTATTACCGTGATGGATCGCATCTATTACGTGGAGGGATTACCAACGGAAGGCGGTAAATATGTGGCGAAACGTTATACGGAAGTTGGGGGGGGACCTGCGGCCACCGCCGCAGTAGCTGCGGCAAAACTCGGAGCGCAAGTGGATTTTATTGGCCGCGTGGGGGATGACGACACGGGAAACAGTCTGCTGGCGGAACTGGAATCCCTGGGCGTAAATACGCGCTATACCCGGCGTTATCATGACGCGAAGTCGTCACAATCGGCGATTATGGTTGATGCACAAGGGGAACGAATTATTGTGAATTTCCCCAGCCCGGATTTGCTGCCGGATGCTGACTGGCTAAATGAGATCGATTTCTCGCAGTGGGATGTGGTGCTCGCGGATGTGCGCTGGCATGACGGAGCGAAACGGGCGTTTACATTAGCGCGCCAACAAGGGGTTATGACAATACTGGATGGTGACGTTACGCCGCAGGATATCAGTGAGCTGGTGGCATTGAGCGATCATGCCGCCTTCTCTGAGCCGGGTCTGATGCGTCTGACGGGAATGAAAGACAGGGACGCTGCCCTTAAACAAGCACAAACGCTCACAAATGGACATGTCTACGTGACGCGCGGCAGTGAAGGCTGTGACTGGATACAGGACGGCCTCTTACAGCATCAGCCAGGATTTACCGTCGACGTCGTAGATACTACCGGTGCCGGGGATGTTTTTCATGGCGCACTGGCATTCAGCCTGGCATCCGGCACCTCAATGACCGACGCGGTAAGATTTGCCAGTGGCGTGGCGGCACTCAAGTGCACCCGGCCCGGTGGGCGCGCCGGGATACCTGACTGTGATCAAACCCGCTCTTTCTTGTCACTTTTTGTATAAAATGCGGAGCACGATGGTGTTGAGAGGGATACCCATGAGCCTTACCGAACTGACTGGTAATCCACGGCATGACCACTTGCTGGCACTGATTACCGAGCGTGGTTATATGAATATCGATGAGCTGGCGCAGTTGCTGGATGTGTCTACCCAGACCGTTCGGCGCGATATTCGTAAATTAAGCGACCAGGGATTGATCACCCGTCATCACGGTGGTGCAGGGCGCGCATCCAGCGTTGTGAACACGGCCTTTGAGCAGCGCGAGGTCTCTTTGCTGGATGAGAAAAAGGCGATTGCCGAAGCCATTGCGGATTACATCCCTGATGGCTCGACGGTGTTCATCACCATCGGAACCACGGTCGAGCATGTCGCCCGGGCATTACTGAATCATCAACATCTGCGTATTATTACTAACAGCTTACGCGTTGCGAACATTTTGTATAAGAATCAGCATTTTGAAGTGATGGTTCCAGGCGGGACGCTGCGGGCTCACAACGGCGGTATTATTGGACCGGCAGCGACACATTTCGTGCAGGGATTTCGTGCGGATTACCTGGTGACAAGCGTAGGTGCCATTGAACACGACGGCGCGCTTCTGGAGTTTGATGTGAATGAAGCCGCCGTTGTTAAAGCGATGATGGCCCATTCGCGGCAAATTCTGCTGGCTGCCGATCACACGAAATTCCACGCCTCGGCAGCCGTTGAGATTGGTAATATCAGCCAGATTACTGCGCTGTTCAGTGACAAAACGCCTCCGGCATCAATCAATCAGGTGCTGAAAAGTCACCAGATAGAAATGAACCACATCACTGTTGAACACGCTGATTCTTAAGCCAGTGTTTGAAAGTGAGTTGTACTGCTAACTTCTCATCCCACGAATAACCTTCCTGTCGCCCACGTGAGTGGGCGAACTATTCAACCTCAGACTTTCCCGCTACAGTTAACTTTCCACGGCAAACAAGGAGAGGAAAATGCTCTATATCTTTGATTTGGGTAATGTGATTGTCGATATCGACTTCAACCGGGTACTGGGCGCATGGAGCGATTTCAGCCGCGTGCCGTTGGCGACACTAAAGCAGAGTTTCAACATGGGCGAGCCGTTTCGCCAGCACGAACGCGGTGAAATCAGCGATGAAGACTTTGCCAAAGCACTCTGTGAAGAGATGGACTTGCCGCTGAGCTATGAGCAGTTCTCCACGGGCTGGCAGGCGGTCTTTGTTTCACTGCGTAAAGAGGTCATCACCATTATGCAGAAGCTGCGTGAGCAGGGGCATCGCGTGGTCGTGCTGTCCAATACCAATCGCCTTCACACCACGTTCTGGCCCGATCAATACCCAGAGATTCGTGTTGCCGCTGACCATATTTATCTCTCGCAAGAGATGGGAATGCGCAAACCAGAAGCGAGAATTTATCAGCAGGTGTTAGCGCTTGAGGGGGTTAGTGTCGCTGATGCGGTCTTCTTTGATGACAATGCCGAGAATATCGAAGGGGCTAACCAGCTAGGGATTACCAGCATACTGGTGAAAGACAAGAACACTGTCCCGGACTATTTCGCGAAGCAGCTATGTTAAAACGTTTTCACCATAAGGCGAAACACCACACGCGCCCGCTCTGGTCGTGGCTAAAACTACTCTGGCGGCGCATTGATGAAGACCATATGACGACGCTGGCGGGCAATCTCGCCTACGTCTCATTGCTCTCACTGGTGCCGCTGGTGGCGGTGATTTTTGCCCTGTTCTCGGCATTTCCAATGTTTGCGGATGTCAGCATTCAGCTGCGCCACTTTGTGTTCGCGAACTTCATCCCAACCACCGGCGATGTGATTCAAAACTATATTGAGCAGTTTGTGGCGAACTCCAGCAAGATGACGGCGGTGGGGGCCTGCGGCCTGGTCGTCACCTCGTTGTTGCTGATGTATTCCATCGACAGTGCGCTAAATGCTATCTGGCGCAGTACCCGCGTGCGTCCTCGGGTGTACTCATTTGCCGTCTACTGGATGGTTTTGACGCTGGGCCCACTTCTGGCCGGGGCGAGTCTGGCGATCAGTTCGTATTTGCTGTCGCTACGCTGGGCCAGTGAACTCAATACGGTCATTGATGATGTGCTGCGTATCTTCCCGTTGATATTGTCATGGATCTCTTTTTGGTTGCTTTACAGCATTGTGCCGACCACCCGGGTGCCCAATCGTGATGCCATTGTCGGTGCTTTTGTCGCTGCGCTGCTGTTTGAAGCGGGTAAAAAAGGGTTCGCGCTTTATATCACCACATTTCCTTCTTACCAGCTTATCTATGGCGTGCTGGCTGTCATTCCCATTCTGTTCCTCTGGGTCTACTGGACCTGGTGTATCGTCTTGCTTGGTGCGGAAATAACTGTCACTCTCGGAGAATACCGAAAACTAAAAACCGCAGCAGAACAAGAAGAAGCAGACCAACCATGATTGCATTGATTCAGCGCGTATCTCAGGCCAGCGTGTCCGTGGCGGGAGAGGTGACGGGTGAAATCGGCCCGGGACTTTTGGTGTTGTTAGGTGTCGAAAGGGAAGACGACGAACAAAAAGCGAATCGCCTGTGCGAGCGCGTTCTGGGGTATCGCATTTTCAGTGATGCCGACGGCAAGATGAACCTCAATGTTCAACAATCCGGCGGTAGTCTATTGGTCGTATCACAATTTACGCTGGCGGCGGATACCGAACGCGGTATGCGTCCAGGGTTTTCCAGAGGTGCTGCACCGGAAAAAGCTGAGGCTCTGTACGACTACTTCGTGAGTCGCTGCCGCAGCCAGCAAATGGAAACACAAACCGGACGATTCGCTGCAGATATGCAGGTATCGCTGGTCAACGACGGCCCCGTAACGTTCTGGTTGCAGGTATGAGCCAGCTTGCGGTGTTGCCCCGGGTCACAAGAGAGAATACAGCTATGTATCACCTTCGCGTACCGCAAACAGAAGAAGAGCTAGAGCTTTACTACCAGTTCCGTTGGGAGATGCTGCGCAAGCCGTTGCATCAGCCGAAAGGCTCCGAACGCGACGCCTGGGATGCCATGGCCCATCATCAAATGGTTGTGGATGAAGAGGGTGAGCTGGTGGCTGTCGGCCGGCTCTACATTAATGCTGATAACGAAGCCTCGATTCGTTTTATGGCGGTACATCCGTCCGTGCAGGACAAAGGCCTGGGGACACTGATGGCCATGACCCTTGAGTCCGTTGCCCGTCAGGAAGGGGTGAAACGCGTCACTTGTAGCGCTCGTGAGGATGCGGTCGACTTCTTTGCCAAGCTGGGTTTCGTCAACGAAGGTGAAATCACTGCGCCGCAAACCACGCCGGTACGTCACTTTTTGATGATCAAACCCGTTGCCACGCTGGATGATATTCTGCACCGTGGCGACTGGTGTGGGCAGTTGCAGCAGGCGTGGTATCAGCATATTCCGCTCAGTGAAAAGATGGGTGTGCGCATCCAGCAGTACACCGGGCAGAAATTTATTACCACCATGCCGGAAACAGGCAACCAGAACCCGCACCACACGCTTTTTGCCGGGAGCCTGTTCTCGCTGGCTACCCTCACTGGCTGGGGACTCATCTGGCTGATGCTGCGAGAACGCCATCTGGGCGGAACAATCATTCTCGCCGATGCACACATTCGCTATAGCACGCCTATTACCGGAAGACCGAGCGCGATTGCCGATTTAGGCTCGCTGAGCGGCGACCTCGACAGGCTGGCGCGCGGGCGAAAAGCCCGTGTTCAGCTTCAGGTCGAATTGTTTGGTGACGATAAGCAAGGTGCCGTGTTTGATGCGGTCTATATTGTTCTTCCCGCAAAACCCTACGGTGCCTATGAAGAAGGCGGCAACGAAGAAGAGTGATGACAGAGTCCGGCGCGAGTCGGACTTTTTTATTATCAACGCTCGACCCATAGTGGTGTAACTGAACCATCATTGAAAATGCAGTAAGGGTTCCATTTGTTGATGCAAAATGCGAACGATTAAAATGCTCCCACCGACTTCTTTATAAAAAATGGCGTGTTCAGCATGATCATGCTTACGAATGTCTTCGACTAAATCCGAACGATCGCGACCCATCTCAGGATTCCTGGCTAATAGTTTTAGAAAGGAATCCAGATCTGCAGTGTATTTATCTGCCTGCAAAGGGCCGAATTTCCTCCACGTAAATTCATAGATTGAATCAAAATCCTCAGCTGCCAGGTTTGATAATTTATACATTCAGGCTGCGTTTTTTCCTTGCCGCGATTTCTTGAAGTGTCAGTGAACTTTCACCGCTGCGCAGGCCGTCCTTAATGGCCTCACGCAGATTCTCATTACGTAATTCTTGTTCTTCCAGTAACCGTAATGCTGAGCGCACAACTTCACTTGTTGAACCATAGCGCCCGCTTTCAATCATGTCGTTGATAAAGCGATCGAGGTGTTCACCGATAGTAATGCTGGTTGTTCTTGGCATGACGTTATCTCCGTGTGTTATCTATTAACACACGATAGCACTACAGAGTGAAAATGAGAAAGGCCCCGCTATGCCAACCGCCAGGCTACATCTCTTACCGCTCCGCGTGCGGCCTGGCTTATTCCACTCAGCTGGAAGAAGCCATGAATGACGCCGAGGTAATGCTGGCAGGTACATTCCACGCCCTGTTCGGTCATCCGCTGGAATAGTGCTTCGCCTTCGTCACTCAGCGGGTCGAATTCCGCAGTGATGATGTGCGTGGGGGGAAGGCCACAAAAATCATCACGCCAGAGTGGGCTGGCTTCCGGGTGCATGGGGTCGGTGTCGCCCAGATACATCTCATAGCCGCTCAGCAATGTATCGCGCGTGATCACATAGTCCACGCCATTGCTGTCGTAACTTTCAAAGTAGGCTGTGGCATCCAGCATCGGGTAAATCAGGATCAGCTGGGCGGGAAGCCAGACGTTGGCGGCTTTGAGCCGCAGTGCGGTGACCAGTGCCAGATGGCCACCCGCACTGTCGCCTGCCAGGGTGATTTTTTGCCGATCCACGCCAAGCTCGGCGGCATGCTGCCAGATAATGTCCGCCCCTTTTTGTGCGTCATCATGCGCGGCCGGGAAGGGATGCTCTGGTGCCAGCCGATACTGGACTGCTATCACTTTGCAGCCGCTGTAAAAGGCGAGCTGGCGTAGCTGTCTGTCGTGGGTGGCGAAGTCGCCGCTGATGAAACAACCCCCGTGGTAGTAAATCAGTGTGGGCAACACTTCTGCTGCATGGCGAGGCGAGAAAACACGAAATGCCATACCGTTAAGGTGGATATCTTCGACGTTCACCCGGGTTTCTGTCTCACCCGCCAACTCAATGCTGGCAAGGTAGTCCGCCCTCCGTTCATCAATATTCATGCCCCGCGATGAAGGCCGACCGGCGGCAATAAACTCTTTTACCAGCTCTGCAATACCCTTTTCCAGCGCCATTTTTAAAGTCTCTTTCTGTATGGATATACAGTGTTATAACCTGGAAAAGCACAGATGAAAACGGTGAATGTTAGGGGATGGCACAATCTGGAAAGCGGCTCGCAAAGATGGAAAGAAGGGGAAGACATCGCTATCTCCGGGCGGCTGGAGGATGTATGTTGTTCGATAAATGCTCACGAATGATATACTGGAGGTATATATGAATGTGATGGCAGGGATGGATATGGGCAGAATACTCCTCGACTTATCAGATGATGTTATCCGGCGTCTTGATGACCTCAAGTTACAGCGCAATCGTCCTCGGGCTGAGCTTTTGCGTGAAGCTGTCGAGCAATATCTTGAAAGGCAAACCCAGTTTGAAGCGACCATCGCCACATCACTTGGGCTTTGGCAAAACTGCGAAGAAGACGGCGTTGAGTTTGAAAGAGAGCTACGTAAAGAATGGGAATAGTACAGGGGCCTGCGCTGTTTGATACCAATATTCTCATTGATTTGTTTAGCGGGCGTAGCATCGCAAAGCAGACGTTAGAGTCTTTTCCTCCTCAGCACGCAATCAGCCTGATCACCTGGATGGAAGTGATGGTTGGGGCGAAAAAATATCAGCAAGAACACCGGACGCGTATAGCCCTGAATGCCTTTGAGGTTATCGATATTACACAGGAGATTGCGGAACGGAGCGTCAACTTACGGCAGGAACATGGCATCAAACTTCCTGATGCCATCATTCTGGCAACGGCGCAAATTAAGCGTCGGGAGCTCGTTACACGCAATACGAAAGACTTTGCAGGCATACCCGGTGTCGTCACACCCTATCAGCTGTAGCCGGGCGCAACGTTAGCCCGGCACAGGTGATAGTGACTACTCCCCTTCGCCAGGGAACAGGAACGGGTTGATTGAGCTGCGGGCAAAGCCCTCTTGCTCCATGCGTGCATCCAGCACCAGCGATGATAAATCGTCTGCGACGGCTTCCACGTTCGGGTCTTTTTCCTGATACAGAATCTTCAGGTAAGTACCGCAGTCGCCACAGCTTTCCGTTTTGATTGCTGCTTGTTCGCTGTCCAGCGACCAGTAGTGCAGGTCCCGGGTTTGCTCGCAGTTACTGCATTTGATGCGTACCACGTGCCATTCGGTCTCGCACAAATTGCAGTGCAGATAGCGCAGGCCCTGAGTGGAGCCAATGTGCACCATGCTGGCAACCGGCATGGATCCGCACACCGGGCAAAACTGACGTTGCTCGCCGTATTCTGCGCGGGCTTTGCCGGGAATGAGGCTGGCCATCTGCGCCCAGTAGAGCGACAGCGCTGCCCAGATAAACGGCGCTTTATCACTGCTGACCGAACCAAAGTCAGAGGCAAAGAGCGCGCTCGCCATTTGCTCCAGCTCCTGTTCTGAGGATTTTTCCAGATTTTCAATGACGGACAGCGCCGGGCCGCTCATCTCAGGTTTCAGCTCAGCAATCAACGAATGCAGCAGCCGATGCCAGTGCTTATCACGCGGAAGAACGTGAATATCCAGCGGTGGCTTACCCTGGTCATTGGCCTCTTTGATACGGGCAGTCAAATCCATTTGCAGCGGGTGGTCATACAGCACCACTTCCTGGGCATGGGCGATGAGCGCCGCGAAGCGCAGATAGTCGCCCAGTGGATTGTTTTCAGCCAGTTCGCGCAGGCGTTCTGCACGGCGGTTATAGAGATTTTTCAGCCTGGGGAATAATAACGGCGGAATCACTTCCGCCGTGCGTTTCTCGCTCTTCTCCAGCTCATCTTGCGGGATTATGCGAATACTCATTCAGTCGTATTTTCCTTTTTTTGGCGGACTTCCCGGTACCAGCGTGGGTGATGTTTTTTCGCCCACGTACTGGTAACCCAGCCTTCCACCATGGCGGTAATCGTGCCTTTAACCCAAAGGGCAGCGTAGATATGCACCATAATAACCACAATTAACCCGACGGCGGCAAACGAATGCAGCATGATGGCAAATCGTATAACCGGAATAGAGAACGCAGGTGCAAAGTACGGACGCCACATGATGATGCCGCTGACCAACAGCAGCACTAACAGGATAATCGCAGCCCAAAACACACACTTCTGGCCGAAATTATAGCGCCCGGTGTCACCCACTTCCTCGTTAACGACGATCTTATGAATATTCTTCGCCCAAAAGATATCATCCCGATTGATTAGGTTGTGGTGCCAGTAGCGGAAAAACATGATGATGAATGAGGCGAACATCACCACGCCGACGAACGGATGCAGAATGCGCGCCAGCTGCGGCGTGCCGAGAATATGCATCAGCCAGTTGAAGGACGGGAAGAAGAAACCCAGTCCGCTCACTGCCGCCAGCACGAAGCAGAAGGCGGTGACCCAGTGGTTGATACGTTCCGGCGCCGTGTAGCGCACGATGGTGTCACGTCTTTTCATTTGCGCACCTCGTCTTTCTCTTCATGCAGATTATCGTCTTCTTCCTCTGCGCGGTTCGGACCGACGCCGACGTAGTGGAAGATACTTGCTGCAAAGGTTGCGGCGAAGCCAACGGCAGCCAGTGGTTTCCAGATACCTTTCCAGAACTTAACGGTCGCGCTGATTTCCGGGTTCTCCGGCAGCCCGTGATACAAAGTAGGTTTGTCGGCGTGGTGCAGCACGTACATCACGTGCGTACCGCCAACCCCGGCCGGATCGTACAAACCGGCGTTGTCATAACCACGGGTTTTCAGCTCCGCGACGCGCTCGCCTGCCAGCTCTTTCATATCCTCTTTCGAACCAAAGTGGATAGCGCCAGTCGGGCAGGTTTTCACGCAGGCTGGCTCTTGCCCTACGGTGACGCGGTCTACGCAAAGCGTACATTTGTAGACGCGGTTATCGTCCGGGTTCAGGCGTGGTACGTCGAACGGGCAACCGGCGATGCAGTAGCCGCAGCCGATACACTGCTCTGACTGGAAGTCGACGATCCCATTGGCATACTGAATGATAGCCCCTTCTGACGGGCACGCTTTCAGGCAGCCAGGATCGGCACAGTGCATGCAGCCATCCTTACGGATAAGCCACTCAAGTTTGTCGTTCTGCTCCACTTCCGAGAAGCGCATTACCGTCCAGGATTTGGCGGTTAAATCGGCAGGGTTATCGTAAACACCGACGTTGTGTCCCACTTCATCACGCAGGTCATTCCACTCCGAACACGCCACCTGACAGGCCTTGCAGCCGATGCAGGTGGTGACGTCGATGAGCTTTGCCACTTCCTGTTGATGATCCCGCGCCTGAGGCGCGGGGGTGAAACCGTTAGTCGCGGAACGACGGATGATGTCTTGCGATTGATAAGCCATAGGTCGTCTCCGTTACACCTTTTCCACATTCACCAGGAACGCCTTAAACTCCGGCGTCTGGGTGTTTGCGTCACCGACAAACGGGGTCAGGGTGTTAGCGATAAAGCCTTTCTTCGCCACGCCTTCATAACCCCAGTGAATAGGAATCCCGATGGTATCCACATCCTGGCCGTGCACTTTCAGGGTACGGATACGTTTGGTCACCACCGCCTTGGCTTTGATATAGCCACGGTTCGAGGAGACTTTTACGGTGTCGCCCTGAGTGATGCCCAGCTTGCCCGCCAGCTTTTCCCCGATCTCCACGAACTGTTCTGGCTGCGCGATGGCGTTAAGCAGCGCGTGTTTCGTCCAGTAGTGGAAGTGCTCGGTCAGACGATAAGTGGTGCCGACATACGGGAACTTATCTGCTTTGCCCATCTGCTCCATATCGTCTTTGAAGACGCGCGCAGCTGGGTTAGAGACCACGTTCGGGTGCAGCGGGTTAGTGCCAAGCGGCGTCTCAAACGGCTCGTAATGTTCCGGGAACGGCCCTTCTGCCATCTTATCGGTGGCAAACAGGCGGCCCATGCCTTCTGGCTGCATGATAAACGGACCAACATCGCTGCCTGGTGCGGCCGTGCTGTAATCCGGAATATCCATCCCGCTCCATTTTGCCCCGTCCCATTTCAGGAGCTGGCGTTTTGGATCCCAGGGTTTACCCTGCGGGTCAGCGGATGCACGGTTATAGAGAATGCGGCGGTTCAGCGGCCACGCCCATGCCCAGCCCAGCGTGTTGCCAAGGCCTGACGGGTCTGCGTTATCGCGACGCGCCATCTGGTTGCCGTCCGGCGTCCAGCTTCCGGCGAAGATCCAGCATCCGCTGGAGGTGGTGCCGTCATCACGCAACTGGGCGAAGGAACTGAGCTGCTGACCTTTTTTCACCAGCACCGTACTGGTGACCGGATCGATAACGTCCGCCAGCGCTTTGCCGTTGCTCTCCATCGCCACTTCTTCCGAAGCCGGTTCGTGCGGGGTGGAGTAGTTCCAGGTCATATTCAGCACCTGTTCCGGGTTCGCACCGCCTTCTTCGGCGTACATTTTGCGCAGGCGCAAGAAGATGCCTGCCAGAATCTCGCCATCCGTCACCGCATCACCTGGCGCATCCTGACCTTTCCAGTGCCATTGCAGCCAGCGGCCGGAGTTAACGATAGAGCCGTTTTCCTCCGCAAAGCAGGTACAAGGCAGACGGAACACTTCGGTCTGGATTTTCGAGGAGTCCACATCGTTAGACTCACCGTGGTTTTGCCAGAAGGTGGAGGTTTCAGTGTTGAGCGGATCGATGGTCACCAGGAATTTCAGTTTCGACAGGGCCGCCACGACTTTGTTTTTGTTCGGGAACGACGCCACCGGGTTAAAGCCCTGGCAGAGATAACCGTTCACCTGACCTTTAAACATCATGTCGAAGTACTGCAGGACGTCGTAACCCTTGTCCCATTTCGGCAGCCAGTCGAAGCCCCAGTCGTTCTCCTTCGTCGCTTTGTCACCATAGAAGGCTTTCATCATCGAGACGAAGAATTTCGGGTAGTTGCCCCAGTAGTTCACCTGGCCTTCCAGCAGCGGTTTCGGCGTGTTTGCCGTCAGGTAGGTCTGGATGTCGGCCTGTTTTTCACTCGGCAGCGTCATGTAACCCGGCAGGCTTTGTGACAGCAAGCCTAAGTCGGTCAGCCCCTGAATATTGGAGTGACCACGCAGGGCATTCACGCCGCCCCCGGCCATTCCCATGTTGCCCAGCAGCAACTGGATCATCGCCATGGTACGGATGTTTTGTGCACCGACCGAGTGCTGTGTCCAGCCCAGCGCATAGAGGAATGACGCGGTTTTGTCGTGCACGCTGGTTTCCGCGATGTATTCGCAGACTTTCAGGAAATCGGCTTTTGGCGTCCCGCAGATGCTTTCGACCACATCCGGCGTATAACGGGAAACGTGCTGTTTTAGCAGATTCCATACACAGCGTGGATGGGTGAGGGTGGTATCGCGTTTGGCAAAACCTTTTTCGTCCAGCTCGTAGTTCCAGCTGGTCTTGTCATACTTGCGCTTGTCGGCGTCATAACCGGTGAACAGGCCATCTTCGAAGCCAAAATCCTCACGCACGATCAGGCTGGCGTTGGTGTAAGCCTCGGTGTATTCCCGGTTATATTTTTCATTGGTCAGCAGGTAGAGCAGCACGCCGGACAGGAAGGCGATATCCGTCCCGGAACGAATAGGCGTGTAGAAATCCGCGACCGAAGCGGTTCGCGTAAAACGAGGATCGATAACGATTAATTTGGCGCCATTATGGATTTTAGCTTCCATCGCCCAGCGGAAACCCACCGGATGCGCTTCAGCCGCGTTCCCACCCATCACGATGATGAGGTTGGCGTTTTTCATATCTACCCAGTGGTTGGTCATCGCACCGCGACCAAACGTTGGAGCAAGACTTGCTACCGTTGGTCCGTGTCAGACACGCGCCTGGTTATCCACGGCAAGCATGCCGAGGGCGCGGGTAAATTTCTGGGTTAAATAACCGGTTTCATTGCTGGAGGCAGAGGCGCACAGCATCCCGGTGGACAGCCAGCGGTTGACGGTTGTGCCTTGTGCATTCTGGGCAATATAGTTGGCATCGCGGTCTTGCTTAATCAGTTTGGCAATGCGATCAAACGCATCATCCCACGTGATTTGTTGCCATTTATCGGAGCCAGGTGCACGGTATTCGGGGTATTTAAGACGGCTTTCGGAGTGGACAAAGTCCAGCAAACCCGCGCCTTTCGGGCAGAGCGCCCCACGGTTGACCGGGTGATCCGGATCGCCTTCGATATGGATAATAGATGCTTTGGCGTTTTTCGCACCGTCACCGAGGCTGTACATTAACAGCCCACAACCAACGGAACAGTATGTGCAGGTGTTTCGAGTTTCACGGGTGCGCAGTAATTTATATTGCCGCGTCTCCGCCAGCGCCACGCCTGGGGCAAAGCCCAGGGCCGCTGCTGTCGTACCTGCCATACCGCCAGCGCAGATCTTAAAGAACTGCCTTCTGCTGACCTGCATGGTTTGCTCCTTGTTTCGACATTGTCACGAGGTTTTTTATTTACTTTGCGGTCGTCGCCGCAAAGGTTCAAAATCGATGCAAATCCCCTTGCACAAAAGGGGTATAACTCAGAATACCATATTGTTTGTTAGTCTGTTCTAATTCGGTTAATACAACGTGAACAAAACCCATACTGAACATCCCGAAAATGCTAATCAAATCCCAGGTTCTCAGCAGATTGCGCTGTGGAAACGGGATGACCTGCAAAATCCCCGTCCGGACGTCTTAGCGGAAGAAGTGCCCGTTGCGCTGGTTTATAACGGTATTTCGCACGTCGTGATGATGGCCTCACCCAAAGATCTGGAGTGGTTTGCCGTCGGTTTTTCCTTATCCGAAGGGATTATAGAGAGCGCTTCTGAAATCTACGGGATGGAAGTTGTCCCCTCCTGTAACGGCCTTGAAGTGCAAATCGAACTCTCCAGCCGTCGGTTTATGGGGCTGAAAGAGCGCCGGCGTGCGCTGGCCGGGCGAACCGGCTGTGGCGTCTGTGGCGTTGAACAACTCAACGATATTGGTAAACCTGTTGCCCCTCTCCCGTTTACCCAGACGTTTGATCTGGCGAATCTGGATCAGGCGCTCCACCATCTGACAGACTTTCAGCCCATCGGGAAACTCACCGGTTGCACGCATGCCGCTGCCTGGATGTTGCCGTCTGGTGAGCTGCCCGGCGGGCATGAAGATGTGGGCCGCCATGTTGCGCTGGATAAACTGCTGGGGCATCGGGCACACGAAGGTGAACGCTGGCATGCCGGAGCTGCGCTGGTGTCCAGCCGGGCAAGTTACGAAATGGTGCAAAAATCAGCGATGTGTGGCGTGGAGATCCTGTTTGCGGTTTCCGCTGCCACGACCCTCGCGGTTGAGGTTGCTGAACGCTGTAACCTGACGCTGGTGGGCTTTTGCAAGCCGGGCAGGGCGACTATTTATACACATCCACAGCGTTTAATTGCAGGTTGATTTTTTAGTCAATAATTTTGACAGAGAAAAGCAAATCCTTCCGCTTTTTGTTGATGGGGCTCAGGTCTAATATCTACTTCATCGAGGCACGGTGCCTCACCCCAACAAACATTCAGAAGGATTTACATCATGAAAAGCATCAAAACTTTCGTTGCAGTTATCGCTCTCGCTACCTCTTTCGGTTCTTTCGCAGCCCAGACTATCACTGCGACTTCCTCAACAATTGACGGTGCAGAAGCGAAAATCGCTGCTCAGGCACAGCAGGCTGGTGCGTCTTACCACATCACTGAAGCCTTTAACGGTGACCGCGTGCACATGACCGCACAGCTGACCAAATAAGCCCAAAAAGCAGTACAGTCGAAAGAGCGCCTCCGGGCGCTTTTTTCGTTTGTGGATCACCCCATCCCTTCCACCCGTTTCAGTCGCCAGTACGAAATCAGCGTACTCATCATAAATGTGGCTTCCATGGCCACGGCAACCGGCGAACCCGCCAGAATATTGTTGGAAAGCCAGAAGAGGCTACCGACAAGCGTGAGTATTCTGAGACGCCCGGCGTCCGGCTGAAATGCGGCGAAGGTCATCATCAGGCTACCCGCCAGGGGCAGTAGATCGGCAGGCTGCTGCCAGGTCATCAGGCTGCACAAAACCGATGTGCCGAGAAAACACCATTTTAGTGCGCGGCGGGTGGAGAGGGTCGCCACCAGATAGCGGACGGCTGCGAGGGCCATCATCCCGCTGGCACTGTTTGCATCCAGCAGCCAGAAGTGGAGAGCCAGCAGGCTGGTGGAACAGGCGAGAAGCATCAACGATACGGCCCGGCGTGAAAACTGAAATGCCAGTACGTCGAGCATAAATGCGCCGCAGGCCAGCAGCTGCGACAGGAAAAAGAGGTTCATGGCACCACCCGGTCATCAAAAGTGGTGTGGAGGATAGGGGGTAAAAAAGCGGGCGTCGTTAACCTTTGTTAAGTCGCCCACGGATGCGCGACAGGCTGACCGCAGAGATGCCGATGTAGCTGGCGAGATCTTTCTGGGCAAGCTGTGCTTCCCAGTCCGGGAAATTTTCCTGCACATACTGCCAGCGCTGCTGCGGATTGTTCAGCAAAAACATCTGCTCTTTCTTTTCTTTATACATCACCTGTTGAGTCAGTAGCGCGAGCCTTGCCGGGGCGTTTTTTTCTTTATCCAGCTCGCCCAGCGGGACTTCTGCGACCACGCCATCGGTGACCATTTGCAGGCTGTAATCCGCGGCGTTGTCCATCAGCCAGTTCAGGTAGAGAAAGCAGCACTCGCCGGGGAAATAGAACTCCTTGATACGTTCGCCCCCCAGGCTGGAGTGATACACCGCCCGGGCAATCCCCTCTTTGAGCCAGAAAAACACGGTCTGTTTCTCCCCCTGGCGTTGCAGAAATGTCAGGGCAGGCGCCGCGCGTAAACGGCGGGTATTGAGCAGAGGCTGCAGCCAGTCTGGTGTCATTTTTGTGTCTCAATATTTATTCAATAAAACTGACAGATAAATGCAAATCATTCCACTTTCTGTTGTGGGTCAACAGGTCTATTATTTATTTCATCGAGGCACGGTGCCTCACTTAAACAAACTTACTGAAGGGTACACATCATGAAAAGCATCAAAACTTTTGTCGCAGTTATCGCTCTTGCTACTTCTTTCGGTTCTTTCGCTGCACAAACCGTGACGGCAACGTCCTCAACGCTGGACGGTGCTGAAGCCAAAATTGCCGCTCAGGCACAACAGGCTGGCGCGTCATCTTATCAAATTACCGAAGCCTTCTCTGGCAACCAGGTCCACATGACCGCTGAACTCAGCAAATAAGTCTTCCCGCTTTGCCGCTGTCCCTTGCTCTTCGGAGCGGGGACAGGTTCATTTCCCCCGTTCGCGCCGCTCAGCTTCTCTCCCCAACGCCTCCCTATGCCTCTTTGACGGCAAAAAATGCGCGTAAAGTCACAAAACCACGCTCCATTTATTCTTCTCTTCTGTGCTTTTCTGACCCCATTGCGGGTAAATTTTTACATCTTCATAACTCAATGATTGGAAAGGAATTAATAAAAATAATGTGAGTGGCCTCTCTGTCCATTAATGTGATGAATATCGCAAATATTGGCTGCCAAATAAGGGTGTCAATGTCTGGTGGTATTAAATTTATCCAAAAAATGTGACTTTCATTGCAAATACAAGGCTTGAAGTCAGGGAAAAATAAACTCACTGGCAGCCTTTGAGGAATTCACGATGAAAATCGGAGTAGTCATTAGCGGTGGTGATGTTTCTGGCATTAATAATTTTATTTTCCAGATTGCGCGACTGGCTCAGGCTGAAATAACCCTCTTCAATGGAGGGATTCCTGGGCTGCTTGAAAAAAAGCACAATGAAATTGCCTGGTGCGATTTGGTAGATTTTTCAATCTCCGCTATTCCGATTATTACCTCAGGGAGAACAAACCGGAAATTAGTGCGCAGCGAATACGAAGCTATTGCCAAAAAATTAAAATCGCTACGGATTGATATATTGATTATGGCGGGTGGAGATGGTTCTCTACAATTTCTTAATACGCTCAGTGAATTTGACGTGAATTGTTTTGGGGTGGGCATGACCATCGATAACGACGTTTATGGCAGCGATTATTCGATTGGGTTTTCTACCGCCTGTGAACAAATTATCAAGGAAGTTTCCCGTTTAAGAAATACGGGAAGAGCGCTGCCGGGGCGTGTCTTTATGGTGGAAGTGCTGGGCGGATATTGCGGCGAATTGACGCTGCAATCTGCGATTAAAAGCAACGCTGACATTGCTCTGATTCCGGAATGCCAGATTCCGATTGATGAACTGGCCGAGCGTATAAAATCGAGCCTCGGCAGGCAAAACAGCGTGGTCATTCTCTGCTCTGAAGGCTACACACGCGAGTATTCACCGGGGTTTCAGGGGGCTATCGATACCATGATCAAGCAGCTTGAACCCCGAATTGGCGTACGTATCCGCAAAACGATAATTGGCTACGGTTTGCGTAACGGTGACCCCACCTGTGAGGAGATTTATCAAGGTACGATCATGGCCAATGAAGTGGTTCGCTGTATTCAGTCTGGCATGAAAAATAAAGCCATTATTATAAATTCAAGTAATAAACCGATTCCGATTGATCTTATTAGTATGAAAAAACGTCTGGTAGATACTGAAGGACACCCTTACAAACTGGCCAAACAACTCAATATTATTTGAGGAGATTTACATGCTTAAAGTTCTCTGCGTATGTGGCTGCGGCCTCGGCTCCAGCTTTGCGATTGAAATGAGCGCAAAGGCGGTGCTGAAGAAATTAGAAATTCCGGCGAAAGTGGAACACACCACGGTTTCAGAAGCCGGTGCGTTTAAATCCGATATGATTTTAACCCAGAAAGTCTTTGCCGATATTTTAACGGCAGATGCCAGTGAAGAAGAAATCAGGCGCGTCGTGGTGCTCAATAAATTGACCGATAAAGAAGAAATCGAGCAAAAGATTATAGCCTTCTTAAAACTCCATGATATGAAGGTGGCCGATCATGAATAGCTTTGTTGAGTTTATCGTTAAAGATTTACTCGGTCAGGCATCAATATTAATTGCCTTTATTGCCATGCTCGGTCTGATATTACAGAAAAAATCGCCAGGGAAAATTGCCGAAGGGACGTTTAAAACGCTGCTCGGCTTTTTAATCATGATGGCTGGTATCAATATTATCGTCGCCACCCTGACCTTCCTGAATGATATCTTCACCCACGGCTTCGGCATGAAAGGCTATATCACCGACGTTGCCGCCATTGCCGGGCTGGCAAACCGTGAGCTGGGGTCGGAAGTGGCGTTGACGCTGCTGGTGATTTTCGCCGTCAACATCATCATTGCCCGCCTGACACCACTGAAATACATCTTCCTCACCGGCCAGGCACTGCTGTGGATGGCGACTATCGGCGCGGTTATTGGTTACAAAGCGGGTCTGACCGGGCTGCCGCTGATCCTCACCGGCGGTATTTTTGGTGGCGCAATGGCCGTACTGATGCCCGCTCTGGCGCAGCCGGTGGTCAGGCGTATTACCGGTTCGGATGATGTCGCACTCGGGCATTTCTGCACCATCGGTTATCTGGTGCAGGCGGCGGTGGCAAAAGTGGTCGGTAAAGGCTCCCGCTCAACGGAAGATTTGGAGCTGCCTGACAACTTCAAGTTTTTGCAGGACACCTATCTGGCGATGGCCGTGGTGATGGTGCCGATGTATCTGATCCCGGCCGTGGCGGCAGGCCCGGAATACATCTCCCAGTTCTCCAACGGCGTGAACTTCCTGATGTACGCCTTTATGCAATCCATTCAGTTCGTGGCCGGGGTCTTTGTGCTCTACAGTGGCGTGCGTCTGCTGCTTAACGAGCTGGTGCCTGCGTTTCGTGGTATTGCCATGCGCATCGTGCCGGATGCCAAACCGGCGCTCGACTGCCCGGTGCTGTTCCCTTACGCCCCTAACGCGGTCATCGTCGGGTTCCTGGCGACCACCGTCGGCTCCATTATCGGCATGCTGGTCTTCCCGATGTTTGGTCTGGCGAAGATTCTGCCTGGGCTGCTGACCAACTTCTTTGCAGGCGGTACGGCGGGCGTGTTCGGTAATGCGCTGGGTGGGCGTCGCGGCGCAGTGATTGGCGGCGTGGTTCATGGGCTCTTTATTACCTTCCTGCCGGCCATTCTCGTGCCGATGCTGGAAAGTTATGGCTTTACCGGTGTGACCTTCAGTGATTCCGACGTGATCAGTTCCGGTCTGGTTCTGGGGCATGCCTTCCAGAATAACTGGCTGTTTGTCGGTCTGTTCATCATCTTCGTTGCCTTCCTTGCTTGGTTCGTTAATGGCAAGTCAGCTAAACCTAAAGGGGAGAAAGTCCATGAGTCTGCATAATTTCAATGCGCTGTTAGATATTGCGAAAGAACGTCAGTTTAAAGCGGTAGGGTCTTTTAATTTACATTGTCTGGAAATGCTGCCCGCTTTCTTTAAAGCAGCAAAGAAAACCAATAGCCCATTAATGATTCAGATATCGACGGGGACCGCGCAATATCTGGGGTATCAATTATTAGTTGATTCCGTGCGGTCATTATCGGCCAGTGAGAATGTGCCCGCCTGTTTGCACCTGGATCACTGCTCGGATATTAATGCCATTCAAACAGCTATTGATGCCGGGTTCAGTTCAATTATGTATGACGGCTCGCATCTGGATATTGACGAGAATATTGCCAACAGCCGAATTGTTGTTGAAATGGCCCGCCCGCGAGGCATTTCCGTCGAAGGTGAGCTGGGGGCGATTGGCGGCTCGGAAGACGGTAAATCGGTGGAAATGGACGCGATCAGCTTTACCACCGTTGAGGATGCAAAGCGCTTCGTTGATGAAACCCATGTCGACATGCTGGCGGTCTCCGTAGGTACCGTCCACGGGCTCTACACCGGCAAAGCGCAGATCCAACATCAACGTTTACAGGATATTAGCGCCGCTACCGGCACCCCGCTGGTACTGCACGGCGGCACGGGGGTCAGCGACGACGATATGCGCAAAGCGGTCACTGAGGGTATCAATAAGGTGAACGTCGGCACCGAGATGAACGTGCAGTGGGTCGGGCAGTGCAAATCCACCTTTGATAAAGGCAAGGTGAACGACAGCGTGCGCAAATTCCTGATCCCCGCCAACGATGCGGTGACCCAGGTGCTGGTCGAGAAAATGAATTTATTTAGATAATCCTGTTTTACCACATTCAATTTATTCCATAACCCTGATGCTCCGGCATCCGTTGGGGCGGGAGTCTATCATGTTTGAATCATTGAAATCGTTGTGGAAAAAAGACGAATCGGCAGTGGAAGAATATAATCAGCAGGCAGCTTTGCTGGCTGAGGATATTAAAAAACTGGAAGGTAAGCTGGAAGAGGATCCACGGAATAGTGACGTACAAAAACAATTAATGTTGATGTATAACCGGGCATTAAATGTCTTTGCGAAAAGCAAAAACCATCGCCAGGACGTGGATTCTTTATTTCTTCGTATCGATGAATTACGCAATATTATTCGGCGTAATATTTAGGGAGAAAAGATGACGATTAAAGATCTTCTCATCGAAGCAGATGCCATTCAGGTGGGGGTCACGGAGACGGACTGGCAGCAGGTGATCCGCCTGGCGGCCAGGCCGTTAATCGACGGCGGCTATCTGGAGGCGCGCTATGGCGAAGCGGTGATCGACAGCACCCTGGAGCACGGGGCCTATTACGTGTTTGATGAAGGTATCGCCATGCCGCATGCCCGCCCGGAATGCGGCGTAAAGCGGGACTGCTTCAGCCTGGTCTTGCTGCAGGAGCCGATTCGCTTTGGCGAGAGTGAGGCGGCGGACATTGTGATTATGTTCGGGGCACGCAACAGCAACGCCCATATTGAAGAAGGGATCCGCGCCATCGTTCATCTGCTGGATAACGATGCGACGATGGCAGCGCTGCGGGCGGCGCGCACGCGGGAGGAAGTGGTGGCGCTGCTATGACTTCACAACCCAAAACCGTTGTACTGGTCAATGGCGTCCCGGCATCCGGTAAATCTACGGTCACGCGCCATCTCTCGGCGCGGTTCTCCCTGCCGGTACTCACCATCGACGGCATTAAAGAGCCGTTTATGGCGAAGTTTGCTGAGATTGACCGTCTGTTTAACCGGCAGTTGGGCTATGCGGCCTATGACGTTATCTGGTCCATCATTGGTAACGCGCCGTCGGGCTGCCCGTTTCTGGTCGATGCCTGGTTTGGTTTTCAGCCACGGGAGGCGCTGGTTGATTACCTGGAGAAAGCCGGGGTGACGCGGGTGCTGGAGGTGTGGAATGCGGTCTCGCCTGAGGTCGCCGTCGCCCGCTATGCCAGTCGGCTGGGCGAACGGCGGGTGGGACATCCGGGAGAAGAGTACCTGCCTGAGCTGGCCGTACTGGCCGCGAAAGCTGAGCCTATGGCCCTTGGCCCGGTGTTTCGCGTCGAGCAGGGAGGCGAGATTGAATACACCCGCCTCGACGCCTGGATGGACGCGCATTTGTAGAGAGAATGCGCCTGCGGGCGCACTTTACTGCACGCCCGCCAGCCGCAGCAGCGCCGTCACCACCGCGGCGGAAATGATCACCACGATTAACGGCATTTTGCGCCAGGCGAGGAACAAGGCGAACATCACCCCCAGCACGCGCGCCATCCCGGCAAAGTGTTCGCCTTCATACAAGGTTGCTGCCAGCGCTACGGCAAACAGCAAGGTCGTGGCTGCATCGGAGAGCAGCGCCTGTGAACGTTCCGACAGCGCCAGTTTGTTACCGAGCTTCGCCCCTCCCAGGCGCATCAGCCAGGTGCCCGCCGATAACATCGCAATCCCACAAATGATGAGCGTTATGTTTGTCATTATTTCTTCCTCGCAAGCAGGCCCAGTAACGAGAGCAACACCGGCAGGCCGGCTGGGGCAAAGGGCACGGCGGCCAGTGAGATCACGGCACCGCTTGAGGCGCGAATCAGCGTGGTTCTTTTTTTCAGGGCGGGCAACACCAGCGCCAGCAAAATGGCAGGGAAGACCGCATCCAGTCCGATGGTTTCCGGCGCAGGCAACAGTTTTCCAACCCCGGCACCCACCAGCACGCCCACCGGCCAGAACAGGGCAACGCCCATACCACAGAGCCAATATGCCGCTTTGCGCTGTTCCGGGGTGTGTTGAGATAAGCCAAACACCACGCTCTCATCATTCATGATGTGGCAGCCAAACAGGCTGGCGGCACCTTTGCCCACCAGTTCACGCACCGTTATACCAAACGGCAGGTGGCGAGCGTTCACCAGTAAACCAGCCACGGCGGCTGCCAGCGGATTGCCGCCGCTGGCGACAATGCCGATAAACATAAATTCGGAGGCACCGGCCAGCACCAGCACGGAGAGGCAAAGGGGCACCCACAGCGGGAAGCCGTAGGCCATCGCCAGTGAACCGTAGGAGACGCCCACCACGCCAACGGCCAGGCAGACCAGAAAGATGGCTTTGATGGTGTCGCTTTTAAGGCTTGAGAAGTGATGTTTGAGCATAGGTTTTTTAGCTATATCGAACGAGAAGCCATTATAATGAACACACTGACGTCGTTTTTCAAGAAGAACGATTTGTTCATTATAACGAACACTGGAGCCGTGTCATGACACAGCCAATTAGCGTGATTGCCAAAAGCCTGGTGCGTGAACGCCAGCGGACCGGACTGTCGCTGGCGGAAATCGCTCGTCGTGCCGGGATCGCGAAATCCACGCTATCGCAACTCGAAGCCGGGAACGGCAACCCCAGTATCGAAACTCTGTGGTCTCTGTGCGTGGCGCTGGATATCCCCTTCGCCCGGTTACTGGAACCCCAGACTGTCAGCACCCAGATCATTCGCCGTGGCGAGGGCACCAAAGTGCTGGCAGAGCACGCCAATTTTGAGGCGATTTTGCTCGCCACCTGCCCGCCAGGCGCACGCCGCGACCTTTATATTCTGACCGCGCAGCCGGGTGCCGACCGCATCTCGCATCCGCATCCACCGGGATCAGTCGAGCACATTATTGTGACACGGGGTCGCGCGATGGTGGGGCTGACGGAATCACCGGTGGAGTTGAACGCAGGGGATTACATCTGTTACCCGGCCGACCAGGCGCATATCTTTAAAGCGCTGGAACCGGACACCGAAGCTGTCATGATGGCAGAACAGAATTAAGCCCCGCACCGGATGCCCGTCAGGACGGGAACAACTGCGCTGACAAAGACAGGGTAAGGTATGTCACTTAAAGCAATCGCAAAACAACTCGGTATCTCCGTCACCACCGTCAGCCGGGCGTTGAATGGCTACGATGATGTGTCCCAGGAGACGCGCGCCCGCGTGCAGGCCGAAGCGGACCGACGCGGCTATCGCCCTAACACCCTGGCGCGCCGCCTGAAGATGGGCAAAATCGACGCCGTCGGGCTGGTGTTTCCGGTGCATCCGGTGCCGCTCAATAACAGCGTGTTTATGGAGATGGTGGGCGAAATAAGCCGCGAGCTGGCAAGTCACGACATCGATCTCTTGCTGATTGCCGACGATGACCTCGCGGATAAGCACAGCTATTTGCGCATGGTGCAAAGCCGCCGTGTGGACGCCCTGATTGTTGCCCACACGCTGGACAACGACGCACGGCTTGAGCAGCTACAGGCCAGCGGTTTTCCCTTCCTCGCGCTGGGGCGCAGCCAGCTCACCCGGCCGTATGCGTGGTTTGATTTTGATAACTACGCCGGGACGTATCGCGCCACCCGCTACCTGATTGACAAGGGTTATCAACGCATTGCGATGCTCGGTGAGAACAACAATCAGGCCTTTATCACCCAGCGACGCCAGGGCTACCTGGATGCCCTGCGCGACAGCGGTCTTTCCAGCGAATGGCTGCGCACGCTTCCCCCTTCACGCCGTGCGGGATACCAGGCCGTTGACGCGCTGCTTGCGCTGCCCCAGCCGCCTCAGGCCATCCTGACCGATTGCAACACCCACGGAGACGGGGCCGCCATGGCGCTGCTCAGACAGGGGAAATTGCTCGGCGACGAACGTGTGGCGCTGGTGGTGTATGACGGCCTGCCTGATGACAGCATCGTTGAGGTGGATGTTGCCGCCGTGGTGCAGGCGACCCGTGAAGCAGTGGGTAAGCAGATTGCCGACATGGTACTTCGGCTGATTGCCGGTGAAGATCTCAGCCAATTGCAGGTGCTCTGGCAAACCGAATTCCGCCCTGGCGAGACCGTCTGACTCTTCCTGAAACAGCGACAAACTTTTGTGCAGATCACATAACCAAAACGTTTCGGTTGTTATCCGAAACGTTTCGGATCAAGGATAACGGCATCCCGAATCTGGAGACGCCCAATGGAAGCTCGTTATCTGCGCCTAGAAAGCGCCACGACCGATGTCGTTATCAAAACCCACCCGTTTGCTGAAATTATCTACTGGGGGCCGCACCTCCAGCACTTCTGTGCGCAGGACGCCCAGAGCCTGATTCGCCCCGTTGCCAATGGTCGACTGGATGTGGATTCGCCGGTGACGCTGATGGCGGAGTCCGGGCATGGCCTGTTTGGCTCGCCGGGACTGGAGGGGCATCGCAATGGCCTGGACGGATCACCCATTTTTACCACCGTTGATGTGCAGCATAACGGGCAGAGTCTGACGCTTATCAGCGAGGACGACGTGGCGGGGCTGCGCCTCACCAGTGAACTGCGCCTTGACGTCAGCGGTGTGCTGCAGGTGCGCCACGGCCTGACCAACCTGGCTGATGCGGCCTGGCAGGTAAACCGCCTGGCGGTCACGCTACCGGTGGCGGAATATGCCCGCGATGTGATGGCGTTTCATGGTCGCTGGATCCGTGAATTCCAGCCGCACCGCGTGACCCTGGAGCACGACAGCTTCGTGATAGAAAACCGTCGCGGACGCACCTCCCATGAACATTTCCCGGCGCTGATGACCGGTAGCCGCAGCTTTAGCGAGTCGCAGGGCAGCGTCTGGGGCGTGCATCTGGGCTGGAGCGGTAACCACCGGCTGCGGGCGGAAGTGAAAACCGACGGCCGTCGCTATATTCAGGCCGAAGCGCTCTATCTGCCCGGTGAAATGGCACTGGCGGAAGGCGAAACCCTGTGGACGCCGTGGCTGTACGCCAGCCACTCCGCGCTGGGGCTGAACGGCATGAGCCAGCAGTTCCACAGCTTCCTGCGCGCCAGAGTCATCCACTTCGTGCAGGACAAGCCGCGCCCGGTGCACCTCAACACCTGGGAAGGGATCTATTTTGACCATGACCCGGCGTATATCATCAAAATGGCAGAGGAAGCAGCGGCGCTGGGCGTGGAGCGTTTCATCATCGATGACGGCTGGTACAAAGGGCGTAACGATGACTTTGCTGCGCTGGGCGACTGGTATCTGGATGAGGGCAAATACCCGAATGGCCTGCGCCCGGTTATCGACCGGGTGAAGGGGCTGGGCATGGAGTTCGGCATCTGGGTGGAACCGGAGATGATAAGCCCGAACTCCGATCTGTACCGTGCGCACCCGGACTGGGTGCTGGCGCTGGAGGGCTATTCGCAGATCCTCGGTCGCCATCAGTTGGTATTGAATATCACGATCCCCGAAGCCTTTGATTATCTGCTGGCGCGGATGAGCTGGTTGCTTGGCGAGCATGAGATTGACTACGTGAAGTGGGACATGAACCGCGAACTGGTGCAGCCGGGGCAGGGCCGCCGCGCCGCTGCCGATGCGCAGACCCGCGCCTTCTACCGTCTGCTGGACACCCTGCGCAGCCGGTTCCCGCACATTGAATTTGAATCCTGCTCTGCCGGGGGCGGGCGTATTGATTATGAAGTGCTGACCCGTTGCCACCGTTTCTGGGCGTCGGACAACAACGATGCGCTGGAACGTAATATCATCCAGCGCGGGATGGGCTATTTCTTCCCGCCGGAAGTCATGGGGGCCCACATCGGTAATCACCGCTGTCATGCCACTTATCGCCAGCACAGCATTGAGTTTCGTGGCCTGACCGCGCTGTTTGGTCATCTGGGGCTGGAGCTGGATCCGGTCAACGCCGACGCGAAAGAACGCGAGGGTTACCGCCATTACGCAGCACTCTATAAACAGTGGCGCGAGGTGATTCACAGCGGCACCCAGTGGCGTATTGATATGCCGGACAGCACCACGCTGGTTCAGGGGATAGTGAGCCAGGATAAGCGTCAGGGGCTGTACACCGTGAGCCAGTTGGCGATGCCGGATTACACGTTGCTGGCACCGCTGCGCGTCTCGGGGCTGGACGCCCAGGGGCAGTACCGCATTACGCTTATCGATCACCCCAACATCCGTATTACCGATGAAGGCGGGCATACCATGCGCCAGCTTCCGGCATGGATGACGACGCCGCAAATCGTCAGCGGAGAGTGGTTGATGCAGGCGGGAATTGCGCTGCCGGTGCTCGATCCGGAAAGCGCGATTTTGATAGGTTTTGAACGCGTGTGACCCTAACGGGGCCGCACTGCGGCCTCAATTCTGAGGATAATAATAATGAACACGACCACCTGTACCCATAAAAATAACCCGACGTTCTGGATTTTTGGCGCATTCGTTTTCTTGTATTTCTTCATTATGGCCACCTGTTTTCCGTTCCTGCCTATCTGGCTCTCGGATGAAATCGGCCTCAGTAAAACCCATACCGGCATTGTGTTTTCCTGTATGTCGCTCTCGGCTATCTCTTTCCAGCCCATTCTCGGCGTGGTGTCCGACAAGCTGGGGCTAAAGAAAAACATGCTGTGGGTGATTGTCAGCATGCTGGTGCTATTTGCCCCGTTCTTCCTCTACGTCTTCGCGCCATTGCTGAAATTGAACATCTGGGCCGGTGCGCTGGCGGGCGGTTTATATATTGGTTTTGTCTTTTCTGCGGGTTCCGGTGCCATCGAAGCTTATGTGGAGAGGGTAAGCCGTAACAGCCATTTCGAATACGGCAAAGCGCGGATGTTTGGCTGCCTCGGCTGGGGATTATGCGCTTCGACGGCGGGCATTTTGTTCAGCGTTAACCCGGCGTTTGTGTTCTGGATGGGCTCGGTTGCGGCAGTGGTGTTGATGGTGCTGCTGGCGCTGGCAAAAGTGCAGTCGCAGGAAACCCTTACCATCATGCCGGGTGAGAGTCGTCCGTCGACCATTAATATCAAAATGGTCATCGACCTGTTCCGCATGAAAAAGATGTGGCTGTTTATCCTTTACGTAATAGGCGTGGCCTGTGTTTACGACGTGTTCGATCAGCAGTTTGCCACCTTCTTTAAATCTTTCTTCGATACCCCGCAGGCCGGAACAAAAGCCTTCGGTTTTACCACCACCGCAGGGGAGTTGTGTAACGCGGTCATTATGTTCTGCTCGCCGTGGATCATTAATCGCATCGGTGCCAAAAACACGCTGCTGATTGCCGGGCTGATGATGGCCACACGCATTATCGGTTCGTCGTTTGCCACCACCGTTTATGAAGTGATCGCGCTGAAAATGCTCCACGCGCTGGAAGTGCCGTTCCTGCTGGTGGGTGCGTTCAAGTACATCACCGGGGTGTTCGACACCCGCCTGTCGGCGACGATCTATCTGATTGGATTCAACTTTGCCAAACAGCTGGCGGCAATTTTCCTCTCCGCGTTTGCCGGCAATATGTATGACCGCATCGGCTTCCAGGACACCTATTTAATCCTCGGCTGCTTCGTGCTGGCGATTACCCTGGTATCAGCCTTTACGCTGAGCGGCAGGCAACCTGCGGCGGTGACGGGGGGAACGCTGGAGGCGCGGTAACGCCGGATGGCGGCGTAAACGCCTTATCCGGCCTACAAAATCATAGCTCCCCTTGCGGGGAGCTATTTCGTTTTTACGCCAGGTAAAACACTTCGTTAAGCTCTGTGCTTACCGGGCTGTTGTCCGGCCTGGAGGGCATGACATCGCGCATGTGCTTCCACCAGCGCTGGCAGACGTCGGTGTTGGCCACCGCGTTCCAGCGCTCTTCGGACTCAATTTCTACTGTGGCAAACAGCAGGTTGCGGGCTTTATCGAGATAAATAGCGTAATGGTGCGCGCCATGCGCCTTCAGCACCGCCTCAAGCTCCGGCCAGATAGGGTTATGGCGGCGTTCATACTCTTCGTGTGCATCGGGATTGACCTGCATCACAAAGGCCTTACGGATCATAATGCCTCCAGGTAAAGCTCGCGGACTTCGTCGCGGCTGGCGGTGCGCGGGTTGCATGGCGCGCATGGGTCTGCCAGGGCTTTGTCCAGCCAGCCTTCGATATCTTCTTTAGTCACGCCCAGTTGGCGGAAGCCGGACGGAATGCCCACGCGCGCGCTGAGATCGCGAATAGCCTGAATCGCCGACATGCTCGCCGCTTCGTCGCTCATCCCTTTGGTATCGACACCCATCGCCTGCGCCACACGAGCAAAGCGCGCCACGGCGTTCGGGCGGTTAAAGTTTTCGATGATCGGCAGCAGGATGGCGTTGCATACACCGTGCGGCAGGTTGTGGGTCGCACCCGGCTGGTGGGCGAGGGCGTGCACCAGGCCAAGACCGGCGCTGTTAAATGCCATCCCTGCCAGGTACTGACCGAAGGCCATCTGCTCACGGGCTTCGAGGTTATGACCGTCATCGACCGCTTTTGGCAGCCACAGGTTAATCAGGTGGATGGCTTCCAGCGCGTTGGCATCGGTCAGCGGGTGCGCGCCCACGGAGACATAGGCTTCCACCGCGTGAGTCAGCGCATCCATACCGGTTGCCGCGGTGACAGAGGCCGGGATTTCCAGCATTACGCTGGCATCGTCCACGGCGATATCCGGGATGATGTTCGGGTCGATGATCACTTCTTTGACCTGACGTGCAGAGTCAATGATCACCGCGTTGCTGGTCATTTCGGCGGCGGTCCCGGCGGTGGTGTTGATAGCCACCAACGGCACGCCCGCATTTTTCACTTTGCCCACGCCGGAGTAAGCGGTGGAAGGGCCAGGGTTTGCCGTGAGGATTTTGACCGCTTTAGCGGTGTCAATCGGGCTGCCGCCACCGAAGGCGATGACGTAATCGCATTCTGCCGCTTTGTAGGCCGCGAAACCTTTTTGTACCAGCTCTTCGGTTGGGTTCGGGAAGACCTCATCAAACAGGTGATAAGACATCTGATGTTTGTCGAGGGCGGCGAACAGGCTGTCGAGCAGGCCGAGTTTGACCAACTGGCCGTCGGTCACAATCAGCGCTTTACCCCACTGTTTGTTGGCGACCAGGTTGACCATATCACCGATTGCGCCCGCGCCATGCAGGCTGATTTTGGGAAGGGCTAACATAAAGCTCATAACATTCTCCTTAACATTGATTTTGGGAAATCCTGTTCCCCTCACCCTAACCCTCTCCCCAAAGGGGCGAGGGGACCGTCCGGTGCGGAATGGCTCAGAGCGGTTTTCACCCTCACCAAAGAAAGGTAGGGGGGGCCGCGGTTTTCACCCTCTCCCCTTTGGGGAGAGGGCAGGGGTGAGGGGTACTTAAATCCTTCTTCGCTGCATAACCCGGCGGTAAATAATCGGCAGTGAAATCACCACGATCAGCATCGCGCCGACGATAATCGACATCACAATGCCCGGCACGTTAAGCAGGCTCAGGCCAAAGGTCACCAGCCCCATCAGGAAGGCGGCAATCACCACGCCCACCATGCTGCCGGACCCGCCGAGAATATTGACGCCGCCCAGCACCGCCATCGTGACCACCGCCAGTTCCCAGCCCATCGCAATCGTCGGGCGAGTACTGCCCAGGCGCGACGTGAGGAGTACGGACGCCAGACCGGCCATCAGTCCCACCAGCGCAAACAGGATCAGGTTGTGGCGCTTCACGTTGATGCCGGAATACCACGCGCCGGTCGGGTTGTTGCCGATGGCGTAAGTGCGGCGGCCAAAGTTGGTGCGGTGCAGCACAAAGGCAAAGACGACGGCGAGGACAATAAACAGCGCAAATTCAAACGACAGCGCGCCGAACACATAGCCCTGACCGAACCAGGCGAAACTCTCCGGGTAGCTGTTTAGCGCCTGATCGCCGAGCAGAATGTAGGTGATGC
This sequence comes from uncultured Enterobacteriaceae bacterium, assembly GCA_963530515.1. Classification (GTDB taxonomy): domain Bacteria; phylum Pseudomonadota; class Gammaproteobacteria; order Enterobacterales; family Enterobacteriaceae; genus CBFFRJ01. Next base: position 83,266 of record CAUSEC010000011.1, on the reverse strand, counting down.
CGCGGTACAGACTCATGGTGCCGATGGTGATGACGATGGACGAGAGGTTAAAGCGCGTCACCAGTAGCCCATTGAACAGCCCGCACAACAATCCCACTCCCAGCCCGACGCAGACCAGCAGCGGCGTATCCAGGCCCGCAGCGGCGCAAAAGCCCATCACCGTGGAGCTGAGTGCGATGGTGGATGCCACCGACAGATCAATCTCACGGGCAATGATCAGCATGGCCATCGGCAGCACGATGATCGCCTTCTCCGTGAAGTTGAAGGTGGCGTCAGAGAGGTTCCAGATGTTCAGGAAATAAGGTGAGGCCAGTGAGTTGGCAATGAACACCGCCAGCGTCACCGCCAGTAAAAAGCCTTCCCAGCAGAGCAGGCGCTGCCAGAAGGAGGTTGCGGCGGGAACGTTCGTCACCGCACTGGATGTCAGCATTTTGGTCATGATTTCACCGCCACTTTCTGTCGCGCCAGGGCCGCGTCGCGCAGGATCAGACGCCCTTTGCGTTTGTTGCTACGTTCATTCAGCAGAACCGCAATGACAATCACCGTGCCGGAAATCGCCATCTGCCAGAAGGGGGAAATACCGATGACAGGCAGCGCGTTGTTGATAACGCCGAGGAACAGCGCCCCCAACAAACAGCCCAGTACCCGGCCTGTTCCGCCCATGGTACTGATGCCACCAATCACACAGGCTGCCACCACTTGCAGTTCAAAACCGTTAGCCACATCGACATACGCCACGGCAAAACGGGAAATCCACAGGTAGCCGCAGAACCCCGCCAGCGCCCCGGAAAGGCAGAAGCTGACGAACTGCATTTTCCCGGCGTTGATCCCGGTGTAATACGCCGCCGTGGCGTTACCGCCTGCGGTGTAGAGGGCGCGTCCGGTGCGGCTGTAGCGCAGGAAGTAACCCACGACCAACAGCGCGGCAACGGCACACCAGCTCAGCAGCGGTAAGCCCAGCAGGGAGGTGCGCGGTAAGCCGAGGAAATCGGCGCTCATCTGGTGGGAGTTGATCCAACCACCATCTGAGAGCAGGAAAATAATGCCGCGATAGATGCTCATGGTGCCAAGCGTCACCACGATCGCCGGAATGCCCATTTTCCACACCAGCAGGCCGTTGATCATCCCCATCACCAGCCCGAGGAAGGTCGCCAGAATCAGCAGCGCCCAGACCGGGATAGCCGGGTAATGGAAGTTCAGCAGGGCGACAATCATGCCGGTCAGCGCGAGGTTGGCGGCCATCGACAAATCAATGCCTTTGGTCAGCAGTACCATCATCTGCCCGAGTGCGAGGATGATGAGGATGGAGGTGTCGTTAAACATCTCCACCAGGTTGCCGGGGCCGATAAACGACGGCACGCGGCTGCCGATGGCGAGCACCATCAGCACGACAACACCGCCCAGCAGGGCTTCGCGGTGTTTCAGGAGTTGTTGCCACATTATGCTGCCTCCTTACCGGCACCGCTGGCGGCGCTGACGATGGTTTCTGCCGTGGCCTCACCGGCCTGATACTCCGCGACCATCAGCCCTTCGTGCATCACGATGATTCTGTCCGCCATGCCCATCACTTCCGGCAGTTCCGACGACACCATGATTACCGCCAGCCCGTGGGAGACCAGCTCCGACATAAACTGGTGCACCGCCGCTTTCGAGCCGATATCAATGCCTTTGGTCGGTTCGTCGAGAATGATCACGTCCGGGTGAGTGGCGAGCCATTTGCCGATAACGACTTTTTGCTGATTGCCGCCGGAGAGGGTTTCCACCGGTTGTTTCCAGCTAAAGGCTTTCACCTGCAGGCGTTTGGCGTACTCGTCTGCCAGCGCCCACTCTTTGGCATCGTTGAGCACGCCGTTGGGGTTGAGTTTGCCCAGCTGCGGCAGGCTGATGTTCTGGGCAATGGGCATCTCGATGATCGCCCCTTGCTTCTGCCGCTCTTCCGGCACGCAGACAATCCCGGCCTGAATCGCATCGGCGGGCTGGCGGAAGTGCATTGCTTTGCCGTTAAGGATTATCTCGCCGGAAGACGGGCGGGAAACGCCGGAGAGCGCCTGCATCAGTTCGGTACGCCCGGCACCGACCAGGCCGTAGAAACCAAGGATTTCCCCTTTGCGCAGGGTGAAATCGATATGGGCAAACTCGGTCGGGTGGCAAAGGTCTTTGACTTCCAGCACCGTTGCGCCCCGTTCGCAGTCGACTTTCGGGTAGGTCTGGGTGATGGCACGACCGACCATCATCGCCACCATGCGTTCTTCGGTGATGTCCTGCATGGCACCGGAGCCGATGTACACGCCATCGCGCAGAATGGTGTAGTAGTCCGCCAGTTCGAAGATTTCATCAAACTTATGCGAGATAAACAGGATGGCTTTGCCTTCCTGCTTTAACCGCTCAACGATTTGATAAAATTCCAGAATTTCGTGTTGCGAGAGCGCGGCGGTCGGTTCGTCGAGAATCACCACCTGGGCTTCAAACGACAGCGCGCGGGCAATCGCCACCATATGGCGCTGGGCAATGCTCAGGGTTTTGAGCGTGGCACGCGGATCAATCTGCACTTCCAGGCGGGTCAGGATGTCCCGTGCCTTCTGATGCATAGCGGGCCAGTCGAGCTTTTTCAACAGGCCTTTGTAGAGGTACTGGCCAACGAAAATATTCTCCGTGACGGACAATTCGTCGAACAGCACGGTTTCCTGGTGTATGGCGGTGATCCCCACCTTGTGCGCAGATTCCGGGGTCGGAAGCTGAATGGGAATGGCTTTATAAAGGATTTCGCCCTCTTCAGGCTGGTAAATACCGGTCATGACTTTGACCAGCGTGGATTTGCCCGCGCCGTTTTCACCGATGAGAGCGGTGACGCTACCGGGCCAGAGGTCGAGCTGTACGTTCTCAAGGGCACGCACACCAGGGAAAACCTTGGTGATGCCTTTGAGCGACAGCAGGGGTGTGGATGCCGTCATGATGTTCTCCATAAAATTCCCCCTCACCCTAACCCTCTCCCCAAAGGGGCGAGGGGATGGTTTGCTCCCTCTCCCTTTCAGGGAGAGGGTCGGGGTGAGGGTATTGGGATTAGAAAATTTTCGAGAACTTATCAATGTTGCTGGCATCGTAGACGAACGGCTCTGCCATTGCGCCACTGCCGTCAGCATCCAGTTTTACCTTGCCGAGTTTGCCCATATTGGCCTCGGTTTTGGTTGCCGTCCCTTTCACTAAGTCATCCGCCAGGTAGGTCGCGGCGTAGCCCAGATCGATCGGGTTCCAGATGGCGAAGCTTTTGGTCGCGCCGGATTTCACCGCACCGGCCATTTCAGACGGCAGGCCCAGCCCGGTGACGTACACTTTGCCAATCTTGCCCTGGTCTTTCACCGCCTGAGCGGCTGCCACGATGCCCACGGAGGACGGGGAGACAATGACTTTCAGATCCGGGTAGGATTTGAGCAGGCCGACCGCTTCGCGGTAACTTTTATCAGACAGATCGTCACCGTAGGCGACGGTCACCAGATTGATAGACGGGTACTTCGGCAGTACCTTTTTCATCTCTTCAATCCAGATATTCTGGTTAGTGGAGGTCGGTGTTGCACTGAGGACAGCGACGTCGCCTTTTTCCACATTCAGTGCTTTTAATGCATCCGCCGCCAGCTTGACGTTGGTTTCGCCAATCAGGGCATTGTTAGACGGGTTCAGGTGAATCTGACGGCCACCTTTCGCCACCCCGGAGTCCCAGGAGACGACTTTAATGCCACGCTGCATGGCTTTTTTCAGTACCGGGACCACGGCATCGGGATCGTTGGCGGAAATCGCGATCGCATCCACGCCCTGAGCGATCAGGCCGTTAAGCACTTCGATCTGTGCTTCTGCGGTGGTGGTAGTGGGGCCGGTATAGATAACTTTGACATCACCTAACTCTTTGGCGGCTTCCTGCGCGCCGGTGTTTGCTGCTTCAAAGAAACCATTTCCCAATGATTTCGCGACGAGGGCGATTTTGACTTCTGCTAATGCGGAACCGGACAACGCCAGAGCGGCAACGGTGAGGATTAAGCTTGCTTTAATTTTCATTGCTTTTACTCCACGAGTTAGTGTTTTTACTGCATAGGTCGTTACAGAGTTTCCCCTTCGGATCGTTGCCCGAAGGGGTTATAGGACGTTCTTATTGGTACAGCTCTAACGCACTGGCAAGCGGAGTAACGCCAAAGCGTTTACCCAGCGCAATCAGCTCTTCCCGGGTGATGGTCTGTTTCATGCCACCCATGGAATAGACTTTCACCAGCACTTCTGCGGATTTCTCCGCGGTATCGATAAGACCAAAGGTCTCATCCAGATTGGGACCGCTGCCGAAGACACCGTGGAACGGCCACAGCACCAGCGAATGCGTGTTCATGGCCTGGGCGGTTGCTTCACCAATTTCATCGGTGCCCGGCACCATCCACGGCAGAATGCCCACGCCGTCCGGGAAGACCACCAGACACTCGGTGCTGCCTTCCCACAGTTTGCGGGTGATGAGATCAGAGTCATTTTCCAGCACATAGGTGAGGGCAATCAGGTTGGTGGCATGGCAGTGCATGATGACACGGTCTTTGCCGTCAGTAGCCTTGATGCGCTCGCAGTGTGACAGGAAGTGGGCTGGCAGTTCAGAGGTCGGCACCGCTTCGTTCGTCAGACCCCATAGAATGTGGTAGCCCGCGCCGTCGCTGTCCACTTTTACCACGCCGAGGTTAGCGGCCGGGTCAAGCTGGACGTTACGGAAGAATTTGCCGGAACCGGTCACGATAAACGGCGTGTTGGCGAGCAGCGGCATTGGCTGGCTCAGGGCGATATAACGCGGCTGGGCGTGGAAATCGGCTTCATACGGGGCAATGTCTGCCGCATCCAGACGCAGCGTCAGGTTGCCGCCGTTGCGCTCATCCCAGCCTTTGAGCCAGGCGTCAGAGGTGGCTTTGATCATGCCCTGAGTGAACCAGGCGTTAATAATGTTCTGCATAGTGTTTTAGTTCCTGTTTAATCGGCGAGGTTTTTACCCCTCACCCTAACCCTCTCCCCAAAGGGGCGAGGGAACTGTTCGGTTTTCTCCCTCTCCCTTTTAGGGAGAGGGGCGGGGTGAGGGTGGTTTTACCCGCGCTGGCTCAACACATCCTTCTCATACGCCCGCACGCTCTCCAGCCACTGGCTACCGGCCGGGGTGTCGTGACGCTGGCAATACATCTCCCACACCGCCTGCCATGGTAAGCATTTCTGCTCTTCCAGCAGGGCCAGGCGCGCGGTGTAGTCACCGTCTGCTTCCAGTTGACGCAGTTGCTCAACCGGCTCCAGCAGGGCACGCAGCAGCGCTTTTTTCATGTTGCGGGTGCCGATCACCCAGGCGGCGATGCGGTTGATGGAGGCATCAAAGAAGTCGAGGCCGATGTGTACGCGGTCGAACAGGTTGTGGCGCACGATCTCGCTGGCAATGGCCTGGGTTTCATCGTCCAGCAGCACCACGTGGTCGCTGTCCCAACGCACCGGGCGGCTGACGTGCAGCAGCAGACGCGGCACATAGAGCATGGCGGCGGAAATTTTGTCGGAAATCACTTCGGTCGGATGGAAGTGACCAGCGTCCAGGCACAAGGCGGTCTGGCGGCTGGCGGCGTAGCCCAGGCAGAATTCGTTGGAACCCACGGTGTAGCTTTCCGCGCCAATCCCGAACAATTTGCTTTCCACGGCGTCGATGTGGTGGGCCAGTGGGAATTTCTCACTCAGGGCTTCATCCAGCGAGGCCATCAGGCGCTGACGCGGGGCCAGGCGGTCAACAGTGACGTCTTTCATGCCGTCCGGCACCCAGATGTTCATCACGGACGGTGATCCCAGTTGCTCGCCGAAATACGCGGAGACGCGGCGGCTGGCTTTCACGTGATCAATCCAGAACTGGCGGATTTTCGGGTCAGCATGGGAGAGGGTGAAACCGTCGGCGCTCAGCGGGTGTGAGAAGCAGGACGGGTTGAAATCCAGACCCAGTTTGTTGGCTTTGGCCCACTCAACCCAGTTTTTGAAGTGCTCCGGCTTAATGGCGTCGCGGCTGATGTCGGTGCCCGCTTCGTGGTAAATCGCGTGCAGGTTCAGGCGCTTCGGGCCGGGGATCAGGCTCAGCGCCTGCTCAAGGTCGGCGCGCAGTTCGCTGGCGTTACGCGCTTTGCCTGGGTAGTTACCGGTCGCCTGGATGCCGCCGGTCAGGCTGCCTTCCGGGTTTTCAAAACCGGCGACATCGTCCCCCTGCCAGCAGTGCATGGACACCGGCAGTCTGTCGAGCTGACGTAGTGCCTCTTCGACATCAATGCCTGTCGCACTGAAGCGCTGTTTAGCGATTTCCCAGGCTTGTTCTAGTTGAGTGGTCATGCGCAAAGCTCCTTAGTCAGTCGTTTTTGCTGAAACCGCACGACGTAGCGGGCAATTTCGTTATCAGGATTCGGGGTGTAAGTGGTCAGCGCGTAGCTTGCGGCTACCACGTCGCGGAAAGCGTCGACGCTGGTCAGTTCGTTGAGCGTCATCAGCTGCACGCCGATATTGCCGAGCGTGGAGGCTTCAATGGGGCCAGCCACCACCGGCAGGCCGCAGGCATCGGCACAAAGCTGGTTGAGGAGTTGGTTCTGGCAGCCGCCGCCCACAATGTGCAACTGGGTGAAGGGTTTACCGCGAAGCTCAGCGAGTTCGCCCAACACATCGGCATAAAGCAGCGCCAGGCTGTCGAAGATGCAGCGCGCCAGTTCGGCATCGCTTTGCGGAACCGGCTGGTGGCTTTCGAGGCAGGCGGCCTGGATTTCATCACTCATATTGAGCGGGTTGATAAAGCGTTCATCATTCGGGTTAATCACGAACTGACAGGAGGGCAGCGCACGGGCTTTTGCGATCAGCGCAGGCAGGTCTTCCACGTTGCGCTCTTTGAGTACCCGCTGAAGCAGCCACAGACCCATGATGTTTTTCAGCACCCGGTAGCGACCTTCTGCGCCGCCCTCGTTGGTGATATTGGCCGCCAGGGCATCGTCGCCGGTATAGGGCGTGGTGCTTTCAAAGCCCATCAGCGACCAGGTGCCGGAGGCGAGATACGCGGCGTTGGCGTGTCTGAGCGGGGAGGCGATAACGGCGCTGGCGGTGTCGTGGCTGGCAACGGCGACCACCGGAATGGCTTCACCCTGCGGGCTTTGCCAGTGACCAATCACATTGCCCGGATGGGTCGGTGTGCCAAACCAGGCCGCAGGCACGCCGGTCCAGTTGAGCAGGGTTTCGTCCCAGCTGTCGGTTTCAATGTTCACCAGTTGCGTGGTGGTGGCGTTGGTGTATTCCCAGTTCAGGTTGCCGGTCAGGCGATAGCTGAAATAGTCGGGGATCAGCAGGGCGTGTTCTACATTAGCCAGAACTTCCGGCTGCTGCTGGGCGAGGGCGCGAAACTGGTACAGGGTGTTAAAGGGGAGAAACTGGATCCCACTGCGGCGATAAATATTCGCTTTACCCAGTTGCTCTTGTGCGGTCGCCATCACGCCATCGGTGCGATGGTCGCGGTAAGAGATGGGTAACCCCACGCGCTCGCCGAGCTTATTAATCAGCACATAATCCACGCCCCAGGTGTCGATACCGATGCTGTCGATCGTCACGCCTTCGGCACAGGCTTTTTCCAGCCCCAGACAGATTTCATCTTCCAGCGCGTCGATGTCCCAGCAGTCGAAGCCACGGTTTTTTTCCAGATAGTTAGCGAAGCGATGAACTTCACGCAGCGTGAGCGTCCGCGGTTCTGTCGCGTAGCAGGCCAGCATTACGCGACCGCTGGAGGCCCCTAAATCGACGGCGACACAATGGCGAAAAGTCATGGTGAGGTCCTTGTGAGAGTTGTTGCCCCCAGTCTAAAAAAAGGACGTCGCGCTAACCTTCTTGTTACTGACAGTCGCCATTAGGGACTGGCAAGAAAGCAAAGGTGAAAGTGAGGCAGTTCACAGTTTCCAGCAAAACCGGCGGATGCCAGCGGTGTGACGAATACCGCAATTCCTGATCTTTCCTGCCCTTTCTTGAAAAACTGACAGGCTTTGCCCTGTTTGCGGTCAAAAATTCAAGGTGCGATCCGCCACCCTTAATTACTATTTTGAGAACATTTCTCATGAGTGAGTGGGGCCATCATGACCGTATTACACAGCGCGGATTTTTTTCCTTCGGGCATCACGCCAGTTGCTATCGAACCGCGGTTGCCCCAGGCGGCGTTTCCTGAACATCACCATGATTTTCATGAGATTGTGATAGTTGAACACGGCACCGGCATCCATGTGTTTAACGGCCAGTCCTACACCATCAGCGGCGGGACGGTGTGCTTCGTGCGCGATCATGATCGGCACTTATATGAACATACTGACAACCTCTGCCTGACCAATGTGCTTTATCGTTCTCCGGATGCGTTCAGGTTCCTGGCAGGCCTCAATGAGCTGCTGCCTCAGGAGCAGGATGGGCATTACCCTTCCCACTGGCGCGTGAACCAGTGCGTGCTCCAACAGGTGCGCCAGATAATCGGTCAGATGGAAACCCTGGGCGATGCGCTGGATATGCCGACCACCGCCAACCGTGAAATTCTCTTTATGCAGCTGCTGGTGCTGCTGCGTAAAAGCAGCCTTGAGGAAGGGGCGTTCAGCAATGATGCGCGGCTCAATCAGCTGATGTCCTGGCTGGAAGATCACTTTGCCGAAGAGGTGTGCTGGGAATCGCTGGCCGACAGGTATGCGTTGTCCCTGCGAACCCTGCATCGCCAGCTGAAAAGCTACACCGGCCTGACCCCGCAGCGTTACCTTAACCGGCTGAGACTCATCAAAGCACGACACATGCTGCGTCACGGTGATGACAGCATCACGGATATCGCTTATCGCTGCGGTTTTGGCGACAGTAACCACTTTTCGACGCTTTTTCGCCGCGAGTTTGACTGGTCGCCGCGCGATATTCGTCAGGGGCGGGATGTGCAGTTGCAATAACGTTAACGAGAAGGCTGTCACCGATTTTTCGTCGTAAATCAGCTACTACTTATCGGTTGTTTTGGGCTGAGGTGACGATGTGGCAAGCCAGTTAATTCTTCGTAGCGCCGATTTTTTCCCCCGGCCAGGGCAGACCGTCGCCGTGGCGGATCGCTATCCACAAAATGTGTTTGCTGAGCATACCCACGAGTTTTATGAGCTGGTGCTGGTCTGGCGCGGCAACGGGCTGCACGTGCTCAACGATCGACCCTATCGCATCACCCGTGGCGACCTGTTTTACATCCGCGCACAAGACAAACACTCCTATGCATCGGTCAATGACCTGGTGCTGCAAAACATTATTTATTGCCCGGATCGCCTGTCGCTCAATCTTGACTGGGCGGCACATATTCCGGGGCTTCACGGTGATGAGTGGACGCCACACTGGCGCATTGGCAGCACCGGGATGACCCAGGCGCGGCAGGTGATTACCCAGCTTGAGCAGGAAAGTACCAAAAACGATGCCCTGGCCAATTCAATGGCGGAAGCGCTGTTCGCCCAGCTGGTGATGACCTTAAAACGCCACCGTTTTGCGGCGGATAACCTGGCGGCGGCGAACAGCGAACCGCTGCTCGACAAGCTTATCACTGCCCTTTCCGGCAGCCTGAATCGCAGCTTCCTGCTGGAGCAGTTTTGTGAGCAGGAGCAGTGCAGCGAGCGCACCCTTCGCCAGCAATTTCGCACCCAGACCGGGATGACCATCAATCACTATCTGCGCCAGCTGCGGATTTGCCACGCGCAGTATTTGCTCCAGCATACGGAGTTGCTGATTGGTGAAGTGTCGACGCGCTGTGGCTTTGAAGACAGCAACTACTTTTCCGTCGTGTTTACGCGTGAAACCGGTATGGCACCGAGCCAGTGGCGACAGCGCAATCAGCATGCGGCCTGAACCCCCCGATGTACACCGGGGGGCAGTGGCTTTACATCACGCCCAGCAGGCGGGGTAAAAAGAGTGTCAATTCAGGCAGATAAATAATCAAAAGCAGCATGCTGATGATGGCGATGTAGAACGGAATCAGCGGTTTTAACACCTGTTCCACTTTTACCTGCCCAACGCTCGCCCCCACATACAACCCGCTGCCCACCGGCGGTGTGATGGTGCCGAACGCCAGGTTGTAAATCATGATGATGCCAAAGTGCACCGGGTCGACGCCCAGCTTCACCATGATCGGCAGCAGAATGGGGGTAAAAATCAGGATGGCGGGGCCGATGTCCATAAATGCGCCGATAATCAGCAAAAAGACGGTAATCACCAGCAAAATAACCAGTTTGCTTTCCGAGATGCCGAGGATCAGTTGACTCAGTGCCGCCGGAAGGTTGGTGATCGCCATGGAAAAGGACATGGCCGAGGAGGTCGCCAGCAGGAACATGATAACGCCGGTCATAATGGCGGTTTGAATCAGGATTTTTGGCAGGTCCCGCAGCGTGAGCGATTTGTAGAGGATCATGGTCAGGAACAGGGTGTACACCACGGCCACCGCAGAGGCTTCAATCGCGGTGAAAACCCCCATCACAATGCCACCGACGATGATGATGATGAGCATCAGGCTCGGCAGTGCGTCCCGCGCAACCCGCCAGGCCATCCCCTTCTCCAGAGTGAACGTCAGCGTGTAATTACAGCGTTTGGCCACCATCCAGGTCACCACCATGCAACTCACGCCCCACAACACGCCCGCGACCAGGCCACCGGCAAAGAGCGCGGCAACGGAAGTCCCGCCGCTTGCCAGCGCATACAGAATAAACGCCGTTGTCGGAGGAATGAGCATGCCGGTTGGCGCAGAGGCGATATTGACCGCCGACGCGAAGCCGCGATCGTAGCCCTCTCTGGCGCTCATCGGCACCAGCACGCCGCCTATGGAGGTCGATGCCGCGATAGCAGAACCGGAAATTGCGCCGAACATCATATTGCCCGCTATGTTGGTGTACGACAGCGCGCCCGGCAGCCTGCCGGTGAACAATTTGGCAAAATTGACCAGGCGAATGGCAATACCGCCGCTGTTCATGATAACGCCCGCCAGCACAAAGAACGGCACGGCCAGAAGCGCGAAGCTGTCCAGGCTGGAGAACATTTTTTGTGCGGTAGCAAACATAGAAATATCAAAGGGTAAGACCAGCATCATGGTGCTGCACGAGGCAATAACGATGCACAAACCAATCGGTGCTCCCAACGCCAGTAAAATCACAAAAACGCCGATCATTAAACTCGCGGCAAGTAATGGATCAATCATGCGGATTCCTTCCCTGAAAGTGTTTTCATGCTGCACAGGTTATCCATGACGTTCAGCACGCTGTAGAGGATGACCAGCACGCCGCTCAGCGGCAGCGCATAGTAGACGTGACCCATTGAAATATTCAGTGCCGGGGAGAATTGCTCCATTGAGAGGGTGGAGATTTGTATCCCGCCGAGAATGAGCACGTAGAAGGCAAACACGGCAACGCAGATTTGCAAAATCAGCATCCAGCCGTGGCGTAGCGCCGGAGAGGCTTTGTCAATAAACAGGGTCAGGCTGATGTGCTGCTGTTTGCCTGAGACATAGGCGATGCCCAGCATGGAGAACCACACCAGGGCGAAGCGCAGTAGCTCTTCGGTAAAGGTGCTGGGGGTGCCAAGTACATAACGGCTGACAACCTGCCAGCAGACGACCACGACCATGATGACCAGCATCAGGCAGGAGAGCGCCTCAAGAATGCGGTCTAACGTTTTTCTGATGACATTCATAACTGTTCCCCTATTTTGCCGCCTGAATGTGTTGGTAGAGCGCATACATATCCGCTTTCGTTTTCAGGCTTTCGTAGACAGGCTGGACGGCATCCTGAAAGGGCTTTTTATCGACCTCGTTGAACACGACGTTGAAATCCCTGATGGCTTGCTGGCGGGTTTTCTCTATTTCGATATCCCACGCCGCTTTTTCGAATTCGATCGAATCCTTAATGGCCTCTTTGACGAACGCCATTTGCTGCGGTGTCAGTTTTTTTATTGCCTGCTGGCTCATCACCAGGATATCCGGGATGCGGGTGTGCATGTCGTAGGTGTAATAGCGGGCCACCTCGCCGTGGCGGGCAACGGTCAGGGCAAACTCATTGTTTTCCGCGCCATCGAGGATCCCTTGTTGTAATGACGTGTAGACTTCCGCCTGGCCCATCGCAATCGGCGATGCGCCCAGCAATTTCATGGTGTTGATGGCGGTGACGCTCTGCATGACGCGGATTTTTTTCCCTTTGAGATCCGCCACACTGTTGACCGGCCCTTTGGTCATATAAAAATTTCGCGCGCCGGAGTCATACCAGCCGATGCCGACAAATCCTCGCGCAGCGGTGGACTGATAAACCGGCTCCATGACGCGCGGATTATCCATGACCTTGTAATATTCCTCTTTGCTGGCAAAGAGATAAGGCAGGGAAAACACGCCGTACAGCGGTGAAAAGCTTTCCATTAAACCGGAGGAGACTTTGGTGATATCCACTACGCCGACCTGCGTTAGCTCCACCAGTTCACGTTCCCCGCCCAGTTGGCCGTCCGGGAAATAGTGCACGGTGACTTCACCGCCTGTTTTCTCCTCCACCTGCTCACCAAAGAAACGCAAGGCATCTTTTACCGGCTGGCTGTTTTCCGCATAGGCCAGCCGCAGCACCGTTTTGGCTGATGCACCGCAGGGTAAAAGGATGAGGCACGTAAGAAGCGCCCCGACTATCCGTAGTAATGTCATTCCCACCTCGTCATAAGTTAATTTCATGGCGAAATTACCTGTATGGGAAGGGGGAAACCTTTGAGGTTTAGCCAGAGAGCGGAACAAGGCGGCAACCAGACAAAGTTCTGGTGTTAAGGGGTCGCAAAAGATTAAAACCAGGAATTTATAAAGATGAAACGTATTTTCAATTGTGCTAGTGCAGGGTACATAACAAAATGTTATAACCATAATAAAACTACGGCATTGATAAACATTTTCAATAGCATTTAACTAACTATAATGAACCAACTGCTTACGCGGCGTTAACACATCTGCCGCCCGACAATAATGGAGAATTAGTATGAGCTATACACTGCCATCCCTGCCGTACGCCTACGATGCACTTGAGCCTCATTTTGACAAGCAGACGATGGAGATCCATCACTCTAAACACCACCAGGCTTATGTAAACAACGCGAACGCAGCGCTGGAAAGCCTGCCAGAATTCGCCAGCCTGTCTGCTGAAGAGCTGATCACCAAGCTGGACCAGCTGCCGGCTGATAAAAAAACCGTTCTGCGTAACAACGCCGGCGGCCACGCAAACCACAGCTTCTTCTGGAAAGGCCTGAAAAAAGACACCACCCTGCAGGGCGACCTGAAAGCGGCTATCGAGCGTGACTTCGGTTCTGTAGACAACTTCAAAGCTGAATTCGAAAAAGCGGCTGCAACCCGCTTCGGTTCTGGCTGGGCGTGGCTGGTGCTGAAAGGCGACAAACTGGCAGTGGTTTCTACTGCTAACCAGGATTCCCCGCTGATGGGTGAAGCCGTTTCTGGCGCATCTGGCTTCCCGATCGTGGGCCTGGACGTGTGGGAACACGCTTACTACCTGAAATTCCAGAACCGTCGCCCGGACTACATCAAAGAGTTCTGGAACGTGGTGAACTGGGACGAAGCAGCAGCACGTTTCGCCGCTAAGAAGTAATTATCGCGTCATCCCCCGTTTCTAACGGGTGAATCAAGCCCCTGCTAACGCCGTTAGCGGGGGCTTTTTTATGGCCACTGGTCGATTGCCATAAAACTCAAGAAACAATGATCCAATAAAAATGAAATATTGTTTTGATTTTGTATGTAAGATCACTTTTCTGCGTGTGACGACGTTCTAACATTTTGCCATCAGCGCTGGAAACGCCCGATTAAAGGGCGAAATGGCGCACAAAAAATCACTGTTTTTTGACAGGTGGCGATATGCAAATCAAACGTGCAATAGAAAAAATCCCGGGCGGGATGATGCTGGTTCCTCTGTTTCTGGGGGCGCTGTGCCATACGTTTTCGCCGGGCGCCGGGAAATACTTTGGCTCCTTCACCAACGGCATGATAACCGGTACCGTGCCGATTCTGGCGGTGTGGTTCTTCTGTATGGGCGCGTCCATTAAGCTCAGCGCAACCGGGACGGTGCTGCGCAAATCAGGCACCCTGGTGGTGACCAAAATCGCGGTGGCCTGGGTGGTGGCGGCGGTGACTTCACGTTTGATTCCGGCGCACGGCGTGGAAGCGGGCTTCTTTGCCGGGCTGTCGACGCTGGCGCTGGTGGCCTCGATGGATATGACCAACGGCGGACTTTACGCCTCCATCATGCAGCAGTACGGCACCAAAGAAGAGGCCGGGGCGTTTGTGCTGATGTCTCTCGAATCCGGCCCGCTGATGACGATGGTGATTCTGGGTACGGCGGGTATCGCCTCGTTTGAGCCGCATGTGTTTGTGGGGGCCGTACTGCCGTTCCTGATTGGTTTTGGCCTCGGTAATCTCGACCCCGAATTGCGCGAGTTCTTCACCCGTGCGGTGCAGACGCTGATTCCTTTCTTCGCCTTCGCACTCGGTAATACCATCGATCTGAGCGTCATCGCCCAGACCGGCCTGCTCGGCATTCTGCTGGGACTGGCGGTGATTGTGATTACGGGTATTCCGCTGATTATTGCCGATAAGCTGATTGGCGGCGGGGACGGTACCGCCGGGCTTGCGGCAACACCTGAGCTGCGCAATGCTGTTAAATAACGGCGGTTAAATAGCGTGAGTATCTAAAAGAGAAACCGGCCCTCGCAGGCCGGTTTTTTTGTCAGCGGCCGGTGCCGAAAATCTTATCAACCTGACTGCACTGTTCGGGTGTTAACTCGCCGCCGAAATTGCGCGAGGTCGTACCGCAGTAGCCAAACTTGCGGGAGACCACGGTTTTAATGGTGGTGACAAAATCCACGCCGAGGGTGTAAATCGACATGAATTTGCCGATCTCGCGCTGGGCGTCATGAAGGGCGGCAAGGTCATGCTGTTTCCACGCTTCCCGCGCCCGAACAAACAGTTCCGGCATCACGTTGTTCAACCCGGAAATGACCCCCGCGCCGCCTGCCAGCAGGTTAGGGATGAAATACTCGTCATAACCCGAAAGCACGGCGAAATCATCCCGGATTTTTTCCGTCGCCAGAATGATATTGCGGGTGTGCGACTGGCAATCAACAGTGTCTTTGATGCCCGCGAAGTTGGGGAATTCTGCCGCCAGAGTGGCGACCAGCTCCGGCGTCAGATCGCAGCCGGTGCGGGCCGGGAAGTTATAGGCGAACCATTTGCCGTTCAGGCGCTGCCCCAGGTGGCGGAAGTAGCTCAGTAGTTGCGCGGAGGTTTGCCCGTAGTAGTAGGGTGGCAGCACCATGACGGCATCGTAACCGGTACGGAAGGCTTCATCCGCCATCCACTGCACGTCGTTCAGGCAGGTTGAAGATACGTTGGCGACCAGTGTGCCAGAGGTCATGCCGCGCACTTCACGGATCAGCATCAGCCGCTCATCAAGGGTGAAAGAGGCAAATTCGCCGATGCTGCCCATTAACAACACCACATCGATTCTGGCGCTGTGCAGGCGTGAAATATGCTGTCTCAATCCGTTCAGGTCGACTTTACCGTCAGGTGTCATGGGCGTAATGGACGGGCACCAGACGCCGGAAAATTCATTTTCAGTCTTCACGTCACTGTCTCCTTGAATGTGAAATAGCGTTTCATTTATTCACTAAAGTGATAGCACGTCCTGGCGCATTGCACGCGAACCGGTGTCTCATTTCTGCACGATTTCAGGGTAAAAAGTGTGGTGTAATACCGGAACCATTTTCGCGCCCGGGGGAAAAGATGCGGCATCCGGTTAATGTTTATACAGGTAAAGTAAAGGACTATGAGGGCAGCAAGCCCAGCGCTATCGGCAAGCGTCAGGTGGACGGGGAGTTAACCTTAACGGATCGCGGCCTGGAGGGTGATGAACAAGCGGAAAAGGTGATCCACGGCGGGCCGGACAGGGCACTGTGCCATTATCCACGGGAGCATTACACATACTGGCGTCAGGCGTTTCCTGACAACGACGCGCTTTATTACGCTCCCGCGTTTGGCGAGAACTTGTCGACGGAAGGACTGACGGAGAGGAACGTCTTTATCGGGGATATCTTCCGCTGGGGAGAGACGCTGATTCAGGTGACGCAGCCGCGTTCGCCCTGCTACAAACTCAACTTCCACTTTAACGTTAGCGATATGGCGTCACAAATGCAGGCCTGCGGACGAGTGGGGTGGTTGTATCGGGTGATTGCGGGCGGGAAGGTCTCGACCGATTCGCCGCTGGAACTGGCGTCACGCACCAGTGATGTGAGCGTGCAGGATGCCGCTGCCATTGCCTGGCACATGCCTTTCGATGACGACCAGTATCGCCGTTTACTCTCTGCGGCCGGGCTCTCCGCCAGTTGGGCAAGAACGATGCAGAAGCGGCGTTTAAGCGGGGTTATCGAGGATAATTCGCGAAGATTGTGGGGGAAGTAGGCCGATTTCCCCTCCCGGTGCCGAGAGGGGAAACGGGTTGATTACGAACGTTTGTACAGCGGCAGCCAAATCGTTAAGCGCAAACCGCCGAGCGGGCTGTCGTCGGCTTTCACCCAGCCGCGATGCTGCTGGATTGCCGTTTCCACGATAGCCAGCCCCAGCCCCGTGCCACCCGATTCGCGATCCCGCGCTTCGTCGGTACGGTAGAAGGGACGGAAAATCTGCTCTCTGTCTTCCGGGCTGACGCCTGGGCCATCATCATCAACGTTGATGGTGATGCCCTCTTTATCGACCGCGAAGTTCACTTCGATTTTGGTGTGCGAGTAGCGCAGGGCGTTACGCACGATATTCTCCAGCGCACTTTCCAGCGCGTTGGGGTTGCCGTACAGCGGCCACGGGCCCGGCGGGAAGTTAACCGTCAGCGTTTTGCCAACCTGCTCGGCTTCAAAGGCGGCGTTGTCCAGCACCTCATTCCACAAGTGGTTAGCCTTGACGGTCTCACTCACCAGCGCCGTTTTCTGCTGGTTGCGCGACATCACCAGCAGATCGTTGATCATGCTGTCGAGGCGCTGCGCTTCCATTTCAATACGCTCCAGCTCTTTGCTTTCGCCACTGCGGCGGCGCAGAAGTGCCGTGCCCAGCTGCAAACGCGTGAGCGGCGTGCGCAGCTCGTGGGAGATGTCAGAAAGCAGGCGCTGCTGCGAGGTCATCATCCTTTCCAGCGCGGTCACCATCTGGTTAAAGCTGGCCCCCGCGGCGACAAACTCCTGAGGCCCGGCTTCCAGCTCAGGACGCTGGCGTAAATTGCCCTGTGCGACTTCATCCGCCGCGTTTTTCAACTTACGCGCCGGTCTCGCCAGACTCCACGCCAGCCAGAGCAGCAGCGGTGAGCTGATGAGCATGGTGACGATGAGCAGCAGGAGCGGCCGGTCAAACAGCAGGTTGATAAAGTCTGATTGAGAATTGCTGGCAGGGCGGATGAGATAGAGCTGGTAATTATCTTCCCCGTCACGGACGGAGAAAGGCCCTACCATCTCTACCCGCCCATATTTTTTCTTCTGCGGGTGATCAGAGTTATCCGCCTGACCAATAAAGTTGCGGATAATCTGCATTTCGTTACGTTCTGCGCCAATCACGCGGCCTTCGCTGGTGACCAGCAGCAGGCGTTGTCCTGGCGGAGCCCATTTGTCGATAGCGCGGAACAGTCGACGCCACCACATCAGATCGTTGGGCGGATCGTTGACCAGTTCCGCCTCGACGTGCTGCTCAATCATCACGCCCTGGCGCTGCTCGCTGTCGAGTAACTCCGTCATCTGGCGTGAATCAAGTTTTGGCACCATCAGTACCAACATCAATACCAGCGCCAGCGTCAGCCAGAAAATGGCAAAGATGCGGGCGGTCAAACTTCCTATCATGAAGCGGATACCATCAAATAGCCGCGCCCACGTAAGGTTTTAAACCACGGGTGACCGTCTTTGCGGTCCGGCAGTTTGCGGCGCAGGTTAGAGATATGCATATCGATGGCGCGATCAAACGGCGTCAAGCGTTTGCCCAGCACTTCCTGGCTTAAATGTTCGCGCGAGACCACCTGACCCAGGTGTTGTGCGAGCAGATAAAGCAGGGTGAATTCGGTGCCAGTAAGTTCAAGCGACTGACCATCGAAACTGGCTTCCTGGCGGCCTGGGTTCAGGCTCAGGCCATCCACTTCCAATGTCGGTGAACCGTTGTCGGTGTTCTGCTGCTGTTCGCTCCAGTGCGAGCGGCGCAAAATGGCGCGAATACGCGCGACCAGTTCGCGATCGTTAAACGGTTTGGGCAGATAATCGTCCGCGCCCAGCTCAAGGCCGAGAACGCGGTCCAGCTCGCTGCCGCGGGCCGTCAGCATAATGACGGGTGTCTGGTGTGTCTGGCGTAGCTCTTTAAGGGTGTCGATACCGTTCTTCTTCGGCATCATGACGTCGAGCAAAAGCAAATCGATGCTGTCATCAAGGAGGTCGAGCGCCTGCTCCCCATCATGGGCAACCTGCACATTAAAACCTTCCATGTCGAGCAGCTCTTTTAACAGGGATGTAAGCTCTCGGTCATCATCTACTAAAAGAATCTTATTCATTGTTTAAATACCTCCGAGGCAGAAATTACGTCATCAAGAGTCGCTAATCCATGACTTTACGTTGTTTTACACCCCCTGACGCATGTTTGCAGCCTGAATCGTAGACTGTCTCTCGTTGAATCGCGACACGAAAGATTTTGGGAGCAAGTGATGCGCAAAGTTACCGCTGCCGTCATGGCCTCAACGCTGGCGTTCAGTGCGTTTAGCCAGGCTGCTGAAGCTATCATCAGCGATAACAGTCCCTTACAAGAGGGTGCAACGCAGAACAGCAGCCAAAGCCATATGTTTGACGGCATAAGTTTAACCGAACATCAGCGTCAACAGATGCGAGATCTGATGCAGAGGGCACGACACGACCAGCCCCCTGTTAATGTTAGCGAAATGGAGACAATGCATCGCCTTGTCACCGCAGAAAATTTTGACGAAAGCGCTGTACGCGCTCAGGCCGAAAAAATGGCACAGGAACAGGTTGCCCGCCAGGTAGAGATGGCGAAGGTCCGCAACCAGATGTTCCATCTGCTAACGCCTGAGCAGCAAGCGGTTTTGAACACTAAACATCAGCAGCGAATGGACCAGCTGCGTGAGGTTGCACGGATGCAGCGAAGCTCAGAAACGTCGTTTTTCAGTAGCAATAGCAGTACCCGTAGTAACCAGTAAACCCTGTTTTCCTTGCCATAGACACCATCCCTGTCTTCCCCCACATGATGTGGGGGTTTTTTTTGCCCCGAATTCAGACCCCTGATTTTCCGCCTGATAAGTTGCCTTTCGTTATACTACCCACTGAAGACTGTGGGAGCCTTTATGAATGAATCTTACGGACGCCTTGTCAGCCGCGCCGCCATTGCGGCAACGATCATGGCGTCGTCATTATTGGTCATTAAAATCTTTGCATGGTGGTACACGGGCTCGGTCAGTATCCTGGCCGCGCTGGTGGATTCGCTGGTGGATATTGCCGCCTCACTGACCAATCTGCTGGTGGTGCGATATTCGTTGCAGCCGGCAGATGATGAACACACCTTTGGTCACGGGAAGGCGGAATCGCTCGCGGCGCTGGCGCAAAGTATGTTTATTTCTGGCTCCGCGCTGTTCCTGTTTTTAACCGGTATCCAGCATCTCGCGAACCCGGAACCCATGTATTCACCTGGCATTGGTATGGTTGTTACGCTGGTTGCGTTAGTCAGCACTGTGATCCTCGTCACTTTTCAGCGTTGGGTGGTAAGAAAAACCCAAAGCCAGGCCGTCAGGGCAGATATGCTTCATTATCAGTCTGATGTTATGATGAACGGTGCAATTTTGGTCGCTTTGTGGCTGTCCTGGTACGGCTGGCATCGGGCAGATGCACTGTTTGCTTTGGGCATCGGTTGTTATATTTTATACAGCGCGTTACGTATGGGATATGAGGCCGTTCAGTCTTTGCTGGACAGGGCGTTACCCGATGAAGAGCGGCAGGACATTTTCGATATTGTCACCGCCTGGCCGGGCGTCAGCGGTGCTCACGATCTTCGCACAAGGCAGTCCGGCCCCACACGGTTTATTCAAATCCATCTGGAGATGGAGGACAACCTTCCGCTGGTTCAGGCGCATGTCATCGCCGAACAGGTGGAACAGGCAATCCTGCAGCGTTTTCCAGGGTCTGATGTGATTATCCATCAGGATCCCTGCTCAGTAGGAACTCAAGGACGATAAGCGCGTTGCTGCTGTCGTATTTCGTTGTAAAAAAAGAGAGTCAGACATGCATTTCGTGTATAAATTACCGCCATATGGTCTGACCTGAATCAATTCAGCAAAAAGCTATTGATATAATATTTGCATCATAGTCGTTTTCCCCTTTGGGGCGTCGTTTTGGCCAACAGAACATTATTTTTGCATTCCTAAGTTCAGAGGTAGTCATGATTAAAAAAATCGGTGTGTTGACAAGTGGCGGTGATGCGCCGGGCATGAACGCAGCAATTCGTGGCGTTGTCCGTGCAGCATTAACTGAAGGTCTGGAAGTTGCGGGTATTTATGATGGTTATCTCGGCCTGTACGAAGACCGAATGATTCAACTGGATCGCTATAGCGTGTCAGACATGATTAACCGTGGCGGCACCTTCCTCGGCTCTGCGCGTTTCCCGGAATTCCGTGAAGAGCACGTCCGCGCCGTGGCTATCGAGAACATGAAAAAGCGTGGCATTGATGCGCTGGTTGTTATCGGCGGTGATGGTTCCTACATGGGTGCCAAGCGCCTGACCGAAATGGGCTTCCCGTGCATCGGTCTGCCAGGCACCATCGACAACGACGTTGCCGGTACTGACTACACCATCGGTTACTTCACCGCACTGCATACCGTGGTTGAAGCGATTGACCGCCTGCGTGACACCTCTTCCTCTCACCAGCGTATCTCCATCGTTGAAGTGATGGGCCGTTACTGTGGTGACCTGACCCTGGCGGCGGCGATTGCCGGTGGTTGTGAGTTCATCGTGCTGCCGGAAGTGGAATTCAGCCGTGAAGACCTGGTGGCAGAAATCAAAGCCGGTATCGCAAAAGGTAAAAAACACGCCATCGTGGCTATCACTGAGCACATCTGTGATATCGACGAGCTGGCCAAATATATCGAAACGGAAACTGAGCGTGAAACCCGTGCCACCGTACTGGGCCACATCCAGCGCGGCGGTTCCCCGGTTCCTTACGACCGTATTCTGGCTTCCCGCATGGGCGCATATGCGATTGAGCTGCTGCTGCAAGGCCACGGCGGCCGTTGCGTCGGTATTCAGAACGAGAAAATGGTTCACCACGACATCATCGACGCTATCGAAAACATGAAGCGTCCGTTCAAAGGTGACTGGCTGGACTGCGCTAAAAAGCTGTACTAATTTCATCAAGCGCCCTCTGTATTGAGGGCGTTTCTTTATCCTCTTATATTCTCCAAAGTTATAGCCAATCTTTTTTTATTCTTTAATCATTGGATGCCTTTCTGGCACGCTGAGCACATCAAAAATACATAACCTGAGAGAGTGGGCGATGAACAAATGGGGCTTAGGGTTAACATTGCTGCTGGCATCTGGCAGCGTTCTGGCAAAAGACATTCAATTACTGAACGTGTCGTATGATCCAACGCGTGAGTTGTACGAGCAGTACAACAAAGCGTTCAGCGCACACTGGAAACAGGAAACAGGCGATAACGTGATTATTCGCCAGTCACACGGCGGCTCCGGCAAGCAGGCGACCTCTGTCATTAACGGTCTTGATGCCGACGTGGTGACGCTGGCACTGGCTTATGATGTGGATGCGATTGCCGAGCGCGGCAGCATCGACAAAAACTGGATCAAACGCCTGCCGGATAACTCCGCGCCTTATACCTCCACCATCGTGTTCCTGGTGCGCAAAGGCAACCCGAAACAGATTCATGACTGGAATGATTTAATCAAACCGGGCGTATCCGTGATTACCCCGAACCCGAAAAGCTCCGGTGGTGCACGCTGGAACTACCTGGCCGCATGGGGCTATGCCCTGCACCAGAACGGTGGTGACCAGGCTAAAGCTCAGGCGTTCGTGAAAGCGTTGTTTAAAAACGTGGAAGTGCTGGACTCCGGTGCGCGTGGCGCAACCAACACCTTCGTTGAACGCGGTATCGGTGACGTGCTGATTGCCTGGGAAAACGAAGCGCTGCTGGCGACAAACGAACTGGGTAAAGACAAGTTTGAAATCGTCACCCCGAGCGAATCCATCCTCGCAGAGCCGACGGTGTCTGTCGTCGATAAAGTGGTCGCGAAAAAAGGCACCCAGCAGGTAGCCGAAGCGTACCTGAAATATCTCTACACCCCGGAAGGGCAGGAGATTGCGGCGAAGAACTTCTACCGTCCACGTGACAAAGACGTTGCGGCGAAATACGAAAGCGAGTTCCCGAAACTCAAGCTGTTCACCATTGACGATGTCTTTGGCGGCTGGACGAAAGCGCAGAAAGAGCACTTCTCCAACGGCGGCACCTTCGACGAAATCAGCAAACGCTAATCCCCAGGCGGCCCTTCACGGGGCCGTTTTTGTTTTCCCCTCTGTACATCTTTTTCCCGTTTTACTGCGCTATGCTTCATGTTCTTTCTGGAAAGAGGACGTCCGATGAAGATTGTGCAACGCGCTCTGATCGCACTGGTGATAGCCACGCTGATGGCGCTGGGCTACGCTGCGTACTGGTGGAACAGTAGTGACAGAGGGACGCTTCGCCAGATAGTCACTGGTCAATGCGTCCCCCACCAGCGGGATAACCGTTCACCCGCGCCCTGCGCGCAGGCCAATCTTGAGGCAGGCTACGTGCTTCTCAAAGATCGCAACGGCCCGCTGCAGTACCTGCTGATGCCGACGTATCGCATTAACGGCATCGAAAGCCCGCTGTTGCTGCAACCTCATACCCCCAATTTTTTCTGGCAGGCCTGGCAATCACGCGGCGTGATGGGGAAATTGCGCGGCAGCCCACTGCCTGACAGCGCGATTTCTCTTACCATCAACTCGCGCACCGGGCGGACTCAAAACCATTTTCATATCCATATGTCCTGCCTGCGCAACGATGTGCGCATTCAGCTTGATAGCGACGCCACCAGTATCAGCAGTCGTTGGCTGGAGATCCCGGGCGGGCTGCGCGGGCATCGCTATCTGGCCCGCCGGGTGACTGAAGCGGAGCTGGTGCAGCGCAGTCCGTTCCTGATGCTGGCGGAAGAAGTGCCGGATGCGCGCGACCACATGGGGCGTTATTCGCTGGCTATGGTGCAGCAGGCGGACGGTTCGTTTGTTCTTCTGGCAACGCAGCGCGATCTGTTCGCTTTTAACCGCGCATCGGCTGAGGAAATTCAGGATCATCAATGTGATATCCTGAAATAGCCCCACCAGATTTGGCGTTTACCGGGCAAGCCTGTCGCCGTAGACTTGCTGAAAAATTCTACAGGAGACAGGTATGTCGCTCTGGTTTACTCACCCTCTGTTCCTTCCCTCCGTGATTGTTGGCATTACGATTGTGCTCTGGGCGACCTCGTTGCTGCCGGAGTTCATCACCGCCCTGCTGTTTTTCACCGCTGCGATGATTGCCAAAATCGCGCCGCCGGACGTCATTTTCGGCGGTTTTGCGTCCTCGGCCTTCTGGCTGGTCTTCAGCGGTTTTGTACTGGGCGTGGCGATTCGCAAAACGGGGCTGGCTGACCGGGCCGCGCGGGCGCTGTCTGCAAAACTGACGGACTCGTGGCTGCTCATGGTCGCAAGCGTGGTCCTGCTGAGTTATGCACTGGCCTTTGTCATGCCTTCAAACATGGGGCGTATCGCGCTGCTGATGCCGATTGTCGCGGCGATGGCGGCACGGGCGGGTATTACGGAAGGGACGCGTGCCTGGTATGGCCTGGCGCTGGCGGTGGGGTTTGGCACTTTCCAGCTGTCGGCCACCATTCTGCCTGCGAACGTCCCTAACCTCGTGATGAGCGGGGCGGCAGAAGGGTCGTATGGAATTCACCTGAATTATGTTCCTTATCTGCTGCTACACACGCCGGTGCTTGGCATCCTCAAAGGGCTGATCCTGATTGGCCTGATTTGCTGGCTTTTCCCCGGTCAGCCGCACCCTCCAAAAGAGATAGTGCCGTCAGAGCCCATGAGCCGGGCTGAGAAGCGTCTGGCGTGGCTGTTGGCCGTTGTGCTGACGATGTGGGTGACGGAAAGCCTGCACGGCATTGGGCCGGCCTGGACAGGGCTGGTGGCGGCCTGCGTGACGCTGCTGCCGCGCGTCGGCTTTATCAACGGTGAAGAGTTCTCGAACGGCGTGAACATTCGCACCTGCATTTACGTGGCCGGTATTCTTGGGCTGGCGATTACGGTGACGCAGACGGGGATCGGCGCGGCGGTAGGGGAAGCCTTGCTGCACGTGATGCCGCTGGATCCTGATAAGCCGTTCACCAGCTTCCTTGCTCTGACAGGTATTACGACAGCGCTGAACTTCATCATGACCGCCAACGGCGTACCGGCGCTGTTCACGACGCTTGCACAGAGCTTCTCGGATGCCACCGGGTTCCCGCTGCTGTCGGTGATTATGATTCAGGTGCTGGGATATTCCACGCCGCTGTTGCCGTATCAGGCGTCACCGATTGTGGTGGCGATGGCGTTAGGCAAAGTACCGGCCCGGGCGGGGATGTTGTTGTGTATCGCGCTGGCGGTGGCAACCTATCTGGTGCTGCTGCCGCTGGATTATGCGTGGTTTAGCGTGCTGGGGAAATTGTAGATCTGGAACAGACTGTGCCCCTCTCCCTACAGAGAGAGGGGCCAGAGTATTAGGCTTTAGCGGCTTCCGCTGCTTTAACGATGACCGCGAAAGCGTCAGCTTTCAGGGATGCACCGCCAACCAGCGCGCCGTCGATGTCTGGCTGGGTGAACAGCTCAGCAGCGTTGGAAGCGTTAACAGAACCGCCGTACTGAATGATCACTTGCTCAGCGACTTTCGCGTCAGCTTTAGCGATGTGGTCACGGATGAATTTGTGAACGGCCTGAGCCTGAGCCGGGGTAGCAGATTTGCCGGTACCGATAGCCCAAACAGGTTCGTAAGCGATAACGACGCCTTCGAAAGCCGCAGCGCCCTGAGTTTTCAGGACAGCGTCAATCTGACGTGCACACACTTCTTCCGTTTTGCCTGCTTCGTTTTCTGCTTCGGTTTCACCGATGCACAGAACCGGGATCAGACCCTGCTCTTTCAGCACGGCGAATTTCTTCGCGATGAACTCGTCAGATTCTTTGTGGTAGGTACGACGCTCAGAGTGGCCGATGATGATGTATTTCGCGCCAAGGTCTTTGAGCATTTCAGCGCTTGTTTCACCGGTGAATGCGCCAGACAGGTTAACGTCTACGTTCTGCGCGCCCAGGATAATGTGGCTGCCAGCAGCGGCGTGGTGAGCCAGATCCAGGTACAGATCCGGTGGTGCAATCGCTACGCCACAACCGGTCACGCCAGCCAGCTCTTTACGCAGGTTAGCAACCAGTTCGTTTACCATGTGGCGGCTGCCGTTCAGTTTCCAGTTACCCATCACCAAAGGATGTCGCATTTTTACTCTCCACGCACGAAGCGAATTAAGGAATATAGCTACCCTTCAGGGCAGCGTTGTCTGTGAAACAGTATAGAGATTCGTCCCCGCAAAGGCTTTGCTTTTTGTCATTTATTGTCGTTCTGGAGACTTTCAGATAGAGCCAGCTTAATCGGTTCAACGGCGAAGGTCAGCCCCTTTTCGCCGTCATCTGCGACAACATAGCGAATCGCGCCTTCCGTTTCGGCGTACCAAAGTTTGTTTTTACCGCTGTTCAGCAACTTTTGCAGTTTTTGCAGGCTTTGTGCTTTGGTCAGTCCCGGAGAAAACTCGCGAATCACCGCTGCCATATACTCCTGCGACTTCGCCCGCGAGGCTTTCTGCTCCGGCCCTCTGACGGGCAGCCAGGTTATCTGCATCGACTTAATTTTCAGCGTGCCGCGCTCCAGCGCCGTCGACGCATAGAGATTGTCGTTAATTTTCGTGGCCGCACGGGTCAGGCGTGCGGTATCAGCACCGGAATCAATGGCGCGAAATTCATTCAGGGCAAGCTCAGGGTTGTCCTCATTGAACTTCTCTCTGAACTGGCTGATGGATTGCTCAAAGGTCGGTGCACCGGGCAATAAATAGGGTGCTGTCGCCGCGGATGGCGCATCTTCTGCGCGTGCCGGTGGGCATAAAATCAACGCCGCCAGCAGGAGCCACCAGGTTTTCATCAACATCATCCTCATTTCATTTTGCTCACGATTAAAACGATAACGGCCGGGCTTGTCAAAAAGTCGCGCTGCCAGGGTAAACTACGCAGCAGTAGAAGATTAAGGAACCTGACATGGGTATTCAGCAGTGGTTATTCTCAATTAAAGGGCGCATTGGCCGCCGTGATTTTTGGGTGTGGATGGTCATTTGGGTGGTGGCGATGGTGACACTGTTTTATGCAGTCGACTTCAATCTGCTCGCCAGTCAGACCGCCGCGTTCATGCTGGTGTGCCTGCTGTGGCCAACGGCCTGCGTGATTGTGAAACGCCTGCACGATCGCGGAAAATCCGGCCCCTGGGCGCTGTTGTTTGTTCTGGCCTGGATGCTGCTGGCGGGGAACTGGGACATGCTGAACAGCACCTTGCAATGGGCCGTTGGGCGCTTTGCGCCAGCGCTGATTATGGTGACCATGCTCATCGACCTGGGCGCGTTTGTTGGCACCCAGGGCGAAAACAAATTTGGTAAAGATACGCTGGACGTGAAGTACCGCTGATTACCAGTAGTGCTCAGCGGTCATATGGCCCGGTCGACGACGTAAGTGTTTGGTCATTTGCCGGGTCTCTTTGAGCAACTGCTGGGTGTCACGCACCATCTGCGGGTTGCCGCACAGCATCACGTGGCTGGTGTCGGTAGTCATCGGCAGCCCCAGGGCCTCCTCCAGCGCACCGCTCTCAATCAATGCCGGTACGCGCCCGGTCAGCGAACCCGAAACCGTCTCACGACTCACTACCGTCTGAATGCGCAGTTTGCCCGCATAGCGTTGCTGAAGCTCCAGCATCAGCGGCAGGTAGCTCAAATCGGCGGCGTAACGCACCGCATGGACCAGCACCAGATTTTTGAAGCGCTCAAGATCTTTGCCTTCCTGCAAAATCGACAGATAGGGGCCAATCGCGGTACCGGTCGCCAGCATCCAGAGCGTTTCGCAGTCCGGCACCTCTTCAAGGACAAAGAACCCGGCCGCTTCGCTGACGATCAAAATGTCATCACCCGGCTGCAATGCCGCGAGCCTCGGGCTGAGCTTCCCTTCAGGGACGGTAACCAGATAGAACTCGAGATCAGGATTCCCTGGCGCATTCACATGTGAATAGGCACGCTGCACCCGCTCGCCGTCGATTTCGAGGCCCAGCTTGGCGAACTGTCCGGCAGTGAAAGGAAGAATAGGGGCATGAACGGTCAGGCTGAACAATGTGTCGGTCCAGAACTCGACGTTAACGACTTTTCCTGTAACCCAGTCGGCCATGATTTTCTCCTGTTCAGAATCATTGCCTTATCTTCGTCGTGAATGGGGAGGATTTCCAGTCCATACGTGCCGGAAAGCTCTCCCCGACAAATACACTTACAGTATATGCGTCTGCACATCCGGGTCTTTACGATCCAGATAGTGAATGGACTGAATGCGGCGAATGGTGCGTGATTTGCCGCGAATCAGCAGGGTTTCAGTGGTGGCAATATTGCCTTTGCGGCTGATACCGTCCAGCAGGTCACCTTTGGTGATGCCAGTGGCGGAGAAAATCACGTTGTCGCTGCGCGCCATATCATCCAGACGCAAAACCACACCGGCTTCAATGCCCATCGCCTGGCAGCGTTCCAGCTCATTTTCACCGATGCGACGGTTCTCTTCGCTGTCGCCCTTCACGTGATGACGAGCCAGCAGACGACCGTGCATATCACCATCCAGCGCGCGGATAACGGCGGCGGAGACGACACCTTCCGGCGCGCCGCCAATACCGTACAGCACGTCAACTTCGCTGTCCGGCATGCAGGTCAGGATGGACGCGGCGACGTCACCGTCCGGGATCGCAAACACGCGCACGCCAAGCTTTTGCATTTCGGCGATGGTGGCGTCGTGACGCGGTTTCGCCAGTATCGTTACCGTCAGTTCGGTGAGCGGTTTACCCAGCGCAGCGGCGACGTTACGCAGGTTGTCGGCCAGCGGCAGATTGAGATCGATGGCCCCTTTGGCACCTGGCCCGACAATCAGTTTTTCCATGTACATATCGGGTGCGTTCAGGAAACAACCCTGATCGCCGACCGCCAGCACCGCCAGCGCATTGGCCTGGCCCATGGCTGTCATGCGGGTGCCTTCAATCGGGTCGACGGCGATATCCACCGCATCGCCTTTGCCGGTACCGACTTTTTCACCGATGTAGAGCATCGGGGCTTCGTCAATCTCCCCTTCGCCAATCACAATGGTGCCGTCGATATTGACCTGATTGAGCATAATGCGCATCGCGTGAACCGCTGCGCCGTCGGCGATATTTTTGTCGCCGCGCCCTAACCACTTGTAGCCAGCAAGCGCCGCTGCTTCCGTTACGCGGGAAAATTCAATGGCAAGTTCTCGTCTCATTGCATACTCGTGAAGTCAAAGAAATTGCGCGAAGTTTAACACAGAGAGGGGAGTGATTATTGCTGTGGGGGAGACTTTGCCGGATGGCGGCTTCGCCTTATCCGGCCTACAGAACAACAACCCGTAGGCCGGATAAGACGCTTTAGCGTCGTCATCCGGCAATTTTAAGGATTACTCGCCGTGATCTTCCCAGGCCAGGGCGCGTTTCACCGCTTTCTTCCAGCCGCTGTAACGGACGTTACGCTCGGTGGTTTCGATGCTCGGACGGAATTCACGTTCGATCACCGCTTTTTCCTGCAGCTCGTCCAGGTTCTGCCAGAAACCGACTGCCAGACCGGCCAGATACGCCGCACCCAGCGCCGTGACTTCACGCACTTCCGGACGCTCCACGCGTGTGCCCAGTATGTCGGACTGGAACTGCATCAGGAAGTTGTTGGCGACCGCGCCGCCGTCCACGCGCAGGGCGTGCAGACGAATGCCGGAGTCAGCCTGCATCGCTTCCAGAACGTCGCGGGTCTGGTAAGCAATGGATTCCAGCGTCGCACGGATGATGTGGTTAGAGTTCACGCCACGGGTCAGACCGAAGATGGCGCCACGGGCATACGGGTCCCAGTAAGGTGCACCCAGGCCGGTGAAGGCCGGTACCACGTACACGCCGTTGGTGTCTTTCACTTTGGTGGCGAAGTACTCAGAGTCAAACGCATCGCTGATGAGTTTCATCTCGTCGCGCAGCCACTGAATAGAGGCACCGGCCATGAACACCGCACCTTCCAGCGCATAGTTCACTTCGCCTTTTGGACCACAGGCGATGGTGGTCAGCAGACCGTTTTCTGATTTCACCGCTTTCTCGCCGGTGTTCATCAGCATAAAGCAGCCAGTACCGTAGGTGTTCTTCGCCATCCCTTCTTTGACGCACAGCTGGCCGAACAGCGCCGCCTGCTGGTCACCGGCGATCCCGGCGATAGGAATACGGGTGCCGCCTTTACCGCCAATGTTGGTCTGGCCGTAGACTTCAGACGACTTGCGTACGTCCGGCAGCATGGCGCGCGGGACATCCAGCGCTTCCAGCATCTTGTCGTCCCAGTCCAGGGTGTTGATGTTGAACAGCATGGTACGGGAGGCGTTGGTGTAATCAGTCACATGTACGCGCCCCTGGGTCATTTTCCAGATAAGCCAGGTATCCACGGTACCGAACAGTAGTTCGCCACGTTTTGCACGCTCACGGGAGCCTTCGACATGGTCGAGGATCCATTTCACTTTGGTACCGGAGAAGTACGGGTCAACCACGAGGCCCGTGGCGCTGCGCACGTAGTCTTCCATACCTTCACGCTTGAGTTTCTCGCAGATATCCGCGGTGCGGCGGCACTGCCAGACGATAGCGTTATAAATCGGTTTGCCGGTTTCGCGCTCCCAGACCACGGTAGTTTCACGCTGGTTGGTGATACCGATTGCGGCGATTTCGTCAGAACTGATATCGGCTTTTGCCAGCACTTCTACCAGCGTAGAGCTTTGGGTTGCCCAGATTTCCATTGGGTCATGCTCAACCCAGCCTGGCTTAGGATAAATTTGTTCGAATTCGCGCTGTGAAACGCTGATGATGTTGGCGTCATGGTCCATTACAACGGCGCGGGAGCTGGTAGTGCCCTGGTCGAGCGCAACGATATATTTCTTGTCAGTCATGATTTATGTCCCGTAGTCACATTACAGCGAAGCTTTTTGTTGAGCGGTAGAGGTGGAATCTTTGTCTTCCACGGCGCACACGTCACACGGCAAATGGCGTCCAATCAGTTTACGATAACCAAAGGCACCCAGGGATGCGCCGACAATTGGCCCGAACAGCGGCACGAGGAAATAAGGAATATCTTTGCCACCGGTGAAGGCAACATTGCCCCATCCTGCCAGCCAGGCGAACGTTTTCGGCCCGAGGTCACGTGCCGGATTCATCGCAAACCCGGTCAATGGGCCCATAGAGGCACCGATAACCGCGATCAGCAGGCCGATAAGCAGTGGCGCGAGTGGACCGCGAGGAATGCCGTTACCGTCGTCCCCCAGCGCCATAATGACGCCCATCAGGATAGCGGTAATCACCATTTCAACCGCGAAGGCCTGCACAAAATTGATATGCGGGTTCGGGTAAGTTGAGAAAGTGCCAGCCAGATCAATACTTTCGACCGTGCCGCGTACAATGTGGTGAGTCTGTTCGTAATCGAGGAAAAGATTGTAATAAAGCCCGTAAACAAGCGCGGCTGCGCAGAACGCGCCGGCAAACTGGGAAGCAATAAAGGGGACGACTTTGCGCCCATCGAAACAAGCAAAGAGCCACAACGCGATCGTTACTGCCGGGTTAAGGTGTGCGCCGGAAACCCCTGCGGTCAGGTAAATGGCCATCGCCACGCCCAGACCCCAAATGATACTGATTTCCCACTGCCCGAATGTGGCGCCCGCTACTTTGAGTGCCGCAACGCATCCCACACCGAAGAAAATCAACAACCCGGTTCCGAGGAATTCGGCGATGCACTGGCCTTTTAAGGTTGAGGTTTGACTCATAATCGGATCCTGCAAAGAGTTTAATGGTTATTGTTTGCATGGAGGTCGGGGCTCCACGATGTCGTGTAGACATACTGTTAATTTATCGTTAACGCTCAAAAACGAGAAATATCGAAATCAAAATGTGTGTACTGCGTCAATAAAATGAGCGTTTTCGCGCTATGAGGCGCGTTTGCGAAGAGTAAGTGAACATGGCGAAGTGTGAGCTGAATCATTTTTGTAACCCTTAATTTAACAATTAAGGAGTAGAGCCGCTATGGCTCCAGGCATAGACTGAAAAGTGTTGCAAAGCTTGATCTACGCGGCTTGCCGCTGGACAGGGGCTAAAGGGCTTCATACAATCGGGTACCAAGACCGTGCGCTAAACAGATTAAGGCGTCGCCGTTCACGGAACGAAGGTGTATCCCCGGGATACAGCTATCCATCAACGCCTTGCAATTCAGGAGAGGTATGACGATGTCATTAGAAGTATTCGAGAAACTGGAAGCAAAAGTACAGCAGGCGATTGATACCATCACGTTGTTGCAGATGGAAATCGAAGAGCTGAAAGAAAAGAACAACAGCCTGAGCCAGGAGATTCATTCTGCTCAGCAAGGTCGTGAAGAGCTGGAGCGTGAAAACAATCAGCTTAAAGACCAACAGCATGGCTGGCAGGAGCGCCTGCAGGCATTGCTGGGCCGCATGGAAGAAGTCTGATTACGCTTTATCTTTCGCGCCGTAGCGGCGTTGACTGCGTTCGCTCACCCCGGTCGCATAGTGGACTATGCTCCCGGGGATTTGCTCACTGGCCGCCTTGCTACAACACGAAATCTTTCGCGTAACGACTCGGGCTGCGCTTTTGTAGGTCGGATAAGCGAAGCGCCATCCGACAGCGAAGTAAGAAGGGCACCCTCGGGTGCCCTTTTCTTTTAGGCTGATTTGCTCACATTTCCCCACACCAACTCACCTTTATGGAAGGTAGCGGTGCGCGGCGAGATGCGCGCGACGGCTTCGGCAGAGCAGGACGCGTCTACCAGCACAAAGCTGGCCTCATCCTGCGCGTTTGGCCAGGCGCGCTCACCCTTATCGTTTAACGGCAGCACATCGCCAGTGGCAATCGCCAGCGCGCGCGACAGCGTCTGCTCGTTCGGGCGAATATACAACTGCGCATAAAGATTGGCTTTTTCGAGCATGTCACCCAGCCCGTAAGGCGACCAGTGGTCAATCACGCTGTCGGTTCCGGTCATCACAAAGACCCCTTTCTCGCGCAGCTGTTTGAGCGGCATGTGCAGGGTGCCAATTGGCACGGTCGACGCGATGGTCACCTGCGCCGCCGCCATGCGCGTGGCGAGTTCATCCACCTGTTGCTCATTGAGCATGGCGAGGGCAAAGGCATGACTGATGGTCAGCTTTCCTTTCAGCGCCGGGGTTTTCTCCACGGTTTCGACCATGTAATTGACCGCCGCGATGCCTGCCGGGCTGGTCTCGTGCAGGTGAATATCCACCCCTTTGCCGTAATCGAGTGCTATCTGGAACATGGTGTCGAGCGACTTTTCCATTGCGCCGTCCACGCTGGTGGGGTCAAGACCGCCCACATAGTGCGCCCCCGCCTGCATGGCTTCGCGCATCAGCGGTTCGGATTTGGAAAGCAGCAGACCGTGTTGCGGGAAGGCAACAATCTCGCAGCGAAAACCGGCGCGACGCCGCTCAAGCACCGCCTGTAAGTTCTCCAGGTTTTTCAACCCGGAGGTCGGTTCAATATTGCAATGGCTGCGGGCGATGGTGGAGCCTTTAGATTGCAGCAGGTCGATGAGCTTCCCGGCGCGCTCCTGCGTGTACGGCTGCAATTCCGGCAGCAGCGTTTGCTCCAGACGAATCATATCCTGAATGGTGGTGCCCGCCGGGCGATTCAGAGACCGCCAGGGGCCGCCATAAAAAGTTTTGTCCAGATGGATGTGCATATCGCGCATGGCGGGCAGCATCAGCTTACCGTCTGCATCGTAGCGGGGCAGAGCGGCGTTTTTATGCTGCTTGTTGTCACTGAGCGCGACAATCCTGCCGTTGTTGATTTCGAGCGTGTGCAGCGCAGTGCGCGTATGCACGGCGGTTTGACCTTCGAATTCGAAACCCGTTTCCAGCAGCACGTTGTCGAGGTAATAGTGTTTGTCGGGGAGCGTCATGGTGTTGCGCGTCTCATCACGGTCAGTGGCGGACTTCGCAGCATACGCGACAGACCCCGTCGCGCCAAACAGCGCACAGGCGGTGGCGATTTTGCCGCTCTGGCTCAAAAATTCCCGGCGGCTTTTATTGTCAGTCATCTTATCTTCCTTTTGTGGCCTGTCAGGCCGGTACGATATGGGTGCCCGTTTCACCGCGCAGGGCCGCAGGTAAGCAGTCTGGCGAAGTGATGATGACCCGCTTGCCGCCCTGGCGCAGAAAATCGAGGCTGGCGACGATTTTCGGCAGCATGCTGCCCGCCGGGAAATGGCCTTCACACATGTACTGGGTCATGGCGGCAACGTTCACTTCATCAAGGGCCCGTTGCTGCGGTTTGCCAAAATGGACACACACTTTCTCCACGCCGGTGGTGATAACCAGAACGTCGGCCTTGATCTCACGGGCCAGCAGCGCCGTGGAGAGATCTTTATCGATCACCGCATCCACGCTTTGATAATGCCCTTGTGCGGAACGTATCACCGGGATCCCACCGCCACCTGCGCCGATCACCACAAAACCCTGTTTGGTCAGCGCCTTAATCGCATCCGCTTCAACGATGCGCTGCGGTTCCGGTGACGCCACGACCCGGCGATAACCGCGACCCGAGTCTTCAACAAAGCGCCAGTCCGGGTGTGCGATCTGCAATGCGTCTCGCTGGGCTTCACTAAAAAATGCGCCGATGGGTTTGGTCGGGTGGGCAAAGCCGGGGTCTCTGGCGTCCACTTCCACCTGGGTGACCACGGTGACCGCTTTCTGCTCACCGCGCTGGCTGAGCAGATTATTGAGCGCCTGTTGAATCAAATAACCGATGCCGCCCTGGGTATCCGCCACACAGTTTGCCAGCGGTGTTAACGGTAAACCTTCCCGCTCGTGAGCGATTTCGGCGCGGCGTAAATCCAGCCCCACCTGCGGGCCGTTACCGTGCGTGAGGACGATATCAAAGTCCGAGGCCAGCATCTCCAGCACCGACTCCGCGACCTTTTTGACCGCTTCAGCCTGATGCTCAACGGACTGGCTGGCGTTGTCTTTGATAATGCTGTTACCACCAATGGCAACCACCATGAGTTGTTTCATGTGTTTTCCTTGAGAAAGGTGCGGCCTGAGCCCCTCACCCCGGCCCTCTCCCCATAGGGGAGAGTGGGAATACGGGGCAATCATCAAGCTTCAGAGACGGGTGCCGCAGTTTGCGCGGCTTCGCGGTTGTCGAGCACATGTTTCACCACGAACATGCCGGACATCATCAGATAAGCGGCCACGAACATCAGCGACGAGCCCTGGGCAAAACCGACCACCGGGGAGTGAATTACCCCGAACAGCGCCAGCAGCGCGCCACCTGCGGCTGCAACAGCTCCCCGCAGCGGTTTGTTGATGATGGCGAAGATGGCGATACAGCCCCAGATCATGCTGGCGAGCGGCGCGCCGTTGCCCAGATGCACCAGCCCCTGGTAGTACACGCCCTTACTGTGCAGCAGGTCGGTGCCGAGTTTCGCCGCCGACGTCCCCGCCGCCCCCATCACGCTGTTGACCATGGTCAGCGCCCAGTTGGCAATCCACGGGAACAGGCAGATGAAGATGACGGGAACCTCGATTTTGGGCGTTTCCCTCACCACCTGGTTGGCGGTGACCACGCCGATAAACACCAGAATCGGCACGATGGCGGTCATCGGAATGATGGCGAGCATAAACGCGCCGAGACCAAACAGCGGCACAAGGAACATGGTGACGCCGGACGCCAGGGTATAGCCGATGCTGGCCCCCATTGCTTTCCAGCCCGCGTGACCGACGTACACCGTCACCGGGAACGGGTTACCCAGCAGGCAGCCCAGCATCGAGGAGAGACCGTTAGCCAGCATCACTTTGCGGGTGTTGTACTCATCTCCGGCGGCGTGGGCGCTTTCAATGTTTTCCAGATCGAAGATGTAGTTTGCCAGGCCCAGCGGCACAGCGGAGGCAAGGTAAGGCAGCCCATGCGGCAGACCCTGCATAAAGCTGTCCACGTGGATCTCCGGCGGGTTAAAGCCAAAGGACGACATCGACGCTTTAATGGCTTCCGGGCTTTGCAGACCAGAAATCCACGCAAGTAGAGTACCGGCAATCAGCAGCAGCAGACCGGTCGGGATGCGGGCGAAAATCGGTTTCTTGCCGAACCAGTTGATAAAAATCAGCAGCAGCACGATGAACGACACGGTCGGCGCTTCAAAGGCCTGCAACATCGGGTTCATCGCCAGCAGCAGCAGACCCAGGCCGGAGAGGCAGGAGAGCAACACGGTACGCGGGATCATTTTGCGGATGGTTTCGCCGAGGAAGGAGCCACCTGCGAGGATCAGCGCTTCAACAAAGCACCACACCAGGCCAATCTGGATAGCAAAATCGGCATCACCGGTTTGCTGGTACACCGGCATCAGCACGAGGAAGGTGACAGTAAAAATCGACGGCGCGCTTGGCCCGGACGGCAGGGCGGTAACATCAGTGCGCCCGGTCTGGCGTGCCATCTGCATGCCAAACCACGCGTAGCTGATACTGGCGACCAGCACGGCAAAACCAAATGCCGGGGCGATACGGCCGTAAACAATCTCTTTAGGGATACCCACCACGAAGATGAGCAGCCCCATCATGGTGAGCAGGTTAGTCAGGTTGTTGGTCATCAGCCCGAAGTAGGCTGCCCAGTCACCGCGTTTCCACTCTAATTTTACTCTGTTCATGGAATGTCCTTCACAGGTTACAAACGCTCAACGATCGGGGGATCGCACAAGGTCCTGCAGGTGAATCACGAATCGCGCCTGGCTCCACGGGGCTGACCTTCGCCAGCCCCGGTTTCTTGTTATTGGCAGTAGCGGTCGCGGTAGCGCAAAATGGCTTTCTCAAAACAGGCGAACGGCGGATGTACGATGCCAGCGCCAATCATGCCGATACCTGCGTCTTTGTGGGCAATGGCGGTATTGATGACCGGTAAAATGCCGCTGCCGCCGACTTTGGTGATGTCGATAGCCGTCGGCACGCCCATAAACGACAGCAAGGGAATGGTCACGTTCGGGTTCTCGCCCAGCGTGATTTCCCGCATCTGGCGCGAGAAGTCGATGGCTTCATCCACAGTACCGCCGACCAGCGCCACGATGGCCGGTGCCGTCGCCATGGCGAAACCGCCGATACCGTAGGTTTCGGTGATCGCGCTGTCGCCGATGTCCAGCCCGGAGTCTTCCGGCTTGTAGCCCGCAAACATCGGGCCAATCACCTGCTGAGACGGCCCGGTAAACCAGTGACCTGGCAGGCCGCTGATGCGCAGGCCGAACTCCACGCCGTTTCGCGCCATGGTGGTGACCACGGTGCTGTATTCAATGCCGTGGGCGGCATCCATCGCCGCTTTGCACAGCACCATCCAGGTCGGGCCGGAGAAGTAGTCGCTGCTGGCCACGAACTCGAACACATCGCGCTGCTGCTCCACCGGGTAACCGGTCTGAATGATCCACGGCGTCAGGGCCTGAATCAGCAACGTGGTGCCCGCGTTGTTGCGGTTGTGGCACTCGTCGCCCATGTGCAGCGCCTGGGCCAGCATCAGGCGCAGGTCAATTTCCCCCGCCAGCTTCATGGCGTCACGCAGTATTGGGCCCTGCACATCGCGCATCCAGTTCAGGCGGTCAATCACGCTCTGGTCGTTGGCCCCCATGCGCAGGATTTTCGCCATCTGCTCACTCATGTTGGTGTAAGCGCGATTACCGTAAGTTTTGTTTTCGACCACGTGCATAAACATGGAGGCTGAGGTGACGCCCGCCATGGAGCCGACGCAATCATGCTCATGGCACGGGGAGAAAGTAATCTCACCGGATGCCGCCAGCCTTGCGGCGTCCTCCAGATCTTTTGCCAGCCCTTCAAACACCAGCGCCCCGGTCACCGCACCTTTCATCGCGCCGCACATTTTTTCCCAGGTAATAGGCGGGCCTGCGTGCAAAATGGTGGTGGGCGTCATGCCCGGCACCACGTTGATGGCCTGGTCAAAACCGACCAGCACCGGGTGTGACTGAATAATGCGCTCCAGCGCCAGTTTGTTGGCGGCAGCGATTTTGTCGGCAAGCGTTGGGGAGGCAATCTGATCCAGCGCTTCAACAACCTGCATATTGCCCTGGCCCGGCGGCGTCCAGTCGAGCTGGGTGACCTCTACGTGCTGCTTTTTCAGGTCGTCGGTGAACATGGCGATGCCCACGTTGATCACGTTCAGCGGTTGGTTAAACAGTGTCTGACTCATCAGGCTTCCTCCCCTTTGACGACGAATTCACGCGCCAGTAATCCTGTGTTGGTGCTGCTGCTTGCCCAGATAACGCCGGCGTCAGTCAGCATCTGGCATTGTTGCTGTAATGACGGTGTGTCGAGACTGGTGCCTAATACGTAGCCCAGAATCTCCAGCGGGCGGTTTTCGCCTGCGGCGATGGCTTTCGCTTCTTTAATGGCATCGATCATCACGCCGACCGGGTCTTCGTGGGAGCCAAAGCCGAGCACGAAGTCCATGACGATCACGCCCACCTGCGGGTCGCGCGCTTCCTGTAACAGGCGGCTGATGCGGTTGGTCGGGTCGATCATCGGGTGCGGTTTGCCGTTGGTGAAATCGTCATCGCCAAAGTCGAGGAAAGTGTGTCCCTGGCTTTGGTTGATATCTTTCAGGCGGAATTGTGGGTCCGGGTGGATGTTGCTCCAGACGTCAGCGTGTTTTTCCATGGCGGCGAACATGGCTTCATCGCACAGGGTGCCACCGCAGAACAGACCGCGAATGTACTTCTGCTGCGGCGTCAGGCGGGCGCGGACTTCTTCAATCAGCGGCCAGTTCAGCGAGTGCAGGTCGAGAGACTCTTTTTTCACCCCGGTTAGCAGCACCGCTTTGAGTGCGGCTTCTTTGGTGGCGCGGGCAAACTGCAAGCCGTCTTCATCGGCTGGTGGCGCATTGCGACCCAGGAAGCAGACCACGACCGGTTTACGGCAGGCGCGGGCGCGGGCCAGCACTTTATCGGCAACCGCCTGCGCAGGGGGTTTGGAGACCAGCACGATAACCTCAGTTTGCTCGTCCGCTTCCAGCATCGCCAGCGCGTCGAGCATCATCAGGCCGCCCACTTTTTCGCTGAGATCGCGACCGCCGGTGCCAATCAGCTGCGAAATGCCGCCGCTGAATTCATGAATGCGCACGCTCAGCTCCTGGCTGCCGGTGCCGGATGCGCCAATAATCCCGATATTGCCGCGACGCACGGCGTTCCCAAAGCACAGCGCCGTGCCGTTGATGATGGCGGTGCCGCAGTCCGGCCCCATCATCAGCAGCCCTTTTTCATGTGCCAGTTGCTTGAGTGCTACTTCGTCCTCGATCGATACGTTGTCGGAAAACAGCATCACGTTGAGGTTATTTTCCAGCGCCTGACGGGCTTCACGGGCGGCAAACTGGCCGTTGACGGAGATAACCGCAAGGTTACTCTGCGGGCGGTGCTGCTTAGCGCTGGCGAGAGTGGCGTAGCGGGATTCGTGGCTGCCGCCGGTGTCTTTCTGGGTAAAAAGGGCTTCGATGGCGGTGAGAGACGCGTTGTTGGCTTCATCGCTCGCGCCTTTGATGACAATCATCAGGTCGCCATTTTTGGCCTCTTCAAGCTCTGGCGTGAGCAGCCCCAGATTCTTCAGAACGCCTTTGTTCATTTCGGTTGCCATCGCCACGAACGCCTGCTCAACACCGTCGAGCTTGTTGGCCTTCGTCGAAATGGACATCAAAGAGACAGAATCAAAATAGGTGTTCTTTTTGATAACTATCCTGGTCGTCATAATGTTCTCCAAAACAGGCGGTCAGCGCGCAGGCGTCCGCCATGCCACAAAGCATGTCGCAGCCTGAACTTGACCCGATTTTTTTAATTTCGGTAAGCGTGTCAGTTATTTCCTTGCTATCGTTGGTGGCAATTTTTTGTATTAATTGCCCGATGCTCTCCCGATAGCGATGTTGTATTGCTGCACCCAGCGTTATCGCGCTGAGTAAGGTGGTTTTATTTTTTGCCTGAGCGATCGCCGATATAAAATCCTGGCGATCTTTACATCCCGGATGGCCGGGTAATAACCAGATGGCGCAAAATCCGCTAAGCCAGTCATCGCCCGTGGGGGTCAGGCCAATACCTAATCCTAATAATCCATTTATGGCTGCTGCCGGGTTTGAACCGCGGTGCAATGCATTGAGTAACGCAGCCCGATAATGATTAAGTTGCTTTCCCAGCTCGCGATAAAAAATATTGTAACCGCGATAATAAAAAAGAGAGTTGCTGTTATTTATTTCCTGGTTAATTAAGGTGCTCCATGCCTGCCAGGAAATACAATGATACGCTGCGGTCGTTATCGACAGGGCTGGAGGATGCCAAAGCGTGCAGTGGGAATAACTCACCCAAATGTCCTGACCAACCTCAATGCCGCCCGGATAAAACTGCGCTGAGTCTCCAGCGCGAAAAACGTCATGACAGTGCCTGAGCGCCAGGCGACAGCTGTTCGGGGCGTTATCGCAAATTTCGCTTAACAAGGTAACAAGCGTGTTTTGCTTTGGTATGAACAGGTTTACCGCGCGGGAGAAAACCTGTTCAACAACGCCGCTAAGAGGCTCGCGGGGAAAGGCTCCGTCTGCCGATAGCGCTACAATGCACCGCCTTTCTGGCTGTGCGATAACGCGTCTCCTCTGTTATGCCCCTGCGGCAACCAGCAGGGTGGCAATCTCGTGATAGCCTTTTTCACGCGCCAGGGTCAGCGGTGATTTGCCGTATTTATCGGTCATGTGCGGGTTAGCGCCGTGGTCCAGCAGTAGCTTGACGATCTCCTGCTGCTTCGCGCCGCCGTCATTCAGCACAATGGCTTCCAGCAGCGGCGTCCAGCCCACAAAATTGGTGTGGTTGACATTAATGTCGGTGTGCAGCAGCAATTCACGCACAATTTCAACGTGGCCTTTCTCACTGGCCGGAGTAATACCTACGCCACCAAAACGGCTTAAACAATTCAGATCGGGATTTGCTGGAAGCACCAGGCGTAATAACGTTAAATCATTATTCAGACAGCTAATCAGGAAGGGGTTAAAGCAGGTCTGGTCTTGTTTATTAATATCTGCACCGGCAGAAATTAATAATTCCACGCAATCGTAGTGTTTATTCAGGCTGGCAATAACGATCGCCGTGCGCCCCTGGCGATTGGTCGTGTTAATATCGACATGTTTATCCAGGCAGGCTTTTAATGCGTCAATATTGCCTTTTTCTGCGGCCAGTAAAAATTCACCGTTGAGTTCATCTTGAGACATTTTCTGACTCCTTTTTCCTGAAACTAATAACTTTCTCTGTTGTTGAGAATAGCAACAGAGATCTGCAATGAACATCCGTTTAAAAATCATTCATCACTAAATGAATCATTGTTGAATATGATTTAACAATGAGGGTGAGATGTGCGTCTGAGCAAGGATTTTCTTATATTGAAGCCCTATTTTTCTGGCGGAGAGCTATTCGGCGGAATATCTCTCACCCCGCGCCACGTATGGCGTGGAAAGAAAGTGCAGAAGTGTGATTGCCTTCAAACTAGATGTAAATCCAGTGTTAAATATTGTTCAAAACTGATTGCCCGCCATAAGGATTACAAATACATTCAACAATGCCTTCAGGGTAAGGTAGAACACCGCTTTCCCGCCCGCTCACAACAGGAGTCACCCTGACATGAATTCCATCTTCACCGAAGAGAACCTCCTGGCGTTCACCACGGCGGCCCGCTACGGCAGTTTCAGCAAAGCGGCGGAAGAGCTGGGGCTGACCACCTCGGCTATCAGCTACACTATCAAGCGCATGGAGACCGGGCTGGATGTGGTGCTGTTTACCCACAGCACGCGCAGCATTGAGCTCACCGAGTCGGGGTTTTATTTCTACCGCAAAGCCACCGACCTGCTGAATGACTTTCATGCCATCAAGCGCAGCATTGATACCATCGCCCAGGGTATCGAAGCACGGGTGCGCATCTGCATCAACCAGCTGCTCTACACGCCACGCCACACGGCGCGGCTGTTGCAGGTGCTTAAAAAGCAGTTTCCGACCTGCCAGATTACGGTGACGACCGAGGTGTATAACGGCGTCTGGGATTCTATTATCAACAATCAGGCGAACATCGCGATTGGTGCGCCAGACACCTTACTGGATGGCGGTGGCATTGATTACACCGAAATCGGTGCGATCCGTTGGTCCTTTGCTATTGCCCCCGACCATCCGCTGGCCTTTGTGCCGGAGCCCATTGCCGAGAGCCAGCTGCGCCTTTACCCCAACATCATGGTGGAAGACACGGCGCACACGATTAACAAGAAGGTAGGGTGGTTACTGCACGGGCAGGAGGCCATTCTGGTGCCGGACTTCAACACCAAATGCCAGTGTCAGATTCTGGGTGAGGGGATTGGTTTTTTGCCGGATTATCTGGTGCGGGAAGCGGCGCAAGAGAAGCTGTTGGTGACACGAAAAATTCATAATCCGCGCCAGGATTCACGCATGTTGCTGGCGACGCAGCATGCAGCAACGGGGCAGGTCACGCAGTGGATTAAGAAGCAGTTTGCGCCAGGTGGGGTGTTGACGGGGATTTATGCGGATTTACTGCACACGGCTTAAATTCAGGCAATAAAAAACGGGCCAGTTGCCAGGCCCGTTTCACATAAAGCGACAGCGAACTACTCGATATCTAACGCATCTTCGGAAAGGATAATGCCGGTATTGTCAGCGTAAAGATGGTCGCCGGAGAAGAAGGTCACGCCGCCAAAGTTGACGCGAACATCACTCTCACCAATACCTTCACCTGCTGCCCCTACCGGGATGGCGGCGATGGCCTGGATACCCAGATCCAGCTCCTCAAGGTCATCAACCTGACGCACCGCGCCATAGACGACAATACCTTCCCATTCGTTCTGCGTGGCGATGCGGGCCAGGTCCGCATCAATCAAGGCACGGCGAACGGAACCGCCACCGTCGACCAGCAGGACACGACCACGGCCATTTTGTTCGAGCAGATCGTACAGCAACCCGTTGTCCTCGAAACATTTCACCGTGATGATTTGACCGCCAAACGACGACCGTCCACCAAAATTGGAAAACAGCGGTTCCACGACGTTGACATCTTCCTGGTAGATGTCACAGAGCTCAGACGTATCGTATTTCATAGGCTTAACGTTCAGTTGCTGCGAGAATAATCAGTATATCGCGCATCACACATTGTTGGCAAAATCATCAATTGTTAATTGACCTTTGTCAGTTAAAAATGCACCTGACTCAAGATAATCCCAGCTACAAACAATAAGTTAGTCAGCAGCGCGCCTTTTACCGTGCGTTCGAGCATCGGCGGCATGGCTTTCGGGCTCAGCTCGCGCAGCACAAAACGGGCCTGTTTAAACAGCAACGGCGTGGCGAGCAGGAACAGCCAGCCCCAGACGCTTTGCAATGAAATCAGGTTAAACAGTGCCAGGCAGAGGATGGCCCCGGCCAGCAGACAGGCATGGTAACGACGTGCGTTAACCGATCCCAGGCGCACCACCAGGGTGATTTTGCCGTTCGCTCTGTCGCTGTCGATGTCGCGCAGGTTATTGATGTTGAGCACGGCGGTGGCCAGCAGGCCACAGGCGGTGGCGGGCAGGAAGATGGCCATGCTCAGCATATGCGCCTGCAAATACCAGCTTCCCATGACGCTCAACCAGCCGAAGAAAATCAGTACTGAGACGTCGCCAAGACCAATGTAGCCATAGGGGCGTTTACCGATGGTGTAGGTGATGGCGGCAATAATCGACAACCCACCCAGCGCCACGAAACCAATGAAGTCCGCCAGCGTTTGGGTCGCAGCCAGCAGAAGCAGCAAGCCTGAAATACAACTCAATGCGATGACAATGATGAGGGCGCGCTTCATCTGCTCAAGGGAAATGGCCCCTTTTTGCATCCCACGCAGTGGCCCGATACGGTCGGGTTTGTCGCTGCCTTTAACCGCGTCGCCATAATCGTTAGCCAGGTTGGAGAGGATTTGCAGCAGTCCGGCGGTACTTAATGCGAGTACGGCGACCAGGGGATCAAAGAAACCCTGCCACCAGGCGAGTGCGGTGCCGACCACGATGGCGGCAAAGGCCAGAGGGAGCGTTTTAGGCCGCAGGCTTTCCAGCCAGGCCTGGGTACGGCTCAATGGTTGTGTCTCAGTCATAGTCCCAGCCAATAATAAAAATGGGGGCATAAGCCCCCATCGAAAATGATGAAAACGTTGTGGCGGGGATTATAAGATAAAACGGCTCAGATCTTCATCTGCCACTAAAGCATCAAGATGTTTACCCACATAGTCGGCATCAATCGTAATACTTTGGCCGTTCAGGTCGCTGGCGTCGTAGGAAATGTCTTCCACCAGACGTTCCAGAACGGTATGCAGACGACGGGCACCGATGTTTTCGGTGGTCTCGTTGACCTGCCATGCTGCCTCAGCGATGCGCTTGATACCGTCTTGCGTAAATTCGATATTCACGCCTTCGGTCGCCATCAACGCTTTGTACTGAACGGTCACGGACGCATTTGGCTCGGTCAGGATGCGCTCGAAATCTTCGGTGGTCAGGGCTTTGAGCTCAACGCGAATCGGCAGACGACCCTGCAACTCTGGGATCAGGTCTGACGGGCTGGCAACCTGGAACGCACCGGAGGCGATAAACAGGATGTGGTCGGTTTTGACCATGCCGTGTTTGGTGGAAACGGTGCAACCTTCAACCAGCGGCAGCAGGTCGCGCTGCACACCTTCGCGGGAGACGTCAGGGCCGGATGAGTT
This sequence comes from uncultured Enterobacteriaceae bacterium, assembly GCA_963530515.1. Lineage (GTDB taxonomy): Bacteria > Pseudomonadota > Gammaproteobacteria > Enterobacterales > Enterobacteriaceae > CBFFRJ01. The sequence continues at coordinate 38,981 of CAUSEC010000011.1, read as the reverse complement.
ACCGCCGCGCTTACAGATTTTGTCGATTTCGTCGATGAAGACGATGCCGTGCTGTTCAACCGCATCGATAGCGTCTTGTTTCAGCTCTTCCGGGTTCACCAGTTTGGCCGCTTCTTCTTCAATCAGCAGCTTCATGGCATCTTTGATTTTCAGTTTGCGCGGTTTTTGCTTCTGACCGCCCATGTTCTGGAACATCGACTGCAACTGGCTGGTCATCTCTTCCATGCCCGGAGGTGCCATGATTTCAACGCCCATCGGTGCCGCCGCGAGATCTATCTCAATCTCTTTGTCATCCAGCTGGCCTTCGCGCAGTTTTTTGCGGAAGGACTGACGCGCTGCGGACGGCTCAGCAGGTTGCTCTGATTGTCCCCAGTTGTTTTTCGCCGGTGGGATGAGCACGTCCAGAATGCGCTCTTCCGCCATCTCTTCTGCGCGATAGCGGTTTTTCTCGATGGACTGTACGCGCACCATTTTGATCGCCGAATCGGTCAGATCGCGAATGATGGAGTCCACTTCTTTACCCACATAGCCCACTTCGGTGAACTTGGTGGCTTCAACTTTGATGAACGGCGCGTTCGCCAGCTTCGCCAGACGACGGGCGATTTCGGTTTTACCGACGCCGGTCGGGCCGATCATCAGGATGTTTTTTGGCGTCACTTCGTGGCGCAGCTCTTCGTCAAGCTGCATCCGACGCCAGCGGTTACGCAGAGCAATAGCCACGGAACGCTTGGCGTTATCCTGGCCGATAATGTGTTTGTTCAGTTCGCTGACAATTTCGCGTGGGGTCATTTCAGACATGAGAGATCCTTACGCCCTGGAGGCTAATTCTTCGATGGTGTGGTTGTGGTTGGTATAGATGCAGATATCACCTGCAATATCCAACGCTTTCACCGCGATATCGCGCGCGTTCATGTCGGTGTTTTCCAGCAGAGCGCGGGCAGCGGCCTGGGCGTACGGGCCGCCGGAGCCGATGGCAATCAAATCGTTTTCTGGTTGAATGACATCGCCGTTACCGGTGATGATGAGCGACGCGGTTTCATCCGCAACGGCCAGCAGCGCTTCGAGCTTGCGCAGCATGCGGTCGGTTCGCCAGTCTTTCGCCAGTTCCACGGCGGCTTTCACCAGATGCCCCTGGTGCATTTCCAGTTTACGTTCAAAAAGTTCAAACAGTGTGAAGGCGTCTGCGGTGCCACCGGCGAAGCCTGCGATGACTTTGTCGTTGTACAAACGACGGACTTTTTTCACATTGCCTTTCATTACCGTATTGCCCAGTGTGGCCTGGCCATCACCGGCGATAACGACATGGCCGTTACGGCGTACGCTTACTATTGTTGTCACGAGCAGACCCCCTGGTTAGGAATACAGAACATAAGCCCCGTACAGGTACGGGGCTGAATGCAAGTATAGATGGGGGGGTTTTTAGGGGTTTCAACCCCCGGAGGCAAGACGGATGCAGTTTGTGTGGCCGGCAATCTTCAGGCGGCTGATGGTGCCGTCGGCATTATCTTTGCCTTTCACGGGGCCAATCACCACGCGATTCCAGCCGTTGCTGCTGGTGATGCGTGAATCAAAACCTTCGAAAGCAAGCTGGGCGCGCACGGTCTCAGCCTGCTCCGCACCTTTAAACGAACCGCACTGTACCATCCAGCGACGATCGTCTTTCTTCTCGGCGGTGGGCTTTGGTGCTTCCACTTCGTGCGTAATCGGTGCCGCTGGCTGCGCTTTGGGTGCCGTCGCCGCAGTATGCGCCGGGGTTTGCAGCAAGTCCTGGTAAGGCTGTTGGCTGCTGGTCGCCGGTTTCTGCGTCTGGGTTTGCGCTTGTGCTTGTGTCTGGTGCGGCTGCTGGACAACTGGCGGGGTCTGCACGGTTCGGGTTGGTGCAGGCGACTGCGTGCGTGGCTGTTCCGTGGTCGGGTTTGCCCACTGCTGTTGTTGCTGCTGCGTTTGCTGTTGTGCCAGACGCTGGCGCTGCAGGGTTTGCTGGCGCTGTTCCGCCGTTTGCTCGTTCCACGGCACTTCGTTGAGCTGTGTCGGCTGCTGGCGCATATCGGCCTGCATCTGCGCAAGCAACTGGCGCTGTTCGCCCGTCAGCTGATCGGCATTCTGCACTTCGCCACCGGCAGACGGCTCGGTCGGCGCACGCACGCCTGGCTGACGGCTTTCCAGCTCCTTGATGTAACGCCAGCGTTCTTCCGGCTTCGGCGGAAGGCCATTGCCTGCCACTTTCTGGCTCTGCAGCGTTTCGGATTCTTCTTTTTTGTGGTGAGTAATAAAGTACAGACCACCGATAAAGGCCACCACCACGGCTGCCGCGATCGCGACCATCGCTGGCGAGACAGCAGACGAACTGCGTTGCTTTTTCCTTGGGCTACTCTTTTTCTGCCGCGAAGGCGCCGACTGGCTGCGGCGTACATAATCTCGTTGTGCCACTATCGTTTCGCTGTATTTATTTCGTTTATCAGCCCGCCATGTTACTTAAGCGACGGGCTTTTGACCAGAAGAGGGATTTTTATAACCCATTTACGTTAGGTCAGCGCTTTTGTGGAACCGCGAATGATTAATTCGCAGTCCAGCAAGCGGGAACCACTACTGACATTATGTCCTTGTAGCTGATCCAGCAAGAGCAGCATCGATTCACGGCCGATATCGAAGCGCGGTTGCGCGACGGTGGTCAGCGGCGGATCGCAGAATTCTGCCAGCGAAATATTATCAAAACCGATGATCGACAAATCTCGTGGGATCTGCAAACCGCGACGCTTGGCATGCGAAAGCGCACCAAGGGCCATCATGTCGCTGTGGCAGAACACGGCGGTCGGCGGCTTTGGCAGCGCCAGCAATTGCTCGAGCGCATGGCTTCCGGCGGCAAAGGTAAAATCACCCCGCGCAATATAGTGAGGGTCAACGGTGATTCCCGAGCGGCGCAACGCCTGCACGTAACCCTGCAAGCGGTAGTGGCAGAGCGGCATCTCTTCCGGCCCGGCAATACAGCCAATCAACTGGTGACCCTGCTCGCGCAGATAGTTCACGGCATTAAAGGCCGCGGTCAGGTTGTCGATGTGAACGGTCGGCAGTTCCAGTTCAGGGGCGAATTCGTTGGCCATCACCATCGGTGGCAGGTTGCGTTGCTCTTCGATGCTGGCGTCAAAGGGTAAACGCGAGCCCAGCAACAGCATGCCGTCGATCTGCTTGGTGATGATGAGGTCGATAAAGGTTTTTTCTTGCTGATTCTGGTGGGCGCAGTCGCCAATCAAGACCAGATAGCCGTTTTCTGCGGCGGTGACTTCAATGCCGCGAATAATTTCGCTAAAGAAGGGATCGCAAATATCAGGGACAATCACCAGGATAGTCCGGGATTCATTGCGTTTTACATTTCGCCCCATTGCCTGTGGCAGGTAACCCACTTCCATTGCCGCCTGCTCAACCCGATTACGGGTAGCCTGCGACACCTTGTCTGGATTCATTAATGCACGGGATACCGTCGCGGTCGAAACATTCGCTTTAACGGCAACATCTTTCATGGTCGCGGCTGCAACCGGATTCCTGGTCTTCACCTTCTTCTCCTCGCCTGCGCGGCGCACGCGCAAGAGACATTTTTATCAGATAGTTAAGCAGACCGGTTACAGTATTTTCATCAAAAGTGTGATGAAAGTTAAATTTTTAGACCCGCCTCGCAACCTTAGCTCTCACCAGGGTCCACATCCAATGTCCATTTCACTTTGCGGGCTTCGGGCAGGGTATTGATGAGTGCAAGCGTGCCGCTGATGACCTGTTGCAGGCGAATGCGGGAAGGGTGCTGGAGCAAAAGCTGCCAGCGCCAGCGTCCGGCGCGTTTCGGGGCCAGTGCTGGCACCGGGCCGAGTACCCAGAGTTGCGGGTCCGCCAGCGGACTGGCCTGCAGCAAATTCTTGAGCTGTTGCAGGAAGAGCGGCGCCTGCTGGTTGTTATGATCCTCAGCGCGGATGACAACATGGCTCGTCCAGGGCGGAAGCTGCAGGGTCTGGCGCTCGGCCAGCGCTTGCTCTGCGAAGGTGTCATAGCCTTTGTGCAGCAGCGTTTGCAGCAGCGGGTGTTCCGGGTGGTGGGTTTGCAGCACCACCTCTCCCTGTTTCCCGGCGCGACCCGCACGCCCCGAGACCTGCGTGTACAGTTGGGCAAAACGTTCGGCGGCACGAAAATCGGCTGAGAACAGCGCGCCGTCCACATCGAGCAACGCAACGAGTGTGACGTCCGGGAAGTGGTGGCCTTTTGCCAGCATCTGGGTGCCAATCAAAATACGTGCGCCACCACGATGGACATCGGCAAGATGCTGCTCCAGCGCGCCTTTGCGGCTGGTGGTATCACGATCAATACGGGAGAGGGGCACTTGTGGGAAAAGCGGCGTCAGCGCCTGTTCGAGCTGTTCTGTTCCCAGCCCCACGGGCGTCAGATGTGTGGAGCCACAGGAAGGACACTGGCGCGGCACCTGACGCTGGCTGTCACAATGGTGGCAGCGTAACTGGTGCTGGGACTGATGGAGCGTGTAGTAATGATCGCAGCGTGGGCACTCGGCAATCCATCCGCAATCATGGCAGATAAGTGCGGGAGCAAAGCCTCGACGATTAAGGAACAGAATGACCTGATTGCCTGCCTGCAGATGCTGGCGCATGCGGTTAATCAGCGCCGGTGACAGCCCGGCCTGGAGTGCCTGGCCTTTTAAATCGAGCACGTGCTGTACCGCCGGGCGTGCCCCACCGGCACGGCGGGTCAGGCGCAGCATATGGTATTTGCGCGACCGCACGTTGTGCAGCGTTTCCAGTGCGGGTGTCGCGGAGCCTAAAATAATGGGGATCTGTTCACTATGCGCGCGATAAACCGCCAGATCGCGTGCGTGATAGCGCCAGCCTTCCTGCTGTTTATAGGAGCTGTCATGTTCTTCATCAATCACGATCACGCCGAGGTTCTTAAAGGGCGTAAACAGCGCCGAGCGCGTGCCGATGACAATCGCCGCTTCACCGTTTTTCGCCTTCAGCCAGGCGGATAAGCGCTCGCTGTCATTGAGGCCCGAGTGCAGTACCTCGACGGGCGCGGAAAAGCGTTCGCGAAAGCGGGCGATGGTTTGTGGCGTCAGGCCGATTTCCGGCACCATCACCAGCGCCTGTTTGCCCTGTGCCAGTGCGTTTTCCAGTACGCTCAGGTAGACCTCTGTTTTGCCGGAGCCGGTGACCCCCGCCAGCAGCCAGGCGGAGAATCGGTCGTCCGCGCTGCGAATCGCTCCCACGGCAGTGGCCTGCTCGGTGTTGAGCCTTAAGCGCTCGCCAGATACAGAGAAATTTGTACGCCAGTCCTGCCACGCGGGCTCTTCGCTGTTCAGTTCCGCCAGCCCTTTGGCTCGCAGTGATTGCAGGGCAGCTTCGGTAAAATCGAGCTCGGCAACCTGATGACGCCAGACACGGCCCTGGCGTAAAGCGGCGAGTGCCTGCTGCTGTTTAGGGGAGCGTTTTAGCGAATTTATGTCAACGGCCTGGCCCTGCTCGGTGGCAAACCAGAACCATTGCACCGCCGCGCTGGCGGGTTTGCCCTGACGCAGCAAAATGGGCAGGGCGTTGGAGAGCACATCGCCAATAGGGTGGTGATAATAATCAGCCGCCCAGAGCAGGAGCCGCCAGAGCGACCCGGCAATGACCGGCTCGCCATCCAGCACTTCAATGACGTCTTTCAGTTCATTAACAGGCAGTTCGCTTTTCTCGCTGACCGCTACCACGATCCCGATGCGCTCCTGCTTACCAAAAGGCACGCGCACGCGGCAGCCCGCACTGGCGACCATGCTTTCAGGCAAGCGATAGTCGAAGGTGCGAGGCAAGGGTACGGGTAGCGCGACATGGGCGACGGACATTTCGGGATCCTGGCTTGAAAACTGGCGGGATAGTATACACATTGTTACCGGTGGAGCGCGGATCAGTTTGCATACGCTGGCTAATTTCTGTATGATTCGCCGCCTTTGGTGCGTATTCACGCAGCAGAGATCCACTAATACATTAACTTCGCGTGGTGTCTGGCGTTAGGGCTGGAAGAGCGACGCGGCCTTAAACTGAGGTTTCCCATGAAAAAAGGTATTCACCCAAATTACACCGAAATTACTGCAAACTGTTCTTGCGGTAATGCGATCAAAATCCGCTCAACCGTAGGTCACGATCTGAACCTCGACGTATGCGGCAAATGCCACCCGTTCTATACCGGCAAACAGCGTGATGTTGCTACCGGTGGCCGCGTTGACCGCTTCAACAAGCGTTTCAGCGTACCAGGCACCAGCAAATAAGTTGTTGCCCGATGAAAAAAGCGCCGTAAGGCGCTTTTTTTGTGCCTGAACTCCGCCCTGCTACCCGCTTTCCTCCCTTTCTTGTTTCATCATTGTTTCACTTTCGCAACACCAGTTCTAATGATTTGGCACGATGTTTCTTTTTTAAGTTCCTATTGTTTCAGTTGGTGATGTGGCGCTTACTAACCTTTGCTTTTTTGCCACCAATGGAAAACCCTGGCAAAATTCAAAAGGTTTGTCTATTTACACTAAAATACAATTCCCAGCGTTCTGAAACTTTTTTAAATCTGTAGCTTTGACGTTCACTTGTTACGCTGGCCTGGGAATTATCAGCTACATATTTTCTTTTATTGAATAACGTCAAAGAGGAATTTTCATGAAGCTGAAATACGCGCTATTACTGCTGCCTGTAATAGCAGGAGCTGCCCATGCCGGTTATGTCGATTATCGCCACGAATATTATGATGATGGCCGTAACTACGATCGTGTTTATATGTCCCAGCGTTTTGCGACGGGCTTTGGTGTTGCAGTAGAAGGTATTTCTCGTTCAAATGATACGCAGGCTAAAAAGCCGCTCAATAATATGGAATCAAACGGGGTTGAGTACACTGCAAGCTACCAGACGACCTGGAACGACCTGATCTGGCAGGGTGGTATGGCTCTCGAAACGGGTGATAACATCGCGATTTATAAACCTTACCTTCGCGTGCAGTACAACATCAACGAAAACTGGTGGACCGCGTTTCGCTATCGCTATGAATATGCCCGCCGTAACGCGCAGGGCCGCGACGATCGCCATTTAAATCGCCCGGAAGTGTGGGTGGGTTATAACACCGGGAATTGGATGTTCGAGTTAAACGGTTTTTATAAATTTGCAGAAAACGAAAATATTTATAACAACACCAAAACCGACTATGAATATAACGCCCGCGTAGCCTATAAATACGGTTCCTGGGTGCCATTTGTTGAAGTGGGTAACGTCTCGTCAGCGTATAATACGGCAACCACGGCCGATCGTCAGACCCGTTATCGTATTGGTCTGGGTTATAATTTCTAATCCTCTCTCGCTCTGTGTCTGATTAATCTGGCGGCAATGATTTTTTGCCGTCATATCTTATTGCAAATTGACAAGCCAGGTCGAAAATAGCAATGAAAAAAGGCAGAAGATATCTTCTGCCTTTTTTTTGTATCAGTATTCCCACGTATCGGGGTCGATACCCAGTTCACGCATGATCACTTTGGCTTCTTCCGGGATTTCGTCGCTGCGTTCTTTGCGCAGGTCTTCATCGTTGGGCAGAGGCTGGCCGGTGAACGCATGCAGAAATGCCTCGCACAGCAGTTCGCTGTTGGTGGCATGGCGCAGGTTGTTGACCTGTCGACGGGTGCGCTCATCGGTGAGGATTTTTAACACCTTCAGAGGAATGGACACCGTAATTTTTTTTACTTGTTCACTCTTCTTACCGTGCTCAGCGTAGGGGCTGATATATTCGCCGGTCCATTCAGCCATGAGATACCTTTAATCCTCTCAGTCATTAATAGAAGGTCAGAACCTGGATAACACGCAGTGCCCGGACCGTAATCCCGCGTAGTTTACCGTAGACTCACTACAGTGACACGGTGTATCGCGCGACGTTGCTTCACTAAAGCATATAATTTTAACGGCTATTGCGCATTTGCTCAATCTATACGCAAAGAAGTTTAGATGTCCAGATGTATTGACGTCTATTAATCCAGTGTTTACTCTGTGACCTGACTTTTCATCCATTAAGCCAGGAAGCCTTCACCATGACGCGTAAACAGGCCACCATTGCAGTGCGTAGCGGATTGAACGATGACGAGCAGTACGGCTGCGTTGTCCCGCCTATTCATCTCTCCAGCACCTATAACTTCACCGGATTCAACGAACCGCGCGCGCATGACTATTCGCGTCGTGGCAACCCAACGCGTGATGTGACCCAGCGTGCGCTGGCGGAACTGGAAGGCGGTGCCGGTGCGGTACTGACCAACACCGGCATGTCGGCTATTCATCTGGTGACCACGGTGTACCTGAACCCCGGCGACCTGCTGGTGGCGCCTCATGACTGCTACGGCGGCAGCTACCGCTTGTTTGATAGCCTGGCGAAACGTGGGCACTACAAAGTTTTGTTTGTCGATCAGGGTGATGAGCAGGCATTAAAAGCCGCACTGGCGCAGAAACCGAAACTGGTGCTGGTGGAAAGTCCCAGCAACCCATTGTTGCGCGTCGTGGATATTGCGAAAATCTGCCAGCTGGCGCGTGAAGCCGGGGCGGTAAGTGTGGTGGATAACACCTTTATGAGCCCGGCGTTGCAAAACCCGCTGGCATTAGGTGCAGATTTGGTATTGCATTCATGTACTAAATACCTGAACGGCCACTCTGACGTGGTTGCGGGTGTGGTGATTGCAAAAGACCCGGAGACTGTCACGGAACTGGCATGGTGGGCGAATAATATCGGCGTCACGGCGGGTGCCTTTGACAGCTATCTGCTGCTGCGCGGTATTCGCACGCTCTCCCCACGCATGGAAGTGGCCCAGCGTAATGCGCAGGCGATTGTCGATTTCCTGAAAACGCAGCCACTGGTGAAGAAATTGTATCACCCGTCGCTGCCGGAAAATCAGGGTCATGATATTGCTGCTCGCCAACAGAAAGGCTTTGGGGCAATGTTGAGTTTTGAACTGGATGGCGATGAGCAAACACTGCGTCGCTTCTTAAGCGGGCTGTCATTATTCACACTGGCGGAATCTTTAGGTGGGGTTGAAAGCTTAATCTCCCACGCTGCCACCATGACGCACGCGGGCATGGCGCCGGAAGCACGTGCCGCCGCCGGTATTTCTGAGACGCTGCTGCGCATCTCAACCGGCATTGAAGATGGTGAAGATTTGATTGCCGATCTGGAAAATGGCTTCCGGGTCGCAGCTGAGGGATAAACATGAGTGTGAATGCGCAGGCAGGGGCGAAGGTACGCCAGCTGCACAAATTTGGTGGAAGTAGTCTGGCTGACGTGAAGTGTTACCTGCGCGTTGCGGGGATCATGAACGAGTACTCGCAACCTGGCGACATGATGGTCGTCTCGGCGGCGGGCAGCACCACCAACCAGCTGATCAGCTGGCTTAAATTAAGCCAGACCGACAGGCTCTCTGCGCATCAGGTTCAACAGTCGCTGCGTCGCTACCAGAGTGAACTGATCTCTGGCCTGCTGCCCGCTGACGTCGCGGACGGCCTGACCAGCGATTTTATTCGTGACCTCGAACGCCTCGCCGGCTTACTGGACGCCGGTGTGACCGATGCCGTCTATGCCGAAGTGGTCGGCCACGGTGAAATCTGGTCAGCCCGCCTGATGTCTGCCGTGTTGAATCAGCAAGGGCTGGATGCCGCCTGGTTTGATGCGCGTGAATTTTTGCGCGCCGAGCGCGCCGCTCAGCCACAGGTAAATGAAGGCACCTCCTGGCCGCTGCTGCAACAGCTTCTGGCGCAGCATCCAGGAAAACGCATCGTGGTGACGGGCTTTATCAGCCGCAACGACGCGGGTGAAACTGTGCTGTTGGGGCGTAACGGCTCTGACTATTCTGCGACTCAGGTCGGTGCGCTGGCGGGCGTGTCACGCGTGACCATCTGGAGCGACGTGGCCGGGGTGTACAGCGCCGACCCGCGCAAAGTGAAGGATGCCTGCCTGCTGCCGCTGCTGCGTCTGGATGAAGCCAGCGAACTGGCGCGTCTGGCCGCCCCGGTGCTGCATGCCCGCACGTTGCAGCCGGTCTCCGGCAGCAATATCGATCTGCAACTGCGTTGTAGCTATAACCCGGAGCAGGGGTCCACCCGTATTGAACGTGTGCTGGCTTCCGGCACGGGCGCACGCATCGTCACCAGCCATGATGACGTTTGCCTGATCGAATTCCAGGTGCCTGCCGGGCATGACTTTAAGCTTGCACATAAAGATATCGACCTGATCCTCAAACGTAGCCAGGTGCGCCCGCTGGCGACCGGCATTCACGCCGACCGTAATCTGCTGCAGCTCTGCTACACCTCGGAAGTGGTGGACAGCGTCTTTAAGCTGCTGGATGAAGCCGGGTTACCTGGTGAGCTACGTCTGCGCCAGGGCCTGGCGCTGGTAGCGCTGGTGGGGGCGGGTGTCTGCCGTAACCCGCTGCACAGCCACCGTTTCTGGCAGCAGCTTAAGGGCCAGCCGGTCGAATTTATCTCCCAGTCCGACGAAGGCATCAGCCTGGTGGCGGTACTGCGCGTTGGGCCAACCGAGAGCCTGATCCAGGGGCTTCACCAGTCGCTGTTCCGCGCGGAAAAACGTATCGGTCTGGTGCTGTTCGGCAAAGGCAACATCGGTTCGCGCTGGCTGGAGCTGTTTGCCCGCGAGCAGAGTGCGCTTTCTGCCCGCACCGGGTTCGAGTTTGTCCTTGCGGGCGTGGTGGACAGCCGCCGCAGCCTGCTCAACTACGACGGTCTCGATGCCAGCCGTGCGCTGGCTTTCTTTAACGACGAAGCCGTCGAGCAGGATGAAGAGTCGCTCTTCCTGTGGATGCGAGCGCACCCGTACGATGATTTAGTGGTGCTGGATGTCACCGCCAGCGAGCAGCTTGCTGACCAGTATCTGGATTTCGCCAGCCACGGTTTCCACGTGATCAGCGCGAACAAGCTGGCCGGGGCAAGCGACAGTAACAAGTATCGCCAGATCCACGATGCGTTTGAAAAAACCGGACGTCGCTGGCTCTACAACGCCACCGTGGGTGCCGGTTTGCCGGTCAACCACACCGTGCGCGATCTTATCGACAGCGGCGACAGCATTCTGGCTATCAGCGGGATTTTCTCCGGTACGCTCTCCTGGCTGTTCCTGCAATTCGATGGCAGCGTGCCCTTCACCGATCTGGTGGACCAGGCCTGGCAGCAGGGGCTGACCGAGCCGGACCCGCGCGTCGACCTTTCTGGGAAAGATGTAATGCGCAAGCTGGTGATCCTCGCCCGTGAAGCAGGCTATGACATCGAACCGGATCAGGTACGCGTGGAGTCGCTGGTGCCAGCCGGGTGTGAAGCAGGGTCAATCGATCACTTCTTCGAGAACGGTGACGAGCTGAATGAGCAGATGGTGCAACGTGTCGAAGCCGCCCGTGAAATGGGGCTGGTTCTGCGCTACGTGGCCCGTTTTGATGCCAACGGCAAAGCCCGCGTCGGTGTTGAAGCCGTGCGCCCGGAGCATCCACTGGCGTCGTTGCTGCCGTGCGACAACGTGTTTGCGATCGAAAGTCGCTGGTATCGCGATAACCCGCTGGTGATCCGTGGTCCTGGTGCCGGGCGTGACGTGACCGCCGGGGCCATTCAGTCTGATATCAATCGCCTGGCGCAGCTGCTGTAGCCATCTCTTCAGGACCGGTTTTCTCCCTCTCCCCGTGGGAGAGGGCCGGGGTGAGGACATCAGGCTGCACTACTCCCCTTCGAATCGTGAACCTTTTTCATCTTCCCTGAGTATTCCTCACGCATAATAGTGATTTTCCAGTTGACGCCCGTGCGCTTTTCCGTCATTTTTACATCCAGACGTCTAAACGGATAGATGTTCGCAGCGCAATAAATAACAACCCGCGATTGATGAGGTAAGGTATGAGCTTTTTTCACGCCAACCAGCGAGAAGCCCTGAATCAGAGCCTGGCTGAAGTGCAGGGACAAATTAACGTTTCCTTTGAATTTTTCCCGCCGCGCACCAGTGAAATGGAACAGACCCTCTGGAACTCCATCGATCGCCTGAGCAGCCTCAAACCGAAATTTGTCTCCGTGACCTACGGTGCAAACTCTGGCGAGCGCGACCGCACGCACAGCATCATCAAAGGCATTAAAGACCGCACCGGTCTGGAAGCTGTGCCGCATTTAACCTGCATCGACGCCTCCCGTGATGAGCTGCGTGCCATCGCAAAAGATTACTGGGATAACGGTATTCGCCATATCGTGGCACTGCGCGGCGATTTACCACCGGGCTCCGGTAAACCGGATATGTATGCCGCCGATCTGGTGACCTTGCTCAAAGACGTCGCAGACTTTGATATTTCCGTCGCGGCCTACCCGGAAGTGCACCCGGAAGCGAAAAGCGCGCAGGCGGATCTGCTCAACCTGAAGCGTAAAGTGGACGCTGGTGCGAACCGTGCCATCACCCAGTTCTTCTTCGATGTGGAAAGCTATTTGCGCTTCCGTGACCGCTGTGTGGCGGCGGGCATTGATGTGGAAATCATTCCAGGCATTCTGCCGGTCTCTAACTTCAAACAGGCGAAGAAATTTGCTGACATGACCAACGTGCGAATTCCGGCATGGATGTCGCAGATGTTTGCCGGGCTGGATGACGATGCGGAAACGCGCAAACTGGTGGGGGCGAGCATCGCCATGGACATGGTGAAGATTTTGAGCCGCGAAGGGGTAAAAGATTTCCACTTCTACACCCTGAACCGTGCAGAAATGAGTTACGCCATTTGCCACACGCTGGGCGTGCGCCCGGCGGTTTAATTTTTCTTTAGTGTCTCATCATTGATAAAAAACGCTCCCGGCACATACCGGGAGCGTTTTGTCGTTTATTCCCACTCTTCGAGGAAGCGCTGACCGTACTGGTCGGCAACCAGCAGCGCAGCGTAAACCTGATCCGCGGTTGCACCACCTGGCATGTTATGGATGGTTTCGCCTTCGGCGCAGGCGGCTTCTGCCACGATGCGCATTTTGGCGGGGATATCGTCAGTGATATCCAGCTGTGCCAGAGTGATCGGCAGACCCACGGTGTGGCAGAGTGCGGCGACAGTTTCAATCTCTTCCGCTGGCGCGTTTTCCAGTACCAGCTGCGTAAGCGTACCAAAGGCCACTTTCTCACCGTGGTAGTAGTGATGCGCGTCAGGAATAGCCGTCAGGCCGTTGTGGATAGCATGTGCTGCCGCCAGACCGCCGCTTTCAAAGCCGACACCGCTCAGGAAGGTGTTGGCTTCTACCACCAACTCCAGCGCTGGCGTGACCACGTGTTGCTCAGCGGCCAGCATGGCTTTTTCGCCTTCATTAATCAGCGTGTTGTAGCAAAGTTCTGCCAGCGCCAGGGCTGCCTGAGTGCACTGACCGCCCGCCATAGTGGTAGCACCGCTGCGGGAGCAGGCACGTGCTTCAAACCAGGTCGCCAGCGCATCACCGATGCCTGCCGCCAGCAAACGCGCCGGGGCACCCGCCACAATTTTGGTGTCGACAATCACGCGATCCGGGTTATTGGGCAGCATCAGGTAGCGGTCGAATTCGCCGTCGTCGGTGTAGATAACCGACAGCGCGCTGCAAGGGGCATCCGTGGAGGCGATGGTCGGCGCAATGGCGACCGGCACGCCCATGAAGTGCGCCAGGGCTTTGGCCGTATCGAGGGTTTTGCCGCCGCCAATGCCGAGAACGGCACCGCAATGTGCGTTCTCGGCGATAGCGCGCAGGCGGTCGATTTCATTTTGTGAACACTCGCCACCGAAAGGCACCACTTCGCAAGCAAGGCCAGCATCCGCCAGACTTTTTTGCAGGGCTTCCTGGGCAAAACCTAAAACAAATTTGTCACCCACAACCAGCCAGCTTGCGGCCAGGGGTTTGAGGTACTCACCGAGACGGGTGATAACGTCTGCACCCTGAATATATTTACCTGGGGATTGAATAATGCGGTCCATACATTGCCTCCGTTCTGGCGTTTCAGGCCGCGGGATGCGGCCTTGTCGCCGGGTTACAGGTTGAGATTACCGAATGCGTTGTTCCAGTCCTGTTCAAATTTCTCCACTGCTGACTCTACCGCGGGTGTGTTGAGCATTTGTTGCGCTACATCTAAAGGAAGGGTGATGGCTTCACAACCGGTCAGCAGACAATCCAGCGCCTGGCGAGGGGTTTTGAAGCTGGCAGCCAGCACTTTGCTACCCGGCGCATGCTGTTCCAGCAGGCTTTGCAGCTCCTGGACGGTGCGAATGCCGTCGCCGCCCTGGGCATCGACGCGGTTCACGTAAGGGGCGACGTATTTTGCACCGGCCAGTGCAGCGAGCAGGCCCTGTGCGGCGCTATAAACCGCGGTACCAAGCGTCGGGATGCCTTCTTTTTTCAGCAGCTTAATAGCCGCAAGACCTTCGAAGGTCACCGGGATTTTGACGACGATGCCCGGCACGGCATTGCTCAGACGTTTGGCCTCGGCCACCATGCCTGCGGCGTCACGGCTCATCACCTGCGCAAACAGCGTGCCTTCCGGGCCGATAGCTTTCTGCAGGCGCGGCAAGACATCCCAGATAGATTCTTTACCCGCGGCAACAATGCTCGGGTTGGTGGTCACGCCCGCGAGGGGATAGATGCGCGCCAGACGTTCCACTTCTTTCACATTGGCGGTGTCCAGATACAGTTCCATGATACGTCCTCTTAAGTTTTACAGTTCTAATTCGCGTTGCAGCAGGTCGGCAAGTGACTGCGCTGAGTCAGCGTTGACCAGGGCGTTGCGGAATTCTTCGTGCATGATGCGACGAGCCAGGCGAGAGAAAATACGCATGTGCTGGTCGCCAGCGGCGTGTTTGTTTAGCGTCAGCATAATGATGAATTGCGCCTCTTCATCGCCCCAGCGTACCGGGGCAGGCAGGCGTGCAACGCTAATGGTGGATTGCTCAATGTGTTCGGATTTGCTGTGAGGGATAGCAAAACTAAAGCCCAGCCCGGTTGAAAAAACGGCTTCACGCGCCCAGAGATCGGCCTCAAGCTTGCGCGGATAGCGGCAGCGCCCGGCCAGCAATAAATTATCGGTCATCCCTTTGATAACTTCTTCTTTGCTGCGCCAGTCGCTGTCGAGGGTGATGCACTGGGTGGCGACCAGCGGGGCATCCTGCTGAGTCATACGGAACTGTGCCAGCAGATGCTCGACTTCCAGTGAGGTGCGGCAGGCCATCGCCTGATTGAGCAACTGCCGACAGGCGCGGCTGTCGAGTTGCGCCATCCGCGCTTTGGCGGCCGGAATAGACGGTGCACTCATGCTTAATTCGTCCAGCCCCAGACCGATCAGCAGAGGCAGTACCGAGCCTTTGGCCCCGAGTTCACCGCACAGGCCAATCCATTTCCCCTGACGGTGCACGGCCTGAACGGCGTAGTCCAGCGCCCGCAGGAAAGCAGGGTTCAGGCTGTTATAGTGACGGGTCACTTTGGCATTATCCCGGTCAACCGCAAGCAGGTACTGGGTCAGGTCATTGCTGCCAATACTAAAGAAATCAATCTCTTCACAGCACTGATCGATGATGAACATCACGGACGGCACTTCCAGCATGATGCCAAGCGGGATCTTCTCGTCAAACGGGATGTGCTCATTGCGCAGCTGCTGTTTGGCTTCCGACAACTTCTCTTTCACCCACAGAATTTCTTCCATTGAGGAGATCATCGGGATCATGATTTTCAGGCTGCCGTGCGCTGACGCGCGCAGGATCGACCGCAGCTGAGTGGTAAACAGCGAAGCATATTCTTCATAAATACGCACGGCGCGGTAGCCGAGGAACGGGTTGGCTTCGGCAGGGATATTGAGGTAATCAACGGGTTTGTCGCCGCCGATATCCATCGTGCGCACGATAATGCTACGCCCCTGAGCGCATTCCAGCGCCTGGCAAAAAATGTTGTACAGCTCTTTCTCATCCGGGGCACTGGCTCTGTCCATATACAGCATTTCTGTACGGAACAGGCCCACCGCTTCTGCCCCATTACCAAAAGCGGCCTGGGCTTCAACGGAATGAGCAATGTTGGCGGCCACTTCCATGCGGATGCCGTCGGCGGTGCGGGCTTCACGGGTCAGCCAGACACGCTGCTGTTCGCACAGGGCGTCCTGCAGGCGAGCTTCCTGGAGATAGTAGCGACTGACGGCGTCATCAGGTGCCACGACAATGGCCCCCGCGTTGCCGTCAACATAGACCTGCTGCTGCAACCACGGGGTCAGCGCGTCGATATCCACCCCCACCAGCGTCGGAATATTAAAGGAACGGGCAAGGATGACGGTGTGTGAGGTCGTGCCACCGCTTTTTAACAGCAATCCTTTGAGGCAGGTTTTGTCCAGCTCAAGGAACTGGCTTGGTGTGAGTTCGTCTGCCATACAGACGGTGGGCTGAGTGAGTTTGCCCGGCGCCGGGAAGCGCTGCTCGCCGTAAATATGCTGTAAAAGCTGGAAACAAACGTCGCGGACATCCAGCGCGCGTTCTTGCAGATAGCTGCTGCTCGAACGGGAAAATTCGTCGCAGAAGTGTCTGGCGCTTTCAACTGTCGCTTCGGCGCAGCTTAAACCACGGGAAACGCCGCTGAGCAAATGGTGGCGCAATGAGGTGTCACCCGCAAGAGACCGGTGTGCTTCCAGAATGGCGCTGGTCGCGCCGTCGCTATCGAGCAGACGAAACGCAATATTCTTGATAAGCAGCGTCAGGCCTTGCTCAAGTGAGGACTGCTCGGTCTCCACATCTTTTGCTACGGGAAGCTCCCCCAGGGCATTGAGATCCAGAGAGGACAGGCGCGTTAAGATCCCGCCTGCACTGCCGCTACTCACGGTGCGGGCGCGGAAAAATCGTGGATTAAGATGGGTGAGCGAGGCTGGAAGCGGCTCCAGTTCACTGCTGCCGACGTCGGCCAGCGGCGCGTCGCAGTGCGGAAATTCCTCCTGAATCCAGAGGCTCAAACGCTGATGCGCGAGCTGCTCATCTTCACCGGCAATCAGCAGCGTGCAGCGGTCTCCCGCCAGCGTGTCGGTGCCGATGAGCGCCAGCGCACTCTTGGCGTTGCCCTTACGGTCGGTGCGCAGGTTATGCCACTCAATGTCTGAGCGAAAAGAATTGCACAGTGTTTCAACGTGGCTCGCCGGGCGGGCATGTACGCCATTCGGTAGCTCACAGGTAAATTCCACAATCAGGGCCATCGCCTCTCTCCCGCAACAGTTTTCTGGCTACAGGATAAAAGGCCAGGGCAGGATCCTGCCATGTGACAATTCTGCCAAAAACTGGACAAATGTAATGTAACCATAAAAGTGAGACTTATCTCACAAGTCAGGTCTGTCCGTATAAGCTCCTGGATTCTGCAAGTTATGCGTCCGATCGCATTTTTCTACTGATATTACAAAAATCCAGTAAATGGCCTTTTTATCCACTGTCTGCTCCGCGCTGGATTGCCTATTGTTTCCCGCAACAACATTCTGGTTATGGGCACATCGCTGCCCGGGAGCAATGTATGAAAGAGCTGGTGCACATCCTGAAAAATACCCGTCAGCACTTGATGACCGGTGTTTCGCATATGATTCCCTTCGTGGTGGCTGGCGGTATTTTGCTGGCGGTGTCCGTCATGTTGTATGGCAAGGGTGCCGTACCGGATGCCGTAACCGATCCCAATCTCAAGAAGCTGTTTGATATCGGCGTGGCGGGGCTCACGCTGATGGTGCCTTTCCTTGCCGCTTACATCGGTTACTCCATTGCCGAACGCTCCGCACTGGCACCCTGTGCCATTGGCGCATGGGTAGGAAACAGCTTCGGCGCGGGCTTTTTTGGCGCGCTGATTGCCGGGATTATCGGCGGGATCGTCGTTCATTATCTGAAGAAAATCCCGGTGCATAAGGTGTTGCGCTCGGTCATGCCTATCTTCGTTATTCCTATTGTGGGCACCTTTATTACCGCAGGCATCATGATGTGGGGCCTGGGTGAGCCTGTCGGTGCCTTAACCCAAAGCCTGACGCAATGGCTTCAGGGCATGCAGCAGGGCAGCATTGTGATGCTGGCGGTGATCATGGGGCTGATGCTGGCCTTCGATATGGGCGGTCCCATCAACAAAGTCGCTTACGCATTCATGCTGATTTGCGTGTCGCAAGGGGTCTACACCGTTGTGGCCATTGCCGCGGTGGGCATCTGCGTTCCACCGCTGGGACTGGGACTGGCAACGCTTATAGGGCGCAAAAACTTCTCTTCTGAAGAGCGCGAGGCTGGCAAAGCTGCACTGGTTATGGGGTGCGTGGGTGTAACCGAAGGCGCGATTCCCTTTGCGGCGGCAGATCCGCTGCGCGTAATCCCTTCCATTATGGTCGGTTCCGTCTGCGGTACGGTAACGGCGGCGCTGCTGGGCGCGCAGTGCTATGCCGGTTGGGGCGGATTGATCGTCCTGCCCGTGGTTGAAGGCAAGATGGGTTATGTCGTTGCGGTCGCCGTCGGGGCGGTGGCGACCGCCGTGTGCGTGAATGTACTGAAGAGTCTGGCGCGTAAGAACGTGTCTCAGGCTGACGCAAAAGAAGACGATCTGGATTTAGATTTTGAGATGAATTAAGAGAGGAAGCAGCCATGACCAAGATTATTGCAGTAACAGCATGTCCTTCGGGCGTTGCCCACACCTATATGGCCGCTGAGGCGCTGGAGCGCGCGGCCAAAGCTAAGGGCTGGGAAGTTAAAGTAGAAACTCAGGGTTCGATTGGCCTGGAAAATGAACTGACGACAGAGGATGTTGCAGGGGCCGATATGGTGATTCTGACCAAAGACATCGGCATCAAATTTGAGGAGCGCTTCGCGGGCAAAACGATTGTCCGCGTCAATATCAGCGACGCCGTGAAGCGCGCGGATGCCATCATGAACAAGATTGAAACGCATCTGACGCAAACGGCCTAATCCCTTCCCCCGCCCGCCCATTGGGCGGGCTTGCTTTTAAAGGACTTCCTCATGACGAATCGCATTCAACGCCTGAAAGCCGCTCTGTTTCAACATCCCCGTGAAATTTCGCTTGAGCGTGCGCTGCTTTATACCGCCAGCCATCAGCAAACAGAGGGAGAGCCCGTTATTTTGCGCCGTGCAAAGGCTACGGCTTATATCCTTGAAAAAGTAGAGATTTCGATTCGTGATGAGGAATTAATTGCCGGAAACCGTACCGTGAAACCGCGGGCGGGCATCATGTCGCCGGAAATGGACCCCTACTGGCTGCTTAAAGAATTAGAACAGTTTCCGGTACGTCCGCAGGATCGCTTCGCTATCAGCGAAGAGGATAAACAGCTGTATCGCGACGTCCTGTTCCCGTACTGGGAAAAACGTTCAATGAAAGACTTCATCAACGGCCAGATGACAGATGAGGTTAAGGCTGCGGTCAGTACGCAGATTTTTAGCGTTAACCAGACGGATAAAGGCCAGGGACACATCATTATTGATTACCCACACCTGTTGAACCATGGATTGGGTGAGCTGGTGGTGCAGATGCAGGGCTACCGGGAGAAGGAGCCCGCAAATCCGTTTTATGCCGCGGCGCTGTTACTGCTTGAGGCTTCGCAAAAACACATTTTGCGTTATGCCGCACTTGCGCAGGAAATGGCAGAAGATTGCCCGGAAGAAGGCCGGCGTCAGGAGCTGCTCTCTATTGCCGCCAACTCGCGCCACAATGCTGAGCACAAACCGCAAACCTTCTGGCAGGCGTGTCAGCTGTTCTGGTACATGAACATTATTCTGCAGTATGAATCGAATGCCAGTTCGCTCTCGCTGGGGCGCTTCGATCAGTACATGCTGCCGTTTTACCAGGCCTCGCTGACGCAGGGTGAGGACCCGGCGTTTTTACAAGAGATCCTCGAATCACTTTGGGTGAAATGCAATGACATCGTTTTGCTGCGCTCCACCAGCAGCGCTCGCTACTTCGCCGGGTTTCCGACGGGTTATACCGCACTGCTCGGCGGCCTGACGGCGCACGGTCGGAGCGCGGTGAATGTTCTCTCATTCCTCTGTCTTGATGCTTATCAGTCCGTACAGCTACCCCAGCCCAATCTGGGTGTCCGTACAAACGCGCTTATCGATACGCCGTTCCTGATGAAAACGGCGGAGACGATTCGCCTGGGCACTGGTATTCCGCAGATCTTCAATGATGAAGTGGTGGTTCCCGCTTTCCTCAACCGGGGCGTGTCGCTGGAGGATGCGCGTGATTACGCGGTGGTCGGCTGTGTGGAGCTGTCGATTCCTGGCAAAACCTACGGTTTGCACGATATCGCTATGTTTAATCTGCTGAAAGTCATGGAAATCAGCCTGTATGAGAACGAAGGCAACGCTGCGCTGACGTATGACGGCCTGCTGGCACATATCCGCGCGAAGATCAGCCACTTCATCACGCTTATGGTGGAAGGGAGCAACATTTGCGATATCGGGCATCGTGACTGGGCACCGGTACCGCTGCTTTCATCCTTTATCAGCGATTGTCTGGCAAAAGGCAGTGACATTACCGATGGCGGCGCACGTTACAACTTCTCAGGCGTGCAGGGGATTGGCATTGCGAACCTCAGCGACTCGCTGCATGCGCTTAACGGGCTGGTGTTTGAGCAGCAGCGGCTCAGCTTTGACGAACTTCTGACGGTCTTAAAAGAGAATTTCGCCACGCCAGAAGGGGAAAAGGTTCGTGCAAGACTGATGAACCGCTTCGAAAAATACGGTAACGACATCGATGATGTGGATAACATCAGCGCCGAGCTGCTGCGTCACTACTGTAAAGAGGTGGAGAAATATCAGAATCCGCGCGGCGGGCAATTTACACCGGGTTCTTACACCGTTTCTGCGCACGTGCCTTTGGGCGCAGTTGTGGGCGCGACTCCTGATGGCCGCTATTGTGGTGAACAGCTGGCGGATGGCGGGCTGTCGCCGATGCTCGGACAGGATACCCAGGGGCCAACGGCGGTGCTGAAGTCAGTCAGTAAGCTGGATAACACGCTACTTTCTAACGGCACTTTGCTGAACGTGAAATTTACGCCAGCAACCCTTGAAGGGGACGCCGGGCTACGCAAATTAGCGGATTTTCTCCGTGCCTTTACGCAACTCAAGCTTCAACACATCCAGTTTAATGTGGTGAACGCCGATACGTTGCGGGAAGCCCAGCAGTGTCCGCAGAATTTTGCCGGGCTGGTGGTGCGAGTAGCGGGCTACAGTGCCTTTTTTGTTGAGTTGTCGAAGGAAATCCAGGATGACATCATTCGCCGCACAGCGCATCAGCTGTGAGATAGTGGAGTCTGACGCTGGGGAAACCGCGCGCATTTTCAACATTCAGCGTTATTCGCTCAATGACGGGCAAGGGATCCGCACGGTGGTTTTTTTTAAAGGCTGCCCGCACACCTGCCCGTGGTGTGCCAACCCTGAGTCCATGTCACCCCGTATTGAAACGGTGCGCAGGGAGAGCAAATGTTTGCACTGCGCACCCTGTTTACGGGATGCTGATGAGTGTCCTTCCGGTGCGTTTGAGCGGATTGGCCGCGACGTCACGCTGGATGAGCTGGAACGCGAAGTGATGAAAGACGATGTGTTCTTTCGTACCTCCGGTGGAGGCGTTACGCTTTCCGGTGGTGAGGTGCTGATGCAGGCCCCTTTCGCCACGCGATTCTTGCAGCGCCTGCAGCGCTGGGGCGTTCAGCGTGCAATTGAAACGGCGGGGGATGCGCCGCCGGGCAGATTGCTTTCACTGGCGAAAGCCTGTGATGAAGTGTTGTTTGACCTCAAAATTATGGATCCGGTTTTGGCCCGTACAGTGGTGAAGATGAATCAGCCCCGCGTGCTGGCGAATTTACAGTTACTGGTGAGGGAAAATATCAACGTCATCCCCCGAATTCCGCTGATTCCAGGCTACACGCTGAATGACGAAAATCTACAGCGTGCGCTAACATTGTTGTCATCGCTGGGCTTGAAGCAAATCCACCTGTTGCCGTTCCATCAGTATGGAGAGCCTAAGTACCGCCTGCTCGGGCAGCAGTGGTTGATGAAAGATGTTCCTGCACCCTCAGTGCAAGAGATGGCAAGGCTTCGCGCGATGGCGGAGTGTGCCGGGTTCCAGGTAACCGTGGGAGGCTAATATGCCAGGTGCACCCGTCAAACATTTGGTCGCCGTGACCGCTTGCGTGAGCGGTGTGGCGCATACCTATATGGCCGCTGAACGGCTGGAAAAGCTCTGCCAGCTGGAAAAATGGAGTATTAAGATTGAAACCCAGGGCGCGCTGGGTACAGAGAATCGCCTGACGGAAGAAGACATCAGCCGTGCCGATGTCGTTTTGCTCATAACAGACATTGAACTTGCCGGTGCGGAAAGATTTACCCACTGCCGTTCTATTCAGTCAGGCATTAACCTCTTTTTGCGCGATCCTCAGCGCGTGATGGTCGCGACGCGAAAGCTCCTCTCTGCCCCTCAGCACACCCGACTTATTCTGGAATAGTCTTCTTTTCAGTGAGCTGGCTGTGATACTGCCGGCGATATTCTGACGGCGAACGCTCGGTGTTTTTACGAAACAGGCGGCAGAAATAGTTGCTGTCCACAAACCCGCAGGTGTGCGCGACCTCTTTCACTTTGAGATCATAACCCTTGAGCAGTGCTTTGGCGTGTTCGAGGCGGGTGTGATTGAGGTATTCATTAAAACCAACGGTGCCGGTCTTCTGGAAAAGGTGGGAGAGGTAGTTGGGGGAGATATAAAAAGACTGTGCCACGGATTCGCGGGTCAGCGGCATGGCGTAATGTTCGTCGATATAGTCGCGAATGGCTTCGAAAAGTGCCTGACTTTTGGATGCAGTTTGAATCTGGCTGCCGAGCAGGTCGTGGCAGTGGCTGAGCAGGCTTGCCACAATTAAACGGGCGGTTTGCTGCTCTTTCGGCTGCATTTGTATTTCATGGAGCGTTTGCAAAAGGAAGGAGCCGATACGCGGCCCACGGCGGGCAACATGCTGTTTTGTTAAATTATACAGTTCTTCGCCGTCCCAGCGCGTCACGCTAAATCCCAGCTGTTGCTTGCCAAACATGATGCTCAGCGTGGTGGCGGGCGTGGACCACTGCGGGAAATTCCAGCTTCCTGCCGGAACATACAGCACATCCTGTTCTACCATCAGCGGCGTCTCGCCAGCGATACCCAGATCGTCCAGCACGCCCTCCAGCACGATTTCCAGACGCGGGAAATCCACCTGCAAGGCGAGCGACGGTGCGGGCCCGGCTGCACCTGAGAAGCAGATTTGGCGCAGGGGCGTCGGGCCGCTAATCAGGCGGGAGAGGAGGTGGCTGACGTCGTAATTCATGGTTTTCTTATCCTGGCTTGCGAACCGCACAACCTTAACTGGCAGCATAAAAAAAGGCCACACCCGGTGTGGCCTTTTGCTCGATGCTGTGAGGGTTAGCCCGTATTACGCATACCCGCTGCAACACCCGCGATGGTCACCATCAACGCCTGCTCGACGCGGCGATCCGGCTCTTTACCTTCCTCTTCCGCTTTACGCGAACGATGCAGCAGTTCGGCCTGCAGCACGTTTAACGGGTCGGTGTAGATGTTACGCAGCTGGATGGACTCGGCAATCCATGGCAAATCAGCCATCAGATGGGAGTCGTTCGCGATAGCCAGCACCACGTTGATGTCCGCTTCGAGCAGCTTACGCAGCTCTGAACCCAGCTTCCACAGTTCCGGGGAGACCAGGCGCTGATCGTAGTACTCCGCCAGCCACAGGTCGGCTTTGGAGAAGACCATTTCCAACATGCCCAGGCGAGTAGAGAAGAACGGCCAGTCGCGGCACATGGCTTCCAGATCGCTCTGTTTGCCATCTTCCACTACTTTTTGCAGTGCGGCACCGGCACCCAGCCAGGCCGGGAGCATCAGGCGGTTCTGCGTCCAGGCGAAGATCCACGGAATCGCACGCAGGGACTCCACGCCACCGGTTGGGCGGCGTTTAGCCGGACGGGAGCCAAGCGGCAATTTGCCCAGCTCCTGTTCTGGTGTGGCAGAGCGGAAGTACGGCACGAAGTCTTTGTTTTCACGCACGTAGCCACGGTACATCTCGCAGGAGATGTCTGACAGCTCGTCCATGATGTCACGCCAGCCGTCTTTCGGCTCCGGCGGTGGCAGCAGGTTCGCTTCCAGAATGGCGCTGGTGTAGAGCGACAGGCTGCTGATAGTGACTTCCGGCAGACCGTATTTGAAGCGAATCATCTCGCCCTGTTCGGTGACACGCAGGCCGCCTTTCAGGCTACCCGGCGGTTGAGAAAGCAGGGCTGCGTGAGCGGGCGCACCACCACGGCCAATGGAACCGCCGCGACCGTGGAACAGCGTCAGTTCGATGCCTGCTTTTTCGCAGGTTTTGATCAGCGCATCCTGCGCCTGGTACTGCGCCCAGGAAGCCGCCATCACGCCCGCGTCTTTTGCGGAGTCGGAATAGCCAATCATGACCATCTGTTTGCCCTGGATAAAGCCGCGATACCAGTCGATGTTCAGCAACTGGGTCATCACGTCATCAGCATTGTTCAGGTCATCGAGGGTTTCAAACAGCGGCGCGACCGGCAGCGCATAGTCGATACCGGCTTCTTTCAGCAGCAGGTGCACACCCAGAACGTCGGACGGGGTCTTCGCCATGGAGATCACGTAGGCGGCAACCGATCCTTTCGGCGCATCAACGATCGCTTTGCAGGTCCTGAGCACCTCGAGGGTTTCATTGCTCGGCTCCCAGTTACGCGGTAGCAGAGGACGCTTGGAGTTCAGCTCGCGGATCAGGAATGCCTGTTTGTCGGCTTCGGACCAGCTTTCATAATCGCCGATACCCAGGTAACGGGTCAGTTCGCCCAGCGCTTCGGTGTGACGAGTGCTTTCCTGACGAACGTCAATACGCACCAGCGGCACGCCAAAACATTTCACGCGGCGCAGGGTATCGAGCAATTCACCATTGGCGATGATGCCCATACCGCAGGCTTGCAGAGATTTGTAACAGGCGTACAGCGGTTCCCAAAGCTGTTCGTTCTGGCTCAGCAGACCTTCTGGTTTCGGCAAGCGCTGGCCTTTCAGGCGCGCTTCCAGCCAGGCCTGCGTTGCCATCAGCTGGCCGCGCAGTTTTTTCATCAGATAGCGATACGGCTCCTGCGCGCCTTCGGCACCGGCCAGTTCACGAAGCTCGTCGGTACATTCGACCATCGACAGCTCAGAGATCAGCAACTGAATATCTTTCAGGAACAGATCGGTCGCTTTCCAGCGGCTCAGCAGCAGGACGTGACGGGTAATTTCTGCGGTCACGTTCGGGTTGCCGTCGCGGTCGCCACCCATCCAGGAGGTAAAGCGGACCGGTACGAAATCGACTGGCAGTTTGTAATTCAGGTTCTCTTCGAGCTGTTCGTTGAGCTCGCGAAGATAGTTAGGCACACCTTCCCACAGGCTGTTTTCGACAACCGCAAAGCCCCATTTGGCTTCGTCGACCGGGCTCGGGCGATGTTTACGGATTTCATCGGTATGCCAGGACTGCGCGATAAGCTGGCGCAGGCGGCGCATCAGCTGGTGGCGCTCATAGTCGGCGATATCGGTGTTATCCAGCTGCTTTAAGCAGTTGTTCACTTCCACCATTTTGTGGATCAGCGTACGGCGGGTGATCTCTGTCGGGTGGGCGGTCAGCACCAGCTCCAGCGACAGCGATTCAACGGCTTTCTTGATGGCCGCTTCGTTGAGATCGGGTTGGTCTTTCAGTTTACGCAGCGTACGAGCAATCACTTCCGGGTTGTTTGCGGCTTCGCCTTTTGGCGAAATGCTGTGGTATTGCTCAGCGGTATTGGCAAGATTCAGAAACTGGCTGAAGGCGCGAGCGACCGGCAGCAGTTCATCATTTGACAGGTTTTGCAGCGTGTTGAGCAACTCCTGACGGTTAGCCTCATTACCAGCGCGTGAAGATTTGGACAGCTTACGGATTGTTTCGACCCGTTCAAGAATGTGCTCTCCCAACGCATCCTTGATGGTATCCCCCAGCAGCTTGCCGAGCATACTGACATTACTACGCAAAGCGGAATATTGTTCGTTCATGTTAACCCAGACACCCCATCTCATTTTATTTTGTTATATCCACCGTCCCGCAACGTGAAACGGATAGATATCAGACACCGCCTTTTATAAAGCCACGTAAAACCCACGGCGTCAATTGCGGCGAAATCGGTTCAGCAAACGAATAAATGGTGCGAATTTACGAAATTTAATTCGCTTTGCGGCTGATAAGCGTTGCTTATGGAAATGTGAACAGCGTCACTGCGTTTTCTCCTCACCCCGGCGGCGATTGAGTGGGGTGAGGAGGGTGTGGATCAGTGCCAGCAGAAGTGATGCACCACCTGCGTGATTAACTCGCGGGTGGGTTTGATGAAGCGTGTTTCAAGATATTCATCAGGCTGATGGGCCTGATTAATCGAGCCTGGGCCTAACACCAGCGTCGGGCACAGGGTCTGGATAAACGGTGCTTCGGTGCAGTAGTTCACCACTTCCGTCTCCACGCCCAGCAATTTTTCGACCACTTCGACCAGTTGATGATCCGGCGGGCATTCGTAACCTGGAATCGGCGGATGCAGTTCGGATACGGTCAGGCGACCCGGCCAGCGGCTGCTGACCGGCTCTAATGCTTCTTCAAGCAGGCCGTTCAGATCGTTGAGGGTCATGCCCGGCAGCGGACGAATGTCCATGTGCAGCTCGCAGCAGGCGCAGATACGGTTGGAGGCGTCGCCGCCGTTAATGCTGCCGAGGTTCAGCGTTGGGTACGGCACAGTGAACGCGTCGTAGTGATAACGCTCTTTAAGGTTATCGCGCAGGTGAAGAATGTGGCCGATGGCGTCATGCATCAGTTCGATGGCGTTAACGCCACGCGCTGGATCGCTTGAATGACCCGATTGCCCAAGAATGCGGATGGCGCTGGAGATGTGGCCTTTGTGGGCACGCACGGGCTGTAAAGAGGTTGGCTCGCCGATAATCGCGCAATCCGGGCGCAGCTGGGTGTTTTCTGCAAAGTAGCGTGCGCCGGCCATGCTGGTTTCTTCGTCGGCGGTCGCCAGCACATAGAGGGGCTTTTTCAGCTGTGTCACATCAACATCACGCAGGGCATCCAGGATGAAAGCGAAGAAGCCTTTCATGTCCGCCGTGCCCAGGCCGTAAAGTTTGTTGTCGTGTTCCGTCAGGGTGAAGGGGTCGCGCGTCCAGCGACCGTCGTCGAACGGGACGGTGTCGGTGTGGCCGGTTAACAGAAGGCCACCGGCTCCCTCGCCAATACTGGCTAACAGGTTAAACTTGTTACGGGTGCCGGGAACGGGCTGCACTTCCACCTTGAACCCGAGGTCGCCAAACCACCCTGCCAGCAGATTGATTAAAGAAGCATTGCTTTGATCAAGGGATTCTTCCGTTGCGCTGATGGACGGAGTGCCAATCAGGGCGCGGTAAATCTCGATAAATGGCGGCAAATTCATTTTCATTGTTGACATACCTGAGTTCGTGATAGTATCAATATTCATGCATTAATAGTGAATAAAAATACATTAATGTTGAGCGTAAAGGAACCCATTCGGCGCCTTTACAGAGCGACGTGGGATTGATGCCGAATCACTCCCTGGCAAACTTGACGCACTAAGAAGGTAGACTGCCCCGATGTTGAACACGTTAATTGTGGGTGCCAGCGGCTACGCCGGCGCAGAGCTAGTGACCTATGTAAATCGCCATCCTCATATGAACATAACCGCTTTGACGGTTTCAGCGCAAAGCAATGATGCAGGAAAATTAGTCTCCGATTTACATCCGCAGTTGAAAGGCATTGTCGATTTGCCGTTGCAGCCGATGTCAGATATCAGCGAGTTCGTTGAAGGCGTTGATGTGGTGTTCCTGGCGACGGCTCATGAAGTGAGCCACGACCTGGCGCCGCAATTCCTCGCCGCAGGCTGCGTGGTGTTTGATCTCTCTGGTGCGTTTCGTGTTAACGATCCCGCGTTCTATGAAAAATTCTACGGTTTCACCCATCAGCATCCCGACCTGCTCGCGCAGGCAGTTTATGGGCTGGCGGAGTGGAGCACTGATGCGCTGAAGGACGCGAATCTCATCGCCGTGCCGGGCTGCTACCCAACGGCAGCACAACTCTCTCTTAAACCGCTGATTGACGCGGGCGTGCTGGATCTCAACCAGTGGCCGGTGATTAACGCGACCAGCGGCGTGAGTGGCGCAGGGCGTAAAGCCGCGCTCTCCAACAGCTTCTGCGAAGTCAGCCTGCAGCCGTACGGTGTGTTCAACCATCGCCATCACCCGGAAATCACGACCCACCTCGGTGCGCAGGTGATCTTCACTCCGCATCTGGGTAACTTCGCGCGTGGCATTCTGGAAAACATCACCTGCCGCCTGAAGCCTGGCGTCACGCACGCGCAAATTGCCGAGATTTACCAGCAGGCCTACAGCCACAAACCACTGGTGCGCTTGTATGACAAAGGCGTTCCGGCGCTCAAAAACGTGGTGGGTCTGCCGTTCTGTGATATTGGTTTTGCGGTGCAGGATGAACACCTGATCGTGGTCGCGACGGAAGATAACGTATTGAAAGGTGCGGCTGCGCAGGCCGTGCAGTGTGCAAATATTCGTTTCGGCTATGCTGAAACCCAGTCTCTTATCTAATTAAGTGCAGGCGTGATGATGAATCCATTAATTATTAAACTCGGTGGCGTACTGCTGGATAGTGAAGAAGCGCTGGAGCGTCTGTTTACCGCGCTGGTGAATTACCGCGAATCCCACGACCGCCCATTGGTGATTGTGCACGGCGGCGGCTGTGTGGTGGATGAGCTGATGAAAAAGCTCAATCTGCCGGTGACCAAGAAAAACGGTCTGCGCGTCACGCCTGCCGATCAAATCGACATTATTACCGGTGCGCTGGCGGGCACGGCGAACAAAACCCTGCTGGCCTGGGCGAAGAAACACAAGATTGCCTCCGTTGGCCTGTTCCTGGGCGACGGTGACAGCGTGAAAGTGACCCAGCTGGATAAAGAGCTGGGCCATGTTGGCCAGGCGCTGCCGGGTTCACCGAAACTGGTGAACGCTCTGCTGGATGGCGGCTTCCTGCCGGTTATCAGCTCTATCGGCGTGACCGACGATGGTCGCTTGATGAACGTCAATGCAGACCAGGCCGCGACGGCGCTGGCGGCAACCCTGGGGGCGGATTTGATTCTGCTCTCCGACGTGAGTGGTATTCTGGACGGCAAAGGCCAGCGCATTGCTGAAATGACCGCGGCGAAAGCGGAGCAGCTTATTGCGCAGGGCATTATCACTGACGGCATGATTGTGAAGGTGAACGCGGCGCTGGATGCAGCCCGCGCGCTGAACCGCCCGGTGGATATCGCCTCCTGGCGTCATGCAGAACAACTGCCTGCGCTGTTTAACGGTACGCCGATTGGTACCCGTATTTTAGCGTAATCAATCTTGTAGGCCGGATAAGCGTAGCGCCATCCGGCATAAATATCAGAACGAAATGAATTTAAGGAAGCACGTTATGGCACTTTGGGGTGGGCGTTTTTCACAGGCCGCGGATCAACGGTTCAAACAGTTCAACGACTCTTTGCGCTTTGACTATCGCCTGGCGGAGCAGGATATCGTTGGCTCTGTGGCCTGGTCCAAAGCACTGGTCACCGTGGGCGTGTTAACCCATGATGAGCAGCTGCAACTTGAAGAAGCATTAAATGTGTTACTCCAGGAAGTGCAGGCGAATCCGCAGCAGATCCTCGAGAGCGATGCGGAAGATATCCATAGCTGGGTTGAAGGCAAACTGATCGACAAAGTGGGTCAGCTGGGCAAAAAGCTGCACACCGGGCGTAGCCGTAACGACCAGGTCGCGACCGATCTCAAACTGTGGTGTAAAGACACGGTAGTGGAGATTCTGGCCGCATGCCGTCAGCTGCAAAGCGCGCTGGTGGAAACGGCACAGGCTAACCAGGATGCCGTGATGCCGGGTTACACTCACTTGCAACGTGCGCAGCCGGTGACCTTCGCACACTGGTGCCTGGCTTACGTTGAGATGCTGGCGCGTGATGAGAGTCGTCTGCAGGATGCCCTTAAGCGCCTGGACGTGAGTCCTCTGGGCTGCGGCGCGCTGGCGGGTACCGCCTATGAAATCGATCGTGAACAGCTGGCGGGATGGCTGGGCTTTGCGTCCGCGACCCGCAACAGTCTGGACAGCGTTTCTGACCGTGACCACGTGCTGGAACTGTTGTCCGATGCTTCTATTAGCATGGTGCACTTGTCTCGTTTCGCCGAAGACCTGATCTTCTTCAACACCGGTGAAGCCGGGTTTGTGGAGCTGTCTGACCGTGTGACTTCGGGTTCATCTTTGATGCCGCAGAAGAAAAACCCGGATGCGCTGGAGCTTATCCGTGGTAAATGCGGGCGCGTACAGGGTGCATTGACCGGCATGATGATGACCCTGAAGGGTCTCCCGCTGGCCTACAACAAAGATATGCAGGAAGACAAAGAAGGGCTGTTTGATGCGCTCGACACCTGGCTGGACTGTCTGCACATGGCCGCACTGGTACTCGACGGTATTCAGGTGAAACGCCCGCGTTGCCAGGAAGCGGCGCAGCAGGGCTATGCGAACGCCACTGAACTGGCTGATTACCTGGTCGCCAAAGGCGTGCCGTTCCGTGAAGCGCACCATATTGTGGGCGAAGCGGTGGTGGAAGCTATTCGTCAGGGCAAACCACTGGAAGATCTGACGCTTACCGATTTGCAGAAATTCAGTGCGGTTATCGCCGATGATGTTTATCCGATCCTGTCACTGCAATCCTGCCTGGACAAGCGTGCTGCAAAAGGCGGGGTCTCTCCGCAACAGGTGGCGCAGGCGATTGCGGATGCGAAAGGGCGTTTGGTCTAATCCTCTGCGGGCTGATGCCCTCATCCCAACCTTCTCCCGTCGGGAGAGGGAGCAAATGAGCCCAACCTGGTGTTGGGCTTTTTTACGCAAAAAAAAAGCGGACACGGGGTCCGCAAATGTTCACGTTGGCTTTAGTTGTTCAGAGAGATAGAGGCAGTGGCATCAAGGGTAATGTTGACCGCTTCGTTTCTTGTGCTAATTATTGTACAGAACGCTTGATAGGGATAATCGTTCATTGCTATTCTATCTATCGCCATGAACTATCGTGGCGACGGAGGATGAATAATGAATATTCGTGATCTTGAATATCTGGTGGCGTTAGCTGAACACCGCCATTTTCGCCGTGCAGCGGATTCCTGCCATGTCAGCCAGCCAACTCTGAGCGGGCAAATACGTAAACTGGAAGATGAGCTTGGTGTGATGCTGTTAGAGCGCACCAGCCGCAAAGTCTTGTTTACGCAGGCCGGTCTGTTGCTGGTGGATCAGGCGCGCACTGTGTTGCGTGAGGTCAAAGTGCTCAAGGAGATGGCAAGCCAGCAGGGGGAAGCGATGTCCGGCCCACTGCATATTGGTTTAATCCCCACCGTTGGACCTTATCTGCTGCCGCATATTATCCCTTTGCTGCATCAGACGTTCCCGAAGCTGGAAATGTATCTGCACGAAGCACAAACCCATCAATTACTGGCGCAACTGGACAGCGGTAAACTCGACTGCGCCATTCTTGCACTGGTGAAAGAGAGTGAAGCCTTTATCGAAGTGCCACTGTTTGATGAGCCGATGATGCTGGCGATTTATGCCGACCATCCATGGGCTAGTCGCGACCGCGTTCCGATGGGCGATCTGGCCGGTGAGAAATTGCTGATGCTGGAAGATGGGCACTGTCTGCGCGATCAGGCGATGGGCTTCTGCTTTGAAGCGGGTGCCGAAGAGGACACCCATTTCCGGGCCACCAGTCTTGAAACGCTGCGTAACATGGTCGCTGCCGGAAGCGGAATCACTCTGCTGCCTGCGCTGGCGGTTCCACGTGAGCGCGAGCGCGACGGCGTGGTTTATCTGCCCTGCATCAAACCGGAACCCCGGCGTACCGTTGGGCTGGTTTACCGCCCGGGTTCGCCGCTGCGTAACCGTTATGAGCAGCTGGCAGAGGCCATCCGTGGTGCAATGGATGGCCACTTCGACAGCGCGTTAAAACAGGCGGTTTAAGCCGTTTAACGCGGCTACCCGATAGGCTTCCGCCATGGTCGGGTAGTTAAAGGTGGTGTTAACAAAGTACTCAATCGTGTTACCACCGCCTTTCTGCTCCATAATCGCCTGGCCGATGTGAATGATTTCGGCCGCGCGCTCCCCAAAGCAATGAATGCCTAAAATCTCTTTGGTTTCACGGTGGAACAGGATTTTCAGCGTGCCCACGCTCATGCCCACGATTTGCGCGCGCGCCAGGTGTTTAAACTGCGCCCGGCCCACTTCATAAGGCACTTTCATTGCCGTCAGCTGTTGCTCGGTTTTGCCCACAGAGCTGATTTCAGGAATGGTGTAGATCCCGGTCGGGATATCTTCAATCAGATGCGCGGTGGCTTCACCTTTCATCATTGCTTGTGCGGCAATGCGGCCCTGGTCATAAGCGGCAGACGCCAGGCTCGGGTAACCAATCACGTCACCGACTGCGTAGATATGCTGTAGTGCGGTCTGGTACATGCTGTTGACCTTCAACTGACCGCGCCCGTCTGCGTCCAGACCGATGTTTTCCAGCTTCAGGCTGTCCGTATTACCGGTGCGGCCGTTGGCGTAGAGCAGGCAGTCCGCTTTCACTTTCTTGCCGGATTTCAGGTGCATAATCACACCGTCGTCCATGCCTTCGATGCGCTCATACTCTTCGTTATGGCGGATAACCACACCGCTGTTCCAGAAGTGGTAAGACAGCGAATCCGACATTTCCTGATCGAGGAAGGCCAGCAGGCGATCGCGGGTGTTGATCAGATCGACTTTGACGTTCATTCCCCGGAAGATCGACGCATATTCGCAGCCGATCACCCCGGCACCGTAGATGATCACGTGGCGAGGTTCGTGATGCATATTAAGGATGGAGTCGCTGTCGTAAATGCGTGGGTGCGCAAAATCGGTGTCCGCCGGATGGTACGGGCGTGAACCGCAGGCGATAACAAACTTCTCAGCCGTTAAGGTCTCAACCGATCCATCCGGGCACTCCAGCGCCAGCGTATGGGGATCAACGAAGTGCGCATTTCCCTGCAGGATTTCACAGCGGTTACGCTCGTAGAAGCCCTGGCGCATCTGTGTTTGCTGGTTAATCACGCTGTCTGCATGATTCAAAATATCGGCAAACGAGGAGCGAAGAATGCGGGTGTGGTCGCTGTATAACGGGTTTTGATTGAATTCGATAATGCGGCTGACGGCGTGGCGAAGGGCTTTAGAGGGGATAGTTCCCCAGTGGGTGCAGCCGCCGCCCACGTTATGGTAGCGCTCAATGACCGCTACCCGGGCACCCTGTTTAACCAGACCCATAGCAGCACCTTCGCCGCCCGGGCCTGAGCCTATAACTATTGCGTCGTAATCGTAGGAATGTGGCATGGCAAGGCTTACCTGTTCTTATACATAAAAGCAACATAATAGTAACATCAACGGCGGGATAACCCAATTATCGTTGTGCTTTTTTCGTGCACGAAAGCAGAAAGACCTCGTAAACAATCATTCACAATCCAGTACAATCCGGTTAGTTTTATTCTCTGGTATAGTGCCAGCAGGTCTGCGGAAGGATTCAAGCATCGTGATGGGCGTAAGAGCGCAACAAAAAGAGAGAACCCGGCGTTCGCTGGTTGAAGCTGCATTTAGTCAACTGAGCGCTGAGCGGAGTTTCGCCAGCCTGAGTTTGCGCGAGGTTGCGCGTGAAGCGGGTATTGCCCCCACGTCCTTTTATCGTCATTTCCGCGATGTGGATGAACTCGGCCTGACTATGGTCGACGAAAGCGGTTTGATGCTGCGCCAGCTGATGCGCCAGGCACGTCAGCGTATCGCCAAAGGTGGCAGCGTTATCCGCACCTCCGTGTCGACATTTATGGAGTTTATCGGCAATAACCCCAACGCTTTCCAGCTACTGTTACGCGAACGTTCCGGGACGTCGGCGGCATTCCGTGCGGCTGTCGCCCGTGAGATTCAGCATTTTATTGCGGAACTTGCCGATTATCTTGAACTCGAAAACCATATGCCGAGGGCGTTCACCGAAGCGCAGGCTGAGGCGATGGTGACGATTGTTTTCAGTGCAGGCGCTGAGGCACTGGATGTGAGCGTTGAACAACGCCGGCAATTAGAAGAGCGACTGGTATTGCAACTGCGGATGATTTCCAAAGGTGCATATTACTGGTATCGCCGCGAACAAGAAAAAGTGGCACATCAAACCGACGAGTGAAGGATGAGTAATGAAACAGTCAGGTCAAGATAAAGGTACGTTGTTGCTGGCGTTGATCGCTGGTTTATCCATTAATGGCACCTTTGCAGCGATTTTCAGCTCCATCGTGCCTTTCTCTGTATTTCCCATTATTTCACTGGTGCTGACGGTTTATTGCCTGCATCAGCGCTATCAAAATCGCACCATGCCTGTGGGGCTGCCCGGTCTTGCTGCCGCCTGCTTTATTCTTGGCGTGCTGCTTTACAGCACCGTGGTGCGTGCGGAATACCCGGACATCGGCTCTAACTTCTTCCCGGCTGTCCTGTCGGTGATTCTGGTGTTCTGGATTGGCTACCGGATGCGTAACCGCAATCAGGGACTGTAAGACCGTAGGCCTGATAAGCGAAGTGCCATCAGGCCAACAAACAGGTTATACAGCTGATTTCGCAGTCAGCAGCACCCCGCACTCCATATGGTGCGTATAGGGGAACTGATCGAACAAGGCCAGACGTTCCACCCGGTGCGTCTGGCTTAATGTTTCCAGGTTTTTGCACAGGGTTTCCGGGTTACAGGAAATGTACAAAATCCGTGGATAAGCCTGCACCATCTTCTCGGTTTCACTGTCCAGCCCACTGCGCGGCGGATCGACGAAAATCGTCTCACACTGATAGCTCTTCAAATCAATCCCCTGCAGGCGGTTGAACTCGCGAACACCGTTCATTGCCTGAGTGAACTCTTCTGCCGACATACGAATAATCTGCACGTTATCGATATGGTTTGCTGCGATGTTGAACTGGGCAGCAGCCACCGACGGTTTGGCGATTTCCGTTGCCAGCACGCGGTCGAAATTGCGCGCCAGTGCCAGCGAGAAGTTGCCGTTGCCGCAGTACAACTCCAGCAGATCCCCGGTTGAGCCTTTCGTCGCGCCCAGCGCCCACTCCAGCATCTGTACGTTCATGGCCGCATTGGGCTGCGTGAAGCTGTTTTCCACCTGGCGGTAAATCATCTCTTTGCCGCCAACGGGCAGGCGCTCATCGATAAAGTCCTGGTCCAGCTCGATTTTGGTTTTGGTTGCACGGCCAATCAGGTGCACATTCAGGTTTTGCGCGCGCAGGGCATCACGCAGGCGGGTCGCCTCTTCACGCCATTCTTCATCCAGCTTTTTGTGGTACAGCAGGGAGACAATGGCCTGATTGCTCATGGTGGTCAGATAATCAATCTGAAAGAGCTTGTGGCGCAGGGTTTTGTTCTCACGCAGGTTCTCCATCAGCACTTTCATCAACTGATTAATCAGTTCGCTCGCCGCCGGGAAACTGTCGACGCGGATACGGCTTTTGGTCTGTTGATCGAAAATGATGTGGTACAGGTCATCGCCATCATGCCAGATGCGGAATTCGGCGCGCATACGGTAGTGGCTGACCGGTGAACGGAACACCTCGGGTACGGGCGCGGAGAAGGGCGTCATCATTGATTGCAGACGCACGACTTTCTCGGCCAGTTGCGCTTCGTACTGTTCTGTTGGCAGGTGTTCGGGTGTCATCGTATTTCCTGAATGATTAAGAATAACGCGGGGATTGTAGGGATTGCTCAGGGGATGTCCAGTAGCGGATGTTTTTTCGATTCCTCTCATAGCAGTCTGGACATCTATATGTTTCTGAATGTAGCATCCCTGTTCCGGTCCTGTGAGTTAAAAGGGAACCCAGTGTGAATCTGGGGCTGACGCGCAGCGGTAAGGAAAGGTGGGATGATAGCGAAAGCAGACACTGCTTATATAAAGTGGGAAGTCATCATCTTGTAGTACCCCCGAGCCCGAAGACCTGCCGGAATTACGTCGCATTTGGTGTCATCGTCGCGAGCTACTGATGGTACCTGCGGCATCCTTCTTATTATGTGGATGCTCACACAATGATTAAAAAAGCTTCGCTGCTGACGGCTCTCTCCGTCACGGCATTTTCTGGCTGGGCGCAGGACAGCAACTCAGACACTCTGGTGGTGACAGCAAATCGTTTTCAACAACCGGCTAAAACCGTACTGGCGCCGACGGAAGTGGTCACCCGCGACGATATCGATCGCTGGCAGTCACGTTCGTTAGTCGATGTGCTTCGTCGTCTGCCGGGTATTGATATTGCACAGAACGGTGGCATGGGTCAGACCGCCTCTGTTTATGTGCGTGGCACGGAAGCAAAACATCTTCTGCTGCTGATCGATGGTGTGCCCGTTGCACGCTCGGGTATATCGAATGATCCGGAGCTAAACCAGATCCCTCTTTCTTTAGTTCAGCGCGTCGAGTACATCCGTGGCCCTCGCTCGACGGTGTACGGTTCCGGTGCGATTGGCGGGGTGGTTAACGTCATCACGCAGTCCGGCAGCGAGCAATCGCAGATTAACGCAAGTGTTGGCTCAAAGGGCTACCAGACGCTGGATGGTACGGCTCGTCAACGCTTTGGCGACACCGTGGCGACCGCCGCCGGCTCCTATACCAGCACCCGTGGCTTTAACGTGCAGCCCGATTCTTCATGGGATCACGACGCTGATCGAGACGGCTACCGTAACAAAACGTTCTGGGGCAGCCTGCAGCACAAATTCAACGACAATTTCGACGGTTTCTTCCGTGGGTACAGCTTCACAAATAATGTGGACTATGACCTGGGTAGCCCGCCGTATCTGCCGGAGTACAGCGCGGATGAGCGTCAGCTGTACAGCCAGGGCTGGGACACGGGGCTGAGCTTCAATCAGGATATTTATTCATCCCAGTTGGTCGCGAGTTACCAGAAAAGCAAAGACTACAACTACAGCAGCATCTACGGTCGTTATGAAGATGGCACGACGCTGGATGATATGGAACAGCGTTATATCCAGTGGGCGAATAATATTGCGGTAGGTAAAGGTTCAGTCAGTGCCGGTGTGGACTGGAAGCAGGAGCGCCTGGTTTCATCCAACAAAACGACCCGCGAAGCCTACGACCGTGATAACACCGGCCTGTATTTGTCTGGCTTGCAGCAGTTTGGTGATGTCACGCTTGAAGCGTCCGGTCGTGAAGATAAAGATGATGAATTCGGCTGGCACGGTACCTGGCAGACCGCTGCGGGTTGGGAGTTCGTGGAAAACTACCGCCTGACGGTATCCTACGGTACAGGTTTCCTGGCGCCGTCACTGGGTCAGCAGTTCGGTGCGAAGCGTTTTGGTATTGCCTCTAACCCGGATCTGAAACCGGAAGAGTCTAAACAATGGGAAGCGGGCGTTGAAGGGCTGACCGGGCCGCTTGACTGGCGTCTGTCTGCTTATCGCTATGAGATTGATAACCTCATTACGTATAGCAACACCGCTTACTACAACATTAACTCTGCCACGATTAAAGGTGTGGAGTGGACGGGTAGCGTCGATACCGGCATCTTCTCGCATCGCGTCACACTGCAATATATTGACCCGCGTGATGATGAAACGAACGAAGTGCTGCCACGTCGCGCTAAACGTCAGGCGAAGTATCAACTTGACTGGTCGGTATTCGATGTGGATATGAACCTGGCCTGGGAATACTTCGGTAAGCGCTATGACAACAGAACCTCAACGTACAATCCTGAGCAACGCGTTCTGCCAAGCTACAGTACCGTTGATTTTTCTGCGTCATATCCAGTGACCTCTCACCTGACCGTTCGTGGTAAAGTAGCTAACCTGTTCGATAAAGACTACGAGACAGCTTATGGCTACCAAACTGCAGGACGAGAATATACCTTGTCTGGCAGCTACACCTTCTAAACTGCGGCCCACCGTGCTGGTGTTTGATTCTGGCGTCGGTGGGTTATCGGTTTATGACGAGATCCGGCATCTCCTGCCGGATCTGCATTACATCTATACCTTCGATAACGTTGCCTTTCCTTATGGGGAAAAGAGCGAAGAGTTTATTGTTGAACGCGTGGTTGAAATCGTCACTGCCGTTCAGGCCCAATACCCGCTCTCCCTTGCCGTTATCGCCTGTAACACCGCCAGTACCGTTTCTCTCCCTGCCTTGCGCGAAAAATTCTCCTTCCCTGTTGTGGGCGTTGTACCCGCAATCAAGCCTGCGGCTCGCTTAACGGCGAACGGC
This sequence comes from uncultured Enterobacteriaceae bacterium, assembly GCA_963530515.1. Classification (GTDB taxonomy): domain Bacteria; phylum Pseudomonadota; class Gammaproteobacteria; order Enterobacterales; family Enterobacteriaceae; genus CBFFRJ01. The sequence continues at coordinate 572 of CAUSEC010000011.1, read as the reverse complement.
GTGGTGGGTCTGCTGGCAACCAGGGCGACGGTGAAGCGGCCTTATACCCATGAGCTGATTGCGCGCTTTGCCAATGAATGCAAAATCGAAATGCTGGGTTCCGCGGAGATGGTTGAACTTGCTGAAGCTAAACTGCACGGTAAGCCCGTACCGCTTGATGAGTTAAAGAAGATCCTGCGCCCATGGCTGCGTATGGCCGAACCGCCAGATACGGTGGTATTAGGCTGCACTCACTTTCCTTTACTGCAACATGAACTACTGGAAGTGCTGCCGGAGGGAACGCGCCTCATTGATTCTGGGGCGGCAATTGCACGCCGTACTGCCTGGCTCCTGGAGCATGAAGCGCCAGATGCAAAATCAGCAGATGAAAATGTAGCATATTGCATGGCAGTGACGCCTGAAACGGTGCTTTTACTGCCCGTATTGCAGCGTTATGGGTTCGGAACGCTTGAAAAACTGGCCGTTTAGTGATGTTTTGCGCAAAAAAGAGACGGTTAAAAAGTTTTTTGAATTTAGCACTTGTCAGCCCGAAATAAATCCCTATACTGCGCCTCCACTGACACGGAACAACG
>CAUSEC010000010.1:0-143188 GCA_963530515.1 uncultured Enterobacteriaceae bacterium | reverse complement strand
CTCGTCGGGCTCATAACCCGAAGGTCGTCGGTTCAAATCCGGCCCCCGCAACCAACACAATAAACACCTTAACGGGTGTTTTTTTGTTTTTACGGTCCTAAAACATGGCGCCTCTCAGCGCCACCTCGTTACCCTCTTCTTGCCAGCGTCGCGCCATCGGCAAAGTACGCCTTAATCCCTGCCAGAATCGACTCCGCAACTTCCTGCTGGAACTTCGCCGTTTTGAGCTTACGCTCCTCTTCAACGTTACTGATAAATGCTGTTTCGACGAGGATCGAGGGAATATCTGGTGCTTTGAGTACCGCGAATCCGGCCTGCTCAACGCTATTCTTATGCAGATTATTAATGCCGCCCAGCTTGCCCAGCACCGCTTTACCAAATTTCAGGCTGTCGTTAATGGTGAGCGACTGCACCATATCAAACATCGTATGGTCGAGATAACGGTCGCCGCTCTTACTGACACCACCGATCAAATCCGAGGCGTTCTGGGTTTCTGCCAGATACTTCGCCGCCGTACTGGTGGCCCCTTTTGTGGAGAGGGCAAACACGGAAGATCCGTGTGGCTGGCGGCTACTGAAGGCATCCGCATGAATAGAAACAAACAGGTCAGCGCGCTGCTTCTGCGCTTTGGCCACGCGCACTTTCAGCGGAATGAAGACATCTTCATTGCGCGTCATATACGCCTTCATGTTGCCTTCTTTTTCGATAAGAGCGCGCAAGCGGCGGGCAATTTGCAGCACCACATCCTTCTCACGGGTCCGGTATTTGCCGATGGCTCCCGGATCTTCACCGCCGTGGCCGGGATCCAGCATGATAACAATCGGACGATCGCGCCCGGCCTTGCCCGGCTGCGGGCCGCTTTGTGCCGGAGGAACCTGCTTCTCTAAATCACCCTGATTATAATCTTCAAGCAGCGCCAGCAGCGGATCCTGCACATCTTTGGCGTTTGCCGGGTAGAGATCCATCACCAGGCGTTCTTTGAAACCAGCGACCGGCGCGAGGGCAAAAAGCTGCGGTTTAATATCCTGCTTGAGTTCAAACACCATACGAACCGTTTGCGGATCAAACTGCCCGACACGTGCGGATTGAATGAAAGGATCGTCGCTGCGGATCTGCGCGCCCATTCCTTTAAGAACGGAGTTAAGGTTAACACCTTCAAGATCGACCACCAGCCTGTCGGGGTTGCTCAGTGAAAACTGGCGATACTTTATTACCCGGTTAGATTCCACGGTGACGCGGGTATAGGTAGATGCAGGCCACACGCGCACGGCGACCACCTGGCTAACGGCGGCAAGACCGACCTGGCTCACGCTTAATAACCACATGGCCCCCGCACCCTGAATTAATCTACGGCGGCTTAGCGCTTTATGACTTCCCGACATGCCTCTCCCGAGCAAAAGCAAAAATGATGAATTACTGATTAAACGTCAGAATTGACCGAAAACTTTAACGAATGACGCATAAACTGTCATCTATTAAACGGTAAAGGTCGCCCGCGCTGGCCTTAACTCGGAAAAGCACTAATTAACTGATGATGCATTTTTGGCTTGCACATCAGGCCACAAAAGAATAAAAATACACTTTTTACGAATAATCATGCAGTGAGGGTTGGCCGTGGTAAAGGAACGTAGAACCGAACTGGTGCAGGGATTTCGCCACTCTGTCCCCTATATTAATACCCATCGGGGCAAAACCTTTGTCATTATGCTGGGTGGCGAAGCCATTGAGCATGAAAACTTTTCCAGTATCGTCAATGATATCGGCCTGCTGCACAGTCTGGGGATCCGGCTGGTTGTGGTCTATGGCGCGCGTCCGCAAATTGATGCCAACCTCGCCGCCCATCACCATGAACCGCTTTACCATCAGCATATCCGCGTCACCGATGCTAAAACGCTCGAGCTGGTGAAACAGGCGGCAGGCCTGCTGCAACTGGACATCACTGCACGGCTGTCGATGAGCCTGAACAACACGCCGCTGCAGGGCGCGCATATCAACGTGGTCAGCGGTAACTTTATTATCGCCCAACCGCTTGGCGTTGATGATGGCGTCGACTACTGCCACAGCGGGCGTATTCGTCGTATCGATGAAGAAGCCATTCACCGCCAGTTAGACGGCGGTGCCATTGTGCTGATGGGGCCGGTCGCGGTATCGGTCACCGGAGAAAGCTTCAACCTCACCTCCGAAGAGATTGCCACCCAGCTTGCCATCAAGCTGAAAGCAGAAAAAATGATCGGCTTCTGCTCCTCGCAGGGGGTATACAACGAAGACGGGCAAATCGTCTCCGAGCTGTTCCCCAACGAAGCGCAGGCCCGGGTGGAAGCTTTGGAAGAACAAGGCGATTACCACTCCGGCACCGTACGTTTTCTGCGTGGCGCAATGAAAGCCTGCCGCAGTGGCGTGCGTCGCAGCCACCTGATCAGCTACCAGGAAGACGGCGCGCTGTTGCAAGAATTGTTCTCACGTGACGGTATCGGCACCCAGATTGTCATGGAGAGCGCCGAGCAGATCCGCCGTGCCACCATCAATGATATCGGCGGTATTCTGGAGCTGATTCGCCCGCTGGAGCAGCAGGGGATTCTGGTGCGTCGTTCCCGTGAACAGCTGGAAATGGAAATCGACAAATTTACCATCGTGCAGCGCGATAACCTGACCATCGCCTGTGCAGCGCTTTACCCGTTCCCGGAAGAGAAAATCGGTGAAATGGCCTGTGTTGCGGTGCACCCGGATTACCGAAGCTCGTCGCGTGGTGAAATATTACTGGACCGAATTGCCGCTCAGGCAAAACAGATGGGGTTGAGTAAGCTGTTTGTCCTTACGACCCGCAGCATTCACTGGTTCCAGGAGCGCGGCTTTACCCCGGTGGACATTGACTCACTGCCGGAAAGTAAAAAAGAGATGTACAACTACCAGCGCCGTTCAAAAGTGCTGATGGCGGATTTGACCTGAAACACCGCCCCACCTCACCCGTGGGGCAACGTTTATGCTTCAGCCTGAAAAAGGGCATCCAGACCACTTCGCCGCTCCGTGCGGGTGGCGATGGCCTGTGTGAGAACGCGCTCATCGGCGTACAGGGACAAGCGTTTTTTCGCGCGCGTGATAGCGGTATAGACCAGTTCTCGCGTCACAACCGGCACAAACTGACCCGGCAGAATCAAGGCCGCGTGATCGAATTCCGACCCCTGCGACTTATGCACCGTCATCGCCCATGCGGTGTCGTGCTCCGGTAAACGGCTTGGCTGCACCGACTTCATGCTGCCATCGGGCAGCGGGAACCAGACGCGGCACCCCTCCCCCTGATCAAGCGCAATACCAATGTCACCGTTAAACAGCCCCAGCGATGAGTCATTACGGGTGACCATCACCGGACGCCCGTGATACCAGCGTCCCTGGGTCGGGCGGAAAATACTCCTGTGGCGAACCAGCGCCAGTTCAACGCGCTCGTTCAAACCACTCACCCCAAATGGCCCTTCACGCAGTGCGCATAAAAGCTGGTATTCGCCAAATGCGGCAATCACCGCCTGCGGCTGCGCATCCTGCCTCAGCAGCGATAAATAATGACCGTAGCCCGCCAGCGCGTCGTCGATCATCACCTGATAATCCTCTGCACTCAGCAGCATTTTGCTCTCGATGTCGGCAAACCCCTGAGCTAACACGGCGCGGGTTCCCGCTTTATCGCCGCGATTCACCGCCGCCGCCAGTTGTCCAATGCCGGAGTCGCTGCCAAACCGGTAGCTTTGTTGCAGCAGGCACAGGCTGTCACGCAGCCCGCTGGCCACCGTCCCGGTTCCCGCAGGCACGGTAAATCCAGTAATACGCGACAGCTGTGCGGCGCGCTCAGCGGTAAAACCGGCGTTAACCCATGCACAAATGTCCCCCAGTACCGCCCCGGCTTCCACCGAGGCAAGCTGGTCGCGATCGCCGAGAAAAATCACGCGCGCATGGGCTGGCAGCGCATCAATCAGCCGCGACAGCATGGGTAAGTCAATCATCGAGGCTTCGTCCACCACCAGCACATCGAGATGCAGTGGATTCCCGGCATGATGACGCAGACGCTGGCTGCCCGGCACCGCCCCTAGCAACCGGTGCAGGGTGCTGGCTTCATCCGGCAGTAGCGCTTTTTGTACATCGGTCAGCGGAAGCTGACGCAAAGCGTTACCCAGCGATTCCGTTAAACGCGCCGCCGCTTTACCGGTCGGGGCCGCCAGTCTAATCCGGCAACGCTCGCCGTCGGCCATTTGCACCAGGGCTGACAGCAGCTTTGCAACGGTAGTGGTTTTTCCGGTACCTGGCCCACCCGATATCACCGAAACACGCCGGGTCAGCGCCACGGCCGCCGCCACCTTTTGCCAGTTGATGGTATCGGTTGCGGGAAAAAGATCGTCCAGCGCCTGTTTGAGACGAGTTTCGTCCACCGCCAACGGTTGATTTACCCGGGCAAAGAAATCGGCAACACGCTGCTCGTTACACCACATCCGGTTCAGGTACAGGCGGTCACCAGCGAGGATCATTGGCGTTGCCTCACCTTCACTCACCGCCGCCGATATCCGCAGCAGCTCGCGCCAGTTTTCCGGGCGACCGGCCAGGTCATAAAGCGCCTGCATCAGGGCCGGAGTTTTGGGGGATGCCATTTCCTGCGTGAGCTGAGCGAGCGGCAGACACACGTGCCCTTCACCGGCATCCCGACTTAACAAGGCCGCCGCCAGCATCACGGCCGGCTCATCGTCGCGAGCCACGGTGAAGGCAAACTGCGCATCAAGCGGGCGCAGCAGCTTTTGCTCCACTGCTTCCTGTAACTGGGAACGCATCGTCATGGCGCCACCTCCTGTGATTCTGCTGCAAACAGCGCATCCATCTCATCAATCAGCGCCACATCAGGGCGAGCGGTAAAGATCCCCTGCTCAGCATTACCCGGTTCAATGCCGCGAAGAAACAGATAAATGACGCCGCCAAAATAGCGCTCATAGTCATAATCCGCGATGCGATGACGCAGATAGCGGTGCAGCGCCAGCGTATAAAGCTGGTATTGCAGGTCGTAGCGGTGTGATTGCATCGCACTGGCCATGGCCTCACGGGTATAGGCTTCGCTGGATTCCCCCAGCCAGTTGGATTTGTAATCCAGCAGGTAATAGCGCCCGTTGTGACGGAATACAAGGTCGATAAAGCCTTTCAGCATGCCGCGCACATCACGAAAATCAAGCGCCGGGCACGCCGCCGACAGCGGATCGTAATGACGAGTCAGGGCGTCCAGTTTTTCCGCCCGCAGAGGCTGTTCAATGGGGACGTAAAACTCCATCTCCACCTGTTTATCTTTTGCGGTAAGTTCGCACAACGTCACCCCGGTATCGGCAAGCGGAACCTGCAAAATGGCATCAATCCACTCACTGATAACCGGCTGCCAGTGGGCCTCAAATCCCCCTGACTGCAGCTTTTCACTGACCCAGTCAACATCAACCGGCTGGGTAAAATCGAGGTCTTCGAACAAACCATGCAAAAATGTCCCCGGCGATGCGCCTCGCGGGAACTGGTGAGGCGTCAGCATGGGCTCAGTCAGCGACTCGCGCTCCCCTGCCGCGTCAATATCCAGTCGTGGCAGTAAATCCTGCGCGATGCCATGAGCGCGCTGCTGTAAACCGGAATAGCTGGTCACACGCCAGTCATCGGCAACCACACGCTTCACCTGTCGGGCATTAAGTGTGAGCGTGTTATTTTGCGGTATCTCCCAGCGGGCGTTGCCCAGCGCGCCGGGCGTGTACAGCGCAATATCGTCATTGCACAGCGCTTCAATGGCCGCCCGCAGGCCGCTGGCATCCATCGGTTCACCGTGCTGGATAAGACGCCCCAAAGCACTGAGATGGAAATCACTGTCGCCCGTTTTTTCGCCGCGACGACGAAACAGAGGCGCAATCCCAAGGCTGCAGTGCCAGACCGAACGGGTTAAGGCGACATAAAGCAGGCGCAGATCTTCCGCCAGGCGTTCTGTTTCCGCCAGTTCCAGGCTTTCCTCGGCAGCACTCAGATCAAGCACTGAAGCAAAGGTGTCACGATCGTGGTAAAAGGCCTGATCCTGAACACGGAAATTGGCAATGAACGGCAGCCAGACCAGCGGATACTCAAGACCTTTCGATTTATGAATGGTGACGATTTTCACCAGATGCTTGTCGCTTTCCAGACGCAGTTGTTCACTGGAGGCGTTGGTATCCGGCTCGGCGATACGCTGTGTTAACCAGCGCACCAGTGCATGTTCACTTTCAACCTGCGTCCCGGCCTCTTGTAACAGCTCGCCCAGATGCAGAATATCCGTCAACCGCCGTTCTCCCCCAGGGGTCGCCAGCAGATTTTCGGCAATATGGCGCGCACTCATCAGCGCGTGCAGCATGGGCATCACGCCACGTTTTTGCCAGTATTCGCGCCATCCCGCAAACTCCTCAACAACGGCATCCCAGGCGGTTTCATCGTTATTGAGCGTTTCGATATCCAGCGCACTCAGGCCCAGCATGGAGGTCGCCAGCGCGCTTCGCAGCGCACTTTCACGTTCGGGAGCAAGAACGGCCTGTAGCAGCCACTGCATCTCCTGCGCTTCCGGCGTTTCAAACACGCTGTCGCGGTTGGAAAGGTAAACAGAGGGAATGTTAAGCAGCCCAAGGGCATCGCGTATCAGCGTGGCTTCGTGGCGACTGCGCACCAGCACGGTGATATCCGATGCTTGCAAAGGTCTGGATTTTTCGCCCTCACAGAGCAGCGCCTCACCGGCCTGCCCGGCGATGAGCCAGTCACGAATTTGCGCCGCCGAATGTTCGGCCATCATGGACTGGTAATCCGCCACTCCCACCCCCTCACCGTCCATCAGCCACATGGCCATTGCGGGTTGATTGTCGCCTTTCACCACAAAGCGGTGCGTCTGGTTTTTGGGTGCAGAATTTACCGGCTGGAAAGGAATCTGTCGGAACATAAAGGCGTCATCAATCTGGCTAAACACCCGGTTTACGCTCTGGACCATGCCCGGCGCTGAACGCCAGTTGGTATCCAGCGTATAGCGTGCGGTCACTTCATCGCGCGCCTTCATGTAGGTAAAAATATCTGCCCCGCGAAACGCGTAAATCGCCTGCTTAGGGTCACCAATCAGCAGCAGTGCGCTGTCCGGCTGTCGGTGCCATATGCGGCGAAAAATACGGTATTGCTGGGGGTCGGTATCCTGAAATTCATCGATCATCGCTACCGGAAAACGCGCGCGGATCGCACTGGCCAGGGCGTCGCCGTTGGCACTTTGCAGCGCACTGTCGAGTCGGCTCAGCATATCGTCGAAGCCCAGCTCACCACGGCGGCGTTTTTCCTGCGCAACCGTCTCACGGATTTCACGCATGGCGCGGGTGAGCATCAGATCTTTCAGCGTCAGCGGGGACGCAAGCAGGGTCTCAATGGCCTCAAACAGCGGATGTTCAGGAGCCACTGTGCCAGGCTTGGTTCGCTCGCGCAGAAAGGACTGCGCAAACTTCTCCAGCGGCTCTGGCAACGCATAGCTGAAGGTCTCTTCTTCGGCCCAGGCACTGATTTTAGCTGTCCAGCGCGCCTGATTCGCACGGTTGAATTTCTGCCGCATGATACCGGAGCCTTCAATCAGCGCATCCAGCTCAGCAACCGACGCCAGCCAGAACTGCTTAACGCTGTTGATTTTCTGGAGGATTTTTTGATGGCGGCTTTGCAGCGTTTCATCTTCCGGCGGGGCAGATTTAATCTGCGGCTCTTCGCCCTGCAAATAGCGGTCGATGGCTTTCAGCAGATCCTGCGGTCCTTTCCAGGACGCGTGCACCACTTCTGCAAGATCGCGGGGCAACGGGTAACAGTGCCGACGCCAGAAATCCGCGCAGGCCTGGTAGCGAAGCAGTGACTCATCTTCAATCAGCTGCTGCTCGAACAGCATGCCGGATTCAAAGGCATTGAGGCTGAGCATTCGCTGACAGAAGCCGTGAATGGTGAAAACGGCCGCTTCGTCCATCTGCCGTTCGGCCAGCATCAGCCACTCAGCCGCTTGCTGTTTGTCGACGATTTCGTCAAGCAAACGCCCGTAGAGGGGGTTGTCAGAGGCTTCTCGCAGACAGGCAATACGCAATTCATGAATATTGCTACGGATACGCCCGCGAAGCTCTGCAGTGGCGGCCTCGGTAAAGGTCACCACCAGCAGCTCTTCCACGCTGAGGGACCTCGGATAAGCGGACTCGCCGCCTAATCCGAGTAGCAGCCGCAAATAGAGTGCGGCAATGGTGAAGGTTTTACCGGTGCCCGCAGAGGCTTCAATCAGGCGCTCACCGCGAAGGGGCAAGCGCAGGGGATCTAAGGACTCAGCGGTTTCACTCATTTTTCTCGCTCATCAGGGACCAAAGGTAAGGACTGCTGCAACGCGCTGACGTTTTCCCACACTTTCCAGCCATCTGGGTGGACGTATTCCACTTTCCCACTCTGGCTTCCGGAAATCTGCGACAAAATCGCCATGCCCTGCGGCTCGACCACGGCCTGATGGAAGAAGTCGGCAAGTTTTTGCGGCGTCAGCAGTTTTATCTGAGCCACTACTTTATCACGTGAATCGAAACGCATATTGCCGCGATCGAAATCTTTGCTGAGTTTGGAAGCCTCTTCACCCAGGGTCTGCGGCGCTTGCTCAATTTGAGCAATAACCCCTTGTTGAACCTGAGCAAATTCTTCTGGTTTCAGGGCACGCAATTTCGCTTCAGCCGTTGGGAAGAAGGCTTTATAACGCTCCCACAGATAAGCCGGTTGTTTTTCGTTACTTTGCAGCAGGAAGCCCATTCCCCACTGACGCCCCACGCTCATCGGGAAAGCAAAGACCGCGTAACCCAGCTGTTCTTCCGTGCGAAGCTGGCTGTAGAACCACGGCTGGACGATTTGCCCCAACATGGCGCCATAGGCAGAACTGGTGAATTCATCATAGCCCTTGGGCACAAAGACCGCGGCCAGCGCAGAGTCCGTACTGGTACCTGCTTTTTCAAAAATCACCGACTGTTGTTTATCTACCAGCACGTCTTTGTTACGGCACCACTCATTGCCGTTCGCCCCGAGCGTCTTCTGAACGCCATGCGCCAGATCCTTCGCCTGCTGTGCGGTCAGATTACCAATCACCAGGAATTCAGGACGGGCATGGGTCTTAAGGGCAGTCCGGTAAGTCAGAATGTCGTCCAGAGTGATGGAAGGCAACAGCGCACGACGTTCTTCACGCTGGAAGTAAGGCACCTGCGAGAGCATCTGCACCGGCATAATCGCCTGATCAAACGCTTTACCTTTCTCGGCCGAATCCATCATCTGCGCATACCAGGATTTCGCCTGCTCAAGCTGCTCCGCCGTTGGGGTATAGCTGAAATAACCATCGAGCAGAGCCTGGAAGAGCTGCGGTAAACGCTGGGTGTAGCCATTAGCATTCAGCATCAGACCGTTGTTTGCATTGGTGGAGAAGCTGATCCCGCCTACCGCCGCCTGGTTGCTCAACTGGTCCAGTGCAATGCCTGCCAGATAATCATTGAGCGCAAACATCACCTGATTCTTCGCACTGTCCATCGCCTGCGGGTTACGCAGAACGACGCTAACGTCAGCTTTGGGCTCGCTTGCGAAGTAACGACTCGGGCTGTAGACCACGCGTAAATTCGGTTCATCGACAATCAGTTCCGGGTGCTCATAGGTTTTTTCAGGCTTGATAAGCGTGAAGTCATCCGGGATGTACGGGTTCAACTGCGGGGTTTGCAGGGCAATCGTCCCCGCCTGCTTTTGCCATTCGGCAAAGGTCTGGGTAGAGATTTTATCGACCTGATACGGCGCTTCAACAAAATAGGCCGTCTTGTTATGCGGTTCGTTCGGGCTGATGTACCAGATACGTGCATTCTGCGGCGTCATCTCATCCAGACGCGCCTGCACGGCTTTGGGGTCATATTGATCTGCAATATTGACCGAGTCCAGCGTGTGGGCAACCGGCACGCGGATCATGGTGTCCGCTAACCATTCGACATAGCCCATATCGCGCGTGATCGAAGGATAACGGAAGTCCAGATCGAGAATATGTGCCAGTTCATCGAAGTAACGTTTATCAACACCTTTATCACGCAGCATGTTGAGATAGCTGAAAATCGCCGCTACAACCGTATCGCGATTAGCCAGCCCTTTATCCGTCAGGGTAACGGAAATGGCCAGCACCCCACTGTTACCGTTGACGACCGGATCGGAATCGCCACGGATCCCTTCTGCCAGCCCCTGTTTTTGCAACCAGTCAGAAAGCGTGCCGGGGCTACGATTGCCAACGAGATAGGTGATCAGCTCATCGGTCTTGCTACGGAACTGCGCGGTGTTGTTATCGATACGGAATTCCACGCGCAAGACTTTGCGCGGGACCGCCGGAACGTAGTGAATGATCACGCCTTTTTGCGCATCGGTCACCACCGGCACATCAATCACCGGACGCTCGATATTCTTGTTGGGTACACGACCCCAGGTTTCAGCGGCGATTTTTGCCAGCTCAGGCAGCGGGCGATTACTGTAAATCACCGCCTTCATCAGATTGGCAGAGTAGTATTTATCGCGAAACGCCAGTAATGCCTCATGCACCGGGCTGCCTGGCTTATCGCTGAGGGTTTCCAGGTTACCGCCGGAGAATTTTGACCCAGGGTGTGCCGGGTTAATGGTTTCTGCGCTGACCTGCGCCATGCGCATACCATCACGGGTACGGGCCATCGTCAGCTCAGCATTCACTGCGTTGCGTTCACGATCGGCATATTTCTTTTGCAACAGGGGTTCAGCTATCGCATCGGAAAGACGATCGACAGCCCCTTCAAGAGCATTGTTTTCAACTTCAAGGTAGTAGGCGGTGCGATAGGGTGCCGTACTGGCGTTATGGCTGCCGCCATGAAGTTTCAGGAACTCGGCAAGGCTATCCGGGGAAGGGTATTTCTTCGAGCCCATCAGGGTCATGTGCTCAAGATAATGGGCAAGGCCCGGGTGAGAATCAGGATCTTCAAGCGAACCGACAGGCACCACCATCGCACAGAGGGATTTTACCGCCTGTGGATCGGAGACCAACAGCACAACCATACCGTTATCCAGACGCACAGCCTGGTACTGGCGTGTGTCTTTGTCACTCTTACGGATGGTTTCCTGAACAGGCTGCCAACCATTGTCTGCCTGACCGTATGACGCCCAGAGGGCAAAAAACAATACAAACGCTTTTAACCAGGTGCTGCGGGGCATTAACGAACCTCATCATTAACTAGCCCATTGATTTTCATCATTATGAAAATCGCCGGGTGAAACGTGTGCCAGCCAGAGAGCCAGCCTCTTGGTATATCAGTCCGTGACCCGATGCGCATGATATCGAACACCCTTTATCTGCGCAATTTTTATACAGTCAATTCGGCTGATTAAAACGATATATCGGTAGCAGATAACGCTGCGAAAGCTCGGTGATTTGTACAACGTGGTCAGGTGTCAGGGTACGCCACAATCGCTGATACCAGACATCCTCACCCTCACCCCGTGCCACCATGTTGCCTTCATAAGCCTGCAAAAACTTACTCTGCGCTTTTTGCAACGTCGCCTCATCTTTTAACATGGCATCATTTGCCGCGTCATAACAGGCTTTTATCCAGGCGCCACCACTTTCTGGTAGCAACAACAGCGGTTTCGACATCCCGTCACGATAGCCTTCTATCATTACGGCTAAGTGTTGCAAAGCGACGTCAGGATTAAGCGCCGGGAAGCGCCATTCGCCTTCTTTGCGTACCAGAATGCGGCTTTCTCCAACGCCACCGCTGGCACAGTAGACAAGATGTTCCAGCCAAAGTTGCAGGCCCTGGGTCACGTTCAGCATGGATGGCCGCCAGCGCAACAGGCCATCGGGCTGCATGTGGGGTAGCCAGCCAGTCAGATGCACGCCTGCACAATGCAGGTCGATCTCCATGCTGGAGCCAGGCTGCCGCTGGGCAATAACCCGGTCTGCCAGCTCCTGCATTTCGCCTTGCTGAGTCTCCCAGATGATTTCACCAAAGGCACCGTACGGCAGCGCACCCGCCGCCCGATAACGGCGAAACAAGTTGTCGGCATCCTGTTGTTCCACCAGCGCATTAAGCAGTTCCTGATTCAACTGGTAACGGTCGAGGCCATCGAGAATAAACGGCTCTGCATCAGGAATATCACTCTCTTCAGGGCGGAAATTTACCCGCAGGCGCATCTGGAAGAACGCACGTACCGGATGACCCCAGAACCGAAGCAGTTGGTCAACATTGAGCGCGTCAAACGGCACCGGGCTAAGTTGTTGAATAAATTCTGGATGCGCTTCCCCCTGCTCGCTGGCGGCAGGAAGCCATTCGCGAGCGTAGCTCTGCCATTCGCCTTCCCCAAAATTAGCGGCATCGAAAGGCATACGCGGGTGAAGGTGACAGATATGCGCTTTGACGCGTTTCTCACTCTCATCGCAGTTGAGCGATTCATCCCCTGGCAAATGATGGCTCTGACCAATGTAGTCAAGAAGCTCTTGTACCAGTACGGAAGGGAAACGCTCGGCGTTATCCTGAATGGAGCGCCCGATATAGCTGATATAGAGTTTCTGTTGTGCCGAGAGTAACGCTTCCAGGAACAGATAACGGTCATCATCGCGGCGGCTGCGGTCCCCCCGCTGCGCCTGATGACTCATCAAATCAAACCCCAGCGGGGCCAGTGCCCGAGGGTAAATACCGTCGTTCATCCCCAGCAGGCAGACCACCTTAAAGGGAATGGAGCGCATCGGCATGAGCGTACAGATATTCACAGGACCGGCAAGGAAACGCTGGCTGATGCGCTCCTGATCCAGCCGCTGTGCCAGTTCATCGCGCAAGACGGAGAGCGGAATAGCTTCAGCGTAAGCGGCGTCAACGCCCTGAGCAATGATGGCCTGCCACTGCTGCTCGATGAGTGCAAGAGCGGCTTCGGTATCCTGATCCGGCAGGAAAAAATCGTCTAGCATTTCCCGGCAAACCGGCAGCCACTCTTCCAGTGAGCGCGCCTGCGCCAGCCTCCGACGCCAGGTATTAAGCTGCATTAACAGTGAAGCGAGATGGCCAACCAGCTCAGCGATAAGGCCGCTGGATTCATCGTATGGGAGGATGGACTGCCATTCTCCCTGGCGACTCTCCATCGCATAACCCAACAACATGCGCGTCAGGCCAAACTGCCAGGTGTGCTGCCCGGTGGGCGGCAGTGCAAGCTCACGCACATTGTCATCATCAATGCCCCAGCGAATGCCGGATTCATTGACCCACTGGCGCAGATAACGCAGACCTTCTTCGTCGATACTAAAGCGGGCCGCCAGGACGGGAACATCCAGCAGCGCCAGCACATCTTCGGATACGAAGCGGCTGTCAGGCAATGCAAGTAAATTGATGAAGGCTTCCAGTGCCGGGTGCGCCTGGCGCGCTCGTCGGTCAGAAATGGCATAGGGGAGATAGCGCTCTCCGCTCGCACTGCCAAACACCGCCTGGATATAAGGGCTGTAGCTGTCGATATCCGCCACCATCACCACGATGTCACGCGGCGTTAGCTCCGAATCTTCCTCCAGCATGGCGAGCAGCCTGTCGTGTAAGATCTCCACTTCGCGCTGGGGGCTATGGCAAATGTGGACGGTTACACTGCGATCGTCAGGATCCAGCAGACGCTTATTATCACTGCGGGCAAATTCCTCCGCGTTAACTCCGGCTACGGCGCTGTTTTTCAGCTCCAGCATGTCATGATGCAGGTTTTGCAGCAGTTGACCCGGAGCCGTCTCGACGAACGCATCAAACTCCTGAAAATCGTCCAGACCCGCTAATAAGTAGACATAGTCCCGCCCCAGTTTTCCCCAGGAGGCCAGCAGTGGATTGGGCAGATTCTGTTCACCCTCGCTATTAAACAGACCGGCCATGACCGTGGCATCACGAAACAGCGGTAAGCTTTTCTGCTCACCCAGACGCTGGCGCTGACGTGTCATAAGCCTTGCAAGAAACGCAGGGTCTTTGATATCCCCCCAGTACTCACGGCAGGGATTCGTGAAGAGCACATGTACATCAACATGTTTTCCCAACGCCTGAAGCGCCTGTAAATAGACCGGAGGGAGCGCCGAAATGCCGCAAATGAAGACGCGTGAGGGCAGCCCCGCAGGCTTCGCCGTTGCCGTTTCGAGCTTATTGATAAAACGCTGGTATAGGTTTGCGCGGTGCCAGTGCGGCTGCCCCAGTGCCGCCGTATGTTCGACCAGTGCACGCCAGAGAGGTGCCTGCCAGCGCTGGGCTTCATCCAGCCCGTCAACAAGTTGGCCTGTTTCCCAGTGGGTTAACCAGTGCGGACGGTAAACCAGGTACTGGTCATAGAGGTCAGCAACCCGGGATGAAAGCTGAAACAGTTTGCGCTTATCGGCATCATCAACGAGATAGTGGCGCAGCATGGTGAACGCTTCGCGCTCCAGCATCCCCGGCAGCAGCGACATTAGTTTCCAGCTCATACTTTGCTTATTAAAGGCGCTCTCTTTCGGGATATCCGGCAAAACGCGCACAAACATATCCCAGATAAAACTCGCCGGGAGGGGAAATTCAATGTTGGCAGCAATGCCGAATTTTTTCGCCAGCGTCATCTGAAGCCATTGCGCCATCCCGGTGCTTTGTACCAGCACCACCTCTGGCTCAAAGGGATCGTCGAGCCTGTCGCTTTCGACGATGTATTCCATTAATGCTTCCAGCACATCCAAATGGTTGGAGTGATAAACCCTTAGCATACGTGCTCCTGGCTACTTACTGGCTGATGGGGCAATGCAGTCTCGTCATCTGCCCTTGTCTGCCTGACGGCGAAATAATCATGACGTTGATGCTGACACATCCGGCGTCGGTTGTCTGCAACCGCTGTACCTGCCATCCAGGCGGTAAAATCGGGGCCTCTGGCTGTGCCTGCAACCAGGCATAACGCCACAGCGCGCGATACTGATTCCAGATAGCGAAATCCGCCGCCAGTGCACGGTGAAAGCCACCCAGAGCAGTGACGATCATCACCAGCAACACCATAGCCAAAATCACCTCTGGCAGACTAAACCCCTGCTGTTTCAGGGTAGTTCGCATAGTGTAGCCTCCTTCAGCGGGCAGAAATCGCTCCAGCCGTGGGGGGAAAAACGCACCTCGCCCAGCTCAATCCTTCCGCCTCGCCACAGACGCTGTTCACCGCTGCCTGCCGTCAGCAGGATACGATTGTCCACCAGAACCCGCAGGCAAACGCGCCAGGGTTCCCCCGGATGCTGCAAACACTGCAATGCAGGTTCGGTTTGCCATTTCTGCACCCTGCCCCACTCCATGGCCGACTGAACACCAGCATAGTGCCGCAGACTCTGGCTTTCGGTACTTACGCGGCGAATATGGGTAACGCGCTGTTGATTGAGACCATTGAGCATCAGGCTGCCCAGCAGCAAAATCAGCAGTACCAGTGCCAGGGATGACATCCCGCGCTGCCGATTCATAAGTTAAAGCCCGTGACGCTGAAGACGGCATTCACGATACGCTCAGTCTGGCCTTTTATCGTTCCGCTCAGGCTTATGGTGAACACCGGATGAAAGCCCGAGGCCTGTTGTTTGCTAACGGTAAAACGTTCAACCGTCAGCATCGCGGGGTCGGTCATTTTGTCCCAGCCTTTTCCTTCGCAGGATGACGCTCCGCGCAGGGTTTCCAGTACGCCGTTTTGCAGGCGAAAGCCGGTCTGATCGGCCTCGCTTGTGGGCGTAGTTTCCCATCGCCCGTTGCTGTTGGCATCCCACTGTACAATGACACATTCACCACCTCGCCCAATCACCACCGACTGACCTTCGCAATGGCCCTCGCAATAGCCCGCACGCTGAAGGTGACGGGCAAGGGTGTAAAGGCGTTGCCAGAGTTCATCTTCCAGCTGTTGCACACGGGTGTGCTGCAAAACGCCAAGCTGCAACGCGGGAAGAAAACGGGCCGCCGCCAGCAACAGAACACTGCTAATCGCCATCGCCAGAAGCGTTTCCAGTAGCGAAAATCCGTGCTGTTTACCTAACATGCTTCATCCGATGATTGCTGACACATCCTGATTCTCCCCCAGCCTGATACCACGATTCGCCACTCACCAGCGTTACTCTTCACGCGAATATGCCCGCCCCAGGCAGTATTGCGCAGGCCATAAAACCCTAATGACGGTGTCACCTCGGCCAGTGCGACTTCCGGCCAGACTGGCCTTAAAATATACGGGGAATCCACCGGGCAACCTTCTGACAGCCGGGTATGCAAGCACCAGGATTCAGCATCCCGCAGGGCAGAGATAACCTGCTCGCGCGAATGCCAGTTCGCATCATCACGCAGCATTTCGAGAAACTGACGAACCTGAACAGCGGTTTGCCACAAGCGCTGCTGCGCCTGCCAGTAATGCCAGCCAGAAAGCCCTGCGCCACTTAAAATCGCCACCAGCGCGACCGCGACCAGAGTTTCGATTAAGGTGAATCCGTGTTCTCTTTTCATGGCCGCAGTCTGCCGCCGGGCAACGCACTTTTCGAGGAAGAGAGCGGGATTTTACGAGGCGCTACGAGCACTTTTTTAATGCGTTGCATTAGCTTGCAACAAGGCCTGAAAGCGGGCCGAAGAACGGAATGACAGGCAAAAAAAACCGGCGCTCAGGGGCGCCGGTTGTGACATGCTCGCACGGTCAGATAGCAACCGGGGCTTTTATCGCAGGATGCGGATCGTAACCTTCAATCTCAAAATCCTCGAAACGGTAATCGAACAGCGACTCAGGCTTACGTTTGATAACCAGCTTCGGCAATGCGCGCGGTTCGCGGCTCAGCTGCAGATGCGTTTGTTCCAGGTGGTTGCTGTACAAGTGGGTATCCCCACCGGTCCAGACAAAATCACCCACTTCCAGGTCGCACTGCTGCGCCATCATATGCACCAGTAAGGCGTAGCTGGCGATGTTAAACGGCAAACCGAGGAAAATATCGCAGGAGCGTTGATAGAGCTGGCAGGAAAGCTTGCCATCCGCGACATAGAACTGGAAGAAAGCGTGGCACGGTGCAAGGGCCATTTTATCCAGTTCACCGACGTTCCATGCCGAGACGATAATACGGCGGGAATCCGGGTCGTTCTTAATCTGGTTGATAACCGTGGTGATCTGGTCAATATGGCGGCCGTCAGGCGTCGGCCAGGCGCGCCACTGTTTGCCGTAGACCGGGCCAAGATTGCCCTGCTCATCGGCCCATTCATCCCAGATTGAGACCTTGTTCTCTTTCAGATAAGCGATGTTGGTATCGCCCTGCAGGAACCACAACAGCTCATGGATGATAGAGCGTAAGTGGCAACGCTTGGTGGTCACCAGCGGAAAACCATCCTGCAGGTTAAAACGCATCTGATGACCAAAAATAGAGAGCGTGCCAGTCCCTGTACGGTCATTTTTCGGGGTGCCCTCATCGAGCACCTTTTGCATCAGTTCTAAATACTGTTTCATGATTCCTCAGGAGACGTGTTGCGGCGCACGACGACGATACGCCCAGACCATCATGGCAATACCTGCGACAATCATCGGAATAGAGAGGATTTGCCCCATGCTGATGTACTGCACCCAGGCGCCCGTAAACTGTGCATCCGGCTGGCGGAAGAATTCAACAATGATACGGAACGCGCCATAGCCAATCAGGAACAGGCCCGACACTGCGCCCATCGGGCGTGGTTTGCGAATATAGAGGTTGAGAATGATAAACAACACAATCCCTTCCAGCGCCAGCTCATACAGTTGAGACATGTGGCGCGGCAGCACACCGTAAGTATCGAAAATGGACTGCCATTGCGGATGAGAAGGCAGTAACGCCATATCTTCCGCGCGAGAGCTTGGGAAAAGCATCGTCAGCGAGAAGTTCGGATCCACACGGCCCCACAGCTCGCCATTAATAAAGTTCCCCAGACGCCCTGCCCCCAGACCAAACGGGATCAGCGGCGCAATAAAGTCAGCCACCTGGAAGAAATGGCGTTTGGTGCGTTTGGCGAAGACAAGCATCACCACAATCACGCCAATCAAGCCGCCATGGAAGGACATGCCGCCATCCCAGACGCGGAACAGATAAAGAGGATCGCTCAGGAAAATAGGGAAATTGTAGAACAGGACGTAACCGATACGTCCGCCGAGGAAGACCCCCAGGAAACCTGCATACAGCAGATTTTCTACTTCGTTTTTGGTCCAGCCGCTGTCAGGACGACCAGCACGGCGGGTTGCCAGCCACATGGCAAAAATGAACCCGACCAGATACATCATGCCGTACCAGTGCAGAGAGACCGGTCCAAGGGAGAAAATCACCGGATCGAAGTCCGGGAAACGCAGATAGCCACTATTCATCTGTCACCACAACTTGTTGTTATTCCGCCGAAAGTGGACAGCGGTATAGATGCGCGCCCGTGATGGCGGGCGCTCCAAAGGCGCGAATAATAGCATAAGGTGGGCAGGCAAGATGCGGCGAAGTTGTAAAAGATATGTATACCCGTCATCCCCCCACCACTGCTGTGCTGGTTGACGGCTAGAGCCCGCCGCGGATAAGTCCACCCAGACCGCGCCGCTCCATAAATGCCGCAATCTGATGACGGACTTCCGTCGCCAGCTGTGCATCCAGTGCGCGGGTTGCCAGCGTTTGCGCCTCGGTGAAATCGATGCGACGCAGTAAATACTTAATACGTGCCACCGAACGACCGTTCATCGACAGATGATTGAAGCCCAGACCAATGAGTATGGCCACGCACATCGGGTCACCGGCCATTTCGCCGCAAAGGCAAAGCTCAATACCAAGACGCTGGGTCTCACTGGCAATCATCGCCAGCGCACGTAATACCGCCGGATTCAGGCTGTCGTACATGTTCGCCACGTGGGTATTGTTACGATCGACAGCCAAAATGTATTGGGTCAGATCGTTAGTACCGATAGAGATAAAATCGACCCGATTCACCAGATGCGAGATCATAAAGACCATCGAGGGGACTTCAAGCATCACGCCAATACGCGGTTTCGGGATCGCATACCCGATCATCTCTTCCACTTCGCGTCCGGCACGCTCAATTAAGCGTCTTGCTTCATCCACCTCGTCAATATTGGTGATCATCGGCAGCAGGATGCTGAGGTTGCCGCTGGCCGCATTGGCACGCAGCATGGCGCGAACCTGGACGAGGAAGATCTCCGGCTGATCGAGAGTGATACGAATACCGCGCCAGCCGAGGCACGGGTTTTCTTCACTGATTGGCATATAAGGCAGTTGTTTATCAGCACCGATATCCAGCGTACGCAGAGTGACCGGTTTGTCGTTAAACATCTGCAGCATGCCCTGATATTGCGCAACCTGCTCCTCCTCAGACGGGAAGCCGCTTTGCAACATGAAGGGGATCTCAGTACGGTAAAGCCCAATGCCGTCGATTCGGCTACCGAGCTTTTCTTCATGCTCGGGACTCAAGCCCGCATTGAGCATGACTTTAATCCGTTCACCGCTTTTCAGATGTGCCGCAAGGTTAACGTCATCTTCTGCGAGCCGGGTTAACTCATTCTCTTCAGTGATGAGTCGTTGGTACTCCTGCAACAGTACCGGTTCCGGGTCGACGAGCAGTTCGCCCCGATAACCGTCCACGACCAGCGTCCGACGGTGCAAAATGGCAGGCTGAATATCGGCGCCCATAACCGTCGGGATGCCCAATGCACGTACCATAATGGCCGCGTGTGAGTTCGCTGCACCGTCGCGTACCACCACGCCCGCAAGTCTGTCATGGGGCAATTCGGCCAGTGTGGTGGCCGACAGTTCATCCGCCACCAGCACGAAACGCTCAGGCCAGGTATTCGGCCCCTGAATGTTATCGTCGAGGTGGAAGAGCAAACGCTGGCCCAGGGTGCGCAGGTCGCCGGAACGCTCTTTCAGGTAGCCATCGCTAAGAGCCGCAAACTGCTCGGCAAAACGCTCAATGACGGTTTTTACCGCCCACTCCGCCACCAGACCTTTATCAACTTCAGCGAACAGCTCACGACGCAGGCGCGCATCGGAAAGCAGGTGCGAGTAGAGATCGAAAATCGCCGCCGTCTCTTTTTGCGCACCGGCGGAAAAACGTTTGCTGTAACGACGAAACTCGTTGGCAGCTTCTTCCAGCGCGCTGGTCAGCCTTTCACGTTCAAGAGTGGTATTCAGCGTCGACGCTTCGTAAACCTGCTCCATAAGCGGCAGAGTTTCATCCATCCACCCTTCAGCGATAGCGACACCGGACGACGCCGGGAGCGCACGAATGCGCGTCTGTCGATACTGACCAAACAGGGCATTTAACTGAGATTGCGAAAGAATAGCCGCCATTTGCGTGGCGAGGGTGACAAGGAAAGACTCTTCACTTTCATCAAACTGGCGCAGCTCACGCTGCTGAACCACCAGCACGCCTAGCAGTTGGCGACGCTGAATGATCGGCACCCCCAGAAATGCGCGGAAGCGCTCTTCTTTTACAGCGGGGATGTATTTAAAACTGGGGTGTTTTTGCGCGTCGGCCAGGTTGATAGGCTCAGCGAGCCTGCCCACCAGCCCCACAATCCCCTGATCGAATGCGAGGGTGACCGTGCGCCCGCGCGGTTTTTTCAAACCGCGCGTCGCCATCAGGTAATAACAGCGTCTGTCATGGTCAGCGAGATAAACCGAACACACCTCGGTGTCCATCGCATGACAAATATCCGTGACCAGGATTTCCAGCGCTTCATTCAAACGCGGCGCGCTGGCGACTTTCTCAACGATTTCTCGCAGTCGGGTGAGCATAATGTGCGTGGCTTAACCTCTTTTACGTCGCCAGGCAGGAGCATTTTGCGGCTTAGGTGGTGTTTCCTGAAGCGACATCACTGCGCCTGCAAATTCTTTCATCACCCGCCGGTAGACATCGCGTTTAAACGACACTACCTGACGAACAGGATACCAATAGCTTACCCATCGCCAGCCATCAAACTCAGGAGTGCTACTGGTTTGCATATTCACATCAGCATCACTGCTGACCAATTGCAGAAGAAACCACTTTTGTTTCTGGCCGATACAAACCGGCTTTGTGTCCCAACGCACCAAACGTTTCGGTAACTTGTAACGCAACCAGTTACGGGTAGAAGCAAGGATTCGAACATCTTTACGATTTAAGCCCACTTCCTCGAACAGTTCCCGATACATCGCCTGCTCCGGTGTTTCACCTGGATTGATTCCCCCCTGGGGAAACTGCCATGAGTGCTGTCCGAAGCGTCTGGCCCACATTACCTGGCCCTGTCGATTACAGATTACGATACCCACATTTGGGCGGTAGCCATCGTCATCAATCACCGGACTACCTCAAAATAAACCTGAATCAAACGATTGTTTCACACTCGTGGAAAACGGTAAACCACTCAATTGCGGCGGAACAAACGGATAACAATTGAATAACTCACAGTTATCGCCCTAGTTATAAACAGACACCCCCTCGCATATCGGGTTTTATTCACGTTTTCTGTGGATAGAGTTGTGAAGAACCCGAGGTTTACTACGGGAAAACCCAGAGTCATCTGAAAACGCCATTAATAACCCATAAAAATAAAATCATTTCATTCATTAAGTTACATTGATGACTTCCATGTTTTCATCACATAATGTGATGATCATCACTTTACCGATCCTTCACCTGATGAAAGATCGAACAACGTCGTTTTTATCCACAGATTATGCCAATAAGTTAGGCACATTTTGTGCAAAAATTGGATTTTCGTCGCACGTCAAGGCTGTAAATCGAAACAGTAGTGACACTTTTACCCAGTTATCCCATTTTTCTGTGGATAACATGGTGTAAGATCCTGTTTATTGTCAGTGACCAGATTTGAACAACTCATTTTTTTGTTGCGCAACGGCACGTTGAATTTACAAAAAAATCTTATTTATCAGATATTTTTTTGTGTTTAATGAAAAAATACTCACTGCATTCAACCCGTGCATAAATGCAGTTCATTTTTTAATCAGGGCTTATAAATGTCGGATCTCTCTCCATTAACATCCCCTCCCGCGTCTGAAACACAGCTTTTGTGCCAGGCCCAGTCCCTCGCTGGCTATACCTTAGGGGAACTGGCGACGCGTGTCGGGTTGCCCGTTCCGCGCGATCTCAAACGTGATAAAGGCTGGACAGGGGTGCTACTGGAACAATGGTTAGGCGCAAGTGCAGGCAGTAAACCCGAGCAGGACTTCGCCCATTTGGGCGTGGAGTTAAAAACAATCCCGATTGACAGCATGGGTCGCCCGCTGGAAACCACCTTTGTTTGCGTGGCACCGTTAACGGGCAATACCGGCGTCATCTGGGAAACCAGCCATGTTCGCCACAAACTGCATCGCGTGTTGTGGATCCCCATCGAAGGCTCCCGCGACATCCCCGTTGGCGAGCGCCGGGTCGGTTCCCCTTTGCTCTGGAGCCCTAATGAGGAAGAAGAAACTCAGTTGCGCCTGGACTGGGAAGAGTTGATGGATTTGATCGTACTCGGTCAGGTTGAACGCATCACCGCACGCCATGGTGAAGTGCTCCAGCTGCGGCCAAAAGCGGCAAACAGCAAAGCGCTCACTGAGGCGATTGGCGCAAGAGGGGAACCGATTCTGACCCTGCCCCGTGGCTTCTACCTGAAAAAGAACTTCACTGGTGCACTATTAGCCCGGCATTTCCTGATTCAGGGGGATTAATTTTTTACCTCGGCCCGCCTCGCGCTTATAATCAGCGTTTATTTTTGGCAGGACTTTTATAGATGTTATTTGCATGGATTACCGATCCCAACGCCTGGCTTGCCCTCGGCACGCTGACGCTGTTGGAAATAGTGCTTGGGATCGACAATATTATTTTCCTCTCTTTGGTCGTCGCGAAACTTCCTACCGCCCAGCGTAATCACGCACGGCGGCTGGGTCTGGCTGCGGCAATGATCATGCGGTTGCTGTTGTTGGCCTCTATCGCATGGATAACCAGACTCACCACGCCTATGTTTGAGGTTTTCAACCACGCGGTCTCTGCTCGCGATCTGATTCTCTTCCTGGGTGGCGTTTTCCTGATCTGGAAGGCCAGCAAAGAGATACATGAAACGATTGAAGGTGAAGAAGAGAGCCTGAAAACCAACGTGAGTTCCTTCCTGGGCGCCATCGTCCAGATCATGTTGCTGGATATTATTTTCAGCCTCGACTCGGTCATTACCGCCGTTGGCCTGTCCGATCATCTGTTTATTATGATGGCGGCCGTGGTGATTTCCGTTGGCGTCATGATGTTTGCGGCGCGCCCAATTGGGGAATTCGTCGACAGGCATCCTTCCGTCAAAATGCTGGCGCTGTCGTTCCTGATTCTGGTGGGTTTTACCCTGATTCTGGAAAGCGTGTCGATTCACGTTCCTAAAGGCTATATCTACTTCGCCATGTTCTTCTCCATTGCGGTAGAAAGCCTCAATTTGATGCGCAACAAGAAAAAACCGCTGTAATTCAACGCCTCCCCGATGCGGGAGGCGCTCTTTATTCTGCTTTTGCTCCCAGTTTAAGATTTTCCCCCTTTTTTGTGTCACGACATCAGGTTATTACTACAATGATGTATCAGACAGGTCAGACGAGGACGACAGGATGAAGAATTGGGCAGTACTCATTTCCGCAGTAGGATTGGCATTTGCAGTGTCAGGTTGTAGCAGTGATTACGTAATGGCGACCAAAGACGGCAGGATGATCCTGACGGAAGGCAAGCCAAAAGTGGATGATGAAACCGGGCTGGTCAGCTACCGCGATCAGCAGGGCAACAAAATGCAGATTAACCGTGATGACGTTTCCCAGATCCTTGAACGCTAAAAAATTGCCTTAAAGGTCAGTAACCTGCTGACCTTTTTTCGTTTACCCTCTTTCCCTTTTCTCCCCCCTCTGCCATGTTTATAGTCCTTTGTCAGGCATCTGACGTTGTAAGTATGTAAAGGAAGTTGGCTATGCACTATCACCGTATCCCCCATAGTTCACTTGAAATAAGCACCCTGGGGCTGGGCACAATGACGTTTGGTGAACAGAATAGCGAAGCCGACGCCCACGCACAGCTGGATTACGCCATCAGTCAGGGCATTAACCTGATTGATGTGGCAGAGATGTATCCCGTCCCGCCGCGCCCTGAAACGCAGGGGCTGACGGAGACCTATGTCGGCAACTGGCTGGCAAAACGCGGCAACCGCGAGAAAATCGTCCTTGCCTCCAAGGTCAGCGGCCCCTCACGCAACAACGACAGCGGCATTCGCCCGAATCAGGCGCTGGACCGTAAGAATATCCGTGTCGCGCTTGAAGATAGTCTCAAGCGCCTGCAAACCGATCATCTTGACCTCTATCAGGTGCACTGGCCGCAGCGCCCGACCAACTGTTTTGGCACCCTGGGCTACAAATGGACCGAGTCGAAACCGGTTGTGACCCTGCTGGAAACACTGGAAGCCCTCACCGAACTTCAGCGCGCCGGGAAAATCCGCTATATCGGTGTTTCTAACGAGACGGCCTTTGGCGTGATGCGTTATTTGCAACTGGCGGAAAAACACGACCTGCCGCGCATCGTCACCATTCAGAACCCGTACAGCCTGCTGAACCGTAGCTATGAAGTGGGTCTGGCGGAAGTGACTCAGTATGAAGGGGTTGAGCTGCTGGCCTACTCCTGCCTGGCTTTCGGCACCCTGAGCGGCAAGTACCTGAACGGCGCGAAGCCGGCCGGTGCGCGTAACACGCTGTTTAGCCGCTTTACCCGCTACAGCGGCGAGCAGGCGCAAAAAGCGATTGCGGCCTATGTGGATATCGCCAAACGCCACAATCTTGATCCGTCACAAATGGCGCTGGCTTTTGTCCGTCGTCAGCCGTTCGTGGCCAGCACGCTGTTGGGTGCAACAACAATGGAGCAGCTAAAAGCCAATGTGGAAAGTCTGCATCTGGAATTAAGCGAAGAAGTCCTGGCAGAAATTGAAGCGGTGCATCAGGTTTATACCTACCCGGCACCGTAATGAAGTGAATGCAGGCCGGGCTAACCCGGCCTGTCTCTTAACGGCGGCGTTGCCAGACCCACAGCACGGTAATCGCCAGCGCAAACAGCACGCCAAACCCCACGCCTACGCCCACCACCGGGATGCCTACCTTCACCGCCAGTGAGTAAAGGCCCAACATCAGCAACATCGCGGTGTTTTCGCCGAGGTTCTGCACTGCAATCGCGTTACCCGCTCCCACGGTATGCTTGCCCCGCTCCTGTAACAGCGCATTCAGCGGTACAACAAAGAAGCCGCCCAGCAGACCAATCAGCATCAGAATGCCGTAGGCCGGAAGCAATGCATGCTGTAACGAAAAGAAGGCCACCGCCACGCCAATTAAAATCCCGGCAGGCATACAGCGCGCCACTTTTTCCAGCGTCACCAGCTTCGCCGCAAGGCCAGCTCCCGCCACAATCCCGACCGCCACCATCGCGTTGAGGTAGGTCGGCGTCGCGTTATCGGTAATGCCCAGCGCCACCGGCACCCACAGCACCAGCAGGAAGCGCAGCGTCACCCCTGCGCCCCAAAAGAGGCTGGTTCCCACCAGAGAAAACCGGGTTTCCCCGTTGCGCCAGAGCACCGAGCAGGCATTGAAGAAGCTGCGGGTCATCGGCGTAAAGCGCCAGGATTGCCCCGGTCGCGCAACCGCCAGGCGCGGGATCATCAGGTTAGCCACCACCGCACCGGCATACACCAGGGCGCATACACCCAGGGCTGCCAGCACGTGCCAGTCCGCCAGAATCCCCCCGGCCATTGAGCCGAGCAGAATAGCGGCAATGGTCGACGACTCCATCAGCCCGTTGGCCTTCACCAGCTTGTCGCCGGTGGTCAGTTCGCCGAGAATGCCGTATTTTGCCGGTGAATAGGCTGCCGCACCAATCCCCACCAGCGTGTAGCCAATAAAGGGGTTGATACCAAAACAGATGCAGGCCGCGCCGAGCAGTTTCATCCCGTTGGCGACCATCATCACCCGGCCTTTCGGGAAGCTGTCGGCTATCTGCCCTACAAAAGGCGCGAAAACAATGTAAGCACCCACAAACACCATTTGCAGGACAGGCTGGCTCCAGTCAGGGTAAAACTCCGCTTTCAGGAGCGCCAGGGTCGCAAACAGCAGCGCGTTGTCGCCGAACGCCGAGAGAAACTGGGCGGCAATCACCGCCTTCATGCCCTTCGACCACAGCGACGTGTTAGTGTGTACTGACTCATGCATTTTGAGTATCTGCCTCTTCTACCATGCTTTTCAGGGTCACAAAGTCCGGCTTCCCGCTACCCAACAACGGTAGCTGTTTGAGGAAGCGAATATCACGCGGCACGGCCAGTTCAGGCACGCCCTGCGCACGTGCCTGCTGCGACAGTTTCTCGCGCGTCAGGCGGTCATCAGTAGTAAACAGCACTAATGCTTCACCTTTGCTGGCGTCCGATTTAATCACCGTGGCGTGCATCTTCTCAGGCGACACCGCCAGCGCCAGCTGTTCGACCATCTCCAGAGAAATCATCTCCCCGGCGATTTTGGCAAAGCGTTTGGCGCGCCCCTGAATCTGCACAAAGCCTTGCTCATCAAAACGCACAATATCGCCGGTGTCATACCAGCCTTGCTCCACCACGCCTTCGGCATTTTCCGCCGACGGCGCTTCCAGCACGCCCGGATGCTCGACCCGCAGATAGCCGTTCATCACGTTCGGGCCTTTCAGTTGCAGACGCCCACCATCTTCAATGCCCGGCACCGCCATTAAACGCGCGTCCATGCCCGGCAGAATACGCCCCACCGTCCCCGGTTTCGCCGCCATCGGCACGTTAATGGACACCACCGGCGCACATTCGGTCACGCCATAGCCTTCGAGAATCCGCAGGCCAAACTTGTCCTGCCAGATTTGCCGCGTGCTGTCCTGAAGCTTCTCAGCACCCGCCACCACGTAACGCAGCCGGAAGAAGTCGTAGGGATTCGCGAAGCGGGCGTAGTTGCCGAGGAAGGTTGAGGTGCCAAACAGCACGGTGCAGTTACGGTCGTACACCAACTCCGGCACAATGCGATAGTGCAGTGGGCTTGGATAGAGGAACACCTCCGCCCCGGTCAGCAGCGGCGTGAACAGCCCCACGGTCAGGCCGAAGGAGTGGAACAGCGGCAGCGCTGACATAAAACGGTCGTTTGCGGTGAAATCAGCAATCGTTCGGATTTGCTCGACGTTCGCCAGAATGCTTTTATGGCTGTGTACCACTCCTTTCGGGTTGCCTTCAGAGCCAGAGGTAAACAGGATAATCGCCGGGTCTTCCGGTTTTTGCGGCAGCTGCGCCAGCTTCGGCGTGAAGACTCGACTGAAAATCCACAGCTTATCTTCCAGCGTCACGCTGCCTTTCAGATCTTCGAGATACACCCAACGCACCTGGGTCAGCTGTTCCGGCAGATGCCAGAGTTTGCCTTTGTCCATAAAGGTGCGCGAGGTAAAGACCGTTTTCAGTTCCGCTGCGGTAATCGCGCTGGTCAGCCCTTTCACGCCTGCGGTGTAGTTCATCATCGCCGGAATGCGACCACGGGCAATGGCACCAAAAATCACTGCCGCACTGATGCCTGCGTTTGGCAGCATCAGGCCGATTTTGTCGCCAGGTGCGGTGTATTTATCCAGAATACGGGCCACAAACAACGTCTTGGTGAGCAGCTTACGGTAGGAGTCCGGGGTGAAATTGATGTCTTCCACGCAGGGTTTGTTTGCACCGTAGCGGTACTGCGCGGACAGGAAAGCCTCAAACAGCGTTTCGCGCGGACGCACCGCCATGCGGGCTTCCATCATTATCTGATGGAGCATCTCCCCGGCAATTTTGCGTCGGTCACGAGCGCGAGGGGCCTCAGGCATCGGCAGCTGCGTCGGCGGCAGGAGATGCAGCGTAATACGCGGGAACAGACGGCGTTTGACCAGCCCTTTCAGGCGACTAAAGAAGGTTAACTCCGCTCCTTCAATGCGCACCGGAATCACCGTAGCACCCGATTTCGCCGCTACAAAGCCTGCACCGTCATAAATCTTCATCAGCGAGCCAGAGACCGAAATACGCCCTTCCGGGAAAATCACCACCGGGCGGCCTTCGCCAATCAGGCGCACAAGGTGCTTGATAGACATCGGTTTTGTCGGGTCGAGCGGCACAAAATCAATAAAGGGTTTCAACCAACGCATGTACCACTGAGTACTGATCGAACTGTACACCGCAAAAACCGGCCGTACGGGCAGAAACAACGCCAGCAGGATACCGTCAATAAAAGAGACATGATTAGGAGTAATGAGTACGCGCTCGCCTTTCAGCGCCTGAGTGTCACCCGTGAGTTGCACACGGAACAGGACGCGAAAAAGCTCCCGGAAAAAGCCAAATAACATTGCAACTCCTTTTGTCAGTGGATTAGACAAGATATGCATGAATTGTGGCAGATTACACGAGAACCGGGGCAGGAGAAATTCAGGCGAAAAAAAACCTGCGCATCTGCGCAGGTCGGTGCAAGAAATGAGTACGAAATGCGTACTGAAGCATTCACCAATCAATACCTCTGGGATCTTGATTGTGGTTGCTGGCGGCCAGGCTCGCCACCGGGAAAAAGCAAGGGAATGCCCCTAAGTGCAACGAGGTATGTCGAAGGGTTTTTGCTGTTACACATGGATGACAGGCAAAAAAAAACCTGCACATCTGCGCAGGTTGGTGTAATTCAAGTGCTCAACCCTCAGGGTTGACTTCACCTATCAATACCTCTGGGACAATCACTGTAGCAATGGGTATCCCTGCGCCTCCAGTGGACAATAGCAACAGCCTTTCGCAAAGTGTAACTAAAGGTATTAATTGTGTTTTTCAGGATATATTTACCGTGTAACGGTTACACCTGGTTTCACCGTGTCAGGTCACGTTTGCGCAATGCGAGTGTGCAACATCCTTGATTAGCCAGCGCATTGCCGTACCATAAGTCTGTGTGTAACCGCTTCCCCCCCAAATTGAAGGTGCGCAATGGCGACCATTAAAGATGTAGCCCGGCTTGCAGGTGTTTCCGTTGCCACGGTATCCCGCGTTATCAACGACTCTCCCAAAGCCAGCGAAAGCTCACGCCTGGCGGTGAAAAATGCCATGGAGACCCTGAATTACCACCCCAACGCCAATGCGCGCGCGCTGGCCCAGCAGTCAACGGAAACGGTCGGCCTGGTGGTGGGGGACGTGTCAGATCCCTTCTTCGGTGCAATGGTGAAAGCCGTTGAGCAGGTGGCCTCTGCCACCGGGAATTTCTTGTTGATTGGCAACGGCTACCACAACGAGCAAAAAGAGCGAAAAGCGATAGAGCAGTTGATCCGCCACCGCTGCGGTGCATTAGTGGTGCACGCCAAAATGATCCCGGATGAGGATCTCATTTCATTGATGAAGCAGATGCCTGGCATGGTTATCATCAACCGCATCGTCCCGGGCTTCGAGCAGCGCTGTGTGGCGCTTGATGACCGCTATGGCGCATGGCTGGCGACCCGTCACCTGATTCAACAGGGGCATACCCGCATTGGCTATCTCTGCTCCAACCACGCGATTTCTGATGCCGACGACCGTCTGCAGGGCTATTACGACGCGCTGAAAGAGCACGACCTGCCGTGCAACGATCGACTGGTGACCTTTGCCGAGCCGGACGAAAGCGGCGGCGAACAGGCGATGACGGAGCTGTTAGGGCGCGGCAAAAACTTTACTGCTGTGGCCTGTTATAACGATTCGATGGCGGCAGGTGCGCTGGGGGTGCTGAACGATAACGGCATTGATGTCCCGCAGGACATTTCGCTGATCGGTTTCGACGATATTCTGGTTTCACGCTACGTGCGCCCGCGCTTAACCACCGTACGCTACCCGATTGTCACCATGGCAACCCAGGCCGCTGAACTGGCGCTGGCGCTGGCAGAAAACCGCCCGCTGCCGGAGATAACCCATCTGTTTAATCCGACGCTGGTGCGCCGTCATTCGGTCGTCACACCGCAGGAAAGTTAAAGCGCGAAGTGATAGAGGTGGACGGTCGTGTCCGGGTAATCAAGGCCGTCGCCAATGTAGTGCCAGCCAAAGCGCTCGTAAAAATCACGGCAGGCAGAATAGAGATGCAGTTCCGAAAAGCCCATATCACGGGCCGTATCAATCACGTGTTGCTGTAACAACCGTGCCAGCCCTCTTCCCCGTGCAGCTTCGTCCACATACAGCGAGGCAAGCCACGGATAGAGGTCCTGACGGCTGATGAGATCACAACGCCATAGCCCAACCGTCCCGAGCAGGGTTTCCCCTTCAAGCAGAACGAAAGTGAGCGGCAACTGCCCTGGCTGCTGGCTGTGTTCAATAATGCTCTCGAAAAATGCCCGTGGCAGAGCGTCACCGAACTCACGCCATAACCATTCGGTCACCTGCTCTGCATGCCGGGGGGCGTCGTATAACGGTACGATCTTCACATCAGTTTCCCCTGGAAAATCGGCACCGATTCAAACAGGTAACCGTCGAAATCCGGCGCATCCTCGTCGGACAGTTCCAGCAAACTCTTTTTGACGTTCTCAAGGTGCTGCCACATCGCCTGCCAGGCGCCCATCACGTCACGGCGACGCAGGGCAGCGAGCAGCGTTTGTCGGTCACCGAGCCATTTTAAGCGGTACGGGCGACTGGCGATGTGCACGTTGAACTGCTGCCACAGCGGGCTGCTGTCCATGTGGTGCCACACGCTCTCTACCGTTGCCAGCAGCATCTGATTTTGCGACGCCCCCGCCAGCACCAGGTGAAACATTTTGCTGTTGTCCTGGGAGGTGTCGTTCATGGCGATGGCGCGCTGTTCCTGCTCCAGAATGCGGCGCAGATTGTCAATGTCTGCACGGGTCGCCATTTTGGCCGCAAAGGCAGCGATATTGCTCTCCAGCAACTGGCGAGCCTGCAGGATTTCAAACGGGCCAACGTCGCTACTTAAAAAGCGCTCTTCCTCGTTTTCATGCTCCAGAGGAACGCGCATCACGTACACCCCCGAGCCCTGGCGAATGTCTACCGTGCCCTGCAACTCAAGCATCAATAATGCTTCGCGGACGATGGTGCGGCTGACGCCATATTTTTCGGCAATATTACGCTCTGGCGGAAGGCGGGAACCCACGGGATAGTGGCCCTGGATGATTTGCGCACGTAAATCTTCGCCAATTTCCTGGTACTGTTTTTTCTCCGGCGGGACGACGGCTTTCTCCACGGAATCACCTATCAATAGAATGTAAAACCCGGGCCGGGGATTACCCCGGCCCGAGGGCGCGCTATCTTACCAAATTTAGCGCCTGATCGAGAACTTTCGCGCCATTTAAGGTGCCGTACGCGACCGAATCGATAACGTCGATGGGAATGTTAAATTCGTCGGTGAGCTTTCTGTTCTCTGCCAGTTTGAAGCGGACCTGCGGCCCCAGCAGCACCGCAATAACCTCCTGGCTGTGGCTTTCCAGCTCATCGCGCAGGCTCTGTTCCGCAATGGCGTAAATCTTCAGTTCCAGACCGCGTTCCGCCGCCGTTTTTTCCATTTTGGTCACCACCAGCGAGGTGGACATCCCGGCCGAGCAACATAAAACGATGCGTTTCATCACAGCTCCTTATTTCCATTCATCATCAAGGGTCAGCGTCAGCTGACGCTCTTTACTTAGACGGCGATACCAGTGCAGCGACTTTTTCGCCCGCCGGTCACGGTTGTGTTGCAGATCGATTTCCACCAGCCCATAGCGGTTTTTGAAGGCGTTCATCGGCGACACGTTATCGGTAAATGCCCAAAGCATGTAGCCCTGGCAGTTGGCCCCGTCTTCGCGGGCGCGCAGGGTCTGATAAAGATGCTCGCCAATAAACGCAATACGGTAATCATCCTCAATGATGCCATCAGCATTGCGGAACTGACCTTCGTTCTCGATGCCCATGCCGCTCTCGGCGACGAACCACGGGATGTTGCCGTACTCGTTTTTGATGCGCATCGCCATGTCGTAAATAATGAACGGGCCAATTTCCCAGCCACGGGATTTGTTCATCCGCCGGCCGGGTAACTCGAACGGCTCATAATAGTAAGCGGGATGGAAAGGCGTCTCCGGGTGCCAGGCGCGAGACGGCGCTTTCACCCGATGCGGGTAATAGAGGTTAATGCCCAGCTCGTCGACGGTGTTCTCGCGAATGATCGCCAGCTCTTCGTCGGTGTACTCCCAGTTCACCTGATGCTTTTCCAGAACCGCAAACAGCTCAGCCGGGTATTCCCCTTTCACCATGGGGTCGAGGAACACGCGGTTGTAGAACAGATCATACATTTGCGCCGCGCGCAGGTCGTGAGGCGCTTGCGAGCGTGGGTAAGTCACCTCAGGGTTGAGAATGCAGCCTACGGTGCCGGTATAACCTTTCTCCCGGAACAGCTTCACTACCTTCGCCGTGGCGAGATTTTTGTGGTGATTCCACTGCATCCAGGTACTGGTGTTTTGCTCGTAGGGCCAGCGCAGGGCGTCAAGATAGACGCGGGTCTGCACCACAATCGGCTCATTAAAGGTGAACCAGCGCGTCACCTTCTGGTGAAAACGTTCGAAGACCTTTTCGACATACAGCAGGTACAGCTCCACAACCTTTTTCGACGCCCAGCCGCCGTAAGTTTCCAGTAGATAGCCCGGCAGCTCGTAGTGTTCAAGGCAGATCATCGGCACGATGCCCTGGCGTTCCATCTCGGCAAACAGCTGGTCGTAATATGCGGCGTACTCCTCGTCTACCACACCGTTTTCATAGTCGGTCAGAAAACGCGACCAGTTAATCGAGGTGCGATAATGGGTGAGCCCCGCGTCTTTCATCAACTGGACGTCTTCGCGAAAGCGGGTATAGAAGTTCGTCGCCACTGCCGGGCCATAGCCCTCATGCCAGACGTGTCGGTCGTTTTTGTACCAGAGGTCGGGCCAAGAATCCTGGCCCTCCTTTTTGCCGGTCCAGCCCTCGGTTTGCCAGGCTGACGCCGCCGCGCCCAGAATAAACGACGGCGGTATGGACACAGTTTTTACGCTCACATCAGGCTCCTTCAGGCATTTTTCGCCATTTCAGCGGACTCCGCCTGTAACTGCGCCTGCTCGGCACGGCGGGAGGCAATCTTCACAAATGGCAGATAGATAATGATGGCGGTGAGAATACAAATCAGTTGGGTGATAACCGCCCCCATAGATCCCGCGGTGGAGAGCCAGGCATTGATCAGCGGCGGCGTGGTCCAGGGCACCATCACCACGGCTTTGCCGGCAAAACCGGTGACGGTGGCGAAATAGCCAATCGATCCGGTGACCAGCGGGGTGATGATGAACGGGATCGCGAGGATCGGGTTAAGCATGATGGGCATCCCGAAAATCACCGGCTCATTGATGTTGAAAAGGCCCGGTCCAATCGAGAGCTTGGCAATCTCTTTCATCTCTTTGCGCTTGGTGGCGATCATCACCGCAATCAGCAGACCGATGGTCAGCCCGGAGCCACCAATACTCATGTACACGTCCCAGAACGGCATGGTGATGATGTTCGGTACCTCTTTACCCTGCTCAAACGCCGACATATTGACGGTGATAGCCCCAAGCAGCAGCGGTTCGCGAATCGGCTTGATCATCTGATTGCCGTGGATGCCGATAACCCAAAACAGCTGGGCGACAAACATCAGCAGCAGAATGCCCGGCAGGCTCTGCACCACACGTTCGAGCGGCTGCTGTACCACCTGATACACGGCGTCGTACAGGTACATGCCGGTAATCTGGTGGAACACAAAACCAAAGGTAGCAATCACGGTCGTCGTGATAATCGCCGGGATCAGCGCCGAGAATGACGCCGAAACGTTAGGCGGCACGGTGTCCGGCATCTTGATCTTCAGACCGTCGCGCGTCTCCAGCCAGCAGTAGATTTCTACCGACAAGATGGCGATAAACATGCCGAGGAACAGGCTGCGGGTGTCGGAGAACTGGCGCAGCAGCACGTCTTTCACCACGTGCATCTGCCCGTCCACCAGCATTTCCACGGTGGTCGGCGTTACGCAGATAAAGCAGATCACCGCCAGCAGGCCGGGGAACAGCGTTTTGATGCCATTAATACGGCCAAGCTCGATACCAATTAAGAACACGGCACCGATGTTAAGGAAGTTCAGCGTGGCGTAGTTAATCGCGCCGGTTATCGGTTTGAGTGCCGCCAGAAACGACAGCGACTCAAAGCTCGCCAGCCCGTTTTTAGGATCTAACACCATGTTGGAGATCAGTACGGAAAACGCGCCGACGATGATCACTGGCATCAGGGTAATAAATGAGGCTTTGATCGCCATGATGTAGCGATAGCTATTGAATTTAGTGGCAAAACTACCCAGCGAATCGATGAGTTTGTCCTGTAGAGCCATGCGTAGGTACCTCGGTAAAAGGGGCTTTATTATGTTTGCAGGTATACAGCTCACTACCTATTGGTATGCCAAAAATAGACATTGGCGAAAAAAAGTTCTGTGATTTACCTCGCAACCCGGGTCGTGGTATTCCAAATCCAACCATTTTTCTTTATTGGCATACCACCTTAAAAGTTGCAGGGGTTTTCTGCGTCGCGCCTCGAGAAAGCCCACTCGCCGGGCTATCTGAGCCTTAACCCCGGTAATGAGTGTGGTAAACTGCTGCCCTTCACGTGAAACAGGAACGCGTCATGGCGACAATGCTGGATGTCTCACTGCGCGCGGGCGTCTCCAAAGCGACGGTTTCTCGCGTACTGAATGGCACAGGACAGGTAAAAGAAAGCACCCGTAATCAGGTCTATAAAGCGATGGAAGAACTGGGATACCGCCCCAATTTCCTCGCCCAGTCGCTGGCGAATCGCACCAGCAACAGCATCGGTCTGGTGGTCTCCTGCTTTGACGGTTTCTATTTCGGCCGTCTGCTCCAGCAGGCCTCGCGTCAGTCAGAAGCCCACGGCAAGCAGCTGATTGTGACTGACGGGCATGACACGCCGGAGCGCGAAGAACTGGCGGTGCAGATGCTGGCCGACCGCCGCTGCGATGCCATCATCCTTTACACCCGCTTTATGAGTGAGAAAGCGATCATTCGGCTGATTAACACTACGCCGATGCCGCTTATCGTGATCAACCGCGAACTCTTCCAGGCCCACGAGAAATGCGTGTTCTTCGAGCAGCAGGACGCCGCTTTCCAGGCCGTGGATTACCTCATCAGCCAGGGCCATCACGATATTGCCTGTATCACCACGCCGATCCACACCCCGACCGGCAAGGCGCGCTTAATGGGCTACCGTAAGGCACTGGAAAAAAACGGTATTCGCTGGGATCCGGCGAAGGTCAAATACGGGGATTCCTCCATGACCCAGGGCTACGTGCTGTGTCAGGAAATTTTGCAGGAAGGGGTGAAGGTCAGCGCACTCTTTGCCTGTAATGACGACATGGCGCTCGGTGCGTCCAAAGCACTGCATCAGGCGGGGCTGAACATTCCGCAGGATATTTCGCTGTTCGGCTTTGACGATGCCCCCTGCGCCCGCTGGCTGGAACCGGGGTTATCGACGGTGTATCTGCCCATCGACAGCATGATAACAACGGCAATAGACCAGGCGATTAAGCTTGCCGGTCACCAGCAGATTGAAGCGATTCCGCCTTTCACCGGCACGCTGGTGTTGCGCGAATCGGTAACGACAGGCCCATTTTTTCGGGGTTAATCAGTGCGGCCTGATGCCCTCACCCCGGCCCTCTCCCACGGGGAGAGGGAGAAGAGCCTGGTCCCAGCACGCTCGATTAGTTCCCTATCCCTGAAGGTGAGGGGGAGACGATGGCACCGCTTTCGTAGGCCGGATAAGGCATTTACGCCGCCATCCGGCACACACTCAACGCCCTTAGATCAGCTCCAGCGCCAGCAGCTCTTCAATCGTCTGACGACGACGAATCAAACGTGCCACGCCGTTATCAAACAGCACTTCAGGCAGCAACGGGCGGCTGTTGTAGTTCGATGACATCGACGCACCGTATGCGCCCGTGTCGTGCAGCACCAGATAATCGCCCGGCGTGACCGCAGGCAGCGCGCGGGTTTCCACTTTGCCGCCTTCCTGCTGAGTAAAGACATCGCCCGACTCGCACAGCGGCCCGGCCACCACGGTTTCAACGCGTGGCGCGGCGGTTAAATCACGCCCGTCCGCCGCAAGCGCGGTAATGTGGTGATAGCTGCCGTACATCGACGGACGCATCAGGTCGTTAAAGCCCGCATCAATCAGTACAAAATGACGGCTGCCCATGTTTTTCACACTGCGCACCTGCGACACCAGCACACCGGATTCCGCCACCAGGAAGCGACCCGGTTCAATTTCCAGTTTTACCGGGTGACCCAGGTGTTTTGCCACCTGATCGCGCGCCGCATTCCACAGGCTGAAGTAGTGATCGGTGTCCACGCCCTCTTCCCCTTCGTGATAAGGAATGGAAAGCCCACCGCCTGCAGAAATCGCCTGCAAATCCTGACCAAACTCCACGACCTGGCGCACCATCGCACCGCACACCTGCTCCAGATGGCCATAGTCCACGCCCGAACCAATGTGCATATGAATGCCCACCAGCTGCAGGTTGTAGCGCTGCATCACGGCAAGCGCCGCTGGCAGATCGCTGTACCAGATGCCGTGTTTGCTGTTTTCACCGCCGGTATTGGTTTTCTGGCTGTGGCCGTGGCCAAAGCCCGGATTAACGCGCAGCCAGACCGGATGCCCGGAAGAGACTTCGCCCAACTGTTCGAGCATGTCCACCGACCCGGCATTCACCGGAATCCGCAGTTCGCTCACGCGGGCAAGGGTGGCGTCATCAATCACATCCGCCGTGAAAACGATATCTTCCGGGTGGGTTTTCGGGCAGTAGCCCGCCGCCAGCGCACGTTCGATTTCGCCGAGTGATACGGAATCCACCTTCACGCCCTGCTCACGCATCAGGCGCAGAATATGAATGTTTGAGCAGGCCTTTTGCGCGAAACGCACCACATCAAACTGCTTCAGGCGGGCAATCTGATCGCGAATAATTTGCGCATCGTAAACCCAGACCGGGCAGCCAAATTCAGCGGGCAGACGCAGCAGGTTTTCTGCATTCAGGTCGGTATCAGTTTGTGTCAGTGGGCGTGGCATAGCGGACTCCGTCATCTCATTTTTTATGATTACGCCACAGGGTGAGAAGAATAAAAAATATCGTTTTATCGCGAGTCTATGCAAAAATGATATAGCTTGAACGACCAGGATACCGCCATGCCCGCCGTGAATCTGCGCCACATCGAAATCTTCCATGCCGTGATGACCACCGGCAACCTGACCGAAGCCGCTCAGCTGTTGCATACGTCGCAGCCGACGGTCAGCCGCGAGCTTGCCCGCTTTGAAAAGGTGCTGGGATTAACGCTGTTTGAGCGCACGCGCGGGCGCTTGCACCCCACGGTGCAGGGATTGAGGCTCTTTGAAGAAGTGCAGCGCTCCTGGTATGGGCTGGACCGGATTGTCAGCGCCGCTGAAAGTTTACGCGAGTTTCGCCAGGGGGAGCTTTCCATCGCCTGCCTGCCGGTCTTCTCACAATCTTTTCTGCCGCTGTTGTTACAGCCCTTTCTCGCTCGCTACCCGGAAGTCAGCCTCAATATCGTGCCGCAAGAGTCGCCGCTGCTGGAAGAGTGGCTCTCCGCCCAGCGCCACGACCTGGGGATAACCGAGACCATCAGCTCACCCGCCGGAACCGAGCGCACGCCGCTGCTGACCTTTAATGAGGTGTGCGTGCTGCCGCAGCATCACCGTCTTGCGCACAAAGCGGTGCTCACGCCAGAAGATTTTCACGGTGAGAACTACATCAGCCTGTCGCGTACCGACAGCTATCGCCAATTGCTGGATGCACTGTTCAACGAACATCAGGTGAAACGCCGGATGGTGCTGGAGACCCACAGCGCGGCGTCCGTGTGTGCAATGGTGCGTGCAGGCGTGGGGATTTCAGTGGTGAACCCACTGACGGCGCTGGATTATGCCGCCAGCGGTGTGGTGGTGCGCCGCTTCAGTATCGATGTGCCCTTTACGGTGAGCCTGATTCGTCCGCTGCACCGCCCCGCGTCAGCGCTGGTCGAAGAATTCAGCCGCCATTTGCAGGCGGCCATGCCGCTTATTACGCAGCCGCTCAATGCGGTGCTTAATGCGGTTTAGGAGAGCATAAAGTTAACAGCGTCGGCTGCATGGATAGCGGCCGTGTCGAAGACCGGGATCGGCGACTGCGCCGGCGCAACCAGCAGACCAATTTCAGTGCAGCCGAAAATGACGCCTTCCGCTCCCTGCTCCGCCAGTTGGGCAATCAGTTTGACGTAGTACTCGCGCGAGGCTGCGCTGAACGTGCCAAGGCAAAGTTCGTCGAAGATAATCTGGTTCACGCGCTCACGATCCGCTTCACCGGGGATCAGCGTTTCGATAGCAAACTCATCGGTCAGACGGCCACGATAGAAATCCTGTTCCATGGTGTAGCGCGTGCCCAGCAGTGCCACTTTATGTTGCTTTTCAGCCACGATAGCCCGCCCGGTCGCATCCGCAATATGCAAGAAAGGGACGTCGCAGCGCGCTTCAATCTGCCCGGCAATTTTGTGCATGGTGTTGGTGCAGAGCACAATGCCCTGCGCGCCCGCGTTTTGCAGGCCAACGGCCGCATCCGCCAGGATCTCACCGGCTTTTTCCCACTCGCCGCTGCGCTGACAAACTTCAATCTCATGGAAGTCAACGCTGTGCATCAGCAGGCTCGCGGAGTGTAAACCACCGAGTTTCGCCTTCACGCCTTCGTTAATCAGGCGGTAATAAGGAATGGTTGATTCCCAGCTCATCCCACCCAGCAGCCCTATCGTTTTCATCGTGTCTCTCCGTCGAAGTGAAGCCACAGTCAAACAAAGTCGGGGGCGAGTTTCAAGGCATGTTGCAGGCATAAAAAAACCTGCCCGCAGGCAGGTTCTGGACTCACTCAACAAATTAACGAGCCAGCCAGCCGCCGTCGACCGCAACGGTATAGCCGTTGATGTAATCGGACGCCGTGGAGGCCAGGAATACAATCGGCCCCATCAGGTCGCTCGGCAGACCCCAACGGCCCGCCGGGATGCGCTCGAGGATAGCCGCGCTACGCTCTTCGTCAGCACGCAGCTGCTGAGTGTTGTTGGTCGCCATGTAACCCGGAGCAATGGCGTTGACGTTGATGTTGTGTTGCGCCCATTCGTTTGCTAGCAGACGGGTTACGCCCATCACGCCGCTTTTGGAGGCGGTGTATGACGGAACGCGGATGCCACCCTGGAAGGAGAGCATGGAGGCGATGTTGATGATTTTGCCGCCGTTACCCTGAGCGATAAAGTGTTTCGCCGCCGCCTGAGACATAAAGAAGACGCTCTTGATGTTCAGGTTCATGACGTCGTCCCAGTCCTGCTCGCTGAAGTTGATCGCATCTTCACGACGGATAAGACCAGCGTTGTTCACCAGAATGTCGATTTTACCGAACTCGGCAACCGCGCGCTCCAGCAGGGCCGGAATGCCATCGATTTTACGCAGGTCGGCGGTCAGGCTCAGGAAGCGGCGGCCCAGTGCGGTCACGCGTTCGATGGTTTCGGTCGGCTCAACAATGTTGATACCCACGATGTCGCAGCCCGCTTCCGCCAGACCCAGCGCCATACCCTGGCCGAGGCCCGTGTCGCAACCGGTCACGACGGCCACTTTACCTTGAAGAGAAAATGCATCCAGAATCATGTGTGTTCCTTAATCTTTCAGCGCCTGCTGCTCGCAGGCATGATGTGCTTATGCCTGCTGCGCTTAACGCAGATCTTTAACCGCTACGTGGTCCATGTCATCAAAGACCTGGTTTTCGCCTACCATCCCCCAGATGAAGGTGTAAGCGCGCGTGCCCACGCCCGAGTGGATTGACCAGCTTGGTGAAATCACGGCTTGTTCGTTGTGCATCACGATGTGACGCGTTTCCTGTGGCTGCCCCATCATGTGGAACACGCAGGCGTCATCGTCCATGTTGAAGTAGAAGTAGACTTCCATGCGGCGCTCATGGGTATGACACGGCATGGTGTTCCACAGATTGCCCGGTTCGAGCACCGTTAAGCCCATGCTGAGCTGGCAGGTTTCCAGTACGTCTGGCACAAAGTATTTGTTGATGGTGCGGCGGTTGCTGGTGAGGTTATCACCGAGCGTCACCGGCGCAACGTCAGCCGGGGTGACTTTTTTGGTCGGGTAGGTCGTGTGAGCCGGTGCGCAGTTGTAGTAGAACTTAGCCGGGGTTGCGGCATCTACGCTTGCAAACACCACTTCTTTCGCCCCTTTACCTACGTACAAGGCGTCGCGGTGACCAATCTCATAGCACTGACCATCAACGGTGATAGTGCCTGGGCCGCCGATGTTAATCACGCCCAGTTCGCGGCGTTCCAGGAAGTAGCTGACACCCAGCTGCTTGCCCACTTCCCCGCCCACGGAGACCGTTTTAGCAATCGGCTTGATGCCGCCAACAATGATGCGGTCAATGTGGCTATAGACCATGGTGTATTCGTCATCAACGAACACTTTCTCAACAAGAAACTCATTGCGCAGGCCCTGGGTATCCAGTGTTTTAGCGTGTGCGCTGTGGATGCTTTGTCTTACTTCCACATTAACCTCCAAAGTCAGTTGTATAACCCGGAATGTCGCTCAGTGATGCCGAGAACATCCTGCCGTATTCAATATAAGAACATCTTAGCCCGGCTAAAACAGGTTTTCAATGTTAAATAAAACAACGTTTCAATTTTTTCGTCATATATTTCCAGAACTGCAAAGAGGATCACGAACGGGCTATTTGAGCGAGGAAAAAGTGGAAGGCGAGAATGAAAAACCACAAAAAATAATCATACCAAACAGCATGTTAATAGCATCTTGATGTTTTGACACCGCAACTGCATTTTTTCTGCTCGAAATCAAAGATGTCGTTTCTCTTCGCACAACATGCAAATTTTCTTGTCATTTTTATGGGATTTTCTTATAAATTGCGCGGAACATCACAACACATGAAACAATGTTTTGATAAATTCACACTCAGTTTTTGAACGATACAAAGCAGCACCAAAAGTGCTAAAAAATGTCTGCGTTTGTGGAAGAGAAGAATCATGACGTCCGGGTGACAATATTCATCATCCGGCCTGTTTTGAGTTAGTGTTTCTGTAACTGGCCTTGCCCTCCTTGATGGAGGGCTTTTTTTTGCATAAAAAAACCCAACTGGTGAGGTTGGGTTTTTTCTCGCTCCAGGATACAGCTAACCACTCTGATCGGAAGGGAACGCACTTCATCTAACAAAATAATGATATTACCCAAAAGGTAATACCGCAACCGTTAAAACCGTAGCGCTGGCAATGAAATAACTGCAGAAGGTATAATCAGGGGGTTAGCGCTGAGGTGTTTTTCTCCCGCCTTCTCTGCACTTAGGCAGAGTGACGGTTTTCTAAGTCCTGGCCTGAAAAACAGGTGGTGCTGTTCTCCGGTGGCTCTGGTCGGAGAGGGAACGCACTTCATCTAACACTGAGCGCAACTGCTGATACAGGCAATGTAAGAGCATTCAGCACGCCGCCCTCTCCACTTTGTGGAGAAACGGATGAGAGTTTTTATT
Source organism: uncultured Enterobacteriaceae bacterium (assembly GCA_963530515.1). GTDB lineage: Bacteria > Pseudomonadota > Gammaproteobacteria > Enterobacterales > Enterobacteriaceae > CBFFRJ01. Next base: position 101,541 of record CAUSEC010000010.1, on the reverse strand, counting down.
GAAAAAGCGATCATCGTTCTTAAAGCCATTATTGGCTTTCTTGAACTGATTCGCTACTTCCTGGAATAATCGGACGTAGGGAAAACGTAGCTAAGGCCGGGCAATTCACCATTGCCTGGCCTTTAATATTTGAGAATCAGTTAACCCGGTGCTTTTGCGCGTAAAAAAACACTACACCGCCTCAGTCGCGCTCGATGGCGAGTGCCACACCCTGGCCACCACCAATACACAATGTCGCCAGCCCCTTGCGGGCGTTGCGTTTTTGCATCTCATGTACCAGTGAGACGAGAATTCGGCAGCCGGAGGCGCCAATCGGGTGACCGAGCGCAATCGCCCCGCCGTTGACGTTGACCCGCTTTTCATCCCACTCAAGAATTTTCCCAACGGACAGCGCCTGCGCGGCGAAGGCCTCGTTGGATTCAATCAAATCCACGTCGTTTAGCTGCCAGCCCACCCGCTCAAGACAGCGCCGGGTGGCATACACCGGGGCGATGCCCATTAAAGCAGGGTCGACGCCGACGCTGGCAAACGCCCGGATGCGCGCCATCACCGGCAGGTTCAGTTCCTGCGCTTTGGCTTCACTCATCATCATCACCGCTGCCGCACCATCGTTGATGGGGGAGGCGTTACCCGCCGTCACCGAACCGGCAAGCTCAAACGCCGGAGTGAGCTGTGCGAGCCCTTCGGCGCTGGCATCGGTGCGCGGCTGCTCATCAGTGTCAACAATCAGCGTGCGGCCATCAGCGGTCTGGGTTTTGACCGCCACAATCTCATCGCGAAACCGCCCGCTATCAATGGCTGCACGGGCTTTTTGCTGTGAACGTAGCGCCCACTCATCCTGATGCGCACGGCTGATGCCGTATTCCCGCGCCAGATTTTCCGCCGTCACGCCCATATGGTAATCATTAAACGCATCCCACAACCCGTCGTGCACCAGGCTGTCGATAAGCTGGCTGTTGCCCAGCGGCGCACCGGTCCGGCTGTCGGTTAACACATGCGGCGCACGGCTCATGTTCTCCTGTCCACCGGCAATGACCACTTCGGCCTCACCGCACTGGATAGCCTGAGAAGCCAGATGCAGAGCTTTAAGTCCAGAACCGCACACGTCATTGATGGTGATGGCCGACACCGTCATCGGCAGGCCGCCTTTAATGGCCGACTGGCGGGCAGGGTTTTGCCCGGCCCCGGCGGTCAGCACCTGGCCTAAAATGACTTCATCAATGGAATGTGGATGCACGCCGCTGCGATCAAGCAGCGCCTGAACGACGTAGCTGCCAAGCTCTACGGCAGAATGGGGCGAGAGCGCACCCTGAAAACAGCCGATAGGTGTGCGAACCGCAGCAACAATAACGACATCTTTCATCTCTACCTCGCGCAAGTTAACCCGGGCAATAGTAGTACGTTGTTATCAACTAATTTCGTAATTGTTTAAAATTGGTGAGATTTATCACAGAGGAACAGCCAGGCAAAAACAGACAGGAAAAAAGCGGAGGATTTCTCCCCCGCAGTTTTAAAGATTAGTTGTTAACCGGAATAACGGCACCTTTATATTTGGTGCGGATCCAGTCCTGAATCTCTTTGGAGTGCAGCACGTTCACCAGTGCAACGATATCTTTTTTCTTCTCGTCGCCACGGTGTACGGTGATGATGTTGGCGTACGGGTTGTTCTCGCCGCTTTCAACCGCAATCGGATCTTTCACCGGATCCAGGCCCGCATCGATGGCGTAGTTGGCGTTGATCACCACCGCGTCACCTTCGTCGTTGTTATACATCTGCGGCAGCAGCGCTGCTTCTACGTTCGGCAGGAACTGCAGTTTTTTCGGGTTTTCCACGATGTCGCTGATGCGTGCGGTCACTTTGTCCACGCCCGGCTTCAGCTTGATCACACCCTCTTTTTCAAAGATAGAGAGAATACGGCCTTCTTCAGACACCGCGTCACGCATGATGACTTTGCCACCCTGCGGCAGGTCTTTCAGCGACTTGTGCTTTTTAGAGTAGATGCCGATTGGCTCGATGTGAATCGCACCGGCGCTGACGAAATCATAGGTTTTGTCGCCTGCGTGGTCTTTCAGCACGCTGTTCAGGTACGGAATATGCTGGAAGTAGTTGGCATCAATTTCACGGCCAGCCAGCGCGGTGTTCGGGAGGATGTAGTCCTGGAACGGTTTGATTTCCAGATCGATACCCTGTTTTGCCAGAATCGGTTTCGCCTGTTCCAGAATTTCAGCGTGCGGCACGTTGGACGCACCCACGGTCAGGGTGTCGGCCCAGGAGGAGAAGCTCAGGGCACTTAAGGTAACGGCGGCGAGCAGTGTCAGTGTTTTTTTCATGATGTTGGTTTCCATTATTGTTTTAGCGTTTATCTAACAGAGAAGTAATGACGTCGCCGCAGTACTGAATGATGAAGACAATGACCAGAATGGTCGCCGTCGCCACCAACGTAACGTCGCCGTGGTTTCGCTGGAATCCTTCCAGATAAGCAAGATTTCCTAATCCACCCGCACCGATAACCCCGGCCATCGCGCTGTAGCTCACCAGAGCAATCAGCGTGACGGTAATACCGGAGACCAGTGCCGGTGATGATTCAGGCAGTAACACCCGAAAAATCAAGGTACTCAAACGCGCGCCCATCGAACGGGTCGCCTCAATCACCCCTTTGTCCACTTCGCGCAGGGCGATTTCCACCAGCCGGGCGTAAAACGGGGCTGCACCGACAATCAGCGCAGGCAGCGCCGCGTTCGCCCCCAGAATGGTGCCCACCAGGGTTTTGGTGAACGGGATCAACAGCACAATCAAAATGATGAACGGAATAGAGCGGAACACGTTCACCACAATCGAAATCACGCTGTACAACGCACGATTCTGGAACAATCCCCCTTTGGCGGTCAGAAACAGCGCCAGCCCAAGAATAATGCCGAGGACAAAGGTCGCCGCACCGGACAGCGCCGTCATGTACAGCGTCTCCTGCGTGGCTGCCCACAGTTGGTCAACTTTCAGATGGGGAAACAGGTTCTCAAGCATGGGAAATCACCTCGCCTTCAATATCGCTTTGGCGTAAATCCGCGAGGATATTGTCTACTTGTTCTTGTGTGGCAACGACATGCACCCAAAGCTGACCAAACACGCCGTGAGCGGTTTGCGTCATCTTGCCGTGCAAAATATTAAAAGGCAGACCGTAACGCAGGGTCAGCTCACCCACCACCGGCTTGTGGGTGCTGTGGCCGGTAAAGGTCAGCTTGATCACCGTGCCGCCTAAATCACTGTTGAGGTCGGGGTTAAATTCCTCCTCCTCATACTGGCCAATCTGGCGCACAAACTGGCGGGTAATTGGCTGCTGCGGATGGGTAAAAACGTTGATGACATCCCCCTCTTCCACTACTTTGCCGTTTTCCATCACCGCCACGCGGTCACAGATTTTGCGCACCACGTGCATTTCATGGGTGATCAGCACAATCGTCAGTTTGAAACGACGATTAATATCCAACAGTAACTCCAGAATCTGATCCGTGGTTTGCGGATCCAGCGCCGACGTGGCTTCGTCACACAACAGCACGTCCGGGTTGTTGGCGAGCGCACGGGCAATCCCCACACGCTGTTTCTGCCCGCCGCTCAGCTGCGACGGGTACGCATTTTCGCGCCCGGTTAAGCCCACCAGCTCAATCAACTCCGCCACGCGGGCTTTAATGGTCGCTTTCGGCGCACCAGCGATTTGCATTGAAAACGCAATGTTTTCACTGACGGTGCGCGACCACAGCAGGTTGAAGTGCTGAAAGACCATGCTGATTTTCAGACGCGCCTGACGCAGCGCCTCACCGCGTGCCGCGGCAATATCCTGACCGTTAATCACCACGCTACCGGTGGTCGGTTTTTCCAGCCCGTTCAACAGGCGGATCAGCGTACTTTTCCCGGCGCCGCTGTAACCGATAATCCCGTAAATTTGTCCCTGCTCAACCGCCAGGTCAACACTATCCACAGCGGTAATTGACGCCTTTCCCTGGCTGAAAATCTTGGAAATATTCCTGAGAACGATCATTGCGTTAATTTTTCCGTTTGGCGGTTTAGCAGTATGGATGTCCAGACGATAATAATCAGTCATGAAATAATTTCAAATAACTAAATAGCCGATGCTTATATCTTTTCGCGCTAAACGGCGACAAAACTCATCATTCTGCGTAATGGCTTTATTCAGTAATGGTTATCTGAAAAATGGATATTCCACCGACAGAGTGACGGCAAATTGCTGGAAATAACGGCAAAAATGCGATTTTACGGCTATCAACACTTCCAGACGGCTAACAGCCTTTCCCTCTTGATGTCCAAATAGCACGTCATATTTCTTTTGGTTCTAAACGCCACACAAAGATTCTTTAAACCGCGAAAATTGCAGACCTATCATCCGCTCAACACGTCAATGAGTGGGTAAACACCAATGTCCGTATTTCATTCAGTCAGTGAATTGATTGGCAAAACGCCGCTGCTCCAGCTGCATAAACTGGCGAGCGGGCCGTGCAGCCTCTTCTTAAAACTGGAAAACCAGAACCCCGGCGGTTCGATAAAAGACAGGGTCGCGCTGTCGATGATTAACGAAGCCGAACGGCTCGGGCATTTGCGGCCTGGCGGCACCATCATTGAGGCCACCGCTGGCAACACCGGGCTGGGGCTGGCGCTGATTGCCGCGCAAAAAGGCTATTCGCTGATTCTGGTGGTGCCCGACAAAATGAGCCGGGAGAAGATTTTTCACCTGCGCGCCCTCGGGGCGAAGGTGGTGCTGACCCGTTCCGACGTCAACAAAGGCCACCCGGCCTATTACCAGGATTACGCCCGCCGCCTGGCCGACGAAACCTCAGGTGCGTTTTACATCGATCAGTTCAATAACGAGGCCAATCCGCTGGCCCACAGCAACAGCACCGCGCCGGAACTTTTTGAGCAACTCGACGGGGATATCGACGCCATTGTTGTGGGTGTGGGCTCCGGCGGCACCCTGGGCGGATTGCAGGCCTGGTTTGCTGAACACTCTCCGAAAACCGAATTTGTTCTTGCCGACCCGGCGGGATCGATCCTCGCCGACCAGGTGGAAACCGGGCACTACGGCGAACCCGGCTCCTGGCTGGTCGAAGGAATTGGCGAAGACTTTATCCCGCCGCTGGCGCATATCGATGGCGTACACAAGGCCTACAGAGTGACCGATGCGCAGGCCTTCGACACCGCCCGCACGTTGCTGCAAATCGAGGGCGTGCTGGCCGGTTCCTCAACCGGAACGCTGCTTAACGCGGCCCTGCGATACTGCCAGGCACAAACCACGCCAAAGCGCGTGGTGACCTTCGCCTGCGACAGCGGCAACAAATACCTCTCGAAGATGTTTAACGATGACTGGATGCGCCAGCAGGGCCTGCTCTCCCGCCCTTCGCGAGGTGATTTAACCGATTTTATCGCTCTGCGCCATGACGAAGGAGCGACCGTCACCGCCGCACCCGATGACACCCTCGCCGCCGTGCTGGCCCGTATGCGCCTGTACGACTTCTCCCAGTTGCCGGTGCTGGAAAACGGTCGCGTGGTGGGCATCGTCGACGAATGGGATCTCATCAGTCACGTGCAGGGCGACAGCCAGCGCTTTTCGCTGCCGGTCAGAGAAGCCATGACCCGCAACGTGGAAACCCTCGATAAACACGCCCCGGAAAGCGACCTGAAAGCCATTTTTGACCGTGGTCTGGTGGCGGTGATCGCCGACAACGACCGCTTTCTTGGCCTCATTACCCGCAGCGACGTCCTGACCACCTGGCGTAACCGACTCGAACACTAAGGAACAGACATGACAACTTTGAACACATTAAGCGTGCACAGCGGTGCATTTAGCGATCAGCATGGCGCGGTGATGCCGCCCATTTATGCCACCTCAACCTTTGCCCAACCGGCACCGGGGCAGCACACCGGCTATGAATATTCCCGTAGCGGCAACCCGACGCGCCACGTGCTGGAAACCGCCATTGCCGAGCTGGAAGGCGGAAGCCGGGGTTACGCCTTTGCCTCCGGGCTGGCGGCCATTTCCACCGTGCTGGAACTGCTCGATAAAGACAGCCATATCGTCGCCATTGATGACGTTTACGGCGGCACCTATCGCCTGATTGAGAACGTCCGTCGTCGCAGCACCGGCCTGCGGGTGAGTTGGGTGAAACCCGACGACCTGGCCGGTCTTGAAGCCGCAATTCGCCCTGACACGCGCATGATCTGGGTAGAAACCCCGACCAACCCGCTGCTGAAGCTGGCGGATCTGGCAGCGATTGCCGCGATTGCGAAGCGGCACAACATTCTCAGCGTGGCGGACAACACCTTTGCCTCGCCGGTTATCCATCGCCCTCTTGAATTCGGTTTCGACATCGTGGTGCACTCGGCCACCAAATACCTGAACGGGCACTCTGACGTGGTCGCCGGGCTGGCAGTGGTGGGGAATAACCCGGAACTGGCTGAAAAACTGGGGTATCTGCATAACGCGGTGGGCGGCGTGCTTGACCCGTTCAGCAGCTTCCTGACGCTGCGTGGCATTCGTACCCTGTCTCTGCGTATCGAGCGCCACAGCAGCAACGCGCTGGCGCTGGCCGAGTGGCTGGAACAGCAGCCGCAGGTGGAAAAAGTCTGGTTCCCGTGGCTGGCATCGCATCCGCATCATCAGCTTGCCCGTCAGCAGATGGCACTGCCCGGCGGCATGATTTCGGTAGTGGTGAAAGGTGATGACCAGTACGCCACGCGCATCATTAATAAACTCAAACTGTTCACGCTGGCGGAAAGTCTGGGCGGCGTGGAGAGTCTGGTGAGCCAACCGTTCAGTATGACCCACGCGTCTATTCCGCTGGAGCAGCGGTTAGCCAATGGCATTACGCCGCAGCTGATTCGTTTGTCGGTGGGGATTGAAGATGAGCAGGATTTAATTGCCGACTGGCAGCAGGCGCTGGAGTAAGGGGCGGGAATGGTGTCGTAAAGCGAGCACGGACAGTCCCCTCTCCCTTGAGGGAGAGGGTTAGGGTGAGGGGGAACATGCGGCTCTGATGGTCATTCCGTTCACCTTATGTTCCTTGCTTCTCTGTCGCTCCAGAACCCGTGAACGTGCCAGGGCGGTTCACCGCCACCGCCCTGGCGACCCGGGCTCCCGGCCAGGAAAATCGCCGCTGGCGCGGTCCACTCAGCGTATTCCTTCAGGCTTATCGGGGACGGGCGGATGAAACGTCCCTGTAAAGCCGCCCTCGCCGCGCATCCATGCGCGTCGCCCCGGCCTTGCGGATACACTTCGGCGATTTTCAGCCGGACCCAGCCATCGCTGTTACATCTAGAGTTCCATCATGCATCGTCATCGCGTTGTGAAAAACCAGGTACTGGATGAGCCCGTTATCCTCCAATCCCATTCAGCACCGCCAGCGCATCAGCAGGCAACACCAGCTTCGCACTCGCCAGGTTTTCCTGTAAATGCACCGGCGACGAGGTGCCCGGTATCAACAAAATGTTCGGTGAGCGTTGCAGCAACCAGGCCAGCGCCACCTGCATCGGCGTGGCGTTCAGGCTTTTTGCCACGTCGTTCAGTTCATTGGACTGCAGCGGCGTGAAGCCCCCCAACGGGAAGAATGGCACATAAGGAATGCCCTGCGCGGCAAGCACGTCGATCAACGCATCGTCCGCACGGTTCGCCACGTTATACATATTCTGCACGCAGGCAATCTCAGTCATCGCCTGGGCGTCTTTAACCTGTTTTGCCGTCACGTTACTCAGACCAATGTGGCGAATCAGGCCACGCTCTTTTAAGCCAATCAGCGTTTCCAGTTCTGCTTCCAGCGGCCCTTCTGCCGGACCATGGGTGCCGTGCATGCTGCGCAGGTTCACCACTTCAATCGCATCCAGCCCCAGATGGCGCAAGTTATCTTCGATAGCGCTGGTCAGCTCGGCTGCGCTAAACGCCGGCAGCCAGTTGGCTTTGTCGTCGCGACGCGCGCCCACTTTGGTGACGATACATAAATCATCGCCGTACGGATGCAGCGCCTGCTTAATCAGTTTATTGGTCACGTGCGGACCATAAAAATCGCTGGTGTCGATGTGGTTAACACCGGCGGCCACGGCGTCACGAAGCACCTGTTTCGCCTTCGCTTCATCCGCTGGCGGCCCGAAGACACCGGGACCGGCCAGTTGCATAGCACCATAGCCCAGACGACCGACTTCGCGATCGCCTAAACGGTAAGTAAGCGTGGGTTGAGACATGGAACACCTCCAGTGGGATAAGTGAGGGACATTGTAGGACGCTGTTCACGACCGCGATAGCGATATACGTGCGATGCCCTTTTCCTTATCGCAAATAGCACAGCGGTACTATTGACTACCTATTTCCTGGCAGCTACCGAAATAAAAAACCTCTGATATAGTAAATCTATAGCTAAAGAGGCCGCCCTATGAAATTTCCTGAAATACCAGAAAACGAAGCCGAGCGTCTTAAATCACTCCATATGATGGATTTGTTAGATAAAAAGGATGATGAACGCCTGGACCGCCTGACCCGTCTGGCAAAAACAGCGTTTAATGTCCCGATAGGCTTAATCAGTTTATTGGACCGGGATCGCCAGTGGCTGGCATCCTGTAGCGGTAAAGTGGATGTGCGCGAGACGTCGCGTAACATCTCATTCTGCGCCCATGCCATCCTGGCACAGGGGATTTTTATTGTGAAAGACGCCAGCGTAGATGAGCGCTTTCACGACCACCCCTTTGTCGCTGGCGAGCCGCATATCCGTTTTTATGCCGGTTGCCCGGTGCGTTTACCTGACGGCTCTATCGCCGGGACGATTTGCATCATTGATGACAAGCCGCGTGATTTCACGCCGGAGAATATCAATACCCTGCTCGACCTCGGTGCCATTGTGGAAGATGAGTTTTATATCATCAGCATGGCGATGACCGACCCGTTGACCGATTTACCCAACAAACGGGGCTTCTATAAGCTCGGTGAAAAACGCTTCGCCTCGTTAACCGACAACAAGCGCGCGTTTAGCCTGGTGTATCTGGATGTCGAAAACATCACCGCCATCAATGAATTCTTCGGCCACACCGAAGGCGACGCCACGCTGAAAAAATTTGCCAATGTCCTGGCCCGCTGCTTAAAGAAAAACGATGTGGCGGCGCGCCTGGAAGGGGGCAAATTTGCGGTCCTGCTCGGCCATGATGAAGATCAGGATGTCGACACCTTCCTGTTTAGCCTGCAATCAAAGATTGACGATCTCAACGAGAAGTCGATGAAGCAGTTCCGTTTGCACTACGCTTACGGCATCGTCGAATACGATCCTGACCGGTACGGTAATCTGCTGGAAATGATGAACAACAGCGAGCACGTGATGTATCTGGAGCGTAAGAAATCAGCCATGCGCCCAACCCAGCCTCCGAAGTCCCGCGAGAAGTCCTGAGAGATAAAAAATAAGGGTAATTTAATTACCCTTATTTATTTCACTCCTCAATGAAATAAAACACCTTAATAGAACCCATCTATATATATTCAAAAAATTTAACTTAAGTTAAATTATCCGTATATTTTTCATTTTTTGCAGGTATTATTATTGCCTGTCGCCAATGATTATCTGACAAAAATAATATTTTAATGACTATCGAAAAACGCCACAGTAAAACCACCAGCACCAACCCGGCGCAGCGGGCGGGGCGGCAGATGTCCTGGGGAATGCTGGTCTTCTGCCTGATTCTGGTCATGTTAAAATACATCAGCTAAATGTCTCTGTTTACGAAAACAGAAAATCACAGGCGGAAAAACAAAATCCGCCTGATTAATAAAAGAGAGAAAAGCGAAACATATCAATCGTGGGTAATATCGCAACGCGCTCTGTTTTTTACCCACCCGGCTAACGCCGCTGCATTTAATGCGCGGGAATAAAGATAGCCCTGCGCAATATCACATTGCAGATCGCGCAGTTGATTACGCTGTTGTTCGGTTTCGACCCCTTCCGCCACCACCGTTTGATGCAAGCTCTGTCCGATTCGCACCACCGTGGTCGCAATGGCTTTCATTTTGCTGCCCTCGCGTAAATCACGCATAAAGCTCTGGTCGATTTTCAGCTCAGTCATTGGCAAATGGGCGAGCCGTGACAGGCAGGAGAAGCCGGTGCCGAAATCATCCATCGACAATCCCACCCCCAGTTCGCGCACCGCGCAAATCACGTCCATCGTTTCCGGCCGCTTGTCCATCATCACCCCTTCGGTGATTTCAATGGTCAGACAGCGGGCCGGAATACGGTACTGGCGCAGTAAGTAAGCAATGTACTGCGGCAGGCTGCTGTTATAGAAATTGATGGGAGAAAGGTTCACCGACACCACCGGCACATGAATGTCATTGCTGCGCCACTCTGCCATCTGTCGGCAGGCCTCATGCAGCGTCCAGCGCCCAATCGCCTCAATCTCCCCCGTCTCTTCCGCAAGAGCAATAAAGCGACCGGGGGGAATCTCTCCCAGCAGCGGATCCGACCAGCGCGCCAGGGCCTCAACGCCGTACAGCTCGCCGTTTTTGAGCCAAATCTGCGGCTGGTAGTGCAAATGCAGATGGTTACTGGCAATCGCCAGCTTCAGGGCCGCCGCCAGTTTCAGCCGCTCCTGATCGACCTGATTCATCTCCGGGCTGAAGAAAAGATAGCCGCCAGACCCAGCTTCCTTCGCCAGATGCGAGGCATGATTAGCCTGCTTTAGCAGCCCATCGCGGGAGGTGCCGTGATCCGGGCAAAGACTGATGCCGGTGCTGACCGTCACGTTCAGCGCCAGATCGGCGACGTTAAACGGCACGCGGAAAAGTGCTTGTATTCGCTGCGCGACACTGATGGCGCGCCCGGCGTCAAAATCCGGGAACACCAGCACAAAGGCGTCGCTGTCCGCGTGGCACACAAAGCCCTGGAGGGAGAACTCCCCGCTCAGACGCTGGGCAATGGCTGCCAGCACCTGATCGCCTGCGGCATAGCCCAGCGCATCGTTCACATCTTTAAAATGATCGAGATCGAGGAAAAAGAGGGCGGCACGGGGACGATCACCGCTGGCAAGCAACCGGTCGATGTACTGATGCAGAGCGCTGCGCTTCGGCAGACCAGTGAGAGGATGGTAGGTCGTCATCTGGGTGATTTTTTGCCTCTCGATATGCACCACCACCATGCAGGGTGAACCGGCATGCGCCGCGCCTTCATAACGCACCGTCGCACTCAGCGATGATTCCTCCCCGGTCGCCGAAATAATGGTCAACCCGGCTTCGTCCTCCCGCCCTTCCAGGCTTGCAAACAGCGGAATATCTGACGCCTTTCTGCCCAACACGCTGCTGCGCGGGTAACGCCATAACGTCTCAGCGGCTTTATTGAAGAAAAACACGGTTTCCGTCGCGTCGAGCAGAATAACTGCATCGTGAACATATTCCAGCGCGGCGAGCAGGGACTGCGAACCGAAAATATCATTTTCAAAATGCATAATAGTTTTATTCACCACCAGGGAGGTCGGCGAATATTAATAGAAAGGATGTACTGATTCAATATTACACAGCGGGATATTGGCGAATGCATTCATTTATAGAAAATCTCAATAAATAAAGATCCATTAATTGATAAAAAAACTTTAAAACCTGCCGATAGTAAACATGACAGATTCATAAAAGAATTATGGAGAAATAGTGAAACTTTACGTTTTCATCATTATCATAGAAAAGTATCGACTACGCTTAATACATCAGCATTTCATCTCTTAGCTGCCCACACCTGTTAATACGCGGCCTCGCGAGCATTTCATCAATAAATACCTTCAGGATTTATAGACGCATTTAATAAATGCATTCTTATTTATCGATAGCGTCACTTGACCTCTCCCGCGCCACACCATCAGTATATAAGGAAATTCTCAATTAAAGCGGACACCCGTTATTAACGAATGTCCACTTAGCGTATTCAATGATTGATAGTAATACGTTCCGCAACGATAAGGAGCCTGCGGTAATAGAGAAAGAGGCAGATAACATTGCCGAAATTAGCGCGTGTTTAACACATCGAGGTCAGGCAAATACTATGTATGACGATTTAAGTTCTTTGACTGCAAAACTGAAGATGTCCGGTGTCTCTTTCCAGAAAATTAACGATGAAGATGGTGCGACAATGCAAGCAGCAGTGATAACGCCAGCACAAACCGCTGACGCGAACGAAGAAATAACACAACCCCTCGGTGAAGCCCCAACCGCAGACATTCGCGTTGAGCCGACGCCCGCCACGCCTTCAATCAGCACCCTGAACTGGCCCAAAGCCAAACCGGCGCTGGTGCAAAACGCCTTTAGCGCACCGGCTGGCGGCATTCTGGAAAGTGTTGCCGCCCTCTCCGGCAACGTGGAGCCAGAAATTCGCGAGCGCAACCCGGTTCGGCTGGACGTGTTGTTTACCGTTATCGGCCGATAGCGCAGCCCTCTGACGGGCAACAGTCCCACCCGCTTCATCACGCGTGACCTGATTCCAGGTGAGGTTATTTGCCCTTCGCTTGCGTTGTTGGCGATGGGCTATTCAGTCTGACAAGTCATGATTTTAAACAGGATTGCCGGAGCGGAACACGGTCCGGTAAGCCTTTATTGTTTTCTGCACAGATAATGTTAACCATGCGAAAAATCATCGGGATTATTCTCACGCTGACGCTGCTCCTGTTTTCTCTGTTGGTGGTCATCACCCCCATGAGCAGCGATAAACAATACCTTTTTGGCTTGTCGGTGATCGTCACCGTGTTCGTCATCGGCCGTTTCAAGGGTAAAAAACCTGTCCTGGCCATGCTGGTCTTTTCATTGTTGATGTCCACGCGCTACATCTGGTGGCGGGCAACCACGACCCTGCATTTCGACTCCACGCTGGAAATGGTGCTGGGCGGACTGCTGTTTATCGCTGAAATCTACTCCTGGACCATTCTGGTGCTCGGCTATATTCAGATGGCCTGGCCGCTGGAACGCCCTATTGCGCCCATGCCGCAGGATCGCAGCACCTGGCCGACGGTCGATATTTATGTGCCCTCCTACAACGAAAGTCTGGATGTGGTTCGCGATACCGTGCTCGCCGCCCAGTGCATCGAATACCCGCAGGACAAGGTCAAAGTCTATATTCTCGACGATGGCAAACGCGACGAGTTCCGCGATTTTGCCGCCGCAGCGGGCGTGGAATACCTGATTCGCCCTGATAACAGCCACGCCAAAGCGGGCAACCTGAACCACGCGATGACCATCACCAAAGGTGAGCTGATTTGCGTGTTCGATTGTGACCATGTGGCAACCCGCGTGTTCCTGCAGGCGACCGTCGGCGAGTTTTTCCGTGATGACAAGCTGGCGTTAGTCCAGACGCCGCACCACTTCTACTCCCCGGATCCCTTTGAGCGCAACCTCACCGCCGCCAAACGCGTGCCGAACGAAGGTGCCCTGTTCTACGGCCCGGTGCAGCAGGGTAACGACAACTGGAATGCGACCTTCTTCTGCGGCTCCTGCGCGGTTATCCGCCGCAGCGCTCTGGAAGAAGTGGGCGGGTTTGCCGTTGAGACGGTGACCGAAGATGCGCACACCGCGCTGAAACTGCAGCGTCGTGGCTGGAACACCGCTTTCCTGGATATTCCGCTGGCGGCTGGGCTTGCCACCGAGCGCCTGGCGCTGCACGTTAACCAACGTATTCGCTGGGCGCGCGGCATGACGCAGATTTTCCGCCTCGATAACCCGCTGTTCGGGCGTGGGCTGAAGCTGACGCAGCGCCTGTGCTACCTCAATGCGATGCTGCACTTCCAGTACGGGCTGCCGCGCGTGGTGTTCCTCACCTCGCCGCTGGTCTTTATGCTGTTCAACCTGAATATCATCTCTTCATCGGCAACGCTGATTTTCTCCTACGTGTTGCCACACCTGGTGTTGTCGACCATCGTCAATTCGCGCATCACCGGCCGCTACCGTTACGCCTTCTGGGGGGAAATTTACGAGACCGTGATGGCCTTCCACCTGATTTTGCCCACGTTGCTGAGCCTTATCTCGCCACGTCTGGGGAAATTCAACGTGACGGATAAAGGCGATCTGACCGACCGCGACTACTTTGATGCCCTGACCGTGCGCCCACTCATCATCACCGTGCTGCTGATGGTCGGCAGCATGATATGGGTCGGTGTGCGCTACTACATGGGCTATTACGCCGGTATCGACCCGCGCGTTATCCTGTTTAACATCGCCTGGGGCAGCTTCAGTACCATTATTCTGCTGGCCTCTATTGCGGTGGCAAAAGAGAGCAAGCAGATCCGTAAAACCATCCGCATTACCGCCAATCTGCCAACCAAGGTGCTGTTCTCCGATGGCTCCAGCATGCTGACACGCACCTTCGACATCTCGATGGGCGGCGCGCGCGTGGCGCTGCAAAAAGGCGAAGACCTGCGCTACAAAGTGCCGGTGCAAATTGAGCTGGGTCTCGGCGGTGAAATCGCCCACGTGCCGCTGCGTGCGGCAGGCATTGGCAGCACCGACATTCGCCTTGAGTTTGATAATTTACCGCTCAGCGAACGCCGCAAACTGGTGCGCGTGGTGCTGTCACGTGCAGACGCGTGGTACAAACCGCCGCATGCGCCGGATCGTCCCCTCGCCTCCTTCCTCGGCATTCTGCAGTGTGTCTGGGAGTTGTTCTTCGGTCGCCGCAAACCCGCCGGTCGCGTGAAATGTGAAATGGCTGCGGTCGCGAAAAAACGCGAAGAGGTTAACCATGCGCTGTAATCCTTTCGTCCTGCTCATCACGCTGTTATGTGGCATGAGCGGTGCAGTCAGCGCTGCCCTGTCGACCAGTAGCGACGCGCCGCCGGAGCTGCCGCCATTGCAAAGCAGCAAACCTGTGGTGGCAACGCCTGCCGTGGAAGCCACTCAGGCAAGCGATCAGAACATCGCCAGCACCCTGAGCTTTGGCGACATGGGCGCCATGAGCGGGTTAACGCTCTCCGGTCAGCAGTTGCAAAACGGCGTGAGCTTCACCCTGCCCGGCGACATGGTGATCACCGATGCGCACCTCAACCTCAACGTGGAAGTTAACCGCACCGACGTGGCGGGCGAAAATTTACAGTTGATGCTCAACGGTCAGCCGCTGGGGGCTATTCCGCTGGATCAGGTGCAGCAAAACAAAGGCTTCTGGAGCCTGGAAGTCCCTGCCTCAATGGTCGCTTCCGGGAACAACCTGAGTTTCCAGCTAAAGACCAGCGACGACATCATCAACAACGCGTGGAGCTGCCAGCGCACGCTGCCTGATGACTATCGCGTGACGCTGACCCCCGCCTCAAGCCTGAACTATGAGGGCTTATGGCTGAACGTGCGTAAAACCCTGAGCGCCTTCCCGCGCCCGTTCTTCGACAGCAAGCAGACCAAAGACCAGCCGCTGAGCATTGCGTTTTCCGCCAGCCCCGACGCGGACGTACTCACTGCCGCCGCCATCGTCGCCTCACAGTTTGGGGTGATGAGTGCAGGCAAGCCCGGTCAGTTTGACGTGCAGTACAACGCCCTGCCTGCGGGCAACGGCATCCTGTTTGGTAAACCCGGCGACCGCATCGGTGACGTGGTGATCGGTGGGCAGAACGGCCCTTCCTTGCAGGTTATCGATAATCCGCTCAACCCGGCTTACAAGCTGCTGGTCGTGAGCGGACGCAACGAAGCGGAGTTCCGCCAGGCTGCCTGGCGTCTGGGCCAACCGTCCCTGCCGGACAGCGACAACCTGCTGGTACCGGCGCTGAACGTGGCCCACCGCGGCGAGTACGATGCCCCGCGCTGGGTGAGCACCGCCCGCCCGGTTCCCCTGCAGGCGCTGCAATCCGGCGAGGGTTCTCTGGTGGCGCACGGCGTCTGGCACGGTGAAAACCAACTGCCCTTTGTCACCGCACCCGACCTGTTTATGTGGGACGGCAGCGCCATTCCCCTGCGCCTGAATTACAGCTTTGCGCAGAAAACCTGGATTGATGACAGCAACTCATTCCTTAACATCAGCCTGAACGGTGAGTTCTTAAAGCGCCTGCCGGTCAGTAAAGAGGGCATTTTTGCGCCGCTGATGAATATGCTCGGACTGAGCCAGCGCCAGCAAAGTGCGGTGGTGAACATCGATCCGCGCGCCATTCTGGGCAGCAACCAGATTGGCTTCTGGTTCGGCATCAAACCGCAAAAGAATGCCCCGTGCAGCGCGCTGGCGGATGAGAACATCCAGAGCCGCATCGACGGCAACTCTACGCTGGATTTGTCTCACGCCTGGCACTTCGGTCAATTGCCAAACCTGGGCTGGTTCAGTAACGCGCTGTTCCCGTTCACCCGTAATGCCGATCTCGCCAACACCACGCTGCTGATGCCTGCACACCCTGGCGTGGAAGAGACCGCCGTGCTGCTGAACCTGATGGCGAAATCAGGTCGCGATACCGGTGCGGCGGCAAACTGGCTGCGTCTTTATACCGGCCTGCCGCAACAGGAAAGTGGCCTGCAACAGCTGGCCAACAGCGACGTGCTCACCATCGGCAGCCTACGTCATGGCGATCTGGTGAAACCGGTGCTGGAAGGCAGCGCGTTCTCGCTCAACGAAAATACGCTGGAAGTCAGTACCGCCAGCGTGGTCAGCCGCCTGATGGGGCTGCTGGGTGCGGGTCAGGCGCGCACCGACATTGACGCTGCCGGTTACCTGAGCGACACCAGCCAGTGGCGCGGGTTGGTAAGCGTTCGCTCACCGTGGAATCCTCAGCGTGTCGTGGTACTGGCAACCGGAACCGACGATCACCAGTTGCTGCAACTGCCCTCGGATATGGCAAAACCCACCTTCATGGGCAACGCCAGCGGCGACTTTATGGCTGTCACCGACACCAGTGATGCCCGAAGCTGGCGCGTGGGCGAGCAGTTCACCCGGGGCGATCTGCCGGGCTATCTGATGATTTTGTGGATTGCCAGCCAGCACATTTTTGGCCTGACGCTGCTCGCGTGCCTGATTGCCGGGATCGCCAGTCCGCTGCTGTATCGCATGTTAAAACGCCATGCCCATCAACGCCTGCAGGATAAGTCTCACCATGAATAAGTGTCATCACAGCAAGCGGCTCACGCATGCCTTCTACCTGTTGTGCCTGGTGAGTGCGAGCCACCCGGCCTACGCCAACGAAGCGCTGGATGCCAAAATCAGCGGCAACGACACGGCGGTCAAAAAGCTGCTGACCCAGGCCAGCTACTGGCACAGCAAAGCCCATGACGACATGGCGCTGGAGGCACTGCAAAAAGTCCTCGCGGTGGACGAAAACAACGTGGATGCCATGTATCTGACGTCGCTGTACCAGTTGCAGCGTGGCAATACCCAGCAGTCAGAAGTGTGGCGCAAGAAAATTGCCGCCATTGCCCCGCAGGACCCGCGTCTGTCTGCGCTCAATAGCGCCAACACGATGCAGTCTGTCTCCCCTGCCCAGCTCAACGCCGCGCGTAATCTGGCCCAGCGCGGGCAGACCAAAGAGGCCGTGGCTGCCTACCGGGCGATGTTCAATGGCAATCCGCCGGACGATCTCGCGCTGGAGTATTACCAGACCCTGGCGGGCGACAGCGCCACCTGGCCTGCCGCCGTGGCCGCCCTGCGCCAGCGTGCCAGCATGCTCCCGGACGATAACGCCACGCGTCAGGCACTGGCGATGTCGCTGACCTATCAGCCCGCCACCCGCCGGGAAGGGATTACCCTGCTCTCTGCGCTGGCGGCCGACGACAAAAGTGCGGATAAAGCCTTACAGCAGTCGCTGCTGTGGCTGGAGCCTAAATCCTCTGATCTGCCGATATACACCGCTTATGCCGGCCGCCACCCGGAAGACAGTGCGCCCATGGAGCATTACCGCAAAAGTGTCGAAGGGGATGCCACTAAATCGGGCTTTGATGCGCTCAACAGCGGCGATCTTGACAGTGCCAGAGCGAAGTTTTCCGAGGTGCTGCAAACCCAGGCGGGCAACGGTAACGCGCTGGCGGGCATGGGGTATATTGCCCTGCGCCAGAGCCGGTTTGAGGATGCGGAGAAATACCTGCGCCGCGCCGCCGAACAGGAGTCAAAAAACGAAAACAGCGCGCAGTGGCTCAAAGATGCGGACAACGCCCATTTTTATGCTTCGCTCAACCAGGCACGCAGCCTGAGCCAGAAAGGCCGTTATGACGACGCGCTGGCTAACCTCTCCTCTGCTAACAGCAGCGATACCCGTCAGCGCCAGGCCGCTAACATGCTGCGCGCCGACATTCTGCGCCGCCAGGGCAAACCCGCCGATGCCGAGCAGGTCTACCGCCAGCTGCTGGCCGATAACCCGCAAAACACCGATGTGCGCACCGGCTTAATGTGGGTGCTGCGCCAGCAGAATAAGCAGGCAGAGGCGGATCAGATCCTGCGCACGCTGCCGGTGAATCTGCGCACCCGTTATGCCAGCGCTGGCGACAACGGCGACGAGGAGCGCAAAGCCGCCCTTGCCGCGCTGCAAGCGGGTAACGCCTCTAAAGGGATGCAACTGCTGCAAACTGCGGCGGGAAAATACCCAAAAAACATCTGGCTACAGCTCGACTACGCCCGCCAGCTGCGCAAAGCCGGGCAAAAACAGCGCGGCAGCACCCTTATGGCCTCCGCGGTGCAGAATGCGGATAAACGCAACGAAGCGCTGTACGCTGCTGCCGTCTACGCCGCTGAAGACAACGACTGGTCAAGAAGCCAGAGCCTGCTAAGCCAAATCCCGCGCGCCAGTATGAGTGCGGATATGACGGCGCTGATGGCCCGCGTGCAGGGCAATCAGCAGATGGACATTGCCCAGAATTACCTGCGCCAGGGCAACACCCAGGCGGCACGTAACTCATTGGTCTCTTTGCAAAGTACGCCGCCTCAGACGCCGGTCGATGTGGGGCGTCTGGCCCAGTTGCTGATGCAAACCGGAGACAGCCCACGCGCGCTGCAACTGGTGCGTGAAAACCAGGCGCAGGGCCTGCACGGCTCGCTGGCGGATTACGCCGGGCAAATCCGCGTGCTCAACCAGGCCGGGCGCTTTTCCGAGGCTGAAAGTATCCTCAGCGCTCCAGCACTGCAAAACAGCACCAGCCAGCAGGAAATCGACAACATTCGCGTGGCCAGCATCATTGCCCGGGCGGATCGCCTGCGCGAAAAAGGCAAACCGGATGCGGCATGGAACCTGGTGATGCCCGCCCTGCGCGCTAATCCGACCAACACCGACCTGCTGCTGGCGGTCGCAAGGGTGTATCAGGCCGATCGCATGGACGATAAGGCCGATGAGATTTACCAGTACGTTCTGCGTAAATCTCCAGGAGAGAAACAGGCGCTGACAGGGATAGTCAACCTCGCCCTCGCCCGTGGTGACACGGACGCGGCGAAGCGCGCCTTCAGTACCCTTGAGCCGTCGCAGGATGCCGACTATATGCTGCTGGGCGCGCGCGTGGCCGCCGCCAACGGCGAAAACCAACGCGCCATGTCGCTGCTGCGCACCGCGCAATGGCGTTTGCAACAGAGCGATGTGGAAGACGAAGGCGATGTCATCAGCGACGTGATTTCGCTTCCGTCCCCCGGCCAGCAGGCACAGCAGACGGCCATGGCAGGCATCAACAGCATGATGCAGGATTTACAGGAGAAGACCGCCACCTGGACAAGTGCGGGTGTCTCGCTGCGCAGTCGCAGTGGCGAATCCGGTCTCGGCGCGCTCGATGAGGTGAAAGCACCGCTGATTATCTCCGGCACCCTGGGGGACAGCACCCGCCTGAGCCTCAACGTTTCACCGGTTTCATTAAATGCGGGTGAGATGTCCGGGGAAGCGGCGAACCGCTTTGGTTCGGGGGCGATAACCCACGCGACGAAGCTGGCGGCGGCAGCGGCAAGCACCACCACGACCACCACCTCAACCAATGCCGATGCGCAGAGCGGTCAGCAGGCCAACGGGGTGGAAACTCACCTCAGCCTTAAAGGCGACAGCTACACGCTGGATATCGGCAGCACGCCAACCGGGGGCGAATTCACCCGCATGGTGGGCGGCGTTGAGTGGACGCCTCGCCTTTCGCGCAACAGCTCGCTGGATCTGAAAGCCGAGCGTCGTGCGGTGACGGACAGCCTGCTCTCTTACGTCGGGGCAAAAGATAAAACCACCGGGGAAAGCTGGGGGGCGGTGACCCGTAACGGCCTTTCCGCGCAGTATGCGTGGGATAACGATCTGGTGGGGCTGTACGCCCGTCTTGGTTTCGATACCTGGATTGGCGAAAACGTGCCGACCAACCACTCGGTCAATGCACTGGCGGGCAGCTATCTGCGCCTGATTAACACGCCGGAGAACGAGCTGAAAGTGGGCGTCAACGTTAACTATATGGACTTTGACCGCAACCTCAGCAATTACACCCTCGGTCAGGGCGGCTATTTCAGTCCGCAAAATTACATGGCGGTCACGTTGCCCGTCAGCCTGACGCGCAAAGTGGATAAGTGGGATCTGGCGCTGAGCGGGTCGGTGGGCTATCAGTCCTGGCGACAGGATCAGAGCGATTACTTCCCCGGTCACGGCACGCTGCAATCTGAACTGAACACGCTGGCGAGCAGCGTCGACAACGTGGATTCCGTGTATAAGGCCACCGCGAAAAACGGGGTGGGTTACACGCTGGGGGTAGATGCGCGTTACCACCTGACTGACAACCTGGCGCTGGGTGCAAACCTCGGCTATGACACCTTCGGCAGTTATAACGAAGGTAAAGCGTTGTTTTATTTTAAATATTTTGTCGATAACGATAAATAACAGTGGGATCAAAAGATGTTCAGTAATCAAGACACCTATTTACAACGCAATTATCAGGCTGGCTGGCATGACCTGGTGTATCTATTTTTTATCGAATTCACCAACGGACAGAGTGAAAAAGATCCCGACACCTTAAGGCGTCTTGGGGAGATGATGGCCAAATGGTATCCCATCGACCGCGCCACCACCGTGACGGAGCTGGAGAGCAGCATCAATCGGGTGCTGGAGCTGTTTAACTGGGGCTTTGTCAAAATGGCTCCCGCCCAACGCGAACTGATCCTGATGCACTGCGCCTGGCCGCATGCACCGGAACACCGTGATGAAGCCAGCTGGCGTCGCGCCAGTGCGCTGGTACTGGAAGGAGCCTATTCCCAGTGGCTGGTATCGCAGGGCGCGGGTAACCACGTTCCGGTTCGCTGGAAAGACAATGCCACCGAAGACGTTCTGATTTTCCGTTACGCTATCGGCGAATAACCGGGCAAAGGCATTTCCATCCTGAATTCACAGGACAGGGAGACCATAATGTTAAATGAAATTATCGTTTCGGGAAGGACCCTGAAACTCGAGACGGTTCATTCGGTGGAGGATAATGCCTTTGTTTCACTGGTTTTTGACGTAGCGGGAAAGGTTATTTATGCCAGCGATCCTTTTTATCATCTGAGCGGTTTTGGCGAAGATGAACTCAAAGGCATGGATTTATTTCAGTCAGCCAGTGACGCATTATCTTCATCACTTACGGCCGCCATCACCCATATTAAATTGACGGGTAAGAACTGGCGTGGTGAATTTTACCAGCCCAAAAAGAACGGTGAATTATTATGGCTGGATGCCAGGTTAACACCACGCCGGGATGAAAATGGCGTTATTTTTGCGTTTGTGATGCTGGGGTTTGATATCACCCGCCATATGACGATTCGTGAAAAATTGCACTACCGGGCGCACAACGACGCGCTCACCCGAACCTTGAACAGGCAGGGGTATTTTATCCGCAGCCGCAAGAAGATTCGTGCGGCCAACGCCCGTGGTGCACACACGGTGGTGGCGATACTGGATCTGGATAACTTCAAAAATATCAATGATGACCTGGGTCATGCGGCCGGTGATGAAGTGCTGCGCTGTTTTATCAGCCGGGTTAAAAATTGTATTTCAGCCGATACCTTACTCGGCCGACTGGGGGGCGATGAATTCGCGCTGACTTTTATTGAAGGCGTTGATGAAACAGATGGCCGGCAATTATTGCAGCTGATCGTTGAACAAACGCGTCAGCCAATGAAATTAGCCGCGCTGGACTCCCCGGTGGAATTATCGGTAAGCATCGGCGTGGCCAGTTACCCGGAACACGGCCCTAATTTTGCGTCGGTATTAAAAGCCGCCGACACCGCCCTTTATAAAGTGAAGGCGCGGGGAGGCGACGATTTTATTAATTACCAGGTGAACGGTTTATGTGAGCCTGGCGGAATTATTGGCACTCTCGGGTGTTGATAGTGAAGTACTTACAACAGCAATAATCAAAGAGTTTGTCTCCAGAGGATATAAGAATGTTAAAGGCTGTGATCCCGGTCGCTGGGCTCGGCACGCGTATGCTGCCCGCCACCAAGGCTATTCCCAAAGAGATGTTACCTATTGTGGATAAGCCGCTGATTCAGTACATCGTGCAAGAGTGTTATGCCTGCGGTATCCGGGAAATTGTGCTGGTCACCCACTCCTCAAAAAACGCTATCGAAAACCATTTCGATACCTCTTTTGAACTGGAGTCGCTGCTGGAATCCCGCGTCAAGAACCAGTTGCTTGAGGAAGTCCGCTCCATTTGCCCACCGGGCATGAACATTATGCATGTGCGTCAGGGCCACTCGAAGGGTCTCGGCCATGCGGTGATGTGCGCTGAACCGCTGATTGGCGATAACGACTTTGTGGTGGTGTTACCGGATGTGCTGATTGACGACAGCCGCTGCGACATGGTCAGCGATAACCTCGCCGCCATGATTTCACGCTTCACCACCACCGGCGCAAGCCAGCTGATGATTGAGCGCGTGAAACATGAAGAGGTCTCCCGCTATGGGGTGGTGGATTGTGGCGGAAGAAATCTCGCAGAAGGCGGCTTTGGACGCGTGCGCGGCATGGTCGAAAAACCGGCGGTGGAGGATGCACCGTCGGATATGGCCGTCGTGGGGCGTTACGTGTTGTCCAAAGCGATATGGCCGCTGCTGCACAAAACGCCGGTGGGTGCGGGCGATGAAATTCAGCTCACCGACGCCATTGCCATGCTGCTCGAACAATCCGTCGTGGAAGCCTACTGCCTGACCGGAAAATCTCATGACTGCGGCGATAAGATTGGCTACATGAAGGCCTTCGTGGAGTACGGCCTGCGTCACGCCGCTACCGGCGACACCTTCCGCCAGTGGCTGCGTGAAGAGTTAGTGCCAGACAACGTGCTGCTCGAAGCCGCACTGTAATGCTCTGACCGCCAGGCCATAGATGGCGCTTTTATTGATAGCCTCTTATCACCGACAGGAAATCGCATGTTAAGAATTACCGGGTTAATGTCATGCTTATGCCTTTCATTAGCCATGATGTCTTTCTCAGTACCGGCTCAGGATAATAACTGGACAATCTTTAAGCATAATTATCTGAGCGAAGATGGCCGTGTCATTGACCATGAAAACGGGGATATCAGCCATTCCGAGGGACAGGGCTATGGCATGCTGCTGGCGGTCATGAATAACGACCCGGTGACGTTCAAAAAGATGTGGAGCTGGACACGCGGCACATTGCTTCGACCGTCACTGTGGCTTTTTGCCTGGCGTTACGATCCGAAGGAACAGAAAGTCACTGATGAAAATAACGCCAGCGACGGTGATACTCTGATTGCCTGGGCATTATTGCTCGCCGGGAAGAAATGGCACGATCAGAGTTACCTTAGTGCCTCGGAAAATATTCAGGATGCGCTGATAAATTGTCTGATGATTGAACAAGACAATCAGACATTGCTGCTACCTGGACTCTCTGGATTCACCCGTGATGACGGTTACGTGATTAACCCTTCTTATTTTGTCTTTCCGGCGTGGGAAAGTTTCTGGCAGCAACGACATAACGATATTTGGTTAAAACTCAGCTCATCGAGCCTCGCTTTATTAAATAAAGCGCGATTTGGGAAGACTCAGTTACCGAGCGACTGGATTTTTGTGAAGAATGATGGTGAAGTCATGCCAGCCGATAACTGGCCTGCCCGATTCAGTTATGATGCCATTCGAATCCCGCTGTATTTAAGTTTAAGCGAGACACAAGCGCACTCTATGGAAAATTTTCGCCATTTCTGGTCGAATTTCAGCCGTAACGCAACCCCCGCCTGGGTGGACGTTGCGGGGAATGGGCAGGCAAGTTACGAGATGTCCGGCGGTATTCTGGCCGTGCGCGACATCACCATGGAGGATTACCAGCATATGGATAAGTCGTTACGTCCGGGCGAAGGATATTATTTGTCCGCACTGCATATGCTTTCGCTCTTTGCGGCATCGTTAAAAGGGTATTAAACGCAAAACACGAGCCAGTCGGGAAAGCGCCTGACAGGCTGGCAAATCGTGTAACGACAGGGATAGCAGGAGAAGAGACCGGGCGCACGATAATAAAAACTTATACATCTCATATTCAGAGATGGGGGAAACATAATGGCAGCGTTAAGAATAATAAGATGTCATATGCAAAATCACGAAGGTAAGCGTGCATTCATCACAGCACAGAATGTTGCGGTTCGGGGAAATCAATGAACATTCGTAATCTTGAATACCTGGTTGCACTGGCGAAATATCGCCATTTTCAACGCGCTGCCGAGGCTTGTAATGTCAGCCAGCCAACGCTGAGTGCGCAATTGCGCAAGCTGGAAAATGAACTGGGTTTACAACTTCTGGAACGGACCACCCGCAAAATTCGCTTTACCCAAACCGGCCTGCGCCTGGTGGAACAGACTCAGGTTGTCCTGCGGGAAATTGAAGCGCTGAAGAATATGGCGAGCAGCAGCTACCATCAAAGCCTGTCGCAAACCCTGGATATCGGTATTATTCCGACCCTCGCCCCCTATATATTTTCCCAGATGAATGCGGTGTGCCACGAGAATTTCCCGGAAGTTGAGCTGGAAATACATGAGGCACAGAGCCAGCAGTTATTAACGATGCTGGAGTCAGACGCCATTAAATGCGCCATCATGACGTCCACCAAAGACACCAGTAAATATGTGGAATTACCCTTGTTCGATGAACCCCTGATGCTGGGCGTCAGCCATCAGCACCCGTGGGCGCGCCTTAACGACATTAATATGGGCCATCTGAAGAACAGCAAAATATTGATGATTGATGATGGGAACTGTCTGCACAGCCAAATTTTACGTTATTGCTATCAGTTTGAGCTGGAGCCGGATTCGCGCTTTGCCGCCATGCACCTTGAAACGCTGCGCCGTGGCGTAGCCTTCAACCGTGGCGTCTCATTCTTCCCGCTGCTGTCGACCCAGCACGGCGATAATGAAAACATTAAATACCTTCGCTGCCTGGGGCCGGAGCCAAAACGCAAAGTAGTACTGATTTTCCACCGTAGCGATCCTATGCGTAAGAAGTATGAGATTTTACGCAATGCCATTGCCCGCTACATGGAGCGCTATTTTATCGACTTCAACGCGATGGCTTAGGCGCGACGCCGTCAGCAACGTTGAGGCTGACAGCCCTCGCCTTCATGACTGAGACTTTCACGACAATCCTGCACCTGCGGGGTTGTCGTTTTTTTTTGCAGCGCCTGCATGATGTGCTCAGGCAGCACGTTACCCCGGTGATACATCTCTTCGATGTTCAACCAAAGCGTGACCAGCATAATGGTGTAATCCGCAACGGCGATCGACTGCGCGGGAAACACCATAAACGGGAAACGCGTGTTAATGAGCGCGCTGTCTTCCGCAGTGACCACCGCATGGGAATAAGGACGCGACAGTAACCGGTAGATATCCGCTTCTTCCCCCCGGCTAACCCAGGCCAGACGAACCGCAATGGCTTTCACAAATGGCGGAACCTGCACATCCAACGCGGCATGTGACTCAAAGGGCAAAGGCTGACCATTTTGCGTTTCTGCGTTCATCTGTTCCTCGATGCCGTGTATTTAAGGCGATAATGCATGCTGATGGCTATATTTATCGACCTGCTTTCCATTTTCTTTAGCGCTATTATTTAAAATAGATAATATTCGGATAATTATCCATGCGCTTTTTCTGAAATGTGATAAAAAATCATATAAAGCAATAGCTTAAATACCGATCACTTATTGATAAAATCGATCTTATTTCACGTTATTTATATACATCATTTATTAATAAGACACTGAGCACTGTTTTAATAGTCAGATACCGCAGTCAGAACTTTCTATTTATTCGCTTAAGCGTAAGAAAATTCCCATGAGAAAAATAATCGTTAAGAAGAATGAAGGGTTGGTGCAGAAGTGATGTGCAGGAAACAAAAATAATGCGGGGCGGAGCGTCAAACCCCCAGCCCGGCGGCAAGGCCGCATGCCGGGCTGGGGGAGAATAAGCTGACTGATTAAGGACGCGAGGCGGTGCCGTCCGGGGTACGCGCCATCGTCCACGACGGGATGCCCCCTTCACAGGGATATTTCGCCGCTTTCGCTTCATCAATGTCGATGCCAAGTCCCGGCTTATCGTTCACGTAAGCATAACCCTGGTCAATCTCCGGGCAGCCAGGGAAGACATCGCGCAGCGCATCATTCACTGGCGTGTACTCCTGAATACCGAAGTTAGGCGAGCTGAGATCCAGGTGCATGTTGGCGCAAACCCCGACCGGGGAGATGTCTCCCGGCCCGTGCCAGGCTGTACGGACGCCGTTCAGTTCACTGTAAACCGCCAGCTTCTTCGCCGGGGTGATGCCGCCAATGGTGCTGACGTGGCAACGAATGTAATCAATCAACTTGTTATCGATAAGCGGTTTCCACTCGTTCACATTCACAAAAAGCTCACCCATGGAGATTGGCGTGGACGATTGCTGACGCAGCATCTTCAGCCAGTCGATATTTTCCGGTGCCACCGGATCTTCAAGATAGAAGAGCTGATATTGTTCCAGCGTTTTCGCCAGGTTGATGGCCGTCACCGGCGTGACGCGTTCATGCACGTCATGGATGAATTCAATGCCGAAACCCAGCTTATTGCGCAGGTGGTCAAACAGGCGCGGAACGCTCTTCGCATAGGCATCCGGGTCAAAGTAGATACCAGGGGTTTTACTGCGTGGCGAGCGTTTTGGCTGGATGTTTTTCGCCCGCGCAAGTTGAGTGGCAATCAGTTTAAGATCGTCCGTACCCGCGCCGCCGTACATTCCCATCTGGCAACGCACATACTGATATCCCTCTTCCATCCTGGCGCGAATATTGTCTTCGACTTCTATTTCATCGCCGCCATCAGTATGGCAATACAACGGTATGCCATCACGACACTTACCGCCTAAGAGATCGTAAACCGGCATGCCCGCCAGCTTGCCTTTGATATCCCACAGCGCCATGTCCACACCCGACAGCGCGTTATTCATGATGGGTCCATTACGCCAGTAACCGCTCACTGCCCCGGATTGCCAGATATCTTCGATACGCGTCGGATCTTTACCAATCAGGAACGGGGCCATGTACTCATCAATGGCGCTTTTCACCGCGAAGATTCGCTGAGTGAAGGTCGCACATCCCAGGCCATACAGGCCAGGCTCATTGGTTTCAACTTTCACCACGGCCAGATCAATCCCGCCAGGCGCCGTCAGAATGGTTTTTACGTTGGTAATTTTCAGGTTACTCACTTGCACTCCTCAGTTCAGCGAATTTACGGCAAGCCACGCCAGTTGTGGATGACATTGCGCTAATTTGTAAGTTGTCCTACAACTTGACGCTGTTATATCACGCTTATTTGTTTGATGATCGTTGAGGATTTAATTCTGTGACAGAGATCAAGATCGGTAAACCACTTAAAAATAAATGCAACAAATACAATAATATAAATATAAAAAAGCAGAAGTTACGCGATTGTTATGTGATCCGCATTGCAAATTTATTTGTGAGATGTTGCTTTTGGCTGCTCAAAAAACCAACCTTAAATAAGACAGTCGTCATACAAATTAAACACCACGAGGAAATAAAATGAGCGCGTTATTTGATTTAACCGGGAAAACCGCACTGGTCACTGGCTCAGCACGCGGTCTGGGATTTGCTTATGCAGAGGGACTGGCGGCGGCGGGTGCGCGGGTTGTGCTGAATGATATTCGCGATACCTTGCTGGCTGAGTCCGTCGACACACTGGCAACAAAAGGTTACCAGGCACATGGCGTTGCCTTTGATGTCACTGACGAAGCGGCGATTGAAAAAGCGTTTGCAGATTTGGATGCGCAGGATATCCACGTCGATATTTTAATTAACAACGCAGGCATTCAGTACCGCAAACCGATGGTCGAGCTGGAGCTGGAAAACTGGCAGAAGGTCATCGATACCAACCTGACCAGCGCCTTTCTGGTCTCCCGTGCGGCGGCAAAACGCATGATTGCCCGTAAAACCGGGGGGAAAATCATCAATATCGGTTCCCTCACCAGCCAGGCGGCCCGCCCGACCGTGGCACCTTACACTGCGGCAAAAGGCGGCATCAAGATGCTCACCTGCTCCATGGCGGCAGAATGGGCGCAGTTCAATATTCAGAGCAACGCCATCGGGCCGGGCTACATCCTGACGGACATGAACACCGCGCTGATCGAAGACCAACAGTTCGACAGCTGGGTGAAAAGCAGCAACCCGTCCCAGCGCTGGGGCCGCCCGGATGAACTGATCGGCACGGCGGTGTTCCTGTCGTCCAAAGCGTCTGACTACATTAACGGACAGATTATTTACGTCGACGGCGGCTGGCTGGCGGTGCTGTAACCCACAAACGTACTCTACATTTTTTGCCTTTAAAATTTCCGGTATGCCTTTGCTCTGCACGTAAAGGCCTGCCGATATAACACAGGTATGATTATGAAGGCTTCAAGACAACGACTCTTTATTCTCACATTGCTGTTTATTGTGACGGCCATTAACTATATGGATCGCGCAAACCTTGCCGTTGCCGGTACCAATATTCAGAACGACTTTAGTTTGACGCCAACACAACTGGGCCTGCTTTTCTCTATGTTTACCTGGGCGTATGCCGCCAGCCAGATCCCGGTAGGCTATGTACTGGACAGGATCGGATCGCGCATTCTTTACGGCGGGGCGATTATTCTCTGGAGTATTTTCACCTTTATGATGGGCTTTGCCTCTCATCATTTATTTGCCACCGCGACGGCATCATTTGTCATGTTGCTGGCTTGTCGCGCATTAATTGGCGTCGCAGAGGCACCTTCATTTCCGTCTAATACCAAAATTATTGCGACCTGGTTCCCTGATCATGAACGCGCCCGTGCGACGGCGATTTATTCCAGTGCGCAATATATCGGTCTGGCACTGTTGACCCCTGCCCTTTCCTTTATTGTGGCCAACTACGGCTGGGAAATGTCGTTCTATTTATCTGGTGGCGCTGGCATTCTGTTTGGCATCTACTGGCTTATTTATTATCGCGATCCGCAGCACAGCACCTCGGTAAACCAGGCGGAACTGGAGTATATCAAGGCTGGTGGCGGCTATGGTTCCGTGAATCAGTCCTCGGTGAGCGCAAAAATCAGCTGGCAGGATATTAAATTCTTCCTGAGCAAAAAGACCGTCTGGGGCCTGTTCATCACTCAGTTCGCCTGTTCATCTACGCTCTATTTCTTCCTGACCTGGTTTATTGTTTATCTGGAAAAAGGGCTGCACCTTTCTATTTCCAAAGCGGGTATGGGTGCAATGCTGCCCTATATTATGGCGATGTTTGGGGTGCTGTGCGGCGGCACGCTGAGCGACATGCTACTGAAAAAAGGAAAATCCAGAACCTTCGCCCGCAAATTACCGGTTATGGCTGGACTATGTGTGACGATGATTATTGGCCTGGTGAATTTCTTCGAAGACCAACCAGTGATTGCCATCGTGATTCTCTCTATTGCGTTCTTTGCTAACGCTTTCTCGAACCTGGGCTGGGTGGTATGGAGCGATGTTATTCCACGTAATTTCCTCGGCACCATGGGCGGCTTTTTAAATATCTGCGGCAACCTGTCAGGTATCGTCAGCCCGATTGTTATCGGGGTGATTCTCCAGCGCACGCAAAATTTCCAGTACGCCATGTGGTATATCGCCGCCGTCGCCGGAATAGGGTTACTCGCCTACACCTTCCTGGTCGGCAAAATTGAAGTCATTTTGCCGAAGAAAAAGAACGCGAACAGCAGCGATACCAACGCCATCAACCCGGCGACCGCCAACAAATAAGAGGCATTTATGAGCACTGAAAAAATCACCTGCAACGCCTGCCTGGCCCATGCAGAAAAAGATGTCCGTTTTGAATCCCGTGAGATTGAACACCACGAAAGCAATGTGCTGGTGAAAGTCGCGTTTGGCGGTATCTGCGGGTCTGATATTCATTATTACCAACACGGTCGTGCAGGTATGTCTGTACTCAAACACCCGATGGTAATTGGGCACGAGTTTGTCGGCGTCATCAAGAAAGTCCCGGCAGGCAGCGAGCTGAAGGTGGGTCAGACCGTCGCGGTTAACCCGTCGTGTCCGTGCAATCAATGTGAAATGTGCCTTTCTGGTCATCAAAACCTGTGTGGTTCGATGCGTTTTATGGGTAGCGCGCAGTTTAACCCTCATGTGAACGGTGGATTTTCTGAGTACGTGACGGTGAAGCCGGAACAGTGCATTCCCTATGACAGCCGTGTACCCGCCAACGTGATGGCTTTTTCCGAGCCGCTGGCAGTCTCCATTCATGCCGTGAAAATGGCGGGTCAGCTAACCGGCAAGCGGGTGCTGGTGATTGGTGCTGGCCCGATAGGCTGCCTGATCCTCGCTGCTGCGAGAAGCGCGGGCGCGTCAGAATTGGTGGCGTCCGATTTGAGTCCGCGCTGTCTTGAACTGGCGCGTCAGATGGGAGCCACGGCGGTGATGGACCCGCGCGATGAAGAAAAGGTTACTCAGTATCAGCAGCACAAAGGCTACTTTGACGTGGTGTTTGAAGCCTCAGGCGCACCTGCTGCCGTGGCCTCAACCGTTGATTTCACCCGCCCTGCCGGCACCATTGTACAGGTGGGGATGGGCCCAAGCCCGGTAAGCTGGCCGGTCTCGCCGATGCTGGTCAAGGAGATTAACTGGGTGGGATCCTTCCGCTTTATCGATGAATTTGTCACCGCCGTGCGCTGGCTGGAAGATGGCCGCGTGGATCCTCGTCCGCTCATCAGCGGCGAATTCCCGCCGGAAAAAATCGAAGACGCTTTGATTACCGCAACGGATAAAAACATCTCTGCTAAGGTCCTCATTCGTTTCGAATAACCGTGATAAGCGCCCGGCCGGGCGCTTTGTTCTTAAAAGTGAATTGCGATACACTAAGCGCCTTCACGGCACCTTACCGGACACCCATCTTGAGCATAAAATCCATTCAAAAACAGAATGTTGTAAATGAAATTTATGATCAGATAAGCGCAAAACTGCTGGATGGCAGTTGGGCTCCGGGCAGCCGCCTCCCTTCCGAAGCCGAACTGACCACCTCGTTTAATGTGAGCCGGGTCAGCGTGCGCAGCGCCGTGCAGCGTTTTCGTGATTTAGGGATTGTGGTCACCCGCCAGGGCAGCGGCAGCTACGTCAGCGATCATTTCACACCGCAGATGCTGAGTAACGATCCCCGCCCCATCATGCACCTGAGCCGCGAAGAGTTTCACGACATGATGATCTTCCGCCAGACCGTCGAATTTAAGTGCGTGGAGCTGGCGGTGACGCACGCCACCGACGAGGATATTCGCCAGCTTGAGCAGGCGCTGAACAACATGCTCATCAACAAAGGCGATTACAAAAAGTATTCCGAGGCGGATTACGAATTTCATCTGGCTATCGTGCGGGCCTCGCACAACAGCGTGTTTTACAACGTGATGAACTCCATCAAAGACATTTATTACTACTATCTGGAAGAGCTGAACCGCGCGCTGGGTATCACTCTTGAGAGCGTGGAAGCCCACATCAAGGTTTATATGTCTATCAAAAACCGCGATGCCACCACGGCGGTGCAGGTGCTCAACGAAGCGATGTCAGAGAACATTGTCGCCATTGAGAAGATAAAATCGACGGATGCCACCGGGAAATAAAGAAGGTTCGCCAGCAGCATTGGGCCGCTGGCGAAAGAGATTACCGCGTGGACTGCAAAAACTTCCGTGTGCGTTCGTGCTGTGGCGCAGTGAAAAGGTTCTCTGCCGTGTTGTCTTCCACAATCACCCCATCGGCCATGAAGATAACTCTGTCGGCCACATCTTTAGCAAACGACATCTCATGAGTGACCAGAATCAGCGTGGTCTCATGATCGACAATCGAGCGGATCACCTGCAGCACTTCATTGACCAGTTCCGGATCCAGCGCCGAAGTCGGTTCATCAAACAGAATGACTTTGGGTTTCACCGCCAGCGCACGGGCAATCGCCACGCGCTGCTGCTGACCGCCGGATAACATCGCCGGATAGCTGTCCGCTTTCTCACGCAAACCGACGCGTTCGAGCAACGCCATCCCCGTTTCGTTCGCCTGCGCCTTCGGGATTTTTTTACCGATGATCAGGGCTTCGGTAATGTTCTCCAGCGCCGTTTTGTTCTTAAACAGGTTGTAGTGCTGGAACACCATGCCGGTGTGCGCACGCAGCGCGGTCTCCTGCTGGCGGGTGAATTTTTTCGCATCCACCACCGTACCGGCAATTTCCAGCGTGCCGCTTTCCGGTTTTTCCAGCAGATTAATGCAGCGCAGCAGCGTCGATTTTCCCGAACCGGATGGCCCGATAATTGCCACCACTTTGCCCTGTTCAATCTCCAGAGAGATATCTTTCAGCACCGGGTTGTCATTGAATGACTTAAACAAATGGCTGATTTTCAACATTGGGTGGCTCCTTATCGGTACGGGCGATTCAGACGGTGCTCAATGCGTTTTTGCAGCAGCGTCAGAAGGATGGTCACGGCCCAGTAGATCAGCGCCACCGCCAGATAACTTTCCAGAAAACGGAACGAGTTGCTGGCCAGAATTTTGGTCTGCGCAAAGATATCCGTCACGCCGACGGTAAACGCCAGTGACGATTCCTTGATCAGCATAATCAGGTAGTTGCTCATGCCCGGCACCGCAATGCGCACCGTCTGCGGCAGCACAATGCGACGAAACCCCTGCCAGCGGGTCAAGCCAACGGACAGGCAGGCTTCAATCTGCCCTTTATCCACCGAATTCATCGCGCCACGGAACTCTTCAGCCAGGTTCGCCGCCGTTTTAAAGCTCAGCGCGATAATGGTCGCCGAAATGGCGTTCATCATGCTGATGCCGGGGAACAGCTGCGGGATACCAAAGTAGAAGATAAACAGCGTGACCAGCGTCGGCACGGAGCGGAAGAACGAAATGTAGATTTCGGCAAACTGCGTCAGTACGACAATGCGATTGCGAATAATCAACGCCAGCACCATCCCCATGACCGAGGCGATAACCATCGAGGTTATCGCCAGGAACAACGTCATCGGCAGGTAACTGAGCAGCGTTGGAAAAGCTTCCAGCATGAAGCTCAGGTTAAAATTCATTGCTTATTATTCCTTGCTGACGTCCTGCTTCAGGTACTGCTCGGACAGTTTGGTCAGCGTGCCGTCGGCTTTCAGTGCGGTCAGAGCGTCATCAAATTCCTTACGCAGCGCATCGCCCTTTTCGTTTTTCACGAACGGGAACGCTTCCTGGTAACGGTAAACCGGGTCGCCGGATTTTTTCAGCGGCAGGCGGGAGTTGTCGATTAAGAGCTGTGCCCCGGCGCGGTCCATGATGTAAGCATCAATACGCCCAAGAGCAACATCCTGAATAATCGCACTCGGTTCATCGTAGGTATGAATATCAATACCGGCATCAGGGTAATTCTTACGTAAATAGTTTTCTTTGCTGCTTCCAACGTCTACACCCAGACGTTTACCCTTTAAATCGTCGATATTATGAATAGAATCGTCGTTATTTCGGGTAACCAACTGCGCACCAGAATAAATATAAGTCTGGGAGAACTGGTATTTCTCACGACGCTTATCGTTGGCTTCAACCTGATTAGCGATGGTGTCAATTTTGCCTGCATCAAGCATGCCGAAGAGACCGGTCATGTCGGCAGTGGTTAATTCTACGCGGCTGTAACCCAGCTTTTTGGCGACTGCATTGACGGTTGCAATGTCATAACCTTCGTAGTCTTTTCCGTTTTGTTTGTAGGAAAATCCGATACTTACGCCAAATGTACCGACGTGTAGTACCTTTTCACTTTCAGCAGGTTTTTTATTGTCGTCGCAACCGGTTAATAAGAATGCACCCAGCAATGCTGTGGCGATGATCCCTGATTTAAAATTAAGCATGGTAATTCCCTTGGAATTATGTGTGTTTATCAATGTTGTGGTGTCTATTTTTAGCGCGCCAGTTTAAATCACTTCCGGGATAATCTATATTCCCATTAGTAATTATTGATAACGTATAAGAATAATCCACTCTAGTATTACAGAGATATCATTCCTGCCATTAAAAAGGCAAGTACCAGGGATAAACCAGAGGATCAGTATGAGAATTATTGCGTGCGGTGATTTATTGTTTTCGAGTCGTAACCTGGCGAAAAGATTAGATCCCGAGATCGTAGAATTATTGCAAAGCGCCGATGCGGTTTTTGCCAACGCCGAATTCAGTTGCCCACAACCTAACCTCCCTCCTGCTGCGGGTCGCGGTTACATCACCGCCGTAAAACCAGCCACGCTGGATGAGTTTATCGATTTGAATATCCGCCTGGTCTCTTTTGCCAATAACCACACCGGCGATTTCGGCTGGGAAGGCGTGGTCGATACCATGGACGCGGCTGAAGCACGCAACCTGATCCCTTGCGGTCTCGGCCGTAACCTGGACGATGCCCGCCTGCCCCGCTTCCTCGACACCGCCAAAGGCCGCGTTGGCGTAGTGGCACTTGGCTCCACCCGCTCCGAAGTGTTTCTTGCCGCCAACGGTGGCGCGGGCACCGTCGCGCGTCCGGGCCTCAACCCGCTGCGCTGGGGTCGCGCTTATGTGCTGGGCGACGAGCAGTTTGAGCAGTTAAAGGCCATCACCCGTTCTCTGGGTATTGATGAGAGCGTGCGTGAAGGCATGCGCGTGGAAGTGATGCCGCCGAAAGGCGATGACGAATTCAAGTTCGGCTCACTGTTTGAAAGCTCACTGCAAATTGAGCGTGGCGAGAAAACGCATGTGCGCACCTGGTTTAACGAGCAGGACTGTGTTGCCAACGAGCGCAGCATCCGCGATGCGGCCAACCGCAGCGACTTCACCCTGGTCAGCCTGCATACCCACGAAGGCGATAAAGACAGCTGGTACTCCCCGGATGCGCCGGAATTTATTGAGCAGTTCGCTCACCGCGCGATCGATGCAGGCGGGGATGCGGTGGTGTGCCACGGCGCGCACTTTATGCGTGGGGTCGAGATCTACAACGGCAAACCGATTTTCTACAACCTCGGCAGCCTGTTGATGGAATTTGAAGCGGGTGAGTCGATCATCGGCCCGGAAATGTACGAAGCCTACGGCCATGCGGCGGATGCGCGTCCTTCTGAACTGCACCGTAAGCGTGCCAAAAACAGCGCCGGTGAATTCACGGGCTTCAATGCGGAAGCACGCTTCTCGCAAAATGCGCTGGCGGTATTTGATGTCACCCCCGACGGCCTGGCCTGCCAGCTGCTGCCGCT
The DNA here is from genome assembly GCA_963530515.1 of uncultured Enterobacteriaceae bacterium. Classification (GTDB taxonomy): domain Bacteria; phylum Pseudomonadota; class Gammaproteobacteria; order Enterobacterales; family Enterobacteriaceae; genus CBFFRJ01. The sequence continues at coordinate 65,908 of CAUSEC010000010.1, read as the reverse complement.
CGATTTGGGCATGAATCGCGAGCGCGTGCTCTCCCGTGGTCTGCCGGAAAAAGTGACTCACGCTCAGGGCGAAGAGATAGCCAACCTGCTGACCCGTCTGAGCCAGCGTTACGGCACCACCTTCAGCTACGACAAAGCCAGCGGCCTGATTCGCTTCGCCTGATAAGCCCTTAATAAAGCAGCCAGCGTTCTGCTGGTTGCTGCTTCTCTCTCCCCTGTTCAGGATAAATTTCGTGACTGCCTTCGCATTTGCCCAACAAAATGACAGCGCTATCATTTTGCCTTTCACTGGTTTTTTTACGGGGCAGAATCGGCACAAAACCGCTCCCAGGGCGCAACAGTCACGCCGCTCAACGATCCGAAATGTGGGTGAGTTGTGAAACAAAACGAATGCGGTCTGAGGCGGTTTTAACCTGAGTGTTACAGTGACAGGAGATTTCGTGAATACTGTCGCCTGTTGATGGGCATTTGCATCATTAATCAACATATAACCAGGAAAATCCTGGGCTATTTTACGACGCACGAGTTTGCAATGCTGGTTATAATTTGCCTAATTTGGTGTTACTGCGAACCTATTCTCCCTCTGTTTTTCTCTCTGCTTTCGTCCTTTACTTCTGTCATCGCTATCACCTGATGGATCAGCTATTTCTGCTTATTCATTGCTGCCATCTTTCAACAAAAAATCGATTAAATCACTAATATATAAATAAAAAAAACCATTCCATCTTTGTATTTAATGATTCAATTATTGAATCACACCCCTACCTAATCAGACTTTTTTTGTTAATAACAAAGGCATAGAATCCCTCTCATTCGCCATCCAGCGCCACGTTGTATTCATGCCTGATGGCCGTCCATGACATTGATACGCGATTATCATTTCCCCAGGAGGAACTATGCCAGCTCAGTCTTCTACTCCCGTCGTCACATCCGTAAAAGTCATCCCGGTTGCCGGTCATGACAGCATGCTGATGAACCTGAGCGGCGCTCACGCGCCGTTCTTCACCCGTAACATCGTTATCATCACCGATAATTCCGGCAACACCGGCGTGGGTGAAGTCCCCGGCGGCGAAAAAATCCGCCAGACCATTGAAGATGCCGCCCCGCTGATTGTCGGCAAAACCCTCGGCGCGTACAAAAATGTGCTGAACGACGTGCGCAGTGCGTTTGCTGACCGCGATGCCGGTGGCCGTGGCCTGCAAACCTTTGACCTGCGTACCACCATCCACGTGGTCACCGCCATTGAATCCGCGATGCTCGACCTGCTGGGCAAGCACCTCGGCGTGAACGTGGCTTCCCTGCTCGGTGACGGTCAGCAGCGCAGCGAAGTGGAAATGCTCGGCTACCTGTTCTTCGTGGGTAACGCCAAAGCCACCCCGCTGCCGTACCAGAGCCAGCCGGATGACAAATGCGACTGGTATCGCGTGCGTCACGAAGAAGCCATGACCCCGGACCGCGTGGTGCGTCTGGCGGAAGCCGCGTATGAAAAATACGGCTTCAACGATTTCAAACTGAAAGGCGGCGTGATGGCCGGCGAAGAAGAAGCCGAATCCATTGTTGCCCTGGCAAAACGCTTCCCGCAGGCCCGTGTCACCCTCGACCCGAACGGTGCATGGTCTCTGAACGAAGCCATTAACATCGGCAAACACCTGAAAGGCGTGCTGGCGTATGCGGAAGATCCGTGTGGCGCTGAGCAGGGCTTCTCCGGCCGTGAAGTGATGGCGGAATTCCGCCGCGCCACCGGCCTGCCGACCGCGACCAACATGATTGCCACCGACTGGCGTCAGATGGGTCACACACTTTCTCTGCAGTCAGTGGACATTCCGCTGGCGGACCCGCACTTCTGGACCATGCAGGGGTCGGTACGTGTGGCGCAGATGTGCCATGAGTTTGGCCTGACATGGGGTTCTCACTCTAACAACCACTTCGACATTTCACTGGCGATGTTCACCCACGTGGCCGCGGCGGCACCGGGCAAAGTCACTGCCATCGACACCCACTGGATCTGGCAGGAAGGTAACCAGCGTCTGACCAAAGAGCCGTTTGAAATCAAGGGCGGGATGGTGCAGGTACCGACGACACCGGGTCTGGGCGTGGAGCTGGATATGGACCAGGTGATGAAGGCGCACGAGCTGTATCAGAAACACGGTCTGGGCGCCCGCGACGACGCCATGGGGATGCAGTACCTGATCCCAGGCTGGACGTTCGACAACAAACGTCCGTGCATGGTGCGTTAATCTTCCCTCTGTAATACAAGGCCCGCAGGCGCAATCCTGCGGGCTTTTTTTATACACACCCTTTTTCAGGCCTTTCGCAACACCTTCATTCTGCAACGATAAAAGGCGATATAGCCAAGGTAATAAAACATAGCCACTACTATATATTGTTGATTTATAACATAATTTTGCATTTCACCTGCATCCGTGGCAGCATAGCGGCACTTCAGATTTGTCATTTTTAGCCCGACTTTTTTATACGGGTGTTATCAGGTGAGTTTATGAGTTTTTACGCAGTCATTATTCTGGCATTTGGCATGTCGATGGATGCCTTCGCAGCCTCCATCGGTAAAGGCGCAGCACTGAGCCGTCCTCCATTAAGAGAGGCGCTAAGAACCGGGTTGATTTTCGGTATCGTGGAAGCCATCACGCCGGTGATTGGCTGGGCGGTTGGCCTGGCGGCCAGCCAGTACATCATGAAGTGGGATCACTGGATTGCCTTTACCCTGCTGATGGTGCTTGGCCTGCGCATGATGTACGAAGGCATCACTAAAGATGACAGCGAACAAGAAGATGCGCCTAACCGCCACGGTTTCTGGCTGTTGGTCACCACCGCTATCGCCACCAGCCTGGACGCCATGGCCGTCGGCGTAGGCCTGGCATTCCTCGATGTGAATATCGTGACGACCGCCCTGCTGATTGGCCTTGCCACCACCATTATGGCGACCACCGGCATGCTGCTGGGCCGTTTCCTCGGCGCGACAATCGGCAAATGGGCGGAAATAATGGGCGGGCTGGTGCTGATGGGTATCGGCTGTTCGATTCTCGTTGAGCATCTTGGCCTGCTGGGCTGATTTACCCTCAGCGACACGCCGCCGCATAGGCCCCTGGGGTCACGCCAAAATGAGTACGGAAGGTGCGGGAGAAGTGGCTCTGGTCAAAGAAGCCGACGTCCAGTGCGGTTTGTGCGGCGCTGACGCCGAGTGAGAGCAGCGACTTCGCCCGGGTTAAGCGGATTTGCGTCAGAAAGCGGTGTACCGACAGTCCGGTCGTGTTCTGAAAGAGGCGCATAAAATGGAATTCGCTCAACCCGGCGGCACTGGCGACGTCGAGCACGCTCACGGGTTGGTGATAATGCGCCTGCAAATACTCCACCGCACGACGAACGTCCGCACGGGCCAGGCTCATCGCCCCGCTGCGCGTGGTCCGCTGGCCATAGCGGGTAATCAATGCGCTTAAAAGCCCAAACAGCGCACACTCTTTTTCCATCGCGTCCTGGCTGTAGGTCAGTACGGAGGCGAACTGGAGCAGCCCCTTTGCCATCTGCGGGGCATGATGCATAACTTCCCGACCAAAATTTATCTGGCCTTTGCCTGGCAACAGCGTGTCCGCAATCGAGTTCATCAAGGTTTCTGAGGGATAAAACGCGCAGTAATCCCAGCCCAGATCCCGCTCGACGGCTTCACCGGTGTGCACCTCGCCGGGATGAATGATCATCACCGTTCCCGCCGCCGCGACGCCCGTTTTCCGGCAAACCTGAGTACGTTGGGCACCACGGGCAAAAACCGCCATGACGAATTCATCATGGAAGTGGGCCGGGTAGCGGTGATCAAAACAGGAGGCGCGCAGCACTTCCATCTCACCCTGAAAGGCTTTGTCTTTCCATAGCTGGATGTCATCACGCTTTTTCTTCAATTGCCTCTCTCCTGGTCTGCGACGATGAGCAGGATTGTCCTATCCTCCCCGCCCCGTTCTAATACACTCAACGCTTCTCATTCGCTAAGTCTATGGATACAGAATGTCATTTAACATGAATTATGAAAATGCTGAAAGCGCGCAAAACCGCTTTATGGCGGGGGTGATAGCGTGCCTGCCCACCATGCCGGGGTACTGGAGCATCGGCATGGCTGCCGGGGCCATCGGTACGCTGTCAGGATTTTCGCTGCTGCATACCACGCTGCTGGCAGCCGGTTTGTACGCAGGTTCAGCCCATTTTCTTTTCTACTCACTCTGGGCCGCAGGAGCAGAATCTGCCTCCGTTGTCCTGAGCGTCGCGCTGGTCAATATGCGTTATCTGCTGATGAGTTCGGCGTTAAGCATCTGGTTTCGCCAGTCCACGCCGCTGCAAAAGCTGATTGGGGGCGTGCTGCTCACCGATGAAACCTTTGGTGTGGCGGTTCAGCATGCCACCCGCCATGGCTCACTGCCCTTTGCCTGGCTGCTGGGGCTGAACGTCTCGGCGTGGCTTAACTGGATAGCCGCCTGCGTGGCCGGAGCCTGGCTGGCGACCGCGCTGCCGCCGTTCCTGATGGAAGGGCTGAGCTTTAGCCTGGTCTCCATGTTCGTCGGTTTGCTGGTTATGACCTGGTATGCCAGCCAGCGAAAAGTACCTGAAACCGTGGCGATCCTTGCCGCCATCCTGATTACGCTTGCGACGGCATCGCATTTAGGCACCCACCTGGTGGTGATTATCGCCGCCATGCTCTCTGCCACTGTGGCGGCATTTGTGCTGCGCCTGCACACGAAAAAGGGGAATTAAATGAACGGCCCGATAATTTTCACTATCGCCATGTCAGCCCTGGTCACCGCGCTGATCCGCACGGTGCCTCTGTTTCTGCTCTCGCGATTTCACTTGCCCCAGCGCCTACAGGACTGGCTGAGTTTTATTCCGTCGGCCATCATGTCAGCGATCATTACCGCTGAAATCATCGCCAAACCCGTCTGGTCTGCATCCGGATTAAGCCTGTCACTCATCGCGACCCTGATTGCGGTGGCGGCGGGCATGATCACCCGCAGCCTGTTCCTCACCGTGGTGGCGGGCATGGCGGCGATGATGGGGCTGAGTTATCTGCTGATACCTTGATTCTCTGTTCCACCTGGTCAGGTATTGATGGCGCGTCGTCCTTTTCATTTACGAATTGACGACGCATCTAATTTTTTATAATTTCAGTGAATGAATCTTTTCGCGCGCCTGACTCAAACCACGACGACCACGACCCTGAATGCGGGTTGTGAGGGTATCGTGCGCTAAATTTCCCCCAAACCCGCCAGTACTGGCCGGGTTTAACGTGTATCTCCTGGCCTCACGGGCAACACAACAGGAGAGAGACCATGCCCCATCCCCAACGCCGTGCATTACTGATTATTGATATGCAGGTGGGCCTGTTTCATGGCCCGGATACGCCTTATGAAGGGGCGCAAATCCTCGCGAACATCAATCTGCTTATCGCAAAAGCGCATAAGGCTGGCGCGCCTGTTTTCGCCGTTCAACACACCGGCCCGGCAGGTTCCCCCATCGAACCCGGTAGCCCGCTCACACGCTTAATTCCTGAGCTTAATATTGATGAAAGCAGAGACACCGTTTTTGCTAAAACGCGTCCGAACTGCTTTGTTGGAACTCCGCTTGCAGACGCGTTGCGTGAAGCACACATTGAGGGGCTGGTCATTGTGGGAATGAAAACAGAATTTTGCGTCGACACCACCTGTCGGGCGGCGGCTGATTTAGGTTTTAACCCGGAACTGATTACCGATGCCCACACCACGATGGACACCCCCGTCCTGAGTGCGCAAGCCATTATTGCTCACCACAACAGAACCCTGAATGGTCCGTTTGCCACGCTAATCTCCACCGAGGAGTGTGTTTTTTAAGAGAGGCGTTGTACGAAAGAAAAGGCCCGCATGCTGATGCGGGCCCCGAGACAACAGTTAACGAAATACCGAAATGGCTTCCGCCAGGCGGGTCACCTGTTCGTTAAGATGCCCGGAAGCGTCCGCGCCTTCCTGCACGCGATCGGCATTCTGGTGGGTGATTTTATCAAGTTCTTCCACCGCGAGGCTTATCTGGCTGATGGCGGTGGCCTGCTCGGCGGTGGCTTCGCTGATGTGCTGAATCAGGGTGGTGACGTTTTTTACCTGCCCCACAATCTCCTGCATGGTTTTGCCCGCGTCATCCGCCAGCTGGCTGCCGGAGTGAACCTGCGCCACGCTGGATTCAATCAACGCTTTGATTTCATTGGCGGCACTGGCGCTACGCTGGGCCAGGTTACGAACTTCACCCGCCACTACCGCAAACCCTTTTCCCTGCTCTCCGGCACGCGCCGCTTCTACGGCGGCATTGAGGGCGAGGATGTTGGTCTGAAAGGCGATGCTGTCGATGATGCTGGTAATGCTGGCGATTTGACTTGAGCTTTCACCGATGGTCCCCATCATGTCGATCATGCCATTCATCACCACGCCGCCGCGCTCCGCAGCCTCACGGGTCGCCTGGGACAAGACGTTGGCTTCTGCAGCCGTCTGCGTGTTGCTTTTGACGGTAGCAGCCAGTTGGTTCATGGTTGCCGCCGTCTGCTGCACGTTCGCTGCGGCCTGATCCGTCTGACGGCTCAGGCTGTCGTTGCCCTGGCACAAAGCATCCGTCGCCTTGAGGACGTTCACCGCCTGGCTGCTGACATCATTGATAAGCCAGCGAAACATCAGGCCAAGCTGGCTGATGGCTCGCAACGTCACGCCGACTTCATCAATGCGCGTGGTTTGCTCGACCTGCTGGGTTTCTCCGGTGGCGACCTGCAACGCCTGATGGCACAACCGCTCTACCGGACGCACAATTTGCCCCTCCAGCCAGACCATCACCACCAGCAGCAGTACCGCCATTGCCCCCGCGAAACTGCCCAACTGCACCGGCGAAAGCTGGCAGAGAACGCCCGTTAACACGCTCAGTAAAAACAGGGCAATAAACGCGGATCGCAGCCGCCAGCGCAGGGGCATCGCCACCAGTGCCGAGCGCCAGCGCATCAGCCCGGTGCGCATAATCAGCCCTTTGTACAGCCGTTTACCCTGGCCATCACCTTCACGAAACTGGCGGTACAACGCCTCGGCACCGGACACTTCAAGCGCATCCGGTTTGGTGCGCACCGACATATATCCCTTTACGCTGCCCTTGCGAATAATGGGGATGGCATTCGCTCTTACCCAATAGTGATCGCCATTTTTACAGCGGTTTTTAACCAGCCCGCTCCAGGGCTCGCCTTTCTTGAGGGTAAACCACATATCGGCAAACGCCTGTTGGGGCATATCCGGGTGACGAACGACATTATGTGGCTGCCCATCCAGCTCACTTAAGGAAAATCCGGACACTTCAATAAAGGCATCGTTCGCGTAATTAATATAACTGTCGGGATCCGTGGTAGACATTAGCGTTGCGCCGTTGTCAAAAGCGAGTTCGTGCTGTGTGACAGGATGATTTTCACGCATAGAATATATTCCCTTAAGGCTTGAGAGAATTTTTATTAATATCCAGAACTGCGACCATCTTCCGCGAAACAAGGAAAAAACTTAATAAGATTATAATATTGCATTAAAACAATTGTGAGCATAATCATAGTTCACAAACATATTTTAATCGTACTTAATCAGTAGTCTATAATACTAAACCGTTATGACTTACATTAAATTATAATAAGTCTGCTTAGCATTATCTCATTTATTAAAAGTGTCACACATTACGCCTGCTTAAATAACAGTTAACAACTGTTAAATACTAATTCTCTTTTCTCACTCGCTGCCGATGGTTTCCTGAGCGTGAATTCTCCCCCTTCTGCACTTACCTGCCTCTCAGGCCGCAGCATTGAGCAGTGCCGTATTCGTAGTATATTAATAAGAGTCTTTCTCAGCGGGTGCCACACATGTCCTACTCCATCGGCGAATTTGCCACACTGTGCGGAATCAACGCCACCACGCTTCGGGCCTGGCAGCGTCGCTATGGTTTGCTCAAACCATTGCGCACCGATGGGGGCCATCGTTTGTACAGCGATGATGATGTTCAGCAGGCGCTGCGTATCCTCGACTGGGTGAAAAAAGGCGTGCCGGTGAGCCAGGTGAAGCCCTTGCTGGAGCGCCCTGGGGCACGGCGGACCAATAACTGGGTGACGCTGCAGGCCACCATGCTCCAGCGGCTCAAAGAAGGCAAAATCGAATCTCTGCGCCAGCTGATTTATGATTCAGGCCGTGAATACCCAAGACCCGAGCTGGTGACCGAAGTGCTTCGCCCGCTGCGAAGCCAGGTGTCCGCCAATACCGCTGCAATGATGACCCTGCGCGAAGTGCTTGATGGCATTATCCTTTCCTATACCTCCTTCTGCCTGGAAGGCGACAAGCGCGCCCCCGGCGACAATTATCTGATCTGCGGCTGGCAGCTCACGGACCCTTGCGAAGTCTGGCTCGAAGCCCTCAAGCGCACGGGCCAGGGACACCGTATCGACGTGCTGCCGGTCTCTCCCGCCCAACTCGCCCCGGAGATCTTCCCCGGCCGCCACTGGCTGCTGGTGACCAGCGGGAAGCTGACCGTTGCCCGTAAAAAGCAGGTCGATAAATGGCGTGAGATGGTGACCGCGTTAGATGTGGTGTTGCTGTAGGTGGGGTTGTTGTTCTGTTCCGTTCACCTCAAGTCCATCTTTTCTCTGAAAGCAAACCGCCCGTCAACGTGTTAAGGGCGCTCTCCGCCGCGCCTGACCTCCTCTGCTAACGCTCGATTGCCGGATGGCGGCTATCGCCTTATCCGGCCTACAAAAGATGGCATACACGCAGGTAAAACCGGGCGCGCTTTTCTCCACCCACCACTCAAAACCCGCACAAAACCACACGATCCTATCTACATGATTTAACTAACAAACAATAATAAACCCCGCAAAAACTTGGACAAATATTCATGTTTGTGCAAGTTTTAAATAAGTAAGCTTTCCTGATCTTCTTGCAGCATGGGTGATGTCAATGAGCACGATACGTTCCGTCATAGACCAGTTTGTCGATTTCTATACGTTGCTGGACACCCAGCCGCTGACGACGCTATCGCTGCTCTACCACGCAGATGCCGTGCTCATCGATCCCTTTGGTGAACATCAGGGCATGCTTGCCATTCACCGCTACTTCACCCGCCTGCTGGAAAACGTCGATCACTGTCGGTTCACCATTGATCCACCGCTTAACGGCGACGATCGCTTCCTGGTCAGCTGGACCATGCACTGGTCGCATCCACGCCTTGCCCATGGTGAAGCCCTTATGCTGCCGGGCTGTTCGGCGGTTGAGGTGCAGGACGGAATGATCGTCCGCCAGCGGGATTACTACGATGCAGGTGAGATGATTTACGAACAGATCCCGGTGCTCGGCTGGGCGGTGCGCTGCGTTAAACGGAGGGTAAGCCGATGATGACTGTCCTCATCACGGGTGCCAGCTCCGGCATTGGCGAAGGGCTGGCGAAGTCCTGGGCTGATGACGGTCATCGCGTCATCGCCTGCGGCCGGGATGCCGCTCGCCTGGAGGCATTGCTGAGTTACAGCCCGCATATTTCGGTGTGTCAGTTCGATATGACCGATGCAGATGCCTGCCGCGACGCGCTGGTCGGCAGCCGCCCGGACCTGGTCGTGCTCTGTGCTGGCACCTGCGAATACCTGAATCAGGGGCGGGTAGACCCGGCGCTGGTTGAGCGGGTCATGCGTACCAATTTCCTTGGCCCGGTCAATTGCCTCGCCGCCCTGCAAAACGCATTGCAGCCCGGCAGTCGGGTGGTGCTGGTAAGTTCGATGGCGCACTGGCTCCCCTTCCCGCGCGCCGAAGCCTACGGTGCGTCAAAAGCCGCACTCAGCTGGTTTGCCAACAGCCTGCGCCTGGACTGGGAGCCCAAAGGCATCAGTGTGACGACGGTGTTCCCCGGTTTTGTCGATACCCCCCTGACCCGGAAAAATGATTTCGCCATGCCCGGCAAAGTCAGCGTTGATCGGGCGGTAAGCGCCATTCGCCGCGGCATCGCAAAAGGCAAAAACGAGATATCCTTTCCCACGTTTTTTGGCTGGACGCTGCGCCTGCTGGCGACGCTTCCCTCATGTGTACAACGCGCGTTGCTGCGCAGGATGGTGCGATCGTGAAAATCGCGATTATCGGCAGCGGCATCGCCGGGCTGACCTGCGCCTGGCGCCTGGCCGGGCACCATCAGGTGACGCTGTTTGAAGCAGCCCCGGAGGCGGGCGGGCACACCGCAACGGTGGATGTCACCACCTCGTCCGGGCGCTATACCGTCGACACCGGGTTTATCGTTTACAACGACCGCACCTACCCGCGCTTTATGGGGCTGCTGAGCGAGCTGGGCATTCGCGGGCAGAAAACCGAAATGAGCTTTTCCGTGCATAACCCGGCCAGCGGTCTGGAGTACAACGGCCACTCACTGGGTTCCCTGTTTGCCCAACGTCGCAATCTGGTTAATCCGGCGTTCTGGGGGCTGCTCAAAGAGATTGTGCGCTTCAACCGGCTGGCAAAAGCTGCGCTTGAACTGCGCCATCCCGACAGCGAAACCCTCGACACCTTCCTGCAACAGCACGGGTTCAGCGCCTTTTTTGCCCGACACTACATTTTGCCTATGGGGGCGGCTATCTGGTCGTCGTCATTACAGGAGATGCGCCGCTTCCCGCTGAGCCTGTTCCTGCGCTTTTTCGACAATCATGGTTTGCTGGATATCACCCAGCGCCCGCAGTGGTACGTGGTGCCAGGCGGTTCACGGGAGTATGTCCGTGCGCTGCTGGCCCAGCTTGCGCCGCGTCTGGCGCTGAGGCTGAACACGCCGGTGCAGCGGGTCACCCGCCACGTACAAAGCGTGAATATCCACCTGGCCAATGACGTGCAGACCTTTGACGAAGTGATCTTTGCCTGCCATTCCGGCCAGGCGCTGGCCATGCTGGATAACCCCAGCGTGGCGGAAACCGAGATCCTCGGCGGTATCGGCTGGCAGAAAAATGAAGTGGTACTGCATAGCGATAAACGCTGGCTCCCGGTGCGCGAACGGGCCTGGGCAAGCTGGAACTATCGTCTGGGCGAACGAGACGACGCCAGCGCCTGCGTCACCTACAACATGAACATTTTGCAGGGGATGGCGAAAGGAAGCCCGCTGTTCTGCGTCACGCTCAACCCGGAGACTCCCGTCGATGAGCGTTACGTCTGGCGACGGTTTGTCTATGAACACCCGTTGTTTACTCCCCAGAGCGGTCGTGCGCAGTTACGCCGCGCGGAGATAAACGGCCAGCAGCGCAGCTGGTTTTGTGGCGCTTACTGGTATAACGGCTTTCATGAAGATGGCGTGCACAGCGCGCTGGATGTGGTGCACGGCATCGCCGCCAGAGAGAGGCCACATTGTGAATAGCTGCCTCTATCAGGGCGTATTACGCCACCGCCGCTGGCTGCCCCGCCAGCACCATTTTACCTATCGCATTTTTATGGCGTGGCTGGATCTTGACGAGCTACCGCGCCTGACTGAGGTGGGTATTCGGCGCAATCGCTTTGCCGCCGCCTCGTTTCACGATGTGGATTACCCGCTCGGCACCCCGCTAAAAACGCGCACACTCGACAAGCTGGAAAGCCTGACCGGCGAACGCCCGGCGGGCAGAGTGATGCTGCTGACCCAGCTGCGTTATTTCGGCTTTCACTTTAATCCGGTCAATTTCTACTACTGTTTTGACCCGGACAATACCCTGCGCTGGGTGCTGGCTGAGGTGCGCAACACGCCGTGGAACGAGCGCCATTACTATGCAGTCAACGCCCGCGACACGCGCCCGGTGGAGAAGGCTTTTCACGTCTCGCCATTTAATCCGATGGACATGGTCTATCACTGGCGCTTTAACCGTCCGGGCAAAAACCTGCACATGCACATCGAGAACCACCAGCAGACGAAGGTGTTTGACGCCACCCTGATGCTGACGCGCCAGCCGCTGACACGCCGTACCCTGCGTGCGCTGCTGGTGCGCATTCCGTTAATGACCCTGAAAACCGCTTTCACCATCTACTGGCAGGCGCTGCGGCTGTGGCTTAAGCGTGTGCCCATCCACGACCACCCTGGCCGCAGGAGTGAACGATCATGACCGATCCTGTTTACGCGCTCGAACCCGATATGCCGCGCAACGCACGTCTTGCTCGCTGGTTGCTGTTTCGACTGCTGGCAGGATTAACCCGGGGTTCACTGACGGTGATCGACGGTGCTCAGCGGTTCCATTTTGGCGACCCGGATGCCGCTCTCTGCGCGGAAGTTCGGGTGCTTTCACCCAGGGTGTATCGCCGCTTGCTGACCGGCGGCAGTCTTGCCGCCGCCGAGGCCTGGATGGACGGCGAGTGGGAGACAAGCGAACTGACCACGCTGCTGGAGATTCTGGCCCTCAACGGCCCGGTGCTGGCCCGGCTCGAAAACGGTTTTCGCCTGTTAAACGGCCCGCTCCAGCGGTTGCGCCACTGGACGCGTCGCAACCATCGCCAGCAGGCCCGCCGGAATATCGCCGCCCACTACGATCTGGGCAATGATTTCTACCAGCATTTTCTCGACGAAGATCTGCTCTACTCCAGCGCCCTGTTTGAGGAGGCCGGTCAGAGTCTTGCCAGCGCCCAGCGCGCCAAGATGCAGCGATTGTGTGAACAGCTTGCGCTCAAGCCTGACGATCACCTGCTGGAGATCGGCACCGGCTGGGGAGCGCTGGCGGAATATGCCGCCCGCACCTTCGGCTGCCGGGTGACCACCACCACGCTCTCCCGCGAGCAGTATCATTATGCCCAGGCGCGCATCGCCCGCGCCGGGTTGCAGGACCGGGTCACGGTGCTGCTGTGCGACTACCGGGATTTAACCGGTGAGTTCGACAAACTGGTGTCGGTCGAGATGATCGAAGCCGTTGGCAAAGCCTGGCTGGCGACCTTTTTCCGTACCTGCCAGGCCCGGCTGCGCCCCGGCGGCATGATGGCGATTCAGGCCATCACCATTCAGGATCAGCGCTACGCCGCCTACAGCAAAAGCGTTGATTTTATTCAGCGTTATATCTTCCCCGGCGGTTTCCTGCCGAGCATCACGGTGATGAGCGACACCCTGACGCGCCACACCGATTTTGTGCTGCGTAACCTCTTCGACATGGGGCCGGATTACGCCCGCACGCTCGCACACTGGCGGCAGCGTTTTCTCCACGCCTGGCCGGAGATCGCCCGGCTCGGTTTTGACGAGCGCTTTCGCCGCATGTGGCTTTATTACTTTGGCTACTGCGAAGCCGGGTTTAATGCCCGCACCATCAGCGTGGTGCAGTTGACTGCGGTACGGGTATGAACCGCCATCTGCAGGTGTTCTTACTGGCGATCGCCTTCGACGTTTACTGGACGCTGGTCGTGCTGCTGCGCGAGCGCGGGGTGCTGCTCTGGCTCGGGCTGGCGTTGCTGGTCTGCCTGTTGCTCAAACCAGTGCAGCGGATTTACGCCGTGCTGCTCGCGCTGGCGGGCAGCACGCTGGATGCCACCTGGGCGGTAACCGGCCTGCTGCGCTTTAGCGGCGAAAGCATTCTGCCGCTGTGGATGGTGGCGCTGTGGCTGATGTTTGCCTGCGTCTGGAATCTGCTCACGGAGAAAACCGCTCTGCCCGGCTGGCTGCTGGTGCTGATGGCAACGGTCGGCGGCCCGATGGCTTACTACATTGGCGAGCATTTGGGGGCAATCGAATTTCTGGCGCCCACTTTTATTGTCCTGAGTTCGATGGCGCTGGGCTGGCTGGTGCTGATGCTCTTTTTCCACATTTTTACCGGGAGACGGCAATGAAACGGCTTCTGACACTGGGCCTGGCCCTGATGATGTTACTGGCAGGCTGTAGCGCTGAGATTACGGACTACCGTACGCAGCAGCCTTCGCTGGATATCTTCCGTTATTTCGAGGGCAAATCCGAAGCCTGGGGCATGGTGCAGGACAGAAGCGGCAAGCAGCTGCGCCGTTTTCACGTTGAGATAAGCGGTGAGGTACTTGGCGATACCCTGACCCTTAACGAGCAGTTCGTTTATGACGATGGCGAGAAACAGCAGCGCGTCTGGCACATTCGCCGCACGGCTAACGATCGCTATGAAGGCACGGCGGGAGACATCGAAGGCACCGCCCAGGGCCAGTCAGCCGGTAACGCCTTCAACTGGCGCTACAGCATGAATGTAAAAGCGGACGGCAACACCTGGCAGCTCCATTTCGATGACTGGATGTACCTGCAGGACGGCACACATCTGTTTAATAAAACCGAGATGAAGAAATTTGGCGTGACGGTTGCGACAGTCACCCTGTTCTTCACCAAAAAAGACACATCGCAGGAGACGCCCCCATGAACACACAACCTGTACTCGGTATCAGCGCATGCCTGACCGGATCGGCCGTGCGTTTCGACGGCGGACATAAACGGATGGATTTCGTGATGGACGCGCTGGCCCAGTGGGTCACCTTTAAACCGGTATGCCCGGAAATGGCCATTGGGCTGCCCGTGCCTCGCCCGGCGCTGCGCCTGGTGCAGACCGGCGATGACGATACCCATATGCGTTTTACCCACGCCCCCCATGAGGATGTGACCGCGAAAATGGCGGATTTCACAGCCGACTATCTGCCGGGGGTGGCGAATCTGGACGGCTTTATCGTCTGCGCAAAATCCCCCAGTTGCGGCATGGAGCGGGTACGCCTGTACGATGAAAACGGCAACCGGGGGCGCAAGGAGGGGCATGGGTTGTTTACCGCCGCTATGCTGGAGAGGTATCCATGGCTGCCGGTTGAAGAAGACGGTCGCTTGCACGACCCGATGCTGCGGGAGAATTTCGTCGAGCGGGTTTTCGCGCTCCATGAGCTGAACACCCTGCGGGCAAACGGCCTGACCCGCCGCGGACTGCTGGCGTTTCACAGCCGCTACAAGCTGCAACTGCTGGCGCACCATCAGGCGGGCTACCGTGAAATCGGGCCGTTCATCGCCCACCTGCATGAGTGGGAGGATCTGGAGGCGTTTTTTGTGGCCTACCGGGCGAAGCTGATGACCATCCTCAGGCACCCTGCCTCGCGCAAAAATCACACCAACGTGCTGATGCATATTCAGGGCTATTTCCATGAAAAACTCACCGTTCGCCAGCGGGCGGAACTGCGGGAGGTTATCATTAATTATCGCGCCGGGCTGTTGCCGATTCTCGCCCCGCTGACATTACTCAAACATTACCTGGCAGAACACCCGGATGAATATTTGCTGACGCAAAACTATTTTTCACCCTACCCGGAAAGTCTGGGGCTGCGTCTGGCGGTCAGTTAATTTATATAGCGAGAACGCCCTGGTTTGACCCTTTTTAAAGGGCGCGACTATTCTCATCTTAGACGGCATTTTCTGCCGTCTTTTTTTGCCGTTCTGAATGTGACGACACTCCGGGTGGAAAGTGAAAAAACATCGGGCTAATGTTATTGATACTTAAATAAAAAACAGAAGACAAATTCGGGTACTCCAGCGCATTATCTAGCGAACCTGCTGCAGGTCAAAGACAGGTCGACAGGATAATAATCCAGCGCTGAGTCTCATTGTATTGATGATGAAACGCAGTATAGCCAAGGGCGATTAATTCATTTTCATGACTATGCACACACAACTAAACGCATTTAAGCGTGGCCTATGCTTTGCTTTTTTTAATGTACTTCTTTTTTTCAGTGGCCCGCTTTTGGCTCAGGAAACCCCTGTCGCTTTAAGCGAATATTTTGTTGAATCCTGGTCGACAAAAGACGGCCTGCCGCACAACAGCATTAATGCCATCGCTCAGACCCAGGAAGGTTACCTGTGGTTTGGCACCTGGGAAGGCTTTGCCCGCTATAACGGTAAAAACTTCCAGCTGTTTGAGCGCGGCGGTGACACCGGCTTGCCGGATTCTGGGATTCTTGCCCTGCTCGCCGGGCAGGACGGCAGCCTGCTGGTTGCCGGGGCGCGTGGCGGTATCTCCTCCTGGAAAGACGGGAGCTGGCATCCGTACGCTCCTGCGCCGACGATGATCGGTTCCGCCACACGAGACAGCAAAGGCAATCTCTGGCTTTCCATGCCCGGCATGGGGCTGGTCTTTCGCCCGGCCAACGACGTCAGCGCCCTGCACGATGAACGCATCATCGACAACGTCACGGTTAATAAAAGCGTAGAGGACGCGGAGGGCACCGTCTGGGCCGCCACCGACAAAGGGCTTTACCAGATTAACCGCCGCCGGGCCACACGCGTCTCTCCGGCAACCGGCCTGCCGCAGGTACGCGCGTTCAGCCTGCTGGTCACCGCCGACAACACCCTGCTGGTCGGCACGGAAAAAGGCGTCTGGAAGCGCGTGGGCCAGACCTTCGAGCCACTGCACCCGGAATTAACGGCCGAAGTGGTGTCCACCATGATGCAGGATAACCGCCAGGACATCTGGTTTGGCACCATTAACCACGGCATTTTCCGCCTCAGCCCGCAGGGGCTGGAACATCTCAATATTGATAACGGGATTGTGCACAACCGCGTGCAGGCTATTTTGCAGGACAGGGAACAGAACATCTGGATCGGCACCAACTCCGGGCTGATTCGCCTGCGTCGCGCCCCCTTTATCACCATCAGCACCCGTCAGGGCCTGAACGGCGACTATATTCGCACCGTGATGACCCATTCAGACGGCAGCATCTGGGTGGGCAGCAGCACCGGCCTGAACCGCATCCGTGACGGTAAAGTCGAGCAGATCAACGTGGAGCAGCACACCCAACCTTCCATCCTGAGCCTCGGAGAAGCGGCGGACGGCAGCGTGTGGGTCGGCACCTACACCGACGGCCTGCTGCACTGGAAGGACGGCAAACTCTCGCCGGTATTGCAGGAAAAAGACGGGCTACTCAGCAACGAGATCCGCGCCATTCTTCCCGACAGCCAGCAAAATCTGTGGATCGGCACCGCCTCTGGCCTGAGCGTGCTGCGTGCGGATGGCACGTTGCATAACTACTCCTCCGAGGACGGGCTGCCCGCCAGCTTTATCATGGCGTTGCAGGAAGATGAGCAGCACCACATCTGGGTCGGCACCGGGCTGGGGGTGTCGGTTTTCGACGGCGAGAAATTTACCCACATCAACATCACCAACATGGAAAATGCTGAGTACGTATTCGGCTTCTACAACGAACCGGATTACATGTGGATGACTTCAGACCGTGGCCTGATTCGCTACCGTAAAAGCGACGGCGCTGTCGGCATGGTCGGGCGTAAAGACGGCCTGCCCATCGACAAGCTCTTCCAGGTGATCCCCGACAAGCTCGGTTATTTCTGGCTCAGCTCCAACCGCGGGATCAACCGGGTAAGCAAAGCAGATGCCACCGACGTTATCGAAGGACGTAAGAAAACGATCGCCGTGACCCACTTCGGCGAGAGCGATGGCATGATCAGCGCCCAGGCCAACGGCGGGTCAATGCCTGCCGCGACCCTTGATAAACACGGCGGAGTCTGGGTGGCAACGGCACGCGGTGCGGTGATGGTAAACCCGGAGCGGCTGGCAGAATTTACCAAAACCCGCTTAACCCCGGTGGTGGAATCAGTGCAGAGCAACAGCACGCCGCTCGACGATAATCATACTTATCCTGCCGGGACGACCCGCATCCGTATCGATTATTCCGGGTTAGGCTACGTACTGCCGGAGCGTATTCTGTACCGCACGAAGCTCGAAGGATTCGATCCTCAATGGGTGGATCGTGGCAATATCACCTCGGCGGAGTACACCAACCTGGCACCGGGCACCTACCGCTTTAACGTCTCGGCCAGCTACCCGAACAGCGACTGGAATGGCGACACTACCTCTATCACCCTGACGATTAAGCCGTTTATCTGGCAGCGCCCGCTTTTCCAGACCGTCCTGGTGCTGCTGATTTTGATTTCGGTGTTCCTGATCTTCCGCTGGCGCCTGAACCAGGCCCATCGCAACGAAGAGCGGCTGCGTAAACTGGTGGCGGCCAAGACGCTGGCCCTGCAGGAGCAGGCTGAAATCTTTGAGCGCCAGGCCCGTGAAGATCAGCTCACGAAACTGGATAACCGGCGCGTCTTTGATGAACAGCTGGTCCTCTGTTTTAATGATGCCCGGGATAATGACTACCCGCTGACGCTGGCGATTTTCGACATCGATCACTTCAAGCAGATCAACGATCGCTGGTCGCACGTGGTGGGTGACCAGGTGCTGCAAAGTATCGCCGACATGCTGCGCAGCACTCAGCAGGAGTCGATGCTAAGCGCCCGCTGGGGCGGGGAAGAATTTACCCTACTCTTCCCGCGGATGCCCGTCGCCCAGGCGGCCAAAGTGTGTGAACTGCTGAGGATTACGCTGTCGCAGACCGACCACCGACACATCGCGGAAGGGCTGCAGGTGACCGCCAGCTTCGGGCTGTCGGAATCGTCCACCGCCAGCGACAGCAATGCGCTCATTAAGCAGGCCGATCACGCCCTTTACATCGCCAAGCAAACCGGCAGAAACAAAGTGGTATGCTGGTCTGCGCAAGAGGATAACGACCCTGACCACTTCCATATTTAGTCAGTGAGTCTGAACGTCCGCACCATTAACCAGAGGGATGCCAGGTGACCGGGAAAATTGACTACCAGATTGAAAAGTACGCCTTTACAGAAACCGGCGAGTCACCGCGTATTACCCAACAGTGGCAAGAGGTACTGGACGAATGTCGCCAGCTTAAAGCGGGCGCGGAGGAGCGCCTGCGCATTGCCCTGCTGAACGTGGATTACGTCACCAGCTTTGAGCTACCCTTTCGCTTGTTGCTGACGCGCGCCCCGCAGCTGATTGCCGGGCTGCGTGAGGAATTTCAGCTCGGGCAGAAGAACGTGCTGTTCAACGGCAAACGGTTTGGCTGCGTTTATAGCCTGAAAACGGACATGAGCCATATCCCCGATGAATTCCAGTACCGCCTGGTCACCCGTATCCGCCGTGAAGATTCAGCGGGCATCACCGCCGCACCTTTCCAGCACATCGCCAAAGAGGTGAAAGCCCCGCGCGAGCGTCTGAAGCTCGCCCTTGAGACAGGGCTTCAGGTCACCGCCCTCGACGGGTTGTTCTGGTTTGGCATTCAGCGCATCGCGGCGGATGTGCAGCGGCTGAGAAAAACCGGCATGCGTGTCGCCACGGGCGAAACGGACGTTTTTGATACCCTTACCGGGACGACCCGCCGCATTCCGGTCTATCGTTGTGAGCACGTTCAGTCACAGCCGACGTAAATGGGCTGGCCAGGGTAGCAGATTGTCTACGCTGGCCGTCCTCTCCCACGCGTGAGATTTACACCCTTTTTCTTCCTCTTCCGCCTTGCCGATCATCCTCACATTTCGCGCCTCATTTGTGAAAACAGTCACTCCTTATCGTGCCAATGCACAAATTTTAATCGTTACTTAGCGGAAATTGTCCAGGGTACTGTTGAACGATTGTGCATAAATTGATTATTGAAACACATTTTCAATAATGTAAAACCACCTTGCCGAGTTGTGTCTATACCTCTGATTTTGCCGTGATAAGGACTGAGAATGAAAATTGAATCTGTAAATGTCACTGTTTTCCACTATCCCACCCGTCGGGTTTCCGACAGCGCCGGACACTCGCATCCGGGGGCCGAGAGCATGGCGAAAATGGCGATGCTGACCATCACTGCGGATGATGGCACCCAGGGCTACTCGTTTGCGCCGCCGGAAGTGGTACGCCCGTTTGTCGTGAATACTTTTTTTCGCAAGGTGATGGTCGGACAGGATCCCTTTAACCGCGAGCGCATCTGGCAGGATCTTAATCACTGGCAGCGCGGTAGCGCCCATCAGTTAACCGAGCGCGCACTGTCGTTTGTCGAACAGGCGCTGTGGGATCTGATTGGCCGCAAACTCAATATGCCGGTTTACAAACTGCTCGGCGGCTACCGCGATACGGTTCCGGCCTACGGCAGCACCATGTGCGGCGACGACCTGCCGGGTGGGCTGTCGACCCCCCAGGAGTATGCAGCCTTTGCTGAAAAGCTGGTCGCCCGTGGTTATAAGGCCATTAAGCTGCACACCTGGATGCCCCCCATCTCTTTTGCGCCAAACCCCAAAATGGACATCAAAGCCTGTGCTGCGGTGCGTGAAGCGGTCGGCCCGGATATCGATCTGATGATTGACGGCTATCACTGGTACAGCCGTGCCGAAGCGCTGTGGATTGGCAAAGAGCTGGAAAAGCTTAACTTCGCCTGGTTTGAAGAGCCGATGGAAGAAGATTCGATGTCTTCCTATGCCTGGCTTGCGGAAAACCTGTCGATCCCCATCGTCGGCCCCGAGAGTTTTGGCGGCAAGCACCATATGCGCGCCGAATGGGTGAAAGCCGGAGCCTGCGACATCCTGCGCGCCGGGGCCAACGGCGTCGGCGGCATTACGCCGACCATGAAGGTGGCAGCGCTGGCGGAATCCTTTGGCATGGATTGTGAAGTCCATGGCAACGGTGCGGCAAGCCTGGCGGTGGTCGGGGCCATTCGCAACTGCCGCTGGTACGAGCGCGGCCTGCTGCACCCGTTCCTTGATTACGATGAGCCTGCCGCTTATCTCAACAGCATTGTCGACCCGATGGATGACCAGGGACAGGTGCATTTATCACAACGTCCGGGTCTCGGCGAAGACATTAATTTTGCGTATATCGAAGCCAATACCGTCAGCCACGACTGATTCATAACTAAAAAAACAGGTGCGTGCTGAGTCACGCCATCTGTTTGCACCCTACACAGGCGACTGATATGAAAAAAACCTCCCTCGTTGGAGCGTGCTTACTCGCGCTCGCCATGACGATGGGGAGCGGGGCGACGCTGGCGAAAACGCCGCCCGACCAGCTCATCATCGGCATGAACATGAACAATTTACTCACACTCGACCCGGCGGCGATGACCGGTAATGAAGTGGTCGGGATTGTGGTTAATCTCTACGACTCGCTGGTGGAGCTTGACCCTCAGCAGCTCACCAGCGTGAAGCCCGCGCTGGCCAAATCCTGGGATATCAGCCCGGACGGTAAAACGCTGACCTTCCACCTGCGCAACGACGTAAAATTTCACTCCGGTAATCCGCTCACCGCCGCCGATGTGGTGTGGTCGATGCGGCGCATTTTGCATCTCAACCTTGCTCAGGCTTCGGTGTGGAAATCCTACGGCTTCAGTAAGCAGAATATCGATAGCCAGGTTAGCGCCCCGGATGACGTGACGGTGAAAATCGTCTTACCGAAAGATAACGACCCACAGCTGGTGATTTACTCGCTGGCAGCACTCGGCAACCTCGGCGTGCTTGACAGCAAAACGGTACAAAGCCACGAACAGGATAAAGACTGGGGCAACCGCTGGTTGACCACGCATGAGGCCGGTTCCGGGCCATTCACCCTTGAAACCTGGCAGGCCAAAGATGTGCTGCGTATGCAGCGTAACCCGGACTACTGGCGCGGCGAGGCGAAAATGAGCCGCGTGGTGCTGCGCCACTTCCAGGAGTCGCAAACCCTGCGGCTGATGATCGAAAAAGGCGATCTCGATATTGCCAGTAACATGGCGGTTTCCGATATCAACGCCCTGCGGGGTGACCCTGCCCTTACCATCGATGCCGTGCAGCGCGGCACCATGTATTACGTGGCGATGAGCATGAAAGAGGAGCATTTCGCCAATCCCAAAGTGCGCGAAGCGGTGCGGTATCTGATTGATTACCAGGGCATCAACAAAGCGCTGATGCCGGGCTACGGTGTACTGCATCAGCGGCCGATCAAAGCGGGTATGCCGTCGACGCTGCCCGATCCTGGCTACCGGCTTGACGTTGCGCGGGCGAAAAAGCTGCTGGCGGAAGCGGGTTACCCCGACGGATTTGATACCACGCTGCGGGTGCTCTCCGACCAGCCGTTCCTGAATATCGCCATCGCCGTCCAGTCGACGCTGATGCAGGCAGGCATTAACGCCAAAATCATCACGGGCACCGGCAACCAGATTTATGGCGCGATGCGCGAGCGTAAATTTGACCTGTTGGTGGGGCGCGGCGGTAGTGGGATGGAGCCGCATCCGCACTCCAGCCTGCGTGCGCTGGTCTATAACCCGGACAACAGCGATGCCGCGCGCCTGACCAACTTCCAGGGCTGGCGCACCGGTTTTTACGACGCGAAGCTTAATACCATGATCGACCATGCGCTGCTGGAGCGCGATCCGCAGCAGCAGGTCGCCAGCTATCAGGCAATTCAGGCACGCTATGACCAGTTGATCCCGGCGTTAATTCCCCTTTCACAAATGGTCGATTCAGTGGTGGTTCGCAATGAGGTACAGGGTTACCTGCCTCACCCCTCCGCCACTACTTTTCTGCGTGAAGTCTCTAAAACCCACGAAGGAGAGAAAGGATGAGCACCGCAATTCTTGCGCCCGGCTCCCGCGCCCGGCGCTTATCAAAACGGCTGTTGCAGGTCGCGGTTACGTTATTCGGCCTGCTGCTGCTGACGTTTACCATCGGGCGCGTGATGCCCATCGACCCGGTACTGGCAATTGTCGGCCCGGACGCCGACCAGAGCACCTACCAGCAGGTTTACCAGCAGCTGGGGTTTGATAAGTCGTTGACCACCCAGTTCGGCATCTATTTCTTCAACCTGCTGCACGGCGATCTTGGCAATGCGCTGCTGACTGGCAAACCGGTGATGGACGATATTATTCGCGTCTTCCCGGCCACCATGGAGCTGGCGACGATGGCCATTATCGTCGGCGCAGGCCTCGGCATTCCTCTGGGCGTGCTGGCGGCGGCGCGACGCAACAGCATTTGTGATTATGTGGTGCGTATTATCAGCCTTGCCGGCTATTCAACGCCGATTTTCTGGGTGGGGATGATGGGCCTGCTGGTGTTCTACGCCTGGCTCGGCTGGGTTGGCGGTGCCGGACGGTTGGATCTCGGACTGGACGGTATTGTGCCGCGCCGTACTGGCCTGATGACGGTTGATGCGCTGCTGGCCGGTAATAGCCAGGTGTTCTGGAATGCCATTAACCACCTGATTTTGCCCGCTTCGCTGCTGGGCTTTCACTCCCTTGCCTACATCAGCCGTATGACCCGCAGCTTTATGCTGGCCCAGCTGTCGCAGGAGTTCATCATCACCGCGCGGGTGAAGGGGCTAACCGAACGCCAGGTTATCTGGAACCATGCGTTTCGCAATATCCTGGTTCAGCTCCTCACCGTGGTGGCGCTGGCCTACGGCGCGCTGCTGGAAGGGGCGGTACTGATTGAAACCGTCTTTTCCTGGCCGGGTTTTGGTTCCTACCTTACCGGGAGCTTGCTGCTCGGCGATATGAATGCGGTGATGGGCTGCGTGTTACTGGTGGGCGTCATCTTTGTGATGCTCAACCTGCTCTCCGACATGCTGTATCAATTCTTTGACCCGAGGACAAAATCATGACCGTTTCTGTAGAGACGCCGCGTTCAGGCGGTACGGGCGAAGGTCGTCAGCGGCTGCAACGTGCGGTAGCGCGGGCGGGTGGGTTTATCGGCAAAATGGCGCGTAATCCACTGACGGCCATCGGCGGTGGCATTATCTTTCTGCTGCTGGTGGTGGCGATATTCGCACCGCTGATAGCACCTTATAACCCGCTGGTTCAAGACCTCAACAGCGCGTTAACCGCGCCCAACGCACAGCACTGGTTCGGCACCGATGAGTTTGGCCGCGACATTTTTAGCCGCCTGGTCTACGGCTCGCGAATTACGCTGTATATCGTGCTGCTGGTCTCGGTGACGGTCGGTCCCCTCGGCCTGCTGCTGGGGGTGAGCGCCGGTTACTTTGGTGGCAAGGTCGATATGGTGCTGATGCGCGTCACCGATATCTTCATCTCCTTCCCCAGCCTGGTGTTGGCGCTGGCGTTCGTTGCCGCATTGGGGCCGGGGCTGGAGCACGTGGTTATTGCCATCACGCTGACCGCCTGGCCGCCGATTGCCCGCCTGGCGCGTGCCGAAACCCTCTCATTACGCCAGGCCGATTTTATCTCTGCCGTGCGCTTACAAGGCGCCTCACCGGCTCGCGTTTTGTGGCGGCATATCGTGCCGCTGTGCCTGCCATCGGTGATTATCCGCATCACCATGAATATGGCGGGGATCATCCTGACCGCCGCCGGGCTGGGCTTTCTCGGCCTTGGCGCACAGCCGCCGGAGCCAGAGTGGGGCGCGATGATCTCCAGTGGTCGCACCTACATGATGGAGTGCTGGTGGGTAGTAACGATCCCAGGGCTGGCGATTCTTATTAACAGCTTAGCGTTCAACTTCTTAGGAGATGGCTTACGTGACATCCTCGATCCTCGCAGCGAATAATGCTCCGCTACTCGACGTGCGCGACCTGTGCGTCGACTTTGTTAACGGCAGCGCGGTCACCCATGCGGTACGCGGTGTCTCCTTCCAGTTGGGACGTGAAAAGCTGGCCATTGTCGGCGAATCCGGCTCGGGTAAATCCACTGTCGGACGGGCACTGCTTCACCTGCATCCAAAAAAGGCCCGGGTGACCGCCAGCCGGATGCAGTTCGCAGACCTCGACTTACAGCATCTCAGCGAGGCGCAAATGCGTGCCGTCCGCGGCAAGCGCATCTCAATGATCATGCAAGACCCTAAGTACTCGCTGAACCCGGTGGTTTGCGTGGGTAATCAGATAGCGGAGGCCTGGCTCACGCACCACCCGGGGCGTAAAGCGGAGGCCAAAGACAAGGCGATGGAGATGCTGGAAATTGTGCGCATTCGCCAGCCGGAGCGCGTTTATCAACTTTATCCCCATGAAATTTCCGGTGGTCAGGGGCAGCGCATCATGATTGCAATGATGCTGATAACCGACCCGGAACTGGTGATTGCCGATGAGCCAACGTCTGCGCTCGACGTGTCGGTGCGCCTGCAGGTGCTGGGCCTGCTGGATGATCTTGTGCAGTCACGTGGACTGGGGCTGATTTTTATCAGCCACGATATCAACCTGGTGCGCAGCTTTTGCGACCGCGTGCTGGTGATGTACGCCGGGCGCGTGGTGGAGTCCATTGCGGCAAGCGATTTGGATAACGCCCGTCATCCCTATACCCAGGGGCTTATCAACTCACTGCCGGATATGCAACATCGTCGCCCGGTATTACCGGTATTGCAGCGCCAGGCCAGTTGGCTAACGGAATAAGGAGTACCGCATGATTGAAGTCAAAAACCTCAACCTGGCGTTTGGCGAAGGAGAAAAACGCAACCAGGTGCTTTACGACGTGAATTTTCACGTTAAGCCCGGCGAAATCTACGGTCTGGTCGGCGAATCCGGTTCCGGCAAAACCACGGTGCTAAAGTGCCTGGCCGGGCTGTTTACCCACTGGCAGGGAGAACTGGCGATCGACGGTCAGCGGCTGGCACATGAGATCAGCCGCGAACGCTGCCGTCAGGTACAGATGGTGTTTCAGGATCCTTACGGCTCACTGCACCCGCGACATACCATTGGCGACATTCTGGAAGAACCGTTGCAGATTCATGGCATCAACGACAGTGATCGACGCATTAACGCGTTGCTGGATAAAGTCGGGTTAACTCGCGCCTTTCGCGAACGCTATCCACACCAGCTTTCCGGCGGCCAGCGGCAGCGCGTGGCGATTGCCAGGGCGCTGATCCTCGAACCCCATGTGTTATTGCTGGATGAGCCAACGTCGGCGCTGGATGTCTCGGTGCAGGCCGAGATCCTTAACCTGCTGGCAGAGTTACAGCAAGAGTCCGGGCTGACTTACCTGATGGTGACCCATGATCTTGGCGTGATTGCGCACTTATGTCAGAAGGTGGCGGTGATGCAGTACGGTAAAATTCTCGAAACCCTGACGGTGGATGCGCTGGTGAACGGCGAGGCGCAAACGGACTATACCCGGATGCTGGTCAACGCCAGTCAGCAATACACCCGAGAAATGGCGCGGGAAGTGGCCGCGTATTAAAAACAAAACCCAGCCATTGGCTGGGTTCTCTAACTCCATGGGCGCAATAAGCGATGACATATCACTCTCGCCCCTAAAGGAGGCCCTTGTTGGCGAATTGCACGTGAAGCCAGCCGTTGATTAGGATGTTGCTCGCCAGGTGCGATATAACATCATTCACGATTAACGAAGGGAACACACAATGCATGCACAAACAGAGCGCCTGCTCCTGCGCCCCGTCACGCCATCAGACCTTAATGACCTCTTCAGGATTTACGGCGATCCCGCCACAAACACCTTTAACCCTTCAGGCCCTTACCCGAATATTGCCCATGCCAGAGCCGTTCTGACACGCTGGCTGCATCACTGGGATAAATACGCGTTCGGCCAGTGGGCCATTTCGTTAACTGACGCGCCCGAAAAAGTGATTGGCTTTGGCGGGCTAAGCGTTAGTACCTACGCTGACATCACCATCAACAATCTGGGGTATCGCTTTTCTACCGAAGTCTGGGGGAAAGGGCTGGCAACGGAGCTGTCGCATTACGCAATCCACTATGGTTTTGAAGAACTTCACCTGAATGCCATTTCGGGTGTCGTCAGACCGGATCACGAGGCATCGCAAAAGGTGCTGACGAAGGCCGGGTTAAAACGCGTGGGGGAAGTGGACGACGTACCGGATGAAGAGCCCAGCCTGCTGTATACGCTAAAAGTACATGAGTGGCGTGGCAGGTGATGGTTGATACTGGTGGTGTTGAAAGCCGGGAGATTAAAAGCGTCTGAACGGAGAATGGAGCGGGTGAAGGGAATCGAACCCTCGTATAGAGCTTGGGAAGCTCTCGTTCTACCATTGAACTACACCCGCTTCGGTGCGTGACAGGCATTATAGACCTAACTCGCTGCCTGGCAAGACGTTAAACGACTAACTGACCATAAATTAGTCGTTTAGCATCAGGGATTAACACTTCGGTGGGCTACCCTGCGGTGGCAGATAGCGCAGCGGATCGATAGCAGTGGCTTTGTAGCGCAGCTGGAAGTGCAGCCGCACGGAATCGCTGTCAGTGCTGCCCATGGTGGCAATTTTCTGCCCAATCTTCACGCTCTCACCGTTGTTCACAAGGATAGTGTCATTGTGCGCATAGGCGGTGATGTACTCTTCACTGTGCTTGATCATGATGAGGTTGCCGTAACCACGCAGCTGGTTCCCCGCGTAGACCACCTTCCCTGCCCCGGCGGCATAAACTGCCTGCCCGCGAGGCCCTGCAATATCAATCCCTTTGTTGCCGCCTTCAGAGGTGGTGTAGCCCATCACCACTTTGCCTGCGGTTGGCCAGCGCCAGCAGCGTTGCCCCACCGGCGGCCAGGACGATTGCGGTACGGCAGAAGACGGCACCACTTTGGCGGTTTTGGTCGCCCCTTTCGACGAGGAGGTTTTAGAGGTGCTGTTGTATCTCAGCCGCTGCCCCACTTCGATAGTGTACGGCGGAGAAATGCCGTTAAGCCGGGCAAGCTCGCTCACGCTGGTGCCGGTCTGGCGTGAAATCTTATACAGGGTGTCGCCACGTTTTACCGTGTAAACGTCGCCGCTGGACGATTTGCTCCCGGCACATCCTGCCAGTAACAGAGCAATGACCAGGCAACTGACCACGTGAAAAGGACTTCTCATCAGGCTTCCTGCACGCACAACCGATCCTCAGTGAAAATAAATGGCGTCTTAGTTTAGCAGCCAGCGACGGGATGCCAACCTTTCAGTGATCCTGAAGGGCAAAGGGATAGCCCTGAGCAATGATTTCCATGATTTCGGGGAGCCAGTTCATCGCCGGGACTTTCACCAGCGCCGGGTAGAAGACCTGCGGTGACGGAAACACCTCAATAACATGGCAATGGGAAAGTTTCGTGGCATCCACCTCAGAAGATGGCAGCAGCGTGGCCGCCGCCAGCCCGGATTCCAGCCACTCCAGAATCACACCCGGCTGGGTGATATGCATGATGACCTTCGGGTTGCCCCCCGCCTTACGAAACAGGTCAATCAACATCTCATAGGTGCCGGAATCTTTCGCCCGGTGCAGCATCACCAGCGGAAAAGCCGCCAGTGCCTGATAATCAAACGGCTGAGCGGGGCAGGTTTCGAGGCACTTTTTGCTAATAACCGCCACCAGCCTGACCGGGTCAAAGGAGACAAAATCGAAGCCTTCGCTGCGATAAGGCCGCTGGATCAGAGCCAGATCGATCGCCCCTTCATTGAGCATCGTTTCAAGATGGCTGGAATCCGTTACAGAGATATTTATTTCTGCATGCGGGTTACGTTTATATAACTCCAGCAAAAGCGGTTTGAAATAAGATTGAAAAAGATGAGTTAAGCCAATTCTTAACTGGAATTTTTCTTTATTGGCAATCGCCACTGTTTCTCGCGCCGTATCTTCCACTTCGCGTAATATTTCACAGGCTTTGCGATAAAGAAAATAACCCGCATCGGTGGGTTCGATACGATTTCCCTGGCGGGTAAAAAGGGCGACGTCGAGCTCTTCTTCCAGCTCCTGGATGCGCTTACTGAGCGGAGGTTGGGCCATATTCAGCACTTTCGCCGCCTGGCTTACGGAGCCTTGCTCCACCACACGACAAAAATAACGCAGTCTTTTCAGATCCATACGGCTTTCCCTCGTCACGATGTGGCGCTCAGTATCACACTTCACCCCGCAAAGGAAAAGCCCGTCATGATGATGCAATGAATACCCAAATATTTAACAACCCTGCAAAGAGTACTTTTTTGATATGGGTTGAATCAGGAAAACGGTATTTGTTTTAACCCTCTGGCAAAAATAAGGTAGACGCAGACATTCATTCTCTTATTTAAGATGGAACAGGCTATGTCACATTCAGATAATAAACATCCTCATGATGTTCACGATTTACGTTCTGCCCTCGAATTATTAAAAACCCTGCCCGGTGAATATGTGGAAACTGACACCGAAGTTGATCCGCACGCTGAACTTTCCGGGGTATATCGTTACGTGGGAGCGGGTGGCACCTGCCAGCGCCCGACACGTAAAAACGGCCCGGTCATGATGTTCAATAAAATTAAGGGCTTTCATGATATCAGCGTGGCAATTGGCATTAACGGCTCACGCAAACGCGTCAGCCACTTTCTGAATTGCCCGCCGGAAAAACTCGGTCATCTGCTGAAAGACTCGGTGCAAAATCCGATCCCACCGGTGCTGAGCCAGGACAACGCCGTCTGCCAGGAAGTGGTACATCTGGCGACAGACGCCGGGTTTGATCTGCGCACTCTGCTGCCTGCGCCGACCAACACTGAAGAAGATGCCGGTCCGTACATCACCATGGGGCTGTGCTACGCCTCAGACCCGGACACCCATGAGTCGGACATCACTATTCACCGCCTGTGCGTGCAGAGCAAAGACGAACTGTCGATGTGGCTGACGCCGGGCCGCCATATTGATGCTTTTCGCATGAAGGCAGAAGCCGCTGGCAAACCGCTGCCGATCTCCATCAGCATCGGCGTAGACCCCGCGATCGAAATCGCCGCCTGCTTCGAGCCGCCCACCACGCCACTCGGTTACGACGAGCTGAGCGTTGCTGGCGCACTCCGCGGCCATGCCGTCGAAATGGTGCAGTGTAAAACCATCAACGAGAAAGCTATTGCCCACGCAGAGATCGTCATCGAAGGCGAATTACTGCCCAACGTGCGCGTGCGTGAAGACCAGAATACCGACACCGGCAAAGCGATGCCGGAGTTCCCCGGCTACACCGGTGAAGCCAAAAATGCGCTGCCGATTATCAAAGTGAAAGCCGTCACCCATCGCCATAACCCTATCTGGCGCACCACGGTCGGCCCTGGCGAAGAACACGTCAACATGGCGGGCATCCCGACCGAAGCGAGCATTCTGGACATGGTCGGCCGCGCTATGCCGGGCAAACTACTTAATGTATTTGCCCACTCGGCGGGCGGCGGCAAACTGCTGGCAGTCATGCAGTTTAAAAAAGCGGCTGCCGTGGACGAGGGCCGTCAGCGTCAGGCAGCCTTGCTGGCCTTCGCCGCCTTCCCGGAACTGAAGCATGTGATTCTGGTGGACGAGGACGTGGATATTTTCGACAGCGACGATGTGCTGTGGGCGATGCAGACGCGTTACCAGGGCGATGTGGACACCATCACCATTCCGGGCGTGCGCTGCCATCCGCTGGATCCGTCTCAGGTGCCGGAATACAGCCCGAGCATTTTGCAGCAGGGTACCTCCTGCAAAACCATTTTTGACTGCACGGTGCCGTTCCATCTGAAAAGCCATTTTGAACGCTCGAAGTTCAAAGAGGTGGATGTAAAACGCTTCCTGCCTGATTTCGAATAAGGGGATAAACGTGACCACATCTCGACGCATCATTGTCGGCATTAGCGGTGCTTCTGGTTTTCAGTATGGCGTAAAGGCGCTGGAGCTTTTACGCGGGCAGGATCTTGAAGTCCATCTGGTGGTTTCAAAAGGGGCGGAAAAAACCTGCGAGCTGGAAACGGATTATCGGCTGGATGAGGTGATGGCGCTGGCGGATGTGGTGCATCCCATCGGCAATCTGGGGGCGTCTATTTCCAGCGGTTCATTCAAGACGCTGGGCATGTTAGTCGCACCCTGCTCTATGCGCTCACTGGGTTCTATCGCCCACTGTCTGACGGATAATTTGCTGACCCGTGCTGCCGACGTAGTGCTCAAAGAGCGCCGCCGTCTGGTGTTACTGGCCCGTGAGACGCCGCTGAATCTGGGGCATATCCGCAATATGCAGGCGGTGACCGAAATGGGCGGGATTATTTTCCCGCCGGTTCCGGCACTCTATCAACGCCCACAGACCGCCGACGAAATCATTACGCACAGCGTCAGCCGGGCGCTGGATCTGTTTGATATTGATGTTAAAAACATTCCGCGCTGGGGCGAGGGCAACCTGCTTCATCGCGCATAACACCTGGGAATCTGTATGTTAATTGGACCTTATGTTAATGGCGGGGCGGTCATTATTGGTGGACTGCTGGGCTCCGTTGTTGGCACCCGCATTCCGGAGCGTGTCAAACTCGCGCTGCCGCTGACCTTTGGGTTGTGCTCTATTGGCCTTGGCATCAATCTGGTCATCAAAGTGAAGTTTATGCCTGCCGTGGTACTGGCGATGGTGCTGGGCGCAGTGATTGGGGAAGTGTTCTTCCTGGAAAAACAGATTGGTAAAGCCGCAGGCACCACGCGTGGTCTCATCAACCGTATTTTCCCACCGGTTCAGGGGCTGACCCATGACGAATTTACGGAAAAATTCGTCGCCATTCTGGTGCTGTTTTGCGCCAGCGGCACGGGCATTTTCGGGGCGATGCATGAGGGCATGACCGGCGACCCGTCGATTCTCTATATCAAGACGGTTCTGGATCTGTTCACGGCGGCGATTTTTGCCACCATGCTCGGTTTCTCGGTGATGACTATCGGTATTCCACTGGTGATTGTGCAGGTCGCCCTGGCCACCATTGCGGTCTACATTCTGCACATGATAACCCCCGATATGATGGCGGACTTCTCCTGCGCAGGCGGGCTTATCATGGTGGCGACGGGGCTGCGCATCTGTAATATCAAGCCTTTCCCGGTGGCCAATATGCTGCCCGGATTACTGCTGGTGATGCCGTTTTCCGCTCTGTGGGCCAACGTGTTTGCGTAAGAATGCGTTACAATATGCTCGCCCGGTGGCGCTGCGCTGGATAAGCACAGCGCCATTCGGCTTTCAGACTGGAGCCACAATGAGCACTCAAGAACACGTCATTTTACTCAACGATCAGGGACAGGAAATCGGCACGCTGGAGAAGTACGCCGCCCATACGTCAGACACCCCACTGCATCTGGCCTTCTCCTCCTGGCTTTTCAATTCCAGGGGCGAGTGCCTTGTCACGCGCCGCGCCACGAGCAAAAAAGCCTGGCCCGGTGTCTGGACCAATTCCGTGTGCGGTCATCCGCAGCAGGGGGAATCCCTTGAGCAGGCGATTGTGCGCCGCTGCCGTTTCGAAGCCGGTGTGGAGATTATCGATATCACCCCCGTCGCGCCGGGCTTCCGCTACCGCGAGACCGATCCTTCCGGCATTGTCGAAAATGAAATCTGCCCGGTTTTTGCCGCACAGGTCATCACGCCCGTCACCATCAATGCAGAGGAAGTGATGGAATATCAGTGGGTTAAACTGGACGCACTGCTGAACGCGCTGGATGCCACGCCCTGGGCCTTTAGCCCGTGGATGGCGCTGGAAGCCATCAGTGCAAAAGACGCGCTTCGTCAGTTTTCAGCCAGCGTAAGGCAATAAAAAAGCCCCGCGTTTTCACGCCGGGGCTTGTTCACGTCTTAGCGACTTATTTTACCGGACGCATCGCCGGGAACAGGATAACGTCACGAATGGTGTGGCTGTTGGTGAACAGCATCACCATACGGTCGATACCAATGCCCAGACCCGCCGTCGGCGGCAGACCATGTTCCAGCGCGGTGACATAGTCTTCGTCGTAGAACATCGCTTCGTCATCGCCCGCATCTTTGGCGTTAACCTGATCCTGGAAGCGCTGCGCCTGATCTTCCGCATCGTTCAGCTCGCTAAAGCCGTTACCGATTTCACGGCCACCGATGAAGAATTCGAAGCGGTCAGTGATTTCCGGGTTCACGTCATTACGGCGTGCCAGCGGAGAAACTTCTGCCGGGTACTCGGTGATGAAGGTTGGCTGAATCAGGTGCGCTTCTGCCACTTCTTCGAAGATTTCAGTTACGGTACGGCCCAGACCCCAGCTCTTCTCAACTTTGATGCCGATGCTTTCTGCAATGGCTTTCGCTGAGTCGAAGTTATCCAGATCCGCCATATTGGTTTCCGGACGGTATTTCTGGATAGCTTTACGCATGGTCAGTTTTTCGAACGGCTTGCCGAAATCGAACACTTCGTCACCGTAAGGCACTTCGGTTTTACCCAGGATGTCTTGTGCCAGAGTACGGAACAGCGATTCCGTCAGCTCAATCAGATCCTTGTAGTCCGCGTACGCCATATAGAGTTCCATCATGGTGAACTCAGGGTTATGGCGAACGGAGATGCCTTCGTTACGGAAGTTACGGTTGATCTCGAATACGCGATCGAAGCCGCCAACCACCAGACGTTTCAGGTACAGTTCCGGCGCGATACGCAGGTACATGTCCAGATCCAGCGCGTTGTGATGGGTGATAAACGGACGCGCAGACGCACCGCCTGGGATCACCTGCATCATCGGGGTTTCCACTTCCATAAAGTCGCGATTCACCATGAACTGGCGAATACCGGCCATGATTTTGGAGCGCACTTTAAAGGTGTTGCGGGATTCATCGTTAGAGATGAGATCCAGGTAGCGCTGACGGTAACGCGCTTCCTGATCCTGCAGGCCGTGGAATTTGTCCGGCAGCGGGCGCAGAGCTTTGGTCAGCAGACGCAGCTCGGTGCAGTGAATAGACAGCTCGCCGGTTTTGGTCTTGAACAGCTTGCCTTTCGCGCCGAGGATATCGCCCAGATCCCATTTCTTGAACTGCTCGTTGTAGATGCCTTCCGGCAGATCGTCACGGGCAACGTACAGCTGAATGCGGCCACCCACATCCTGCAACGTAACGAAAGACGCTTTACCCATGATACGACGGGTCATCATGCGGCCCGCAACGGCCACTTCGATATTCAGCGCTTCCAGCTCTTCGTTTTCTTTACCATCGAAGTCAGCGTGCAGTTGGTCAGAAGTATGGTCACGGCGAAAATCGTTCGGGAACGGCAGACCTTGCTCACGCAGGTGTGCCAGCTTCTCGCGGCGGGTTTTCAGTTCATTATTAAGATCGACTGCCGCGTCAGCGCCCTGTGCGTGTTGTTCAGACATGTTGGTTCCTCATAACCCTGCTTTCAAACTTGCTTCGATAAATTGGTCCAGGCTGCCGTCCAGCACCGCCTGCGTGTTGCGGGTTTCAACCCCGGTACGCAGGTCTTTGATGCGGGAGTCATCAAGGACGTAAGAACGGATCTGGCTGCCCCAGCCGATGTCGGACTTGTTGTCTTCCATCGCCTGTTTCTCAGCATTTTTCTTCTGCATCTCCAGCTCATAAAGCTTTGCTTTCATCTGCTTCATGGCCTGGTCTTTGTTCTTATGCTGGGAACGGTCGTTCTGGCACTGTGTTACCAGCCCGGTTGGAATGTGGGTAATACGCACCGCTGATTCCGTACGGTTAACGTGCTGACCACCCGCGCCGGATGCGCGATAAACGTCGATACGCAGGTCCGCCGGGTTAATTTCGATATCAATATCTTCATCAACTTCCGGATAAACAAACGCGGAGCTGAAGGAGGTATGACGACGGCCACCGGAGTCGAACGGGCTCTTACGCACCAGGCGGTGAACGCCGGTTTCGGTACGCAGCCAGCCGTAGGCGTAATCGCCAATGATCTTGATGGTGACGGATTTCAGACCCGCAACTTCACCTTCAGACTCTTCGATAATTTCGGTTTTGAAGCCGCGCGCTTCTGCCCAACGCAGGTACATGCGCGTCAGCATGCTGGCCCAGTCCTGCGCTTCGGTGCCGCCAGAACCTGCCTGAATATCGAGATAGCAATCAGCGCTGTCGTATTCGCCGGAGAACATACGGCGGAATTCCAGCTGCGCCAGCTTCTCTTCCAGCACGTCGAGTTCTGCTACGGCTTCGTTAAAGGTTTCTTCGTCGTCGGCTTCGACGGCCAGCTCCAGCAAACCGGAAACATCTTCCAGCCCCTGGGCCATTTGATCCAGCGTATCTACGATAGCTTCGAGAGAGGAACGCTCTTTACCCAGCGCCTGTGCGCGTTCAGGTTCGTTCCAGACGTCCGGCTGTTCCAGCTCGGCGTTTACTTCTTCAAGACGCTCTTTCTTGGCATCATAGTCAAAGATACCCCCTAAGAACGTCGGAACGCTCTGTGAGGTCTTGAATGCGGTTTTTTACCGGATTGATTTCAAACATGGTCTGTTTTCTTTTAATGGACTTGTCAAAATGCGGTCATAAGGGCGGAATTGTAGCGGATCCACGCCCTTATTAGTAGAGATTACTGGCGCTAAATTGGCCAGAGATTTTCGATGATCAGCTGAACGCTGCGGTTGCCACGAAACTCATTTACGTCCAGTTTATAGGCGGCAGTCACCTGACGAACGCCGTTGTCCGGCCAGCAGGTGGTATCCACGTTAAAAGCGATGCCGTCGAGCAGAGGACCACCGCCAACCGGTTCAAGCATCACTTTCAAATGCCGCTCCCCCACCAGACGCTGTTGCAGAATGCGAAATTCACCGTCGAACATCGGTTCCGGGAACATCTGCCCCCAGGGGCCGGCTTCGCGCAGCATCTCGGCAATCTCAAGGGTCATATCCTGCGGAGCCAGCGGTCCGTCAGAGACTATCTCTCCTTGCAGCAGCGAAGGATCCAGCCACTCGGTCACCAGTTCACCGAAATGGTGCTGGAACTCATCAAAACGAGAGGCATCGAGAGACAATCCCGCCGCCATCGCGTGACCGCCAAATTTGATCATCAGGCCGGGGTGCAGCGTATCCAGACGCTCCAGCGCATCACGCATGTGCAGCCCCTGGATGGAACGCCCGGAGCCTTTCAGCGTCCCCTCACCGGCTGGTGCAAACGCAATCACCGGGCGGTGAAAACGCTCTTTGATGCGCGAGGCCAGAATGCCCACCACGCCCTGATGCCAGTCGGGGTGATACATCGCCAGACCGCCAGGCAGGGTGTCGCGACTGCGTTCCAGCTTCTCGCAAAGCATCAGCGCTTCGGCCTGCATGCCCTGCTCAATCTCTTTACGCGTCTGGTTAAGGGCGTCCAGCTCACTTGCCAGCACGCGGGCTTCACCGAGGTTTTCACTTAACAGCAGCGCCACGCCAACGGACATGTCATCAAGACGCCCGGCAGCGTTAAGGCGTGGCCCCAGCGCAAAGCCTAAATCGCTGGCCGCCAGTTTTTGTGCATCGCGGTTGGCGATTTCGAGCAGTGCTTTAATGCCGGGTCGGCATTTGCCTGCACGAATGCGGCTCAAACCCTGCCAGGTAAGAATGCGGTTATTGGCATCCAGCGGCACCACGTCCGCCACCGTCCCCAGTGCCACCAGGTCAAGCAGTTCAGCCAGATTCGGGATGGCAAGGCCTTGCGCCTCAAACCAACCGTTATCACGCAGATAGCTACGCAGCGCCAGCATCAGATAAAACGCCACGCCCACCCCCGCCAGTGATTTCGAAGGGAAATCGCACTCACGAAGGTTCGGGTTAATGATAGCTTCCGCATCCGGGAGGGTGTCACCAGGCAAATGGTGATCGGTAACCAGCACCGGAATTCCCAACTGGTGAGCACGTTCAACACCCGCATGGGAGGAGATGCCGTTATCAACGGTGAGAATAAACTGCGCGCCGCGGGCATGAGCCTGATCCACCACTTCCGGGCTCAGGCCATAGCCGTCTTCAAAGCGGTTCGGCACCAGATAGGCAATGTTATTGCCACCCAGCGCGCGTAAAGCCAGCACACTCAGGGCGGTACTGGTCGCGCCATCGGCGTCAAAAT
Organism: uncultured Enterobacteriaceae bacterium; assembly: GCA_963530515.1. GTDB lineage: Bacteria > Pseudomonadota > Gammaproteobacteria > Enterobacterales > Enterobacteriaceae > CBFFRJ01. The sequence goes on along the minus strand of CAUSEC010000010.1, from coordinate 29,396 downwards.
CCCCCACCACCATGATGCGCAATCCTTCACGCAGGGCGTTATAGAGCACCTCAACGGCTTTATCGATGCCGTGCAGGCGCTGCCACGGCAGCATACCTTTGACACCGCGCTCCAGGTCACTGGCCTGACACACACCGCGGCTGGCGTACAGCCGGCTTAATAACGGATGTAAGTCCGCCGGGAGCGCCGCCGTATCACTCGCTTCACGGCGGCGAAGTTGTATTTCAGATTTCACAGGAATTACTTACCGCCAGTCTGTTTCTGATGTGCATCGAGGAAGGCTTTCAGTTCTTTCGGCCCTTGATAGCCCGGCACCACGTAACCGTTGCTCAACACAATCGCAGGCGTGCCGTTCACCCCAAACTGCACGCCCAGCGCGTAGTGGTCGGCGATATCGACGTCGCAGCTGGCCGGTTTCACGCCTTTACCGCCCATCGCATCATCGAAGGCTTTATTGCGGTCTTTCGCGCACCAGATGGCTTTCATGTCCTGTTCGGCCTGGCTTTCCAGCCCCTGACGCGGGAAGGCCAGATAACGCACGGTGATCCCCAGCGCGTTGTAGTCGGCCATTTCTTCATGCAGTTTGTGGCAGTAGCCGCAGGTGATGTCGGTAAAGACAGTAATGACGTGTTTTTCCTGCGGTGCTTTGTAGACAATCATCTCTTTTTCGAGCGCATTGAGATGGGTCATCAGCAGTTGGTTGGTCACGTTAACCGGCTGGGCGCCGCTGACGTCGTACATCGGCCCTTGAATGATGTGTTTGCCATCGTCGGTGACGTAAAGCACGCCGCCGTTGGTCAACACCGTTTTCAGGCCCGCAACCGGTGCTGGCTGAATATCAGTGCTCTGCACGCCCAGTTTTGCCAGCGACTGTTTGATTGCTGCGTCATCCGCGTGGGCAACGCCTGTCAATGCTGCTGCCATCAGGGTCAATGCGATGAAACCTTTTTTCATAACGAATCCTTAATAACCCACCATCACGCTCGAGGATGGTGCTGTTGATGAAGCTGCCGCAGTCGCTCTGTCGCAACGTGCGTATAAATCTGGGTGGTGGAGAGATCGCTGTGGCCAAGTAACATCTGGACCACACGTAAGTCTGCACCGTGATTGAGTAAATGCGTAGCAAACGCATGACGCAAAACGTGCGGTGAAAGCTTTTCGCTGTCAATGCCCGCCAGTTGCGCATAATGCTTGATGCGATGCCAGAAGGTTTGCCGCGTCATCTGCTGCGCGCGCTGGCTCGGGAACAAAACGTCAATCGAGACACCGTTCAGCAGCCAGGGGCGACCGTGTTCAAGGTACGTTTCGACCCAGTACACCGCTTCTTCTCCCAGGGGCACCAGCCGCTCTTTGTTCCCTTTACCAATGACTCGCACCACTCCTTGCCGCAGGCTGATGTCGCTCATGGTCAGCCCGACCAGTTCGGAGACGCGCAGTCCGGTCGCGTAAAGCACTTCCAGCATGGCTTTATCGCGTAACTCCAGCGGCTGGTCAATGGTTGGCGATGCTAACAGGCGCTCAACCTGCGCTTCACTGAGATCTTTCGGAAGACGCTGGGGTAATTTCGGGGAGGCCAGCAACGCGCTGGGATCGTCCTGGCGAAATTTTTCCCGATAGAGATGCTGAAAGAAGCGGCGCATTGCACTTAACAAACGCGCGGAACTGGTCGCCTTGTAACCGCCCTCCATCCTCTCTGCGAGTAAGCTCTGCAAATCCTCCGCTTGCACGTTTTCCAGATCCTGTTCCCGATGATGCAACCACTCGACCAGACCTTGCAGATCGCGGCGGTACGCGCTCAGCGTGTTTTCCGCCAGATTTCGCTCAAGCCATAGGGCATCAAGAAACTGTTCGATGCGTGCGAGATCCCTTTCCATCTCACCCTCTCCTTCATTCGTGTCGCTGCATTATGCCTGATTGCCCTCTGATTCTGGTACACTGCTGGCAAAGACACATCCAGAATTGAGACGTTTACGTTATGAACATCGGCCTGTTTTATGGCTCCAGCACTTGCTACACCGAGATGGCTGCGGAAAAAATCCGCGACATCATTGGTCCTGAACTGGTGACATTACACAACCTGAAAGACGACGCCCCTGAACTGATGGAGCAGTACGACGCGTTAATCCTCGGCATTCCGACCTGGGATTTTGGCGAACTTCAGGAAGACTGGGAAGCCATTTGGGACAAGCTCGACACCCTCAATCTTGAAGGTAAAATCATCGCCCTTTACGGTATGGGCGACCAGCTTGGCTACGGGGAATGGTTCCTGGACGCACTGGGCATGCTGCACGACAAACTGGCACCGCGCGGCGCAAAATTTGTCGGTTACTGGCCAACGGAAGGGTATGAGTTTACCAGCGCCAAACCGGTGATTGCTGACGGTCAGCTATTTTGCGGCCTGGCGCTTGATGAAACCAATCAGTACGATCTCAGCGATGAGCGCCTGCAAAGCTGGTGTGAGCAAATTCTGCTGGAGATGGCAGAGCAGTTCGCCTGACGCCCACTGGCCTTAGTTCTGCCCCTGCGCCGACTGCTGCGAAATCATTCGGCGCAAATCACGCCACTCCTGCGCATCCATACTGTCTGCAGCCAGCCACAAATGCTGGCGGCGTCCCTCTTCGCTTCGCCGTAAACGCACAATCATCCCGATGTTTAACATCCAGGGCGTGCCGACAATCTCCCACTCCACACCTTGCCAGCGCAGGCGGGAATCCATTAACAGTTTGATTTCACCCTGACATGCATTAATGCGGCGCTGACTGCGCACGCAGTCAAACACCACCAGCGAAAGCAGTAACAGCCAAAGCGGCGTGTAGCTCAACGGCCAGGGTACCAGCAAAACAAAGGCCGCCATCAAACCATGGAGGAGCAATGAAAGCCATTGTGAGCGCCATGAGACGCGTAGATCAGATTGCCACAGGACCACGATCCCGATTCCGTGTTTGAATTAACTGTACCATCCGTTGCAACTCGCTATCCTGCGGTTTGCCATGATTCATTAGCCAATTGAATAGATCCGGGTCATCGCTTTCCAGAAGACGCACAAACACGCGTTTATCGTCATCACTTAGCGAATCATATTCATGCTCAAAAAAAGGCATGATGGAAATATCAAGTTCGCGCATTCCGCGTCGGCACGCCCAATGAATTCGGGCTTTGTTGCTAATATCCATTTCTGATTCCTGCATTTGCCGCGATCAAAATCCATTGTAACGTGTTTTTAATCATCCATTAGCGGAATATTTGGATTTACGAGGAGACTTCCAGAATAAGTCTAAGAGTTGTAAACCATTACTTCTATTTGCGTGGCGCTACGCATCATTTTATTAAGGCACGAATCGCCTGTTTTTATCGCTTGCATTGATGGATGGCTCTTTTACCATTACGTGATGACATCGCGTCAGGCTAATCAGGATACTACTTATGGCTTTTACTCCGTTTCCTCCGCGCCAGCCGACCGCCTCTGCGCGTCTGCCGCTGACACTTATGACTCTCGATGACTGGGCGTTAGGTTCCATCACGGGTGCGGACAGTGAAAAATACCTGCAAGGACAAGTCACCGCCGATGTGGCTCAGTTGACTGACTTCCAGCATCTGCTGGCCGCGCATTGCGATGCGAAAGGTAAGATGTGGAGCAACCTGCGCCTGTTCCGTAAAGAAGAGGGCTTCAACTGGATTTTGCGCCGCAGCGTCGCAGCCGACCAGCTGACGCAACTGAAGAAATACGCCGTGTTCTCCAAAGTCGTCATTGCGACGGATGAAGAAAAAGTCCTGCTGGGTGTCGCAGGTTTCCAGGCACGTGCTGCGCTGGCGAATCTCTTTACTGCACTCCCTGACGCGGAAAAACAGGTTGTTCGTGACGGCGCAACCACCCTGCTGTGGTTTGCCTGGCCGGCAGAACGCTTCCTGCTGGTGACCGATGTGGCTACCGCAGAACGCATCACTGACGCATTGCGCGGCGAAGCGCAGTTAAACAACAGCCAGCAATGGCTGGCGCTGAATATTGAAGCCGGACAGCCCATTATTGATGCCGCCAACAGCGCGCAGTTTATTCCGCAGGCGACCAATATTCAGGCCCTGGGCGGAATCAGCTTTAAAAAAGGCTGCTACACCGGTCAGGAGATGGTCGCCAGGGCGAAATTCCGTGGGGCCAATAAACGTGCGCTGTGGTATCTCGCTGGCAATGCCAGCCGTGTGCCAGAAGCAGGTGAAGACCTGGAATTGAAAATGGGTGAGAACTGGCGTCGTACCGGCACGGTACTGGCTGCCGTTCAGCTGGACGATGGTCGCGTACTGGTGCAGGTGGTGATGAACAACGATATGGAGCCTGACAGCGTATTCCGCGTGCGTGATGATGCGAATACTCTGGCGATCGAACCGCTGCCGTATTCACTGGAAGAGTAAGGTAAAAAGCAAAACGGCATCCCCAGGTTGCCGTTTTTAGTGTTTGTACCCTCTCAGGTGGGAGAGGGGCGGGGTGAGGGCATCAGGCCGCACACCGTTAAACCTGCCCGACGTACAGATAAATCGCCAGAAAGTGGCACACGCTACCGCCCAGCACAAAGCCGTGCCAGATAGCATGGTTGTAAGGGATGCGTTTGCAGACGTAGAAAATCACCCCCAGTGAGTACACCACGCCCCCCAGTGCCAGCAGCGTAACCCCTCCGACGGACAGCCGCGTCGCCAGCTGATAAATCACAATCAGTGACAGCCACCCCATGGTCAGATAGGTCACCAGCGACAGCACTTTGAAGCGATGCGCGATGGTCAGTTTGAACAGGATCCCCAGCAGCGCCAGGCTCCAGATAACAATCATCAGCCCGCGCGCCAGCGGTGAATCCAGCCCGACGAGCAGAAACGGCGTATAGGTCCCGGCAATCAGTAAATAGATTGCACAGTGGTCGAATTTTTTCAGCCACACCTTCGCCCGTTGATGGGGAATGGCGTGATATAGCGTCGAGGCCAGAAACAGCAAAATCATGCTGCCGCCGTAAAGACTGTAACTGGTGATCGCCATCGTACTGGCGTTAGTGTCCACCGCCTGAACCAGCAGGAGCACCAGTCCCACAATACCAAACACCAGCCCGATCCCGTGGCTAATGCTGTTGGCTATCTCCTCAGCCAGCGTATATCCCTGCGCGATAAGTGGCTTATCCACCATAATTGACTCCGGGAAAACTCAAAATGTAACGTCGCGGATATAGAGTAACTGAGAATGGTTTCAGTGCACACCTGTTCGCTAAAAAAAATCATCAAAAACACAAAATCCATTAAATTCATGAAGTTAACAATTAAGATTGATCTTACGCCTGTGTTTTATTTATTAAAGGCATTTAAAATCAATCACATAAAACTGATGCTGCCCCGGATAGATATCAGTAATCACCTGCCTGAGTTCATCCAGCGTCATGTTCTCCTGCCGGGCATGCTGATCCGTGAGCGTATCCAGCGTGATGGTTGAAGTCGACATAACCTGGATCGTGCAGAAATAGACGTCGTCCTCATAGCGCCCGACGCGCAGGATATCTCCCGCTTTGAAGTGCGATTCTGTTTCGTCACGCAGGGTGATGGTCTTGCGCCCGGCCAGAATGTCGCTCTGAAAACGTTTAAAAAAAGTGATGTCGTTCGGCTGCATGTTATTATTCCCTGAAGATAAATCTGATAAGAGAGTCATCGCCATCGTGAGTATGTTCTCCCACGCCGCAATCGCCAGTCTCAACAATCTCGAGATGATGGTCTACAACTATGTCGTCAAAAATCGTGACAAAGTAATGTACATGACCATCCGCGAACTGGCCGACGGTGCAGGAGTCTCCACCACCACGGTGCTGCGGTTCTGTCGCAAACTCCAGTGTGAAGGTTATTCAGAATTTCGCGTCCGCTTTAAATTATATTTAGAGAACAACGAACCTCAGCAGGCTAATTTTGGCGCCAGCGAAATCATCAGCTTTTTTAAAAGCGTAAATAACGATGAATTCGATATTCTGTTAGATAAAGCCGTCGACATTATATTATCTTCAGAACGTATTATATTTGTTGGCGCGGGCACATCTGGCGCCCTGGCAAAATATGGCGCACGCTTTTTTTCCAATATTGGAAAATTCAGTAACCACATTGATGATCCTTATTTCCCGGTCACCAATGATATGGCCAGAAACGCGCTGGCTATCGTGTTGTCGGTGTCCGGCGAAACCGAAGAGATCCTGCGCTTTGCCAGCCAGTTCAGCCTGCACCACTGCAAAGTGCTGTCGATAACCAGCCACGAACACTCCCGCCTTGCAAAGCTTGCGGACTTCAATCTCTCCTGGCACGTGCCGCAAACGCGCATTGCCGGGGTCTATGATATTACAACGCAAATCCCCGTTATTTATATTCTCGAATCTCTTGGTAGAAAACTGGCGAGAAAAATAGCATAAAAAAACAGGCTGTTTTTTTGATGTAACAAGTTACCCGCACGGTAATTTGTTATATCGTGACATTTGTATTCCCTTTGTTAGACTCGACCTCAGAAATTAATATATTGAGACGAGCGACGATGAAAAAACTGACCTTACCAAAAGACTTTTTATGGGGCGGTGCGGTAGCTGCGCATCAGGTTGAAGGCGGCTGGAACCAGGGCGGCAAAGGCCCAAGCATCTGTGATGTGCTGACCGGCGGCGCGCATGGCGTACCACGTGAAATCACCCAGGAAGTCATCGAAGGCAAATACTACCCGAACCACGAAGCCGTCGAGTTCTACAGCCACTACAAAGAAGACATCAAACTCTTCGCCGAGATGGGCTTCAAATGCTTCCGTACCTCCATCGCCTGGACCCGCATCTTCCCGAAAGGGGATGAGCTGCAGCCAAACGAAGAAGGTCTGAAATTCTACGATGATATGTTTGACGAGCTGCTCAAATATAACATCGAGCCGGTTATCACCCTCTCCCACTTCGAGATGCCGCTGCACCTGGTGCAGGAATACGGTGGCTGGACCAACCGTAAAGTGGTTGATTTCTTTGTTCGCTTCGCCGAAGTGGTGTTCGAGCGTTACAAAACCAAGGTCAAATACTGGATGACCTTCAACGAAATCAACAACCAGCGCAACTGGCGCGCGCCGCTGTTTGGTTACTGCTGTTCCGGCGTGGTCTACACCGAGCATGAAAACCCGGAAGAGACCATGTATCAGGTGCTGCACCACCAGTTCGTGGCCAGCGCTATCGCCGTGAAAATCGGCCATCGCATTAACCCTGAAATGCAAATCGGCTGCATGCTGGCGATGGTGCCGCTGTATCCGTTCTCCTGCAAACCTGAAGATATGATGTTCGCTCAGGAATCCATGCGTGAGCGCTACGTCTTTACCGACGTGCAGCTGCGTGGTTACTACCCGTCCTATGTCCTGAACGAGTGGGAACGCCGTGGCTTTAACATCAAAATGGAAGCCGGTGACGAGCAGGCTCTGCGTGAAGGCACCTGTGACTATCTGGGCTTTAGCTACTACATGACCAACGCGGTAAAAGCGGAAGGCGGTACGGGCGATGCGATCTCTGGCTTCCAGGGCAGCGTGCCAAACCCGCACGTGAAAGCATCCGACTGGGGCTGGCAGATTGACCCGGTTGGCTTACGTTACGCGCTTTGCGAGCTGTATGAGCGTTATCAGAAGCCGCTGTTTATCGTTGAAAATGGCTTCGGCGCTTACGACAAAGTGGAAGAAGACGGCAGCATCAATGACGATTACCGCATTGACTACCTGCGCGCTCACGTCAAAGAGATGGTTGAAGCGGTCACCTATGACGGCGTGGACCTGATGGGTTACACCCCGTGGGGCTGCATCGACTGCGTCTCCTTCACCACCGGTCAGTACAGCAAGCGCTACGGCTTTATCTATGTGAACAAGCACGACGACGGCACCGGCGATATGTCCCGTTCCCGTAAGAAGAGCTTCGACTGGTACAAAGAAGTGATTTCCAGCAACGGCGAGAATATCTAATACTCTGCCGGATAGCGGCATAAACGCCTTATCCGGCCTACAGATTTAACCGTCGTGTAGGCCGGATAAGCGCAGCGCCATCCGGCATTTCTGTTACTTCCCGCCTGCCAGTTCGATAAAACTCCCGGTGACATACGACGCCTTCTCACTGAGCAGCCACACAATGGCCTGCGCGACCTCTTCCGGCTGACCGCCGCGCTGCATCGGTAGCGATGCTTTCACCCGATCCACTCTTCCCGGTTCACCACCCGACGCATGCATCTCGGTGTAGATAAACCCCGGCCGCACGCTGTTCACGCGAATCCCCTGCCCCGCCACTTCCAGCGACAGCCCGGTAGTGAGCGTATCCATCGCGCCTTTTGAAGCGGCATAGTCGACATATTCCCCCGGTGAACCGAGACGAGCTCCCGCGGAGGAGACGTTCACAATCGCACCGCCCTGCCCGCCATGGGGAAGCGCCATGCGCTTGATTGCCTCCCGGCAGCACAGGAAGCTTCCTGTCACGTTAGTGCGCAACACCTGATTGATGCGCTCTGCCGTCATCGCTTCCACACGGCTTTGGGTAAACAGAATGCCCGCGTTATTCACCAGCGCGGTCAGCGGCTGGCCTTCTTCATCAATGCGGGCAAACATTGCCACCACCTGCGCTTCATCGCTGATATCGGCCTGAACGGCAAACGCATCACCACCCGCGGCAATGATGGCCTCCACCACGGACTGCGCGGCCCCGGCGTTTTGCTGATAATTCACCGCAACCCTGTAGCCTTCCGCCCCCAGCAGGAGCGCCGTTGCTTTGCCAATCCCCCGACTGCCGCCGGTCACCAGTGCTATTGCCACTTTTCATTCTCCCAATAAAAAAGCCGGGTGCAGCACACGCTGACCCGGCCAGAAGTATAGTGCGAATGTATTATTCGTAATCGCTCATCGGCACGCAGGAGCAGAACAAATTACGGTCGCCGTACACATCATCCAGGCGTTTCACCGTCGGCCAGTATTTGTTTGCCAGCCCTGCCGGGAAGACCGCCTGCTCACGGGTGTACGCGTGGTTCCACTCAGCCACCAGCTCATTCTGGGTGTGCGGCGCGTTCACCAGCGGGTTATCCTCTAGCGGCCATTCACCCGCTTTCACACGACCGATCTCTGCACGAATGGCCAGCATTGCATCAATAAAGCGGTCCAGTTCAGCTTTGCTTTCCGATTCCGTCGGCTCGACCATCAGCGTGCCCGCAACCGGGAAGGACATGGTCGGCGCGTGGAAACCGTAGTCAATCAGGCGCTTGGCAATGTCCAGCTCACTGATGCCGGTCTCTTCTTTCAGCGGACGAATGTCGAGAATACATTCGTGAGCCACATGACCATCACGCCCGGTGTAGAGCACCGGGAAGGACGCTTTCAGGCGGGTCGCAATATAGTTAGCATTCAGAATGGCCACTGAACTGGCCTGTTTCAGCCCTTCGGCACCCATCATACGGATGTACATCCAGCTGATCGGCAGAATAGATGCACTGCCGAACGGTGCGGCAGACACCGCACCCTGACGGGTCAGCATGCCTTCAATCTGCACCACGCTGTGGCCCGGTACGAACGGTGCCAGATGCGCTTTCACACCGATTGGCCCCATACCCGGGCCGCCACCGCCGTGCGGAATGCAGAAGGTTTTGTGCAGGTTAAGGTGAGAGACATCCGCGCCAATAAAGCCCGGTGACGTGATCCCAACCTGCGCGTTCATGTTCGCGCCATCAAGATACACCTGGCCGCCATACTGATGCACGATGTCGCACACTTCGCGGATCGTCTCTTCATACACACCGTGGGTGGACGGGTAGGTCACCATGATGCAGGAGAGGTTCGTCGCGTGCTGCTCAGCTTTCGCGCGCAGATCGGCCAAATCAATATTGCCATTCTTATCGCAGGCCACCACCACCACCTGCATGCCTGCCATTTGCGCAGATGCCGGGTTGGTGCCGTGGGCTGAACTCGGGATCAGACAGATATCTCGGTGCCCTTCATTACGGCTTTCGTGATAGTGACGAATCGCCAGCAGGCCCGCGTATTCGCCCTGCGCGCCAGAGTTCGGCTGCATGCAAAGCGCATCGTACCCGGTCAGTTTCACCAGCCAGTCGGAGAGCTGGTTGATCATCTGATGATAACCTTCCGCCTGCTCAGCCGGGCAGAACGGGTGCAACTCAGCAAATTCCGGCCAGGTAATAGGGATCATTTCCGCCGCAGCGTTCAGCTTCATGGTGCAGGAACCCAGCGGGATCATCGCCTGGTTGAGCGCCAGATCTTTGCGTTCCAGAGAGTGCATATAACGCATCATCTCGGTTTCGCTGTGATAGCGATTGAACACTGGGTGCGAGAGGATGGCATCATCACGCAGCATCGCGGCAGGAACAGAGCGGCTGTCATGCGCCACCTCTTTGTCCAGCGCGTCCACGTTCAGCCCCTGCGCGTCGCCCAGCAACACGGCGAACAGCACCTGCACATCTTCACGAGTGGTGGTTTCATCCAGCGTGATGCTGACCGCGTTGAGGATATCGCTACGCAGGTTGATTTCAGCCGCTTCGGCACGCGCCAGTACGGCTGCTTTGTCTGCCACTTCCACGCACAGGGTGTCGAAGTAGTGCGCATGACGCAGCGTCAGCCCTTTTTGCTGCAGGCCGGTTGCCAGAATATCGGCCAGACGATGGATACGGCTCGCGATACGCTTCAGCCCCACCGGACCGTGATAAACCGCATACAGACTGGCGATGTTGGCCAGCAGGACCTGGGACGTACAGATGTTGGAGTTCGCTTTCTCGCGACGGATATGCTGCTCGCGGGTCTGCATCGCCATGCGCAACGCTGTACTACCGGCGGCATCTTTTGAGACACCGATAATGCGCCCCGGCATGGAGCGTTTGAATTCATCTTTTGCTGCGAAGAACGCCGCATGCGGGCCACCGTAGCCCATTGGCACACCGAAACGCTGGGCAGAACCGAAGACGATATCGGCCCCCTGTTTGCCGGGGGCAGTCAGCAGTACCAGCGCCATAAAGTCGGCCGCCACGCTCACCACCACTTTGCGGGATTTCAGCTCGGCTGTCAGGGCACTGTAATCATGCACTTCACCGGTGGTGCCCACCTGTTGCAGCAGCACGCCGAAGACATCCTGGTGATCCAGCACTTTACTGGCATCATCAACAATGATGTCAAAACCAAAGGTTTCAGCACGTGTGCGCACCACATCAAGGGTCTGCGGATGAACGTCGGCGGCCACAAAGAAGCGGTTGGCGTTCTTGAGCTTGCTGACGCGTTTTGCCATTGCCATCGCTTCGGCGGCGGCCGTGGCTTCATCCAGCAGAGAAGCGGAGGCAATATCCAGACCGGTCAAATCGAGCGTAACCTGCTGGAAATTCAGCAGTGCTTCGAGACGGCCTTGTGACACCTCAGGCTGATACGGCGTGTACGCGGTATACCAGCCCGGATTTTCCAGCATGTTGCGCAGGATAACCGGCGGTAACTGCACGGCGGTGTACCCCATCCCAATGTAAGACTTAAAGCGCTTGTTGCGGCTGGCAATCGCTTTCAGCTCCGCAAGGGCCGCGTATTCGGTGGTCGCCTCGCCAATATTCGGTGGCGTCGCCAGCTGAATATCTTGCGGGACAATCTGGCCGATCAGATTGTTGAGCGAATCTGCGCCAACGGCTTTCAGCATTTCCTGCTGTTGCTGTGCATCCGGCCCGATGTGACGTTCGATGAAAGCGCCACGATTTTCAAGCTGGCTTAAAGTCTGTGTCATGAGCGAGGGTTCCTGAAACGTGCAAGTGATGATGTTTTCTCTACCTAATTGCCCGGTGACGCTAACGCTTACCGGGCCTACTACGATCTGTAGGCCGGATAAGCATCGCGCCATCCGGCAAAAGCATATTTACTCGTCTTCTAACAGTGCTTCGTATTGCGTTGCATTCAGCAGCGCATCCACTTCGGCTTCGTCGCTGGCTTTGATTTTGAAAATCCAGCCTTCGCCGTACGGTTCGCTGTTCACCTGCTCAGGGGCATCGCTGAGCGTGTCATTGACGGCCACGATTTCACCGCTGATCGGTGCGTAGATGTCGGATGCGGCTTTTACAGATTCAGCCACTGCACAGTCATCGCCCGCAGCGACAACCGCGCCCACTTCAGGCAGATCAACAAACACCATGTCGCCCAGCAGCTCCTGCGCGTGCTCGGTGATACCCACGGTGTATGAACCGTCCGCTTCTTTACGCAGCCACTCGTGTTCTTTGCTGTATTTCAGTTCTGCAGGTACGTTGCTCATCACTAAATCTCCAAATAAGAATGAATCACGCGACAGCTTTGCCAGCGCGTACAAAAACAGGTTTCGTCACTTTTACCGGCATTTCACGATTACGGATCTGGACGATTGCCGTGTCACCGATCCCCGCCGGAACGCGTGCCAGTGCAATACTGTAGCCAAGCGTTGGGGAGAAAGTACCGCTGGTGATCACACCTTCTTGCGCCTCGCCGTGTACATCCGTGAAACGCACCGGCAGTTCGTTACGCAGCACGCCTTTCTCAGTCATCACCAGCCCGACCAGCTGCTCGGTGCCCTTCTCACGCTGCACTTCAAGCGCTTCACGGCCAATGAAGTCACGGTCAGCGGGTTCCCAGGCAATGGTCCAGCCCATATTCGCCGCCAGAGGTGAAACACCCTCGTCCATCTCCTGGCCGTACAAATTCATGCCAGCTTCCAGACGCAGGGTATCGCGCGCGCCCAGACCACACGGCTTGACGCCTGCGGCCACCAGCGCCTGCCAGAAATCAGCCGCCTGTTCGCTCGGCAGTGCAATTTCATAACCGGCTTCACCGGTATAGCCGGTGGTGGCGATAAACAGGTCACCTGCTTCAACGCCAAAGAATGGCTTCATGCCTTCTACCGCATGGCGCTGCTCGTCGGTGAACAGGGTGGCGGCTTTGGCCTGCGCATTTGGCCCCTGAACCGCAATCAGCGACAGGTCGTCACGGACGGTGATATCGATGGCAAAAGGTTCGGCGTGTTGGGTAATCCAGGAGAGGTCTTTTTCGCGGGTGGCGGAGTTAACAACGAGGCGGAAGAAGTCTTCGGTGAAGTAGTAGACGATGAGGTCATCAATCACCCCCCCCGAGGCATTGAGCATGCCGCTGTAGAGCGCTTTGCCCGGTTTAGTCAGTTTTGCGACGTCGTTTGCCAACAGATAACGTAAAAACTCCCGGGTACGGCTGCCGCGCAGATCGACAATCGTCATGTGCGAGACGTCAAACATACCGGCATCGGTTCGCACCGCGTGGTGCTCGTCGATTTGCGAGCCATAGTGCAGCGGCATCATCCAGCCATGGAAATCCACCATGCGGGCGCCACATAGGTTGTGTTGTTCATACAAAGGAGTTTGCTGAGCCATCTTTTCCTCGTCGAATAAGCGGGGCTATCACGTTTTCTGGCGGCGAAAGATTCACCGCATGACAGCGCGTCAACACCGATCCCGGCTGCCGACGCAAACGTTCACTTTCGCCTGAACTTATCACCGAAAGCACCGCTTAACCATAAGAGAAAATGGGTCATCACATTAGCTTATGACCTTTTTCAGCCCAAACACCAACAGAGCATTACGCTGCCATAACAGGCAAAAACAGGAACAAACATTCACGACATGCATAAGACCGCACCAAAAGGCAGTCATTAGCACTTCAAAAGAGATATTTTTCCCGACAGAGAAAAAACGAGGGATGAGAAAATCTAATCCGAAAAACGCGGTGAAATTAGAATTTCTCAAATGAGTAAAAGCGGTCCCTTCCCGTCATCAGGAAGGGAAATGTGACGGAGTTAACGTAACCACTCCGGGAGGTCGTTTAAGCCCATCGCCTGGCGCAACAACTGGGGTTTAACACCCGGAAGCGTGTCGGCCAGTTTGAGGCCGATATCGCGCAGCAATTTTTTTGCCGGATGGGTGCCGGTGAAGAGTTCACGAAAGCCCTGCATCCCCGCCAGCATCATTGCCGCGCTATGCTTGCGGCTGCGCTCATAACGGCGCAGATACATATGCTGACCGATGTCTTTCCCTTGACTATGCAAACGACGCAGCTCGGTGATAAGTTCCGCCGCATCCATAAAGCCGAGGTTTACCCCTTGCCCGGCGAGCGGATGGATGGTGTGTGCGGCGTCGCCCACCAGCGCAAGGCGGTGGCCAGCAAACTGGCGCGCATAACGCCCGGTCAGCGGGTAGAGCTGGCGTTCGCTTTCAACGCGGCACAGCCCCAGGCGGTTATCAAAGGCAACAGACAGCGCCTGGTTAAATGCGTCGTCGCTCAACTGCTGCATCTGCTGAGCCTGCTCAGGGGGAAGGGACCAGACAATCGAGCAGAGGTGCGGGTCAGCCAGCGGCAAAAAGGCCAGGATGCTGTCGTCGTGAAACGCCTGGCGCGCCACGGCCTCATGAGGCTCAGCGGTGCGGATAGTCGCCACCAGCGCATGGTGCCCGTAATCCCAGAAGGTGAGCGGAATGTCGGCCTTGTTACGCAGCCAGGAGTTGGCACCATCGGCACCCACCACCAGACGCGCAGTCAGCATGCCGCCGTCCTGCAGGGTGATAAAGGCTTCGTTCTCGCCCCAGGCCACCTGTTGCAGCGTCGCCGGAACAGTGAGCGTCACGTCGGAACACTGCTGAACCTTCTCCCAGAGCGCCTGCTGGATAACGCCGTTTTCCACAATATGCCCGAGATGGCTGTAGCCGAGGCTTGCATCATCAAACGCAATGCGCCCAAAACTGTCTTTGTCCCACACTTCCATCCCGTGGTAACAGCTCACACGGCGGGCGCTAATGGCGGACCAGACGCCAAGACGAGCGAGCAGTTTTTCACTGGCAGCGTTAATGGCAGAGACGCGAAGCTGAGGCGCGGCATCATCACGCACCGGCACAGGTGCCTGCTGCTCCAGCACGGCTACGCGCAGCCCACTTCCCTGCAACCCACACGCCAGCGCCAGTCCGACCATACCGCCGCCAACAATTGCCACATCAACACTTTGCACAAATGACTCCTGAAGCCTGATTCAGGCCTTAACGCGCCACCCAACCGAGGGTGCGCTGCGCCAGCGCATCGCGCGCCGGGGTAAATAATTCCATTGCCATCAAACCCGCGTTCCGCCCCACAACCAGCGGAGCCCAGCGGTTGGCAAACAAATGGACTAACCCATCCGTCACGCCAATGGTCGCCTGCTTGTCCGCATGACGGCGATCGCGGTAACGCGTGAGAACGGTATAACCGCCCACATCACCCTGTGCAGACCAGGCTTCCGCCACGGTTTCTGCCAGACTCATGACATCACGCATGCCGAGATTAAACCCCTGCCCCGCAATCGGGTGCAGGGTCTGCGCGGCATTGCCCACCAGCACGGTGCGATGCGAAATGGGGGAGGATGCGGTGGTTAACGCCAGCGGATAGGCGCTGCGGGCACCTGCGTGCATCATTTTCCCCAGTCGCCAGCCAAACGCCTTCTGCAATTCATGGCAAAACTTCTCATCGTTCCAGCTCAGCACAGCGTTCTGTTTTTCCAGCGAATGACACCACACCAGAGAGCAGCGGCCCTGCGACATCGGCAACATGGCCAGTGGCCCGTAAGAAGTGAAGCGCTCGAAGGCACGCCCCTGATGCGCTACTGCGGTCGTGACGTTGGCAATGACGGCAACCTGTTGATAAGGCGATTGCTGCCAGCTGATGCCACACTGCGCGCCAAGGGCCGAACGGGAGCCGTCGGCTGCGACCAGCAAACTACCGGAAATTTCGTCGCCGCTGTCCAGCGTCACACTCACCTGTTGTTCCGTACGTGTGAAACTGCTGACCCGGGCCGGGCAATGCAGCGTGACACCCGGCGCTTTTTGCAGGAGCGAAAACAGCGTGTGCCCGACATCGTGCAATTCCACCACCTGGCCGAGCGCATCAATCCGATAATCTTCGGCACTGAGGGTGACAAAACCTGCATGCCCGCGATCGCTGACATGAACATCGGTGATAGGCGTGGCATTTTTCGCGATGTGCGGCCAGATACCGACCCGTGAAAGCTGCTGACAGGTGCCCGCCGCCAGCGCGATGGCACGGGCATCAAAGCCTGGATGATCCGCGGCATCAGGGGCCGTTGCCTCAACCAGATGCACCGGCAAACGCCCCTTCGTTAACTGCGACAGCGCCAGTGCCAGGGTCGCACCCGCCATTCCGCCCCCTACGATAATCACGCTCATGGGTGGCGAACCGCCGCCATCAGGGCTTCGATATCATCAGCATTTTTGACGACGCTGGCGGTCAGGTTTTCGTTGCCGGCGTCGGTAATCACAATGTCGTCTTCGATGCGAATCCCGATGCCTTTGTAAGCTGCCGGAACATCCGCATCAGGCGAAATATACAAGCCTGGCTCGACGGTGATGACCATCCCCGGCTCAAGCGGGCGGGAGCGGTCCTGACCATAAACACCGACATCGTGCACATCCAGCCCCAGCCAGTGGCTCAGGCCGTGCATAAAGTATGGGCGATGGGCATTTTCGGCGATCAGCGTTTCCACTTCCCCCTTCAGAATGCCCAGTCTGACCAGCCCGGTTATCATGATGCGTACCACCTCGGCATTGACTTCCTGAATAGACGTACCGGGGCGGAACAGACGCAGTGCCGTTTCCAGTGACGCAAGGACGATGTCGTACAGGTCGCGCTGCGCCGGGGTGAATTTGCCGTTCACCGGGAAGGTGCGGGTAATATCACCGGCGTAGCCCTGATACTCACACCCGGCATCAATCAGCACCAGGTCGCCATCGCGCATTACGCTTTCGTTTTCGGTGTAATGCAGAATGCAGCCGTTCTCACCTGAACCCACAATCGTGTTGTAAGACGGGAAACGCGCACCGTGGCGGTTAAATTCATGCTGGATTTCGCCTTCCAGCTGGTATTCGAACATGCCCGGCTTGCAGGTTTGCATCGCGCGGGTATGGGCCAGCGCGGAAATCTCTCCGGCGCGGCGCATCACCTCGATTTCTTCTGGTGATTTGAACAGGCGCAGGTTATGCACCACTGGCCGCCAGTCGGTCAGCGTACCTGGGGCTGTGAGATTCTGCCGGGAACCTTTGCGCAGTTTGTCAAGGGCGGCGAAGACGATGTCATCGGCATACGAGAACTCACCCTGCGCATGGTAGACCGTATCCAGGCCATTGAGCAGCGCAGGCAGGTGTTTGCCGATTTCGGGGAAAGGCAGCGCCCTGTCGACCGCCAGCTTTTCCGGGGCGGCTTCCTGGCCCAGGCGGCGTCCAAACCAGATCTCTGCGGTTTTATCGCGTATGCGGTTGAACACCACGCTGTGGTTGTGGGTGTCATCACTTTTAATCAGCACCAGTACCGCTTCCGGCTCGTTAAAGCCGGTGAAGTACCAAAAATCGCTGTTCTGGCGATAGGGATATTCACTATCGGCACTGCGGGTCACTTCCGGTGCCGCGAAGATAAGCGCCGCGCTGGCGGGTGCCATTTGCGCGAGCAACGCCTGACGGCGACGGAGAAACTCAGGCTGTGTCATGACACCTCCAGTAGACGAGACACATTAATGCAGGGTAGGTTTACGCACTTCAGGAGCAGTCGGTTGCTGGCGAGTGAACGAGTCATGGCACAGCAGCGCGGCCACGCGCACGTATTCGATGATCTCTTCCAGAGACATTTCCAGCTCTTCCTGATCTTCGTCTTCGTCGTAACCCAACTGAGCAATATTCCGTAAATCGTCAATCGCCTCGCCCGTTTCACCGGTCACTTTGTCCAGTTTCGGCTGCGTGACGCCAAGGCCCAGCAGGAAGTGGTTGACCCAGCCCGCCAGCGCATCTGCGCGATCAAACACGCTGACGTCATCGCCGTTCGGCAGGTAAAGCTGGAACAGGAAGCCGTCATCTTCCAGGGAGTCGCTGGTCGCGGCATGCATGCTGCGCAGCGCCTGAGCGAGTTCGTGGCCGAACGCCAGACCTTCGTTTGTGAGGTCATGCAGCATCGGCTGCCAGGAGGTGTCGCCGTTGCCACCACACAGCATCCCCGCAATCAGTCCATGCATTTCGGCTGGAATTAAACCCACGCCCTGCTGATTGAGTAACTTACCAACATCGTTGTAACCAGGTATTTCGTTCTGTATAGACATTCGCATTCGTCGCCGTTGGGGAGAATATTCATGGTATGCTACCACTTTGGACCCTGGTGATATACCCGTCATGCTTCACGTTACATGCGTTTGCATGCACTTAAAGGTATAGCAAAGAGCTTGAATCCTCTCACCGGGGTGGCTATAGTGACGCCCCTTCGCAGCCAGGATCAGGTTACGAAGGCAGAGCGCAGTCAAACAGCAGGAAGGTGGCATGTCTGCACAACCCGTCGATATCCAAATTTTTGGCCGTTCACTGCGAGTGAATTGCCCGCCTGAACAGCAAGATGCGTTGAATCAGGCCGCAGAGGATCTGAATCAGCGGTTGCAAGATCTAAAAGTTCGCACTAGAGTCACCAATACTGAGCAGTTAGTCTTTATCGCAGCGCTGAACATCAGCTATGAACTGGCTCAGGAAAAGACAAAAACCCGTGATTACGCCTCCAGCATGGAACAGCGTATTCGGATGCTTCAACAGACCATCGAACAGGCGCTGCTTGATCAGGGTCGCATATCCGACAGACCGGGTCAGAAGTTTGAATAACACTTCAGGGTCAACTATGGTAGAGTGACCGTGAAGACAAAATTTCTCTGAGATGTTCGCAAGCGGGCCAGTCCCCTGAGCCGATATTTCATACCACAAGAATGTGGCGCTCCATGGTTGGTGAGCATGCTCGGTCCGTCCGAGAAGCCTTAAAACTATGACGACACATTCACCTTGAACCAAGGGTTCAAGGGTTACAGCCTGCGGCGGCATCTCGGAGATTCCCTTCTTTTTCTTCTACCTTCTTCTGCCATGACACAACTCGCTGACATTCCCTCGTCCCGACAAGAAATTCGCAAGCTGATACGGCAACGTCGCCGGGCACTCACGTCCGATCAACAAGCGCAGTTTTCCGAACAGGCCGCCTCACGTCTGATGGCTTATCCGCCTGTGCTGATGGCACATACCGTCGCGGTGTTTCTGTCGTTTGATGGTGAACTGGATACCCAACCTCTGATTGAACAGCTCTGGCGAAGCGGCAAACGCGTATACCTCCCCGTGTTGCATCCGTTCAGTCCGGGTAATTTGCTGTTCCTGCATTATCATCCTCACAGTGAGCTGGTGATTAACCGCCTGAAAATTCAGGAACCGAAGCTTGATGTCCGCGACGTACTGCCGCTCGATAAGCTGGATGTGCTGGTTACGCCGCTTGTCGCCTTTGATGAACAGGGGCAACGCTTAGGTATGGGTGGCGGTTTTTACGATCGCACGCTGCAAAACTGGCGCCAGTATCATGTGCAACCTGTCGGCTTAGCCCACGATTGTCAGCAGGTGGATGCGTTACCCGTTGAAGAGTGGGATATTCCGCTGCCCGCGGTCGTTACGCCGTCAAAAGTGTGGGAATGGCAGTGAATGACCGGGCGGCCTGAATGCCACCCGGTTAACGGCAGATAAATCAGTAAAGCAGACGGGCGCGAATGGTACCCGGAATAGACTTCATGCTCTGCAGCGCTTTCTGCGCAACATCCTCTTCTGCTTCGATATCGATAACCACATAACCCATAAACGGAGTGGTTTGCAGATACTGGGCCGCAATGTTGATACCTTCGGCAGCGAAAATCTGGTTGATTGCGGTCAGCACGCCAGGACGGTTTTCGTGGATATGCAGCAGACGACGTCCACCGTGCAGCGGCAGCGACACTTCCGGGAAGTTAACAGCAGAAAGCGTTGAACCGTTGTCGGAGTACTTAATCAGCTTGCCAGCCACTTCCAGACCGATGTTTTCCTGCGCTTCCTGCGTTGAACCGCCAATATGCGGCGTCAGGATCACGTTGTCGAATTCACACAGCGGCGAATTGAACGGCTCGCTGTTGGTTGCCGGTTCAGTCGGGAAGACGTCAATAGCCGCCCCCGCCAGGTGCTTACGTTTAAGCGCATCACACAAAGCGGGAATGTCGACGACGGTGCCACGCGCGGCGTTGATCAGCAGTGAACCCGGCTTCATCAGCGCAATCTCTTCTGCACCCATCATGTTTTTGGTCGAGGCGTTTTCTGGAACATGCAGGCTGACAACATCGCTCATATTCAGCAGGTCAGACAGATGCTGCACCTGAGTGGCGTTGCCCAGCGGCAGTTTGCTTTCAATGTCATAGAAATAGACATGCATGCCCAGCGATTCCGCCAGAATACCCAGCTGCGTACCAATGTGGCCGTAGCCGATAATCCCGAGCTTTTTACCACGCGCTTCATATGAACCCGCTGCCAGCTTGTTCCAGACACCACGGTGTGCCTTGGCGTTCGCTTCTGGAATACCGCGCATCAGCAGCAGCAATTCGCCAATCACCAGCTCGGCAACAGAACGGGTGTTCGAGAACGGCGCGTTGAACACCGGGACACCGCGTTTCGCCGCCGCGTCCAGATCAACCTGGTTGGTGCCGATACAGAAGCAGCCAACGGCGACCAGTTTTTCCGCCGCAGCAATAATCTCTTCAGTGAGGTTGGTACGGGATCGTAAACCGATAAAGTGGGCATCACGGATAGACTCTTTGAGCTGCTCGCTGTCCAGCGCGCCTTTGTGATACTCAATGTTGGTGTAACCTGCTGCACGAAGGCTATCCAGTGCTTTCTGGTGCACCCCTTCGACGAGCAGAAATTTAATCTTGTCTTTCTCCAGTGATACCTTTGCCATTTACCCGACCCTGTTTTTTGTCATAACTGATGTTGTGTGGATATTCATCCGCTGTAGTCAACATATCAAAAAAAACTATTGCAGCAATATGAACGTTTGCGTCAGCCCCGTGAAGAAAAGTCATACAGCCACAAATGGCAGATGAATATGCTAAAAATGGCTAAACGTGCGGCAGGAACATCATTGGGGCCTGATAAACGTGACAGAAGTCACCGAATTTGCTTATCAAATATTTTTTTAGTGGGGAAGGCCTCCCCCACTCAGATCATTTTAGAATGGTTTTCACACCGTCGGCGCTGCCAATCAAGGCAACATCCGCACCACGGTTAGCGAACAGGCCAACGGTCACCACGCCCGGCAGGCCGTTAATGGTGTTTTCCACCGCGATCGGGTCGATAATTTCCAGGCCAAATACGTCCAGAATCACATTACCGTTGTCGGTCACGACCCCCTGGCGATATTCCGGGCGACCACCGAGCTTAACCAGTTCACGCGCAACCGCACTGCGCGCCATCGGAATCACTTCAACCGGCAGCGGGAACGTCCCCAAAATATCGACCTGCTTGGATGCATCCGCGATACAGATAAACTTGTCAGCCACCGACGCGATGATCTTCTCGCGGGTTAACGCTGCGCCACCGCCTTTGATCATCTGCATATTGCCGTTAATCTCATCCGCGCCGTCGACATAAATGCCCAGACGATCGACTTCGTTCAGATCGAAAACGGTAATACCCAGCTTTTTCAGTTTCTCAGTGGAAGCATCAGAGCTGGAAACCGCACCTTCAATCTGCCCCTTCATGGTACCCAGCGCATCGATAAAGTGGGCGGCGGTAGAACCGGTGCCCACACCTACGATAGTGCCCGGCTCGACATATTTGAGTGCTGCCCAGCCCACTGCTTTTTTCAGTTCATCCTGCGTCATGGTCGTTCGCCTGTGATGTGAATTTCAGGCCGCATTATAGAGCATAGCCGGGGTAAAAGTCCCTGTGAGCCACGTCACATAACCGACAGACGTATTTTCGTCTGTAAGTCACAAACTTTTATGTCATAGTGCTGAGTAATTATTTTGCAGGAGTATGTAAGAGCAATGAAACGTCCGGACTACAGAACGTTACAGGCACTTGATGCGGTCATTCGTGAACGCGGGTTTGAGCGCGCCGCGCAGAAGCTGTGTATCACTCAGTCCGCCGTATCGCAGCGTATTAAGCAACTTGAAAACATGTTTGGTCAGCCGCTTCTGGTGCGCACCGTGCCGCCTCGTCCAACCGAACAAGGCCAGAAGCTGCTGGCTCTTTTACGCCAGGTTGAGCTGCTGGAAGATGAATGGCTGGGCGACGAGCAAACGGGTTCCACTCCCCTGCTGCTTTCACTTGCGGTGAACGCCGACAGTCTGGCGACCTGGCTGTTGCCTGCGCTGGCCCCGGTACTGGCCGATTCGCCCATTCGCCTGAACCTGCAGGTAGAAGACGAAACACGTACCCAGGAACGCCTGCGTCGTGGGGAAGTGGTCGGTGCGGTCAGTATTCAGCCACAGGCGTTGCCAAGCTGCCTGGTCGATCAACTGGGTGCGCTCGACTACCTGTTCGTGGGCTCAAAAGCCTTTGCCGAGCGCTATTTCCCTAACGGCGTGACCCGTTCTGCGCTGCTCAAAGCCCCTGCTGTGGCCTTTGACCATCTCGATGACATGCATCAGGCTTTCTTACAGCAGAACTTTGATCTGCCGCCGGGCAGCGTACCTTGCCACATTGTTAACTCGTCGGAAGCGTTCGTACAGCTGGCGCGCCAGGGCACAACCTGCTGCATGATCCCGCACCTGCAAATTGAAAAAGAGCTGAATGCCGGTGAGTTAATCGATCTGACGCCAGGGCTGTTACAGCGTCGCATGCTGTACTGGCATCGCTTTGCGCCAGAAAGCCGCATGATGCGCAACGTAACGGATGCACTGCTGGAATATGGTCACAAGGTATTAAGGCAGGATGTTTCCTGAAGACCCTCTCCCGCAGGAGAGGGTATAGAGAAAGGACTTATTTTGCTGCGGCTTGCTGCCCGCCTTGTGCGGGTTCAAGCTGGAAGACCACATCAACCTGATCGGCAAACTGGATCGTCGGCTGTTCATAGGTTTCCTGAGCCGAAACCGGCGCGGCATCCGCCTTCATCATTCGCACCATTGGCGACGGCTGATAGTTAGACACGTGATAACGCACGCTGTAGACCGGCCCCACTTTGGCGTTGAACCCTGCAGCCAGTTGCTCAGCCTGGTGGATAGCGTCATCAATCGCCGCTTTACGCGCTTTGTCTTTGTAAGATTCCGGTTGCGCAACGCCCAACGATACAGAACGAATTTCGTTCAGCCCCGCTTTCAGCGCGCCATCTAACAAAGAATTAAGCTTTTCGAGGTCGCGCAGGGTCACTTCCACTGTGCGCACCGCACGCCAGCCTTTGAGCACGCTTTTACCGTTCTGGTAATCGTAATCCGGCTGCGTACGCAGGTTGGCAGAATCGATATCTTTCTTCGCGACACCGTTCTGATCGAGGAAGCTCAGGTACTGGGCCACGCGCTCGTCCGCTTGTTTCTTGGCCGACGCGGCGTCTTTCGCCGAGATATTCACTTCAATCGCCAGAGTCGCAATATCCGGCACTGCATCCACGCTGGCCGTTCCTGAAGTGACGATATGAGGCCCGTCAGGCAGTTCACTTGCCTGTACTGACATTGCACTTAATCCCACTAATGCCGCCAGGGCCATCACTTTGAATTTCATAGTTGCTCCTCCATGTTGCTTTTTACGTCCGAATAAAAACGGCACGCCTCGCTGCAAGAGTAGCGGGATGTGCCGATTTGTCCATCAGACTACACCGAGTTAAGCAGCGCGTGGATGTGTTCTATGCCATCTTTCGCCAGTTGAATAGCTATCACCCACATCACCAGACCCACGATCAGGTTGATAATACGCTGCGCTTTTGCCGTACGCAGACGAGGTGCAAACCAGGCTGCCAGCAGGGCGAGGCCGAAAAACCAAATAACAGACGCGCTGACAGTACCCATTGCAAACCAGCGCTTCGGCTCAGCATCAAGCTGCCCGCCCAGACTACCAAGCACTACAAAGGTATCCAGGTAAACATGGGGGTTAAGCCAGGTCACCGCCAGCATGGTGGCGATGATTTTCCAGCGCCCCTGTTTCATTGCTTCTGCGGTGGCAAGTTCAATGCTGCTGCTGGCGGCGGTTTTAAACGCCCCAAAGCCGTACCACAACAGGAAGGCCACACCGCCCCACGTGACCAGTGCCAGCAGCCAGGGCGACTGCATTAGCAGAGCACTACCGCCAAAGATACCGCCGCAGATGAGGAGTAAGTCACTCATCGTGCACAGAAAAGCGGTCATCAGATGGTATTGCCGACGAATGCCCTGATTCATCACAAATGCATTCTGGGGACCTAAGGGCAGAATGAGTGCCGCACCAAGAATAAGCCCTTGAAAATAATAAGATATCACGATTAATTCCCAATTCTCTGTTTCAGGGTGCTGACTATACCCGCTTAAAATTATTAGATGAAATTGAAAATTTTAATCGCTTATAAGTGTTACTACTACTCGTTTGAGGGGGAGATATTTGGCAGAAATAAACAAGAGGAAGACATGCTGGATGAGGCTTGTGCATCATCCAGCACCGGGCAATTACTCAGCAGTCTCTTTCTCTTTGGCTTGTTTAACGTTCACGTCCATTTGAGGATAAGGAAAACTGATACCGTGTTCGTCAAAGCTGCGTTTTACGCGTTCCAGTACGTCCCAGTACACGTTTTGCAGGTCACCACTGTTGCTCCAGACACGCACCACAAAATTGATGGAGGATGCACCCAGTTCGTTCAGGCGAACCGTCATGTCGCGATCTTTCAGAATACGGTCGTCAGACTCGATAATCTCCGTCAGTAATCTTTTGACCAGGTCGATATCTGAATCATAGGCCACACCGATAATGAATTCGTTACGGCGCACCGGCTCGCGAGAGAAGTTAATGATATTGCCAGCAATGATTTTGCCGTTAGGGATAACGATAATGCGGCCATCAACACTGCGCATGGTGGTGGAGAAAATCTGCACCTGCAACACGGTTCCGGCAACGCCGCCCAGGTCAACATATTCACCCGAACGGAACGGACGGAAGGTCACCAGCAGAACCCCGGCAGCCAGGTTTGATAACGACCCCTGCAACGCCAGACCAATCGCTAAACCCGCTGCACCCAGCACTGCGATCACCGACGCGGTCTGTACCCCGACGCGTCCTAGCGCGGCAATTAGCGTAAAGGCAATAATGCCGTAGCGCACCAGCGCGGAGAGAAAATCCGCCACGGTGGCATCGATATGCCGTGCGCGCATTAAGCGGTTAACGGTATTGGAAATCACCCGAGCCACGATCATCCCGACGATGATAATGGCGATAGCGGCGACAATATTTACGGCATAGCTCAGAAGTAAAGCCTGGTTAGTTGCCAGCCAGGAGCCTGCATTATTGATACTGTCGACGACGTTAAGATCTTCCATTCTTCATTCCTTTTGTTGTTCCGTACGGGAAAAATCCAACCCGACGGTGGCGGACAGACACCTAAAGGGTAAACAAAAAGACGCAGTTTTGCCAAATGGATCACATTTAAAGTGCTCGTATGCCATTGAACAGGCAATAAAAAAGCCCGCACAGATGGCGGGCCTTTGGGAGCGAGTCTAACTCAGATTACAGAACGTCAACCGCGTTCAGTTCCTGGAACGCCTGCTCCAGACGGGTGATCATAGAAGTCTGAGCGGAACGCAGCCATACGCGCGGATCGTAGTATTTCTTGTTCGGCTGGTCTTCGCCTTTCGGGTTACCCAGCTGACCTTGCAGATACGCTTCGTTGGTTTTGTAGTAGTTCAGAATACCTTCCCAGGTTGCCCATTGGGTGTCGGTATCGATGTTCATTTTGATAACGCCGTAGCTTACGGAGTCTTTGATTTCCTGAGCGGTAGAACCGGAGCCACCGTGGAAGACGAAGTTCAGGCTGTTGTGCGGCAGGTTATGTTTCTTGCAAACATATTCCTGAGAGTCGCGCAGGATAGTCGGGGTCAGTTTAACGTTACCCGGCTTGTAAACGCCATGCACGTTACCGAAGGAAGCAGCGATAGTGAAACGCGGGCTGATTGCATTCAGTTTGGTGTAAGCGTAATCAACGTCTTCCGGCTGAGTGTACAGTGCAGAAGCGTCCATGTGGCTGTTGTCCACGCCGTCTTCTTCACCGCCGGTGCAACCCAGTTCGATTTCCAGGGTCATGCCGATTTTCGCCATGCGCGCCAGGTATTTGGAACTGATTTCGATGTTTTCTTCCAGAGACTCTTCAGACAGGTCGATCATGTGGGAAGAGAACAGTGGTTTACCGTGAGCAGCGAAGTATTTTTCACCCGCGTCCAGCAGACCGTCGATCCACGGCAGCAATTTCTTCGCGCAGTGGTCAGTGTGCAGGATAACCGGAACACCGTAGTGCTCAGCCATCTGATGTACGTGATGCGCACCAGAGATAGCACCCAGAATTGCAGCACCCTGAGGAACGTCAGTTTTCACGCCTTTACCTGCGATGAAAGCAGCACCACCGTTGGAGAACTGAACGATAACCGGAGCTTTAACTTTGGCAGCGGTTTCCAGAACGGCGTTAATGGAATCAGTGCCCACGCAGTTAACTGCTGGCAGCGCAAAGTTGTTTTCTTTAGCTACCTGGAACACTTTCTGAACGTCATCACCAGTGATAACGCCCGGTTTTACGAAATCAAAAATTTTAGACATGTTTTCGAGTCCTGTTTCTGTATCTTCGACCGTTGGAAAAAAAGATCGCGAGCTTTACGCGCGCTGAAAAATGGGCAGGTTTCCCTGCCCTTTGAATACTTACTGCTTAGCGCGCTCTTCGAGCATTGCGACTGCTGGCAGCACTTTGCCTTCCACGAACTCGAGGAATGCACCGCCACCAGTGGAGATGTAGGAGATTTTGTCAGCGATACCGAACAGGTCGATCGCTGCCAGGGTGTCACCGCCGCCTGCGATGGAGAATGCTTCGCTGTCTGCGATTGCGTTAGCGACGATTTCAGTACCTTTGCGGAAGTTAGCGAATTCGAACACGCCAACCGGGCCATTCCACAGAATGGTTTTCGCATTCTTCAGAATTGCAGCCAGTTTCTCAGCGGAAACGTCGCCCAGGTCCAGAATCTGCTCTTCGTCTTTGATGTCAGCAACAGATTTCAGGGTTGCGGTCGCGGTTTCGGAGAACTCGGTTGCGACACGAACGTCCGTCGGGACAGGGATATCGCAAGTGGTCAGCAGACGTTTTGCTTCGTCAACCAGGTCCGCTTCGTACAGGGATTTACCGACGTTGTGGCCTTGAGCAGCAACGAAGGTGTTAGCGATGCCGCCGCCAACGATCAGCTGGTCAGCGATTTTGGACAGAGAGTCCAGAACGGTCAGTTTAGTGGAAACTTTAGAACCACCAACGATAGCAACCATCGGACGAGCCGGCTCTTTCAGCGCTTTACCCAGTGCTTCCAGTTCATCAGCCAGCAGCGGACCTGCACAAGCAACATCGGCAAATTTACCGATACCGTGAGTAGAAGCCTGCGCACGGTGAGCGGTACCGAATGCATCCATCACGAATACGTCGCACAGTGCAGCGTATTTTTTGGACAGTGCTTCGTCATCTTTCTTCTCGCCTTTGTTAAAGCGAACGTTTTCCAGAACAACCAGTTCGCCTGCAGCGACTTCAACACCGTCCAGGTAGTCTTTAACCAGACGTACCGGGTTGGACAGTTTGTCTTTCAGGTAATTAACAACCGGCAGCAGAGAGAATTCTTCGTTGTACTCGCCTTCGGTCGGACGGCCCAGGTGGGAGGTAACCATCACTTTTGCACCCTGCTTCAGCGCCAGTTCGATGGTCGGCAGAGAAGCACGGATACGTGCGTCGCTGGTCACTTTGCCATCTTTAACCGGTACGTTCAGATCCGCACGGATGAAAACGCGTTTACCTGCCAGATCCAGATCGGTCATCTTAATTACAGACATGGTGAATCCTCTCGTTGATTCTTAAAGTTTTGCGGACGCAAATACGCCCTACCTGAAACCTTTAGCGGCCATCGCTAACGTCGTGTCCAGCATTCGGTTAGCAAAGCCCCATTCGTTATCACACCACACCAGGGTTTTAATAAGGTGCGAGCCACTCACCCGGGTCTGCGTGCCATCAACAATGGCACTATGGGGGTCGTGGTTAAAATCAATTGAAACCAACGGTAATTCCGTATAGTCAACTATACCATGAAAAGTCTCACGTGCTGCTTTTTGCAGCAACGCATTGACTTCACACGCTTTTACCGCTTTCTTAACCGTCACACTCAGATCAATCGCCGTCACGTTAATGGTCGGTACGCGTACAGCAATCGCTTCAAAACGGTCATGGAATTGCGGAAAAATACGGGTAATCCCTGCGGCCAGTTTCGTATCCACCGGGATTATCGACTGGCTGGCTGCACGCGTCCGACGCAAGTCCGGATGGTAAGCATCAATCACTTGCTGATCGTGCATGGCGGAGTGAATGGTAGTTACCGTTCCGGATTCGATGCTAAATGCATCATCAAGGAGCTTAATGACCGGAATAATACAGTTAGTCGTACAGGAGGCATTCGACACAATGCGGTCTTCGGCGCGAAGATTTTCTTCGTTTACGCCAAACACGACCGTCGCGTCAAGATCGTTGCTACCAGGATGGGAGAAAAGCACTTTTTTCGCGCCAGCGGTCAGATGGGCTTCACCGTGTTCACGGTTGCCGTAGACCCCCGTGCAATCAAGCACCACATCAACACCCAGTTCTCGCCAGGGCAGCTGTGCGAGATCGCGTTCATGCAAGATGCGGATCACGTCATCGCCAATATACAGCTGCTCACGTTCCTGATGCACATCCCATGCGAACCGCCCGTGGCTGGTGTCATACTTCAATAAATGCGCCATGCCTGAGGCATCGGCCAGTTCATTGATTGCCACCACGGTGACTTCCGCTCGTCGCCCGGATTCATATAAAGCACGAACCACATTGCGCCCGATGCGACCGAAGCCATTAATCGCTATGCGTACGGTCATAGATCTCCTGCCAGGTAACCCAATACTGAAGAGGCTAACAGAGTAATGCAGCAACCTTCAGAGGGGAATCTCTCGCCTGTCACAAACGTCAACTGTTTGACTACTTGTCGAACATTTAAACAACTGAAACGCTTCAGCTAGAATAAGCCAAACGCGGAATAAAAGGAATCGGCGCCCGGCGCAGACCACCATTTATCTGACATACATCACACTTTCTTGTGGAGACACCGCAAACTTATTCCAGTTATGGAATTACAAAGCGGATTGCAGGCAAAAAAACGGGCCGCCTGAGCGACCCGTTTTGTCCTGTAATAAAAATTACAGCAGTGCTTTCGCTTTCGCGATCACATTGTCGACAGTGAAGCCGAACTCTTCAAACAACTGCTCCGCAGGCGCAGACTCACCGAAGGTGGTCATGCCCACGATTGCGCCGTTCAGGCCCACGTATT
>CAUSEC010000009.1:0-148778 GCA_963530515.1 uncultured Enterobacteriaceae bacterium | reverse complement strand
AACGAATATGAGGTCGCCGCTTAATGGGGTGTCAACTTTTACTAGACCAGAACATAACGCATTAGTTCACTGACGTGTATTTGCCGACTGCCGGGTCCCGCAACTGCGGGCGCAGCGCGTCGATCAGTACGATGTTGAGAGAGGTTCCCGGCTCAAACCACGGAGTCCAGACCTTGCGCACCTCGTCAATGCGGGCGCGCAGACGGCTCTCGTCGCTGACCAGATCCCGCGTCACCTCAACAGCAATGGTGCCGTTCGCCTGCCAGGCGTTGAGATTTGCGTCGTAAGGCAACAGCATCCAGCTCTGGCCGGAACTGCCTTCGCTCGCCACCATGCGCTCGTTATTGACAGTGGTGATCAGCAGACGATCGGCATCGGCACTGGCATTCAACCCGGTCACCGGGAAACCGTGAACAAACGTCATGGCCACTTTCTTCTCGCCGCCCTTACTGAGCTGCGCCACATCGCTGCGCCCGTTCAGCCAGCCGCCTTTCTCACATTTGCCGTCCTCTTTTGCCGGAATGAAGAGTGCGGTGGTGTTGCTGTCTCCCTGCCAGTAGGTGCGCAGATGGCAACCGTCATGCAGGGTGAATTCCTGCCACGGCGTGCGGTTTGCCGCCGGTGACATCTCCTCCAGGCGGCCTTCCGGCAGCGAGAGAGCCGGGGTGGCGCTCGCCGCTGCGGCTGTGGGATCTTGTGCAGTGGTCGTCGTGGTCACCGCCGCTGGCGTAACTTCCGGCGCCCAGTCTTTGGCTTTTTTCGCCGTGCCCTGTGCCAGCGTCACGTTCTGCGCATCCGTCATCTTCCAGTTCACCTGGGTGAGCGTGCCGCACTGGTTTTCCAGTAACGCCCCCAGACGCGGCATGAAGTTGTCGAGCACGCTGACCTTCTTGTCACCGTTGGCCACGATGCGCAGCGGTAGCTCCTTCGCACACCAGCTTTTTGGCGAGTTGTCGGCAATGTTGTCGATCCAGATATCCAGTTTTTGAGAGGGGGATTGCACAATGCGGTAGTTCTCGGCCTGTGCGCAGAAACCCACGGCGAGCAGCGCCAAACCCGGAAGCCAACGTTTCATAAAAGTCCTTGTCAGTCTGTATCAATCACGAAGAGGGAGAAATTGCGCTGCCTGCGCCAGGGAGTGCAGCAGCGTCGTATCCTGGGGTGCGCCAACCCAAACCGCGACAGCGCTGTAGTTGTCCTGCTGGTCATCACTTTGCGCGTTTTGACGTTGCAGGATCTGGTTCATTAAGGTCAGCCATTCATTGGGAGTGTTGACCATGTGCAGCGACTGCTTCATCAGCTCTTCGCTCACCCCGTGCCAGAAGCCGTCGGTGCAGAGCAGAAACACGTCGCCGTCTTCAATGGGCACCACGTCGCTGTAGCTGGCTTCGCGCTGGTCGTCACCCAGCCCCAGCGCAAAATAGAGCAAGTTACTGTTGATGCCGTCGGTCTGGTGTCCGGCGTCTTTCATCTGCTGGACCAGACTGTGATCGGTGGTGACGTGGTAAAGCCAGCCCCGGCGAAACAGGTACAATCGGCTGTCCCCCGCGTGTGCCCAGTAGGCCAGGTGAAAATCCCGGTCGATAAACAAGCTGACAAGCGTCGTGCCCATGCGCGCGTTTTCTTCCCCCGCTTTTTGTTCGCTGCGAATAGCATGATTGGCACCGTTAACGTAATGGCGGATAGACTGCGCATTCAGGTGCGTGTCGCCGTCGAAACCGGTAATGATGGCGTTGCGGGCCAGTTCGGCAGCCACATCACCACCGGGCAGGCCCGCGATGCCGTCGCAGACCACGAAGCAGGCCGCGCGTTCGCCGATGGTCTCGCCGGTCTGATCCTGGTTGCTGGCTCGCCCACCCTGTTGGGAGATAGAGGCAGTGCTGATATTCATTATTCTTCCGATCCGCTTTGTGAGTCTTTGTACTGGTTAACTTCCATGTCATAGGCGTGCAGGAAAGCCTCGCCAAACAGGGTGTGGAAGTCATCGTCAATTTCGCCTGCCGTTTCGGCGTAGCTGCGAACAAAGTAATCCCACAAGGCGGCCTTGCGGTTGGAGAGCATGCCCAGGCGCGCCATAGCACCATCGCGTTTGGCCTCTTCCTCCAGTAATTCGGGATTAAAGGACTGCAGCATCGCGGCAATAATGGCGCGGATGCCGGAAATCATCCCCAACTGGTGCGCCTGCAGGTCGATCAGCGCATCACGCACCGATTTCTTCGGCGACATAAAGCCCGGCATGCGGTTGCCGTACATTTGCATCAGCACAGTTTTGCCGGACGGCAGCAGTTTGAACGGGTTGTTGGCATCGTCGAGCACCATGGTCATGTCGGCTTTCACACCCCGCTTGAGAATCGAGCGTGAAGAGAGCAGCGCGACCGTCCCCTGCGAGAACATGCTGATCATCTGACCGAGCTGGCGCATATTTTCCCGATCAAACTGCGGCGTTGGCTGCATATCGCCCAGCCCCATTCCTTCAAGCAACGCGTCCAGCAGTTCGCCCTTCAGTACATCACCGCTGTCGCTGCCTGAGGTAGGCGCGGCTTCGCTTTGTACCGGGTCGATACGCAGACGCCCTTTCGGGGTTTGCGCCGCCGCACGCTGCACGGTTTGTGGCGTGGGCAGCGTGATAGGCACGTAATCAGAGGGCTCGCTCAATGCAGGTTCGTCCAGCCCCTGCAAAATGTCCGGCGCGCGCGGGGCGTTCGGTTCAGGCTCCGGCTCGGACGCAGGCGGGATCGCCGTAGTCGCAGGCGTCACCGGCGCAAACTCGTCGGCGTGCGTCAGGGGCACCGCACCGCTCAGTAGCCCCAGGGGATCGTCATTACGGGTGGGCGATGTGCCTGTCCCTGCGCCACCAAACAGCGCCAGCGGATCCAGTTCATCTTCCACGGGGGCATTGTCTCGCGCGGGTTGCCCCACGGGCGGCACTAAACTTGACGGCGTCGCGTCGGCAAAGATGCTGTCGCCTTTGAACAGCGCCTCGTTGCTAAAGAGGTTGTCCGTATTCACCGGACGTGGCGCAATGATCGGCTCATTCTGGCTGAGCAGTGAAAGCGGATCTTCCGGGTTACGCTCGGGAGCGGGCGGCGCGGCAAACGGATTCGCAGCGGGGGTATCCTGAGGCTTCGCCCGATTGCGGGAAATGCTGTCGGAGATGGAGAACTCCTGCATCAGGCTGTCCCAGATTTCCGTGGGGACGGCGGCTGGCGCGTTGTCGTTTTTCGACGCCTGGGGCTGCACGGGTGCCGGCTCCGGCGTCAGCCCGGCCTGCACGTTAGCTGCCATGCGGCTCACCGGCTGGGTGTCGAGAATCAGGTCGCTGACTTCGATACGGTATTCATCAATGCCCAGGATGTCGCCGTCCTGCAACTCCACCTGACGCCCCCGCTCCAGCGGTATATCGTTGAGCACCACGCGCGTGACGTTGCCACGGTTGGTAATACGGCATTCACCATTGCCCGCAATATGGACAATAGCCTGCAACCGGGAAATCGCCCGGTCGTTATCTGGCAGTACCAGATTATTATCGGTTCCACGGCCAATGGTGCCACCCGGCGGATAAAAATCGCAGCGGCTTTGCACAGGCTGATGACCGGGTTTATTGGTGACTATTGTGAATCGCATAGCGTGTTCCTGATGGAGTTATTAGCGTTCCGATAATGATAATAATGACGACTCAGGTGCTAAATAAAATGGGTATGCAGTGATAATAAAAGAGAAAAGCAGAAGCATGATTAATACCTGGCGCATTTGTCAGGCGTGATATTTGGCTGCAAATAAAATAGCTTACAAAGCATAATTACATGATAAGAAAACAGACTCAGTGAGTGATCGTCAGAATCTGTTCACGCCTTAATTCATTCATATTTACCACACTGCTCAACGTACTCTCCTGTTTGCTGATGGTCATCGCCCCGCCGTGGGTCTGTTGAAGAACAAAGCGGGTGGCATAACGCGTAGCATGGTCATTATCGCTGACTTTAAAGGCCACATCGTAAACGCCGGGCTGCCAGTTTATTTCGGGCCACCCTGTGCAAACGCCAGCAGTAATCATTCGCTCAGGTTGCCAGGTCGCCCCCGGCGTGAGCGTTTGCCACTGATTATCTTCCAGTCGGGCAATCGTGGGTGCCGTCGCGGTTAATAAGCCGGATGCCGGGCTCCCCGGCACAATAAAGCAGGGTTGATTGTTGGCAACACCCACATCAAGCGAAGCATACTGAGCGGGGTGAGTCTGGCATCCAGCCAGTGCCAGCAAAGGTAACGCCAGTGCGATGGCTTTCATCATAAATACGCTCTCTTGTCCCGAGGGGGTTCAAAAAGAGTTCAGGGGTACTGAGATATTTGCCTTTAAGGTCAGGACCAATAATTCTTTTAGTATGACTAACTTTCATTTTCAAAGAGTGATCATGCGTATCTCTTCACGCCTTAGATCATTCATATTTAATACGCAGCTCAGCATATTTTCTGTAAACGCGTGCGTGCCTTTAGCCTGTGTTGAAACAAGTTCGCAATAATCATTTTTGAATTGAATCCAGTCTTGCTGATTCTTTTTATAT
The DNA here is from genome assembly GCA_963530515.1 of uncultured Enterobacteriaceae bacterium. GTDB lineage: Bacteria > Pseudomonadota > Gammaproteobacteria > Enterobacterales > Enterobacteriaceae > CBFFRJ01. The sequence goes on along the minus strand of CAUSEC010000009.1, from coordinate 144,222 downwards.
GTTGCCAGCAACCGATCTTTTTGCTCCTGAGTTCCCATCCACCAACGGGTATAATCAAAACTAGAAATCTCTTTGAGCTTAGCTTCATAAACCAATTTTAAATCACGTTCTGATTTATCACCAATATCACCAAGGCATTCATCATTATTTTCACCATACTTTTTAACACACTGCTCAACTGCTTTGTTGTGAGCAATATTTTCAACAGCAGCCCAAGTGTGATTAGCAAAGAAAACCAAAAATGTAGTAAAAATAATCTTTTTCATTTTAAATAACTCAGCCTTAAAGATAAATGTTGTTGATGACGAGATTGGAAGATATCAGACTTGAGTTAGGCTTACATTACAGACCAGAGGATATCCCTCTGGCCTGCCATACATATCTATTACGCTTCTTTGTTCTCTTTGATATTCCAGCCCGCGCTGGTTTCTGCACCTTTGCCACCCGCAGAGGATTGTTCCCAGTACTGCTGTTTCACTTTCGCCGCCTGGAAGGCGTAGGTCACACCGACGGTGTCGCCGTTATCTGCACCAGTGTACTGCACGGAAGTCACCAGCACTTCTTCCAGTGTAATACGGGCATATTCCACCTGTTGACCACCGGCTTTGCACACCGACAGTTCCACTTTGGTTAAGTGCTTACCGCTGGCGCAGTGTTTCAGAATAGCGGTCGTTGCTTTATCAATGAGTGCATTAATATGAAGATCGTTGAAATTGACTTTACCGGCACCGCCGCCACCGCCAACACTCATATTTCCGGGTTGTGATGCGCCCCAGGAAAAAGACGTAATATCTGTCCACCCGGTATGGTTAGAATCTTTTGACTCGCCCGTCACACCGTCGACCTTCAGGAACATATCAATAGCCATAATATCTACTCTTCGTGGTTGAAAATTATTGCTTTCGAAAAAGCACTTATATGGCAAACAGGAAAGCATGGGGCTGAATAAAACCTTCCATATTTTACCTCTGCCTCGGGCCTGAATAGTTTTCACTATTCAGCATTCATTGTTACCTGCATAGGGCAGATAACAGGGAATATATTGTGTTGCTGTATTTGGTTTTGCTGGACGCAGAAAGAGATAAGCACTCAGCTTATGAGATGCGCATTCAAGTTAATTCCCAAAACCAGACTTCTTTGCAGTCAAAATAACAGTTACTGTTGCACTGAAACATGTTGTCTTTGTCAGGCTCCAGCATATCGATGTGTCCACCGCCATAATCCACAATCTGGTGAAAATAAATCACCCCTTTGCGATTTTGCAATTTCCGGGCCGCATCCTGCAGATCGGGGTACACCTCCGCTTTGCCAAACACATCCGGGCGGTAAAGTTGATCGGCCAGCAGTTTTGCACCCGTCTCAATCTTTTTACCTTTATACGGCCCCGTTTTAATCGGCAAGCGCCCCTGGAAGGTGATATTGCATTTAAGCAATGCAAGGCTCATCCGCACTGCGCATGTATTTTCATACGCGGGACTCATTTTCAACATCTCATCCAGCGTGTAGCCGATTTCCGGGTACACCTTTTCGCTGTCAACAAATCCCTGACGGTAGGGATTTGAGGAATAATGATTTTTTTTAAGCTGCGCATATAACGGTTTCATTATCATGCCCCTTTCTTACAGGAATGATCCTTAACCAGGGCTTCAAGAATGAGCGTCGAGGCCCGCTCTTTTAAGCGCTCCGGGGGTAACGTCTGAAAATAGCGATACACCACTTCGTGTACGGTAAAAATCTTAAGCGTTTTGTAGTCACACCAGATTTTCCCTTCCGTGGCATCCAGCACACCCAACAGGTATAAATCGGCTTTCAGGCGCTCCGGATTTTCTTCACCCGAACGCCAGGCTTTCACGAACTTTTCACCGCTTAAGTTCACGTTAGCAGGCCAAAGCAGATTGGTATCTTTTGGAAAAGTACTGTTTGAAATAGATTCTGCAGCTGCATTCATGGCCGGCGTCAGCAGAGCTGTCAGTGTAAGGACGACGAGCATGGGCGAACGATGTGTCCGTTTTTTCAAGGGATTCTCCTTATACAATGGGCAACACGCGGTTTAGCAGTACATCCCATAGCGGGCGCCGACAATCACTTCGTAGGCCAGTCCCGACTGCTGGCAACGCACTTCGAAACGGCGAATTTCATCAATCAACTGCTGACGCAGCCCCGCCTGGTCATCGTGAGAGACCGAGTGGCGAATCTGCGGGATCGCGTTGAGCAACGGGTTCGCGGCGACCACCAGTGGATTATTGCCACTCGCGGCTGCGGTGGCGTCACTGCCATTGAACGTCTGTTCCTGCATGTCTGCGCTCGCTATTGTTCACTTGGTTGACGGATGGCCCAAAATTCCATGTCCAGTCCGGGAAACTCACCGGCCAGATGCAGCGCAAACGCGCCCGACTTTTCCATCTCGCCCCACAACTCGCCGCCTTTTTCCAGTTCGAAATAGTTGTAGCCTGCATGCCAGGGAATTTGCGGCGGGGCAACGGACATGGCGCGCAGCACCATGCCGGGTAACTGAAGCTGCACCAGATCGCGAATTTTGGTCACCGGGGCCACTTTCATCTGCGCCGGGAAATGCGTTTGCAGCACCTCGCCCGGCACGTTGGCTTTCACCGCCAGCACAAAGCCGAACTCACGCGCCATACTGGTAGTCGGCAGTGTCGCAACGTTCAGCCCGTGAGTGCGTTCCGTGAGCGGTAGCTGGATAGCGTGCTCTTCCATCACCAGCGACAGTCCCTGTCGCAGCATCAACACCAGCCGGTCAAAGCAGTCCGCCAGGTTGTCATGATCGTAAATCGGTAACGTCTCCTGCGTGGCACGGGCCGCAGTCCAGGTCGACAGCTCAGTGGCAAACGCCAGCCAGTCGCGCCAGAGATCTTCGGGGTGCAGCAGCGGCAGCGACTTCAGATGGTTAATCAGCCCGACGTGGTGGTTAATCAGCGCCAGCAGCGAAAACTCCACCATTTCCGAGGTGTTAAAACGCCCCGGCTGGCGCAATCGCTGGGCCAGCTGCTGGCTGCGCTGCACCAACAGGCTTTGCAAATCGTTCATCATCGCGTAGAGCGACGGGCTATTAGTGGCATTCAGCATGGGCGGGATGTAACGGCTGTCGTGACGAATATGGTTGTCGTTACGTTTTTCCAGTACCTGAATTACCCCCATGGCGGTCCATTCAGCGCTCAGATCTTTTTCCAGCATCAGTCTGAGGCGTAAACGGCCAAACTGCAGCGCCGCCGGGCCGATGGACATCGCGTTGTCGTCATCCACTTCGGTCTCGAAGGTGACGAAGCGGGCCAGCGAATCTTTCTCTTCGCTGAAGATCACTTCATCGCGCCCACCGCGTCGCGCCGGTAGCGCCAGGACTACCCGCTCGTGGCTCAGGTTGTCAGGGATCAGCAACGGCGTTGGGGCGCTCTTAGGATCGTGAAAGGAAAAAAAGGTGCCATCCGGCAACAGCCCGCTGGCGTAGCTCAGGGCGATACTGCCCTGGCGCAGCATGGCCTCATCCAGTTCAAAATCCAGAAATCCCCACAGGTAAGGACGCTGGAGCGTTCCCCACTCGCGGATATGGTGTTCAAGATGACTTTCTGCACGCTGGAAGTGATGAGGCCGCAGAAACATACCTTCGGTCCAAATGACCTTTTCTGCTTTGTTCATTCTGTTTTCCTGTTGAGGCTGGCGCTATCTGGAAACGACGCGAACACCGGTTACGTCAAGGATGATGTCGGCCTCGAGCGTGTCAGACGTTGATTTCCAGAACACATAAAACGGGGTTTCGCCCTGCACCGGAAGTGGGATGGAGATCCGCCAGGTTTTGCCGTCCAGCGCCTGATACTCCGCCATCACGCCAACATAGCGCGCCTCTGACGGCGTCTGTCCGGTCAGCGTTTTGGTCAGCTTTCCGGGCATCAGGAAGAATTCATCGCTGTTAAGCACGTTGGCCCCGAGGGCACTTTCTGCGTTGTTTTGTAGCGACCAGAAATCCGCTGACATGAAGGTGGCATCGGATTTCAACAGCAGGACCCTGACTTTGAGCGGCGCAGACGCATTCACCTGCTGATTCGCCTGAAAGTGGAGGGTGTAATTGCCAGGTACGCTATGTGGAGTCGATTTACAACCGCTGACCAGGGTGGTCAGCGCAAGGATAAACGCCAGCAGAATCTGGCGTGAGAGCCCGGTAATGTTCATATTTTTCATCGCGTGTAAGGGCGAATTAGTCGATTATCCAGGTGCCTGATGTTTTGTTTTTACAGGCTTTGCTGCTGCCGTCGACGTTAACGCACGTCTGTTTTTGGCGCGGTCTCAGGCGCGGGGTTTGTTTACGCACGGTGTCGTCGTACAGGGCGCTTTTCACCACGGCGCGCATCGGCACATAACCAATCAGCTCCTCCTGCCCCTCTTCTGCCAGCGCCATCCAGAAATGTTCAACCTGGCCCAGCACAACGTAGGTTTTGCCGTTTTCGAGTTGGCGAACCAGCTTGCCGCCGTAATCTGGCGTGGTCATCAGTGATGCGGGGTACAACGCACGGTAGTTTTCGTTGATTGGCTGGAACTCCGTTGGCGGCTTAACAGCATAACGGTGGGTTAAGGTCACGCCGTTAACTTCACTGGTGACAAGGGTGTCATCCGTTGGGGCTGGCGGCGGCGGTGCTTTACAAGCGGAAAGGGCAAAGACAAAAAGAAGCGCTAATACATTTCGCATTTTCATAACGGTATTTTTCCATTGCAAATATATTACTGTGTCGATCTGGAACGTTTCGGAAAGAAGTATTTAAATCGTTCAAAATCATCCCGGTCATTTTCCTGCAAATGCCCGAATTAATTAATTCAGGGCATAGCTACCGCACGAACCTATGCGCAAGCAAGGCAGCAATCAACATGACCCTAATATCCGGCGAGGCGTAATCTTACAGATTGAACCATTCAATTCAATATGATCTCCGACCACTTGAAAAATGAATATTCAAAATTTAAGCAAATTAAGATAATTCTCAAGTAATAATTTCATTTAAATCGATTACATCGTGAAATTTCTTCAACAAGAGTGACAGTAACCGCTGTAAATTATCCACCCGGTTGAATTTAAACGAATTTAGTTACACACAATTGTAGTAGCAGATAATTGATTTCACGTGATCGGATTAATCCTAAAAGAGCGTTTTGTGCAAAATTACTCTAAATACTGGTAGTTTTAAGGCCCTGGTGAAAGCAGGGATATCGCTACAGGCGTGATTATTCAAGGGCGGAAAAGTAATTGCATTAAATATGTCACTTTTGTTCTGCGAATATTCTTATGAATTCCTCGGTAATATACCTATCAACTTTCATTCGTTATTTAACCGGTGCTTAATTAAATGTTTCCCTCGCGAAAACATGTAGCCTGACTTACGCGTAATAAATAATCATTAAACGAATCAATTCAGCTTTTTTGATTTGTATCAATTATTACTCTCGGTTATTAACAAGGAAATTTGATCATATCGATCAATTTCGTTTTATTAATAGCTAAATTCTTAAGCTGACATTATTCAGCTTTTATATTTAACGTCGCTGACATAAGAGTATGTTATGGCGCAGGGGGGATTTCCCCTCAGCCTGGCCCTCTCCCTGAGGGTTGAGGAATCCCCACAATTAAATACGAACACGGACAGTCCCCTCTCCCTTGAGGGAGAGGGTTAGGGTGAGGGGGGAACATGCGGCACTGATGGTCATTCCGTTCACCTTATGTTCCTTGCTTCTCTATAGCGCCTGAACCCGTGAACGTGCCAGGGAGGCTCGCCGCCACCTCCCTGGCGACCCAGGCTCCCGGCAGGAAAATCGCCGCTGGCGCGGTCCACTCAGCGTATACCTCCAGGCTAATCGGGGACGGGCGGATGAAACGTCCCTGTAAAGCCGCCCTCGCCGCGCATCCATGCGCGTCGCCCCGGCCTTGCGGATACGCTTCGTCGATTTTCAGCCGGACCCTGTCATCGCGGTAACTGTTTTATTCTCATTACACTGTGTTGTCGCTGCAAAACGTAATGCTACCGGGGATGCCTCAACCCTCAGGGAGAGGGTTCCTGCTGAGCGGGCCATTCTCATGGCAAGGTAAATTGTCTGGAAGCGCGCAAAATGCCACATCCAACACGCTACGTTTCTCATCTTAGACTAAGGTTTTCACAAGGTTGGCTACAGCGGCCCCGCTTTCACCCGCTAAGGAGAACACTTAATGACAAGACCTGATTTGCGCCGTCAGCGCACCCTGTATCTTGCAATGCACATCGCGCTCGGCGGTGCATTGCTCTCTCTTCTCCCCTCAGCCCTCGCGGCAGAACAACAAAATCTCAAGCCCTCGCCGGACATTCTGCTGGGGCCGCTGTTTAGTGATGTGCAAAGCGCTAAACTCTTTCCCGATCAGAAAACCTTTGCTGATGCGGTGCCTAAAGGTGACCCGCTGATGATCCTTGCGGATTACCGGATGCAACGCACGCAAACCAGCTTCGATTTGCGTCATTTTGTGAGCGTTAATTTCGACCTGCCTAAAGAGGGGGAGAAGTACGTTCCGCCAGAAGGGCAAAACTTGCGCGAGCATATTGACGGCCTGTGGGAGGTGCTAACCCGCACGACCGATCACGCCAGCAAGTGGGATTCCTTGCTGCCACTGCCAAAACCTTACGTAGTACCCGGCGGGCGTTTTCGCGAGGTGTATTACTGGGACAGCTACTTCACTATGCTGGGACTCGCGGAAAGCGGCCACTGGGACAAAATTGACGACATGGTCGCCAACTTCGCGTATGAAATCGACAGTTGGGGGCATATTCCTAACGGCAACCGCAGCTATTACCTGAGCCGCTCACAGCCGCCGTTCTTTGCTTTTATGGTGGAGTTACTGGCGAGCAATAAAGGCGATGAAGTACTGAAAACCTATTTGCCGCAGCTGGAAAAAGAGTATCAGTACTGGATGGATGGCGCGGACAACCTGCAAAACGGGCAGGCGAATAAGCGGGTCGTGAAGCTGGACGATGGCTCAGTGCTGAACCGTTACTGGGATGATAAAGACACACCGCGCCCTGAGTCCTGGCTGGATGACGTCACGACGGCCAAAAACAACCCTAACCGCCCGGCCACCGAGATCTATCGTGATCTGCGGTCAGCGGCGGCCTCCGGCTGGGATTTTAGCTCCCGCTGGATGGACGACCCGAACCAGCTGGGGACGATTCGCACCACCAGCATCGTGCCGGTTGACCTGAACGCCCTGATGTTCAAGCTGGAGAAAATGATTGCCCGCGCAAGCCAGGCCTCCGGGGACAGCGCCAAAGCCAGCAAATTTGAAGCCCTGGCCACCGCGCGCCAGAAAGGGATGGAAGCCAATCTGTGGAATGACAAAGAAGGCTGGTACGCCGATTACGATCTCAAAACGAAGAAAGTCCGTAATCAGCTCACCGCCGCCGCCCTTTTCCCGCTATACGTGAACGCGGCAGCGAAAGACCGGGCGGATAAGGTCGCTAGCGCGACCCAGGCCCGTTTGCTCAAACAAGGCGGGTTAGCCACCACCACGGTCAACAGCGGTCAGCAGTGGGATGCACCCAACGGTTGGGCACCCTTACAGTGGGTGGCTACCGCCGGGTTGCAGAATTACAACCACAAGAAGCTGGCGATGGACGTGACCTGGCGCTTCCTCAGCAATGTTCAGCACACCTATGACCGCGAGAAGAAGCTGGTGGAGAAATATGATGTCAGCACCACCGGTACCGGCGGAGGCGGCGGTGAGTATCCGTTGCAGGACGGCTTTGGCTGGACTAATGGCGTCACCCTTAAGATGCTGGATTTAGTCTGTCCGAAAGAAAATCCGTGTGACAGCCTGCCGGCCACCCAGCCGGTTGCTGAGCCAGCACCGGCCACTGCGCCACAGCCTGCCGCGCAGAAAGTCGCGCAATAGAAAAAAGAAAGCCCGGCAGTCAATGTGCCGGGCTTTTTTTATAAAACGGATGTGAAGCGGGAAATCGCTCAGTCCCTGCGTATCATCCTGAAAAGGGCCAGAATCACGATAGCACCCACGACGGCAACGGCGAAGCTGCGTATATTGAAGCCCGTCACGTCACCGCCGATACCGAACATCGTTGCAAGCCAGCCGCCGACGACCGCACCGACAATCCCGAGAATGCATGTCAGAATAAAGCCACCACCATCCCGTCCTGGCATGATGAACTTCGCTATAATTCCTGCGATGAGGCCAAATACAATCCACGCGATAATGCCCATTTTTGCTCTCTCCTGCTCAATCATCATACAAACGCGACAGCCACCATGGCGTCACGTTGCGTTAAGTATAGGCGAACGCGTGAAAAGTGATTTCTACTCACGGACTTAATCAGAATTTTTCAGAAAATAATTTCGCTTTTGTCTTAAGAAATTTCGGCAATTGCCGATAGACAATCCAGACGTTCTGTTCGTTTCCAAGGAGCCTTTCGGCGTGAGTAAGTACAGTGAGCAGTTCCTGAAAAATAACCCGTTAGCGGTGCTTGGTGTGATTCGCGACCTGCAGAAGAACCAGGTCCCGGTGCGTATCACCTGGGCGAGTGGTCAATTCATCAGCAAGATCCTGGAAGTGACCCCTGATGCTCTGGTCATGGACTTTGGCAGCCAGGAGTTTGAGAACATCGCCGTGCAGAGGGCGGGGAAGATAACCATTTCGGCGGAAACACAGGGCGCGAAGGTCGAGTTTACGCTGCCGAAACTGGAGAGCGGCACCTGGCAGTCTTTACCTGCGTTCATCACTCCGCTCCCCGATTCGCTGTTCTTCATCCAGCGCCGCGAATATTTTCGTATCAATGCACCACTACACCCGGCTTACTTCTGTAAGGCGTTGATGCCGAATAAAGCCGAACTGCGCTTTCGCCTGTTTGACCTGTCGCTCGGGGGTATGGGTGCGCTGTTGGATGGGGCGATGCCGGAAGGCCTGCAGGCGGGCATGCGCTTTTCTCAGATTGAGCTGGATATGGCGTCCTGGGGGCAGTTCTACTTTGATGCGCAGCTGATTGCAATCGGGGAACGTAAGGTTGTGGATGGCAAAAACGAAACCATTACCACACCACGCCTGAGCTTCCGCTTCCTTAACGTCAGCCCAGGGGTGGAGCGCGAACTCCAGCGCATTATCTTCTCGCTGGAGCGCGAGGCGCGCGAACGCGCCAACCGGGTGCGATAATTACATCGCATCCATCGCTTTTTGGACTTTCCAGATGTAGCGCGGCGCCTGAGGCGCAGGGTGGTTATCCACGATGTGTTCGAAGAACTCGCTCGCGCTCAAATCATTGATCTCATTGATGGCCTTTTTCCTGTCGGACGAGAACGTCCGCAACAGCGCGCCCGCGCCGTTCACATAAGAGACCACCAGCGCGTACTGCATCACCTCAGGATTTTTAATACCCGCAAGCGGGCCATGTTCCAGAATGCTGAGGTAGGCCGCACCCATCGAGATGTTGCGTTCCGGGTTTTTCAGCTCACTGGTGGTCGGCTCCCCTTTCCATCCCATGCGCTGATACACCTCGCGCCCGGCGGTGGAGGCTTTCAGTTGCATCAGGCCGACGGCATTTGATTTGCTCACCAGTGACGGATTGCCGCCGGACTCCACGGCTATCATGGCGGTGATGAGTCGTGGGCTGACGCCCCACGCGGCCCCGGCTTTTTCAGTGATGGGCATCCACTGCATTGCCCGTTTTACCGGCACTTCCGGGTTCCAGTCCGGGTTACGGTAATCTTGTTTTGAGCTACAGCCCGCCAGCAGTACAACTAAAAACGCAAACCATCTTAATTTCACACGCAATCCTTCTTTGGTGAACGCATCTCTACGGATGACAACGAACAGGGTTAGCGGCATGATAACTGTTTACTTTCAGATGTCAGCAAGGAATTGCCATGTCCAGGTTTCATTTGATAGCGCCGTCCGGCTATTGCATTAACCAGTCCGCAGCAGCACTTGGAGTTCAACGACTGGAGGCAATGGGGCACCAGGTGGATAGCCGCCAGGTGATTACCCGTCGGGATCAACGCTTCGCCGGACGCGACGCCGAGCGCGTTTTGGACATCAATGCGCTTGTTGACCTAAACGCTGCTGATGTCATTGTCCTGCCCGTGCGTGGTGGCTACGGGGCCAGCCGTTTACTGGCCGATGTGGACTGGCAGGGACTGATTGCGCGTCAACAGTCAAAGCCGCTGCTGATTTGCGGTCACAGCGATTTCACCGCCTTGCAGTGTGGTTTGTTGTCTTTGGGCAACGTCATTACCTTCAGCGGGCCGATGCTGGCGGCCAATTTTGGTGCTCCTGAACTCAATGACTTCACGCAGGACCACTTCTGGCGCGCACTGCGCAACGAGACCTTTAGCATTGAGTGGCACGGTGAAGGCCCTCGCTGCCACGCCGAGGGCACCCTGTGGGGAGGTAACCTGGCGATGCTCAATTCGCTGCTGGGTACGCCCTGGTTCCCGTCTATCGACGGTGGTGTACTGGTGGTGGAAGACATCAACGAACATCCCTTCCGCGTTGAGCGGATGCTGTTGCAGTTACTCCATGCGGGCGTGCTCGAGCGTCAGAATGCACTGATTCTTGGCAGTTTTAGCGGTGCCGAGCCGAATGATTACGATGCAGGCTACACTTTAATGACAATGGTGGATTACCTGAGAAGCCGACTGACCATCCCGGTGATTACCGGCCTGGCGTTTGGACACGAGCAGCAGACCGTCACCTTACCATTGGGCGCACGGGCCGTGCTGCGTCATGATGAGCATTCACAACTGACTCTCACCGGGCATCCTGTGCTGTCAGCATAAAAAAATTATTCATCTGGCTTATTAATTCAACTTTTCTGCCGTTAATATAAATGGGTTTTCAAGCCCTTGCTCTGGCGTGCGCCTCTGCAGGGGTATTGAGTGGAGCGACGTTGAGAGGAGAAGCACGACATTGGACGCAGAGGCAGTAATTAGTCTGTTTATTTTAGGTTCAGTCCTTGTAACCTGCAGTATTTTACTAAGTTCGTTTTCTTCTCGTCTCGGTATTCCTATCCTGGTTATCTTTCTTGCCATTGGTATGCTGGCAGGCATTGATGGCATTGGCGGTATCCCTTTCGACAACTACCCCTTCGCGTACATGGTCAGTAACCTGGCGCTGGCGGTGATCCTGCTGGATGGCGGGATGCGCACCCAGGCGAGTTCCTTCCGTGTAGCCCTCGGGCCTGCGCTGTCGCTGGCGACGGTGGGCGTGCTCATTACTTCCGGCCTGACCGGCATGATGGCGGCCTGGCTGTTTCATCTCGACCTGATTGAAGGTCTGCTGATTGGCGCGATTGTGGGCTCCACGGATGCCGCAGCCGTATTCTCGCTGCTCGGAGGTAAAGGGCTTAACGAGCGTGTGGGTGCTACCCTGGAGATTGAATCCGGCAGCAACGACCCGATGGCTGTGTTCCTGACGATTACCTTGATTGAGATGATTCAGCAGCACAATCTGGGGCTGAGCTGGACGTTTGCGGTACACATCGTGCAGGAGTTTGGTCTGGGGATTTTACTTGGCCTCGGCGGCGGTTATCTGCTGTTGCAAATGATTAACCGTATCGACCTCCCTGCCGGACTTTATCCTTTATTAGCCCTCAGCGGCGGCATCCTGGTGTTCGCAATGACGACGGCGATTGAAGGCAGCGGCATTCTGGCGGTGTACCTGTGCGGTTTTGTGCTGGGCAATCGCCCGATTCGCAACCGGTTTGCCATTCAGCAGAACTTTGATGGTCTGGCCTGGCTGGCGCAAATTGGCATGTTCCTGGTGCTGGGGCTGCTGGTGACGCCGTCCGACCTGTTGCCGATTGCCATTCCAGCGCTGATCCTTTCTGCGTGGATGATTTTTGTCGCCCGCCCGCTGTCGGTTTTCGCGGGACTGCTACCGTTTCGTGGTTTTAACCTGCGCGAGCGCGTTTTCATCAGTTGGGTGGGGCTGCGCGGTGCGGTGCCGATCATTCTTGCCGTGTTCCCGATGATGGCCGGGCTGGACAATGCCCGCCTGTTCTTTAATGTTGCGTTCTTCGTGGTGCTGATTTCGCTGCTGTTCCAGGGGACTTCGCTGTCCTGGGCGGCAAAGAAAGCGAAAGTAGTGGTGCCACCGGTAGGGATGCCCGTCTCGCGCCTGGGGCTGGATATTCACCCGGAAAACCCGTGGGAGCAATTTGTCTACCAGCTCAGTGCCGATAAATGGTGCGTGGGCGCGGCGCTGCGTGATTTGCATATGCCTGCCGAAACGCGCATTGCCGCACTGTTTCGCGACAACGCGCTGCTGCACCCCAGTGGCAGCACCCGCCTGCGCGAAGGGGACGTCCTGTGCGTGATTGGCCGTGAGCGCGACCTGCCCGCGCTGGGTAAGCTGTTCAGCCAGACGCCGCCGGTGGCCCTCGATCAGCGTTTCTTCGGTGACTTTATTCTTGAAGCCAACGCCAGGTTTGCCGATGTGGCATTGATTTACGGCCTGGAAGAGGGGCTGGAATATCGCGATAAGCAGCAAACGCTGGGTGAGATTGTGCAGCAGTTGCTGGGCGCCGCGCCCGTCGTGGGCGACCAGGTGGAGTTTGCTGGCATGATCTGGACGGTGGCAGAGAAAGCGGAAAACGCCGTGCTTAAAGTCGGTGTGCGCGTGGCGGAAGACGAGGCGGAGTAACCGCCTCGTAACAAGTTACACCGTCACTACATATTCACTACACTGTCACAACAGGCACGCGTGGTGCTAATGCGCACATCAGTTCGTAGCCCACCGTTCCGGCGGCAGACGCCACTTCATCAATCTTCACGTCGTTCCCCCATAGCTCTACAGGCGAACCGATTCCCGCCTGTGGACATGGGGTGAGATCGACGGTCAGCATGTCCATGGAAATTGCCCCAACCGTTCCCGTGCGAATGCCATCGACCCTCACCGGCGTGCCGCTGGGGGCGAGGCGCGGATAGCCGTCCGCGTAGCCGCAGGCAACAATCCCAATGCGCTGCTCGCCGCTGGCGCAGTAACGACTGCCATAGCCCACGCAATCTCCGGCCTGCAAGGTTTGCACGGCAATAATCTGACTGGTCAGGCTCATCACCGGGCGAATGCCGCTGTTGGCAACGTCCTGCCACTGCCCGGTGGGCGATGCGCCATAGAGCACAATGCCTGGGCGCACCCAGTCGGCATGCACTTCCGGGTGCCAGAGCGTGGCGGCAGAGTTGGAGAAGGAACATGGGCAATCAAGCCCCTCCGTGGCACGTGCAATCCGCTCACGCGCCTCGGTGATACCGTCGGGCAGTTCAGCATTGGCGAAGTGTGCCATCAGGGTGATATCCCCAACGTTGTTCAGCTCGCTCAGCTGTCGCCAGAGGCTTTGCACCCGCTCAGGCTGAAAACCCAGCCGGTTCATGCCGCTGTTCATTTTCAGGTAGACGTCCAGCGGAGCATGCAGCTGCGCGTCCTGTAACACCTTGACCTGCCAGTTGCTGTGAATGCTGGTGGTAAGGCGGTACTTATCAAACAACGGGAGTTCGTCGGCATGGAAAAAACCTTCGAGCATCAGAATGGGGCCTTTCCAGCCCCGCTCGCGCAGCAGAATGGCCTCTTCCAGATTAAGCATCGCAAAGCCATCCGTGCCTTCCAGCGCCCGCCAGATCCTGTCAATCCCGTGACCGTAGGCATTGGCCTTGACCACTGACCAGACGCGTGACGTCGGCGCCGCCCGGCGAACGACCTGCAAATTGTGGCGCAACGCCTGCAAATCGATAGCGGCCTGTACTGGACGTGACATTCCTTCTCCTTGTTTTAGTTGTGTGCCCCGTGCAACTGATCGTGACGACCGGGGGTGAAGCCCGGCTGGTATCTCGCCACACTCAAGTCTTCCCATGGGATTGCCGGTGTACGCCCTGAAATCAAATCGCTGAGCAACTGACCCGACCCGCAGGCCATCGTCCAGCCGAGCGTACCATGACCGGTATTAAGCCACAGATTTTTAAACGGCGAGCGTCCCACAATCGGCGTACCGTCTGGCGTCATCGGACGCAGACCCGTCCAGAAGGTGGCTTGTTCAACATGACCGCCCCGCGGGAACAGATCTTTTACCACCATTTCCAGCGTTGCCCGTCGGGGTTCACGTAACGCCGTGTTAAAACCGACGATTTCCGCCATGCCGCCTACCCGAATACGCTTATCAAAACGGGTAATCGCAATCTTGTAGGTCTCATCGAGGATAGTCGAAACGGGCGCGCCTGCCTCATCCGCAATGGGTATGGTCAGTGAATAGCCTTTGAGGGGGTAAACCGGAATGTCGACAATACCGTTTAGCATCGCTGTGGAGTATGAGCCAAAGGCCATGACGTAGGCGTCCGCTTTGACAATCTCTTCGCCACATTTCACGCCGTAGATTTGCCCGCTTTCATACAGCAGGCGATCGACCGGGGTGTTGAAGCGAAAGACAACACCCGCCTGCTCCGCCATTTGCGCCAGATTGCGGGTGAAAAGCTGACAGTCGCCAGTTTCGTCATTGGGCAAACGTAACCCACCACTGAGCTTGTGGGCCTCCGAGGCCAGCGCAGGCTCCACCTCGGCCAGACGCGCGGACTCCAGCAGTTGATACGGTACGCCCGCCTCTTGCAGCACGGCGATGTCGCGCGTGGCATTTTCGTACTGCTCGGCGGTACGGAACAGCTGCAACGTGCCGCCCTGTCGGCCTTCATATTGAATGTGGGTGTCATCGCGCAGCAGCTTGAGGCAGTCCCGACTGTACTCTGCCAGCCGGACCATGCGGCCTTTGTTTTCCATGTAGTGGCGGGTATCGCAGTTACGCAACATTTGCCACATCCATTTGAGCTGGAAAGGCGTGCCATCGAGGCTGATAGCCAGCGGCGCGTGGCGCTGGAACATCCATTTAATGGCTTTAAGCGGTACGCCGGGCGCGGCCCAGGGGGCGGCGTATCCGGGTGAAATCTGGCCTGCATTGGCAGCACTGGTTTGCAGCGCTGGCCCTGGTTCCCTGTCAATCACCGTCACCTCGTGACCTGCCTGGCGTAAATACCACGCGCTGGTGACTCCCACAACGCCTCCGCCCAGTACGACAACTCGCATAGCCTGCTCCCATGAGTAAAGCACAATCATCTGATTACAAATTGATAACCCAGATGAAAATGTTATTCAACATATGGCTTTTTTATGGTGATAGTTCTCACATCTTTCCGTAAATAAAGGTATTGGTCAGGATGGCATCTCCTGCTGCACGCTCTTTCGCCATAGCATAATCTGCTAATCACTCCGCCCTTTTCCGGGCATTCACCGGAATAAATCGTGAAGAAAAAAATTCCGCTAAGCCACAGTTTTTATTGCGTGTTCTATCATTGAAATGAGACCTTCCATACAGAGAGGGTTGCTAACAACGAGGGCGCGCTAATGGCTACGATTGATTCCATGAATAAGGATTCTGTACGTCTCAGTGATGGACCTGACTGGACTTTCGATCTCCTGGATGTGTATCTCGCCGAGATCGACCGGGTGGCGAAACTCTACCGCCTGGATACCTACCCGCATCAAATCGAAGTCATCACCTCCGAGCAAATGATGGACGCTTACTCCAGCGTCGGGATGCCGATTAACTATCCGCACTGGTCATTTGGTAAAAAGTTTATTGAAACCGAGCGCCTCTATAAGCACGGCCAGCAAGGGCTGGCGTACGAGATTGTGATTAACTCCAATCCGTGTATTGCTTATCTGATGGAAGAGAACACCATCACCATGCAGGCACTGGTGATGGCGCATGCCTGCTACGGGCACAACTCTTTCTTTAAAAACAACTACTTATTTCGCAGCTGGACCGATGCCAGCTCCATTGTGGACTACCTGATTTTTGCCCGTAAATACATCACCGATTGCGAAGAGCGCTATGGCGTTGAGGAAGTGGAGAAACTGCTCGACTCCTGCCACGCACTGATGAATTACGGCGTGGACCGCTATAAACGCCCGCAAAAGATTTCGCTGCAAGAGGAAAAAGCACGGCAGAAAAGCCGTGAAGAGTACCTGCAAAGCCAGGTCAATACGCTGTGGCGCACCCTACCCAAGCGTGAGGAAGAGAGAGCCGTGGTGGAAGCCCGTCGCTACCCCTCTGAGCCGCAGGAGAATCTGCTCTATTTCATGGAGAAAAATGCGCCGTTGCTGGAACCCTGGCAGCGTGAGATTTTGCGCATTGTACGCAAGGTCAGCCAGTATTTTTATCCGCAGAAACAGACTCAGGTGATGAACGAAGGCTGGGCCACCTTCTGGCACTACACCATCCTCAATCACCTGTATGACGAAGGCAAAGTCACCGACCGCTTTATGCTGGAGTTTTTGCACAGCCACACCAACGTGGTATTCCAGCCGCCTTATAACAGCCCGTGGTACAGCGGGATTAACCCGTATGCGCTGGGGTTTGCTATGTTCCAGGACATCAAGCGTATTTGCCAGTCACCGACGGATGAAGATAAATACTGGTTCCCGGACATTGCGGGTTCTGACTGGCTTGAGACGCTGCATTTTGCGATGCGCGACTTTAAAGATGAAAGCTTCATCAGCCAGTTCCTGTCACCGAAAGTGATGCGTGATTTCCGCCTTTTCACCGTACTGGACGACGATCGCAATAATTACCTGGAGATTGCGGCTATTCACAACGAGGAAGGCTATCGGGAAATCCGCAATAAGCTGTCGTCACAATACAATTTGAGCAATCTGGAACCGAACATTCAGGTGTGGAATGTGGACTTACGTGGCGATCGCTCGCTGACGCTGCGCTATATCCCGCATAACCGTGCGCCGCTGGATAAAGGCCGCCGGGAAGTGCTCAAACATGTGCATCGTTTGTGGGGCTTTGATGTGGCGCTGGAACAGCAAAATGAGGATGGGAGTGTGGAGTTACTGGATCGTTGCCCGCCGCGCACCAACACGCTCTAAATGGCCTGATAACCTCAAAAGAAAACCCCTCAAAAGAGGGGTTTTTTGTTTGCTTACCGCCCGTGCATGACTAAGTCGCCGGGAAGGTTTTTATGCATGCGCTGCCAGATTTCGCCGCTGTCATGACCGTATTTACGCACGGTTTCATAGACCTGGTCATGCAGCTTTTGCTCGCACAGCTCAATCAGGCGATGGTAGAAACCAAGCGCCAGACTACGGGCTTCGGGGCTGGCAAAGTAATGACGCCCGATGCGGGTGTAAAGCCCTTTCATCCCGTTCAGAATCAAACCGTAAATGGGGTTACCGGAAGCAAACGCCAGACCACGGAAGATGTTGTAATCCAGTTCGGCAAACGCATCACCGTGGTCGTCCACTTCCCGGGTTCTTGCCAGCACTTCCAGCGCCTGGTCAGGATGCTGACGGAAAGCCGTGCGAATGAAGATGGTCGCGATGTTAGTGCGCACGGACAGGAGATTGTCGATAAGTTGCGGAACGCTCTCATGGTCCAGACGTGCCAGTGTTTCCAGAATATTCAGCCCTGAGGTTTCCCAAAAGTTGTTCACTTTTGTCGGTTTGCCGTGCTGAATCGTCAGCCAGCCATCGCGGGCTAAACGCTGTAACACTTCACGCAGGGTGGTACGAGTGACGCCAATCAGTTCGGAAAGTTCGCGTTCTGCTGGAAGAATCGATCCCGGAGGAAAACGACTATTCCAGATACTTTCAATGATGTACTCTTCCGCGAAACCCGCCGGGCTCTGCGCCTTTATGACCATAGTGAAATTTCCATTAAACAACTCAACAAATGGGACTCATCATACCAGACCCGTTCAGGGGCAGATAGCGTGCGGGGCGAAGAAAAAGGGGATCGGCTACCCAATTTAAAAAATTCACCAGACTTATCAGTTCATCTGCCCACCTTCCCCGCTGTGAGGCGGTTTTGTTGAGCGTCTGTTTAACTCGGTAATCAAAAAATCCGTTTGCTTTAGCGCTTTAATTACATACTTCGCGAAATCGTTTAACCTGACGCCGGATAAACATCCAATTACGTATTATTTTCTTTCGTGATAGTGGCTTGCGATGTGAATTCGTTTACACTGCTTTGTCTACGCGTGTCCCAGGGAAATGATTATGTTGCGATACTTAAACAAGTGCTCTCGCGGGCGCGGTGCCTGGTTGTTAATGGCGTTTACCGCGCTGGCGCTTGAACTCGTCGCGCTGTGGTTCCAGCATGTCATGCTGTTGAAACCCTGCGTGTTGTGTATATATGAGCGTTCCGCTCTTTTTGGCGTCATGGGCGCGGGTATTGTCGGGGCCATTGCACCGAAAACGCCTCTTCGCTATGTCGCTATTCTTATCTGGCTCTACAGCGCCTGGCGCGGGATCCAGCTGGCCTACGAACATACGATGATCCAGCTGCACCCTTCTCCGTTTGTCACCTGCGATTTCGCCGCCCGCTTCCCAACGTGGTTGCCGCTGGACAAATGGCTGCCGCAGATTTTCGTCGCCACCGGTGATTGCGCTGAAAAACAGTGGTCTTTCCTGTCACTCGACATGCCTCAGTGGTTGCTGGGTATCTTTGTCGCCTATTTAGTGGTTGCAGCGCTGGTCCTCATTGCCCAACCCTTCAAACCGAAAAAACGCGACCTCTTCGGTCGATAAGAAAAGCGCCTCCGGGCGCTTTTTTTTATGTGTCAATTGCGATTCATTCTCATAAGATGTATTTTAAATGCATCTTATAGAGGAGATTTTTTATGTCGCACTTACGTATTCCCGCTAACTGGAAAGTCAAACGCTCTACGCCCTTTTTCACCAAAGAGAATGTTCCGGCGGCATTGCTGTCACACCACAACACCGCCGCAGGCGTTTTTGGGCAACTGGTAGTGATGGAAGGGACAGTCACGTATTTTGGCTTCGCCAGTGAGCAGGCGACCGAGCATGAAGTGAAGGTGGTGATTAACGCAGGACAGTTTGCGACCAGTCCGCCGCAGTACTGGCACCGTATCGAATTAAGCGATGATGCGCAGTTTAATATCAACTTCTGGGTGGCAGAAGATGACGGTAGCGACGAACTGTTCCACGCGAAAAAGGCGTAGTGCGATTAACGGGCCCAGTCGGGTTTGTTTAAAATGTGGTCCTGCCAGTCACGCACTTCGGACTCTTTGACCGCAATATGCCGCACGGTAATGCGCTGCTTGTGCATCATGTCTTTTGAACCGGTACGCAGTGGGTGCCAGAGCGGCAGCGCGTTCCCTTCCGCCAGCAGGCGATAAGCGCAGGTTGGCGGCAGCCACTCGAATGTCGGCAGATTGTCGCGGGTGAGCTTGATGCAGTCCGGTTCATATTCGAAACGGCGCTCGTAGTTCTTGCACTGACAGGTTTTGATATTGAGCTGACGACAGGCGACGTTGGTGAAATAAATTTCGTCCGAGTCTTCATCCATCAGCTTGTGCAGGCAGCACTGACCGCAGCCGTCACACAGCGATTCCCACTCCGCGTCCGTCATTTGTTCCAGCGTTTTGCTTTGCCAGAAAGGTGTGTCGTTCATACGTCTGCTCGCCATTAAAATCCAGGGTGCACCTTATAACCAGTCTGGCAGAGGGATGCAAGTTTTGCCGCCGGATTCGGGCGGCAAAGGCATTCAGAGTACGCGTGTGGACAGCGAAAGACCGTTAAAGCTCACTTCCAGTTCATCACCGCTGTGCAGCGGGCCTACGCCATCCGGCGTGCCGGTCAGCACCACGTCTCCGGCTTTTAGCGTGAAATAGCGGCTCATATAAGCAATCAGCGGCAAGATTTTGTGGATCATGTCGGCGGTGGAGCCCTGCTGGCGCACTTCACCGTTGATTTTCAGGCCGAGCGGCGTGTTTTGTGGGTCGCTGCTGAACTCTGCAGCCGGGATAAAACCGGAAATCGGACAGGAATTATCAAAACCTTTCGCTTTTTCCCAGGGTTGCCCCGCTTTTTTCATTTTCCCCTGCAGGTCACGCAAGGTGAGATCCAGCGCAACGCCGTATCCCGCGATGGCTTTAATGACGTGTTCTTCGGTTGCCTGGCGCAGGGTTGAACCAATCAATACCGCCAGTTCTACTTCATGATGTACGGAACCGAAATCCTGCGGCAGAGCCAGCGGCTGGCGCAGATCGCAGAGCGCGGTTTCAGGTTTGATAAAGAGCACGGGTTCTTCCGGCGTGGCGCTGCCCATTTCTTTAATATGTTTTGCGTAGTTGCTACCCACACAGACCACTTTGCTCACCGGGTAGTCCAGCAGTGCGCCCTGCCAGTTATGATGCTGATACATGGTTTTCCCCTAAGTAACACATTGAACATGAGAGAAAAATGACTATCCGCGCCACCCGGAAATTTGTCAAATACCAAAGTCTTACAGTCAATGTCGGGAGGGAATAATAGAGATGTGGCGGAATCGATCCACCACATTGATATCTGGCGGGTTTAGCTGCTTAAAGAAATATGTTGTTTTAACAAATCTTCCGGCAGGGGTGGCAGCTGCAAATAAAAGCCCTGCGCGCTCAACGCGGCTTTCACTTTTTCCAAATCGGCATTCGCCAGTTTTTTTCGCCCGTCGAGCGGAAGGATCATCGCCAGCTGCGGACGACCGAAACTTTTCATTAATTCTTCCGGCACACGGCTAAAATCGTCTTTTTTTTCGACATACAGATATGTCTCATCACGTAGTGGACTTCGGTAGATCACACAAAACATACTTAATTACTCTGAATTAATGGGTGGTTACTTGCCTGAATATAATAGTGACTATAACATGCTTGATAGTCTTCGGAATATCACTCGGTTGTCAGTGATAATAGCAAAATGAGTAAGGTCAGGATGTCAAACGCGCCCATCGAGCTAAAAGGCAGTAGTTTTACCTTATCAGTGGTTCATTTGCATGATGCAAAGCCCGAGGTTATTCGCCAGGCGTTAGAAGACAAAATCGCGCAGGCTCCCGCTTTTTTAAAACATGCCCCCATTGTTATTAATGTTTCAGGTCTTAATAGCCCGATTAACTGGTCACAATTGCAAAAAACGATTGTTGCCACCGGGTTACGTATTGTCGGCATCAGTGGCTGTCAGGACAGCGAACTGAAAGCTGAGATTGAACGTGCTGGCCTTCCCCTGCTCACTGAAGGGAAAGAAAAAGCGCCGCGCCCTGCTCCCGTTCCCGTTTCTGCGCCACCAATTGCAACACCGGTCACAAAAACACGATTGATTGATATGCCGGTTCGTTCCGGTCAGCGAATTTATGCGCCAGACTGTGATCTGATTGTCACCAGCCATGTCAGCGCCGGTGCGGAGCTGATTGCCGACGGCAATATTCATGTTTACGGCATGATGCGTGGACGCGCACTCGCTGGCGCTAAAGGCGCACAGGATTCACAAATATTTTGTACTCACCTCACGGCGGAACTGGTGTCCATCGCAGGGGAATACTGGCTGAGCGATCAAATCCCGGCCAATTATTATGGCAAAGCGGCGCGCTTACGTTTAGTGGACAACGCTTTGACTATTCAACCGTTAGATTAAGCCCTTTTAACAAGGAACTCCTATGGCACGCATTATTGTTGTTACTTCGGGTAAAGGGGGCGTTGGTAAGACAACCTCCAGCGCGGCCATCGCAACCGGTTTGGCCCAGAAGGGAAACAAGACCGTCGTTATCGATTTCGATATTGGCTTGCGTAACCTCGACCTGATTATGGGGTGTGAGCGTCGCGTGGTTTACGATTTCGTTAACGTCATTCAGGGCGATGCGACGTTGAATCAGGCGCTGATCAAAGATAAGCGCACCGAGAATCTCTACATTCTCCCTGCTTCTCAGACCCGTGATAAAGATGCACTGACCCGTGAAGGCGTGGAAAAAGTGCTGGATGAGCTGAACAAAATGGACTTCGCGTTCATCATTTGTGACTCACCGGCGGGTATCGAAACCGGCGCGTTGATGGCACTGTATTTTGCGGATGAAGCTATCATCACCACCAACCCGGAAGTCTCATCTGTACGCGACTCCGACCGCATTCTCGGCATACTGGCATCGAAATCTCGCCGTGCCGAAAACGGTCAGGACCCGATTAAAGAACACCTGCTGTTAACCCGTTACAACCCAGGACGCGTCAACAAAGGTGACATGCTTAGCATGGAAGATGTGCTGGAAATCCTGCGCATTAAGTTAGTTGGCGTGATCCCGGAAGATCAGTCCGTGCTCCGTGCATCTAACCAGGGCGAGCCGGTTATTCTGGACGCAACTGCGGATGCCGGTAAAGCCTACGCCGATACTGTTGATCGCCTGTTGGGAGAAGAACGCCCTTTTCGCTTCATCGAAGAAGAGAAGAAAGGTTTCCTCAAACGCCTGTTCGGAGGATAAGTTATGGCATTACTCGACTTTTTTCTCTCAAGAAAAAAGAACACCGCCAACATCGCGAAAGAGCGTCTGCAAATTATTGTTGCTGAACGTCGCCGGAGCGATGCAGAACCACATTATTTGCCGCAGCTGAAACGCGATATTCTGGAAGTCATTTGTAAGTATGTACAAATCGATCCGGAGATGGTCACAGTGCAGCTCGAGCAAAAAGGTGATGATATTTCCATCCTGGAACTTAACGTCACCCTTCCGGAACCGGAAGAGACAAAATAACATCGCGGGCAATTTGGTTTGTCTGGCGTAATAAAAAGGCAGAACTGTTCTGCCTTTTTTTATTGCTGCAACCCAAAAGAACTGTATTTATTTACAGGTATTAACCTGGGTATTGCGCTAATAATGTTTTCAGCTGATCGGCCATCAATTCCGCACGCCAGCCATTAATTAATTCCGGCAGGGTCGACGTGGTTTTCAATTTCCAGTGCCAGTTGAGTAGCTGGTTAATCTGGCGACGTGAGGCGAGTAATTCCGCACTCAGTCCTTTCGCTTCACTCACACCCTGCACCAGCGTTTTAATATCTTTAAATGCTTTGCGATAACCCGGCATATCCACCAGATTCTGTAACGGTGCCGGCAGTGATTCTTCCGCCAGAGCCTGGGCCTGCGCGACCAGGGACAACAGCGTTTTACCGTGGAAACGGATTTCGCTGCCAGACAGACCAATGCTGTCCAGTTCACCCATGCTGCCTGGCATATAGCGCGCCACGGCCCACAGATTCTCTTCACGCACCACGAAGTTTACCGCCAGATCCCGTTCACGCGCTTTACGCAGACGCCAGTCAGCCAACAGTCGCAGGCAGCCAAGCTGACGCGTGCGCAGTTGCCAGGCATTGCTGATTTCACGCCAGGCGTCTTCTGGGGCAAGAATTTCCTGACGACGCTGCATCATCAGACGGCACTCATCAAGTGCTGCATCCAGCCACCCCGCCTGCGCGGTTTCTGCCATTAGCTTGTGGGCAATCGGCAGCAGATACCAGACATCCGCCGCCGCATAGTCGCACTGACGTTCAGTCAGCGGGCGCGCCAGCCAGTCAGTACGGGATTCGCTTTTATCGATGGCAAGGCCAGTGAACTCTTCCACCATGGAGGCAAAGCCCCAGGAGAGCGCACGCCCACAAAACGCTGCCAGAATCTGGGTATCGATCATCGGTTGCGGCAGCATGCCGAAGGCATTAAGGAACACCTCGAGATCTTCACTACCGGCATGCAGGAATTTTGTCACCCGGGTGTTGCTCAGCAGTGCACGAAACGGTGCCCAGTCGGTGACGGCCAGCGGGTCGATTAAGGCCAGTTGCTCGCCGTCGAACAGCTGGATTAACCCAAGCTGCGGGTAATAAGTACGGGTGCGGACAAATTCGGTATCCAGGGCGACAGCATCTTTCGTGCTCGCGGTTTCACACAGCGCCGCCAGTGCCTCATTGGTGGTGATCATCTGGTAATTCAAATCATTTTCTCTTTAGTTTGCGCCCATAAAAAACGCCGGATTAACCGGCGTTCAGGCGACTCACGCATAGCTCAGACTTTATTGTCCACTTTGGCGCGGGCTTCGTCACGTAATTCTCGTCGTAAAATCTTGCCGACGTTCGATTTTGGCAATTCCGTACGGAACTCCACCTTCTTCGGCACTTTGTAGCCGGTGAGCTGACGGCGACAGAACGCGATCAACGCGTCTTCGGTCAGCGACGCGTCTTTTTTCACCACGAAGATTTTGACCGCTTCGCCGCTGTTTTCCGACGGCACACCGACGGCGGCGACTTCCAGCACGCCCGTGTGTTGCATTACCACATCTTCGATTTCATTCGGATAGACGTTAAAACCGGAAACCAGAATCATGTCTTTTTTGCGATCGACGATGCGCATAAAGCCTTCGTCATCCATCACCGCAATATCGCCGGTGTACAACCAGCCATCTTTAATGATTTCGTCCGTGGCTTCCGGGCGCTGCCAGTAGCCCAGCATGACCTGCGGGCCTTTTACGCAAAGCTCACCTGGTTCACCATGGGGGACTTCGTTACCGTCATCATCGACCAGTTTCACGTCTGTTGACGGCACCGGCAGGCCAATGCTGCCGCTGTGATAATCGATGTCGTGCGGGTTGACGCTCACCAGCGGCGCGCATTCAGTCAGGCCGTATCCTTCCAGCAGATATTCGCCTGTCAGCTTGACCCAGCGCTCGGCTACCGCCTGCTGCACCGGCATTCCGCCACCGGCAGAAAGGTGCAGCGAAGAGAAGTCCAGCTTGCGGAACTCTTCATTGTTCAGCAACGCGTTAAACAGCGTGTTCACGCCGGTCATGGCAGTGAACGGGTATTTCGCCAGCTCTTTTACCAGCCCCGGAATATCGCGCGGATTGGTAATCAGCAAGTTCTGCGCACCCAGCTCAATGAACAGCAGGCAGTTCATGGTCAGGGCAAAGATATGGTAGAGCGGCAGTGCGGTGACAATCAGTTCCGTTCCGCGATGCAGCAACGGGCCGTAGGTCGCATTGACCTGTTCGAGGTTTGCCAGCATGTTGCGGTGGGTAAGCATCGCCCCTTTGGCTACCCCCGTCGTCCCGCCCGTGTACTGCAGGAACGCCAGGTCGTCGGTCGACACTTCTGGCTTTACATACTGCTGGCGGTAACCCGCCTGCAGGGCGCGGCGGAAGGAAATAGCATCCGGAAGGTGATATTTTGGCACCAGACGTTTGACGTATTTCACGACAAAATTCACCAGCGTGCCTTTCGCCGGCGAGAGCTGATCGCCCATACGGGTCAGGATCACGTGGCGCACCTGGGTTTTTTCGACCACTTTTTCCAGCGTATGGGCAAAGTTGGAGACGATCACGATGGCGGCCGCCCCGCTGTCGTTCAACTGATGTTCCAGTTCGCGCGGCGTGTAGAGCGGGTTGACGTTAACCACGATCATACCGGCCCGCAGAATGCCGAACAGCGCCACCGGATACTGCAGAAGGTTTGGCATCATCAGTGCCACCCGATCGCCTTTCTTGAGCCCTAAGCCCTGCTGCAGATAGGCCGCAAACGCCCGGCTACGTTCTTCGAGCTTGCGGTAGGTCATCACCTCCCCCATGTTCACGAACGCGGGCTGGTCGGCGTAACGCGCCGTGGCGTGTTCAAAGAGTTCAACCAGGGATTGGTAGCGGTCGGGATTGATTTCCGCTGGCACATCGGCGGGATAACGGTTTAGCCAAACCTTCTTCAATGCATCACCTCTGAAATGGATATTTGACGTCATCACAACCCCAGTTAATAAACAAGCCGTTAACATAATATTAACTCAGCGTACCAGTTTATTAATTGTGCTAACTGAAGGTTGCGAAGCGCGTCACTAATTATTTTTCTTATGGTCTTTCAAATAAAGAAACAGCGGACCAGCCGCTGTTTCGTTTGCTTTGTGTAACAGAGGGTTACTCTGTTACAACACTTTGCACCTGGGCAGGACCGGGGTTATACCAGCCCCATCCGCCGTAACCGTAACGCCACGGATGCGGCCCCATCATCCAGGGGTCCATCGGTGCGGGTGGCAGCACCACTTGTTTCGCGATATGCCAGCGTTTATAGCCTTCGGCGTTGACCACGAGGAATTTGTACGGCGCACCGCCCACTTGCCCCTCATAGACACCGCTTATTGGCCCGACAACGGTCACCAGCTGATCCTGGAAATCGACCGGGTCAATGAAGCCATTCACTTCGGCAAAAATACGCCCAATGGAGGCTTCACCGAGGATGGGTCGCGCACCGCTGTCCAGCGGAACGGCGGCGATTTCCAGACGGGTTTTCCCTTTCTGGTTATCGACCTTCACCACTTTGCCGCCAAAGCGCGACTCCTGGCCCACATAAAGCTGTGGTGCGTTCATCACGCGCACCAGATCTTCCTGCGGTGTCGGGCTGTTTCCTTTGATCGCGTCAGGCACCGTGACACACCCACTCAGCGCTGTAGCAACGATTCCCGCTAACAGCCAGCGCATAACCCTTTTTTGATTCGCCATGATGCGACTCCTTAAACTCAGCTTGTACTACTGAGATTCATTCACGGCCTGGAAGTTTCTTCCACGCCACTTCGTTTCGCAAATAAACCGGCTCGGAGTGCTCAACGGCAACGGTGTGCCCTTCGGCAAACATCTGCAGGGCGATGGGCAGCATATCTTGTGCGGCAGGAAGTTCAACATTGCCGTCAGTCAGCGTGAGACCCGTATTCGCGCCCATTTCAGGCCAGGCTTTCCAGCCGGTGCCCACCGTGGCCCAGGCACCATCAAGCTCGGCAAGACGGGCGCTCACGGCTTCAGGCTTGAGTACCGCTTCGGTCTCTTCACCCTGCCAGACACCGTTTTCGTCACGCTGATACTCTGCCCAGTAGACTTCACCCATGCGCGCATCAATGGCGGCCAGCACGCGCGTGGCCCCCGTCTGACGCCATGCGCCCTGCGCCATGGTGGCAAGCGTTGAGACGCCGATCATGGGCAGCTCTGCGCCGAGCGCCAGTCCCTGCGCGATACCGATGCCAATACGTACGCCGGTAAAACTGCCCGGACCGCGACCAAACGCCAGCGCATCCAGATCAGCCAGCGCCACGTCGCCTTCCATGAGGACGTCGTTAACCAGCGGCAGAATGCGTTGCGTGTGTTCGCGAGGGCATAGTTCGAAGTGAGCAAAGGTGGCTCCGTTGTCATTCAGTGCAACGGAGCAGGCTTCAGTGGCGGTATCAATAGCCAGAATTCGCATGGGTATTAGCAGTCCCGGTAAAACAAAATGGCGCGCATATTAACACAGTCTACGGCAAATTACTCCGCTTCGCCTGCCGCCAGAAAGGCAACTGCTCGATGAATATCCCGGGTCCGGGGTGCAGGTGGCAGGCTGGAGAGAAACACCGCGCCATAAGGACGCATCACCAGGCGATTATCGCAAATCACCAGCACCCCGCGATCGTCAACGTCACGAATCAAACGCCCCACCCCTTGTTTGAGGGTAATGACGGCGTCCGGGAGCTGAACTTCATCGAACGGATCGCCCCCGCGCAGGCGGCAATCTTCCATCCGCGCCTTCAGCAGCGGATCGTCAGGTGACGTGAAGGGTAGTTTGTCGATAATCACCAGCGATAGCGCATCGCCACGCACATCCACCCCTTCCCAGAAACTGCTGGTCGCCACCAGCAGCGCGTTACCTGCACTGACAAATTGCTGGAGCAGCTGCCCTTTGCTGGTTTCTCCCTGCAACAGAACGGGCAGCGTCATGGTGGCACGGAACTGTTCTGCGAGGTCGCGCATCATGGCGTGGGAGGTGCAGAGCATAAAGCAGCGACCGTTGTTGGCTTCAATAATGGGCCTTAACATCGCTGCCAGCTGGCGTGCAGCACCGGGTTGATTGGTCTGCGGCAAGTTACGTGGCACGCAAAGCAACGCCTGACGGGCATAATCAAAAGGACTGGGCAGTAACAGTGAATCTGCCTCGTCAATCCCTAACCGCGCGGTGAAGTGATGCAGGTCGTCATTAACCGATAGCGTTGCGGAGGTGAAAATCCAGCTCCCCTTTTTCTGCGCCATCACTTCCTGGAATTTGTCAGACACCGACAGCGGCGTTAAGGCCAGCGTGAAGTGCCGCGACGTGCATTCGTACCAGTAGCTGTAACCCGGTTGATTGTAGTCCTTGAGCCGCTTGAGCCGCGCACGGTAAAGGGTGGCGCGTTCAAACGCCGCATCCAGCAGTGCCGAGCGTCCGAGTGACAATTTCGCCACGTCGTAACAAAGCTCAAGGGCGTCGTCCAGCAACAGCAGCGCGCGCTGAATATGCGCATCTGCCAGCAGTTCGCGCAGATTACCGCGATAGCCCGGTTCCCCCAGTTGCAGGCGGAAATCCTGGGTGCTTTGTGCGAGCCTGTCCGCACATTTTTGCAACTGTTGGGTGTCTTTAAGCTCGGTGCGGTAGGCAATCGTGAAATCTTTGGCGAGATCGAGCAACTGGCGGCTGGAAAGTGACTGACCAAAATACTGGCTGGCGATATCCGGGAGCTGGTGGGCTTCATCGAAAATCATCACATCCGCTTCCGGGATAAGCTCACCGAAGCCGCTCTCTTTCACCACCATATCGGCAAGGAACAGGTGATGGTTGACCACCACCACATCGGCATCCATCGCTTTTTTACGCGCTTTCACTACAAAACAGTCTTTGTACATCGGGCAGTCGCTGCCCAGACAGTTGTCGTTGGTGCTGGTCACCAGCGGCCAGGCGGCAGAATCTTCCGCCACGCTTGCGCAGGTGCTGATGTCTCCATCCACCGTGTGATTGGACCAGGAACGCAGCATGACCACGTCGCTCAAGGTTTGCACCGGCAAGTCGCCACTGGCCAGGACCTGTTGTTCGAGCCGCTCGATACACAGGTAGTTAGAGCGGCCTTTGAGCAGCGCAGTGCGCCCGGCGAAAGCCAGCGCTTTGGCGACCGTAGGCAGGTCGCGGCTGTAGAGTTGATCCTGCAAGGCTTTGGAGCCGGTCGAGATGATCACTTTCTTTCCGGCACGCAGCGCAGGTGCCAGATAAGCATAGGTTTTACCGGTGCCGGTACCCGCTTCAACCACCAGCGGGCGCGTGTGCGCAATGGCCTCGTTGATGGCATGGGCCATCTGGCGCTGCGGCTCACGCGGCTTAAAACCCGGTATTGCTTTGGCCAACTGACCGTCTGTTGCAAAATCGTCCGTCACACTGCCCCCACACTGGATAAATCGCCAGCGATTATGTCAGGGCATTGGGTTTTGCGCCAGTCTGTGGCAGTCTTGCCCGCATTCATAAGAAAAACCCAGAGGAAGAAAATATGACCATTACCCGCATTGACGCTGGTGCCCGCATGTCTGACGCCGTTATCCATAATCACACGCTGTACTACACGGGCGTGCCGGAGAACCTGGACGCAGATGCCTTTGAGCAAACCGCCAACACTCTTGAGCAAATCGACGCCGTACTGGCAAAACAGGGCAGCGATAAGACCCGTATTCTGGATGTGACCATTTTCCTGGTGGAAAAAAGTGATTTCGCGGCAATGAACAAAGCCTGGGATGCGTGGGTCGTGGCAGGTCAAGCGCCTGTACGCTGTACCGTTCAGGCGGGGTTGATGAATCCGAAGTACAAAGTTGAGATTAAAATTACCGCCGCAGTGTAAGACTTACTCGTCTTCTTCGTCTTCTTCGTCTTCATCATCTTCAAAGCGCGCCACGATACGATCGCCCGTGTGACTGGCGCGCAGTTCATTAGCCACCAGGGAAATGGCTTCCCCGCTGCTCATACCCTGTGACATTAATTCCTGGATACGCTCGACGGCTTTTTGCTGCTGCTCGTGGCTGAGGGAAGGTAAACCTGCAAACATGGTGAACTCCTGCTAAATTATTGGCGCTAATTATTTCATGCGCCGTGGCTATGCGCCAGCGTTCGCGTTAAGAGCCAGGAACAATGAACAGATCCACACCCGCCATTATGTCGCTGCCGTGGCACCCGGATGCCGCCGGGCGCTATTTTTCCACTCTTCAGCATCAGCCCTGGGCCATGTTGCTGCACTCTGGTCACGCAGAACATATCTATAACCGTTTCGACATTCTGGTCGCCGACCCGCTGACAACGCTGGTCACCCGCGGGCAACGTACCCTTATTTCTTCTCATGCGACGACGCAACAATCCACCGACTGCCCGCTGGTCCTGCTGCAGCAATGTATTGATGCCGCCAATATCCAGCCCGCGAGCAGTGAGACGCTGCCTTTCCAGGGCGGCGCGCTGGGTCTGTTTGGCTACGACCTGGGTCGCCGTTTTGAAAACCTGCCCAGTCTGGCGGATAACGATATCGACCTGCCCGATATGGCGGTGGGGATTTACGACTGGGCACTCATCGTCGACCACCATCTCCAGCAGGTCACCCTGCTGAGCCATCGCGATATTGACGCCCGGTTCGCCTGGCTTTCCCGCCAGACGGCACCGCCGGCATTGCCGTTTCGTTTAACCTCGCCGTGGCAGTCCAATATGACCCGCGCTGCTTACGGTGAAAAATTCCGTCAGGTGCAGGCGTGGTTACACAGTGGCGATTGTTATCAGGTCAATCTTGCCCAGCGTTTTCAGGCCCGGTACGAAGGCGATGAGTGGCAGGCGTTTGTGCAACTGAATCATGCCAACCGCGCCCCGTTCAGCGCCTTTATCCGTCTCGATGACGGGGTGATTTTAAGTCTTTCGCCGGAGCGTTTTATTCAGATTTCAGGCGACACCATCCAGACGCGACCGATTAAAGGCACCCTGCCGCGCCTTATCGATCCGCAGGCGGATGCGCAGCAGGCCGTGAAACTGGCAGCATCGCCCAAAGATCGTGCCGAAAACCTGATGATTGTCGATTTGATGCGTAACGATATCGGGCGCGTTGCCGAAGCGGGCAGCGTACGGGTGCCGGAGCTTTTCGTCGTCGAACCCTTCCCTGCCGTGCATCATCTGGTCAGTACTATCACCGCGAAACTACCGGCCTCAAAACATGCCAGCGATGTGCTGCGCGCCGCGTTTCCAGGCGGGTCAATTACCGGCGCGCCGAAGATTCGGGCAATGGAAATTATTGATGCGCTGGAGCCGCAGCGGCGTAACGCCTGGTGCGGGAGCATCGGTTACCTCAGCTTTTGCGGCAATATGGACACCAGTATTACCATCCGCACGCTGACAGCATGGCAAGGGCAACTGTACTGCTCCGCCGGGGGTGGAATTGTTGCCGACAGCCACGAGGACGCGGAATATCAGGAAACCTTTGATAAGGTTAACCGTATCTTGCAGCAACTGGAGAAGTAAAAAACATGATGCAGTCCGCTCTGACTCTGGATGATTTTTTATCCCGCTTTCAGCTTTTACGCCCGCAGTTAACAGCGGACACGGCCAATTCACGTCAGGCGGCGGTTCTGGTGCCGGTGGTGCGTCGCGAGCAGCCAGGGCTATTGCTCACCCAACGTTCGGCGCGGCTGCGCAAGCACGCGGGCCAGGTGGCTTTTCCCGGCGGTGCGGTCGATGAGACCGACGCGTCGCTCATCGCCGCTGCACTGCGTGAAGCGCAGGAAGAGGTGGCGATCCCCCCTGAAGCCGTTGAAGTGATTGGCGTCTTGCCGCCGGTCGATAGCGTGACCGGTTTTCGCGTCACCCCGGTTGTCGGCATCATCCCCCCTGATTTGCATTACCACGCCAGCGAAGATGAAGTGGCCTCCGTCTTTGAAATGCCACTGGCGGAAGCGCTGCGCCTGGGGCGCTACCACCCTCTCGATATTCACCGTCACGGCAATGCCCATCGGGTGTGGCTCTCCTGGTATCAGCATTACTTTGTCTGGGGCATGACGGCAGGAATCATTCGTGAGCTGTCGCTACAGATTGGCTACCGGCCTTGACTATACTTTAAGCAAAGCAATCATCAGGTGAATGCTTTCAGCCGCCCGACATGAGAAAAATCGCTGCCAGGCATTAGTTTAATTCATGTGAATAGTTCAACCGTGAAATTACTTCCCTCTTACACTATGCGCAGTTATTACATCGTTACCGGAACCCCGGTAACCCTGTCAGGAGTGTTAATGTGATTAGTATATTCGACATGTTCAAAGTGGGAATTGGACCTTCTTCCTCCCACACTGTTGGCCCGATGAAGGCCGGGAAACAGTTCGTCGATGACCTGGTCGAAAAGGGATTGCTGGAGCGCGTTACCCGCGTCGCCGTGGACGTTTATGGTTCACTGTCGCTAACGGGTAAAGGCCACCACACCGATATCGCCATTATTATGGGTCTGGCGGGCAACGAGCCGGCCACCGTGGATATTGATTCCATTCCCGCATTTATTCGCGATGTAGAAACACGGGGCCGCCTGCTGCTGGCGTCCGGTCGTCAGGAAGTGGATTTCCCACCGAACGACGGCATGCGTTTCCATAGTGATAACCTGCCGCTGCACGAAAATGCCATGAGCATTCATGCCTGGAGCGGTGAGAAAGAGATCTACAGCAAAACGTATTATTCCATCGGCGGCGGTTTTATCGTCGACGAAGAGCACTTCGGCAAAGATACCGTTGCCAGCGTCAACGTGCCGTATCCGTTCAAATCCGCCAGTGAAATGCTGGATTACTGCCAGCAGACAGGGCTGTCGCTCTCCGGCATGGTGATGCAGAACGAACTGGCGTTGCACAGCAAACAAGAGATTGAAGCCTACTTCGGTCACGTCTGGGCCACCATGCGCGCCTGTATTGACCGTGGAATGAACACCGAGGGCGTTCTGCCAGGCCCGCTGCGCGTGCCGCGCCGTGCTTCCGCGTTACGTCGTCTGCTGGTCGCCAGCGATAAATTATCTAATGACCCGATGAACGTGGTGGATTGGGTCAACATGTTCGCGCTGGCGGTCAATGAAGAGAACGCCGCCGGTGGGCGTGTGGTAACAGCCCCCACCAACGGGGCGTGCGGGATTGTCCCGGCGGTGCTGGCCTATTACGACCACTTTATCGAATCCGTCAGCCCGGACATCTACATTCGCTATTTCCTCGCGGCCGGTGCGATTGGCGCGCTGTACAAAATGAACGCGTCGATTTCCGGTGCCGAAGTGGGTTGTCAGGGTGAAGTAGGCGTGGCCTGCTCTATGGCAGCGGCCGGTCTTGCCGAACTGCTGGGTGCAAGCCCTGAGCAGGTCTGCGTGGCCGCTGAAATCGGTATGGAGCACAACCTGGGGCTGACCTGTGACCCGGTCGCCGGACAGGTTCAGGTGCCGTGTATTGAGCGTAATGCGATTGCCTCAGTGAAGGCGATTAATGCCTCGCGCATGGCGATGCGTCGCACCAGCGCACCGCGCGTTTCTCTCGATAAAGTCATCGAGACTATGTACGAAACGGGCAAAGATATGAATGCGAAGTATCGTGAAACCTCCCGTGGCGGCCTCGCCATCAAGGTTCAGTGCGACTAATACTTCTTTAATGCCCTTCTGCAACGGAAGGGCTAATTTCTTCCGCTTTCTCCTCTCTTTTCCATTTCCCCACTACACTTTCTTTGTTCTGGCAGTTATTCCAGGCCAGTGGCTACACAGGCGGTCACGGCATGCAAACAGCACAGCGGATCATTTCAGGCTATCGACGAAAACGCATTGTCCTCTGCGCGGTGGTTGCCTTTACCGTTTTTTTTGCCACATTAGCCATTCGATTTATTTTGGAGCGCAATTTAAATCAGGACAAAATTGCCGCTTTCACGTCGCATGCCGTGCAATCCCTCGATAAGTTACTCTTACCTTTAGAGCTCAAACGCAGCGATGTCATTCCCCTGGTCGGTCAGCCCTGCGCCAGTGCCCATTTTATGTTGCGTAAACAGGCAGCCAGTCTGCAAACGGTGCGCTCCATTGGCCTCATCAAAGACGGCATTTTGTATTGCTCGAGCATTTTTGGTTATCGCGATGTGCCGATTAATCAGTTACAGCCCGCGCTACCAACCGCAAAGCCACTGCTGCTGCTCTCAACTGACCAGTCGTTACTAAAAAATTCGCCGGTGATGATTTTCTGGTATCCGACAACCCCGGACGGGCAAAACGGCATCATTGAAGTCATCAATATTGACTTGTTGGCTAACTTCACGCTTGAGCCTGAATCGCCGCTGATAACCGGGGCCAGCCTGAGTGTCGGGCAGCAGCATCTGGTCTACGGCCAGGGCGTTGTCGATACCCTACCCATCCTGGACGGCGAAGAGCGCTATCAGCAGCCGTCCGATCATTTCCCGTTCACCATTGCGGTCGTCAGTCCGGGGGCGGCCCAACTGGCGTTACTTTACCTTCCTTCGCAGGTCCCGCTGGCGCTGATGCTGAGCCTGTTGGTGGGCTACATTGCCTGGCTTGCCACGGCAGGCCGGATGAGCTTTTCCTGGGAGATAAATCTCGGCCTTGCCGCCCATGAGTTCGAGCTCTTTTGCCAGCCCCTGCTCGATGCCGACACCAACAAATGTATTGGTGTAGAAATCCTGTTGCGCTGGAATAATCCACGTCAGGGCTGGATTTCGCCGGAGGTGTTTATTCCTATTGCCGAAGAGCACAACCTTATTGCCCCCCTCACTCGCTATGTGATGTCGGAGACCCAGCGCCAGCTTGGGTTGTTCCCGGCTGACAGCAAATTTCAGATTGGCATCAACGTCGCCCCCAGCCATTTGCGCCACGGCGTGCTGCTGAAAGATTTGAACCGATACTGGTTCAGTATGCATCCCATCCAGCAGCTCACCATCGAACTGACCGAACGCGATGCCCTGCAGGATGTGGATTACCGGATGGTGCGTGAGCTGCATCGTAAAGGCGCGAAAATTGCCATTGACGATTTTGGCACCGGTAACAGTTCACTCTCGTGGCTGGAACGCTTGCACCCGGACGTGCTGAAAATCGACAAATCATTTACCACCGCGATTGGCACCGATGCGGTGAACTCGACGGTGACGGATATGATTATTTCGCTGGGGCAGCGGCTGCACATTGAGCTGGTAGCGGAGGGGGTAGAGAATCCCCGCCAGGCGCAGCATTTACGCCAGCGGGGGGTACATGTACTTCAGGGTTTTTTATACGCGAAGCCTATGCCAATTAAAGAGTTTCCGCGCTGGCTGGCGGGATGGTCATCCTCCCCGCCCGCCCGGCGCAATAAACTGATGATGCCGTTTATGTCGCTGTAGCCTTACTCTTCTTCATCGTATAGCGGGCGCTCTTTAACAACACGCACAAGGTCGACGCGATAATCATTGGCTTCCACGACGGTGATGTGCAGCGGCTTAAGCTCCAGAACATCTCCCGGGCGCGGGATCTGGCCGTTAATGGCAATCACCAGACCGGCCACCGTGGCAATGTCTTCTTCTTCATTGACCAGCGTATCGAGTTGCAGCGTGTGCTGCAGGGCATGCAGGTCCGTTGCCCCTTTGACTAACCAACCGTCGCCGTCAGCCACGATTTCCGGGGTTTCGTCAGCATCCGGAAACTCACCGGCAATGGCTTCAAGCACGTCCAGCGGCGTAACCAGACCCTGAACCACACCAAACTCGTTGGTTACGATAACAAAGCTGCCACGGGCGCGACGCAGGACGGCGAGAAGCTTAATCGGGTCCAGCGTTTCCGGTACTACGATGGCAGGGGACATTGCCGCAATAGAGGCGACGTCAGCGCCCTCTTCCAGCGCCACCAGCATCTCTTTGGCACGCACGATACCAATTACTTCGTCCAGCTCACCACGACATACCGGGAACAGGCTGTGCGGAGAAGAAAGCAACTGCTGGCGAATCTCATCAACACCGAGATTGGCATCTACCCAGCTGATTTCACCGCGAGGCGTCATGATGCTACGCAGCGAGCGGGAGGCCAGGGTCAGCACGCCGTTAATCATGTAACGTTCTTCTTCAGCAAAAGCGCCTTCCGGCACCGGAACGGCCGCCGGGCTTTCTGCATCTTGCTGCGGGTTTGACTGACGCTTACCGCCCATCAAACGCAAAATCGCATCTGCCGTACGCGCTCGCAGCGGGACCGTCGACTGGTGGCGAATAAAGTTACGACGCGCAATCTGGTTAAACAGTTCGATAACGATTGAGAAACCAATCGCGGCGTACAGGTAACCCTTCGGAATATGGAAACCAAAACCTTCGGCGACCAGACTCAGACCAATCATCAGCAGGAAGCTCAGACAGAGCACCACCACCGTCGGATGTTGGTTCACAAAACGGGTCAACGGTTTGGACGCCAGCAGCATCACCGCCATCGCAATGACGACAGCCGCCATCATCACCGGCAGATGGTTCACCATGCCGACCGCGGTAATTACCGCATCCAGTGAGAACACCGCATCCAGAATAACGATCTGCACCACCACGACCCAGAAGCTGGCATAACCTTTGCCCTGCCCGCCTTCGAGCTGACGGTTTTCGAGCCGTTCATGCAGCTCCGTCGTCGCTTTAAACAGCAGGAAGATACCGCCGAACAACATGATCAAATCACGGCCAGAGAAGGTGAAGTCCCACACGCTAAACAGCGGCTGAGTCAGGGTCACCATCCAGGAAATCAACGAAAGCAGGCCCAGACGCATGACCAGCGCCAGAGAAAGGCCAATCAGACGCGCTTTATCACGCTGCTTCGGTGGCAGTTTATCGGCCAGGATGGCGATAAAGACCAGGTTATCAATACCCAGAACGATTTCCAGGACGACAAGCGTCAACAGGCCCGCCCAGATTGAGGGGTCCATTAAGAATTCCATGGCAAACTCCTGCTCAAAATTAGGCCAGACAGCGCGTACGAACGCACAGGCGTGATGACATTAAAGGGGGTTGAAGAACGGAAAAGGTTGGCAATGGGATGCCAGAGGGTGAACTGACGTCGGTGACGGTCCATACAGTGGGCTACTGCCCTATACTCCTGAAATATTAAACGGAATGTAAACATATCAGAGTGACTTTACCTTTGCCAAAGATTTACCTGAATTTGCAGTTCAAAGATATTTTTCGCTTCGAATTTTCTTAAATGCTTAACGTAAATTACGGATCTTCATCACATAAATTATTTTTTCACTATCTAAAATAAATCCCGGAAGTCTTAGTTTTTCCTCGCTGAACCGCATCTGAATCGATTCGGTCTCCCGCGAGGTTCACAACACACGTGTTACGGTTGTGTTAACGATAAAAACGAAGGAGGTAGCAAGTGACCATTGCTATTGTAATAGGCACACATGGTTGGGCTGCGGAACAGTTACTCAAAACCGCTGAAATGTTGTTAGGTGAACAGGAGAACGTAGGCTGGATCGATTTCGTTCCCGGTGAAAATGCCGAGACGCTGATTGAGAAGTACAACGCGCAACTGGCGAAGCTCGATACCCATCAGGGCGTGCTGTTTCTCGTTGATACATGGGGTGGCAGTCCGTTTAATGCTGCGAGCCGCATTGTCGTCGACAAAGAGCATTATGAGGTGGTCGCCGGGGTGAACATCCCGATGCTGGTCGAAACCTTAATGGCGCGTGATGATAACCCTGGCTTTGATGAACTGGTCGCCGTGGCGGTTGAAACCGGTCGCGAAGGCGTGAAAGCGTTAAAAGCCGCGCCGGTTGCCAAAGCCGCACCCGTAGCCGCACCGAAAGCCAAGGCGCCAGCCAAACCGATGGGGCCGAATGATTACATGACCATTGGCCTTGCGCGCATTGACGACCGTCTGATTCACGGCCAGGTCGCCACCCGCTGGACCAAAGAAACAAACGTGACGCGCATTATCGTCGTCAGCGATGAAGTGGCCGCCGATAACGTGCGTAAAACCCTCCTCACTCAGGTTGCTCCACCGGGCGTAACGGCTCATGTGGTGGATGTCGCCAAAATGATCCGCGTCTACAACAACCCGAAATATGCAGGCGATCGGGTAATGTTGCTGTTTACCAATCCCACAGACGTACTGCGTATTGTTGAAGAAGGGGTGAAAGTGACCTCCGTCAACATCGGCGGTATGGCCTATCGTCAGGGAAAAACACAGGTGAACAACGCGGTGTCGGTGGATGAGAAAGACATTGAGGCCTTCAAAAAGCTGAATGAACGCAATATTGAGCTGGAAGTCCGCAAGGTCTCTAACGATCCGAAACTGAAAATGATGGATTTGATCAGCAAGGTGGCGAAGTAATCACGCCCGCTGATTGACTCGGTATCACACTTACGTTTGTTTTAGCATAGGAGAAGTACAATGGAGATTACCACTCTTCAGATTGTGCTGGTGTTCGTTGTGGCCTGTATTGCCGGTATGGAATCGGTGCTTGATGAGTTCCAGTTTCACCGTCCGTTAGTGGCCTGTACGCTGGTGGGTATTGTTCTGGGTGATATGAAAACGGGGATCATTATCGGCGGTACGCTGGAAATGATTGCCCTGGGCTGGATGAACATCGGGGCCGCTGTGGCACCGGATGCCGCCCTGGCCTCCATCATTTCAACCGTCCTGGTCATTGCCGGGCATCAAAGCATCGGTGCAGGTATCGCGCTGGCTATCCCGCTGGCGGCGGCCGGTCAGGTTCTGACCATTATCGTGCGTACCATCACCGTGGCTTTCCAGCATGCGGCGGACAAAGCAGCAGACAGTGGCAACCTCACTGCGCTGTCCTGGATCCATGTCTCTTCACTCTTCCTGCAAGCGATGCGTATCGCTATCCCGGCCGTCATCGTGGCTATTTCAGTGGGTACCAGTGAAGTCCAGGGCCTGTTGAATGCCATTCCTGAAGTGGTGACCAGCGGTCTGAATATCGCCGGGGGCATGATCGTGGTGGTCGGTTACGCAATGGTCATCAACATGATGCGTGCTGGCTACCTGATGCCGTTCTTCTACCTCGGTTTCGTGACCGCGGCCTTCACCAACTTCAACCTCGTGGCGTTGGGCGTTATCGGTGCGGTAATGGCCATCCTCTACATCCAGCTTAGCCCGAAATACAATCGCTCAGCCGCCCCTGCGCAGGCTGCTGGTTCCAACGATCTTGATAACGAACTGGACTAACAGGTGAACGACATGGTTGATATGACTAAATCTACTCCCGAGAAAAAACTGACTCCGGGTGATATTCGTGGCGTGTTCATCCGTTCTAACCTGTTCCAGGGCTCGTGGAACTTCGAACGTATGCAGGCGCTGGGTTTTTGTTTCTCCATGGTGCCGGCCATTAAGCGTTTATACCCTGAGAACAACGACGCGCGTCGTCAGGCAATTAAACGCCATCTGGAGTTCTTTAACACCCACCCTTACGTTGCCGCACCGGTACTCGGGGTGACGCTGGCAATGGAAGAACAGCGCGCTAACGGTGCTGAAATTGACGATGCGGCAATCAACGGCATTAAAGTCGGCCTGATGGGACCGCTGGCGGGCGTTGGTGACCCCATTTTCTGGGGGACTGTGCGTCCGGTCTTCGCTGCACTGGGTGCCGGTATCGCGATGAGCGGAAGCCTGCTCGGTCCGCTGCTGTTCTTCGTGCTGTTTAACCTGGTGCGCCTCGCCACTCGCTATTACGGCGTGGCTTATGGCTACCGTAAAGGTATCGATATCGTTAAAGATATGGGTGGCGGCTTCCTGCAAAAACTGACCGAGGGGGCGTCAATTCTCGGCCTGTTTGTGATGGGGGCGCTGGTTAACAAGTGGACACACGTTAATATCCCGCTGGTGGTTTCCACTATCACCGGACAAGATGGACAGACGCGTGTGACCACCGTACAGACCATCCTTGACCAGCTGATGCCGGGCCTGGTGCCGTTGCTGCTGACCTTCGCCTGTATGTGGTTACTGCGTAAGAAAGTTAACCCGCTGTGGATTATTGTGGGCTTCTTCGTCATCGGTATCGCCGGTTACGCTGTCGGTCTGTTAGGCCTGTAATCTGTTGTGCTATAACCGGGGCCTGGCCCCGGTTTTTTTATTCTCAGGAGAAACAATGACGCTCACGGACAGCATACTGGTATTGTTTATCGCCGCCCTTCTTGCTTACGCCATTTATGATGAGCTGATCCTGCCGCAACGAAACGGTAAAACGCAGTTGGCCCTTCCACTGCTTCGCCGCAGCCGGGTGGATGCGACCATTTTTGTCGGCCTGTTGATCATTCTTATTTATAACAATGTGACCAATGGCGGAACATCTTTAACCACATGGTTATTATGTGCGCTATCGCTGCTCGCAATATACCTGTTCTGGATCCGTGTACCCAAAATCATCTTCAAGGCCAGGGGCTTTTACTATTCCAGCGTGTGGATTGAATATAACCGTATTAAAGAGATGAATTTATCCGAGGATGGCGTGCTGGTGATGCAATTAGAGCAGCGGCGTTTACTCGTGCGGGTCAAAAATATTGATGACCTCGAGAAAATATATAAATTTATGGTTAAAAATTAACAACATATGAATATCCATAGCAAGGGTATCCGTATATTTATTAAGCACATATATAGCCATTGCTATATTATTTACGTAAAAATCACTTAATTTCATTAACGTTATTTTTACCAACAGATCTAAATGAAAATCGTTATCAATTGGTAAACAAGATTATAATTTTCTGTTGTTGTTTTATATTCTAAAATTATGTTAAGGTTGCGCCCGTCGTTGGGGAGTAGCCGATTTCCTATATTCCGGAAATGTACGTGTCAACATACTCGTTGCAAAACGTGGCGCGTACGGACTGAAATCATTCAGTCAGGCGAGACCATTGACACACCAACTGCTGTTTACTGGGGGCAGTGGTGTGTTATATGGAATTCCCGGTCAGGACGCTCGCATGAACTTATCCGCCACTATCCTTCTCGCTTTCGGCATGTCGATGGATGCTTTTGCCGCCTCAATTGGCAAAGGTGCGACACTTCACAAACCTAAATTCTCCGAAGCACTGCGTACCGGCCTCATTTTTGGCGTTATCGAAACGCTCACCCCGTTGATTGGCTGGGGCATGGGTATGCTGGCCAGCCAGTTTGTGCTGGAGTGGAACCACTGGATTGCCTTTATTTTATTGGTGTTTCTCGGCGGACGAATGGTGCTGGAAGGTTTTCGCGGCGAGAGTGATGATGCTGCAGATGCACCGCACCGTCACGGTTTCTGGCTACTGGTCACAACGGCAATTGCCACCAGCCTCGACGCGATGGCCGTCGGTGTCGGCCTTGCCTTCCTGCAGGTCAATATCTTAACCACAGCGCTGGCCATTGGCTGCGCCACGCTGGTGATGTCCACTCTGGGTATGATGATTGGTCGCTTTATCGGCCCAATGCTCGGCAAACGCGCCGAGATCCTCGGCGGTATCGTTTTAATTGGCATTGGTGTGCAAATTCTGTGGGGACATTTCGCCCCTTAATCAGCGCGTCGCAGACAGTGCAGCGTAAAGTCTGTCTGGCAGAGAAAATGCGCTTTTTCTGCCAGCGCATCCCACACCTCCGGTTTTGCCCGCCAGGCGAACGGCGTCATTTGCAGTAGTGCCATCGCCTCTTTCCCCGTCAGTTCCATATCATAGGCAATTGACTGCTGTTCTATGACGTCAAAACCGTCTATCTCACCCGCATCAGGGGCGTGTAACTGAGCCTCTTTGTAGATTAACCCTTTCAGCTCCAGCAGATGACGAGGGCCCGGAGCCGCAGTGATGACGATGCCACCCGGTTTCACGACGCGCATCAGTTCTTCTGCCTTGCAGGGCGCATAAATACGCACAACGGCGTCAATGCTGTTTTCTTCAAAGGGCAGTCGGTGACTGGAGGCAACGCAGAACATCACCTGCGGATAACGCTTTGCGGCAGCGCGGATTGCCGCCTTTGAGACATCCAGCCCCAGGGTTTGTGCCCCCTTGCAGGCCGCAACGTCGGCAAAAGCGTGAGTGTAATACCCTTCCCCACATCCGATATCCAGAACAGCATCAGCGTGAGATGGCAGTAAGGCATCCAGTCTTTGCGTGATCGCATCGCGGAGCGGCTGGTAGTGCCCGGCATCAAGAAAAGCGCGTCTGGCCTGCATCATTTCAGCACTGTCACCCGGGTCACGTGAACGCTTGTGCTGCACGGGCAGTAAATTCACATACCCTTCTTTCGCGGTATCAAACTGATGGCGATTGATGCAGGAGAAACTCCGTTCTGAGCGACTTAACGGCGTATGACAAAGCGGACAGCTGAAAGGCATAACAACTCCGGGACTCTACAAAGGGCGAAAGTGTACCGCCATTCTATGCGTCGGGGAATGCGAAGCAGAAATTAAAAAGCCCCGCACAAGTGCGAGGCTTTCCGCTGACATTGATACGCCAAAGGCGCTTCAAGACCAGTGGTTTTGAAATTAGATGGCTGTTACGTTTACAGCAGCCGGGCCTTTCTGGCCGTCCTGAATTTCAAACTCAACGTTCTGACCTTCAGCCAGGGTTTTGAAGCCGTTACCCTGGATTGCAGAGAAGTGTACGAACACGTCTTTGCTGCCGTCAGCAGGAGTAATGAAACCAAAACCTTTAGACTCGTTGAACCACTTAACTTGACCTTTAATCTTTGCCATTTTGCAAAATTCCTTAGAGTGTTTTCTTAGCCCGCAGGCATTAACTGAGATAAAACTGAGACATTACTGCATGAGGCACTAATATAAGGTTCGGCAGAGAAGCGGTATTCAACGACAACGTGTTTACTCAGGACTTCTTTACTGAAAATGCCACACATAAACAGAACTGTACCTCGTTTGACCCAAAACGTGTTATCACACACAA
Organism: uncultured Enterobacteriaceae bacterium; assembly: GCA_963530515.1. Classification (GTDB taxonomy): domain Bacteria; phylum Pseudomonadota; class Gammaproteobacteria; order Enterobacterales; family Enterobacteriaceae; genus CBFFRJ01. The sequence goes on along the minus strand of CAUSEC010000009.1, from coordinate 101,678 downwards.
CGTTAAATATGGCAAGCCATTTTTAAACATGTCTGGATCCGTCGCACAAATTAAAGGGTTATCCAGACAAGGAATGCGCATTTTAGCAATGCCCTTCACCTTTAATGACGCAACAGACACAACAACAGTGCGCGCAAGAAATCACACATATTCACCATAGCCCATGCCGCTTCGTTAGTCTACGTAAGCACTTAAATTTATTGAGATATAGCGTATATCATTCACATCATTTAAGTGACGCTTTAACATTAATCGGTAATGAGTTAACTCTGTTCTTTCCAATTGCAGGGTCTAAGCATATGCGTTGGTTGACTATCGGATAATTGTTGTGCAAATAATCAACTTCATGCACCAAAATAATGAAAGCTTGATGACAGTGCCTCATGAAAAGGCAATAAAAACGTTTCGATTAAATTAAAACCCTTAATTATTAGAAATAATAAAATAGTATCAATCAGGTTTCTTTTTTTCTGGCAGTGTTAAATATTGACCAATTTTGAGGACGGTGAAATTTGAGAACCCGGTCACCGTTTCGTTTAGCGCTTCTTGTAATTCGCGTACCGGTTCGTCCAGAGATTCATCTGCTAACTCAAATACCCCCCAGTGGATGGGCACTGCAAGGGGATGCCCCAGCTGTTGCCACAGCTGAACAGCCTGCTGCGGGTCCATGTGATTCGTCGCCATAAACCATCGCGGGGCATAAGCACCTATCGGTAGGGCTACCACATCAAGTTTGCCGAGACGCGCCGGAATGTGCAGGAGTTCAGGGGTATATCCGGTATCACCAGGAAACCAGAATCGGCAGGCGTGATTTTCAATAACCCAACCGCACCATAATGATGCATTGCGATCCCAAAAAGTCCGCATGCTCCAGTGCTGAGCAGGAACGGCAGTGTAAACCAGTCCTTGATGAATCGCGCTCTGCCACCAGTCAAGTTCAGTAACATGACGCGCGCCCCGTCGACGAAGCCATTTGCCCAGGCCCAAAGGTGCAAAAATCGTGATATCGGGAAAACGTTTCAGCAGTTGGCGAAGGCTCTTGTCATCAAGATGATCGTAATGATTATGGGAAATGGCTATGGCATCGAGCACGGGAAGCTCAGCAATGGTAAGCGCTGGCGGCGTTCGTCGTTGAGGGCCTGCAAAGGAAAGCGGTGAGGCACGATGGGAGAAAACAGGATCGGTCAGGATATATTGATTTTGTATACGTAACAGGAGAGTGGAATGACCTAACCACCACAGCTTATCGTCAGTACCCAGAGGATCCAGTTCAGCAGCTTGCCACCAGGTGGCAATGAAATGGTCGTATCCCCCCGCTGGCGGTAAAGGCAAACCCGCTGCTTTACGCTCTTTTCGCCAGCGCTGAACATCGCCAGGCTGATGGCCACCCTGGCTGAGGTTGGTAAAACCACCAGGAGAATGATGGGGAAGCGAAGCATTAAACCAGGGATTTTTCCGCGTCATGCCACACTCCCCTGTTCACAGTTGCGATTAACGCTCGGCAACCAAACGAATAAATTCGTCGTCTTTCTTTTGCGTCTCGACGTGTTCCACCGGCTCCTCTTTTTCTGGCTCGTTGGCTTCACACAAGCGACGTAACAGCGCGTTTTGACGTTTCTGTTGATCCAGCAACGCTTCAAGCAATTCAATTTGCTCGTTTGTTCTTGAACTCGCGCGATTGATGAAGAACCACAGCGCCAGCCCTACCAGTAACACCACCACTGAAACTATCAATGACGCAAAATTAAGCGCGCCAGAATTCATGACTTCGTTCATTTCACCACCTCTACCAAAACGCAGTATTCTACCACTGGCAGTCAGGAAGGAAATCGTTAACGGGAAAAAAGCCGCTACCAGGGTATGAATTTATTGACGACGCAAATGCCGCTGAAAAATTGCACATCCTCGTCGCACATTACATTTAGCATTTGAGTCCAGAGCAGCAGGCAAATTGCCAACACGGCAACCAGCAACAGCCATCTATATTTTCTCACTCCACTCTCCGATACATCACTGAATGCAATCACATTAGCACGCCGACTTTAAACCGCGACTAACTGTATCTGCTTTCGGGATTTTTAGGAATGCTCAACTTGCGGCAGACAATGGTTAGCGTAGCCTGATAATGAGTTTTTATAAGCAAGGAAGAGATATGCGCACTCTGATTCGAACAATTATTCTGCTGGCCCTGGTTTGGGTCGGTATTTTGCTCAGCGGCTACGGCGTGCTGATTGGCAGCAGCGAAAATGTGGCAGGGTTGGGGCTGCAGTGTAAATACCTGACAGCACGTGGGGTCAGCACTGCCCAATACATTCACTCAACCAGCGGTATTCTCGGCCTCACACAATGCCCGGTGTTGCGCAAGAGTGAAACCGTTGTAGATAACGGATAAACGGGCAGAAGAGCGCCGCCCTAGGGCGGCGCTTTTGCATCAGAACGGATAGGCGTTATAACCCATTTGCTCAGAAATTTTTCGTGCCGCCTGATGAAGCATTTCCACATATTCATGCAAGCGTTCTTCCGAGAAACGCAGCGTCGGGAAGGAAATACTCAACCCGGCGATCACCACACCAAAGCGGTCAAACACCGGTACACCGATACAGCGTAACCCTTCTTCCTGCTCTTCATTATCTTCGCCATAACCCTGCTCGCGCACCACATCCAGCATCGTTAACAGCTCTTCAGTGCTGGTAATGGTACGGTCAGTGCTGCGTTTGTACTCTACGCCGTCCAGGATTTGCAGGACTTCTTCACGCTCGCGCCATGCCAGTAGCACTTTACCGATTGCTGTACTGTAAAGCGGATTACGGCGGCCAATGCGCGAGTACATGCGCAGGTTGTACATCGAATCGATTTTGTGGATGTAAACAATGCTGTCTTCATCCAGTGCACCCAGGTGAATCGTCTCTTTCGTCAGACGAGAAAGCTCACGCATTTGGATATCCGCGCTGCGAATCAAATCCACGTTTTGCAGCGCCCGTGCACCCAACTCAAAAAGTTTGAGCGTTAATGAGTACTTTTCGGACTCGCCTTCCTGAGCAACGTAACCTAACGATTTCATGGTTTGCAAAAAGCGATACACAGTACTTTTTGACATCATGACACGCTGTGACAGCTCAGTGATGCCGATTTCACGCTCTTCGCCCAGCGCCTGCAGAATGCCAAATACTTTCAGTACGGAAGAAACAGAATCTGGCTGTTTATCCAAATCTGCGATTGCCATTAATCACCTCATCGCCAGTGTTTTATAAAAATTAGAATGGGTTTTTATTATAAATTTCTCGTCACGCTGCCGCAATGCGTGCGTGCCAACTTCGTTACAAATCTGCGATATAAAACCGAAATCCCGATGATAGAATCATTATACAAATGTCTCATTCTCAAAAATTTACCCCTCTATGCAAAAATCGACGTCTGACGGCTTGGCTTTGCCCCAGCGCTATGGCGCTATTTTGACGATTGTTATTGGTATCACCATGGCGGTGCTGGATGGGGCAATTGCCAACGTTGCCCTTCCTACTATAGCGCGCGACCTGAATGCGTCCCCCGCCAGTTCAATTTGGATCGTGAATGCTTATCAGATAGCCATCGTTGTCTCGTTGTTAACGCTCTCGTTCCTGGGCGACATGTTCGGCTATCGCCGGGTTTATCAATATGGTCTGGTTCTTTTTACCCTCACCTCACTTTTTTGTGCACTGTCAGATTCACTCATGACGCTCACCTTTGCCCGCGTGGCTCAAGGGTTCGGCGGTGCGGCGCTCATGAGTGTGAATACAGCGCTTATCAGGCTTATTTACCCGCAGCGTCAGTTAGGACGAGGCATGGGTATCAACTCGTTTGTGGTGGCGGTCTCTTCTGCCGCTGGCCCCACAATCGCAGCCGCCATTCTCTCCGTCGCCTCATGGCAGTGGCTCTTTTTAATCAACGTGCCACTGGGGATCATTGCCCTGCTGCTCGCCATTCGTTATCTGCCACCCAATGGCGCACGCAGTGTGATGCCCAAATTTGATTTGCCAAGCGCGGTCATGAATGCCCTGACCTTCGGGTTGCTGATAACCGCATTGAGTGGCTTTGCACAGGGTCAATCCACGACGCTGATTCTCTGCGAAATCGTCGCCATGCTGATCATTGGTACGGTATTCGTCCGTCGACAATTGCGCTTACCGACCCCGTTGCTACCCGTAGATTTGTTGCGCATCCCGCTGTTTTCTCTCTCTATTTGCACCTCCATCTGCTCATTTTGCGCACAGATGCTGGCACTGGTCTCCCTGCCCTTTTTCCTGCAGACGGTCGTTGGGCGCAGCGAAGTAGAAACGGGTTTGCTCCTGACGCCCTGGCCGCTGGCCACCATGGTCATGGCACCACTTGCGGGCTATTTAATTGAGCGGGTACACGCAGGATTGTTGGGCGCTCTTGGGCTCGCCATGATGGCCGTCGGATTGTTTGCCCTCGCCTTGTTACCCGCAATGCCTGCCGATGTGGATATCATCTGGCGTATGGCGCTATGCGGTGCCGGATTCGGTTTGTTCCAGTCGCCAAACAATCACACCATCATCTCTTCCGCCCCTCGCCAGCGAAGCGGAGGTGCCAGCGGCATGCTCGGCACCGCTCGTCTGTTAGGACAAAGCACGGGTGCTGCTCTGGTCGCGCTGATGTTTAACATGTTTAATGACAGTGGCACGCACACATCGTTGCTGCTTGCAGGCATTCTGGCCACCGTCGCGGCGATTGTCAGCGGATTGCGCATCACCCAACCCAGAGTGTCGTAAGTCACCTCACTTTAGGCGCGTTTACCTGTCACTTTTGGTCACGCATTAACAGACTAAAAAGGGGTAAACGTTGCCGCGCGCTTCATCACTCATTTGCACTCAAAGACATCCATCAGTCAATGCCAAAAAGAACCCGCCGAACAGCATATTGAATACACGAAATATTTATCTGACTGCCTCGTGACTTCTGGTTCTATGTCGTCATTTTTTTCTCTCTTCGAGGAAAGAAAAAAGAAGACTATCCTCGCACTTGCCACACATGGTCTGAGCCTGGGCGGTGTGTTATTCTCACTGGCTTAGAACAAGAGGAACTGGCCAACATGCATCACTTATTTCTGGAATTCCCTGCTTTGAAACCCGGTGTACCTGACGTGCAAGCGTTAATGAATGTGATCCGTTCTGAGGAACAGACTGCATTTGTGATAAGTGCTGAGGTCGTGAAATTTGTCAGAGATGCGCTAATCGTTAATACCACGATCACCAGCTTCAAGAATTGCCGTTTTGCCTTTAACGAAGGCAACGAATTTATTGAATTTGACAACAATGGAACATCGCATCGTTTTACAGAAACACCGAGTTGGTTTATCTCTCCCGGTGAATTTTCTCGTTCTCAGTGGCTGATAAACCACCATCTTGCCGATGTCAGTGCGCCTAAATTTATTGAAGAGCTGATGACCTGGCCGCTTAAAGAGCGCAGAGAACATTGTGATTTGCTGTTTAACCTGGGACTCCTCAAATCCAGCGCACCGCAGGAAAACAGCTTCGCGAGCAGAGCAGGAAATAAAAATCGAATCACCACCAAGCCAAAGATCCACGATATTGGCTCCATTGAAATTTTTGAACAATTCTTTGCCCGTCTGAAAGACGCTGTGAATGCCAACGCATTCCCGACGCTGCAGATCCTCACCGATAAAGAGGATGTGTCCCGGGTGCCGGTCACACTCAAGGGCGCGGTAAGGACCTGGTTTAAATGCATCACCAACGAGTTGCCCCCGAACAATAAACGTGTGGAAGCAGGCAATGCCGAGCTGTTTTGTGCGCCCATCCGGGAACAAATTCAGAAAATCGAAGCTTATGGCGTGGAGCGCTATTATCAGGCACTGTCAAAAGCCGTTGCCTCTGCGGGCGACCAGTACATTGCCGACTTTTCGTTTGATTTTCGCGAATAAGCCCAGCCTCTCTTGCGCTGATTTCAGGCATAAAAAAAGCGCGTCCAGGACGCGCTTTTTTTGTTATGCCACGGATTACTTGAGGTACGCACCGCTGCGCAGTGCTTCAATACGTTTATCCAGCGGCGGGTGAGTCATAAAGAGCTCACTCAGGGATTTGGATTTACCGTTGATACAGAAGGCCATCATGGTGCTGGCTTCCTGTGGCTCGTAGCTGGTTTTCAGACGCTGCAACGCAGCAATCATTTTCTCGCGGCCAACAAGTTTGGCCGAACCAGCATCTGCATGGAATTCACGATGACGTGAGAACCACATGGTGATGATGCTCGCGAGAATACCGAACACCAGCTCCAGTACCGTTGCCACGACGAAGTAAATCAGCGGGTTACCATTGCTCTCCTCACCTTCATCACGATTCCCTCCCATAAAGCCTGCGGCGATTTGCGCAAGGATACGCGAGATAAAAATAACAAAGGTGTTCACCACACCCTGAATCAGGGTCATCGTCACCATGTCGCCGTTCGCAATATGGCTGATTTCATGGGCAATAACGGCTTCTGCTTCGTCGCGGCTCATGTTCTGTAACAGCCCGGTGCTTACCGCCACCAAAGATGCATCACGGCGTGCTCCGGTTGCAAAGGCGTTGATATCCGGCGCATGGTAAATAGCGACCTGCGGCATGGCAATGCCCGCCTGGCGGGACTGGTTTGCGACCGTATCCATCAGCCAGCGTTCCATATCGTTACGGGGTTGCTCAATGACTTCACCGCCCACAGATTTCAGCGCCATCCATTTCGACATCAGGAGCGAAATGAAGGAGCCGCCAAAACCAAACAACAGCGCCATAATCAATAAGCCCTGAACGCTGCTTGATCGAATACCCGTCAGGCTGAGCACGAGGCCAAACACCATCATTACGGCCAGGTTGGTCAGCAGGAAGAGCGCGATACGCATCATAATTTTCTTTTAACCTCTATTTAACAACACGCACAATGCGATTACCCACATCGTATGGGTAATGGCGCTATTTTCAAGCATTCGAATGCCGTAAGTGACCAGAAAGACACAACTTTACATTTTGTAGCACAACGCTTACGCCAGGATGAACTTGTTAAAAAAACAGGCACAATTTCTTGTGCCTGTTGGGGAGTTACTTCGCGGGAGCGGGTTGAACCGCCGGTTTGTCTTTGTCCATCGCGGCGAGATCAAGCGCGATGTGAACCGTCTCATCCAGATAAGGATCCGGTTCCTTGTAATCTTTTGGCAAGTCGTCGAGTTTCTTCAGCAACGGCTTCCCTTCGCGTTTGAAGCGATCGTTGAGGCGCCCCAGACGAATAGCATCGTCTTCCGCATTCTCTTTCTCACGCTGCGCCAGATTCAGAGAGACCTGGTTACGCTTATCTTTCAGGGCATCGAAACGGGCAATGTCCTTAACGATGTACTGGAACTCAGGATCCTGCGCGATACGTTCATCATGTTTCTTCAGCAGCTCAGGTCCGAACGGTTTCATATCACCCGACTTCGTATAGGTGGCAGCGTTGATGCTGTCCCACGGCAATGCGTTGTCTTCGAATTTCTCACCGGTTTCGGTCTCTTGCGTGCCGGTTGGCATAATGATGTCTGGCGTCACACCTTTACGCTGCGTACTGCCACCATTCACGCGGTAGAATTTCTGGATGGTGTACTGAACAGAGCCCAGCGCAGGCCATTCCGGGCGCAGCATCTGATCGTAAATACGGTTCAGCGAACGGTACTGTTGAACAGTGCCTTTACCAAAGGTCGGTTCACCCACAATCAGTGCACGGCCATAATCCTGCATGGCTGCCGCGAAGATTTCCGACGCAGACGCGCTGAAGCGGTCAACCAGAACAACCAGTGGCCCTTTGTAGTAAACCACGCCGTCGGTGTCGCTATCTTCACGCACTTTGCCGTTGTTATCGCGAACCTGAACCACCGGGCCTGACGGAATAAACAGGCCAGACAGCGAAACGGCTTCTGTCAGTGCTCCGCCGCCGTTGGTACGCAGGTCGATAATCACGCTGCTGACGTTCTGTTTTTCCAGTTTCTGCAGTTGAACCTTAACGTCATCCGTCAGACCCACATAGAAACCAGGAATATCAAGCACGCCGACTTTTTCTTTGCCAACGTCCTTAACAGACATCTTAACGGCACGGTCTTCAAGACGAATACGTTCACGCGTCAGGGTAATGGTGCGAGTTTTGGTGCCTTTACCTGCCGGCAAAATCTCCAGTCGCACTTTGCTACCCTTCGGTCCTTTGATCAGTGCAACAACATCATCAAGACGCCAGCCAATCACATCGACCATGTTCTGCCCGGTCTGACCGACGCCAACAATGCGGTCACCTACGCTGATCGCTTTGCTCTTCGACGCCGGACCACCGGCAACCATCGAGTTAATGACCGTGTAGTCATCATCCATCTGCAGTACTGCACCAATTCCTTCCAGCGACAGGCTCATCTCTGTATTGAATTGTTCGGTATTGCGCGGCGACAGGTAGTTCGTATGCGGATCGATTTCGCGAGCGAAAGAGGTCATTGCCAGCGAGAACACGTCTTCACTGTTGGTTTGCGCCAGACGACGAATCGCAAACTTGTAACGACGGGTCAGGGTGTCACGGACTTCCTGATCGTTTTTACCCGTAAGTTTGAGGCTTAATTCGTCGTACTTGACCTTGCTATCCCACAGCGCATTCAGCTCGGCTTCATCTTTTGGCCAGGGCGATTTGCTGCGATCGAGGTTGAAAGTGTCGTTGCCGGAAAAGTCCATCGGACGTTCCAGCACTTTCAACGCATACTGATAGCGTTCGAAGCGACGTTTTTGTGCGAGGTTGTAGAGATCGTAAAAGACATCCAGTTTGCCGGTGCGTAACTCATCACCCAGCACGGTTTTCTTCTGTGCGAACTGCTCTACGTCACTGGCTAACAGCACGTTATGGCTGTAATCCAGCAAATTCAGATAGCGATCGAAAATCTTTGCCGAGAAGGCCTGATCCAGATCGAATTGACGATAATGAGAACGAGTAAAACGAGACGTTACACGCTCGCTCACCGTTGCGTGCTGCGTCTCTTCCTTTAACACCGGAATTTGATCAGCACGAGTAATATCTTCTACTGCGAATACCTGGCCTGTTATTAACAACAGGCCAGCCAACGCGGTGCGCTTAAACAAAGTGTTCATGCCAGGCCAGGCCTCCGTTTCAGAACATCAAATGTTCTGCGCGTACAATCATCGACATACCCGAAGTAAGCTGTACGCGAACGCCATCTTTGGTGATTTCCAGGACGGTAGCGTCCATCGCATTATTACCCGCTTTTACCTTAAGGCTCTGACCCACGCTCAGTACAGATAAGTCTGAAACTGGAGTATGGCGTTCTTCTTTCGGTGCGCGTTGGGGTTTCGCGGCAGGCTTCTCAGCACGCGCTTTTTGTTCACCGCCCTCTTTACGACGAGGAGCAGGACGCGGTTTGCGCTCACGACGCGGCGCGTCTTCTGTCTCGCCAGCAGCTGCGGCAGCTTCTCGTTTTTTCGCCTGCTGCTCAGCACGTTGTGCCTGAACGCGGGCTTTGGCTTCTTCAAGCTGTTTACGAGCGTGCTCTACGTGTTGCTCATCCAGCGCGCCACAGGCGTTGCCGTCGAGGTCAACACGGATCGCGCCAGCTTTGATACCGTAAAGGTAACGCCAGCTCGATGTATAAAGACGTAAGGCTGAACGAAGCTGAGTTTTGCTGAGGCTCATCTCACCTTCAACACGCTCAACTAAATCCTGAAAAATACCAATTTTCAGGGGACGCGCTTCACCTTCAGCACTGAAACACTGGGGAAAACGTTCGGCCAGAAACGCGATAACTTCTTTACTGCTATTCAACTTAGGTTGATTTTCCATGAAATTTCCTGATTACAACGGACGTTGCCAACAAGCGCAGGCATGAACAGGCGTCATTATAATGACGCTATCAGTAATTGCTACGTTATCCGTTGATTATCCTGCGACGTCCGTAAAGAATTTTTTATAATCGGTGTATTCGAGAACGTTTTGCAGGTGAGAAACCAGCTCACGCAGGCCACGTTCATCGTCAGTCGAAAAGCGTGAAAACTCAACGCTATCGATATCCAGTACCCCGATGATTTTATTATTCACCGTAATCGGCAATACGATCTCAGAATTGCTGGCTGCATCGCAGGCGATATGCCCGTCAAATTGATGCACATCTTCTACTCGTTGCACGCTGTTGTGCGCAACGGCAGTCCCGCAGACACCGCGGCCAACCGGGATACGAACACAGGCTAATTTGCCCTGGAACGGCCCCAGAACCAGCGTCTCGCCTTCGAGAAGATAAAATCCTGCCCAGTTCACACCACTTAAGCGCTCAAAGAGCAGCGCGCTGGTATTCGCCAGAGTGGCTAAAAAACTGGTTTCGCCTGCCATTAATGCCTGAAAGTCACGGTTTAAATCCGCGTAAAATTCTGTTTTGTTCATTTTCCAATCACTTTAAGTCGTACTTTGGTCTCACTGCATAGCCTATTAAAATAAGCATTAAATGCGTTGATGCTCAAGAAGTTCCATTCATGAGTTAAGATAGAAGCATTCCCGATTTATTCATTTGCATGCAATGGCCCTCAAAAACCGACAGATAACACCTGCAAAAAAAATGGCCGTTCACGCCATCGGCGATGCATTGCCACGCGCACACTATCAGCGTTGCCCGCAATGCGATACGCTTTTTGCACTCCCCGTTATGAAATCGCACCAAAGTGCCTTTTGTCCGTGCTGTGACGCCAAAATCCGTGACGGACGAGACTGGTCGTTAACGCGGCTGGCCGCTATGGCGGTCACAATGCTGTTGTTGATGCCTTTCGCCTGGAGCGAACCGCTGCTCCATTTTTACTTACTGGGGGTGCGAATTGATGCCGATATGCTTCAGGGCATCTGGCAAATCGTCGCTCAGGGCGATCCGCTAACCGCAGCCATGGTGCTGTTTTGCACGGTCGGCGCCCCACTCATTCTGGTCGCAGCCATTGCTTACCTGTGGCTGGGCAACATTCTGGGCATGAATCTTCGCCCCATTCTGTTGATGCTGGAGAAGCTTAAAGAGTGGGTAATGCTGGATATCTACCTTGTCGGTATTGGCGTTGCCTCCATCAAAGTTCAGGATTATGCCTTCCTGAGTCCTGGCATTGGGCTTATCGCTTTCATTGCATTAGTCATCCTGAGCATTATGACCATCATCCATCTGAACGTTGAGCAGCTCTGGGAACGCTTCTATCCCCAGCGCCCGGCTAAGCGGCCAGATGAAAAGTTGCGCGTCTGTCTGGGATGCCATTTCACCGGGTTCCCTGACCCTCGGGGCCGATGCCCACGCTGCCATATTCCTCTGCGCTATCGTCGTCGGCAAAGTGTACAAAAATGCTGGGCCGCGCTTATTGCCTCCGTCATCCTGCTGTTCCCGGCAAACCTGATGCCCATCTCGGTGGTGTACATTAACGGTGCGCGCCAGCAGGATACGATCATGTCTGGCATCCTTTCCCTGGCGAACAGTAACGTCGCCGTTGCCGCCGTGGTCTTCATTGCTAGTATTCTGGTGCCATTTACCAAAGTTATCGTGATGTTTACACTCCTGCTGAGCATCCACTTTAAATTCGAGCAGGGGTTACGCGCACGCCTCATTTTATTACGTATTGTCACGTGGATTGGTCGCTGGTCCATGCTTGATCTGTTTGTCATCTCATTGACGATGTCATTGATTAATCGCGACCAGTTGCTCGCATTTACGATGGGACCGGCTGCGTTTTACTTCGGCGCAGCGGTAATATTGACTATTCTTGCTGTGGAATGGCTGGACAGCCGCTTACTTTGGGATGCACATGAGTCAGGAAACCCCCGCTTCGCCGACTGAAGCGCGCATTAAAACCAAACGTCGCATTTCACCTTTCTGGATTTTGCCGGTTATTGCGCTGTTTATTGCAGGCTGGCTCGTCTGGAACAGTTATGAAGATCGCGGTAATACCGTCACTATCGATTTTATGTCAGCAGACGGCATCGTGGTGGGCAGAACCCCTGTTCGCTATCAGGGTGTGGAAGTCGGCACGGTTCAGGATATTCGCCTGAGTGAAGACCTGAAAAAAATCGAAGTGCGCGCCAGTATTAAGGCCAACATGAAGGATGCATTGCGCAGCGATACGCAATTCTGGCTGGTGACGCCTAAAGCGTCCCTGGCTGGCGTTTCCGGACTCGATGCACTGGTCGGCGGTAACTACATTGGCATGATGCCCGGCAAAGGCGAGCCGCAGGAGCACTTCACCGCTCTGGATACGCAACCCAAATACCGTCTCAATAACGGCGAGCTGATGATCCATCTGCATGCCCCGGATCTCGGTTCGCTGAACAGTGGTTCGTTAGTCTATTTCCGCAAAATCCCGGTGGGCCGTGTTTACGACTACTCCATCAACACCAATAAACAGGGTGTGACGATTGATGTGCTCATCGAGCGACGCTTTACCAACCTGATCAAAAAAGGCAGTCGTTTCTGGAACGTTTCCGGGGTAGATGCCGATGTCAGTCTGAGTGGCGCAAAAGTGAAGCTTGAGAGCCTTGCCGCACTGGTCAACGGTGCCATTGCGTTTGACTCCCCGGAAGATTCTGCCCACGCCACGCAGGACGATGAATTTGGCCTGTACGAAGACCTGGCGCATAGCCAGCGCGGCGTGCTGGTCAAACTTGATTTGCCCGACGGAAAAGGGTTAAAGGCAGGCTCCACGCCCTTGATGTATCAGGGTCTGGAAGTGGGCGAGCTGACAAAAATCAATCTGGATCCCGGCGGCACTGTCACGGGCGAGATGACCGTGGATCCGAGCGTGGTGAATCTGCTGCGCGACAATACGCGGATCGAAATGCGCAGTCCCAAACTCTCGCTGGACAACGCCAGCGTCAGTGCATTACTGACCGGAACCACCCTTGAACTGGTGCCAGGTGAAGGCCAGGCGCGTAACCACTTTGTGGTGCTTCCTGCTGATAAAACGCTGTTACAGGAGCCGGGCGTCGTGACGCTTAACCTCCAGGCACCGGAGAGCTATGGTATTGATGCCGGGCAACCGCTGGTGCTTCACGGCGTGCAGGTCGGCCAGGTGTTGCAACGAGAGCTGACCAACAAAGGCGTTTCTTTTGCCATCGCCATAGACCCGCAGTACCGGGATCTGGTGAAGGGTGACAGCAAATTTGTGGTCAACAGTCGCGTGGACGTCAAAGTCGGCCTCGACGGGGTGGAGTTCCTTGCCGCCAGCGCCAATGAATGGCTCAGCGGCGGGATTCGCATTTTGCCGGGCAGCAAAGGCGACATGAAATCGGACTACCCGCTCTACGCGAATCTGGACAAAGCACTGGAAAACAGCCTCAGTGACCTCCCCACCACCACCCTGACGCTGACGGCTGATACGCTACCGGATGTCCAGGCCGGTTCCGTGGTGCTGTACCGCAAATTCCAGGTCGGCGAAATCATCACCGTGCGCCCACGTGCAAATGCTTTTGATATCGAAGTGCACATCAAACCCGAGTTTCGCTCCCTGCTAACCAGCAACAGCGTGTTCTGGGCAGAAGGCGGGGCAAAAGTGCAGCTTAACGGCAGCGGATTGACCGTGCAGGCGTCACCGCTGTCGCGCGCCATCAAAGGGGCCATCAGCTTTGATAACCTCAGTGGCGCAGGGGCCAGCGCCCGCAAAGGCGATAAGCGCATTCTTTATGCGTCTGAAACCACCGCGCGTGCGGTGGGGAGCCAGATAACCCTGCACGCTTATGATGCGGGCAAACTCGCCGCCGGGATGCCGATTCGTTATCTGGGTATTGATATCGGCCAGATTTCAAATCTGCAGTTGATTGCCGATCGCAGTGAAGTGCAGGCCACCGCGGTGCTATACCCGGAATATGTGCAGACCTTCGCCCGTGGCGGCACCCGTTTTTCCGTCGTGACGCCGCAAATCTCCGCCGCCGGTGTTGAACACCTTGATACGATTTTACAGCCCTATATCAACGTTGAACCGGGGCATGGCGATGCGCGACGGGATTTTGAGATTCAGGAAACCACCATCACCGACTCCCGCTATCTCGACGGCCTGAACATTGTGGTCGAAGCACCGGAAGCAGGCTCACTGAATATCGGCACGCCGGTGTTGTTCCGCGGAATTGAAGTCGGGACCGTTACGGGCCTGGTGCTCGGTTCACTGTCTGACCGGGTCATGATCGGATTGCGCATCAGTAAGCGTTACCAGCATCTGGTGCGGAGCAACTCGGTCTTCTGGCTCGCATCGGGGTATTCGCTGGACTTTGGTCTGACCGGCGGCGTGGTGAAAACGGGTACCTTCAATCAGTTCATCCGTGGTGGTGTCGCCTTTGCCACCCCGCCAGGCGTTCCACTTTCTCCTAAAGCGCAGCCGGATAAACACTTCCTGCTGCTGGAAAGTGAACCGAAAGAATGGCGTCAGTGGGGGACAGCCCTGCCCCGCTAATGCCCTGAAAGCTCCGGCGTGCCCGCGCCGGAGCGATTATGTTACACTGCGCGCCTGTTCGACTCCCTGTGGTGTTCCTCGTGGCTCAAAACGCTGTTTATCTTCCTGACGAATTTCTGGCACAAATGCGTGATGCAATGCCTGCCACCCTCTCCTTCGATGATTTTATTGCCGCCTGCCAGCGTCCCTTGCGCCGCAGTATTCGTGTCAACACGCTGAAAATTTCGGTCGCCGATTTTCTGACACTGGTCGCGCCTTACTGCTGGCAGCTGACGCCTATCCCCTGGTGTGAGGAAGGTTTCTGGATTGAAAGGGAAGATGAGGATGCTCTGCCGCTGGGCAGTACTGCTGAGCACCTGAGTGGCATGTTTTACATTCAGGAAGCGAGTTCCATGCTGCCGGTAAGTGCGCTGTTTGCCGACGGCGAGATGCCCACGCGTGTGATGGACGTGGCTGCGGCTCCTGGTTCGAAGACCACCCAGATTGCCGCACGCATGGGGAACAAAGGTACCATCCTTGCCAATGAGTATTCCGCAAGCCGCGTTAAGGTCCTGCATGCCAATATCAGCCGCTGTGGCATTGGCAACGTCGCGTTAACGCATTTCGACGGACGCGTCTTTGGCCCGGCATTACCCGAAATGTTCGATGCCATCCTGCTGGATGCGCCCTGCTCTGGCGAAGGCGTGGTCCGTAAAGACCCTGATGCCCTGAAAAACTGGTCACACGCCAGCAATCTTGAAATTGCCGCAACCCAGCGGGAGCTTATCGACAGCGCCTTTCACGCGCTGCGTCCGGGGGGTACCCTGGTCTATTCCACCTGCACACTCAACCGCGATGAAAACGAAGCCGTCTGCCTCTGGCTCATGCAGCAATACCCTGACGCGGTTGAATACGTTCCACTTGGCGAACTGTTTGCCGGTGCCACTCAGGCCCTGACGGAAGAGGGTTTCCTGCATGTGTTCCCGCAGATTTATGACTGCGAAGGTTTCTTCGTGGCCCGGCTACGCAAACGTGCAAGCCTCCCGCCACTGCCCGCGCCGCAATACAAAGTGGGGAATTTCCCGTTTGCTCGCGTAAAACCGCGTGAGGCGGCTGTGTTAACCGCCGCAGCTGCCGCTGTGGGTCTCAGCTGGCCGGTGGACATGCAGCTTTGGCAGCGTGATAAAGAAATCTGGTTATTCCCGGACGCCGTTGAGCCGCTTATTGGTAAGGTGCGTTTCTCACGCATCGGATTGAAACTCGCTGAGAGCCATAACAAAGGCTTCCGCTGGCAGCATGAGGCCGTCATCGCGCTGGCGGGCACGCAGAACCCGCTGGCCTTTGAGTTATCTCATGTTGAAGCGCAAGAGTGGTATCGGGGGCGTGATGTTTATCCGCAAACGGTGCCTGTTCATGACGACGTTATCGTGACGTACCAGCACCAGCCTTTGGGTCTGGCGAAGAAAATCGGCTCACGACTGAAAAACAGCTACCCCAGGGAACTGGTTCGTGATGGCCGCTTGTTCGCCAGCCACGACACGCCTTAGAAAAAAACGCACGTTCTGACTGGCGTCTTGCAATTTGTTGTACCAGGCTAAAAAGTGGACGGCTGCACTGGTCGTACCACACTTATCCATCAACGGAGAGCATTATGACGAAAACCAGCGTGCGTATCGGCGCCTTCGAAATCGATGATGCCGAGTTGCAGGGTGAAAATCAGGGCGAGCGAACGTTACGTATTCCCTGTTCATCCGACCCGGATTTATGTATGCAACTTGATGCCTGGGACGCGGAAACCAGCATTCCGGCGATCCTTGACGGCGAACATTCTGTTTTATATCGCGAGCATTACGATCAAAAGTCTGACACCTGGGTTATGCGCCTTGCCTGATCCAATGGGAACCCGTCCGCCAGACGGGTTATTTACCCGCTTCATTTCCCCTGCCCCCATTCATCCCCTACAATAACATCAGGTTGTCATTGTCCGAGGATGGAATGTTCGCACTGGTTTTGTTTGTATGTTACCTGGATGGTGGCTGTGACGACATCGTGGTTGATGTCTTCAATACCGAGCGGCAGTGCCTGGTGGCAATGGACGTTCAGCGTTTACGCTATGGTGGATGTTATCCGGTCGAAGATTTCATTGATGGCTTCTGGCGCCCGGCGCAGGAATACAGCGATTTTTAGCTATTGCACTTGCACCATCGTCAGTTCACCACCAAATACGGCACCGGTGTCGATATAATGCTGATTCGCAACGTCGAGTCGCTGTTTAAGTGGCGTATGGCCAAACCAAAAATGGTCAGCTCCCGGAATGGCTTTTCCCACGCCGGATATATGACTATTTATCCGCTCCCGACTCCACAATACTGCTTGCTCATCCAGCGTCTGCTGCCACTTATATTCCGTGGCCGGGTAGTCCGCGTGAGCAATGATATTTATTCCGCTTTGACAATGGAGTTCCAGAATAAGCGGTAGCTGCGCGCAGGAGAGTAATGCCTGCTCGGCATGCTGATGCTCATCTTCCTGCAACTGCGAAAACCAGTTTCCGCCATTGAATAACCACATGCTCGCTTCTCCCGCTGACAGCGCATCGAGAGCCATTTGTTCATGATTCCCCCGCACGCTTTTAAACCAGGGTTTTCGCAATAATTGCAGGCATGCAAGACTATCAGGGCCTCGGTCAATAAGGTCACCTACGCTAATTATCAAATCCTGCCAGGGATTGAAGCGTTGCTCGCGTAATTTGGCCACCAGCTGCTGAAAACAACCGTGCAGATCGCCCACAATCCATATATGACGCCACTTCTCACCGTCGATACGTTGATACATATATCCCCCTCATAATTAGTATAGAGAGAAGACTTGACTCTGCCCGTCCGTCGTGGAAATTGCCGTTAACCTCAATCAGCCCTAAACGAACCGTAAATAAAGCTTTGCACCCCGTTAATTTATAATTCTGCAATCTCTAGAATACCCTTTGAAACATTCAGAGGTGCATATCGTGTCCAATATCAGTCTGCAAACAAAAAACCTGCAATCTTCCCAAAGACATATCATTAGCGAACTGGTTACCGGCCGTTTAACGCCTGGCCCTATCTGGCGTAAGCGCAATTATCGCCTCAAATTTTTGCTGCGCTCGCTGCTGTTCTGGCCATCCACGGTCAGAATGCTCGACGCGCTGTCACAGCGCCAGGGCTTTGAAGAGCAGCTCCGCGCCCAGGTGACATTGCCCAGCAAATCGCATCGGCATTATCTGACGCTGGGGCTAAGCGCCTCCCGCCGTGCCGATGCCATCATCAGTCACTATGACTGGCTTGACAATCACGTGTCAGAGTCCGCCGCAAAAGCGCTCACAGCCACCACCGCGCAGCTGATTTTGCAGTTCAAAGGCAAGGATGAGTCTGACTTCTACGTCTATGCGTCCGGCGCGCACAAAGCGGAACGCGAAGGCGAAAGCACATTGTGGTTTTATGACGGTAATAATGCGCTGCTGGCAAGCGTCACTTTTAGTGTCACTCAGGAAAATGGCGAGCGGACATTAGTCATAGGCGGCCTGCAGGGGCCACGTAAAAATGTCACCCACGACGTCATTAAGACGGCGACAAAAGCCTGTCATGGTATTTTCCCTAAACGCATGCTGCTGGAAACTTTATGGCAGATGTGTGCGAGCACCGGGATTAATGCCGTGTATGGTGTCAGTGACAATGGACATGTTTTTCGGGCATTACGCTATCGTTTTAGTAAAGGTCGGCATTTCCACGCCAGCTATGACGAGTTTTGGGCTTCTATCGAAGGCGTTAAAGCGGATAATTATCGCTGGCGTTTACCTTTGCAAATGGAACGCAAGCCGCTTGATGAAATTGCCAGTAAAAAAAGAGCAGAATACCGTCGTCGCTTTCAATTACTCGACGAAATACAGTCCAGCCTGAATAACTATTTCTGACACTTCACCTGGGCAGATGTCATATTCTGCCCCCTTTCAGCAATACGCTTTTCTGAAATGAATCTGGCGTGACGGGAATAACCTAACGATATATCCTCAAAGGGATTTTTTTCATGTTAGTGTGGCTACTCCATTCCACAGTCTGGAGGGGCTATTCCAAACCTTAAGTTTGTTTGCCCGGTTTGCAACGGAAATCAATTCTTTTTTACCCAGTTTTGCCCTGAAAAAAAATACCCACATGGGGCATTATGCTCGGTCTGTGGCGTCCGGCTCACGTTAAAAACTTGCATCCCGAAAAGACGTCGATGGGTTAAGCAAGCATCCTGAATGCGAGGCCTCATATGAGGCCTCACCACGTTATTTCTTACTTCTCATCGGATTCAGAGGAAAAATATCCGCTAGCGGCATTCATAATGAATGCGGTGTTGAAGGGTATTAATAGAATTGCCGGATAGCCTGTTCAGTTTCCCGGGGACTGACCAGGTCAGAAAACTTTGCAATCAGAAACTCTTCCCCATCCAGCACATAGGTTTCGATTGGCAGATCCAGGAAGGAACGCTGATCGTTTCTATAGCTGACTTTTTTCAGGTCATCAGCAACGGAAAGATGCTCGACCTTGCCACCGGGGAGTATTACCACAACATCTTTGCTCATGTCGTTGTCCTCAGTTTTGTTTAAATTGCATACGACAGTAGCACAGCCTTTTGGTCATCGTCTCTTGTTATGTTTCCTCGCCATCTGATTCACGAGAAGGCGAAAGATCGTAAACCATCACCGTAACCCATTCGTTGTCGACGAGTCTTTCCTCAACGCGTCGCCAGCCCAAATAGTGATAAAGCGCCTGCTGGTCGGGCGTGTAGAGCCACAGAGCGGGGTAGCCGGCAGTAAGTGAAGCGTCAATAAGTGCCCGGATTAGTGTCCTGGCGACGCCTTTTCCGCGATGTTTTTCGACGGTGAGCACTTCTCCCAGCCAATATTTACGTTCAGGATGATCAGTAAGCTCCCAGGGAATAATACTTGCTGTCGCCACTAATTCAGTGGAATCCAGCGCCACCAGCGTCATGCCATCCTGTTTCGACGCGCATCGCTCGGTGAGACGCGTGATAATCTTCTCTTTTGTTGACCAGCGTTCAAAATCCGACCATTCCTGGTGGAGGAGCGCCGCTAAGCCTTCAACCGTTGCCCTGGGTTCGTCAGACAACCGGGTAATATTCATCATCCATCTCCTGCGCAAAGTTTCTGCATTTCCAAAAAAACGCTGGACGATTGTAGACCAGACTATGTTATGGTTTAGCCCGTATACAGACTTTACGCAGGGAATGAGCGAATGTTCTGTTACACCCTGTCGGCTCTTTCGGAAACGGGAGCCAAAAAAAGACCGAATACGATTCCTGTATTCGGTCCAGGGAAATGGCTCTTGGGAGAGAGCCGTGCGCTAAAAGTTGGCATTAATGCAGGCTAAGTCGCCTTGCACTTTAAGAATAGATGACGGCGTCAGGTTTTCCAGTTTGCAACCAAAGCGCTCTGAAAATTTAGGTTATCGTCACGCTTAAAAATGTTAAAACCGCAAGACTTATTAAATAAGGCTTGCGGTTTTTTATTATCTGTCAAAACGTTAGCGTCGCTATTTAACAAAGCGTCTCGGCTCGGGCAATAAACGGTGCCAGACTCATCTTTTCCCCTGGACGGGAGGCATCATCAACCTGGATGATGGAGATAGGTTGTGCGGTGGTTTTTCCGCTTTTTACCTGCTGCTCGGCAACATCATTCAACGGATACTGCACCAGCGTGCTCGGATTGATAACGTAGAGCGCATGTCCAGGACGACAGGTCAGCATCACCTCTTCGCGGTTAAACGCCCAGTTATCTTTGCCAATTTCGAAACGACTGACGGTAATAACCGAGGGAGCCGCAGACGCCGCGGCGGAGAAGGCAAGCAGTAACATCAATAGGTTTTTTTTCATCATATCCCCGGCTCAGAAGGGTTCCCAGGTGGCGAACAGACTCACCATCGCCAGCGCAGATGCGCCCAGCACCACTTCGGTCCATGTCATAAGAATAAGTGTTTGTCGCGCCCGTGAATGTTTCAGGCTTAAGCGTGGAACCAGAACATACCTGTTCACTACAGCAATTGCCACCATTAGCAGGACCAGCGCACTTTTGATCAACAAAAGACGCCCCCAGGCGGTATGCCACGGCCAGACTGTGCCCTGGATAAAAAGCGCATTAATCACACCGGTGGCTAACACTCCGGCCACCGCAACGTGCCCATAACGAGAAAAACGCATCATCGCGAGCACGGTTTCTTTCTGCCAGCGACGGCGTGTCAGTTTCATGCAATACACGACGGGCAGCAGCCCACCGAACCAGGCTGCCGCACAGAGTAAATGCAGCGCATGGTTCGCGCGTTGCGCCAGTCCGGCGATGCCTTCAAGCATCGCTGCATGGCCGACACCCGCCATCAGCAGCAGTTGCGCGCCACACAACAGCATCAGTCTGTTCTGATGAAGCGGTTGCAGCAAAGCGACCGCCAGTGCGAGGACGGCAACGATCATCTGCCAGATCCACACGCTGCCAAACCGGGTTCCCGCCAGCGCGAGCCAGGTATCAGGCTGCCAGACATCCTGCCAGCCATCCCCCATCAATCCCCCCTGCAGCACATACATCAGCAGCGCACTCATCACCGTAAACAACAGACAACCCCGCTGAAGCAGCAGAAATCGACGTGTCATTAATCGCTGTAGATGTAAAGGGGCAAGGCGGCTTATATAGAAGGCACAGCCGAAAATCAGCATCAAGGTGCTGAAATGAATAAATCGCAGCCCGATATAACTCGCCGTGAGCATCGCTTACTTCACGGTGAAGGTGTAAGAGCCGCGTGTTTTGTGGCCATCAACCGAGACAACATGCCAGTCAACGGTATAATCGCCAGGTTGCAGAGACGCTTCCAGCGGGACAACGAGCTGGGCTTTATTTTCTTTAGTACGCGTTGCTGTACCGGTTTTAATGGTTTGTTTCTGGGCATTGGTTAGCGTTAGCCCACTGAATTTTGGCTCTATACCTTCGGAGAAATTCAGCGTTAATGCCTGGGGCGCAGTAGTCACCTGAGTATTTGCAGCAGGGGTCTGTGCTTCCAGATGCGCGTGAGCGAAAGCCAGTGGGGTGGTCAGTAGCGCGCCGACAGCGATCAGCCCCCGGCTCATGCGCGTTGCGGTGAATAGCATATTAGTCATTCCTTTTCGTTATGTATTTAGCGACGAGAATAACGCCGTATAATGTTTGCGTCGAGTATGATCATCGGCGTACTTGTCTTTCTGCGACAGGCTTAGTACCTTTTGCGGCGTTAACCCAGGAGAAACGCATGAATACGAATCTGGCTCACCTCTCGCAAGAGGAAATGGACAAAGTAAACGTCGATCTGGCGGCGGCAGGTGTGGCCTTTAAAGAGCGCTACAATATGCCCGTCATTGCCGAAGTCGTTGAGCGTGAACAGCCGGAACACCTGCGCAATTGGTTTCGCGAGCGCCTTATCACCCACCGCCTGACGTCGGTTAATCTTTCACGCCTGCCTTATGAGCCGAAAGCGAAATGACAGCGGGAACCGTGCTGAGAGTCATTGATACCGAAACCTGCGATTTGCAGGGCGGCATTGTTGAAGTCGCGTCGGTGGACGTGGTTGACGGGCAGATTGTTAACCCGATGAGCCACCTGGTGCGCCCGGACAGGCCCATCAGCCCGCAGGCCATGGCCATTCATCGCATAACCGAAGCCATGGTGGTGAATCAGCCGTGGATTGAAGAAGTGATCCCGCATTATTACGGTAGCCAGTGGTATGTGGCGCACAACGCCAGCTTCGACAGGCGCGTATTGCCCGAGATGCCCGGTGAGTGGATTTGCACCATGAAACTGGCCCGCAGATTGTGGCCGGGTATCAAGTACAGCAACATGGCACTCTACAAATCCCGCAAGTTAAGCGTACAGACACCGCCAGGATTACATCATCACCGGGCGCTTTATGATTGCTACATCACCGCCGCGCTGTTGATTGATATCATGAACACCTCAGGCTGGACGCCGGATCAGATGGCCACCGTCACCGGTCGCCCAGCGCTGATAACTACCTTTACCTTTGGCAAATATCGGGGAAAAGCGGTTTCCGAAGTCGCCGAGCGCGACCCCGGGTACTTACGCTGGTTGTTTAATAATCTCGATCGGATGAGCCCGGAACTGCGGCTCACCCTCAAGCATTATCTTGGCGATTAACCCTGTTGGGAGCCTGTCAGGGTTCCCTGCGCCAGCCCAATCAGAAACGCGTACTCCATAGCGACCCCTTCGTAAGATTTGAATCGCCCTGATTTGCCTCCGTGACCGGAATCCATATCGGTACACAGCAGCAACACGTTGTTGTCGGTTTTCAGCTCACGTAGCTTCGCCACCCATTTAGCCGGCTCCCAGTACTGGACCTGCGAATCATGCAGCCCGGTTGTCACCAGTAAATGCGGATAGGCATGGGCGCTCACGTTGTCGTACGGGCTGTAACTTTTCATGTAGTGGTAATAGGTTTCGTCTTCGGGGTTGCCCCACTCCTCAAATTCCCCGGTGGTCAGCGGAATAGATTCATCCAGCATTGTGGTGAGCGTATCAACGAAAGGCACCTGCGCGACCACACCATGAAAGAGCGCTGGCCGTTCATTGATGACAGCCCCAAGCAGTAACCCCCCGGCACTTCCGCCCATACCGTAGCAGAACAAGGGCGAACCGTAGCCCTGAGCCAGCAGCGAATCGGTGACGTCGATGTAATCATGAAACGTATTCTTTTTATTGAGGAATTTTCCATCCTCATACCACTTCTGGCCCAGTTCACCGCCTCCACGAATGTGTGCAATGGCAAAGACAAAGCCGCGATCCAGCAGACTCAACCGGCTGCTGCTAAAATCGGCATCCATGCTGGCACCGTAAGAGCCGTAGCCGTAGACCAGGATCGGGTTCTCACCCTTGCGAAAGTATTTCTGGTGATAGACCAGTGAAACCGGGATTTCAACACCATCCCGCGCACGTACCCACAAATGTTCGCTGCGGTACTGGCTGGCATCGAATCCGGCCACCTCTGACTGCTTAATCACTCGCCGCTCACCCGTGTCCATGTCCAGCTCAAACAGCGTGTCCGGTGTGGTCATGGATGAATAACCATAGCGCAGGCGCGAGGTTTCAGGCTCCGGATTATAAGCAACCCAGGTCACATAGGCCGGGTCATCAAAGGCAATGCCCGTCACTTCATGGGTTTTACGGTTAATTTGCCGCAGACTGGTCAGCCCTCGCTGGCGTTCTTCCACCACCAGCCAGTCGGTAAAGAGCGTAAAACCTTCGAGCATGACCTGATCGCGTGCCGGGATCAGCACTTCCCAGCGACGCTCATCACGCACTTTCGTGCGATAGAGGCCGAAGTTTTTGCCGTCACGGTTTGAGCGCAGATAGAACGTATGCTGGAAATGGTCGAGGCTGTACTCATGATCTTTCCGCCGTGGCAGGAAACAGACAGGCTGCGCATCCGGCAGCTCTGCATCCAGTAACAAGGCTTCGCTGGTCGTGGCGCTGGAAAGGTGAATCACAATGTAGTGCTGAGAGGTCGTCTTACTCAGTCCCACATAGAAGGTGTCATCTTTTTCCTCATAAATGAGTTCATCATCCGTCGATGGTGTCCCCACCGTATGCCGCCAGACCTGGTACGGCAGTAGCGTTGTGGCATGCTTTCGCACGTAATAGAGCGTCTCAGAATCATTCACCCAGACAAATTCAGGCTCAACATTATCGAGCATTTCGGGATACCAGTTCCCAGTTTCCAGATTACGAAAACGCAGGCCGTATTGCCGTCTCGACAGGTAGTCTTCGGCAATCGCCATCAGTTTGTTGTCTGGCGTCACGGCAAAACCACCCAGCGTATAAAATTCGCTGTGTGCCGCTCGCTTGTTGCCGTCCAGCAAGACCTGCCATTCGTCCCACTCCGCGGCCAGAACAGACTGGCGCTGATAAATGGCGTATTCGTTCCCCGGCTCGTAGATGTGCCTGTAGCGATATCCGTTTTTCACATACGGGGCAGAAATGTCGTGAGGGGGAATGCGGGAAATAATCTCCGAGAGCAGCGTATCCTGCAGCGCTTGCTGTGACGCCATAATGCGGCGACCGTACTCATTTTCTTTCTGGAGATAATCCAGAACCTCAGGCTGAGAACGGGAATCATCCCGAAGCCAGTAGTAGTTATCCAGGCGGGTATCACCATGAAGGGTCATGGCGTGGGGTATTTGTTTAGCTTTCGGCGGCATATCTTTTGTCTTATTTGTTCTACACCCTATAAGGGTGGCAAAAGCCGCCGCCGATGCAAGCGAAACGTGACAATACGATTACTGTGGTAACGCCTGTTTTTGTTCTTTAAGGTCTGATTCGATGCCTTCACGAACGTCCTGCGGGATCTTCAGCGCATCGCCAAGTGCAGTCAGGTAGCTGCGCTCCATAAAGTGGTCGATATCGATCGCCGCACAGCTCAGGAAGTAGACTTCCAGCGCTTCTTCTTCATTTTTGATGTCCCGCGCCAGACGGTGCGGGTCAAGTGGCTGCTCTATGGCTTGCGCCACCAGCACTCGCCCCTGCTCTTCCACTCCGGCTTCCCGCAGCTGATTTTCAATGGCGGCACGCTCTTTATCATCGATATGCCCATCGCTTTTCGCCGCAAAGACCAGCGCCAGAATCAACCGCTCCGTCCGCACATCCAGCGGCGAACTCGTTTGACCGAACTGCGGTTCCCCTTGATGCGCCGTACGCACTTTGTCTTTGTATTTGTTCCACAACACGGAACCCGCCACGGCCCCGCCGCCGACTAATAATGCACTGGTACCATATTTAGTCAGTAATTTACGCGAGGACTTGCTGGCGACGAGCAAACCAGCGAGTCCGCCCAGCGCACCGGGTACCAGCAATTTGCCCAGCCCCTGATCCGCCGATGACGAACCAGACGTGCCTTTTTGTCCAAGAAGTGACTGCAGTTGATTTAACCAGTTTGACATGATGTTCCCCGCTTAAGCGTTGCCCAAAAGTTCAGCGTAAGCGAGGGGTTGTCAGGAAATGTCTAAGACAGCAAAAGATGAGAAAATTCTAAACGCTTATGGGTGCTGATATTCAGCCTTGCCTGCTTTGCAATCCACCAGAACAAGGTAATGAATGTCGGTACTCTTACCGCGCACGGTCAGAGGCACACGCCATTGGTCATTTTTGCCCTGAATGTCTTTCGGGTTTATCCAGGCAACCGGGTCAGCCTGCCCCAGTTTTTTTTGATCGTCAGCCCAGCGCACCACCCGACTCTGCAGATAGTCACGTTTAACGGTGGCTGCAATGCCATCGGCATTCATGCCTTCACAGGTGGGAAATTTTACCGTTTTCTGGTTATCAATGGTGACCGTCTTGTCATCCGCAGCCGAGACCACAAAACTGCCTGCCAGCAATATCGTACCGAATAACACTCCTGCTATTTTCATGCTTTTCTCCTGCGCATTTAGCCCATTCAAAGCATGGTACAAATTACTGGCAGTGCAAGCTGGATCAGGCGGCCGTGCGTTTCGCTGCGCGCTTGATATCAACGGCGTCAGTCTCGCTCTCATCCTCGGCGTCAAACGCCACATCGTCGGATTCTGCAGCCGGTTCATCTTTCTGCGCTTCAGCAGACGGCAATTTGCCGGATTTGAAGATATGGCTGAGGACATCTTTTTGCTCGGCAAGCCACATTGCCATTACATCACGCTGGTCGGCTTCCAGCGCCACCGGAGATTCACCTAACCAGTTTTCCAGCACTTCGGCCAGATCGAGCATTTTATCGTAAGCATCAGCTTCCTTTTTGCTGGCAAAAGACATTTTTTCCTCACCGTTACGAATCACAACATATTTAACTTCGACCGCCATGATACATCCTCCATGCCTGTTTATTTATCCAGTATACTACCGCCGTTATTGTACACTTTTCAAGTCGTAAAAGACAGGCGCAAACGTTTTCGTATATACTGCGGCCAGGTTTTTTTGACGGTAGAATGGCTATGACTCTTTTAGGTACTGCGCTGCGTCCGGCAGCGACACGTGTGATGTTGCTAGGTTCTGGTGAATTAGGTAAAGAAGTGGCCATAGAGTGCCAGCGTCTTGGGATCGAGGTGATTGCAGTTGATCGCTACGCCGACGCCCCGGCAATGCATGTTGCTCATCGTTCTCATGTGATCAACATGCTGGATGGCGAAGCGCTCAAGGCGTTGGTTGAACGCGAAAAACCGCATTTTATCGTGCCGGAAATCGAAGCGATTGCCACAGATATGCTGATTGAGCTCGAATCGCAGGGGCAGCATGTGGTGCCTTGCGCACGCGCGGCAAAGCTGACGATGAACCGTGAAGGTATTCGTCGTCTGGCAGCCGAAGAACTGCAACTCCCCACGTCCAGTTACCGCTTCGCCGACAGTGAATCCGCATTTCGTAAGGCCGTGGATGAGATAGGCCTGCCTTGCATCGTTAAACCCGTGATGAGCTCTTCCGGCAAAGGCCAGAGTTTTATCCGCAGTAACGACCAGTTAGCGAAGGCCTGGGAGTACGCGCAGCAAGGTGGTCGTGCCGGTGCAGGACGCGTGATTGTAGAAGGTGTCGTTAATTTCGATTTTGAAATCACGCTGCTGACGGTGAGCGCGGTTGATGGCGTACATTTCTGCGCGCCGGTGGGTCACCGTCAGGAAGATGGCGATTATCGCGAATCCTGGCAGCCGCAGTACATGACCGATCTGGCACTGGAACGTGCCCAGGACGTCGCACGCAAAGTGGTTCTGGCGTTGGGGGGCCACGGTTTGTTTGGCGTCGAGCTGTTTGTATGTGGTGATGAAGTCGTTTTCAGCGAAGTGTCCCCTCGCCCGCACGACACTGGCATGGTCACGCTGATTTCGCAGGACGTTTCCGAGTTCGCCCTGCATGTTCGCGCATTCCTGGGCCTGCCGGTGGGCCAGATTCGCCAGTACGGGCCGTCTGCCTCTGCGGTGATTCTGCCAGAGCTGAAAAGCCAGAATGTGACTTTTGATAATGTGCAGCATGCGGTGGGTGCGGGTCTGCAAGTTCGTCTGTTCGGCAAACCCGAAATTGACGGTACGCGTCGTTTAGGTGTGGCGCTGGCAACGGCAGAGACCATAGAAGACGCCGTTGAACGGGCAAAAGGCGCGGCAGCCTCAGTGAAAGTAAGCGGTTAACACACATCATAAAAAAACCCGTAGGCACATTCATTGCCTGCGGGCTTTATCTTTTTAAAGTGGCCCACATACGCAAGCCGCTTTAATCACTTATTTAGCGCCTTCGACAGCTTCGCGCGCCAGTTTGGTGATGCGATCGTAGTCGCCTGCTTCCAGCGCGTCAGCCGGAACCAGCCAGGAGCCGCCGATGCACAGCACGCTTTTCAACGCCAGGTAGTCACGGTAGTTCGCCGGGGAGATGCCGCCAGTAGGGCAGAAACGCACCTGAGAGAACGGACCCGCAATTGCCTGCAGGGCTTTGGTGCCGCCATTGGCTTCAGCCGGGAAGAATTTGAACTCTTTCAGACCATAGTCCATGCCCAGCATCAGTTCAGAAACGGTGCTGATACCCGGGATCAACGGGATGGTGCCTTCGGTGGCAGCTTTCAGCAGCGGCTCGGTCAGGCCCGGGCTGATAGCAAACTGAGCACCGGCTTCAGTCACTTCTTTCAGCTGTTCCGGGTTCAGAACGGTACCTGCACCGATAATGGCATCCGGCACTTCTTTTGCGATGGCGCGGATAGCGTCCATTGCACATGCCGTACGCAGGGTCACTTCCAGCACACGAACACCACCCGCAACCAGCGCTTTCGCCATCGGGACGGCGTGCTCCAGTTTATTTACAACGATAACCGGTACAACCGGGCCAGTTGTCAGGATTGCTTCTGCACTCGTTTTCCAATTTTTCATCAGAGTTTTTCTCTCGCCAGAACGAATAATCTTGTCGTTTTTAAAAATCGATACAGGTTGCGCCCTGTTCCGCGCCGGACAGTCTTTCACGTAATGCGCCGAACATTTCACGCCCCGTGCCCACGCGCATTGCGCTCAGGTCAGGAATATGTGGCTGGCGTGCGGCCAGTTCTGTTTCATCCACCAACAGCGTTAATTCACCCGTCTGCCCGTTCACGCGGATCATGTCGCCATCGCGAACTTTTGCCAGCAAACCACCGTCGTACGCCTCGGGGGTGACGTGGATTGCGGAAGGCACTTTACCTGATGCGCCAGAGAGACGTCCATCAGTAACTAACGCTATTTTGAAACAGCGGTCCAATAATACACCAAGTGGCGGCATAAGTTTATGTAATTCTGGCATGCCGTTCGCTTTTGGCCCCTGATGGCGGACAACGACCACGCAGTCTTTGTCCAGCAGACCGGCTTCAAACGCCGGCAATACATCATGCTGGCTTTCGAAGATCACCGCAGGCGCTTCGATAACCTGATACTCCACCGGCACCGCAGAGGTTTTCATTACGGCACGACCCAGGTTGCCGCTGAGCACTTTTGTCCCGCCATGGCGAGAGAATGGCACATCAACCGTGGCAATCACGTTAGTGTCGAGCGGTGCGGCGGCACCTTCACGCCAGGCGAGTTCGCCGTTATCCAGCCACGGCTCCAGGGTGTAACGCGACAGCCCAAACCCTGCCACGGTGTTCACATCTTCATGCAGCAGGCCGCCTTTCAGCAGTTCGCGCATCAGAACCGGCACACCGCCCGCCGCCTGGAAGTGGTTAATATCCGCCGGGCCATTCGGGTAGAGTTTCGCCATCAACGGCACCACTTCTGAAAGCTCCGAGAAATCGTCCCAGTTAATGATGATGCCCGCCGCGCGAGCCATCGCCACCAGGTGCATGGTGTGGTTTGTCGAACCACCGGTTGCCAGCAATGAAACGATACCGTTAACCACAGCTTTCTCGTCGATCATTTTACCCAGCGGCATCCATTCGCTGCCGTTTCCGGTCAGACGCGTCACCTGGCGGGCCGCCGCCGAAGTTAATGCTTCACGCAGAGGCGCATCCGGGTGCACAAATGAAGAACCCGGTAACTGCATCCCCATGAACTCAATCACCATCTGATTGGTATTCGCCGTACCGTAGAAGGTACAAGTACCCGGCGCGTGGTAAGAGGCCGCTTCTGATTCCAGCAGGGCCATACGGTCAACCTTCCCTTCCGCATAGAGCTGGCGAATACGCACTTTTTCTTTGTTCGGCAGGCCGCTGGCCATGGGGCCTGACGGTACAAATACCGCAGGCAGATGACCAAACGAGAGTGCCGCCATCGCCAGACCCGGGACAATTTTGTCGCATACGCCAAGGAACAGAGCACCATCAAACATGTTATGCGACAGCCCCACCGCCGCCGACATCGCAATCACCTCACGGCTAAGCAGGGAAAGCTCCATACCGTCCTGACCCTGGGTCACGCCATCACACATGGCCGGTACGCCGCCCGCTACCTGACCAATCGCATTAACAGAGTGCAGGGCCTTGCGAATAATGTTGGGGTAGGTTTCGTACGGCTGATGCGCGGAGAGCATGTCGTTGTAAGAGGTGATGATGGCAATATTGTTACGCAGCATGCTTTTCAGCCCGGCTTTATCTTCTGGCTGGCAAGCTGCGAAGCCATGCGCGAGGTTTCCACAGGCCAGCGAGGAACGATGAACCGTTTCGCTCTTCGCTTGTTCGATGCGTTTAAGGTAGGCCGACCGGCTTTCGCGCGAGCGTTCCGCAATACGATTTGTTACGCGTAACAATACTGAGTTCATAGAGGCTCCTGAAATTTATCTGTTCGAGGCGGCGTTCTGCTGGATATTGTTCTGATGAATAAAACCACCGGATTACCGCAGTCACGCGCCCCAAAGGCAAAATCGCTTCAGCCAGTGTAATAAAAAAAGCCCCGCTGGGAAATCCAGTCGGGGCTTGAAAGATGAAAAATTGTCCTGATTTCTGTGTTAGATCATGTTACCGGTAAAATGAAGTAACATTCTCTGCTCAACCCTTACTCGAATTCGTTCCAGGAACGACCATCACGGGTGATCATGGCGACGGAAGCAACCGGTCCCCAGGTACCCGCCTGGTACGGTTTCGGCGAGTCGTTATCCATCGCCCAGGCTTCTGTAATGGAGTCGACCCATTTCCAGGCTTCTTCCACTTCATCACGACGCACGAACAGCGCCTGGATACCACGCATGGTTTCCAGCAGCAGACGCTCGTAAGCATCAGCCAGGTGCGTTTCGTTAAAGGTTTCTGAGTAGCTCAGATCCAGTTTAGTGATCTGCAGGTTGTGCTTGTGATCAAGACCCGGCACTTTGTTGAGCACCTGAATATCCACGCCTTCATCCGGCTGCAAACGAATAGTCAATTTGTTCTGCGGCAGATCCTGCCAGGATTCTTTAAACAGGTTCAGCTCTGGTGTTTTGAAATACACCACCACTTCAGAACATTTGGTCGGCAGACGCTTACCGGTACGCAGGTAGAACGGAACTCCCGCCCAGCGCCAGTTATCAATGTCCACACGAATAGCGACGAAGGTTTCGGTATTGCTGGACTTGTTCGCGCCCTCTTCTTCCAGATAACCCGGCACTTTTTTGCCCTGAGCGAAGCCAGCGGAATACTGGCCGCGAACGGTTTTTTCGCGCACGTTGGTGCGGTCAATGCGGCGCAGGGATTTGAGGACTTTGACTTTCTCGTCACGAATGGCGTCAGCGGTGAGGTCGGACGGCGGCGACATCGCAATCATGCACAGAATTTGCAGCAGGTGGTTCTGAATCATGTCGCGCATCTGGCCTGCCTGGTCGAAGTAACCCCAGCGACCTTCAATGCCGACTTCCTCTGCAACAGTGATTTCCACATGATCGATAGTGCGGTTATCCCAGTTGTTCACGAACAGAGAGTTTGCGAAACGCAGCGCCAGCAGGTTCAGTACCGTTTCTTTACCCAGATAGTGGTCGATACGGTAGACCTGGCACTCTTCAAAGTATTCACCCACCTGATCGTTAATTTCGCGGGAGGTCGCAAGGGATGTCCCCAGCGGTTTTTCCATTACCACGCGTGCAGGTTTGGCGTTAAGTTTGGCTTCGCCCAGCCCTTTGCAGATAGCGCCGAAGGTGCTTGGCGGCATGGCGAAATAGTTGATGGTGGTGCGTTCTTTCTGGTCGAGCATTTTACCCAGACGATTAAACGCTTTGACATCGTTTACATCCAGGTTGCAGAAATCCAGGCGTGCACTCAGCGCATCCCATAAACTTTCATCAATTTTTTCCTTCATGAAGGTTTCGAGCGCTTCACGGACGACCTTGGTGTAGGCTTCTTTATCCCAGTCCGCGCGCCCTACTCCCAGGATGCGCGTATCAGGATGAATCTGACCTGCTTTTTCAAGCTGATACAGGGAAGGCAGCAATTTTCGGCGTGCGAGATCGCCCTTAGCGCCGAAAATGACCAGATCACATGCCTGGGCTGTTTGCGTTACCGCCATGTCATTCTCCTCAGTTGGCTTTTCCTGGTGCTTATGCCAGGCCTTAGTTGTAATTTTATTACACTGCACTGTACTGCTTTTACGTAATTCCCGAAACCGCTAAGACTTGTCCAGCCGTGCGTTCTTTTATCCTTGCGCAAAAATCTGGGTTTTCGCCCTGAAAGTGCTGGATATTTGCCAGACGCACAAACGACAAAATCCGACTGCGATCATGTTATGAAAAAAAACAACAACATTTTTCGTTGTAACTTACCCAACCGCTACGCGGGGAGGTATATTCTTGCTAAAACGCTTCACGGTTTTACACTTTTGTGGAACCGTTTTACTGATGAGCATGCTGCTAATAATGAATATGCTGGAAAAAATCCAGTCTCAACTGGAACACCTTAGCAAATCCGAACGCAAAGTGGCGGAAGTGATTCTCGCCACGCCGGATAAAGCCATTCACTCCAGTATCGCTGCGCTCGCACAGGAAGCGGGGGTCAGTGAACCCACTGTAAACCGCTTCTGCCGCAGCCTCGATACACGCGGTTTTCCCGACTTCAAACTGCATCTGGCGCAAAGCCTCGCCAATGGCACGCCCTATGTCAACCGCAATGTCGATGAAGATGATAGCGTCGAAGCTTATACAGGCAAAATTTTTGAATCTGCGATGGCCAGTCTCGATCATGTCCGTCAGTCACTCGACATGACCTCCGTTAACCGCGCCGTGGATTTACTCACGCAGGCCAAGAAAATCGCCTTCTTTGGCCTGGGCTCGTCGGCGGCGGTCGCCCACGATGCCATGAACAAATTTTTTCGCTTTAATGTCCCTGTTGTCTATTCCGACGACATCGTGCTGCAACGCATGAGTTGTATGAATTGTAGCGATGACGACGTTGTTGTGCTGATTTCCCACACCGGGCGCACAAAAAGTCTCGTTGAACTGGCGCAGCTGGCGCGTGAAAACGATGCCATGGTGATTGCCCTGACCTCCGCGGATACGCCGCTGGCGCGGGAGGCTACGCTGGCCATTACGCTCGATGTTCCTGAAGATACCGACATCTATATGCCGATGGTGTCACGACTGGCGCAGCTGACCGTTATCGATGTTCTCGCGACGGGCTTCACACTGCGCCGGGGCGCAAAATTCAGGGATAACTTGAAGCGTGTCAAAGAAGCACTCAAAGAATCGCGCTTTGATAAGGAGCTTCTTATCAGAAGCGATAAACACTAATAGCAATAACAAAGTTGTAACATCTTACGCCATTCGGTTAAATTCACTGTTCGCCTCTGAGGCGCAGACGTAAACCGAATTCAAGTTCACGCAACACCTGGTTGTTTTAGACAACGGAGTAATACATGTCCAGAAGGCTTCGCAGAACCAAAATCGTTACCACCTTAGGCCCGGCTACCGATCGCGATAATAACCTTGAGAAGGTTATCGCTGCGGGCGCCAACGTGGTACGTATGAACTTCTCTCACGGCACCGCAGAAGATCATAAATTACGTGCAGATAAAGTACGTGAGATTGCGGCAAAACTGGGACGTCATGTGGCTATACTTGGCGACTTGCAAGGGCCGAAAATCCGTGTTTCTACCTTTAAGGAAGGCAAAGTCTTCCTGAATATCGGCGATAAATTCCTCCTTGATGCCAACCTCGGCAAAGGCGAAGGCGATAAAGAGAAAGTCGGTATCGACTACAAAGGCCTGCCTGCTGACGTGGTTCCTGGCGATATCCTGCTGCTGGACGACGGCCGTGTTCAGCTGAAAGTGCTGGAAGTCCAGGGCATGAAAGTGTTCACCGAAGTGACCGTTGGCGGCCCGCTCTCAAACAACAAAGGCATCAACAAACTCGGTGGCGGTCTCTCTGCAGAAGCGCTGACGGAAAAAGACAAAGCCGACATCCTGACAGCCGCACTGATTGGCGTGGATTACCTCGCCGTCTCCTTCCCGCGCTGCGGCGAAGATTTGAACTACGCACGCCGTCTTGCCCGCGATGCCGGTTGCGACGCCAAAATTGTCGCCAAAGTTGAACGTGCTGAAGCCGTTTGCAGCCAGGATGCCATGGACGACGTGATTCTGGCCTCTGACGTGGTGATGGTGGCCCGTGGCGATCTGGGCGTCGAAATTGGCGACCCTGAACTGGTTGGTATCCAGAAAGCGTTGATTCGTCGCGCACGTCAGCTTAACCGTTCCGTCATCACTGCCACCCAGATGATGGAATCGATGATAACTAACCCAATGCCAACCCGTGCTGAAGTCATGGACGTTGCGAACGCCGTGCTCGATGGCACCGATGCCGTGATGCTGTCAGCGGAAACGGCTGCGGGTCAGTATCCGGCTGAAACCGTTGCAGCAATGGCGCGTGTCTGCCTGGGTGCAGAGAAGATCCCAAGCATCAATGTTTCTAAACACCGCCTGGACATTCAGTTCGATAACGTTGAAGAAGCGATTGCCATGTCGGCGATGTATGCTGCTAACCACCTGAAAGGTGTTACGGCGATCATCTCCATGACCGAGTCTGGCCGTACCGCACTGATGACCTCTCGTATCAGCTCCGGCCTGCCGATTTTCGCGCTGTCACGCCATGAGCGCACGCTGAACCTCACCGCCCTGTACCGTGGCGTGACGCCGGTCTATTTTGACAGCGTAAACGAAGGGGTTGCCGCAGCGAATGATGCCGTTAACTTGCTGCGTGATAAAGGCTACCTGCTCTCTGGAGATCTGGTGATCGTGACCCAGGGTGACGTGATGAGTACCGTAGGTACAACTAACACGACGCGGATTCTGACCGTCGAGTAAACGCTTACAGAAACAGAAAGCCCCGCACAGTGCGGGGCTTTTTTTTACCGATTACTTCCTGGGAAAGAGCTCTTTGCGTTTATAAGGCTCTATATCGCCCGGCTTACGGGTTTTAAGCAGCTTCAAAATCCAGGTGTACTGTTCCGGGTTTGGCCCGACCAGCACTTCGACCTCTTCATTCATTCGTCTGGCAATGGTGTTGTCATCCGCCGTCATCAGATCGTCCATCGGGGAGCGAACATGAATGGTCAGGCGATGTGACTTCGCATCGTAAACCGGGAACAGAGGGACAATGCGCGCACGGCATACTTTCATCAAACGGCCAATCGCTGGCAGCGTCGCTTTATAGGTCGCGAAGAAATCAACAAACTCACTGTGCTCCGCGCCGTGATCCTGGTCCGGTAAGTAGTAGCCCCAGTACCCCTGGCGAACCGAGTGAATAAACGGCTTGATACCGTCGTTTCGGGCATGCAAGCGGCCGCCAAAACGGCGACGCACAGTATTCCAGACATAGTCAAAAACCGGGTTGCCCTGATTATGGAACATCGCCGCCATCTTCTGCCCCTGCGACGCCATCAGCATCGCGGGAATATCCACGCCCCAGCCGTGTGGAACCAGGAAGATGACGTTCTCATTCTTCGCCCGCAACTCATCAATGATGGCCTGACCCTGCCACTCAACACGCGGCAGGACTTTTTCCGGTCCACGAATTGCCAGTTCGGCCATCAGCACCATCGCCTGAGGTGCGGTGGCAAACATGTCGTCAATCAAGGCTTCACGTTCGGCATCGCTTTGCTCAGGAAAACAATAAAACAGGTTGATTTGCGCCCGGCGTCGCGCACTTTTACCGAGTTTCCCGGCCAGACGCCCCAGCTTACCCAACAGCGGATCGCGCACCGACGGGGGGAGCATTGCCACACCGGCAAATGCCATTACGCCTAACCATGCGCCCCAGTAGCGCGGATGGCGAAAACCCTTTTCAAACTCGGGAATGTATTCAGAATTATTTTTCTTCGTTTCCATGCATTTTCCGCAGGCAGACAGGTATTAAAAATGAAAAAGTAAGGACAGTGTAGCGAGGCCCACCGTTTCCTACAAAAGAAAAAGCCGGCGCGCAAAGGCACCGGCTTTACAGGGTGCAAAGATTAATCAAAGCGGAGTTGAGGTACGACGTCCTTCACTTGCGCCAGGTAATCACGACGGTCGGAACCGGTCAACCCTTCTGTTCTTGGCAGTTTGGCCGTTAACGGGTTCACGGCTTGCTGGTTGATCCACACTTCATAATGCAGATGCGGCCCCGTGGAGCGGCCCGTGTTACCGGAAAGCGCGATGCGATCGCCACGTTTAACCTTCTGCCCCTCTTTCACCAGCAGTTTGCGCAGGTGCATGTAACGCGTGGTGTAGGTACGTCCATGGCGCACAGCAACGTAATAACCCGCTGCACCGCTGCGTTTTGCCACGACCACTTCACCATCACCGACAGAGAGTACCGGCGTACCCTGCGGCATCGCGAAATCGACACCTTTATGTGGTGCGACGCGGCCCGTTACCGGGTTCAGACGACGTGGGTTAAAGTTGGAAGAGACGCGGAACTGCTTGGACGTCGGGAAACGCATAAAGCCTTTCGCCAGACCCGTACCGTTGCGATCGTAGTACTTGCCGTCTTCAGCACGAATCGCGAAATAATCTTTGCCCTCAGAACGCAGGCGAACGCCGACCAGCTGACTTTGTTCCTGCTTGCCCTGCAGCATTTCGCGGGACATCAGCACCGAAAACTCATCGCCTTTTTTCAGTTTACGGAAGTCCATCTGCCACTGCATGGCCTTAATGACGGCGCCAATTTCACTGCTGCTCAGTCCGGCATCGCGTGCGCTACTGACAAAACTGCCGCCCACGGTACCTTTCATGACAGAATTGACCCAGTCACCTTCCTGCATTTCGCTGCTCATTTTGAAGCCCCCGTCTACGCGGTCGTAGGTACGGGTTTCACGACGAGACATTTCCCAGGTCAGACGTTGAAGATCGCCATCGGCCGTTAACGTCCAGGAGAGCTGTTGACCGATTTTCATGTTACGCAGGTCTTTATCGGCAGACGCGAGCTGGCTGATATCGCCCATCTCGATGCCGTACTGATTCAGGATGCTGCTGAGCGTATCACCGGTTGAGACCACATATTCATGCACAC
Source organism: uncultured Enterobacteriaceae bacterium (assembly GCA_963530515.1). Classification (GTDB taxonomy): domain Bacteria; phylum Pseudomonadota; class Gammaproteobacteria; order Enterobacterales; family Enterobacteriaceae; genus CBFFRJ01. The sequence goes on along the minus strand of CAUSEC010000009.1, from coordinate 64,781 downwards.
CGGCTTCGTTCGCCGTTTTGTCGTCAAGTTCATCCTGCGGAATGTCTTCAACTTCGTCCGGCATAGACTGGTCGATAGGTTCGCTGGCTTCAGGGAGCAACGACCGAATCTCGTTCTTTTCAAGCGTGATGGCTTTGACGACAGGCGCGGATTCAACGTGTTCAGGGTGGTAAACATACGGACGCCAGACGGCGACCGTAAGAGTGAGAACTGTAAGCGACCCCAGCATAACGCGGTGGGGTCGGGGCAGATTATTAAATGCCAGGGCGACAGAGCGGGCTATCTGTTGCACGTATCCACTTCCTCGTTAATCTCCTTTCAGGCAGCTCGCATACTGGCTCGACAGCAGGGTCAGGAACTGTGAATAGCTCTCTTTACCAAGCTGGACGGGGGTTCCCAGTGGATCTAACGTCCCCATTCGGACAGACGTTCCTCTGGCAACCGCTTCAACAACGGCTGGCCTGAACTGTGGCTCAGCAAAAACGCAGGTTGCTTTTTGCTCAACCAACTGTGTTCTGATTTGATGTAAACGCTGCGCACCAGGTTGAATTTCGGGGTTGACGGTAAAGTGACCCAATGGAGTCAGTCCGTAGTGTTTTTCAAAGTAGCCATAGGCATCATGAAAAACGAAATAACCCTTACCTTTCAGCGGTGCCAGCTCGCTACCGACCTGCTTATCGGTCTGGGCTAATTGTGCCTCAAACGACGTCAGGTTGGCATCCAGCCGGGCTCGGCTTTGCGGCATAAGTTCCACTAATTTATCGTGGATTGCAACCGCCGACATCCGCGCAATCTCTGGCGAAAGCCACAGATGCATGTTGTATTCACCATGATGATGATGCTCGTCACTATTTTCATCGCCGTGGTCATGTCCGTCGTGATCGTGCTCGTCTTCCTCACTGCCTTTCATGAGTAACGGTTTCACGCCCGGTAGCGTAGCCATGACCACTTGTTTAGCGCCAGGAATCTGTTGCGCTGACTTATCCATGAAGGCTTCCATTTCCGGGCCAACCCAAAAGACTAAGTCCGCGTTCTTTAAGCGTTTTACATCTGACGGGCGCAGGGCATAATCGTGCTCGGATGCGCCATCCGGCAGTAAAACGTCGGTGGTTGTGACGCCATCTGCAATGGCGGATGCGATGAAGCCCAGAGGCTTAAGAGAGGCCACAACGGCGGCGTTTGCCGTGCCGGTAACGGTGCCCAGAAGTGCAGTTGAGAGTGCTGCGCAAAGAAGCGTATTTTTATGTAACATTATGCGACTATTTATCGTAATGAATGGGTGGGGTGTGATATTATAACATTCTATCACTTGTGCAACCCTTTAAACGCTATGACTAATTTGGTAACGCTGGAAAATGTCTCTGTCAGTTTTGGCCAAAGACGCGTCCTGTCTGACATTTCGCTCAATTTAGAGCCGGGTAAAATTCTTACCCTCCTCGGCCCAAACGGCGCGGGGAAATCGACACTTGTCCGCGTTGTGCTGGGGCTGGTAGCACCCGACTCCGGTTCTATCAAGCGCGGCCATCGTCTGCAAATCGGCTACGTACCACAAAAACTGCATCTTGATGCCACCCTCCCCCTCACGGTCGGCCGGTTCATGCGTTTGCGCCCCGGCACACGTAAAGACGATATTCTGCCGGCCCTCAAACGCGTTCATGCGGCACACCTTGTTGATGCCCCGATGCAAAAACTTTCCGGTGGCGAGACCCAACGTGTACTGCTCGCCCGCGCGCTGCTCAATAAACCGGAACTGCTGGTATTAGACGAACCCACTCAGGGTGTGGACGTCAACGGTCAGGTCGCACTGTATGACCTTATCGATAAACTGCGTAGCGAACTTAACTGCGCCGTGCTGATGGTCTCCCATGACCTGCACCTGGTGATGGCAAAAACCGACGAGGTGTTATGCCTTAACCACCATATCTGCTGCTCGGGCGCCCCCGAAGTGGTCTCCATGCACCCGGAATTTATCTCCATGTTCGGCCCACGCGGTGCAGAACAACTGGGTATTTACCGCCACCAGCATAACCATCGCCATGATTTACAAGGGCGCATCGTTTTACGTCAGGGAAATGGACGCGGATGATTGAATTATTACTGCCCGGCTGGTTTGCCGGGATTTTACTGGCCTGTGCGGCAGGTCCATTAGGCTCGTTCGTCGTCTGGCGTCGAATGTCTTATTTCGGTGATACCCTCGCACATGCATCGCTGCTGGGCGTGGCCTTCGGCCTGTTACTCAATGTGAACCCTTTCTATGCGGTCATCGTGGTCACGTTGATGCTGGCCGGAGGGCTGGTCTGGCTGGAAAAACGCCCGCATCTGGCGGTGGACACCCTGCTTGGCATTATGGCTCACAGTGCGCTTTCTCTCGGCATGGTGGTGGTCAGCCTGATGTCGAACATCCGTGTGGATTTAATGGCCTATCTGTTCGGCGATCTGCTGGCGGTTACCCCTCAGGATTTGATTGCGATAGCCCTCGGCGTTGCCGTGGTGCTCGTTATCCTCTTGTGGCAGTGGCGTAACCTGCTCTCGATGACCATCAGCCCCGAACTGGCTTTTGTCGATGGGGTTAAGATTCAGCGCGTGAAGCTGCTGCTGATGCTGGTGACTGCCCTGACGATTGGTGTGGCGATGAAGTTTGTCGGCGCGCTTATTATCACTTCACTGCTGATTATTCCCGCAGCAACTGCCCGTCGTTTTGCGAAAACCCCGGAACAAATGGCGGGTGTGGCGGTGGTTATCGGCATGATTTCCGTTACCGGCGGGTTAACCTTCTCTGCGTTCTATGACACCCCGGCAGGCCCTTCCGTGGTGTTGTGTGCGGCACTGCTTTTCATTCTTACGATGATGAAAAAACCGGCCTACTGACGGGCCGGTTTCGCGTGTTAAGGGCACCTTCGGGTGCCCTTTCGTTATAAAAAAATCAACAGCATGCTCACGGCATGGTCGGCGGGGTGATACCAAAGTGATTCCAGGCTCGCACCGTGGCCATACGCCCGCGTGGAGTGCGCTGCAGGAAACCTTGTTGGATCAGATAAGGTTCCAGCACGTCTTCGATGGTTTCACGCTCTTCACCAATTGCGGCGGCGAGGTTATCCAGACCGACAGGGCCACCAAAGAACTTATCAATAACCGCCAGTAATAATTTGCGGTCCATGTAATCAAAACCTTCGGCATCCACATTCAGCATGTCCAGCGCCTGCGCAGCGATATCCAGCGAAATAGAGCCGTCATGTTTGACTTCGGCAAAGTCACGCACGCGGCGCAGCAGACGGTTGGCAATACGTGGCGTTCCGCGCGCACGGCGGGCTACTTCCAGCGCGCCTTCGTCGCTCATATCCAGCCCCATGTAACGCGCACTGCGCCCGACGATGTGCTGCAAATCGGCGACCTGATAAAACTCCAGCCGCTGCACAATACCAAAGCGGTCACGCAGCGGAGAGGTCAGTGACCCGGCTCGCGTGGTGGCACCAATCAGCGTAAAGGGCGGCAGGTCGATTTTGATGGAGCGCGCCGCCGGCCCTTCGCCGATCATAATATCGAGCTGGTAGTCTTCCATCGCCGGGTAGAGCACTTCTTCGACAACCGGCGACAAACGGTGGATCTCATCAATAAACAGCACGTCATGGGGTTCAAGGTTGGTCAGCATCGCCGCCAGATCGCCAGCCTTTTCCAGCACCGGCCCGGACGTGGTACGCAAATTCACGCCCATTTCATTGGCGACAATGTTGGCGAGCGTGGTTTTGCCCAGACCCGGCGGGCCGAAAATCAGCAGATGGTCCAGCGCATCGCCACGCTGTTTCGCCGCCTGAATGAAAATCTCCATCTGCGAGCGCACCTGCGGCTGGCCGATATACTCTTCCAGCATTTTCGGGCGAATCGCCCGGTCCGCCACCTCTTCGGCGTTAACGCTCCCGGGGGAAATCAGACGGTCTGCTTCTATCATCCTTTACCTCACAACGCGGCGCGTAATGCTTCGCGGATAAGCGTTTCACTGCTGGCGTCCGGTTTGGCGATTTTGCTCACCATCCGGCTGGCTTCCTGAGGTTTATAGCCCAGCGCAACCAGTGCCGCAACGGCTTCCTGTTCCGCATCATCCGTCGCCGGACCGGCCGGAGACGTCAGCACCAGTTCAGAGGCTGGCGTGAAGAGATCGCCATGCAGACCTTTAAAGCGGTCTTTCATTTCAACAATCAGGCGCTCAGCGGTTTTCTTGCCAATGCCGGGCAGTTTGATCAGGGCAGCGGGTTCTTCACGCTCGACGGCGTTCACAAACTGTTGCGCGTTCATACCGGAGAGAATGGCGAGCGCCAGTTTCGGCCCCACGCCGTTGGTTTTAATCAATTCGCGAAACAGGGTACGTTCCTGCTTATTATTAAAACCGTAAAGCAACTGCGCGTCTTCACGCACCACAAACTGAGTAAAGACCACCGCTTCCTTGCCCGCTTCGGGCAGTTCATAGAAACAGGTCATCGGCATATGCACTTCATAGCCCACGCCCCCCACTTCCAGCAAAACCAATGGGGGCTGTTTTTCGAGAATAATGCCTCTGAGTCTGCCTATCACGTGACGCTCCTGCGTAAGGGCCGAAGTAAGTATGGCGTATCATAAAAAAAGGCTGGATAGATATCCAGATGAAAAACGCTGAATCAGGGTCCCTTTTTGCGGCGCACATGCCAGGAAATACATTCAACCCGCGTTTTCTTGTGCCCCTGGCGAAGGATTTCCTGACTGCGGAAGGTCGCGCACACCCGATACTGATTGCCGATAAACCGTTGTGCCTCACTGAGGTCGTCAGTTTCAAGTAACAACTCCCGTCGCGTTGTACACACCCGGTAGAGTCGTTTGCCTTCCCCACTCCGCCTTGAAACAGCAACGCGGTGTATCAGCCAGGTCAGGGCAATAAAGGCCAGAACACCCCATACCGCCAGCAGTGGCGGGATGCGACTCTTAATAAAGAACCAGTTGTCACAGGGTTTCGCAACGTCCGGGCGGCTTGCCACAACGTTCATGCAAATTTGCGCGCCAGGTGGCGTACGTGCTTTCTCGACATGCCAGGTCCAGGTGTTCCCCCCGGCCCGCCAGGTGACATCGTATTCATAGAGAGTGGAGCAATCTTCCCGGCCGCGAAAATGGTCGCAGCTGTCGAGTAATCGCCGCTCTGCACTGGGTGTGACTTGCAGATGAGAAACGTCACCGGAGGAGAGAGTACTGCCGCGATACCAGGAATATTCGATGATGAAAACATACCCGTTGAGGAGGAGAAAAAAAACGAGCAGGACTTTTTTCATCGGCAGTCTCACTGGTCCTCGTGATGACGTTTTAGCGCAACCGGCCTCGCGCCAGGTTAAGCCGCGACTCGCTCATTTGCAGCGCGTTCTGACTGATATGGCAATGGGTAATGGCTATCGCCAGCGCATCGGCGGCATCCGCCTGCGGGTTAGCGGGCAGCTTCAGCAGAGTGCGTACCATGTGCTGAACCTGGGTTTTATCCGCGCCACCGTTGCCCACCACGGTCTGTTTGACCTGGCGTGCCGCATATTCGAACACCGGAAGATCCTGATTAACAGCGGCGACAATCGCCACGCCACGGGCCTGCCCGAGCTTTAACGCTGAGTCGGCGTTTTTAGCCATAAAGACTTGTTCGATAGCGAAATAATCAGGCTGGAATTGGGTGATGATTTCGGTCACGCCCGCGTAGATGAGCTTCAGACGCGACGGCAAATCGTCGACTTTGGTACGGATGCAACCGGAGCCCAGGTAGGTCAGTTGCCTGCCTACCTGGCGAATCACACCGTAACCGGTGATGCGTGAGCCCGGATCAATGCCAAGAATGATGGACATCACGCATCTCCTCTTAACGGGTTATGCAGTCTCATTCGAGAGTCGCTGCAACCTCATCAGAGATTTCACCGTTATGGTAAACTTCCTGCACGTCGTCACAATCTTCAAGCTTATCAATCAGACGCAACAGTTTCGGTGCAGTTTCTGCATCCATGTCTGCTTTGGTTGACGGGATCATGGAGACTTCTGCCGCATCGGCTTTCAGGCCAGCTGCTTCCAGTGCATCACGTACCGCACCCATCTCTTCCCACGCGGTGTACACGTCAATCGCGCCATCATCGAAGGTCATCACGTCTTCCGCACCGGCTTCCAGCGCAGCTTCCATGATCACGTCTTCATCGCCTTTTTCGAAGGAGATAATGCCTTTTTTGCTGAACAGGTAAGAAACGGAACCATCGGTACCCAGGTTGCCACCGGTTTTGCTAAAGGCGTGACGCACTTCGGCAACGGTACGGTTACGGTTGTCAGACAGGCATTCCACCATCACCGCTGTACCGCCAGGACCGTAACCTTCATAAATGATGGTTTCCATGTTTGCATCGTCATCACCACCCACGCCACGTGCAATCGCACGGTTCAGGGTGTCACGCGTCATGTTGTTGGACAGCGCTTTATCGATGGCCGCACGCAGACGCGGGTTTGAGCCTGCATCGCCGCCGCCCAGACGTGCTGCTGTCACCAACTCACGAATGATTTTGGTGAAGATTTTACCGCGCTTGGCATCCTGTGCCGCTTTGCGGTGTTTGGTGTTGGCCCATTTACTATGACCTGCCATAAATATTTCCTCAAAAAGCGCGCCCTTCTCAGGCGGCGTTAATTACAAATTCTTCAATCGCCTGCCGGTTACTCCATGATTTGGTTAATGCGGCCGCTTCCGGCGCATCAACCCAGCGGTAAGCCAGGTGCTCAGTGAACACAATGGCGCGCTCATGGGGAAGCGCAAGACAGAACCAGGATTCCGTGTTGCGCTCAATACCCGGGGCGTAGCGATGACGTAAATGACTAAAAATTTCATATTCTACCGTGCGCTGGCAGTCTACTAAGGTCAGTTGCTCGAGAGCGACATCAATGGTGACCTCTTCCTTTACTTCACGCGCGGCAGCGTGCGACGCCAGTTCATCGTCTTCCAGGCTGCCGGTAACCGACTGCCAGAAATCCGGATCGTCGCGTCGCTGTAGCATCAGCACCCGTTTCGTGTCTTGCGCATAAATAACAATCAAAACAGAAACGGGACGCTTATAAGCCATATCAGTTCTTCTCTTCCTTTTTCACCACTTCAATACCCAGTTCAGCCAGGGAAGCCGGGTTAGCAAAGCTCGGCGCTTCGGTCATCAGACAGGCCGCAGCGGTGGTTTTCGGGAAAGCAATCACATCACGAATGTTGTCGGTGCCGGTCAGCAGCATGGTCAGACGATCCAGACCAAAAGCCAGGCCCGCGTGCGGCGGCGTACCGTATTTCAGGGCGTCCAGCAGGAAGCCGAATTTCTCGCGCTGCTCTTGCTCGTTAATGCCCAGAATGCCAAACACGGTCTGCTGCATTTCGCCGCTGTGAATACGCACGGAACCGCCACCCACTTCATAGCCGTTGATGACCATATCGTAGGCGTTAGCGACTGCATCTTCCGGTGCCGCTTTCAGCTCAGCAGCGCTCATGTCTTTCGGTGAGGTGAACGGGTGATGCATAGCGGTCAGGCCGCCTTCACCGTCGTCTTCAAACATCGGGAAGTCGATAACCCACAACGGCGCCCATTTGGTCTCGTCGGTCAGGCTAAGATCTTTGCCCAGTTTCAGACGCAGTGCGCCCAGCGCATCGGCAACCACTTTTTTGTTGTCGGCGCCGAAGAAAATCATGTCGCCATCTTGTGCGCCAGTACGCTCAAGAATCGCTTCAACGATCTCTGCGTTGAGGAATTTCGCCACTGGGCTGTTGATGCCTTCCAGGCCTTTCGCACGCTCGTTCACTTTGATGTACGCCAGACCTTTCGCGCCGTAAATCTTAACGAAATTACCGTAGTCATCGATAAGTTTACGGGTCAGTGCTGCGCCACCCGGCACACGCAGAGCCGCTACGCGACCTTTCGGATCGTTAGCCGGGCCCGCAAACACCGCGAACTCAACAGATTTCAGCAGATCGGCAACGTCCACCAGCTCCATCGGGTTACGCAGGTCAGGCTTATCAGAACCGTAACGACGTTCGGCTTCAGCGAAGGTCATGATCGGGAACTGGCCCAGGTCCACACCTTTCACATCCAGCCACAGTTTACGAATCAGGTCTTCCATCACTTCGCGAACCTGCGGTGCCGTCATGAAGGAGGTTTCGACGTCGATCTGGGTGAATTCCGGCTGGCGGTCAGCACGCAGGTCTTCGTCACGGAAGCATTTAACAATCTGGTAGTAGCGGTCGAAGCCAGACATCATCAGCAGCTGTTTGAACAGCTGTGGGGACTGCGGCAGCGCATAGAACTTGCCTTTGTGTACGCGGCTTGGCACCAGGTAGTCACGGGCACCTTCCGGCGTCGCTTTGGTCAGCATCGGGGTTTCGATATCGAGGAAACCGTGATCATCCATGAAACGACGCACGAAGCTGGTGATTTTCGCACGGGTTTTCAGGCGCTGGGCCATTTCCGGGCGACGCAGATCCAGATAGCGGTATTTCAGACGTGCTTCTTCGGTGTTGACCTGGTTGGAGTCCAGCGGCAACGGCTCAGAGCGGTTGATGATGGTCAGCTCGGTGGCAAAGACTTCCACCTCCCCGGTCGCCATATCGCTGTTGACGTTTTTCTCGTCACGCGCACGCACGGTGCCGGTCACCACGATGCAGAACTCGTTACGCAGTTCAGAGGCCAGTTTAAAGGCTTCTGCATCCGGATCGAAGAACACCTGAACGATGCCTTCACGGTCACGCATATCAATGAAAATAAGGCTGCCGAGATCACGACGACGGTTGACCCAACCACACAAAGTCACCTGCTGCCCAACGTGGGTCTTACGCAGTTGCCCGCAATATTCTGTACGCATGAGATGTCCCTTAACTTAAGCCGCAGGCTGTTTGTTGCCTGCCCTGCAGGCGACGTTATCGCAGCTTTAGCTGAATGTCACAACTGGATGAAAAAAGGCGGCTATTATACTGGAAATAATGGCTGACGATAAGCCCGATACCGCCTGTACGCGCGTTTGCTGCACGCTTAGTGTCTATTCTCACAAAAATTAACAAAATTTGTAAACCGTGCAGGCGCATATACCGCGTAAGGTAAATGTGATGTCATTCATATTTCAGGAGTAATCATGCTGGAACTTCACACTGCAAAAACCGCGCTGGTCGTCATTGATTTACAGGAGGGCATTCTGCCTTTTGCCGGAGGCCCCTACACCGCGGCGGATGTGGTCACCCGCTCTGCAAAACTGGCGGATAAATTCCGCGCCAACGGCTCGCCGGTGATTCTGGTGCGCGTGGGCTGGTCGGCAGATTTTGCTGAAGCGTTGAAACAGCCGGTTGACGCCGCAGCCGGTGGGCATGGTCTGCCGGATAACTGGTGGGATTACCCGACGACGCTTGGCAAAAAAGAGAGCGATATTGAGGTCACCAAACGCCAGTGGGGAGCTTTCTATGGCACCGATCTCGAACTGCAGCTTCGTCGTCGCGGTATCGACACCATCGTGCTGTGCGGGATTTCCACCAATATTGGCGTAGAATCCACGGCCCGTAACGCCTGGGAACTGGGCTTTAACCTGGTGGTTGTGGAAGATGCCTGCGCCGCCGCCACCGCTGAACAACATCAGGGCAGCATGACCCATATTTTCCCGCGCATTGGTCGTGTGCGCACAACCGACGAGATCCTCGCCGCACTATGATGTATCTGGGACTTCCCCAGTGGTCGCACCCGAAATGGGTGCGCCTGGGTATCACTGGTCTTGAGGAGTACGCCCGCCACTTCAATTGTGTGGAGGGCAACACCACGCTCTATGCCCTGCCGAAGGCGGAAATTGTGCTGCGCTGGCGGGAGCAAACCCATGATGATTTCCGCTTCTGCTTTAAATTCCCGTCCACCATTTCCCATACGGCGTCACTGCGTCAGTGTGCGGACCTGACGCTGGAATTTTTTACCCGCATGGCACCGCTGGAAAACCGCATCGGGCAATACTGGCTACAGCTACCGGCCACCTTTGGCCCGCGTGATATGCCAGCGCTTTGGGCTTTTCTCGATAGCCTACCCGCAGAGTTCACTTACGGCGTCGAAGTGCGCCATCCGTCCTTTTTCGCCAAAGGCGACTATGAGCGCGATTTCAACCGTGGACTGCATCAGCGCAACGTGAACCGGGTTATCCTCGACAGCCGTCCAGTTCACAGCGCCGTCCCCCATAGTGAAGCGGTGAGAGAAGCGCAGAGGAAGAAACCCAAAGTCCCGGTTCATGCACTGGTGACCGCGCAACACCCGATGGTGCGTTTTATCGGCAGCGATAACATGGCGCAAAATCGCCAACTGTTCGCCGTCTGGCTGGAAAAACTGCCCTTATGGGAGCAAACCACCACGCCGTATCTCTTCCTGCATACGCCCGATATCGCCCAGGCCCCTGAGCTGGTCGATACCCTCTGGCAGGATTTGCAGCAGGTCGTGCCCGCTATCGGCACTCCTCCGTCCATCCCTCAGCAATCTTCTCTTTTCTGAATGAATTACCTATCATTGTAAGGCCACCAGGTACTAAAGGGAGTTTGTATGGTTAGCGCGCTATATGCCGTGCTGGGTGCGTTACTGCTCATTAAGTTCTCGTTTGATGTCGTTCGCCTGCGCATGCAGTACCGCGTCAGCTATGGCGACGGCGGCTTCAGCGAGCTGCAAAGTGCCATTCGTATTCACGGCAACGCGGTGGAATACATTCCGGTTGCGCTGATCCTGATGCTGTTTATGGAAATGAACGGGGCGGAAACCTGGATGGTTCACGTGTGCGGTATTCTGCTGATTGCCGGGCGTCTGATGCATTACTATGGTTTTCACCACCGCCTTTTTCGCTGGCGGAGCTCGGGGATGAGTGCGACCTGGTGCTCACTGCTGCTGATGGTCATCGCCAATCTGTGGTATATGCCGTGGGAGTTGGTTTTCTCCCTGCGTTAGCGCACAATACGCCACTTTGTTTTCCCGGGTATTTACATTATGTCTAACCGCGACACGCTTTTTTCCGCGCCTATCGCCAGCCTGGGCGACTGGACCTTTGACGAACGGGTGGCCGAAGTCTTCCCCGACATGATCCAGCGTTCCGTTCCGGGTTACTCCAATATTATTTCGATGATCGGCATGCTCGCCGAGCGCTTCGTGCAGCCTCACACGCAGATTTACGATTTGGGTTGCTCGCTGGGTGCCGCGACCCTTTCCGTACGCCGCAACATTCATCAGGACGGGTGCCGCATCATCGCGGTGGATAATTCGCCCGCCATGGTGGAACGCTGCCGTCGCCATATTGACGCCTATAAAGCACCAACGCCGGTTGAGGTTGTGGAAGGGGATATCCGTGACGTGACAATCGAGAATGCGTCGCTGGTGGTCCTGAACTTCACCCTGCAATTCCTTGAGCCACCGGAACGCCAGGCCTTGCTTGATAAAATCTATCAGGGTCTGAATCCTGGCGGCGCGCTGGTGCTGTCGGAAAAATTCAGCTTTGAAGATGAAACCGTCGGCGAACTGTTGTTCAACATGCATCACGACTTTAAACGCGCCAACGGCTACAGCGAACTGGAAATCAGCCAGAAGCGCAGCATGCTGGAAAACGTGATGCTGACGGATTCCGTTACCACTCACAAATCACGCCTGAAAGCGGCGGGCTTTGAGCACAGTGAAGTCTGGTTCCAGTGTTTTAACTTTGGTTCGCTGGTGGCCGTTAAAGCAGGGAATGCCGCATGATTACCTTTGAGCGTTTTTACCAACAGATTGCCGTCAGCCCGTTATCGCACTGGCTGGAAACCCTGCCCGCGCAAATCGCTACCTGGCAGCGTGAAGCCGTACACGGTCAGATTAAACAGTGGACCAGCGCCATTAACTATCTGCCGGAGCTGAAACCACACCAGCTTGACTTGCTTAATGGCGTCATTGCCACCAGCGAAGAGCCGTTAAGCCCCGGCGAACTTACGCGCATCGAGACCCACCTGCGTAACCTGATGCCGTGGCGTAAAGGCCCCTTCTCTCTCTACGGGCTGGACATTAATACCGAATGGCGCTCTGACTGGAAATGGGACCGCGTGTTGCCGCACCTGTCTGATTTGCGTGGACGCACAATTCTGGACGTGGGCTGCGGTAGTGGCTATCACATGTGGCGCATGATCGGTGCCGGGGCAAAATTCGCCGTGGGTATCGACCCGACGCAGCTTTTCCTCCACCAGTTTGAAGCCGTGCGTAAGCTTCTGGGTGACGATCGTCGTGCGCATCTGTTGCCGCTGGGCATTGAACAACTCCCGGCGCTCAACGCCTTTGATACCGTCTTTTCGATGGGCGTGCTTTACCACCGCCGTTCACCGCTGGAGCATCTCTGGCAGCTTAAAGATCAGCTGGTACAGGACGGCGAACTGGTGCTGGAAACCCTGGTCATTGAGGGCGACGAAAATGCCGTTCTGGTGCCGGGCGACCGCTACGCGCAAATGCGCAACGTCTATTTTATTCCGTCTGCCGCTGCGTTGAAAAACTGGCTGGAAAAATGTGGATTTGTGGACGTGCGTATCGTTGATATCTGCCCGACAACCGTTGAAGAGCAGCGCCGTACCGACTGGATGATTACCGAATCGCTGGCCGAGTTCCTCGACCCGAACGACAGCAGCAAGACCATCGAAGGCTACCCCGCACCGGTGCGCGCCGTGCTGATTGCCAGAAAACCGTAATCATTATGCCGGGTGGCGGCTTCGCCTTACCCGGCCTACACCCGACCGTCATCTCTTTGTAGGCCTGATAAGCGCAGCGCCATCAGGCGAACGCCGCAGCGGGCCGAAATATGCAGGAGAAGGGCAAAAAAAGGCCCCTGTTGAAATTGCAGGGGCCTGGTACAAATAAGCATCACATTGGGCGACATGATGCTGCGGTAAAATCGGTTACTTCGCGTGACGGGCAATGTGCGCTTTCATCACCGCGACGGCATCGCCATCCACGCTGTAGCGGGAGTATTCATCCGCTGAGGTGTCTGCCGACATCGATAATCCTGTGTTGCGATAACGCATCGGGGACGGAATTAACTGCCCCGCCGAACTGTGCACTTCACGGATACCGGCATCGAGAAAGTCATCCAGATTGCTCGCTCGCACGCCTGCACCCGCCATTATTATTGGAGCACCTGATCGGGCATTTAGTTCCGTAATTAATGAAAGTCCTTTTTGCGCTGACGATTGCTGACCCGACGTCAGAATGCGCGCTACCCCCAGTTGCCCCAGCACATCCGCCGCCTGATGCGCATCCGCGCACATATCAAACGCTCGGTGAAAAGTCACCGCCATCCCCTTCGCCGCCTGCATAATCAACTGCATACGCGGTACATCGACGTTACCGTTTTCATCCAGCACGCCCGTCACCAGGCCCGGAAATCCGAGTTCGCGCATCACTGCAATGTCTTCGAGCATCGCGGAAAATTCTTCGTCGTCGTAGCAAAAATCCCCTCCGCGCGGACGCACAATGGGGTGTACCGGAATCGTCACCGTCTGGCGCACCCGTTTCAGCACCCCGAGTGACGGCGTCAGCCCACCCTCTTTCGGTGCCGCGCACAATTCAATACGGTCGGCCCCGTGACGTTGCGCGGTGAGTGCGCAGGCGGCGCTGTAACAACAAATCTCCAGTAACGTCATGTTCTCTCCCTCAGGCTGCTACTGCTCGCTGGCCACAATCGCTTCAATGGACCAGGGATGAAATTTCACGGTGACTTTGCCGTCGGTCACGGCAAGGGTGGGATTGGGCAAGCGCTCACGCTCCCCTTTTGGCGAACTGGTTTTCACAAAAATACCCGCCTGGCTCAGCCCGTCGTCGGACAACAGCGCCAGCGCGCGGGCATTGAGGGTTTCCGGCTCGCCCGGCAGCACAATCTCGATGTGTTCCCAGCCCTCATGTGGATAACGCTTTTCTCCTGGCCACGGCAGTTCGACCACGCTAAAACGCCAGTGCCCCACACATATCGGCTCATGCAATGTGAACAGACAGATAGGGCGACCGTTGATCAGGGTCTCGCTGAGCAATTCCCCGCACTGCTCAAAGCCGCGACGCCAGCGTTCGGCCGTGGCGTTCTGATGGCAGCGTAATGAGATATGGTCGGCGTCGAGGGGCGCAATATCCAGCCCCAGCCGCGTGGTCAGTTGGGTAAAATCATTCGTAAATCGCGGCAGGTCCGCGCAAATATCACTCAATTCGTCAATTGTCTGCCAGCTGGCCATATTCCCGGTATCCGTGCTGTTTATCAGGCGGCTAATCTACCCTGTTCTGCGTGACGAACCAACCGCGAAACCGAATCAAAACCTCTGCGGTTCCCCTGCTGACGCCATGGGGCAATTGAAGTATACTCCCGCCTTTCATAATCAACACCCGGACGCAGCCCGCACATTTGCGCGTTGTGTCGACAATCGAAGGTATCCCGGTGAATATTCAGACTCTTCTCTCAGAAAAAGTCAGTCAGGCGCTCATTGCCGCAGGTGCGGCGGCAGATTGCGAACCGCAGGTTCGTCAGTCAGCAAAAGTCCAGTTTGGCGACTATCAGGCTAACGGCGTGATGGCGATTGCTAAAAAACTGGGCATGGCCCCCCGACAACTGGCTGAGCAGGTTCTGACCCATCTCGACCTTAACGGGATTGCCAGCAAAGTTGAGATTGCCGGTCCTGGTTTTATCAATATCTTCCTTGCCCCGGAATTTTTGGCCGCAAACGTCAGCGAAGCGCTGAAATCTGGCCGCCTGGGCGTCGCTAAGCCACAGCCGCAGACCATCGTTATCGACTACTCTGCGCCAAACGTAGCCAAAGAGATGCACGTCGGCCACCTGCGCTCCACCATCATCGGTGACGCATCCGTCCGCACTCAGGAATTCCTCGGTCACAAAGTGATCCGCGCCAACCACGTGGGCGACTGGGGCACCCAGTTCGGGATGCTGATTGCCTATTTAGAAAAGCAGCAGCAGGAAAACGCGGGCGAAATGGCGCTGGCGGATCTTGAAGGCTTCTACCGTGAAGCGAAAAAACATTATGACGAAGACGCGGAGTTTGCCGAACGCGCCCGTGGCTACGTAGTGAAACTGCAGGGCGGCGATGAGTACTGCCGCCAGATGTGGCGCAAGCTGGTCGACATCACTATGGGTCAGAACCAGATTGCCTACGAGCGTCTGAATGTGACCCTGACCCGCGACGACGTGATGGGTGAAAGCCTGTACAACCCGATGCTGCCGGGCATCGTGGCAGATCTGAAAGCCAAAGGTCTGGCGGTCGAGAGCGAAGGCGCAACGGTGGTCTTCCTCGACGAATACCAGAATAAAGAAGGTGAACCTATGGGCGTCATCATCCAGAAAAAGGATGGCGGCTACCTCTACACCACCACGGATATCGCCTGTGCCAAGTACCGTTACGAGACGCTGCACGCGGATCGTGTGCTCTATTACATCGACTCCCGCCAGCACCAGCACCTGATGCAGGCGTGGACTATCGTGCGTAAAGCCGGTTATATCCCTGATTCCCTGTCCCTCGAACACCATATGTTCGGCATGATGCTGGGCAAAGACGGCAAGCCGTTCAAAACCCGCGCAGGCGGCACGGTCAAGCTGTCTGACCTGCTGGACGAAGCGCTGGAGCGTGCCCGTAAACTGGTGGCCGAGAAGAACCCGGATATGCCTGCCGATGAGTTGGAAAAACTGGCGAACGCGGTGGGTATTGGTGCTGTGAAATACGCGGATCTCTCCAAAAACCGCACCACCGATTACGTCTTCGACTGGGACAACATGCTGGCCTTTGAAGGCAACACCGCACCGTATATGCAGTACGCCTACACCCGCGTGCTATCGGTGTTCCGTAAAGCAGGTATCGAAGAGAGCACACTGCTCAACGCCCCGGTCATCATCGCAGAAGATCGCGAAGCTCAACTGGCGGCCCGTCTGTTGCAATTTGAAGAAACCCTGACGGTGGTGGCCCGCGAAGGCACACCGCACGTGATGTGTGCCTACCTGTACGATCTGGCCGGTCTGTTCTCTGGTTTCTACGAGCACTGCCCGATTCTGAGCGCCGAAAGCGAAGACGTGCGTAACAGCCGCCTGAAGCTGGCCCTGCTGACCGCGAAGACCCTGAAGCTCGGTCTGGATACCCTGGGTATCGAAACGGTCGAACGCATGTAAGCGATAATAGCGGCGTCCCTGGATGCCTGAATGTCAAAAGCCGTAGCGGATAACGCTGCGGCTTTTTTTATTGCCCCTTTCCTGCTTTTAGAGCCATAAAAAACCCCACTCACCCTTCTCTCACTTCTGCACTTAAGTGCAACTCACGGAATTCCTACCAGTTTTAGGGGTAAGCCAGCCGGAGGGCACCGGGGGTTTTAGGACTAATCCCCCTTTCCTCGTAACGCAAATAACTAAACAATTTTACAAAAATTCACATTACATCCTTTTTTATTACACGGCACGGAATGACCGATGATCAAAAGACGTAATCTCGCCCTCATGATTTCGACAGCAGCCAACCTTTCTGCCATCCCCTTTGCGCAGGCGGCAACCCCGGATAATCAATTTATTATTCAGCAACAGCGCCAGAAAGCGCTGGAAGAACAGGTCACGCCGCCCGTCCCTGACGTGCGCTTGACGGAACCCGCTTCCAGCTTTGGCAAAATACCTTTTCCCACCGAAACTCCCTGCTTCCCGATCAATCGCGTGGAACTGAGTGGGCAGGATGCACTGCCGCGCTGGCTCCCGTTACAGCGCGTGGCGGATCAGGCGCAGGGCCAGTGTCTGGGGGGAAAAGGCATTAACCTGCTGATGAGCACGCTGCAAAACCGGCTGGTCGATCATGGCTGGATAACCACCCGCGTGCTGGCCCCTTCACAGGATTTAAAGAGCGGAACCTTGAAGCTGGCGATTGTGCCAGGCTATGTCCGCCACGTGAAGCTGACCCCGGACAGCGACGATTACATTGCGCTCTACAGCGCCTTCCCCGCCCACGAAGGCAATCTGCTGGATCTGCGCGATATCGAACAGGGTCTGGAAAACCTGCAACGTTTGCCCACGGTCGAAGCCAACATGGAGATTCTGCCGGGCGAGAAACCGGGCGAGAGCGACATCGTCATTACCCGCAAACAACGTAAAATGTGGCGTCTTGGGCTGTCTCTGGACGACTCAGGCACCGAAACCACCGGGCGCTATCAGGGGGGAGCGACGCTCTCTCTGGATAACCCCTTCTCGCTGAGCGACCTGTTGTATGTCTCTGCCAGCCACGATCTCAACGATAAAGGCGGCAAAGGCAGTAAAAACATCACCGCACACTACTCGGTCCCGATCGGTTACTGGATGCTGGGCGTGACCGGCAGCGATTACGATTATCACCAGACCATCGCCGGGTTAAACCAGGATTACCGCTACAGCGGCAAAAGTAAAAACCTCGATGTACAGCTCAGCCGCGTGCTGCACCGCAGCGGTTCGCAAAAAACCACCTTCACTTACGATGTGCTGGCCCGCGAAACACGCAACTACATTGATGATACCGAAGTGGGCGTTCAGCGCCGCCAGACCGCAGGCTGGCGCGTAGGCCTTCAGCACCGTCACTACATTGGCCAGGCCACGCTGGATGCAGGCGTCAGTTACCAGCGCGGCACCCGCTGGTTTGGCGCGGCACCCGCGCCGGAAGAGTACACCGGCGACGCCACCGCGCTCAGCAAAATCGTCACCCTCAACAGCCAGTTAGACCTGCCGTTTGATATCGGTACACAGCACTTTCGCTACAACGTGCAGTACCTGCGCCAGATGAGCAACACCCCACTGACACCTCAGGATCAATTCGCCATCGGCAACCGCTGGACGGTGCGCGGTTTTGACGGCGAACGCACGCTCAACGCCAGCCACGGCTGGTATGTCCGCAACGACTTAGGCTGGCGCACGCCGCTGCCAAACCAGGAGCTGTACCTCGGCGCGGATTACGGTGAAGTGGGCGGTTACAGCTCCGATTATCTGATTGGCAAGCACCTGGCGGGCGGCGTTGTGGGCCTGCGCGGCAGCGCCTTTAACACCGCCTACGACCTCTTCGCAGGCACACCTTTCTCTAAGCCAGACGGTTTCCACACCAGTTCCGTCACTCTGGGCTTCAACCTGAACTGGAGCTGGTAATGCGCACTGGCGAATACGACATCAAGGCCCCGCTGTTTCTTGGGGGCGACGTGAACGAAGCAGAAGTGCTGGGTGCCAGCGTCTGGTTATGGATGCACTCTCCAATGCACCGGGATGCCCCTCTTCATGCCCTGCCCACCCTGCTGTTGCCGATCGTTAAACAGCGCCAGTACGTGCTGATTTCCCGCGACGCGCGGCCGATTTTCTTCCTCAGCTGGGCCTGGCTTAACGAAGAAGCCGAAGCTCGCTTCCTCACCCGCCCGTCCATCGAGATGCGCGAAGAGGACTGGCAAAGCGGCGACAGGATGTGGTTTTGCGACTGGATAGCGCCCTTTGGCGATACCGCCGCCATGAACGCGCTGATGCGCAGCGATTTCTTTGCCGACCACTGCGCCCGTGCGCTTTACCACCGCGGGGCGCAGCGCGGCAAACGCGTCGTAATGTTCCACGGTAATCGCGTCAGCCGTGAAGCCGCACGCCACTGGCAACTGACCCATCCGCTCGCCGCCAGGCTGCCGGAAGTGTTTAAAGGAATGAACGATGAATAAGAACCTCTACCGTATTGTCTTCAACAAAGCGCGCGGCATGCTGATGGTCGTGGCGGATATTGCCCGTTCAGGTCGCGCCGGTTCCGCTCGCAGCGCGGGCATCGGTCACACCCATAGCCGCCTGGTGTGCAAAATCAGCGCGATGAGTCTCAGCCTGTGGCTGGCAATGGGCGTCGTCCAGACGGCGCAGGCCAACATTGTGGCGGACGCCAGCGCGCCAAAAAACCAGCAGCCGACCGTGCTGCAAAGCGCCAACGGCACGCCGCAGGTTAACATCCAGACGCCATCGAAAGCCGGGGTTTCACGCAACAACTACACCCAGTTTGATGTGAATCAGCAGGGGGCCATCCTCAATAATACACACAAAAACACGCAAACTCAGTTGGGTGGCATGGTGGCGGGTAACCCGTGGCTGGCGAAAGGCGAAGCCAAAGTGATCCTCAACGAAGTCAGCGCCAGAGATCCCAGCAAACTGAACGGGATGATTGAAGTTGCCGGTCAGAAAGCGCAGGTGGTCATTGCCAACCCGGCGGGGATCACCTGTAACGGCTGCGGCTTTATTAACGCCAATCGCGCCACGCTCACCACCGGCCAGACGCAGATGACCAACGGTGACCTTACGGGCTACAACGTTGAACGGGGTGAAGTGGTGGTCGAAGGGGCCGGGATGGATACCTCCGGGGCCGATTACACCGACATCATCGCCCGTTCGGTCAAAGTGAATGCCGGGCTCTAGGCAAAAGACCTGAAGGTGACCACCGGGCGCAACAGCGTCGATGCCGCCCACGACCAGATAACCAAAGGGAGTGATGACCCCGGCACGCAACCCGCGCTGGCGGTCGATGTTTCAAACCTTGGCGGCATGTACGCCGGTAAAATTCGCATGGTTGGCACCGAAACCGGCGTGGGCGTGCGTAACGCCGGGGCGATGGGCGCGCAGGCCGGTAGCGTCACCCTCACCGCCGATGGCCGGATTGAAAACAGCGGCACCCTGCGCGGCAGCGAAAATGCCGTTGTGCAAACGGCGGGAGAATTTCATAACAGCGGCGTGATGACTGCGGGCAGCAACGTTCAGGCCTACGCTGCCACGCTCACCAGCGACAAAAACAGCGTACTGGCCGCCGGCGTCGGCGACGACGGCAAACTGGGGAGCACGGGTGGGTTACTGCTCAATACCGGCGGGCAACTGAACGCCCATGGTCAGACGCTGGCAGGCGGCGACCTGACAATTCAGGGCCAGGGCGTGGATCTGAGCGGCAGCCAGACGCAGGGTAAACGCGTGGTGCTCAACGCCAACAGCGGCAACCTCAGCACGCAAAACGCCCTGGTGGGTGCCAGTGAGCTGAAAGCCAGCACCGCAGGCACACTCAACAACGATGGCGGCAGCCTCAGCGCCGACAAACTCAACCTGAGCGCGCAGCATCTCTCGAACCAGAAAGGCAAGCTGGTGCAGAGCGGCAAAGGCACGCTGGCGGTGAATCTGCCGGGCACGCTCAATAACCAGCAGGGGCAGATTGCCAGCAACGGCGACCTCGACCTCAGCGCACAAACCCTGAATAACACCGGCGGTCAGCTGCTGGGCGCAGACGGCAGCACCCGCCTGAATGCCGGGACGCTGGACAACACCGACGGCTTGATCTCTGCCACCGCAGGCGACGGCAGCGTGCGCAGCACGCAAACGGTCAATAACACCCGCGGGCGCATTGAAGCCGCGAAAACCCAGCGCATCGAGGCGGCGGGCCTGAACAACCAGCAGGGGGTGATCGTTGCCGACGGCGCAACCCTCGCCCTCAATAACGGCGAGTTTACTAACCAGTCCGGCTCCCTGCTCTCACAGGGTGCGCTGGATATCACCAGCGGCGCGGTCAATAACCAGAGCGGCTTCCTCGCCAGCCACGGTGCCCTTACCTTCACCGGCGGCGATGTTGATAACCGTCTCGGCCAGTTTGGTAGCGACAGCACGCTGGACGCCCGATTCGGTACGTTCAACAACCAGCAAGGTGCCCTGAAAGCCGGGGGTGCGATGACCTTAACCGGCACCCGCCTGAACAACGACGGCGGCGGTTTGATTCAAAGCGGTAGTACGCTCCACGCCGCTGTGCAAAACATCAGCAACCGCGACAGCGGCGACACGGGCGGTATTCTTGGCCTCGGTGAGACGACCTTCACCGCAGGCGCACTGGATAACAGCCACGGCGTGGCCTGGTCTGGTAAAGGCATGACCTTCAGCGGTGAAACGCTCGATAACACCGCCGGGCAACTGGTCGCCGCAGACGGCCTGACCCTCAACCCGACCGGGCAGTTAGTTAACCAGGCCGGGCTGATTCAGGCCAACGCCATTCAGGCTACCACCGGCACGCTGAACAACGCCGATGGCACGCTGAACAGCCAGGGTAACCTGAACCTGTCCGCCGACACGGTGGATAACCAGGCAGGCACGCTGGCGGCCAAAGGTGCAACGGACATCGCCGCCGACAGCCTTGATAACCGCAACGGCGGCCGCGTGATTAGCGAAGGTGAAACGGCCCTGCATACCGCCAGTCTGACTAACGGCGGCGGACAGATCCAGTCGGTGGGTGACCTGCTGATCGACGGCGCAAATGGCGTCGTGGATAACGCTTCCGGGCTGATTCGCAGTGGCAAAGCCCTCACCCTCAACACCGCTGATTTCGTTAACCACAATACCCTCGGCGACAATCAGGGGCTGGAAGGTCAGCGCGTTACGCTGACCACCAAAACTCTGGATAACCAGCAGGGCAACGTGCTGGCCGATGACGCGCTGGTCATCAGGAATCAGGGTGAGCTGAACAACACCGGTGGCGCACTGGCGGCCTCAGGCTTGCTGAACGTCAGCGGCGATAAACTCAATCTGGTGAACCGCGACGGCACCCTAAAAGCAGGCGAAACCCTCAAGGTTGATGCCGACACCCTCGACGGCAGCGGCCAGCTCTTGTCGCTGGGTGACATGACCCTGCAAAGCGCAAACGCGTTTAATAACAGCGGGTCGACCATCGCGAATAACGCCCTCGCCCTTACCACGCCAGGCGCGATAACCAACAGCGGCAAACTGCTGGCGGGCAAGACGCTCAACGTACAGAGCGCGAATCTGACCAACGACGCCGCCGGGGAAATCAACGCGGGCATCAACACCCTTAACACCGGCACCCTGGTCAACCGTGGCCTGATTGATGGCGGCTACACCCGCATCAACGCCGGAACCCTGACCAACATCGGTAGCGGGCGCATTTATGGTGATGCGATTGGCGTGAAGGCCGACACCTTCAATAACCTCGCGGAAAATGGCACGGCGGCAACGCTTGCCGGGCGTGAACGCGTCGATCTTGGCGTGACCACCCTCAACAACCTGGATCACGGGCTTATCTACAGCGCCGGAGATATGGCCATCGGCGGGCAACTTGATACAAACGGCGTTGCAACGGGGCTGGCATCAGCGGTTAATAACCACAGCTCGACTATTGAGTCCGCGGGCGACATGGCCATCAAAGCCGGTCAAATCAACAACATTAACGATCATTTCTCTGTGGGGCTGGTGACAGTTTCCCAGGAGGCGCTGACCGAGTATCAACATTCCGGCTCCACTAACCGCTGGAAGGCAGGCACCGAGAATGTCTGGGTCGACGGCAACTCGTCGGATGGCCTGCGCAACCTCAGTACGCCGGAGTTACCCGGCGGCGGGCATGACGATTTCAACCAGTATGATTACACCCGCACCGTGGAAGAGACGCGCATCCAGGAGAGCGATCCGGCGAAGATCCTTGCCGGTGGCAACCTGACGCTCAGCGGTAAGACGCTTAACAATGACAATAGCCAGATTGTCGCCGGTGGCACACTCAGCACCGACGGCGTGGATATCATCAAGAACGAAGATGTCACGGGCGAGCGTCACACGACCGATGTCGGGACCGTCACCCACTACTATCGCATTCGTCACAAAGGCGATGACGAGCAGGGTCGCGACAGAACCAACTACACGCCGCCAACGGCGATTCAGTCCATCACGCTCAAACCCGGTCAGCTCATCAGTCACGGTACGGTAGAGGGCAGCAACCTGACGCTTTCGCCACTCGTCCAGCAGGCCACACAGGTCACTATCGCCAAAGGTGCAGGCGTGGGCAGCGGGCAAATCGGCGACGCCTCCGCACCTCCGCAGCAGGCCGTCTCCCCGGATGCGCCAGTCACCCCACCGGCCGGGCAGCAGTTTGAAGTGACGCCAGCGGACGGGCTGATTCGCATCGTTGGCCCGAACACCACCCTGCCGGACAACAGCCTGTTTACGGTCAACCCGTCGGCGGATGTGCCCTGGCTGGTGGAAACCGATCCACGCTTTACCAATGAAAAGCAGTGGCTTGGCAGCGACTATATGCAAAAAGCCCTCGGTGACGACGGCGACAACACCCAGAAGCGTCTGGGCGATGGCTACTATGAGCAACGCCTGGTCCGCGAGCAGGTTGTCGGTGCAACCGGGCAGCGCTATCTCGACGGGTACTCGAATGACGAAGAGCAGTACAAGTCATTGATGGATAACGGCATTACCTTCGGCAAACAGTACGGGCTCAAACTGGGCGTGGCGCTGACGCCAGAGCAGATGGCGCTGCTGACAGGAGATATCGTCTGGCTGGTGAATACCGCCGTGAAGATGCCGGATGGTTCGATGCAGACGGTGCTGGTGCCGCAGGTGTATGCCAAAGTGAAACCGGGTGATATTGATGGCTCCGGGGCGCTGATCGCCGGTAACAATGTCTCCCTGAAGCTGAACGGCTCGCTGTTTAACACCGGCACCATCAATGGTCGCCAGGTGCTGCAAATTGATGCCGACAACATCACCAACCAGACCGGTACGATCCGCGGGGCCGACGTTAACCTTGCGGCCCGCACCGACATTAACAACACCGGCGGCAGTCTGGTGGGCGAGAACAGCCTCGTCGCCAGCGCCGGACGGGACATTAATGTCACCACCACCACCCGCAGCGCACAGAGCGTTGACGGAGAAAACCGCTTTGGCCGCACCACTATCGACAGCGTGTCCGGGATTTATGTGCAAGGAGACGACGGCAAGCTGGCGCTGCAATCCGGGCGCGATATCACCCTCACCGGCGCGCAGGTTATCGCCAGCGGCGACAACGGCAAAGCGCAACTGGTGGCAGGCCGTGACCTCACGCTCGACACCGTGACCACGGCCCGCAGCGATAATCTGGTCTGGGATGCCGATAACACCCTCGACCAGCGCAGCCTTGAACATAACGGCACCACCGTTAACGGTACGGGCGGCGTGACGCTTGCAGCAGGTAACGACATTGCCGCCTACGGTGCGGCGGTGAAATCCGACGGCACCCTGGCGCTGCTTGCCGGAAACGACATCAACGTTGCGGGTGTGCTGAATGAAGACCAGCTCGATGAACGCCATAAAGTGGTCGGCGGCAACGGCTGGCTGTCGAAAACCACCAAAACCACCCGCGACACCGTCGACAGACAAACGGTCCTGGGCAGCGAACTGAGCGCGGACACCGTGAAAATGTCAGCCGGTCACGATCTGACGGTGGCGGGCAGTAGCGTGGTCGGCACCGGCAACGTCGGGCTGCGGGCCGGAAACGACCTGACGCTGACCACGTTGGGCGGGCGCAACGAAGAGACCCATCTCAAGCAGGAGAAAAAATCCGGCCTGCTGAGCTCCGGTGGCATCGGCTTTACCGTCGGCTGTCACAAAGAGACCACCGAGCAGGCAAGCCAGGCGCTGGCCGGTCAGGGTTCGATGGTTGGCAGCCTGCAGGGCGACACGCTGCTGCTGGCGGGTAATGACTATCGCCAGACCGGCAGCACTGTTGCGTCTCCTGAGGGCAACGTCGGCATCCAGGGTAAAAACGTCACCATTGAGGCCGACCAGGACACTTATGCCACCCAGTACAAACGGACCGTGGAGCAAAAAGGCTTTACCCTCGCGGTCAACGTGCCGGTGGTACAGGCGGTGCGCGCGGCTGTTGAATCCACGAAAGATGTCGGAAAGAGCAATGACGATCGCATCAACATGCTGGCCGCCGCAAATGCCGCATGGGACAGCGCCCGTGCCGCGAGTGCAATGATGAATGCTGCGCAGGGAGTAATGGCAGACGGTGCCCAGGCGGTGGCGCAGAACGTCAGCGTGTCGCTCACTTACGGTCAAAGCAAGCAAACCAACACCGAGAAAACGGACAGCACCAGCGCGCTGGCGAGCAAAGTGAATGCCGGGCAAAACGCGGTGGTGGTCGCCACCGGCGGCACGCAGTCAGATATCAATATTGTGGGTTCTGATGTCAGTGGTAAGCAAAGCACCACGCTGTTTGCCGATAACGACGTCAACATCGTGGCCGCGCAGCAGGAACGCCACGAGCGCAGCGACAACAACTCCAGCGGCTGGAACGCCGGGATCGCCGTGAGCTATGGTCAGGGTGGCGCGTCCTTCGGCGTCACGGCCGGGGCTAACAAAGGCAAAGGCTACGGCAACGGGGATGAAGTCTCCTGGCGCAACAGCCATGTTGGGGATTTGGACGGTCAAACCAGTATTACCAGCGGCGGTACCACCACCCTGCGCGGCGGCCAGCTGCTGGGCAAAGGTGTGGATATTACGGCTCAGGATCTGAACATCGAAAGCCTGCAGGACACTATGCAGTACGAAGGCAAGCAGATGAACATGGGTGGACAGGTCACCGTCGGCTACGGTTTTGCCGCCTCCGGCAATTACAGCCAGTCAAAGGTGAACGCCGATTATGCCTCCGTACAGGAGCAATCGGGCGTCTTCGCAGGAGCGGACGGCTACAACATCAACGTCAAGGACCATACCGACTTGACCGGGGGGCTGATTACCTCCAGCGAAAGTGCGGAACAGGCAGGCAGGAACCAGTTCAGCACCGGTACCCTGAGCTGGCGTGATGTGTACAACAGTTCGGAGTTTGAAGGCAGCGGCTTCGGCATTGGCGGGTCGATGAGCATGAATACCGACCTGGGGCTTGGCAAGAATGCTGCACCGCAGAGCGGTAAAACCGTTACCGACAAGGACGGCAATACCCATCTGGCGAACGGTTATGCGTCGCTCGATAAAAACGTCAGTTTCGGGATTGGTCATGACAGCGGCAGCGACAGTTCGGTTACGCGCAGTGGGGTCAGCACCAGCAACCTGACCCTCACCCGCCCGGATGACCAGCAGCAGGCGGTTGAGGGGATTAAAACGGATATCACGACGGAAACCGCGGCGGCGAACGCTGGCCGCCTGGAGAATAACTTTGATAAAGACCAGGTCTTTAAGGAGCTGAATCTGCAGGTGCGTGTGACGCGAGATTTCAAAGAGAACGCCAATCACCAGATTGGGGTACTGCTGGATGACCGCCAGGCCGCAGCCAGAGCTGAACTGCAAAAAGCGATTGCTTCGGGTGATACTGAGAAAAGCAGCGCAGCACTGGATGAAATCTATAAACTCCAGTACCAGCGCCGCCTGCTGCAAACCGTGGTCGGCATTGTGGCCGGCTCACCGGATGCGGCCATCACCCAGGGCACGCTGGTGCTCGCGGCAACAAAACTGCGCGAAGAAACCGCGAAGAACTCGCTTCTGTCTCCGGGGGTGGTTGATAAGACCGGCGGCCCGACGCTGAGCAACGTCTCGGCAGAAAGTACGGCCTATGACGGCTTAAAACTGGGGGGCGTCCGCGTCGGGCTGGACATCATCTGTGGCGCTAAAAATACGCGATGCGCTACCACGAAAGATGATAAGGGAAATCTGGTGCTGGAATATGACTCCGCAGGACGCGTGGTCTATACCGGCGATCGTAATCACCCGACATTAACGTCTCTCCTGAAAGATGAAACAGTTTCAGGAGGTTTGTATGGTCTCACGGGCGGCCTGCAGGGTGATGAAGGTCGCTTCGGCAGCATCCATTATTCGCCCGGCTCGCTGAAAGGTGATTTCTTCGACACGGCGGTAGAAAGCTTTGCCGGGACCCATGATTACATCGGCGGTCAGCTGCCGGGCTTCTATGA
Source organism: uncultured Enterobacteriaceae bacterium (assembly GCA_963530515.1). GTDB lineage: Bacteria > Pseudomonadota > Gammaproteobacteria > Enterobacterales > Enterobacteriaceae > CBFFRJ01. The sequence goes on along the minus strand of CAUSEC010000009.1, from coordinate 38,064 downwards.
TGAAACGGGGAATACCTCCCGCAAAAGGTCAGATTTCACCAAGGTTGCGTCGGAAGTCTGGACCATTGCGGCTATACCGCAGGCCGCACCTTTCGCCTTGAGTGAAGTCGTCTCGCCAGAGCTACTGGAATTCATTTTTGCCACCAATAAGTAACAGGAGCCAGCATGATAAAGACAGTGGGAGTGGTTGCGAGTCTCTTTTTGTTGTCCGGCTGCGTCGTCGCGGATATGGATTCATCAAATTACGATTACGTGCCATGGGTGAAAGTGTTTCAAAAGCCGGAATCCTCAGGCTATACCAACGTGGCACAGCGCAAGGCCGATTTATACAGCTGCGGGGTCGATAAACAGGATAATCTTGACGACCCGCGCTGGAGTCTAAACACCGTTCATCCCGATGAGACGATTGAACAATCCGGTAAGCGCAGTGAAAACGTCATGAACTGCATGGAAGGCAAAGGTTACAAGGTGTACGGTTTTGACCAGTGTGGCCCGCTGAAAAAACCAACCGGATTGTGCCCGAATTGATGGTTTAAAGCGGGGAGTTTAAAGGGGCTCGGCGAACAGAACGCAACGCCCGATGGCGCAAGCTTATCGGGCCTACGGGCAACGCCAAACGCTTGGGTTGTCGTAGGCCGGATAAGGCACCAGCCGCCATCCGGCACCACACAAGCACCAGTACCTGTACGACAACGCAAACAGCACCGATGCCACCCGCATGTGTCAGGCTACTACCATGAGTATGTTGTAACTAAGTCGATTTACAGACATAAAAAAATCCGTAACCCCGAAGGATTACGGATCGCTTTACCCCTGAACACTCACATCAGAAATACTTACGCAGATACTCCGTCAGGCACAGCATCGCCATGGCCTGGCCGTATGGCATGGAGGTCAGCGGGATCTGGCGATAAAACTCAAGGTCGCTGCCCATTCCGGTTCCGAAGGAAACCTGCATCAGCTCCCCTTCTGGTGAAATGTTTTTCACGACGGCTTTGATGGCCTTCTCCGCCACCTCTGCATATTCCGGCCCCACATAGCGCTTGCGTACCGCTTTGAGGATGCCATAGGCAAACCCGGCGGTGGCTGACGCTTCCAGGTAAGACTGCGGATCGTCGAGCAGCGTGTGCCACAGTCCGCTGTCGTCCTGACACTTTGCCAGTGCAGCGATTTGCGCATTCAGCACCTGCACCAGATAACGGCGTACCGCGTTATTTTCCGGTAAGTCCACCAGTTCCAGGAAATCCGGGATCACGATGGTCAGCCAGCTGTTGCCTCGCGCCCAACGAGCCTGCGCAAAATTGTGGTTACCTTCGTAATTCCAGCCGTGGAACCACAGCCCGGTTTCCCTGTCCATCAGGTTCTGCACATGCAGCAGGAACTGGTACACCGCTTCTTCAACGTAATCCTGACGATTAAGCAGCTTGCCGATTTTCGCCAGCGGCAGCACGGTCATCATCAGGGTGTCGTCCCACATCTGCTGGTGGTTTTCTTCCGCCAGCGTGATGTGCTGCATGCCGCCGTGTTCGGTGCGCGGCATCTCGTTCATCGCCCACTCTGCCCAGGTCTCCAGCCAGGGTAAGTAGCTCGCGTCACCGCTCTCTTCGTAGCGATACGCCAGCGTCAGGAACGGGGCCATGGTATTGACGTTTTTGGTTGTGGCGCCCTCCGCGAAACGATCGGCAAACCAGCTGTCGATAATATCGCGGATGCTGTTGTCGCCCGTCTGGCGATAATACTGATGCATGCCATACAGGCCGACGCCGTGGGTCCATTCCCAGCCTGCCCATCCCTTGGTATCAATCACGCGCCCATCGTCAAGCCGGAGCAAAAACTCGCCGGAGGTGTCGTGAATATTGACCAGATTATGTGTCAGCTTCTGGATCAACGCTTTCAGCTCATCGCGGGCGATAAAACGCTCGGGCTGGCAAAGTAACGGGCTATGTTTGACAGGCCAAACCTTCATATTCTTAACCTCAGTTGTAAGTCGATTTCAGTGACGCACTCTCTTTGAGTGAAGGCGCGGCAGGTTTATTACGATTCAGATAACCAATGTTGTTGTTGCCCCAGAGCGAGTCGAACGGCATGCCCGCCAGCATTTCGACGGTGGCGCGCGCCTCTGGCGTGGCGGTTTCCGGGATGGCACGGCCCGAGGTACGCATTTTTGCGGTCTCTTCGCGCAGCACGCTGTGGGTTTTCAGATTCAGTTTGAAACGCAGGGAGACCAGGAAGCCGCAGCAGAGCACCGCCACTGTCCCGACGCTCAGGATGAGCAGGATAGTGTGGCTGACTTCAGGCACCTGGACTTTCTGCCCGGAGACGAAGCCGGACATCTGCATCACGATACCCACCAGCATCACCGCACCGGCCTGAGAGGCTTTGCGGGTCAGGGTCATGATGCCTGCGAAGATACCTTCACGACGCTGGCCGGTGACCACTTCATCGATATCCGCGATATAGGTGTAGGTGTTCCAGGGCACATAGTTGATACCGCCACGGCCAAGACCGGCAACAGCAGAAACCAGCAGCAACAGCGCGTAAATATCGCTCAGCCCTGCCCAGTAGAGCACCGCGTAAGAGACCGCGCTCAGGCCAAAGAGCACGACTACCATGCGGTAGGACGGTGCCGGTCCAAAGCGAATGCACAGCGGGATCATGGCGATGACGGCGATGAACTGGAAGATGGCCATCGTGCCGAGCAGGCTGGACGCCATTGACGCTTCCTGCATCAGCACGAAGACCACGTAATAGGTGAAGACGGCGTTAAAGACGTCCTGCGCAATGTAGCCGCCGAGGTACATCCCCAGGTGCTGGCGGAAAATCTTGATCCGCAGCGTCGAGCTTAATTCCACGAACAGGCGACTCATGCTCTGGCCGAAGGTCAGGCTTTTCTTCTCTTCTTCAGCGCGCAGTGCCGCTTCGGTCCAGTCTTCACGCGGTCGCTCCCAGGTAAAGCACCAGACGAAGGTCAGCATGGTGGCGCACAGCACCGAGAAGACCAGGCTTGCGTAGAAGAAGGAGATCGGGTTGTCTTTGCCAAAGTGCGCTAACAGGATGCCCGGCAGGAAGGAGGCCAGAATCGCTGACATCTGCGCCATAGAGATGCGTGCGCCAGAGAATTTGGTTTTCTGTTTGAAGTCGTCGGTCATTTCCGGCACCAGGGTTTCGTACGGGACCAGAATCATGGTGTAGACGATATCAAAGATCAGATAGGTGACCAGGTAGTACCAGAAACTCATGTCCCCTACCCACATGATGGAATAGCTGAACACACATGGAATACCCAGCATAATAAAGAACTTACGACGACCAAAGCGTTTGCCAAGCCAGGTTGAGCCGAAGTTGTCGGTCAAAAAGCCCATCAGCGGACTGACAACGGCGTCCAGCACCCTTGCCGCCGCAAAGATAAAGGTCGCTTCGATCGGTGTTAAACCACAAAACGTTGTGTAGAAGTACAACAGCCATGCCGCGGTCAGCGCAGTGGTGCCCGCTCCCAGAAAATCCCCCGACCCGTAGGCGAGGTAGTTAGCTAAACCAATTTTACGTGTTTTCATTGCCGTTAACCCTGTTCATTATTGAGGGACCTGTGGCATCCGGCTTCGCTACAGGTAATTCTTACACGGCTAAAGTAAGAGGATGTGCAACCTGAAACCTTTCTGTTTCTGCCATTGATATGAACGGACTGGCAAAAAAGCAAAGAGTCCCATAACGTGTGTCACTGATTTATAAAACAGCGTTTCTGTTGCTTCAAAAGAGAGGGTCAAAATTTGAGAGCGAGTCATCATAATATTGAAAAATAGAATGATGACTGCTGAAAAGATGTGCGTTTAGCGGTAGTTAACAATCACCTCGTTGCGGGTGACATTCAGCGCAGGAATAAGACGCCCACCACCGGGCACTTCCCAGATGAAACGTAACGGTTCGATGGCCGGTACCCCGGCAAAGCCGACGGTTGTGCCGCTTTGGGCGTCGAGCTGCACACAGCGGGTCTGGGAGCAGAGGCGCGTGTTTAATCCGGCAGGGGTTGGCCCGCTTAATTCATAACGCCAGGCGACCACCGTCATCAGCCCGTTTACGGGTTGTGACGGGGCCAGCACACGCGAAGAAGCCGCCTGCCCACGGTGGCTTAAAATCAGCCCCACGCTGCTGGCCTGCCAGGCCCCTTCCCCGGCGGCCTGCGCAAAGAGCGGAATCACCAGCAGCAGGCCCGCGAGTAAACGCATTATTTACCTCCGATAGTCGCGGTCATGCGAATGTGGCGATTATCGGACATTTCGAGGTTAGACAGCACGACCAGCTGCGGCAGACTGCGACGCAGGAAGCGAGACAGCAGCGGACGCAGCGCATGGTTCACCAGCAGCACCGGCGGCGCGCCCATCATTTCCTGGCGCGACAGCGCTTCCTGAGTCTGGGTCAGCAGACGGTCAGCGAGTCCAGGCTCCAGCCCGCCCCCGCCCTGCAGCGCTTGCAGCAGCAGGCGCTCAAGCGGGGTATCGAGACCAATAACCTGCACTTCGCCAGTGCCCGGGAACCACTGCTGGGTGATAGCACGCCCCAGTGCCACACGCACCACGGTGGTCAGTTCATGCGGATCGTTTTGCAACGGCGCGTGTTCAGCCAGGGTTTCCAGAATGGTACGCATATCGCGAATCGGGACTTTTTCTGCCAGCAGGTTTTGCAGCACTTTGTGCAGCGTGGTCAGCGTGACGACGCCCGGCACCAAATCTTCCGTCAGCTTCGGCATCTCCTGGGTTACGCGATCCAGCAGCTGCTGCGCTTCCTGGCGACCAAACAGCTCAGGGGCGAACTGGCTGATCAGGTGGTTAAGATGTGTAGCCACCACGGTACTGGCTTCCACCACGGTAAAGCCCTGAATCTGCGCCTGCTCTTTCAGCGCACTTTCAATCCATATAGCGGTCAGGCCAAACGCCGGATCCACGGTCTGTTCGCCCGGCAGCGTGCCCGCAGCAGTGCCGGGGTTGATCGCCAGCCAGCGGCCCGGATAAGCCTCACCGCTGCCCACTTCCACCCCTTTCATCAGGATGCGATAGCGGGCCGGAGGCAGGTCCATATTGTCGCGAATGTGCACAACAGGCGGCAGGAAGCCCATGTCCTGGGCGAATTTTTTACGAATACTGCGGATACGCCCGAGCAGTTCGCCATCCTGCTGGAAATCGACCATCGGGATGAGACGATAGCCCACTTCCATACCGAGGGAATCTTCCAGCTGGACGTCGTTCCAGGTCGCTTCAACCGCCTGCGTGTTTTCCGGCATTTTGACCGGCGCAGCTTCCGCCGGGGCTTTATGCTCCTGACCGCGTAGCCACCAGGCAAGACCCAGCAAGGCGACGGTGAAAAGCAGGAAGACGAAGTTCGGCATCCCCGGCACCAGGCCCAGCAGGCCAAGCACCGCGGCACTGAGCAGCATAACGCGCGGGTTACTGAACAGTTGCCCCACCATCTGCTGGCCGACATCCTGATCGGTCGCCACGCGGGTGACGATAACGCCCGCCGCGGTGGAGATGACCAGTGCCGGGATCTGGGCGACCAGACCGTCACCGATGGTCAGCAGCGTATAGCTCTCCGCCGCATGCCCCACGTCCATACCGTGTTGCAGAACCCCCACCAGCAGGCCGCCGACAACGTTGATGACCATGATGAGGATACCGGCGATAGCATCACCGCGAACGAATTTACTCGCACCGTCCATGGAGCCGTAGAAGTCGGCTTCCTGGGTCACTTCTGAACGGCGGCGTTTTGCTTCATCTTCACCAATCAGACCGGCGTTAAGATCGGCGTCAATCGCCATCTGTTTGCCTGGCATCCCGTCAAGGACAAAGCGCGCACCCACTTCCGCGATACGCCCGGCACCCTTGGTGATAACCATAAAGTTGATAATAACGAGGATGATAAACACCACGATACCGATGGCGAAGTTACCGCCGACGAGGAAGTGGCCGAAAGCTTCAACCACCTTTCCCGCGGCTGCGGCACCGGTGTGCCCATCCATCAAAATAATACGCGTGGAGGCGACGTTCAGCGCCAGGCGCAGCAGCGTCGTAAACAGCAAAATGGTCGGAAACGCGGCGAATTCAAGGGTTTTCTGGGTGAACATTGCCACCAACAGCACCATGATCGACAGCGCAATGTTAAAGGTAAAAAGCAGATCCAGGATGAATGCCGGTAGCGGCAGTACCATCATCGACAGAATCAGCAAAATCAGTATTGGCCCCGCCAATATCTGCCATTGCGTTGATTTCAGGTTGGCCGGCAGGCGCAACATGGAGACCAGATTAGCCATCAGTGTCCTTCTCGTTCAAAAAATCCAGCGCCTCAGGCACTGGCAAATTTGCAGGTTTAACCGGACGTTGACCGCCCGTCAGACGCCAGCGTTTCAGTTGCCATACCCAGGCCAGCACTTCAGCAACGGCGGCATAAAGCTGCCCTGGGATTTGTTGGCCAATTTCAGCATGGCGATAAAGCGCACGCGCCAGCGGCGGCGCTTCAAGCATCGGAATTTTGTTCTCAGTACCAATTTCACGAATGCGCTGGGCAATCAGGCCGGAGCCTTTCGCCACTACTTTTGGCGCACTCATTTTATTCTCGTCATATTGCAACGCGACGGCGTAGTGGGTCGGGTTGGTTACGATCACATCGGCTTTTGGCACGTCGGACATCATGCGACGACGCGCAGCATCACGCTGCATCTGGCGGATACGCCCCTTCACGTGCGGGTCGCCTTCCTGCTGTTTAAATTCGTCACGGATATCCTGGCGGGACATGCGCAATTTTTTGATGTGGCTGTAAATCTGGAAGAAGACGTCAAAGCCCACCATCGGAATAATCGCCAGCACCACCAGAATGCAGCACATCCCGGCAATGTTCAGGGCACTGGCCATGGCAGTGACCGGGGCTTCCGTCATCAGCCGCATCACGTCCGGCCATTTATGCCACAAATAAAGACCCGCGGTGCTCCCCATCAAAAGGGCTTTAAGCAGCGCTTTGAGTAACTCGGCCCCCACCTGAGCGGAGAACAGGCGCTTAATCCCGCTTAGCGGATTCAGTTTTGAGAACTGGAACTGCAATGATTTGCCGCTAAATACCAGGCCGCCCAACATCAACGGGGCCAGGAGAGCCATGATCACCACGCCCGTTATCAGCGGCAGCAACGCAAACATGGCGTTTTTAATCAGCAAAATTATCTGACTAAGAATTAAATTCGGGTCGTTAATGATGTTGTGATCAAAGCGTAAGCCAGCGGTTAGCATCATCGACAAACGGCGTGCAAACGCCTCCCCACCCATCCAGATAATGCTGACACCGACCAACAGAATCAGTATGGAGGTCAACTCTTTCGATCGGGGGACCTGCCCTTCTTCTCGCGCCTTTTCTAGTCGGTGCGATGTGGGGGCTTCTGTTTTGTCGTCGCTATCGTCTGCCACGGCTTAAATCCAGGGTGGAGGTTTGATGACATATTGCCAGAGTCAAGTCTGTCTAATGGGCAGAGTAAGGCATAAAAACAGGGGGTTTTCGCCGTTAACAAGTGCAGACAATGAAAAAAATGAACCACTTTGCAGGCAAATAACGAGACGCCTTCCAGAGCCGGCATTTAATCAGAAACGTAATGGCATATTTAAATTGTGGTTGTTATGTTGTTTGTCACGCCTACAACGTTAAGAGACTGCCGATAATGGAATGGGAAAAATTACTCAATAGCAGCAGACGTAAAGACAAAGAAAAATCGAAGAATGTCAGTGCAGAACCGCAAGTTCAAAACCAGGAGTGGCGCCAGGAAATCGAGCGTGACTTCGATCGTATTCTGTTCGCTGCACCAACAAGACGTCTCGCGGATAAAACACAGGTTTTTCCCCTTGATGCAAATGATAGCGTCCGTACAAGGCTCACGCACTCCCACGAAGTGGCAAACTTCGCTCGTGGTATTGGCATGCGTCTTGCTTTTGAAAAGAGTCATCTTTTCAGCGAGATAAAAGAGAACTGCTGTATTCAACGCGATGTTCCGGCTTTACTGGCGGCAATAGGACTTGCCCATGATTTAGGGAATCCCCCGTTTGGGCACCAGGGTGAAGCCTCTATGCGGAATTGGTACAAACGATGCCTGACGCCTTGTCTGAAGGAAAGCGAACTCTCTGAGACGGATAAACAGATTTTTAATGATTTCTTTCAGTTTGATGGCAATTCGCAAACATTGAGGCTCGTGACAAAACTTCAGATTCTTAATGACCAGTATGGATTGAACCTGACCTACGCCACACTCTCATCACTCATCAAGTACCCGAGAGCGTCTTACACCGATACCAGCACGCCATGGAAGAAGCATGGTTTTTTCTATTCTGAGAAGAATGTCGTTGACGACATCTGGAGCGAGACGGGTCTGAGTGAAGGTAATCGACATCCATTCACTTGGCTGATGGAAGCCTGCGACGATATTGCTTACTCCATTTTGGATGCTGAAGATACGGTCAAAAAAGGTCTCGCTTCTTATCACGACCTCATCAACCATCTCAGTAATTGGTCGTTGGAGACCGACCCTCTGATTCAAAAAGTGATTGACGAAACACAGGAAAAAAATCGCGAGTATGAGCAAATGCGTCAGGCGCTTTCTCCTGCTGAACTCAACGACATGAGTATGCAAATGTTCCGCGTGAAATCCAGTATTGCCCTGGTGAACAGTGTTGTTGACGCCTATGAAGCACAGCATGACGTTTTGCTCAGGGGTAACTGTGATTTCACTGACCTGATAAGTCAGAGCCAGGGCAAAGCATTATGCGAAGCGCTCAAGGATTTTGACAGGACACGTGGGTACCGCCATCGCTCGGTCCTGGAGCTCGAACTGAAGGGTTCCAACTATATCCAGGGATTGATGGATATGCTGTGGGTTGGTATACACGGACACCAGACCAGGCATCAGCGTAATACTCAAGCATCAACACAAAGCGAATATCTCTCAGAAACCCCTTTTGGTCGTTATGCATATGGCCGTATCTCCGAAAATTATCGCCGCATTTTTGAAGATCCCAAAAATGATCTGCCTACTCTGTATAAAGAAGCACAGCTTCTTTCTGATGCCATTTCCGGCATGACAGACAGCTATTTGATGAAACTTCATGATGAGCTAAAATCGCTTTATGAGTACGAGAGTTGCCACAAGCCATCGGCGTGTTGAACAGCGCATAGACAAATTTTTTGCCTCCGAAACTAAGCACCAAGCTGCCAGAGATCTTTTGGATACTCTGGCAGTTGATCACAAGGTATGGATTTTCGGCGGCATGATTCGTGATATCAGCCTGTTCGGATACAACGGATTTTTATCTGACATCGATATCGTGATTGACGCCAATCGCGAGGATGTCGAACGTGTTATTGGCCGCTATATCAGTGATGACAGGCTGATAGTGAATAAATTTGGTGGCATCCGCTTTCGTTACCATGACGTTGATTTTGATGCCTGGTGCCTCTCTGATACCTGGGCATTCCAGGAAAATCTTATTCCTCTTGAAGACGTCGAAAGTCTTCTTCAAACGACACTTCTTAGCTGGGATGCCGTTCTTTATGATGTGCTTTCGAGAAAAATCATCAGTTCCTGCAATTACCTTCAGGATTTAAAAAGAGGCCATCTGGAACTGGTTCTGCGTGAAACGCCTAATGAAACCGGTTCAATAATTAAAGTGTTACGCACTATTTTCAGCAAAAAAGTCAAAACGATGGGCCCACTACTGTGTGGCTACCTTACCCAGAACCTGGGGCGCTACGATTTTCAGACATTGCATCATTATGAGATGACGCACTATGCAAAAGCGTCTTTTTCGGCCGATGACGTCGAACAACTCATATCTAAACTTGATAGCTGGGTCCCTGGCTCCAGCCTGAAACCTCCACTGCCCTCTTTACGACGTTAACCCAATAAAAAAACGGGAGGCATTTCTGCTTCCCGTTTTCAGGTTATTGATAGACCTTGAAGGATTGCCGGATGGCGGCGCAAAGCGCCTTATCCGGCCTACGTTGTAGTAAGCCTGATAAGCCGGCCTACGGTGTTGTAGGCCTGATAAGCAAAGCGCCATCAGGCATTCTCAAATCCCATCAGAAACCGAGGCTGTCCAGCAGGTCGTCGACCTGATCCTGGCTTGCCACCACACCCGCTTTGGTCGCGTCGAGCTGCGGGCCGTTGAGCAGGCCTTCGTTTTCGCGTTTCGGGCGCGCGGACTGGTCCGGGATGTTCTCGAGCAGCACCATCAGCAGCTGGCGCTCGATTTCCTGAATCACGTCCATCATGCGCTTGATAACCTGACCGGTAAGGTCCTGGAAATCCTGCGCCATCATGATGTCCAGCAACTGGGCGTTGGTGAAGCTGGTGTGGCTCGGTACATCACCCAGATATTTACGGGTATCGGTCACCAGTTCACGGGCATCGCTCAGTTCGATTGGATTTTCAAACCATTCATCCCAACGTTTTGACAACGTCTTCGCACCTTTCTCCAGCGCATCCTGATGCGGCTGAGATGCTTCAACGCTGTTCAGCGCACGCTCAGCGGCCTGCGCCGTCATCTGAACCACGTAATCAAGACGATCGCGGGCATCGGGAATCGCTTCTGCCGCTTCCGCAATCGCCTGGTCGAGGCCTAATTCACGCAGGCTGTCGCGCAGCATACGGGTCAGACTGCCGATCCGGGCAATGATATCGGTAGGTGAATGTTCTTCCACAGGTTTAATAGAAGGTTGAATCATCGTCCTGTCCTCACATGCCGAGTTTCTCGAAGATCTTACCGAGTTTCTCTTCCAGGGTTGCAGCAGTGAACGGTTTCACTACATAGCCACTCGCACCAGCCTGCGCCGCTGCGATAATGTTCTCTTTCTTGGCTTCAGCCGTTACCATTAAAACCGGTAAGGAGGCCATGTTGCCGGAAGCACGGATGGTTTTCAGCAGCTCAAGGCCATCCATGTTGGGCATGTTCCAGTCAGAGATCACAAAGCCAAAGCCGCCGGCCTGAAGTTTGTTCAGCGCGTCAACGCCGTCTTCGGCTTCCTCAACGTTGTTGAACCCCAGCTCTTTTAACAGGTTGCGCACGATACGACGCATCGTGGAAAAATCGTCAACAACCAGAAATCTGAGCTCTTTATCCGCCATAAAACTTCACTCCTCGTTAAATACGTATTGCCTGTCCGGCACTGATTTTCGCCAGCATCTGCTGACTAACCTGACTGAGATCGACCACTTCGCTTACGCCACCCATATTGATGGCTTCGCGCGGCATGCCGAACACCACACAACTTGCTTCATTCTGCGCGATGGTCCAGGCACCTGCCTGGTGCATCGCTAACATTCCTGCTGCCCCATCGTTGCCCATTCCTGTCAGGATAACGCCCACTGCGTTACGCCCGGCATGTTTGGCGACCGAATGGAAAAGCACATCCACGGCGGGACGATGCCGGTTTACCGGCGGGCCATCGTGGATTTTAATCTGGTAGTTCGCGCCGCTTCGCGCGAGTTCCATATGCTTATCGCCGGGGGCAATATACGCATGCCCTGGCAATACGCGCTCACCGTCTTCTGCTTCTTTTACGCTTATCTGACACAGCTTGTTCAGACGTTCCGCAAACGAGCGGGTAAAGCCCGGTGGCATGTGCTGCGTTATCAGAATACCCGGACTTGAAAGCGGCAATGGCTGGAGTACATGGCGAATTGCCTCTGTTCCTCCGGTTGACGCGCCAATCGCCAGTAATTTTTCCGAACTGAGCAGCGGGCCTGCTTTCATCAGGGCAACGGGAGCCGCGACCGGATGATGTGCCGCCAGGCGGGCGCGTGACGCGGTGCGCACCTTCTCGGCAATCATCTCGCTATAGGCCAGCATCCCCTCACGAATGCCCAACTGCGGCTTGGTCACAAAATCGATAGCACCCAGTTCCAGCGCACGTAATGTGACTTCAGATCCTTTGCCGGTCAAGGAGGAGACCATGACCACTGGCATCGGCCGCAGGCGCATCAATTTTTCGAGGAAATCCAGCCCGTCCATACGGGGCATTTCCACGTCCAGCGTCAGCACATCGGGGTTAAATTTTTTAATTAAATCCCGGGCTACCAACGGATCCGGCGCGGTGGCGACCATCTCCATATCGCTATGGCTGTTGATAATTTCGGTCATGATTTGACGCATCAGCGCGGAATCATCGACAGACATTACCCTGATTTTACTCATGCTTTTTCCTTACTCAGCGCATAGACGGTTTGGCCACGCAGGCTAAACTCACGCACGAGGTTGCTGAAATTCTCCGAATGCCCGGCAAAGAGTAATCCGTCAGGCTTAAGCAATGGTGCGAAACGATGCAAAATGTCCTGTTGCGTCGTTTTATCAAAGTAAATCATTACATTACGACAGAAAATGGCGTCGAACGGCCCCGGTACGTTGTACTGTTTATCGAGCAGGTTCAACGGCATAAATTCCACGTAATTGGCCAGTTCCTGGCGCACGCGGACTAAGCCTGCGTGCGGCCCGGTTCCGCGCATGAAATAACGCTGCAACTGCTGGGGCGACAGCGTTTTCAGTTCGTCCTGGCGATAGATCCCGCTGCGCGCTTTTTCCAGCACTTCGGTATCGATATCGCTGGCAATCACCTTAAAGCGACCCGGCGCCATACCCAGCGCATCGGCGAGGGTAATGGCGAGGGAGTAAGGCTCTTCACCGGTCGAGGCCGCGGCACTCCAGATACGGTACTCACCGCTGCGCTTACGCGCATGCTCTGCCAGCACCGGGAAGTGATGCGCTTCGCGGAAAAAGGCAGTGAGGTTGGTGGTCAGGGAGTTAATAAACGCCTGCCACTCTGCACTGTTCTGGTTCGCTTCCAGCATGCTCAGGTAACGACCGAAGTCGTCGAGCCCGAGCGTGCGCAAACGGCGTACCAGGCGGTTGTAGACCATGTCCCTTTTATGGTCGGCAAGCACGATCCCGGCTCGCTGGTAAATCAACTGACAAATTCGACGAAAATGCGCGTCAGACAGCGCGAGGCGCTGAGTCATCTGTTGCAATATGGATGACGTTTGCCCACTGGGCAGCGATGATGTCATAGCGCGTTCTCAACCTGGTTTATGATGCAACAGGCACGCCGTTGGGCGGTGCCACTTCGGGTGATGAAACAGGGTCTTCAAGTTTAAATACCGCGACCAACGATGTCAGACTGTCCGCCTGATGGGCGAGCTGATCGGCTGCCGCAGCCGCTTCTTCAACTAACGAGGCATTCTGCTGCGTGACCTGATCCATCTGACTGACGGCCAGCGCGACCTGCTCGATACCCCGGCGTTGTTCATCCGAAGCAGAAGCAATTTCGCCCATGATGTCGTTCACCTGAGTGACCGATTTAACAATCTCCATCATGGTTTGCGCAGACGTATCCACCAGCGCTGACCCTTGTTGCACACGCGAGACGGAGTCTTCAATCAACCCTTTTATTTCTTTTGCCGCCTGTGCACTTCGGCTGGCAAGGTTACGCACCTCACCGGCCACCACGGCGAAGCCGCGGCCCTGCTCACCGGCACGTGCTGCTTCCACTGCAGCGTTCAGTGCCAGAATGTTTGTCTGAAACGCGATACCATCAATCACGCTGATGATGTCGCCAATTTTTTGCGAACTGGTGGCAATGTCATGCATAGTGCTTGCCACATTTGACGCCTGCTGCCCACCTTTACGCGCCGTCTCTGCTGCACCCTGCGCAAGGCTTGATGCCTGACGGGCGTTGTCGGCGTTTTGCCCGACGGTGGCCGTTAACTCTTCCATACTGGCAGCGGTTTGCGCGAGCGAGGCGGCCTGTTCTTCGGTGCGTGCCGACAGATCATTATTCCCCGCTGCGATTTCCGAAATACCGGTATGCATCGCATAACTGCCCTGACGAACATCGGTCACTGTAGAACGCAGCGACGTCTGCATTTTTTTCAGGCTGGCAAAGATGGCGGAGATTTCGTTTTTACCGAACACCGCAATCGGGCGCGCCAGATTACCCTGAGAAATGCTGTCAAAGTGACTACTAATAATGGCGAGTGGCTGCACGATCATTTTGCGTGACCAGAACAACGCGCCGGACGTCAGCAACGCAGCCAGAATCACCACTGCCGCAAAAATCACCGCTGAGCGCTGATAGTTGCTCTGCCCGTCGGCTTTCGCGGCGTCCACAAAGTGATTGATGTGGGCCTGCCAGGCTTCAAAATTCTTATCAAACGCATCCTGTGATTGCTGTACCGGGGCAGTCATAAAATCTGACAGCTGGTTACTTTCAAGCCAGGCCGCCTGATGTTCCAGGTCGCCATGCCAGGCAGCAAACGCCGCTTTGGTGCCGTCCTGCAATGACTTACCTTCCGGGGTCATCACTGGAATCGCCAGAAACTCCTTCATTTTGGCATCGGCCTGTGACAAATCACTTTTTGCCTGGGCCATTAACGCTTTGACATCTTCCGGCGGATAAGCCAGAGCCGTCAGGGTGCCCGCTTTGTTCAGCGAGGTGCTCGCCTGCAACAAAATGGAGCGTGTCATCATCAGGGTACTGCGCTGCTGGTTACTTTTTTCTACTTCTTCCAGATGGCCGGTGCTCTCACGAAACGCCCAAAACGACAGCCCGTTGCTCCCTACCTGCAAAATGCCACAAACAATCAAAATCAGAAAAAGTGTTGTCGAGATACGAATACGGTTTAACATCCACGCTCCCATCAGGCGGCAACCGACCGCCGTGAAAATCAACTAAAAGGTTTCCCAATTATCATCTTGTCCGGTTGAGAGCTGGCGTGGTCTGGCGGCTGACGGAACGACGAGAGCAGCCGGATTAAGCGAACGCTGAGCCGGGTTTCCAGGTACAGAAGAGAGTCTAAATGCAGAGACCGTCCTGGTCAGGCGGCTGGCTTGTTCTTCTAATGCCGCAGCGGCAGCTGCAGATTGTTGCACCAGTGACGCGTTCTGTTGCGTGACGCGGTCCATTTCGGACACCGCCAGCGCAACCTGATCAATACCCCGGCTCTGTTCATCAGAGGCCGACGCAATTTCACCCATAATGTCGTTCACGCGGGTCACCGCATTCACGATATCGTTCATGGTTTCCCCGGCACTTTCCACCAGCACAGAGCCGGTATCCACGCGGGAAACAGAATCTTCAATTAATGCTTTGATCTCTTTTGCCGCCTGCGCGCTGCGGCTGGCAAGGTTACGCACCTCACCGGCCACCACGGCAAAGCCACGGCCCTGTTCACCGGCACGGGCCGCTTCCACCGCGGCGTTCAGCGCCAGGATGTTGGTCTGGAAGGCAATGCCATCAATGACGCTGGTGATGTCGGAAATTTTCTGCGAGCTGGCCGCAATGTCGTGCATGGTTTTCACCACGCCGTCGACCACTTTGCCACCGCGTTCGGCGGTATCAGAGGCACTTTTCGCCAGCAACGACGCCTGACGGGCGTTTTCGGCGTTCTGTTTCACCGTCGCGGTCAGTTCTTCCATGCTCGCAGCCGTCTCTTCCAGCGCAGAGGCTTGTTCTTCAGTACGGGAAGAGAGATCGTTGTTTCCGGCGGCAATTTCGCTGGTGCCGGAGTGAATCGCATCGGAACCCTGACGTACGCTGGTCACGGTATCAATTAGTGAGCGCTGCATGTGGTCAACGCTGTGGGCCAAATCAGTAATTTCGCTGCGCCCTTCCACCACCAGATTGTGGGCCAGATTGCCCCCGGCAATTTCGCGAATGTGTTTGATAACGGCGTTCAGCGGTGCCAGCAGAATGCGGCGGATCCCCTGCCACACCAGTATCAGCACCACCACTAACGCCAGCGCCAGCACAGCCATCTGCCACTTGGCGAAGGTGTAATCACTCACACTTTCGTCGTAAGCGGTGCGGTATAAAGATTCGCTGAGCTGCGAATATTTGCCCATCGCTTCGCCAAGGCCATTTTGCATCCCCTGGGTGGCCTGGGCGAAGAAGCCGTCCATGTTGCCACCTTCGAGGAACTGCACCAGTTCGGTGAGCCCGGCGGCATAGGTTTTGTATTTTTCGTCCAGCGCCTGACGCGCCTGTTCCATTTCAGGAACAACCGGCAGTGCACGGAAGGTTTGATAATGCTTGTCGGCTTCCACCAGGCTGTTTTTGGCGCTGTTGAGCAGATCCGTTTTGGCGCTGCTCTGCTGATTATTCGGGTCCATCATCATGCGCGCAGACGAACGGCTGAGGTTGATACGCGTTTGCAGCATCAGTTCCCAGGTTTTACCCAGTTCGGTTTGCTGTTGGCGCAGATCGTTAGACACCGCAAAGCTTTGCTGATTTTGTTTGAGCGAAGAGAATAAAAGGCCGCCAGAGAGCAACTGGAGTAATGCGAAAACCACCAGGACACTCATCAGCAACGTGACAACGCGAATACGGTTCAACATACCAACACCTTCCAGAAAACTTGTTAACGCTGTTATCGGCAAGGGTGAACGGAACTTTACATTTGCGAAAAGGAATTACACAGACTCTACATAATCTCTTAAGCAGGCGTACAACCGCCTGCGCCAGGTCAGCCGGACTTAAAGCCCAATATCGATAGTTAAGGTGTCGGTGTACGTGCCTCCAGGTGGGGTTGTCTGGGTAGGTAAAACCTGCGCCGTATAGTTAAAGGTGCGTAATGTACCGTCGGTACTGACCGCCGAAGAGATGGCGCTGGCCCAGCGCTCCGCACCCACTGACCCCCAGCGCGACGTCGTGCCACTGCCTTTGTAAATTTCATAGCTCAGCCGGTTTGTGGTCCCGCTTGCCATCCTGCGCTGCGTACCACTGGCATTGGCACCGTTGTCGATACCGACGGTGTAGGCATAGCCTTTTGTACAGGTGACGCCAATTGACTGCGAGATGGTCGGAAAACTTTTTGCCACCGGCGCACTGCCGAAGGCGACGTCAGGTGCTGTTATCGTGATGCAATCATTAGAGACCGTCATATTGACCGTCAGCGTCATCAAAAGATTACCGACCTGGTTGGTGGAGCACCCAATGAGGCCAACCGCACAAATGCTGTAATAAAGGTTTAAGGTCGTCACACCCTGATAGGTGCCCGCCGACACCGTCTGCCCGGTCACGGTGCGCAAATAGAGCGGTAAGGTGTAGCGTTTGGAACCCAGTAGCGTCAGCAGTACCCCGCCACTCCATGTGTAGCCCTGAATACGGGTCACTTCACCGGCGGCGGTACAGGGGTTAACGCCGCATAATTTAAACGCGATGGTGTCGGTCGAGGTGGTGTCATCGATGCGTTTCATGATCGCCCGATCGCCCACAAACGTGGTGGGTGAAATCGCGGTTAACGTCGCGGAGTCGCTGGTCAGCAGCGTCAGAGTTGCATCGCAATCTAAATATAAATTCAGTTGGGTTTGCTGCTCTGTCGAGTTGAGAATGAACGAGCTGACCTGGCTGCCCAACGACGGGCTTGTATTGGAAAAACTGGCCACGCAGGCAGACCAGGCTTGAGGGATGCTGATGAGCAGCAATAACAGGGTTAGCACGACCTTGCGCATCAGTTGCTCCTCTTACAGATAAGCGGGCCATAGGTCTGGAGTTTGTGTTCGGGATTGGGGTCAAGTATGAGGCTGACCGAGCAGCGTGAACCGTCCGGCATTCTGACATTCAACAGGCTGGACTCTTCCAGGTTTTCAATCCAGGCAATGCCATCGTAGCCGACAACGGCCGTAGGTTTACCCTCGCGACTGACCTGACTTGTGACCGGCAAGGGTTCCCCCTGTTCATTGTGCAGAATAACGTTGGCGACGCGCTGCTGTTCCATGGGGAATTCCACCAGATACCCCGAGTGGCGACGCAAGGCAATGCGCTGTTCAGTCTGCGCGATGCTGGTGTCGGCAGGCAGATTCAAGGTATTGATACTGTAGGTCGCCGGATAGTACGAGGACACGCCGCTCACCAGCAGATAGCCATTTTTGTTGGTTTTCCCGATGGGCTGATTTTCGTAGTTAACCGGAATATCGGGCTGCCCGCTGGTGCTTACCACCACAAAGGCATCGTTGATTCTGTTCGCTGCCAGCAGTTCGTTATCCATCAGCACCAGTGACCCCATCATTTCGCCCCACCAGGTGCGCGAATCAGTGTAGCCGTATACGCCGCCCTGCATTTCCACATTATTGTTACGCCAGCCCAGAGAGCCCTGTTGGTAGCTGTCGCCCTCGCTCTGGCGACCCAGCGACAGGTTCCAGCTCAGGCCACCGTCAGACGGCATAGAATGGCTGTAGTTGACCCGCTGCGAATCACCATAATCGGGGGATTTTTCGAGGCTGAAGGTGGCATTGTCGCGCTCGCCGAGCGGGATCTGAATAGCCATGGCTACCGTCCAGTCACCGCGCTGCTTGTCATGGCTGCCGGAAATATACAGGCTGCTGGCCCCCCACAAACTTTTACTCCAGGAGAGGTTCAGTAGCTCCGTTTTGCTGTTATCAAAGCTTCGCACACCAATCCAGGCGGCACCGACCGTGCCGTAATCTCCCAGCGAGTACGAGAGTGAATACTGGTCCGTGTTGCGGCTGAGCGTGGCAACGGGTTGGGTATTACCGCTGCTGGTATTGTTGTAATAATAGGTTTGGTCATAGAGCGCCAGGTTGCCAAATCCCCGGTCACGGCGAGTGTGCTGGGTGGCAAGACTGAAAGAACTGGTGCTGTACTGATATCCCCAGGTCAGCTGGCTGCCGCTTTCGCCACGCATCCGGCTTTCGGTCCAGGAGGTGTTCACCACACCAAGACGCCACAGTTTGACCACGGCACCCGCACCGCCAAGTGACAGCTCTTGCGCCCCTTCGCCATGGGTTTCCAGCGTCAGGTAATCCGTCAGACCATAGCGATACGAACCGCTGCCCACCAGTGGACCGTAGTTAAAATTATCAATACCGTAATTACGGCGCAGGCTGCCAACGGTCAGCGCGCCATCACTTAATCCCTCTTTGAGCAAATCGCTGGCAACATAGAACGGCATGGTGCTACTGACCTGCCTGCCCAGCGCGTCCGTGGTCACCAGCACCGCGTTACCGGCTCCGTTAATATAGGGCAGGTTCGTCAGGGTGAAGGGGCCGGGTTCCAGCTGCCGTGATCCGGCGCGGTAGCCGTTAATAAAGACGTCAACCGACGTCGGCACTGCCGCTTCACCGGAGAAAGACGGTATCGGCCAGGTCACCAGATCCGGGCGCAGGGAAAAATCACGGCCGTAGCTTATCCCGCCCACGCGCACGCTGTTGCTCCAGCTTAAGGCATCGGTTATCACATCCCCCACGCTGATTTGCGTGGCATCGTCTTCATTGGTGAACATCAGTGAGGTGTCGTAGCGGGTGTAACCTTCCTGTTGCGCGGTCTGCCCGGAGAGGCGAGAAATCCACGTTCCGGTGGTAGAGAGCGAGGCGTTCCCAGCGAAATAACGGTATTCATGCCACAGCGACGCCTGGCTCCCCACCTGGTCCGTTTTGCTGGCATACAAGTCGTAATTCATCAGCGAGCCGCGCCCGGAGTAGAGCTTGCTGCGCGCCTGGCCGCTGTTAAAGGCCGTGAAGCGCTCCGGCAGCCACTCTTTGGGCACAAAAATCAGCAAACGCTGGCCTTCACTGTCGTAGTCGGTGCGAACATTGGCGAGTGCAGACACGTTGACGTCCCCTTGCGGTAAGTGCTCAGCGGGGATCCCGGCCCGTTGCAAATCAGCGCTGGAAACAAAATAGGCGCTGTCGCGCCGGGTCACCGGCACAACCTGCTGGGTATCGTAGTAGTTCAGCACCAGCGTCAGATGAAAAACGGCTTGTTCGTTTATCGCCTGCGCGTCGGGTGGAGGGGGAAGTGAATCATCCCCTTCCTGCGCGTCTACAGATGCTGAATGACCAAACAGCAGGAGCATCGCCGGCAAAATTACCTGGCGGATGACTGCCATTCACTGTCCCTGGCATTGATTTTTGCTTTGACCTCAACGGGAGCGGGTAAGCCGGCCGGCAGCGGCCAGGCTCGGGTGCTGCCGGGCAACACGTAGCCTAATAATCCATCAGCTATCGCGCGCGTTTGCCCGCCCTGTCGGCCCGACACATCCGTTAAGCGCACATGTACTTTTCCCGTGTTGCGAATCTGAATGGCCGGTTTGCCGTTTTCTCGTACCACCTGCCAGCTCAAATCCCCCGGTTCTACCAGCGCATGGTTGGCGCTGTCCTGATAAGTCGTTATCCCCTGCCCGTAAACAAACAGAGGGATGGAGTAACGCATTTGCAATTTAATGCCGATTTGCGGCTTGCTGGAGGTGTCTGGCTGGGGGATTTCATCAACGATAATGCGATAGGCTTGCTCAACACCCGTTGGCACTTGAGTCTGTTTGATCAAGCGTATGAGCTGCTTGGAGCCCTTTCGAATTGTCACAATCGGTGGACTGGCCACGACGTCAGTTTGCTGCTCGTAGCGCTCATTTCCGTCTATCTGCTGCCAGCGCACAATACGCACCTGCATGGTGGCAGGAATATCGCCCTGATTCTGGATCCATAATTCAGTGGCTTTGGTCTCCGGCCCCAGCCACGGATCGATTGGCCAGAGTAAAATAGTGGCCGCTGCTTTCGCCTCTCCCGCCGCCAGACTCAGCGACGCCACCAGTAACAATCCTGCCGCGCGTGCGGCTTGTGAGGTGACGCTCATAGACTTCTCCCTGATTACCATGACAAGGTCACGGTCAGTTGATCTGTATAAGTCCCCGCCGTACTGAGTGCAGTCAGTTGTGCAGCCGCAAAAATACTCAGCGCAATATTATTTGCATCGGTATAGCTAATGGCGACGGACTGATTCGTAATTTCCGTGTTTGCTGCAAGCGAACTGCTGCTGTAAAGCCTGTAGGGGATCCGTTGTGTTCCCCCGCCCCGCTGCAAATTACGCACGGTGCCGTAATTCGTCCCATTGTTGATAGTCATACTGAGCGTAACACCCGGTGTGCAGGCGAGCGACAGCGACGCATTAGGCACAAAACTGGTCGTCACCTGCCCACTTTGTGCCCCGGTGTAGGTACCAAAATTCAACGTTCCCAGCACGCCCCCGGTCCCGCTGGTTACCGAGCAACCCGGGACAATGGTCGCGCCGACCGAGAAGGTCTTTGTTGAAACCGTAAGCGCGACTGCACTGTCCGGTAAGCCCATTGTGCATAGCAGCAGCCCAAAAAAAGGGTGCAACAACCTGTCGCTTCTCAGGCGAGAAACGCAATTCCCTTTTACCCACATTCGGTGTTAATCAGTAGACGACGTTCACGTTCAGCGTATCGGTATAAGTTCCCGGTAGCACCGTGACACTGTTCCCCCCGCCGGTGATTCGCCCATACAGGGTGTAAGAATCCACGCCACCTGAGGTAGAGGCACGCGGGATATTCGCCCCGTTGATCACCTCATTACTGAACCCGCTATCGCTGAATACGCTGTAGGCCACACCCTGGGTGTTGGCGGCCGTTCTCAGATAACGCGGTGCGGTACCCGGCGTACCCACCGTGGTGGTTGGCGTTGCCGTGTTAGTGCTGCTGATGATTTGAACGGTGTAGCTTGTCGTGGTGCACTGAATGGTGAAGGTGCTCCCCCCTGCTCCCGTACCCGACAATTGCGTCGTCAACTGACTGAAGGTTGCCGGCTGCGTACCAAAGTCGAGGGTACCGAAGTTAATACCGCTTTGAGAGGGTGAGCCATTAATTAAACAGCCGTTAGAGAGCGTGAGCGTCGCGCCAATTGTGCCCGAACTGACAACCGCGTCGGCGTTATTTACCGACATCGCAACAACCCCCATAACCAGGGCCAGGCGTATTTTGTTCATATTGCACCTCCGGAAATGACGCGCGTAATAATGAGTAATAAAAATACAACGGTGCTCAGGGAAATATATGCAATTCAAAAGTAGTAATAACAAAAATTTAGCTGATGAATCAGGGTTCAACCAATGCTATTGAACGATTACACCACTCGGCGTATTGACAGGCTTTTTCATTCAAAAGCAATGAGTTACATTGATACTCAGAGAGGAAAATGTCGTTATGCAAAAGATATATCAGCTATTTTGTGAGATTGTTCACGATATATGTTATCGGATCGATTAAAATAGTTACCCTCAATTAAATACAGTTAAACACTGCTTAATTTAAGTACTAATAAATAATTTCAATAACAATTAACGATGACTTAACTATTAAATGGCGGGCACAATAAAGCCGACAAAATGTCGGCCTCATTTTAACTCACTCACATTTTTATTATTAAATTCAGCGCTGCGTTAAATTAATAAATAATGCTCACATTAATCGTGTCGGTATAAATACCGGGAATCACCGCAGGATTATTTCCCCCGCCCTGAATACGCCCGTACAAGGTATAATAATCCACCCCTTGTGCAGATGAGGCGCGCGGCAGCGGAGAGTTGTTGGCAATTTCACTGCTAAAGTTACCGTCACTGTAGATGCTGTAAGCGACACCTTGTGTGCTATTGGCTGCGCTGCGCAGGTAGCGTGCAGTGTTACCCGGTACGCCAACGGACGTGGCAGGTGTCGTTGTATTGGTGTTGCCAGTGACCACTACGCTGTAGCTGTTGGTGGTGCACTGCACGCCGATGGCACTCCCCGTGCCGCCTGAGTCAGAGAGCTGGGTAGAGAGCTGCGAGAAGGCCGCCGGGCTTTCGCCAAAGCTGAGGTTGCCCAGGTTGAGGCCATTCTGGCCGGCTGAACCATTAATCAAACAACCGTTAGAGAGCGTTAAGCTCACGCCAATCGTGCCGCTGCTGATAGCCGCATTGGCGGGCAACATAAACAACGCAGAGATGCCGCTCAGCAAGATAAAGTATTTTTTCATTTTGCAGTTCCGGAAATGGCGTAAGTTATTCATAACGCTATAAATAAATTTAAAAGAATCGCATTTCCATCGCTGACTAATAGCGGGTCATTCTTTCAATATATTAAAGACGAAATAGGCTGAAATTTACATGTTGATATAAATCAGCGCACTGCAATAACTAAAATCGCAATTTAACTTAAGTCTCTTGTTAATTTCTCAGCAAGAGAAAGACCCGGCAATAATATAACAAGTTAAGTGGGATGAAAACGTAATTTACGCAGGCTTAATCTGATTTTTTATCATAAATACCCCGATTGCAGGTGATATAACCAAGGATTGAAAAATAACGCATTGATAGTTGAGGATTATTCCGACAGTGGCATTAGCCAGACCCGGTTCCACGGTGCCAAAGGTTCGTACATGGCCCCCAAGAGCAGCTGCAGGTCTTACCCTCCGGCCCCGTTGGCATTATTCCATTAAGGCATGTTGCGCTGGTGCTACCCACGGTTACCCATGACACCTTTGCAGCAACCTATAATCGCTGATACCTCCCCCCACAGTGATGTTCACGTCTCTGGCGGGACGCAGGTATTCGGCACGCAAACCGCGCCTTTCTTTTTTCTTCGGTTATATTTAAAAAAACAAGCTAACTCCGGGGCTTAAAATGAGTGACAAGTCGATTGTCTATACGTTGTGTTTTGTTGGTGGATGTATGGATTGCATCAGCTTTTTATTATTATTTCACACTCTGCTTGGCTTAATGACATTTAATACGATGTATGGAATTATTGGTCTTTTTAATCCTGAAAGTGGGATTAAAATTGGCTTTCACCTTTACCTGGTACTGTTCTTTATTATTACAGTGTTTATCATGAAATTAATCCATGAGAGAGCAAAACTGCGAAAGGGGATATCCAACTTTAATTATATTAACATTGAAGTTATTTTCATTTTAGTTTATGCACTCGCCGGGAGTTATGCCTTTCGCAACAGGCTGCTGTTCCCAGATGGCTGGCTGGCCTGCGCCATTGCCTGTATCGGTATGATTCCTGTTTATTTGCAAAACTATGTTATTACCCACAGTCATAGATCGCAGACCGGCACAGTATTAATGACCGGGAATTACGTCAGTATGATCGGCAGTGTCATCGTCTGGATTTCATCGAAAAATAATGCAGCGGAGAACCGTGAAACGGTCATACATTATATTAAAGTACATGGCAGCTTTTGTTGCGGAGTGATGCTGATGGCGGTCATATCAAGATGGGTAGACTTTCTGGGCCTGTTATTACCTTGCACTTTGTTGCTGATTCATAATCTGCGGATACGCGCGGCGAAATAGTCGCGCATTCGGGGCACCCCGAATGCGCAACAGAGACTTACGCGACCTGGGTAGCAGCGATATCCAGCAGGGCCATTTCGTCGCTGTTCAGCAGCTTCTCAATGTTCACCAGAATCAGCATGCGGTCACCAATGGCGCCGAGGCCAGTCAGGTATTCCGTGGACAGCGTCACCGCAAATTCCGGTGCCGGGCGAATCTGGTCAGACGCGAGTGACAGCACGTCAGACACGCCGTCGACCACAATCCCCACCACGCGCTGACCAAAGTTCAGCACAATAACCACGGTATTGTCGTTATATTCCACTTCGGTCTGGCTGAACTTCACGCGCAGATCGACGATGGGAACAATCACACCGCGAAGGTTGGTAACGCCTTTGATAAAGTCAGGTGTATTGGCAATACGGGTAACCTGGTCATATCCCCGAATTTCCTGAACTTTCAGAATATCGATACCGTATTCTTCAGCGCCCAGGGTAAACACCAGGAATTCCTGACCTGATGGCTCGCCCGCCAGTTTTGTTACATTACTCATACCGGTCATGTTTTTACCTTTTTAACTCAATCAGGCGGCTGTGTGCGCCATACGTTTTTCGCGGTTCAATCCCTGCAGTGCCGAGACGTCAACAATCAGCGCAACGCTACCATCACCCAGGATGGTTGCCGCAGAAATTCCCGGCACTTTGCGGTAATTGCTTTCGAGGTTTTTCACCACGACCTGATGCTGGCCGATCAGCTGATCCACCAGCAGCGCATAGCGACGACCTGCGCTTTGCAGAATCACCACAATCCCCTGCGTGGCTTCGGTTTTCGCCCCGGACACATCGAACACTTTCCACAACTCCACCAACGGCAGATATTCGCCACGCACTTCCAGTACGCGCTCACCGCCCGCCAGCGGATGGAGGTCTTCATCACGCGGCTGCAGTGATTCCATCACGGCATTCAGCGGAAGAATAAACACTTCGTCATTCACCTTAACGGACATGCCGTCGAGGATGGCAAGCGTCAACGGCAGCAGGATGCGAATCGTGGTGCCCTGACCTTGCTTAGATTTGATTTCGACGTGACCACCCATTTCCTGGATGTTACGTTTTACCACGTCCATGCCCACGCCACGGCCTGACACGTCGGTCACCTGCTCAGCGGTGGAGAAGCCAGGGGCGAAGATCAGCATGCCGACATCTTCATCAGACATGTTTTCATGTACGGTCATACCCTGGGAAATCGCCTTCGCCAGAATACGATCACGGTTGAGGCCCGCCCCGTCATCGGTGACTTCGATGCAGATATTGCCGCCCTGGTGTTCCGCAGAAAGCGTCAGGTTACCCACCGGAGATTTCCCTGCTTCAACACGCTTCTCAGGGGTTTCAATTCCGTGGTCAAGGCTGTTACGCACCAGGTGCGTTAACGGGTCGATGATGCGTTCGATCAGACTCTTATCCAGTTCAGTCGAGCTACCAATCTGGGTCAGTTCAACCTGTTTATCCAGCTTGCTGGCAAGGTCACGCACCAGACGCGGGAAGCGGCTGAAGACGTATTCCATTGGCATCATACGGATGGACATCACCGACTCTTGCAGGTCACGTGCGTTACGCTGCAGTTGGGTCATGCTGGTGATTAAATCACCGTGGTTGACCGGGTCCAGCTCATTAGAACGCTGCGCCAGCATGGACTGGGTAATCACCAGTTCGCCAACGAGGTTGATAAGCTGATCCACTTTTTCCACGGCAACACGAATACTGGTGGATTCGCTGGCGCGTGCTGGTTTGTCGGCACGTGCGGCGGGTTCTTTCGGTACGGCTTTCAGCGCAGGCGGCTGAGCAACGGCTGGCGCGGCCTGCACGGCGGTCACAGGTTCGGCTTCCACTTCAACAACCGCTTCTGCGCTCTGCGCCGCAGCACCGGCTGGTGCGGTTTCGAACGCAATCTGGTCCGGCTCAATCACGAAGCACAGGACCGCAACAATGTCGTCTTCACCGACGCCACCGTCGAGGGTCGCGCTCAGCGTATCCGTGCCTTTCACCACGTCACTGAGGGTCGCCAGGTTGCCGAGTTCCTCTTCAAGTAAGTTAACTTCACCTTCTTTCAGACCCGACAGGACAATGCGCAATTTCCCGTCTTTTTCGTCAGCGTTAGCGGCCGGAGCGGCATCAACAGACGCCGTGTCGACAACGGACAACTTCGCTCCACTGGTCGCGGCCGGTACAACTTCACCTTTGGCTTCCAGCGCTAACTGACGCAGCGCATTGCAGATATATTCAAAGCTGGCGGCATCGGGCTCGGTGGAGCTTTTATAGGCGTCGAGCTGTTCCTGCATAATATCTTTGGTTTCCAAAAACAGGTTGATAATGTCGGTATTAAGCTGCATCTCTCCGCGGCGGGCTTCATCAAGCAGGTTTTCCATTAAGTGCGTGGTTTCCTGCAAGATGGTGAAGCCAAACGTGCCTGCACCACCTTTTATGGAGTGTGCTGCACGAAAGATGGCGTTGAGTTGTTCGGAATCTGGCGCTTCCGGCACCAAATCCAGCAGGTGCTGCTCCATATCCGCCAACAACTCGTCAGCTTCATCAAAGAACGTCTGATAAAAATCGCTAATATCCATGCTCACGCTATCACCTCGAGTCGGGTTGTGGCGATGTGGTAACTGCCGCCGAAGGAGCAGGTGCAGGCACAGGTGTAGACGCTGGAGCTGTCTCGCCCTCTGTCGCTGGCACTGCTGCTTCCTCCTGCTGTTTAATGACGCTTATTGGCACATTCTGGCTTTCGGCGTTTTCGTGCAGAATGGCTTCTTCTGCTTGTTTGTTTAGCACCAAAAGGCTGATACGCCGGTTGATAGCGTCGTTTGCTCCGCGGGCAGAGAGTCGCATTGTCGCTGCCATGCCGATCACCCGAAGCATCTTCCCATCATCGAGTCCCCCGGCAACCAGCTCCCGGCGCGATGCGTTTGCACGATCGGCTGAGAGTTCCCAGTTGCTGTATCCTTTCTCACCGTTGGCGTAGGGATAGTCATCGGTGTGTCCGGAAATGCTAATTTTGTTCGGTATTTCATTCAGTACCGGCGCGATGGCGCGCAGGATGTCACGCATGTAAGGTTCGACTTCCGCACTCCCGGTTTTAAACATCGGGCGATTCTGGCTGTCGATAATCTGAATACGTAACCCTTCCTGAACGAGATCGATTTTCAGATGCGGGCGCAATGCGCGCAGCTTAGGGTCGGCCTCAATCAGTTGGTCCAGCTCACCGCGCAATTTACTCAGCCGGTTCTGCTCCATGCGTTTTTTTAATTCATCAATGTTCGGCTGTTTTTTAACTTCACCTTGCTGCTGTGTGTAGTCATCACCGCCACCGGGGATCGGGCTGTCGCTGTTCGAAATGCGCGGGCCACCGGTCACCGCTGTCGCCAGCGGCGTGCGGAAATATTCAGCAATCTGAATCAGCTGTTTAGGGCTGGAAATCGAGATCAGCCACATTATCAGGAAGAACGCCATCATCGCCGTCATAAAGTCGGCATAGGCAATTTTCCAGGAACCGTGGGCTCCCCCGCCATGTCCTTTATGTTTCTTGCGTCTTACGACGACGATAGGATGGGACTGATTTTTCATGCGTCCTCAGTCGTTGTCTGTTGGTTCGGGTTTCTTACCGCGCGCACGTGCTCATCCAGTTCAACAAACGTCGGACGTTCGGTTGAGTACAGCGTCTTACGACCAAACTCAACCGCAATCGGTGGTGCATAGCCGTTGAGGTTGGACAACAGTGTGATTTTCACGCACTGCATCATCTTGGTGGTTTCCGCGCTCTTCTGGCGCAATACGCTTGCCAGCGGAGACACGAAGCCGTAAGCCAGCAAAATCCCCAGGAAGGTTCCCACCATCGCATGGGCAATCAGCGCGCCGAGTTCCGCCGCCGGCCGATCCGCAGACGCCAGGGTGTGAACCACGCCCATGACTGCCGCAACGATACCAAACGCAGGTAACGAATCGCCGATGGCCGCCAGGGCGTTGGCCGGGACTTCTGCTTCACTTTCATGGGTTTCGATCTCTTCGTCCATCAGGGCTTCGATTTCGAAAGTATTCATGTTTCCGCTGATAATAAGTCGCAGATAATCCACGATAAATTCCAGCATCGTTGCATCGGCAAGAATACGTGGGTAGCTGGCGAAGATTTCGCTTTCTTTCGGGTTTTCGATATCCCGTTCCAGCGAGAACATCCCCTGTTGACGTGATTTCGCCATCAGGCGATACAGCAGCGCCAGCAAGTCCATGTACATGCTTTTGGTGTATTTAGAACGACGGAAAAGTATCGGCAACGCTTTGATCGTGCCTTTGATAGCTTTACCGTTGTTACCGACGATGAATGCGCCGATACCTGCACCGCCGATGATGAGAAGCTCCGACGGTTGATAAAGTGCGCCAAGGTGCCCGCCGGTCATCATATAACCGCCTAAGACAGCACCCACAACCACTATGTAACCTAATACGATAAGCACGACATCATCCTTCCGCTAATGACTATGGCAAGGGTCAACAAATATCAGAGTTTGATTTCGCGATAGTCAGGCAAAAAAAAAGCAGCGGTAGATTTCACCGCTGCTGGAGTTCTTCACACCTGATTCGGTCAAACAGCCTGACTAATCTGTTCATCCAGCAGTTGTGGAATAATATCGGCAGCATCACGGGAAAGTTTACGTCTTTTTACCGCTCGGGATGGCGGCTGGCATAAACTGCAGGCGAAACTGCCAACTGGCTGATGTGCATGGGTAATAAAATTACCGTTGCAGCAATTACAGCGCGATAACTCCAGCATTCCGCTTTCCACGAATCGGACCAACGTCCAGGCACGTGTCAGCGCCAGAAGTGGACCTTCCTCAGGTTGAGGACACTGTTCGAGATAGAGTCGATAGGCTTTGATAACTGCATCAACGCCGCTGCAAAGCCCGGTCTTTAGCAGATACTGCCAGGCATTACAGAACATTGACGCGTGAATGTTTTGCTCCCACGTCATAAACCAGTCGGTGGAGAATGGCAGCATGCCTTTCGGCGGCGGGCTACCACGCAACTCTTTGTAGAGTTTAATGAGACGCCCACGGCTCAATTGGGTCTCACTCTCCAGCATCTGCAAACGTGCGCCAAGCGTAATCAGCTCCATAGCAAGCTGAATGTCGCGGGCTTCCTGGACAATGCTTTTTTCGCTCATCATTACGCCCTTTTTTTCCGGGCTGCAGCATCGCCTGTTTGGCTTGATTCATTAAGCAGACGGGTAGACAGCAGAATGCCAGTGTGGATTTGTTGCAAATCGTCCACGCGGGATTCCTGGGTCAGACGCGTGATGGTCTGATGATTGTCAAAGCGGAACTGACAGATAACCTGATTAGTTGCAGCCAGCTTAACCATTTGAGGAAGTGTCAGTTCGACCAGTGTGTTGGCCATTTCTTCATTGACGCCTAAACGAAACATCGCTGAAGGTTTGTCCTGACTGATCAAACGCTGAGCAAGGAGCAGATATGACAAATTGATGTCATAAATGTGTTTCAGCAACTCGGATGTATGCATTTTTCCCATCCCGAATAACCAACTTGTATCTTATGCGGTCAAGCCGCACCCCGTGATGTCGCCGGGAAAAAACCCGGTAAAAAAAGAAAGGCTAAATGCATATCTAACTTAGGATCGGTGAGAAAGACGTCACTATAATTTTAGCGTCTTGCCACACTCTTAATCATTTCTTACAAAGAACTAAGATTTTTCCTAATTCGACGCAACTGTACTCGTAGGTGGTGACACATACAATCTGACCATGGAGAAATTTTGAAAATTATGTGATCCACGTCACATAATTTAAGTGATTTCCCACAATAAATCTATCAGTCTCGCTTCTGATTTGGATGTTTTTTGTTCTAACAGCGCCTTTTTCTATTCCTTTTGTGCGAATAGTCATGCAAAAAACTTGTGCAATCCCTAAAACTGGTCTGATGTCCGCCCAGTTAAGATATTTAAAAATGCCAAACTGTCTCTAAAGAAGAGACATTTTTAAAAGGCCATACAAAACAGCCTATTATGCGATCAGATTCGCTAAATAATCGCCTTTTGCGATCATTTCAATATTGTTAATCATCATGATTAATTATTTCGCTATTCGACTTTAAATCCTGGAAATTTTAGATAAGTGTTTAATAATAGTTAAGATGATGAAACCTTGTTCAGTCTATTCGATAAGAATAATTAATGAATATTTATGACTTCCTTCACACGATTGTCATTTTCATGAATTTTCAAGTGTTGCGACGTTGGCATTATCGGAGTAATGCTGATATGAAAACCCTCAAAACAGGAGCCAGGCATGAGCTACGCACACCTTTTAGTTGCTGTCTCGGTATCACCTGAAAGCCAGGCGCTGGTAGCGAAAGCTGTGTCAATAGCACGTCCGTTTCAGGCCCGCCTGAGTCTTATCACCCTTATGTCCGATCCGGAGATGTACAACCATTTTGCCGCGCCGATGATGGAAAACGTTCGGGAAGTGCTGGCGGAAGAAACGCAGCAATTTATGAATGAACTGATTTCGCGTGCCGGTTATCCCATCGAACAAGCCATTATCACCTCCGGTGAATTGAGCGAGCATGTGCAACATACCTGCCGTACCCAGGGCGTTGATTTGGTGATTTACGGAAATCACAATCAGGGATTCTTTTCACGCGCGACCTGCTCGGCCAAATCGATTGTTGGCAGCAGCGGCGTGGATGTGCTTCTGGTTCCGCTGGAGGATTAAGCGTCAAGGCATCAGGACACTCCCGCCGAAGCGGGAGTGCGGGGATTACGCCAGTTTGGGGAAGGTCGCCACGTTGTTTTGCAGCTTGCTTTGCGCGCTACGTGGCGTGATGGCCTTTAAATCGTCTATAAACCTCGCCTGCCAGTGATGAATGTCATTCTTCTTAATCACCTCCAGCATTTCTGCATGGCGGGCGATACGCTCTGCCAGTGGCATGGTGAGCGCACGGTCAAGGGCGTTGGCCACATCATCACGGTCGTAGGGGTTCACAATCAGTGCCGAGGTCAGCTCATTTGCCGCACCGGCAAATTGCGACAGGACCAGCACTCCTGGATTCGCCGGGTCCTGCGCGGCAACATACTCTTTCGCCACCAGGTTCATGCCATCCCGCAGCGGCGTCACCAGCCCCACTTCGGCATAACGAAACACTTTCATCAGCACTTTGCGGTCAAAATGCTGGTTCAGGTAGTACAGCGGCGTCCAGCCTAATTGCCCGTATTTACCGTTGATCCTGCCCGCTTCTGTCTCAAGTTGGTGGCGAATATCCTGATAAGCCTGCACTTCGCCGCGCGACGTAGGCGCAATCTGGGTATAGCGAATTTTGCCGTGATGCTGGGGAAATTTCTCCAGCAGCGCTTCATAAGCGAGGAAGCGTTCCGGCAGCCCTTTGGAGTAATCCAGGCGCTCAACGGAGAAAATGTTTTTCACATTTTTCAGCTCGGCTTTCAGCTGCGCCAGTTTGGGCGGCATCGGACCGGCAGCCTGCCCGGCAATCTCTTCAGGCTCAATCCCGATAGGATAAACCTCGGTATGGAAGCTTTTGCCCCATGCGGTGTGGCTCTTCCCGCTACGCGTCGTTACGCGCGTCTGAACGGAAACTGAATCGAGAAAAGCCAGCCTGTCACTCTCGGTCTGGAAGCCGATCAGGTCATAGTCACAGAGCCCTTCCAGCAGTTCGCCATGCGGCGGAAGCGCATTGAAGATTTCCGGGGTCGGGAACGGGATATGCAGGAAGAAGCCAATCTGGTTGTTCACCCCACGGCTGCGCAGCTCACTGGCAAACGGCAGCAGGTGATAATCGTGGATCCAGAGAATATCGTCTTCCTTGAGCAGCGGCAGCAGCTTGTCGGCCAGCAGCGCATTGACCCGCTGATAGCCGTCCCAGGCATCCCGCTGGTAGTTCACCAGGTCCAGACGGTAGTGAAACGCAGGCCACAGCACGGCATTGGAAAACTGCGAATAGTACTGCTCGTAATGCTCTTCATTAAGATTAAAGGAAGCCCAGGTAATGTTACCCCGTGACACCTTTTTTAGCGGTGCGTCTTCATCACCGATCTCACCACTCCAGCCAAACCATAATCCGCCCGTGGCCTTCAGGGCCCCGAGAATACCGACTGCCAGTCCGCCTGCGCTGGTTTTCTTATCGTCAGGCGGTGCAATTCGATTAGATACTACGACTAAGCGACTCATAGCCATCTCTCCTGTTTGTTAGCGCCTTTTCTTCTTGTAATTGATGGTCAGTAATACGTTTAAGCCACTGATGAACGTCGTTTACGCTCCCCAGACGATACCTGGCCTGGGTTTGCCCTGCCCCCACCTTCACCGACATCCCCTGGTGTTGGTTAACAACCTCAAAGCCATACTCGTCCGTTAAATCATCGCCGAAGAAAACCGGCGTCCTGCCAGCAAAAGGGGGCTCGTCCAGGAACGCCGCGATCGCGGCACCTTTATTAATGCCAGCAGGTTTCAGCTCAATCACACATTTACCCGGCTGCATGGCAAGCTGCGGGTAACGCGCCACGATGCCGCAGGCCAGGGCATTAATTGCGCTTTCATGCTGCGGGGCCTGGCGGAAATGCAGCGCAAAGGCCATGCCTTTGGCTTCCAGCTCCGCACCGTCAAGATGCGCCATTTTCGCCACCAGTTCCTGCTCCAGCGGTGTGACGATGTGCGCGGGCAGCGTCACCCGATGGGTTTCACCGTTGATGTCACGGCGCTCTGCCCCATGCACCCCGGCCAGCGGGAAGCGATGCGGCCCGGCAAGCTGGTCCAGCTCCGCCATTGAACGCCCTGAAATCAACGCCAGCGCCCCACCGTTCACCGTCGAGAGCATCACAAGGTGCTCAAGAACGTCGGGGGGAATATAAACCTGATCCGGGTGAGGTTTAATGTCGGCGAGGGTGCCATCGAGGTCGAAAAAAAAGGCAAAATTACCGGAAAATACAGGCGGTACGGATAACGTGTCAGCCACCCTTGTCTCCTCCTTACAGTGTGTGAGAAAGGTCTTTTTCAATAACCTTTCATTATCATTAGCCATGTAAGTATAGACAGTGTGACGGCGCTCGCCATTTTATGCGAAACCCACCGACCAGATTAACGGTCGGTGGGTTTGCTCACTACGCTTAAAGATCGGGGAGAGGTTTTAGACGGTACGCTTCGCTTTTTGTTTGTAGCGGTCGAAGATAACGGCCGCGAGCAGAATCAGGCCACGCACCACATACTGGGCAAACGGCGAGATGTTAAGCAGGTTCATGGCGTTTTCGACAGTACCCAGAATCAGGATCCCGGCGACCACGTAAGAAATCTTGCCAATCCCCCCTTTCAGCGAGACCCCACCCAGCACGCAGGCCGAGATAACAATCAGCTCATAGCCGATGGAGGTCATTGGCTGCCCACTGGTCATACGCGAGGCGAGAATAATCCCCGCGGCTGCCGACACCAGTCCCGAAAGCACAAAGATGATGATTTTGGTCCGCACGACCGGTACACCGGCCAGGCGAGCCGCTTCTTCGTTGCCCCCGATAGCCAGCGTGTTACGGCCAAAGGTGGTGCGATTGAGCAGGAAGCCGAACACAATCAAACAGGCAACGGTCAGCCAGATGGGTGCGGGCAGACCTAACCAGTTGGCGTAGCCGAGGGTAAAGAAGCTTTCGTCTTCGATCCCAACCGCTTTACCGTCTGAAATAATGTAGGCCAGGCCACGCACGATTTGCATCGTCGCCAGGGTCGTTATCAGGGCGTTGATTTTCAGGCGCGCAATCACGAAGCCGTTAACAAAGCCGCTCACCGCCCCCAGCATCAGGCCCGCAAAGACGCCAATCCACAGGCTTTCACTGAGGTTGATGACCACGGCGGTGGTGACACCGGCGCAGGCGATAACCGACGCCACGGACAAATCAAAATCACCGGAGGCCAGGCAGAACAACATCCCGCAGGCCACCATGCCCGACATGGAAATTGCCAGCCCCAGCCCTTTCATATTAATGAAGGTGGCGAAGTTCGGTACAAACACCGCACAGCCGAGAAACAGCACGGCGAACACCACCAGCATGCCGAACTGGTCCCAAATACGCCCGAGTGAAAATGGCGACTTTGATGCGCCGGAAGAGGTTAAAGATGACATCGTATTCTCCTCGCTCAGGCCACGGCCTGGCTGACTTTTGGCATTGCGAGGCTCAGTGCTCGCTGTTCATCTGCCTGACCATGAAGCAGTTCGCCGGCAATTTCCCCTTCGCGCATCACGATGATGCGGTCGGCGACGCCCAGCACTTCTGGCAGGTCACTGGATGCAAACAACACCGCGACACCGCGGGCTGCCAGCGCATAAATCACGTTATAAATTTCATGTTTCGCACCAACATCAATCCCACGGGTCGGCTCGTCGAGCAAAATGACTTTCATCTCTTCGGAGAGCCAGCGGCCCAAAATGGCTTTCTGCTGATTGCCCCCGGACAGGTTCATGATCAGCTGGTCAGCGCTGGGAGTTTTGATGTTCAGCGCATTGATATGGTGTTGGGCATTTTCGCTTTCCCAACTGTCGTTGATCAGGCAACCGGCGCGAAGGTACTTGCGTCGGGCGCTGATATTGATGTTTTCCCGCACCGAGTGCACCGGAATAATGCCATCGGCTTTTCGGTCTTCCGGGCACAGCATCATTCCAGCGCTGATGGCCTGGGCCGGTTTTTGAATGTTGACCGTCTGGCCGTCAATAAAGACCTGTCCTTCGGTTATCCGCGTGCCGCCGAACAAGCCTTTCATCAGTTCGCTGCGCCCTGCGCCCACGAGGCCAAACAGGCCAACGATTTCACCGCTGCGCACCGTCAGGCTAATCGGCGTGCGAACACCCGGCGCTTTAACGTTGTCCAGACGCAGGCGCTCTTCGCCATAGTCACGGGGTTTCCAGCCGTAGATATCGCCCAGATCCCTGCCGACCATTGCCTGCACCAGCACGTCATGGTTGACCTGCTGCATGTCGGTAAAGGTGCGCACGTAGCGCCCATCTTTGAATACGGTGATCGCATCGCTCAGGGCAAAAATTTCTTCCATGCGGTGCGAGACATACAGGATAACGCGCCCTTCTTTGCGCAGTTCGCGAATCACCCGAAACAGGTTGTCGATTTCGCGCGCGGAAAGTGAACTGGTGGGTTCATCAAAGGCGATGATTTTGGCGTTACGCGCCAGCGCTTTCGCAATTTCGACCATCTGCCACTGGCCGATGGAGAGATACTTGAGCGGCGTCTGGGGATCGATGTCCAGACCGAGGTGTTTCAGTTGCAGCCCGGCTTCGTAGTTAAGCAGCGAGCGGTTAACGAATCCGCTCTTGTGTGGAAGCTGGCCTAAGTAGATATTCTCCGCGACCGTCATTTCAGGCACCAGGTGCAGTTCCTGATAAATAATGGCCACCCCTGCATTGAGTGCGGCGGTGGTGTCGCTGAAGCTCACTTCCTGCCCTTTAACAGCCAGCGTGCCCGTGGTGGGTGCATAGTTGCCGCTGAGAACTTTCAGCAGGGTCGACTTACCCGCACCGTTTTCCCCCATCAGCGCATGAACCTGTCCCGCGTGGCAGTCAAAGCTGATATCGCTCAGGGCCTTAACGCCGGGGAATGTTTTACCAATGCCGCGAAAGGAGAGATAAGGAGTAGAGTCTTGCATAACGTCTCCGTGAATCATTTTCTGGGTGTACATCTGGCCCTCCCTGCGAAGAGGGAGGGCACAATCAGCAGAGATTTACTTCACGCCTAACCCTTTTTTCGCCAGCTCTTCTTTAAAGTTATCGCGGGTGATCAGGACCACGTCGGTAACCGCTGTGAATTTAGGAGGTTCAGCACCTTTGGTGACCCAGTTGTAAAGCAGCTCGCTGGTTTTGTAGCCGTGCACATCCGGGCTGGGCAGCAGAGATCCGTAGAAGCCGGTCGCCTGCGCTTTAGACAGTTCGCTCACCGCATCCACGCCGTTGATACCGATGCCGATAACGTTCGGTGCTTTAAAGCCCTGACCTTCGGTTGCACGCACACCACCGAGCACGGTGCTGTCGTTCATACCTACTACCAGCCAGTGTTTCACTTCTGGATGCTGAACCAGCAGCGAGTTACCGGCGTCAAATGCACCTGGAATATCGTTAGATTTGGTCGGGACCTGGTAAATTTGTTTTTCCGGGAAGCCCGCGGCTTTCAGCGCATCCATGGAACCGGTGGTACGGCGACGGGCGGTATCCAGTTCGTTGGCGGTGATCGCCATGACAGCGGTTTCTTTCAAATCCCAGCCGCGTTTTTGCATCTCTTTATAGAGTTCCTGGCCCTGACGCGCGCCAATTTCACTGGCCGCCATCATCACCAGCGGTACGGAGGTCATCGGCTCGCCTTTCGCGTTGACGAACTGGTCATCCACGGCGATGACTTTCATG
Source organism: uncultured Enterobacteriaceae bacterium (assembly GCA_963530515.1). Classification (GTDB taxonomy): domain Bacteria; phylum Pseudomonadota; class Gammaproteobacteria; order Enterobacterales; family Enterobacteriaceae; genus CBFFRJ01. The sequence continues at coordinate 1,466 of CAUSEC010000009.1, read as the reverse complement.
TCATAGCCTTTGGCTTTGGCCATGATCGCTGCACCCAGTTTCGGGTCAGGGGTACAGATAACAAAGCCCTTCGCGCCGCTTGCCGCCAGGCTGTCGATGGCGTTCAGCGTTTTTTCACCGTCCGGCACCGCAATTTTAATCACCTCAAAGCCTAAATCTTTGCCGGCTTTATCGGCGAATTTCCATTCGGTCTGGAACCAGGGTTCTTCCGGTTGTTTCACCAAAAAGCCCAGTTTCATCGATTCAGCGATAGCGGATTGTGACATAACGGCAGCCAGACCAATGGCTGCCAACGCTTTAGTGAATTTGTGCATGGTTATCTCCAGCTTTGGCATTCTTTTATGTAGGGGAAAATATCTACCAGTTCATTTAAAAGTTCATAAAACAAGGCATTAGAGTCCGCACTTCCCTGGACACCTGTGCTGGCAGTAGTTTTAGCGGGAAATTGATTCTCCATAGGAGAGCAATATCACACCGCAGAATTACAGTAATTACGTACATAAATTCAGCGGTTTTAGACATAAAAAAAGGGGTATTTGTCAGACAATTAGAGAGGGGTTCAGCAGATTAATCCATAGCATCAGCTATGTTATCCTTGTCCCCGAGTGCAGGGCACACTCGGGGGAATCATCACCAGGCGTAATAAATGTGATCAGCGTGGTCACGGACCGGTGTTTCATCGTCTAACAGTCGGGCAGACAGGGCAAACGCGAAGTCAAAGGCATGGCCCAGCCCTTTCCCGCTCAGCAAATTGCCGTCTTCTACCACCGGCGCATCCACATATTCACCTCCGCTCACCCCTTCCCACAGATCGCCGGAGCAGACATAACGGCGTCCGTTTAGCAGACCATTGCCCCCCAGCACGCGGGCGGCGGCGGAGCAGATGGGGCAGATTAGTTTGTTTTGCGCATCGTGAGCTTTGACAAAAGCCACCACATCGGCGCTGGCCGCCAGATTCACGCTGCCCTGCGGGCCGCCAGGCAACACGACGGCATCATAGATTTCACCGCTACGCTCAATCAGCGTATGGTCAGCAACCATCGGGATATTGTGATAACTCACCACCGCGCGGGATTCGGCGCAGGCCAGCGTTTCCACCTCAATATGCAGACGACGCAGAATATCAATGGTTATGATAGCTTCCGCTTCCTCAAATCCGGGCGCTAACAATACCGCCACTTTTTTCATTTCTACGTTCCTTACTAACAGGTTGAAAGTGCATTTATTTTTAAGCAAAACACTGTTTCAAAACGCTATGCAGGTCACATAACTGCCAGTTGATAGCTTAATCCATCGCCACTGCGCGTTTACACATGTTTGCAATATATAAGCTGAAACGATAAACGTTTTAATTTATTTCTTAATACCAAAAGAATCATATTAATGTCACCGCGATGTAACGAAGGGTAAATTAGGGAAGGTGCGAACAAGTTCCTGATATGAGATCATCATATTCATCCGGAGCG
>CAUSEC010000008.1:0-149819 GCA_963530515.1 uncultured Enterobacteriaceae bacterium | reverse complement strand
GCCCCGGCCTTACGGATACGCTTCGTCGATTTTCAGCCGGACCCAGTCATCGCTGTAGCTGTATTATTCTCATTGCGCAGTGCTATCGCTGCAAAACGTAATATTACTGGGGATCTCTCAGCCCCGGCGGGAGAGAGTTTCTGCTGTTATCCCATCAATTTCCGCGTTTCGCGGGTCACATTGTCCATCTCATCAAGCAGTTCCAGAAACTCAGGTTCCAGCTCTTCGGCAGGCACGCCGCTGCGTAAATGGTGTTCTATCAGCTTACAAAGATTCTTAAGGCGCGGGACGCCGCTGTAGCTGCAACTGCCGTGCAGTTTATGGATAGACTCCATCAGGCCGTCCGGCTGCTCACCCACAAGTTGTTCCTCAACCCGGTTACGGATTTCCGGTAAAAACGCGACCAGCATTTGCAGCAGTTCACGGGCGAGATCGGTTTTCCCCGCTGCCTGACGCAGGGCAAGCTGCCAGTCGAGGGTGACGTCTTCGTTTACCACCGGATCCGCCGCTTTGACCGGCTCAACCGGAGCAACCTGGCTTGAGATAACCGGCTCGGGCTGGTAGCGCAGCAGCAGGGTATGCAGCTTGTCCTCTTCGATGGGCTTGGCGAGATAGTCGTTCATCCCGGCGCTAAGCAATTTCTCTTTTTGCCCGGCCATGGCGTGAGCGGTGACCGCAATCACCGGCGTCTGCTGCTGATGCGGAAGCTGGCGGATAAGCTCGCAGGCACGAATGCCGTCCATCTCCGGCATCTGAATATCCATCAAAATCAGGTCAAACTGCATCTGCTTAGCCCGCTCCAGCGCCTGCGCGCCGCTGTTGCAGACTTCCACGTGCTGTACCAGGTCTTCGAGCAGCACGCCGATGAGTTTGAGGTTGGCCGGGTTGTCATCCACCGCCATGACGCTCATCGGCAGCTTGCTTTGATCAACCGGCGGCGTATGCCGTGCTGAGCGGCAGTACTCTGTTAACGCTGGCAGCAGGCGTGTGGCAGTGAGCGGTTTTTGCAGACAGGCCGCTGCGCCGTCCTGTTTCAGCTCTTCAGCATTGATTTGCGCGTGGCACGGCAGCGCCAGCAACAGGTAATCGGTCATGGCTTTTGCTTTCGCCAGCCGCTCATGCTGCATGGTCAACGGCTCGCGGAAGGTCACCGGAATCGACATCAACAGTATGTCGTAATGATCCGCCGGCAGGGCTGAGAACGACGGGCTGTAAATAACGTCGAGTGGCGTTGTGCCCAACACGTCCAGGGTACTTTGCGCCGCCGCCGCGTTCGGCTCAACATAGGCCAGACGTTTACCTTCGAGGCAACCGGTGATTGGCCCTTCGGTGATGGCATTCGGGTTCAGATCGAGATTGATGTGGAACCAGAAGGTCGAGCCGCGATTAGGCTGGCTGTGGAACGAAATATCGCCGCCCATCTCATTGACCAGCCGCTGGGTGATCACCAGCCCCAGGCCCGTCCCACCGTGACGGCGGGAAATACTGGCATCCGCCTGACGAAACGCCTGGAACAGACGCGACTGGTCGCGCTCAGGAATGCCGATACCGGTGTCGCGGATCTGCACCTCAATCTGCACTTTGTTGTTACTGATGGAACGGCGCTCCACCAGAATATCAATGTTGCCGCTTTCGGTGAATTTAATGGCGTTGCCGACAATATTGGTGATCACCTGCTGCAGGCGCAGCGGGTCGCCAATCACGTTATCCGGCACATCATTGCGGGTGTTCAGCGTCAGCTCCAGCCCTTTGTCGTGCGCCGAGTGTGCCAGCAGGGTGACCACTTCATCCAGCGTACTGCGCAGCGGGAACGGAATGCTTTCGAGAATCAGCTTGCCGGCTTCCAGCTTGGAGAAGTCCAGTACGTCATTGATGATGGTCAGCAGATTATTGGCCGAACGTTCAATGGTCAGCATATGGTCACGCTGGGTCGGATTAAGCTCCGATTTCAGCGTCAGGCGGGTAAAACCAATGACCCCATTAAGCGGCGTACGCAGTTCATGGGACATATTGGCCAGGAACTCAGATTTGATACGCGCCGCTTCCTGGGCGCGCTTTTTCGCCAGATCCAGCTCGACGTTCTGGATCTCCATCTGCTCCAGGGTTTCGCGCAGATCCGAGGTGGACTGGTCGATATTGTGCTGCATCTCCTCGTGATAAGCCGCCAGCGACATGGCCATCGAGTTAATCCCGTTTTTGAGCATATCGAGCTCGCCGAGCATAAAGCCCTCGACGCGGCTGTCGAGTTGCCCACGACGAATGCGGTCAACCGTGTTCACCATATTGCGAATGGGGCTGGTGACGTCGCGCATTAATCGCCAGCCAAAAATCAGTGCGATGCCAATACAGAACATAATCATCAGGCTGGAGATAAAAATCTCTTTGTACTGCTGCAATCGGACGGACTTGAGATCCAGCTCGAGCGCCACATACCCCAGCATGTTTCCCGCCGGTTTGGCGTCCGTCGCGGCGGACTCATCCGGTGAATAGCCCTCGGACACAATGGGCGTGCGCAGGATCATCTGATCCCCCATGCGGGTGACGGTCAGGCGCCGGGGAAGAGGTGCACCGTCTGCCAGACGAAGCCCGCGGGGATCAAGCTGGAAATTGGAAGTCACGAACAGATGATTTTGTTCGTCATAGATGGAAATGGCGCGGACAATTTCGGAATGACGGCGATGCAGCACGCTGATGAGCTGACCAATGGCTTCCCGGTCCTGAAGTGTCATGCTGTATTCACTGGAGACCGCGAGGGGTTCAATGATACTGGCACCCGCGTCTTCCAGTTGACGCTGTAAGTCGTTGTAGCGATGGACGACGAAGAAGATGCTCAGCAACACACCAATTAAAACAGTGGGGGCGAGGATCAGAATCATCATGCGCGCACGCAGGCTGTAGTTGGTCATGGGGTTCCGTTATGGGAGAATGTGGCCATTATCTGTAATTGAGAAAATTCTCGGCAATGGCGCAATTCTACTCTGCAAAACGACGTGTGACGACAAGTCAAAAAATAACCGTAACCGCAAACGACCTCGATCCCTTTGGGCAGGGCGTTGCACGCCACAATGGAAAAGCGTTGTTTGTGCCAGGATTATTACCGCAAGAAACGGCTGATGTGGTCATCGTTGATGATAAACGCCAGTTTGCGCGGGGTGAGGTAAAACGTCGCCACAATGACAGCCCGGAACGTGTTGCGCCTGCCTGCCCGCACTTTGGTATTTGCGGCGGTTGCCAGCAGCAGCATGCCAGCGTCGCACTGCAGCAGCGGAGCAAAAGTGCGGCACTGGCCAGAATGATGAAACGTGACGTAGACGAGGTCATCGCTGCCTCGCCCTGGGGCTACCGCCGCCGTGCGCGATTGAGCCTCAGCTGGCAGCCGAAATCGCAGCGTCTGGAGATGGGCTTTCGCAAGGCCAGCGGCAAAGAGATCATCAATGTGTCGCGCTGCCCGGTGCTGGTGCCCCGTCTTGAAGCATTGCTGGGGCCGCTGCGCGACTGTCTGTCTGCGTTGCAGGGCGCGCGCCATTTAGGTCACGTCGAGCTGGTGCTGGCGGATAACGGCCCGATGATGGTTTTACGCCATACGGCGCCTCTGATTGCGAGCGATAAGCAAAAACTGGAACGCTTTTCGCATTCCGAGGGACTGATGCTGTATCTCGCACCAGAAAGCGAGATACTTGAACGCGTTAGCGGAGAAGCTCCCTGGTATAGCTCGAACGGGCTACGCTTAACGTTCAGTCCGCGAGATTTCATTCAGGTTAACGACGGGGTTAACCAGAAGATGGTAGCCACCGCACTTGCCTGGCTCGACGTACAACCTGGCGAGCGCGTGCTGGATCTGTTCTGCGGAATGGGCAATTTTACTCTGCCTCTCGCCACACTGGCGGCAAACGTGGTGGGCGTTGAAGGTGTTGCAGAACTGGTGGCCAAAGGTCAGGAAAACGCGGAGCAAAATGCGTTGCACAATGTGACATTTTTTCATGAGAATCTGGAAGAGGATGTCACTCAACAACCGTGGGCGTTCCAGGGATTTGATAAAATTCTGCTGGACCCGGCCCGTGCCGGTGCTGCCGGTGTGATGCAGTACATTGTAAAATTAGCCCCTAAAAAAGTGGTGTACGTTTCCTGTAACCCGGCAACCCTTGCCCGTGACAGTGAAGCGCTATTAAATGCGGGTTACCAGATTCAGCGGCTGGCGATGCTGGATATGTTCCCGCACACTGGGCATCTGGAATCGATGGTTTTATTCGAGCATCAGTGATTAATTTCGGCTTGCCGAATTCGGCAGGCCCGGTCCCTTAAAGGAGAGGACGATGGTTGCGGTAAGAAGTGCGCATTTGAATAAAGCGGGTGAATTCGATCCTAAAAAATGGATCGCCAGTCTGGGTATCTCCAGTCAGCCGTCGTGTGAACGCTTAACCGAAACCTGGGAATATTGTCTGCGACAAACGCAGGGACACCCGGACGCTGAATTACTGCTCTGGCGCGGCGTCGAGATGGTGGAAATCCTCTCCATGCTCAGTATGGACATCGACACCCTGCGAGCGGCGATGCTGTTCCCGCTGGCGGATGCTGACGTCGTCAGTGAAGATGTGCTGCGCGAAAGCGTCGGCAATTCGATTGTTGACCTGATCCACGGCGTGCGCGATATGGCAGCCATTCGTCAGCTCAAAGCGACCCATACCGATTCCGTCTCCTCCGAACAGGTGGATAACGTGCGTCGTATGCTGCTGGCGATGGTCGACGATTTCCGCTGCGTGGTTATTAAGCTTGCCGAACGCGTCGCCCACCTGCGTGAAGTGAAAGACGCCCCGGAAGATGAGCGCGTACTGGCGGCCAAAGAATGTACCAATATCTATGCGCCGCTGGCGAACCGCCTCGGGATTGGTCAGCTCAAATGGGAGCTGGAAGACTACTGCTTCCGTTATCTGCACCCGGCGGAATACAAACGCATTGCCAAACTGCTGCACGAGCGCCGTATCGACCGTGAGCACTACATCGACGAATTCGTCGGTCATCTGCGCTCAGAAATCAAAAATGAAGGCGTCAAAGCCGAGGTTTATGGCCGTCCGAAGCACATTTACAGCATCTGGCGCAAAATGCAGAAGAAGCATCTTGCCTTTGATGAACTGTTCGACGTGCGGGCGGTGCGCATTGTCGCCGAACGCTTACAGGACTGCTATGCCGCGCTGGGGATTGTGCATACCCATTTCCGCCATCTGCCGGATGAATTCGATGACTATGTCGCCAACCCGAAACCGAACGGTTATCAGTCAATCCACACCGTCGTGCTGGGGCCTGGCGGCAAAATCGTAGAAATCCAGATTCGTACCAAACAGATGCACGAAGACGCCGAACTGGGCGTTGCCGCACACTGGAAGTACAAAGAAGGCACGGCGACACCGGGACCACGCTCCAGCCATGAAGACCGCATTGCCTGGCTGCGTAAACTGATTGCGTGGCAGGAGGAGATGGCCGATTCCGGCGAAATGCTCGACGAAGTGCGCAGCCAGGTCTTTGACGATCGGGTTTACGTGTTTACGCCAAAAGGCGATGTGGTTGACCTGCCCGCAGGCTCCACGCCGCTGGACTTTGCTTACCACATTCACAGCGATGTGGGGCACCGCTGCATCGGGGCAAAAATTGGCGGGCGTATTGTGCCCTTCACCTACCAGTTGCAGATGGGCGACCAGATTGAAATCATCACCCAGAAGCAGCCGAACCCCAGCCGTGACTGGCTGAACCCGAACCTGGGTTATGTGACGACCAGCCGTGGACGTTCCAAAATCCACAACTGGTTCCGTAAACAGGACCGGGACAAAAACATTCTGGCGGGTCGTCAAATCCTGGACGACGAGCTGGCGCATCTTGGCATCAGCCTGAAAGAGGCGGAGAAACAGCTTCTCCCACGTTACAACTTTAACGATCTGGAAGAGCTGCTGGCGGCCATTGGCGGCGGCGATATTCGTCTTAACCAGATGGTCAACTTCCTGCAGTCGCAGTTCAATAAACCGAGCGCCGCCGAACAGGATGCCGCGGCACTGAAACAGCTGCAGCAGAAAACCTACGCCCCGCAAACCCGCAGCAAAGATAACGGCCGCGTGGTGGTTGAAGGCGTGGGCAATCTGATGCATCACATTGCGCGCTGCTGCCAGCCGATTCCGGGAGATGAAATTGTTGGCTTTATCACGCAGGGCAGGGGGATTTCCATCCACCGCGCGGACTGCGATCAGCTTCATGAACTGCGCGCCCATGCGCCGGAGCGCCTGGTGGATGCCGTCTGGGGTGAAAGCTACTCTGCGGGCTATTCGCTGGTGGTGCGCGTGACTGCTAACGATCGCAGCGGCCTGTTGCGCGATATCACCACGATCCTCGCCAACGAGAAGGTCAACGTACTGGGTGTGGCCAGCCGCAGTGATACCAAACAGCAGCTTGCCACTATCGACATGAACATCGAAATCTACAACCTGCAGGTGCTGGGCCGCGTGCTCGGCAAACTGAACCAGGTGCCGGATGTGATAGACGCGCGTCGTCTGCACGGCGGTTAAACACACTCTTCTGTAGGCCGGGTAAGGCTTTGCCGCCGCCCGGCTTGTTTTTTTAATGGAAAACACTATGACTCAAATCGACCGCCTGCTTGGCATCATGAAACGCCTGCGCGACCCGGAAAACGGCTGCCCGTGGGACAAAGAGCAGACTTTCGCCACCATCGCGCCTTATACCCTCGAAGAGACCTATGAGGTGCTGGACGCTATTTCCCGCGAAGATTTTGACGACCTGCGCGGCGAGCTGGGCGATCTGCTGTTCCAGGTGGTGTTCTATGCGCAAATGGCGCAGGAAGAGGGGCGCTTTAACTTTGACGATATCTGCGCTGCCATCAGCGACAAGCTTGAGCGCCGTCATCCCCATATCTTCGGCGATGCCACCGCAGGGAACAGCGCTGAGGTGCTGGCCCGCTGGGAGCAGATCAAAAGCGCCGAGCGAGCGGAAAGATCCCAGCACTCGGCGCTGGATGATATTCCACTGAGCCTGCCCGCGCTGATGCGCGCGCATAAAATCCAGAAGCGCTGCTCCGCCGTCGGTTTTGACTGGACCTCCCTCGGCCCTGTGCTGGATAAAGTGCACGAAGAGATTGACGAAGTCATGCACGAAGCGCAGCAGGCGGTAGTGGATGAAGCAAAGCTTGAGGAAGAGATGGGCGACCTGCTGTTTGCGACCGTCAACCTTTCTCGCCACCTGGGTGTAAAAGCGGAAACCGCCCTGCAAAAAGCCAACCTAAAATTCGAACGACGCTTTCGCGAAGTTGAGCGGATTGTCGCCTCGCGAGGCCTGGAAATGAGCGGAATTGACCTCGAAACGATGGAAGAAGTCTGGCAGGAAGTAAAGCGCCAGGAATCTGATCTCTAACGAGATTTTGCGATCAAGCGCAATTTGTGTGATTTTTTAAATGACAAGCGCTTGATTTGCGTCAAAAACATTTACCCAAAAGGGGCTATTTTCTCACTCCTTATGTTTGTCATGGCCTGGAATGGGGACGGAGAATGAAAGTTTGTGGCGCTCGCCGTGTTCGGGTATACTACTTTCCCGTCCTGGTTATTCCATCGTTTCACCCTAACTTCTCAGGTTCAGCATGACAACGAACTATATTTTTGTGACCGGCGGGGTCGTATCCTCTCTGGGTAAAGGCATTGCCGCAGCCTCCCTCGCAGCCATTCTTGAAGCCCGTGGCCTCAATGTGACCATGATGAAACTGGATCCGTACATCAACGTCGATCCGGGCACCATGAGCCCAATCCAACACGGGGAAGTGTTCGTTACTGAAGACGGCGCTGAAACCGATCTGGATCTTGGCCACTACGAGCGTTTCATCCGCACCAAAATGACCCGTCGTAACAACTTCACGACTGGCCGCATCTACTCCGACGTTCTGCGTAAAGAGCGCCGTGGTGACTACCTGGGTGCAACCGTTCAGGTTATCCCGCACATCACTAACGCAATCAAAGAACGCATTGTTGCGGGTGGCGAAGGCCACGACGTGGTGCTGGTTGAAATCGGCGGTACCGTGGGTGATATCGAATCCCTGCCATTCCTGGAAGCGATTCGTCAGCTGGCGGTAGATATTGGCCGGGAGCACGCGCTGTTCATGCACCTGACTCTGGTGCCGTACATGGCCGCCGCAGGTGAAGTGAAAACCAAGCCGACTCAGCACTCTGTGAAAGAGCTGCTCTCTATTGGTATTCAGCCAGATATCCTGGTTTGCCGCTCCGATCGCGCGGTTCCGGCGAACGAACGTGCGAAAATTGCATTGTTCTGTAACGTGCCTGAAAAAGCCGTTATTTCAATGAAAGATGTCGATTCCATTTATAAAATCCCGGGCCTGTTGAAATCTCAGGGCCTGGACGATTATATTTGTAAACGATTCAGCTTGAACTGTCCGGAAGCGAACCTGTCTGAATGGGAACAGGTTATTTATGAAGAAGCCAACCCGGCAGGCGAAGTGACTATCGGTATGGTCGGCAAGTACATTGAACTGCCGGATGCCTATAAGTCAGTGATCGAAGCGCTGAAACACGGTGGTCTGAAGAACCGTGTTTCCGTGAACATCAAGCTGATTGATTCGCAGGATGTTGAAACGCGTGGCGTTGAAATCCTGAAAGATCTGGATGCTATCCTTATCCCTGGCGGCTTCGGCTACCGTGGTGTTGAAGGCAAGATCGCCACCGCGCGCTATGCGCGTGAAAACAATATTCCATACCTCGGCATCTGTCTGGGTATGCAGGTTGCGCTGATCGAATTTGCGCGCAACGTAGCGGGAATGGAAAACGCGAACTCTACGGAATTTGTGCCAGACTGTAAGTACCCTGTTGTGGCGCTTATCACTGAATGGCGTGACGAAGAAGGTAACGTCGAAGTCCGTACCGAGAAGAGCGATCTGGGTGGCACCATGCGTCTTGGCGCACAGGCCTGCCAGCTGTCTGACGATAGCGTGGTTCGCAAGCTGTACGGCGAGCCGGTCATCACCGAGCGCCATCGTCACCGCTATGAAGTCAACAACATGTTGTTGAAACCTATTGAAGCCGCGGGCCTGCGTGTTGCGGGCCGCTCCGGGGATGATCAGTTAGTCGAGATCATTGAAGTGCCAAACCATCCGTGGTTTGTCGCCTGCCAGTTCCACCCGGAATTTACTTCAACGCCACGTGACGGGCATCCGCTGTTTGCAGGCTTCGTGAAGGCCGCCAGCGACTACCAGAAGCGTCAGGCGAAGTAAAAAAAGTTAGAACGGCAACGCGTACCTTTGGTACGCGTTGTTTGTCTGGAGTTTTAGTTTAACTTGTACTGAGGAAAATCTAATGTCCAAAATCGTTAAAGTCATCGGTCGTGAAATCATCGACTCCCGTGGTAACCCGACCGTTGAAGCCGAAGTTCACCTGGAAGGTGGTTTCGTTGGTATGGCTGCTGCTCCATCAGGTGCTTCTACTGGTTCTCGCGAAGCGCTGGAACTGCGCGATGGCGACAAATCCCGCTTCCTGGGCAAAGGCGTACTGAAAGCGGTTGGCGCTGTAAACGGTCCTATTGCTCAGGCAATCCTTGGCAAAGACGCCAAAGACCAGGCTGGCATCGACAAGATCATGATCGATCTGGACGGTACTGAAAACAAATCTAACTTCGGTGCGAACGCAATCCTGGCAGTTTCTCTGGCAAACGCCAAAGCGGCTGCTGCTGCGAAAGGTATGCCACTGTTCGAGCACATCGCTGAACTGAACGGCACCCCAGGCAAATACTCCATGCCTGTACCAATGATGAACATCATCAACGGTGGTGAGCACGCAGACAACAACGTTGATATTCAGGAATTCATGATTCAGCCAGTTGGCGCGAAATCCCTGAAAGAAGCCGTACGTATGGGTTCTGAAGTGTTCCACAACCTGGCTAAAGTTCTGAAAGCTAAAGGTATGAACACTGCTGTTGGTGACGAAGGTGGCTATGCGCCAAACCTGGGTTCTAACGCAGAAGCGCTGGCCGTTATCGCAGAAGCAGTAAAAGCTGCTGGCTACGAGCTGGGCAAAGACATCACCCTGGCGATGGACTGTGCAGCATCTGAATTCTACAAAGACGGTAAATACGTTCTGGCTGGCGAAGGCAACAAAGCGTTCACCTCCGAAGAGTTCACTCACTTCCTGGAAGACCTGACCAAACAGTACCCAATCGTATCTATCGAAGACGGTCTGGACGAGTCTGACTGGGCTGGCTTCGCATACCAGACTAAAGTACTGGGCGACAAAATCCAGCTGGTTGGTGACGACCTGTTCGTAACCAACACCAAGATCCTGAAAGAAGGCATCGAGAAAGGCATCGTTAACTCCATCCTGATCAAATTCAACCAGATCGGTTCTCTGACCGAAACTCTGGCTGCGATCAAAATGGCGAAAGACGCTGGCTACACCGCTGTCATCTCTCACCGTTCTGGCGAAACTGAAGACGCTACCATTGCCGATCTGGCTGTTGGTACCGCTGCTGGCCAGATCAAAACGGGTTCTATGAGCCGTTCTGACCGTGTTGCTAAGTACAACCAGCTGATTCGTATCGAAGAAGCACTGGGCGAACAAGCACCGTACAACGGCCGTAAAGAGATCAAAGGTCAGTAATCTGACTGTTTATCTCTGAAATAAAAATGCCAGTCTTCGGACTGGCATTTTTTTTACCTGCACGCATCGTTATTTAAAATCGACCGCCATTTGCTGCGGAATAGTCAGGCCCTGAGTGGTCTGAACGCAACGCGCGATATAGTCAGTAAAACGGGGTGGTTTTGGCATCCCCAGTTCAATCAGCTTGTCATTGCTAAAGCGGACGTTGAGCATCGCAAATGCACCATATAACCGCATTGCTTTGAGCATCAGGCGTTCGTTGCAAGGCCCGAAGATAGTTTTCAACTCGCGGCGCATCTTCACCAGCGTTTCATAGCTGACCTGCGTGTAGACATCTTTCACCGGCACGGTTTCCAGTGCACGCGCCATTGCCGCATCGATATCCGCAAACTTCACGCTGTTCTCTTCCCCTGCGGAAATATGGATTACTTCCCCCGCCGGGATGTCGCTTTTCAGCAGCATGATCAGTGCATCAGCACAATAGTCCACTGGCACCACATCAATGCGGTCATCCAGTGAGCACATGAATTTTTGCAGCATCAGCGCCATGCTGAAGACCCAAAAAATACTGCTGGAGGGCTGGCAGCCAAAGTGTGTGTGACCCACAACAATCGATGGACGCGCGATAACCAGCGGCAGCTCGGGATACGTTTTACGCATCAGATGCTCAATGGTGGATTTAGAGTGGGTGTATTCCACCAGATGCTCGGCGTTCTCTTTGAACTCACGGCTCTCGAACACCAGTGAGTCCGCTTCCGGTGCGCAGGACATGGCGGTACCCACGTGCAGAAAACGCTGCAACCCTTTTACTTTCGCCATGCGCCCGGCAAAGGCCAGGGTGCCTTCCACGTTCACTTTCCAGATCAGCGGATTGCTGCCGAATGAAGCGACAGCCGCGCAGTTCAGCACATGGGTGACATCGTCCAGTCGTGGGTCTTCAAGAAAATGCTCCGGCGTGCCTAAATCGCCGAGAAGGATATGCTCAGCGGTCAGCGAGCTCAGTCGCTCTTCGCTGATGTTGAATTTGCGCATGTTTTCTTTTACGCGCTCCACGCCAGCCTGACCGTCCGTTGCCCTGACTAAAAGTAAATAATTGATTTGGCTATCATCATTCAGTATTTTTTCAAACACTGCGCCACCGAGGAAACCGGTGACACCTGTTATCAAGAGAGTATTCATTATCGCGTGCTCTTTGTTGTGCATTCGGCGGATTGTATTTGGCGATAATTAAACAATGCTTAAATAACGTATCTGGAAAAAAACGGAATTCTTAAGGTTATTTTAAGGTTCAGATTTAGGACGTGAGTTATTCGACAAATATTATCTGTTAGTAATTCAATAAAAAATAAAATATTTATAATGTGTTGTATTTATTGATTTTTATTTTTAATTTTGAAATTTAATTTTGGGATAAATATTAACTTAATTATCGTTATGGAAATAATTAATTACAAATAAGATAGACTTGGGTATCTAATTAATGTCAGCATTTTGGCTTAATCCCGGAGACAATTACGCAACAATTGCCAACCTGGCAGCTCGCCCTCAATGGCGAAATCTGCAATAATTACCGTTTGTTCCTGAGATTGAGTTGATGATGCAGTACCCGATTAATGAGATGTTCCAGACCCTGCAAGGTGAGGGTTACTTTACTGGCGTCCCCGCCATTTTTATTCGTTTACAGGGATGCCCGGTGGGTTGCGCCTGGTGCGACACCAAACACACCTGGGATAAGCTTGAAGATCGGGAAATCTCCCTCTATAGCATTCTGGCCAAAACCAAAGAAAACGATAAGTGGGGTGCGGCGACCAGTGAAGATTTGCTGGCGATTATTGAGCGCCAGGGCTGGACGGCTCGCCATGTCGTTATCACCGGCGGCGAACCTTGCATTCATGACCTGATCCCACTCACGCATCTGCTGGAGAAAAACGGCTTCAGTTGCCAGATTGAAACCAGCGGTACCCATGAAGTTCGTACCTCTCACGCGACCTGGGTCACGGTCTCACCAAAAGTGAACATGCGTGGTGGGTATGACATCCTCCAGCAGGCGCTGGAACGCGCAGACGAAATTAAACACCCGGTCGGGCGTATGCGTGACATTGAAGCGCTGGACGAATTGTTGACGCAACTGACGGATGACAAGCACCGGGTGATTGCCCTTCAGCCTATCAGCCAGAAAGACGATGCCACACGCCTGTGCATCGAAACCTGCATTGCCCGCAACTGGCGTCTGTCGATGCAAACGCACAAGTACCTGAATATTGCCTGATTTTCCCACGGCCAGGTGTGACATTTTTCCATACAGCGCCTTACGTAATAGTAAGGCGCTTTTTTATAGCGTCATGATAGTGGGAGAGTTTGACCGCCTCAGGCGTTTGACCAGCTCTGAATTGCATCAACCGTATCAAGATTACCGTGGAAAACTTCCCAGGATTTCTTGAGTATCACATCGGTATGCGTCGTGAGTTCTTTGAATATGCCCTTATTCAATGCCTCATATCGCAACGCGCTGGCCTCATCTGGCATGAAAATATCTTTTACCCTCACCATTTTCTCAACGGCTGCCTCGTAGGACGTGTATAAGCCCAGTCCGACTGCTGTATTGATAGCCGCACCCAGGCTTGCACACCCATTGACTTCATTGCGTCTCGCAGGGAGATTGAACACATCTGCAAAAATCTGCATGAAGAGGCTGCTATTGGAGCCTCCGCCGGTCACGATGATATGTCTGGCAAACTGGTTCATTTCGCTGCTCATATTGTCGTAGTTATTTTTTAGTGTCAGCGCAATGCTTTCTAAAATGGAGCGGTAGATCCAGGCATAATCCATTTTCGAGTCAAAACCTATCATGATCCCTCGTTTGAACGGTTCCCAGGGATTGGTCAGCCAGTCCAGTACCGTCATCAGACCATTGCATCCCGGGGGCACCAGCGCCGCTTTCCTGTTCAGTAAATCTTCCGGCGACATGCCCTGAGCAACCGCGTCCCGAATCAAGGATTCACCCAACATGTCCCGCAGCCAGCTTACAGTCCACATACCCTTACGGATACCATAGCCCTCGTAAATCAGCGTTTCAGGTCTGGAAGACATAATGGGCCAGTAGTGAGTCGGGCCGTTGGGTAAGGATTTACCGTTCATCATCAGCGCAATGTAGGTCCCGAGCGAGATGACTGCCGTATCGTCATTCAGTAGCCCAGCCCCCAGTGCTTCAACGGGTTTATCGCTGGAGGTACAGATGACTGGCAGCCCTTGAGGAAAACCGGTCAGACGAGCGGCCTGCGCGGTGATGTGGCCTACCACGGTGCCGGGCATCTGCACATCAAACAGCATATGTCGGGGAATGTTGTATTTCTGAATGACATCTTCATCTTCACTCCACGCCCAGGTCTTGTAGTCCACGGGCCACTGGCCAAAATAATTGGCGATGTTGTCTTTGAATTCACCTGTAAGTCGGTGCGTCAGATAGCCTGAAAACGAAGTGACAAAAGAGACTTCAGAGCAGGTATGCTCATACGGACGGGTTACCCGGGCATCCTGCCAGCTAATCAGCGGGGCGGCGGGAGTACCATCCGCTTTTAACAGGGCGCGACAGCAGCGGATGGAGCCCAGACCAATCCCAACGATTTCGTTGATGTCTCCAGTGAAATTACCCATCAGATCCTGACCCGCAAGACACAAAGAAGTCCATAAATCATCATCAGGATGTTCGGCCGTATCTGCATCAGGTGTGTGCATTGGCTGTAACAGACCTTTTCCTTCACAGATAACATTTCCATTAAGGTCATACATCACGACTTTTGTGCTCTGGCTGCCACCATCAATCCCAATGATGTATTTGTTCGACATAGTCATTCTCCTTTGATTTTCGGCATCACTTGCCTGTTGCTTCATATGTTTGCGATGTCATCTCTTCCGGGCCGACGGTGACAGAACGTATTTTTCTGAACAGCAAAAAGGTAAACACGATGACCATGCTCGAGGCGCACAGCCCCATCAGCCACATATTTCGGTAAGCTTCCTGCGCAGGCAATGTGTCCTGCCAGTAACCGACAATGGGATACACAAAGACATCGGGCAGAAAACCAATCACCGAACAGATCCCGACGGTCGTCCCCATGATGAAAGTGGGGGTTCTGGCTTCTCCCGGGCAGGCGAAGTACAACCCGCGTGAGGCATAGCAGGCAAAGCCAAGTAGCAGGATCAAACCGATACCGACAGAGACAGACTGTGGATTCGAGTTGGTTATCAGCAGGGTGGCAAGTGTTGCCACGCTGATGATGGCCAGAAGTTGAATGACGCGCGTTGGGGATTT
The DNA here is from genome assembly GCA_963530515.1 of uncultured Enterobacteriaceae bacterium. Classification (GTDB taxonomy): domain Bacteria; phylum Pseudomonadota; class Gammaproteobacteria; order Enterobacterales; family Enterobacteriaceae; genus CBFFRJ01. The sequence continues at coordinate 134,861 of CAUSEC010000008.1, read as the reverse complement.
AAGGCGGCTATAGGTGGTGATCAGCCCGCCGAGTGGGCCGCAAATGGCGCGAAAAATCTTATTAATCACGATCCCCATGTAGCTCGCGGCCACCAGACCCATGCCATACATTTCGGTCAGGTAGTTGGTGGAGTAGCTGAGGATGGCATAAATCGTATACACCCCCAAAATGATCATGCTGCAATACCAGGTTGTGCTGATACGCAGCACGGCAAGAATGTCGCTGAGCTGGAAGGGTTTTTTGGCTTCGCCCTGGCGTGCGTGCTGGGTGCTATCATCACTGACAAAAAACCAGCACAGGATACCCAGCAGGATGTATACCACGCTGTAAATCAGGATCACGGTTTTCAGGCTATTGCTGTCATCCGGCGCGAACAATGAGAATGCCCACATGGTGAAGACGGCCAGCGACATCACGCCAACGCCTCGCAGGCCCTCCATCCAGCCCATAATCTTGCCTTGCTCAGTATGATCGCCCAACAGCGATGCGGCCTTAATGGAAACGGACCACAGCATCAAAATGGTGGTAATGGCAAAGGCGACCTGAATGGCAAGCATGGCCCACAGTGGTGGATAGGTCCACATCACGAAGCCAAGCAAACCGGTCAGAATCATGGCTGAGGTAATCATTTTTCGATGCGAAAATTTATCCGCAATAATCCCACTCGGTGCATATAAAATAATGGCGGTAATACCATAGGTGCTCATTATTAATCCGATTTCGGTATTGCTGAAACCCATAAATTTAGCCATGGGTATTTGATAAATATAGCGCAAATAAGCTAAATCAAAACTTACTCCACCACTTATGCTAATTATGGCGAGCGTAATCCAACGTCGATAAGAAGAGTGTTGCATATCTTGTTCTCATTTTAACTGGACAAAAAAAAGAGAAAAGTAAACCGCCTTTTCAGGTGGATTACTTTTCTCATGGTCTCTAGTAATTAACTAAGAAATAGCATGGGTTTTATATCTACAGTGTGAGAATAATCACGCTTCTCATTTTTAAATGGAAATGGGGAATGAAATCTGGTGCTGTGATTGTCATCACATCATGTCACAAATCGCTGTGCTAAAAACTACATCCAGTTACCAGAGACGATGAGAAAGGTAGCTTCCCTTTAACCGGGGAAGTTACCTTTCTTTTTTTTTGCCTAAAGGAATGTGGGGTCAAATTATGTCAATCAATTCTCTCAATGCGTTTTCAATGGACTTCTTCTCGTTAAAGGGGAAAACCGCCATTGTGACGGGCGGCAACAGTGGTTTGGGTCAGGCATTTGCCATGGCGTTGGCAAAAGCCGGGGCCAATTTGTTTATTCCAAGCTTCATTATGGACAAGGGGGAAACGAAGGAACTGATTGAAGCACAAGGCGTTGAGGTCGAAATTATGCAGGTTGACATCACTGCTGACGGAGCGGCAAAACGGATTATTGCTGCCTGCTGCGAACGCTTCGGGACGGTGGATATCCTGGTCAATAATGCCGGAATCTGTAAGCTGAATAAGGTTCTGGATTTTGGTCGTGCTGACTGGGATCCCATGATTGATATCAATCTGACGGCAGCATTTGAGCTTAGCCACGAAGCGGCAAAAGTGATGATCCCGCAAAAAAGCGGAAAAATAGTGAATATTTGTTCGTTGTTCTCTTATTTAGGTGGCCAGTGGTCGCCCGCATATTCTGCAACAAAACATGCACTGGCGGGGTTCACTAAAGCCTATTGTGATGAACTGGGGCAATATAATATTCAGGTTAATGGCATCGCTCCTGGCTATTATGCGACAGATATTACGCTGGCAACCCGCAGTAACCCAGAAACGAATCAGCGGGTACTTGATCATATTCCTGCAAATCGCTGGGGAGATACGCAAGATTTAATGGGGGCGATGGTTTATCTCGCCAGTCGTGCGTCGAATTACGTTAACGGTCATTTATTGGTTGTCGATGGTGGTTATCTGGTGCGGTAATTCTTAATTTTTCATTTTTACTTTTCTATTCCGTATTAAATATCAGGAAGGAATGATTATGTCTTTATCCCGAGAAACGATTGTTGAACGACTGAAAGAAATTGTTGGCCCGCAACATGTGATTACCGATGAAGCGGTACTGAAGAAAAACAGTATCGATCGTTTCAGAAAATATGCTGACATTCATGGCGTTTTCACCCTGCCACTCCCGGCGGCCGTGGTGAAATTAGGTTCAACAGAGCAGGTCGCCAATGTGCTCTCATTTATGAATCAGCACAAAATTAACGGTGTGCCGCGGACTGGGGCATCGGCAACTGAAGGGGGGCTGGAGACTGCTGTTGAGAATTCCGTGGTGCTGGATGGCTCAGACATGAATGCCATCCTGAACATTGATATCGAAAATATGCAGGCCACTGCTCAGTGCGGCGTACCGCTGGAAATACTGGAAAATGCGCTGCGGGCCAAAGGGTACACCACCGGGCATTCTCCCCAGTCTAAACCGCTGGCCCAAATGGGGGGACTGGTAGCAACACGGAGTATCGGCCAGTTCTCGACGCTCTATGGGGCAATTGAAGACATGGTCGTCGGCCTGGAAGCCGTTTTCCCTGATGGCACTATTACTCGCATTAAAAATGTTCCGCGCCGTGCGGCCGGGCCGGACATCCGCCATGTGATCATCGGTAATGAAGGCGCACTCTGCTATATCACTGAAGTGACGGTGAAGATTTTCAAATTTATGCCAGAAAATAATCTGTTTTACGGTTATGTCCTGGACGATATGAAAGTCGGGTTTAACATTCTGCGCGAAGTGATGGCGGAAGGTTATCGTCCTTCTATTGCTCGCTTGTACGATGCGGAAGACGGTACGCAGCACTTCACCCATTTTGCCGACGGCAAATGTGTATTGATCTTCATGGCCGAAGGGAATCCTCGCATAGCGAAAGCCACCGGCGAAGGGATCGCTGAGGTGGTGGCGAGATTCCCGCAATGCCAGCGTGTAGACAGCAAGCTGATTGAAACCTGGTTCAATCACCTGAACTGGGGGCCGGAAAAAGTGGCGGCCGAACGCGTGCAGATCATGAAGACCGGCAATATGGGCTTCACGACTGAAGTCTCCGGCGAGTGGAGTTGCATTCATCAGATTTATGAAAATGTCATTGCAAGGATCCGTGACGAATTCCCGCATGCGGAGGATATCACCATGCTGGGTGGGCACTCGTCGCACAGTTACATTAACGGCACCAATATGTACTTTGTCTATGACTACAACGTGGTGGACTGCAAACCGGAAGAGGAGATTGATAAGTACCATAATCCACTCAACAAAATCATTGTGGAAGAGACCATCCGTCTTGGGGGATCGATGGTGCATCATCACGGTATTGGCAAGCACCGCGTTCACTGGAGCAAAGCCGAGCATGGTTCTGCATGGATGATTATGGAAGGACTCAAACGCCAGTTCGATCCGAATGGGATTATGAACACGGGTACGATTTACCCGATTGAAAAATAAAAACTCTACGGCTTCTTACACAGAAGCCGTTTCCTTTTACCGGAACATGAAGGGCTGGGTATGAACACTTCACCGGTGCGTATGGATGATCTTCCTCTTAACCGCTTTCACTGCCGAATTGCAGGTTTAACCTTCGGCGCTCACCTGACGGATGGCTATGTGCTGGGTGTGGTGAGTTACGCCATGATCCAACTGACGCCGCTTATGCACTTAACGCCGCTACAGGAAGGGCTCATCGGGGGTTCTGCTTTGCTGGGGCTCTTTTTGGGCAGTCTGATACTGGGCTGGATTTCCGATCATATTGGGCGACAACAGATTTTCACGTTCAGCTTTGTGCTGATAACGCTGGCCTCCTTCCTCCAGTTTTTCGCCACGTCACCGGAGCAACTCTTCGTTCTGCGCTTGCTGATCGGCTTCGGGCTGGGCGGCGATTACGCGGTAGGGCACACGCTGCTGGCGGAATTTGCGCCGCGCCGCTATCGCGGTATTTTGCTGGGTGCCTTCAGCCTGGTCTGGACGATAGGTTATGTGCTGGCAAGCGTCGTGGGGCATTGGCTGATTATTGCTGACAGCGAAAGCTGGCGCTGGTTACTTGGATCTGCCGCGTTTCCTGCTTTGATCATCACGTTGCTGCGCTGGGGGACGCCGGAATCACCGCGCTGGCTGATGCGCCAGGGACGCGTTACCGAAGCGCACGACGTGGTAAAGCGTTACCTCGGCGCAAATGTGCAATTGGGCGATGAAGTCGCCATTCCGGGTTCACGCAGTATGGGACGGTTATTTTCTACCGCCTACTGGCGACGCACGGCCTTCAACAGCTTGTTTTTCGTCTGCCTGGTGATCCCCTGGTTTGTGATTTACACCTGGCTACCGTCCATTGCTCAGCATATGCATATTGAAAATGCGCTGACTGCGAGCCTTCTCCTCAACGTATTGCTAATCCTCGGTGCGCTTGTCGGGCTGGTGCTGACGCATTACCTTCCCCGGCGCTTTTTCCTGCTCAGCAGTTTTGCGTTATTGGGTATGACGTTGTTGACGCTGGCATTTGTTCCGCAGGATCACACCACGCTGGTGTTATTACTGTTTGTGTTATTCACCACGGCCATTTCAGCCGCCAGCAATCTTGTGGGTATCTTACCGGCGGAAAGTTTCCCGACTGATATTCGTTCCCAGGGCGTGGGATTTGCGACAGCCATGAGTCGCCTTGGCGCAGCCATCAGCACGGTTTTGTTACCTGTGCTGCTGGCCGATTGGGGCATGCGCATCACGCTATTGTTGCTCGCGGCAGTGTTATTTATCGGCTTTATTGTCACCTTCCTGTGGGCACCAGAGACCAAAGATTTGCCGCTGGTGGCGGCATCTGGAAAAACGGGAAAGTTAAAAGGGAAGATCAATGAACATTCTGTTGGCGTTTAAGGCGGAACCAGACCTCGGCATGCTGGCGGAAAAGGACTGGGGGAGTGCGGTGGGCAGCGGGCAGGCTCCTGATCTTTCGCTTGTGCGTGTGGCGGCAGGTCTGGATGAACAGGCCGGGGCAGAGTTGATATTGCGCGCGTGCGATGAAGCTCCCGGCCACTGTCTCACGGCGTTGAGCATCGGTGATGAGCGCGCGAGCCCCGCCTTGCGTCTTTTTGCTGCACTGGGGTTTACCCATCCAGTTTTATTGCAAAGCGCCGGGGCGCTGCGTTTTTCTCCTTCGCGTGTTGCCGGGTACATTGCCGGCTGGGTGCGACAGAATCCGCAACAGCTTATTGTTGTGGGCAGCCAGAGCGGAGAAGGGCAAAACGGGCAAACGGGCTGGCTGCTGGCGGAAATGCTCGGCTGGCGCAGTCTTGCTGGCGTGAGTGACTTTTCGTTGCAAGACAACATCGTGCGGGTGACTCAGGAGGAGGGGGGCGTTGTACGACAGTGGGAACTGGCGCTGCCCGCCGTCCTTATTGTGCGTAATAAAGGGCAAATTGCGTTACGTGTGCCGGGAATGCGTCAGAGGCTGGCAGCGACAAAGTGTTCGATTACACGTGTCATTCCTCCTGACGAAGCCCCCGCGCCTCTGCGTTGTATTCAGTATGCCCGCAGTGAAACCCGGCGTGAATGTGTCATGGTTGAAGGTCGTACCGCCGAGGAAAAAATCCAGCGTCTGTGGGACATGCACTTACGGCAGAGGATGACATGATGAAGATAGCGTTAATCACCTTTCCTGGAGAGCCGTCGCCGGAGGTGGCGGCCTTTTTTGCCGCCAGCCAGTGGCAGGCGCCTGTTATTGAACGCTGGGCTTTGCGTGCCAGACCAGAGCATGCCGAACAAGCGCTCGGGCAACTGGAAGCACAGTGGCGGCACACGCCCGTCGATCTGCTGGTATTTCCTGCCGACGCACCCGGTGATGAACTGGCAACACGTCTTGCCTTGCGGCTCAATATGATGGGTGTATGTCAGGCAATATGCTGGGATGAGGAGACACACAGCATCACAAAAGCAAGCTGGGGAAATACCCTCACCGCTACGCTTGCGCTCCCGCCGGGGCCAGTGTGTCTTTCTGTTGCTCGCCAACAGGGGAGTGGTAAAGAACAGGTGATCCCGCCCTTTGCCGTCGTCCGCGATATTTCGCTTGTGGCGCTGCCCCCGGAGATGCGCCTCGTTTCGCACGCGAACCCGCAATGTGTCGCCCCGCTGTTGCAGGCTCAACGGGTCGTGGTCTTTGGCCAGGGTGGGGCTGAGAGTGATAAAGAGCAGCAGTTTGCCCGGCGTCTGGATGCCGAAATCGGCTATACGCGTCAGCGTGTGATGCTCGGTGGGTGCGATGACTCGCGGATGATTGGGATTTCGGGAGAAATTCTGGCTCCAGAGCTTTGTATTGTTGCGGGCGCTTCAGGGGCAGCGGCGTTCAGTGCAGGCATTCGGCAAAGCCAGTTTATTGTTGCCATTAACAGCAATCCCGACGCGCCCATATTTTCACAGGCGGACGTCGGGATTGTGGCCGACTGGCAGCCTGCGCTTGATGCCCTGACGCAATTGTACGCTGAGACGGTCAGGTAAGTTTTTTTGCCAGCTTCCAGACATCAATATTGGTGGTCGAAAGGGCGGCGACTCCAGCGTTAATCGCGTTTCGGGCATCTTCTTCATCACACACTAATCCGCCTGCGATGAGCGGCTGGCGGATTTTTTCCGTCACCCAACCGAGCACTTTTGGCATACAACCCGGCAGGATCTCTATGCAGTCCGGGTTAGACTGTGCGACCTGTTTATCAATGTTATGGAATGAAATGGAATCCACGATAAAGAGGCGATGGATGCAAAAGAATCCTTCGGCGCGTGCGGCTTTCAGCATGGGCGCTTTGGTGCTGATAATGCCGTCGGCTTCGGTGACCAGGCGCAAAAACTGAATCACCACTTCCTTATTCGACGTTCCTTCAAGCAGGTCTACATGAATAAATGCGTATTTACCTGCTTTTTTAATCTTCTGCACGATGCCGCTGATGGTGCAAATATTGCCATATAAAACAGAGATAAACTGACACTCCGACTCGATAGCCAGTTGCAGGCTGACATTATCTTTGACGGCGGCGATGACCGGGTTTTGCCTGAGCAGGTGAAGTAAGGGCACGACAATTCTCCATTAATCAAAACGGTAAGTGACAGCAAAACCGGATGCGGAAAGTGGCTGAACAGGGGAATTGTGCTGTTAAAACGTTTGCGGCAGAAGCGTCGGGCAAGGGGAGTATGAGGGGAAGGTCGTAGTGCACAATGTCATGATCGTCAGTCATTTAACGCTCCTGTTTCTGTAGTGTGCCATCCTGACACAGAACAGAAAAAGGGGCGTTGACTGACGACACAGAAGCGGAATTTACTCCCCGCGATACAGGCAGCCTGCCGTACACGTTTCTTTAATCATCACCGCGCTCAGCAGTGGCACAACAGGTTTCACCTGATCCCAGATCCATTTCGCCAGCACTTCGCTGGTTGGGTTCTCAAGACCCGGGATGTCATTCAGATAATAGTGATCCAGACGATCGTACGTTGGCTTGAATGCCGCTTTCAGTTCGGCAAAGTCCATGATCCAACCGGTATGCGGGTCTACCTCGCCCGTGATTTCCAGGCGCACCATAAAGGAGTGGCCATGAAGACGACCGCACTTATGCCCGGCAGGAACATGAGGCAAATGGTGGGCGGCTTCGAACATGAAATCTTTAAACAAGGTGGTAGACATAATTTACTCTCTGGCTGAAAAAAAACCGCCGCATGGTAGCCTGGATGACCTTTTTTAGCATTAACTAAAACCGCTAAAAGTGATTACACTGCCCACCTTTACAGTTAACTGCTAAATTATTAATAATTATCAATGTGTTAGTTAACCAGTTTTACTGTTAAAAACTATAACTAAAAGAGGTTAGTTCTTTTGGTTATTTGTTATTTCCAACCTTTCTTTAATTGTTATTATCCCCGCCGTTAACCTTACTTTCTCTTCTGTTTTTCGCGCGCTGACAGGGCGTAGAAACAGCTTTGCTTACTGGAACATAACGACGCATGACGACTCAGGTCCCACCTTCCGCTTTGCTTCCGCTGAACCCGGAGCAACTGGCACGCCTGACGGCGGCCACAAACGACCTCACTCCGACCCAGCTTGCCTGGGTATCTGGCTATTTCTGGGGTGTGCTGAATCAGCAGCCTGGCGCAAATGCGGTTGCTGCTGCACCTGCGACGGCCGTTGAGATTCCAACCATCACGCTGATTTCGGCTTCCCAGACGGGCAACGCTCGCCGCGTGGCCGAAGCGCTGCGGGATGACTTGCTGACTGCAAAACTCAACGTAAAACTGGTGAGCGCGGGCGACTATAAATTCAAACAAATCGCCAACGAAAAATTACTGGTTGTTGTCGCGTCCACGCAGGGTGAGGGTGAAGCACCGGAAGAAGCGGTCGCCTTGCACAAGTTCCTGTTCTCGAAAAAAGCCCCGAAACTCGATGGCGCGGCCTTTGCTGTTTTCGGCCTGGGTGACACCTCCTACGAATTCTTCTGCCAGGCAGGCAAAGATTTCGACAGCAAGCTGGCAGAGCTGGGTGCCGAACGCCTGCTCGATCGCGTTGATGCGGATGTTGAATATCAGACCGCTGCCGCTGAATGGCGTGCCCGCATTGTTGAGGTGCTGAAAGCGCGTGTGCCAAAAGAATCCTCTGCGCAGGCTGCCGTAACGGCAACCGGTGCGGTAAACGAGGTGTTCACCAGCCCCTATACTAAAGAAGAACCGCTGACCGCAACCCTCTCCGTTAATCAAAAAATTACCGGTCGCGATTCACAAAAAGATGTTCGCCATATCGAAATCGATCTGGGTGATTCCGGCCTGCGCTATCAGCCAGGCGACGCACTGGGCGTGTGGTATCAGAACGATCCGGCGCTGGTCAAAGAACTGGTGGAGCTGTTGTGGCTGAAAGGCGACGAGCCGGTCACGGTAAACGGTAAAACGCTGCCGTTGGCCGAGGCATTGCAATGGCATTTTGAGCTGACGGTCAACACCGCCAATATCGTTGAAAACTACGCAACCCTGACCCGTAGCGAATCATTGCTGCCGCTGGTGGGTGACAAAGCGCAGTTACAACATTATGCAGCCACCACGCCGCTGGTCGACATGGTGCGCTTCTCCCCGGCGCAGCTTGATGCTGACGCGCTGACGGGCCTGCTGCGTCCGCTGACGCCACGCCTGTACTCCATCGCCTCTTCTCAGGCGGAAGTGGAGACTGAAGTGCATGTGACGCTGGGTGTGGTGCGTTACGACATTGAAGGGCGTGCCCGTGCGGGCGGAGCCTCCAGCTTCCTCGCCGATCGTGTAGAAGAAGACGGGGAAGTCCGTGTCTTTATCGAGCATAACGACAACTTCCGCCTGCCAGCGAACCCGGAAACACCGGTGATTATGATTGGGCCGGGCACCGGCATTGCGCCGTTCCGTTCCTTTATGCAGCAGCGCGCGGCCGATGGCGCGGAAGGCAAGAACTGGTTGTTCTTCGGCAACCCGCACTTCACCGAAGATTTCCTCTACCAGGTTGAGTGGCAGAGCTACGTCAAAGAGGGCGTACTCTCACGCATCGATCTGGCCTGGTCCCGTGACCAAAAAGAAAAAATATACGTACAAGACAAACTGCGCCAGCAAGGCGCGGAACTGTGGCGCTGGATCAATGACGGTGCCCACATTTATGTCTGCGGCGACGCCAATCGCATGGCGAAAGACGTTGAGCAGGCACTGCTGGAAGTGATTGCCGAATTCGGCGGTATGGATGCCGAAACGGCGGATGAATTTTTAAGTGAGCTGCGCGTTGAGCGCCGTTATCAGCGAGATGTCTACTAATGAGCGAAAAACACCCTGGGCCTTTAGTGGTCGAAGGCAAGCTGACCGATGCCGAGCGCATGAAGGTAGCGAGCAACTATCTGCGCGGCACCATTGCCGAAGATTTGAATGACGAGCTGACCGGCGGCTTTAAAGGCGACAACTTCCTGCTGATCCGCTTCCACGGCATGTACCAGCAGGATGACCGCGATATTCGCGCCGAGCGTGCGGCTCAGAAGCTGGAGCCGCGTCACGCGATGCTGCTGCGTTGCCGCCTGCCGGGTGGGGTCATCACCACCAAACAGTGGCAGGCGATTGATAAGTTTGCAGAAGATAACACCATTTACGGCAGCATCCGTCTGACCAACCGTCAGACCTTCCAGTTCCACGGTATTCTGAAGAAGAACGTCAAGCCGGTGCACCAGATGCTGCACTCGGTCGGGCTGGATGCGCTGGCGACCGCCAACGACATGAACCGTAACGTGTTGTGTACGTCCAACCCGTTTGAGTCCGAACTGCACGCAGAAGCCTACGAGTGGGCGAAGAAGATCTCCGAGCATCTGCTGCCGCGTACCCGCGCCTATGCTGAGATCTGGCTCGATCAGGAAAAAGTGGCCACCACCGACGAAGAACCGATCCTCGGCCAGACCTATCTGCCGCGTAAGTTCAAAACGACCGTGGTGATCCCGCCGCAGAACGACATCGATCTGCACGCGAACGACATGAACTTTGTTGCGATTGCCGAAAATGGCAAGCTGGTCGGCTTCAACCTGCTGGTGGGCGGTGGCCTGTCTATCGAGCACGGTAACAAGAAAACCTACGCCCGTACCGCGAGCGAGTTTGGTTATATCCCGGTTGAGCACACGCTGGCCGTGGCTGAAGCGGTGGTCACCACCCAGCGCGACTGGGGTAACCGTACCGATCGTAAAAATGCGAAGACCAAATATACGCTGGAGCGCGTGGGCGTTGAGACGTTCAAAGCGGAAGTGGAGCGTCGCGCAGGTATCAAGTTTGAGCCGATCCGCGCCTACGAATTTACCGGTCGCGGCGATCGCATCGGCTGGGTCAAAGGGATCGACAATAAATGGCACCTGACGCTGTTTATTGAGAACGGCCGTATTCTGGATTACCCGGGCCGTCCGCTGAAAACCGGTTTGCTGGAAATCGCGAAGATCCACAAAGGCGAGTTTCGCATTACCGCCAACCAGAACCTGATCATCGCCGGTGTGCCGGACAGCCAGAAAGCGAAAATCGAGAAGATCGCCCGCCAGAGCGGCCTGATGAATGCCGTGACGCCGCAGCGTGAAAACTCGATGGCCTGTGTCTCCTTCCCGACCTGCCCGCTGGCGATGGCGGAAGCCGAGCGCTTCCTGCCGACCTTCACCGACAAAGTGGAAGCGGTGCTGGCGAAACATGGCGTGGCGGATGAGCATATCGTCACCCGCGTCACGGGCTGCCCGAACGGTTGTGGACGCGCCATGCTGGCGGAAGTCGGCCTGGTGGGTAAAGCGCCGGGTCGCTACAACCTGCATCTCGGCGGTAACCGTATGGGGACGCGCATTCCGCGCATGTTCAAAGAGAACATCACCGAGCCGGAAATCATCTCTTCGCTGGATGAGCTGGTGGGGCGCTGGGCAAAAGAGCGTGAATCAGGCGAAGGCTTCGGCGACTTCACCATCCGTACGGGTATTATCCGTCCGGTGCTCGACCCGGCACGCGATCTCTGGGATTAATGTTAAGTTGCCGGATGACGGTGTAAACACCTTATCCGGCTTACGAAATCCTGTAGGCCTGATAAGCGAAGCGCCATCCGGCACGGCAAAAAAGTGAGGAACTTATGTCCGTACTCGATCTCTCTGCCCTGAACGCGCTGTCGAAAGACGAACGCACGCTCGCGCTGGCAGACACCAATGCGCAACTGGAAGCACAAACAGCGGAAGAGCGTGTGGCCTGGGCGCTGGAAAATTTGCCGGGCGAATATGTTCTGTCTTCAAGTTTCGGTATTCAGGCGGCGGTGAGTCTCCATCTGGTGAACCAGATTCGCCCGGATATTCCGATTATCCTGACGGACACGGGCTACCTGTTTCCGGAAACCTACCAGTTTATTGATGAGCTGACGGACAAGCTCAAGCTGAACCTGCAAATCTATCGCGCGCCGCAAAGCCCTGCCTGGCAGGAAGCGCGTTATGGCAAGCTGTGGGAGCAGGGCGTTGAAGGCATTGAGAAGTACAACGATATCAATAAAGTCGAGCCGATGAACCGTGCGCTGAAAGAGCTTGGGGCGCAAACCTGGTTTGCGGGCCTGCGCCGCGAGCAGTCCGAAAGTCGTTCAAATCTGCCGGTGCTGGATCTTCAGCGTGGCGTCTTTAAGGTGCTGCCGATCATCGACTGGGACAACCGCACTGTTTATCAGTACCTGCAAAAACACGGCCTCAAATACCATCCACTGTGGGACGAAGGCTATCTCTCCGTCGGCGACACCCATACCACCCGCAAGTGGGAACCCGGCATGGCGGAAGAAGACACCCGCTTCTTCGGACTCAAACGCGAGTGTGGCCTGCACGAAGGCTAATTGTTGTGTAGTTAGTGTGAAATCTATGAGCGCCCGGCTAACGACCGGGCGTTTTTATATGTAAAGCCGGGGCGGTCGTGATGGTGAAATGTGATATTGCCCGGTGCGCATTATTTCATCGTCAGTAAAATCAATGAATTAGCGCTCTTAAAAAACCGGGAAAAGTGGGTAGAATTCGGGGTGTGGTTATTTTTAATATAATTCAGTAGGTTATGATTAGAGTGTTCCCCGCGCGAGCGGGGATAAACCGATCTCAAACGCGCAAAACCGCCCGCGCTACCTGTGTACAGCATCAGCAGATTACGCAATGGATAGACAAAGGATTTATCGTTATTGATGGCGCATTGTACTGCCCGGGCCGTGAGTTACCGCCCCCACCGCTGCAAAAATAGAGGGAAACATTTGCTAAAAACCATATTGCAATTATAACCTGTAGGCTATAGTGTGGTTATAGCCTGCAGGTTATAGGAGATTGTGGTATTGGCATGGGAAATCGTAACACGGAAGCTGTTTGATGACTGGTTTGAAGAACAGGCCGATGAGGTACAAGAAGAAATTTTAGCCCACTTAGGCATCCTGGAAGAGGATGGTCCTACCTTAGGACGCCCGCAGGTAGATCAGATTAAGGCGTCTAAATACAAGAATATGAAAGAGTTGCGCGTACAGGTTGTAGGACACCCCTTCCGAACTTTATTTGCCTTCGATCCCGAACGTAAAGCCATAGTGCTTTGTGCGGGGGATAAGAAAGGTGAAGATGAGAAATTGTTCTATAGACGCATGATCCAAATTGCAGACGCTGAATTTGAAGCACATCTGAAAGCACCGGAGGTAAAAGATGGCGACGCTTAAAGAAATGATGGCTAAACGTTCACCAGAAAGCCGCGCTCGTATTCAGGAGCGTACCGCAGAAATTCGCCAGGAAATTACCCTGGCGAAGCTGCGTGAAGAGTTGGCCATCTCACAGACACAGTTAGCCGCCGCGCTGGGTGTCAGCCAGCCTTCCGTCGTGAAAATGGAGAAAGTGGAAAATGATCCGAAACTTTCGACGCTGAAACGCTACGTTAGTGCCCTGGGCGGAGAGCTGTCGCTAGATGTCACTCTGCCTGATGGTAAGCGTATAGCGCTGCATTTATAGTAAATGCACCGGGCGTGTTCCCCGCGCCAGCGGGGATAAACCGCGCAGGGCCTTATCGTCCAGCGGGATGTCCGGGTGTTCCCCGTTCCCACGGGGATATCCCCTTCCTGCCTTCATCCGTCCGGTTTCGGACATCTTCCCCTCTGCTGGTTTTGCTATCGTACCCGCGCCATTTGGATGGCTTTATATTCAACATTTAATCAGGGATATGACGATGAAAAAGCTTGCGGTGTCGGCATTGCTCATGAGCGTTTCCGGCTCTTCTTATGGGCAAACGGAAACCTGCAATCAGTATTTCTCCATGGTGGAAGCATTTATTACTGAGGCTGCAAAACATGACGAAGCGAAGGATCAGATTGATATGCTGAATACGCAACTTGCAGAAAGCAAAAAGAAAATGGAAAGCTTCTCCGTGGCACAGCAGGAATCGAGCTGTAAGCAGGGCCTGAAAGCGATGAAACACCTCTACGAAGCGATGGGCATCGAATAGCAAAAAGGGAGCTGAGGCTCCCTTTTTTAACGCAGCAGAAACGCTATTTTTTCCCCGCCTTTGCCAGCTCTCTGACCAGCGGCAGCATTACGCGTACCACGTCACGGCTCCGGCGATCGATGCGGCCCGGAAGCGCCTGGTCGATATACTGAACATTATCCAGCTTGATGTCATGCCAGCTTACCCCGTCCGGGAAGGCTTTCGATTTGGCCCGCTGCTGGTAACCGTCTTTCTTACCCAACGACCAGTTCGTGGCTTCTACGGACAGCACCGGAATCCCCTCATCATCAAACACCTCGGCGTCATTACAGCAGCCGGTGCCCTGCGGATATTCTGCATTCTTGCCGGGATTGGTGCTGGCGGTAATGCCCAGATTGCGTGCAATCGCTAGCGCCCGGTCGCGGGTCAGCTTGCGTACCGATGCTGGCGTTTTCTTTCCGCTGTTGAAGTAAAGGTTATCGCCCACCACCAGGTTATCAAGATTGATAACCAGCAGCGTCTGCTTCTTCTCTTTGTCGCTCATGCGTTTAAGGAAGTTTTCTGCCCCAAGGCTGCCTTCCTCTTCGCCACTGGGGGCGACAAAGCGAATGCTGTATTCCGTTGGCACAGATTTCAGTTGCTCTGCCAGTTCCAGCATCACACCTAACCCGACCGCATTATCATCAATTCCCTGCAGACTCAGGCCGCCGAGATTACGGTCGGTGTCGTCATCACTGCGCGGGGCGTAGGTGTCGAGGTGCGCCATAATGATGATTTGCTGTGGACGCTTGCCCTCATGGGCGGCGATAACCGTACTGCCGGTCACGTTCTGCCAGTTCTGCTGGTTGTTGCGCGCAGTCCAGGTGTAGCGGCTGTTAAATTTGCGGATATCACTCTGGTAGCCCATCTGGGCAAATTGCTGACGCAGGTAGTCCGCAGAGAGCATCTCCGCCGGGGTCCCGGTCATCCGGCCTGGAAAATAGGTCGCAATATGGCGTGCCTGATGGCTTGCGAATTCGCCGGGATGGGGGGCTCGTGCCTGAGCGGGAAGGATGAAGCATACGCCGAGCGCCAGGGCAGCGGTACGGTGGCGCAATGCGGAAAACATAGGACGTCCTTTACGATGCGAAATTTTTACCGCGCCTAGTATGAAACTGTGACCAGGATTACACAATTTCATTTCTTCTTAACATGGCGAAAATCGGGGGGTTAAGCACTTTTTGAGATTTGTATTTCCAGGGCGTTATTCCTTTGCGGAACTACTCATTCCAATTCGTAATTTCATTCGCTCTAAGGCTCCCCCTATAGTCCCACTATTACTGGTTGCTAGTGAGTTGTCGCCCTGTGGATTACCTGCCTATATTTGCTGCCGTCAAAGACCGTCCCGTACTGGTTGTCGGAGGTGGCGATGTTGCTGCGCGTAAGATTGCCTTTTTGCGGCGCGCGGGGGCATGTGTGCAGGTGGTGGCTCGTCATCTTGATGCCGCATTGCAACAACTCGTGGATGAACAACAGATTCATCTGCTGGCCGATACGTTCGATGAATCGCAGCTTGATAACGTTTTTCTGGTGATCGCTGCAACGGATGATAAGGTGCTCAACCGCCGCATCTTTGATGCTGCAAACGCCCGCCAGCGGCTGGTGAACGTGGTGGACGATCAGCCGCTGTGCTCATTTATCTTCCCGTCGATTGTGGACCGCTCGCCGCTGCTGGTGGCGATCTCCTCCGGCGGCAACGCACCGGTACTCGCGCGGCTGCTCAGAGAAAAAATTGAAGCGTTGTTGCCCGCAAACTTAGGGCGCATGGCCGAAGTTGCCGGGCGCTGGCGGAGCCGTATTAAGCCGTTTCGCCAGACCACCGATGCACGTCGCCGTTTCTGGGAAGTCGCCTTTCGTGGCCGTTTTGCCAGCCTGATGGCGGCAGGCAAAGAGCAGGCAGCGGAGCAGGTGCTGGCGGATGAATTAGAGAAGCCAGGCAGCAGCACCGGTGAAATCATTCTGGTAGGGGCTGGGCCGGGCGATGCCGGGCTGCTGACTTTACGTGGGTTACAGGTGATTCAGCAGGCTGACGTGGTGTTTTACGACCATCTGGTGACCGGGAGCGTGCTGGAACTGGTGCGTCGTGATGCTGAGCTGATAAGCGTCGGTAAACGCGCGGGTTCCCACCTGGTGGCCCAGCACGATACCAACCGCATGCTGGTGGAGGCCGCGCAGGCGGGCAAAACCGTGGTTCGCCTTAAAGGCGGTGACCCGTTTATTTTTGGTCGCGGTGGCGAAGAGCTTCAGGCGGCTGCGGCGGCAGGCATTCCCTTCCAGGTGGTGCCGGGCGTCACGGCGGCGTCAGGAGCAACGGCCTATGCCGGTATTCCTCTGACGCACCGCGATTTTGCGCAGAGTGCCACCTTTGTAACCGGTCACTACAAAGCCGACAGCGCGCCGTTTGACTGGTCACAGCTGGCGCAGAGCCGTCAGACGCTGGCGATTTATATGGGCACGCTGAAGGCCGCAGAAATCGGCCAACAGCTCATCGCTCACGGACGACAGGCAGACACACCGGTCGCGGTGATTTCTCGCGGCACCCGGGCCGATCAACAGGTCAGAACCGGCACATTACAACAACTTGAGGAACTGGCGAAAGATGCGCCCATGCCCGCCCTGCTGGTAGTGGGTGAGGTGGTACAACTGCATCATGAACTCGCCTGGTTTCAACACACGACAGGCCCGGAAGCGTTTGATGCTTCCGTGGTGAATCTGGCTTAAGGAACGGTTATGGATCAAAAACGACTCACTCACCTGCGACAACTGGAAGCGGAAAGCATCCACATTATCCGCGAGGTGGCCGCCGAATTCTCTAATCCGGTGATGATGTACTCCATCGGCAAAGACTCCAGCGTGATGCTGCATCTGGCGCGCAAGGCGTTTTATCCAGGTACGCTGCCGTTCCCGCTGCTGCACGTGGATACCGGCTGGAAATTCCGTGAGATGTATGAATTCCGTGACCGCACGGCGAAAGCCTATGGCTGTGAGCTGCTGGTGCACAAAAACCCGGAAGGGGTGGCGATGGGGATCAGCCCGTTCGTACACGGCAGCGCTAAGCACACCGACATCATGAAAACTGAAGGGCTGAAGCAGGCGCTGAATAAGTACGGTTTTGATGCGGCCTTCGGCGGCGCGCGTCGTGACGAAGAGAAATCCCGTGCCAAAGAGCGTATTTACTCTTTCCGTGACCGCTTCCACCGCTGGGACCCCAAAAACCAGCGCCCTGAGCTGTGGCACAACTACAACGGCCAGATTAACAAAGGCGAAAGCATCCGTGTCTTCCCGCTCTCCAACTGGACCGAACTGGATATCTGGCAGTATATCTACCTGGAAAACATCGAAATTGTTCCGCTGTATCTGGCGGCAGAGCGCCCGGTGCTGGAGCGCGATGGCATGCTGATGATGATCGATGACGACAGAATCGACCTGCAGCCGGGCGAAGTCATCGAACAGCGCATGGTGCGTTTCCGCACGCTGGGCTGCTGGCCGCTGACCGGAGCCGTCGAGTCTGAAGCGCAGACGTTACCGGAAATTATTGAAGAGATGCTGGTGTCCACGACCAGTGAACGTCAGGGCCGCATGATTGACCGCGACCAGGCTGGCTCCATGGAGCTGAAAAAACGTCAGGGATACTTCTAAGGAGCCGCCATGAATACCACTATTGCACAACAAATTGCTGATGAAGGCGGCGTCGAAGCGTACCTGCACGCACAGCAGCACAAAAGCCTGCTGCGTTTTCTGACCTGCGGCAGCGTTGATGATGGCAAAAGCACCCTGATTGGTCGCCTGCTGCACGACACCCGTCAGATTTATGAAGATCAGCTTTCCACGCTGCATAACGACAGCAAGCGCCACGGCACCCAGGGTGAAAAACTCGACCTGGCCCTGCTGGTGGATGGCCTGCAGGCTGAGCGTGAGCAGGGCATCACCATTGACGTGGCGTACCGCTATTTCTCTACCGAGAAGCGCAAATTTATTATTGCCGACACTCCTGGGCACGAGCAGTACACCCGTAACATGGCGACCGGTGCGTCGACCTGTGACCTGGCTATCCTGCTGATTGATGCCCGTAAAGGCGTGCTCGATCAGACCCGTCGCCATAGCTTTATCTCCACACTGCTGGGGATCAAACACCTGGTGGTGGCGGTGAACAAAATGGACCTGGTGGGCTTTAGTGAAGAGACTTTCGAGTCTATTCGTCAGGAGTACCTGACTTTTGCCGAACAGCTGCCGGGCAACCTCGACATCCGCTTTGTGCCGCTGTCGGCGCTGGAAGGCGATAACGTCGCGTCCCAGAGTGCAAACATTCCCTGGTACAGCGGCCCGACGCTGCTTGAAGTGCTGGAAACCGTTGAGATCCAGCGCGCCGTTGAGACGCAGCCGATGCGTTTCCCGGTGCAGTATGTGAACCGTCCGAATCTTGATTTCCGCGGTTTCTCCGGCACGCTGGCCTCCGGCGTCGTGACCGTGGGGCAGCGCGTAAAAGTCCTGCCGTCAGGCGTGGAATCCGCGGTTGCACGCATCGTCACCTTTGACGGTGATTTGCAGGAAGCCCATGCCGGTGAAGCGATTACTCTGGTGCTGAAAGATGAAATCGACATCAGCCGTGGCGACCTGATTCTGGATGCCCAGGAAAGCGTACCGGCGGTGCAGAGCGCATCCCTGGACGTGGTATGGATGGCGGAACAGGCGCTGACACCGGGTCAGAGCTACGACATCAAGATTGCCGGTAAGAAAACCCGCGCCCGTGTGGATGCGATTCAGTACCAGGTCGATATCAACAATCTGACCCAGCGCGACGTCGACAGCCTGCCGCTCAACGGCATTGGTCTGGTGGATCTGACCTTTGATGAGCCGCTGACGCTCGATCCTTATCAGGAAAACCCGGTGACCGGTGGCTTGATCTTCATCGATCGTTTGAGCAACGTCACCGTTGGCGCAGGTATGGTGCGCGAAGTGCATCAGCAGGACAACGCAGTACCGTCGCAGTTCAGTGCTTTTGAGCTGGAGCTGAACCAGCTTGTCCGTAAGCATTTCCCACACTGGGGTGCGCGTGACCTGCTGGGAGGCAAGTAATGGCGCTGCATGACGAAAACGTCGTCTGGCACGCTCACCCGGTGACGGCTGAGCAGCGCGAAAAACTCCACGGCCACCGTGGGGTGGTGTTGTGGTTTACCGGGCTGTCCGGCTCCGGCAAATCCACGGTCGCCGGCGCGCTGGAAGAGGCATTGCATAAGCTTGGCGTGAGCACCTATCTACTGGACGGCGACAACGTGCGTCACGGCCTGTGCAGCGATCTTGGCTTTAGCGACGATGATCGCAAAGAGAACATCCGCCGGGTGGGTGAAGTGGCCCGCCTGATGGTGGATGCCGGTCAGGTTGTGCTGACGGCGTTTATCTCTCCACACCGTGCAGAGCGCCAGATGGTGCGCGAGCGGTTAGGGGAGGGGCGTTTCATCGAAGTCTTTGTGGATACGCCGCTGGCCATTTGCGAAGCGCGTGACCCGAAGGGGCTCTACAAAAAAGCGCGCGCCGGGGAGCTGCGAAACTTCACTGGCATTGATGCGGTTTATGAAGCGCCAGAATCACCGGAAGTTCATCTTGAGGGTGAACAATTGGTAACAAATTTGGTGAGTCAATTATTAGACCTCATGAGACGGGACGATATTATCAGATCCTAAGACAGTACCAGGGATACCCATGTTCGGAGGGTATCCGGGTTTTGCCAGCCGAAAAGGCGACGGGGTCAGCTATGCGTAACAGTCAGAACATCACCATTTCGAGGTCGGATAATTTACCGACCAGCGATGAAACCACATGGTCCTTGCCTGGGGCCATAGTGGGTTTTGTTGCATGGTTACTGGCGCTGGCTATCCCGTTCCTGCTGTATGGCTCCAACACGCTGTTCTTCTTGTTGTACACCTGGCCTTTTTTCCTCGCACTGATGCCCGTCGCGGTTGTGGTGGGTATCGCCCTGCATTCCCTCCTTGATGGAAAGCTGCTTTACAGCGCCATTGCCACGCTTTTTACGGTTGTCACGCTGTTTGGTGGGCTGTTTATGTGGCTGATGGGCTAAACCCATCCATACTTCAAACCGTAACTCAGGTTAAGACAATGTGTCCGTAGGGGCACAAACCTTCGGTAAGACGGGCAAATATGTTACATTCTGACGCGGTGACGCAGTATCACCCGGCCCCGGTGTGGAGTCTGAGAAAAAGTTATGGGATGATGAGGCCGTTTTTCAGGGGGCAGGATGGGTAAATTAACGCTGCTGTTGCTGGCTTTGCTGGTCTGGCTACAGTACTCGCTGTGGTTCGGCAAAAACGGTCTTCATGATTATGGCCGTGTTAATGACGATGTCGCAGCCCAGCAGGCGACGAACGCCAAACTTAAAGCGCGAAACGATCAACTTTTTGCTGAAATTGATGACCTCAATGGCGGCCAGGAAGCGATTGAGGAACGCGCGCGTAATGAATTAACGATGACCAGACCGGGCGAAACGTTTTATCGTCTGGTGCCGGACGCGTCTAAACGCGCTCAGGGGTCCGTATCCAACACGCAAAATACGCAAAATAATCGATAAACAATCCCGGGTTAATGACATGGCATCCACCATTCCGGACGTTTATGCCGTGGTGCCGGCTGCTGGATTTGGCCGCCGCATGCAAACGGAATGTCCCAAGCAATATCTTTCTATTGGCGATAAAACGATCCTCGAACATGCCGTGGCGGCGCTATTAGCGCACCCCAGGGTCAAGCGTGTGATCATTGCGGTCACCCCCGGTGATGCGCGTTTCGCTAAGCTCCCTCTCGCACAACATCCCGCTGTCACTGTGGTTGACGGCGGCTCCGAACGTGCCGATTCCGTTCTGGCTGGCCTGAAAGCCGCACAAGGTGCGCAGTGGGTGTTAGTACACGACGCGGCACGCCCTTGCCTGCATCAGGACGATTTAAACCGCCTGCTGCAACTGAGCGAAACGAGCCGCGTGGGCGGTATTCTGGCGGCCCCGGTGCGAGACACCATGAAGCGCGCTGAGCCTGGCAAAACTGCCATTGCCCATACGGTCGATCGTAACGATTTGTGGCACGCCCTCACCCCGCAGTTTTTCCCGCTTGAGCTTTTGCACGATTGCCTGACGCGTGCGCTTGACGAGGGCGCGACGATCACAGACGAAGCCTCGGCGCTTGAGTACTGCGGATATCACCCGGAGCTGGTCGCCGGGAGAGCGGACAATATTAAAGTGACCCGCCCTGAAGATTTACGACTGGCAGAATTTTACCTCACCCATTCCGAATACCAGGAGAAAGCATAATGCGCATTGGACACGGTTTTGACGTACACGCATTCGGCGGCGAAGGCCCGATTATTATTGGCGGCGTCCGCATTCCCTGGGAGAAAGGGCTGCTGGCCCACTCTGACGGCGACGTCGCACTGCATGCGCTGACCGATGCCCTGCTGGGCGCTGCGGCGCTGGGTGACATCGGAAAATTGTTCCCGGATACCGATCCGGCGTTCAAAGGTGCGGACAGCCGTGGCCTGCTGCGTGAAGCCTGGCGCCGTATTCAGGCCAAAGGTTACACCCTGGGTAATGTTGACGTGACCATCATTGCGCAGGCACCTAAAATGCTGCCGCATATTCCACAGATGCGCGTTTTCATCGCCGAAGACCTCGGCTGCCACATGGATGACGTCAACGTCAAAGCCACCACCACTGAAAAGCTCGGTTTTACCGGGCGTGGCGAGGGCATTGCCTGCGAAGCCGTAGCGCTGTTGCTGAAGGCGGCGAAATGACCGATTTTGAGCAACTGACTTATCTGCACGGCTTGCCTGCCAGCAGCGGCGTACTGAAAGCGAACCCGGAAGATTTCGTGGTTATCGAAGATTTAGGCTTCGAACCTGACGGGGAAGGCGAACATATCCTGGTACGGATTCTGAAAAACGGCTGCAATACCCGTTTTGTTGCCGACGCGCTGGCAAAATTCCTTAAAATACACGCCCGCGAAGTGAGTTTTGCTGGTCAGAAAGACAAGCATGCGGTGACCGAGCAGTGGTTATGTGCACGTGTGCCGGGCAACACAATGCCCGATCTCAGCGCGTTTCAGCTCGAAGGCTGCAAAGTGCTGGAGTACGCGCGTCATAAGCGTAAGCTGCGTTTAGGCGCGCTGAGAGGCAACAATTTTACACTGGTACTGCGCGGTATTACCGACAAAAACGATGTCGAGACTCGTTTACAGGCGATTAGCGAGCAGGGCGTACCGAACTATTTCGGCGCGCAGCGCTTTGGTCTGGGCGGCAGTAACTTACTGGGCGCGCTACGCTGGGCGCAGAGTGATGCACCGGTTCGCGACAGGAATAAACGCAGTTTTTGGTTGTCGGCGGCCCGCAGTGCGTTGTTTAATCAGATAGTCCACACGCGTTTGAAAAAACCAGACTTTAATCAAGTTGTTGACGGCGATGCGCTACAATTAGCGGGACGCGGAAGCTGGTTTGTGGCAACAGTGGAAGAGCGTGCTGAACTGCAGGCGCGCGTTGATGCAAAAGAATTAATGATTACGGCTGCACTGCCCGGCAGCGGCGAATGGGGTCCATTGCGTGATGCGCTGGCTTTCGAACAGGCTGCGGTGGCCGATGCGCCGGAATTACAAGCATTACTGGTACGTGAAAAGGTGGAAGCGGCGCGCCGCGCAATGCGCCTTTTCCCGCAACAGATGCGCTGGAATTGGTGGGATGACGTGACTGTCGAGTTACGTTTTTGGCTGCCTGCGGGCAGCTTCGCGACCAGTGTGGTAAGGGAAATTATCAATACATCGGGTGATTATGCGAATATTGCTGAGTAACGATGACGGTATCCATGCACCGGGTATTCAGACGCTGGCAAAAGCCCTGCGGGAATTTGCTGACGTCCACATCGTTGCTCCCGATCGTAACCGCAGTGGTGCCTCTAATTCACTGACGCTGGAATCTTCCCTTCGTACCTTCACCTTCGACAATGGCGATATTGCCGTACAGATGGGCACACCGACCGATTGCGTCTTTCTTGGCGTGAATGCGTTAATGCGCCCGCGTCCGGATGTGGTGGTCTCTGGCATTAACGCCGGCCCGAATCTGGGCGATGACGTCATCTATTCCGGCACCGTGGCTGCCGCGATGGAAGGGCGCCATCTGGGCTTTCCTGCGCTGGCGGTCTCGCTAAACGGCCACAAGCACTACGACACCGCAGCGGCAGTCACCTGCTCGATTTTACGCGGGCTGTCGCGCGAACCGCTGCGCACCGGGCGTATTTTGAATATCAACGTCCCGGATCTGCCGCTCAGTGAAATCAAAGGTATTCGTGTGACGCGCTGTGGCAGCCGTCATCCTGCGGATCAGGTGATTCCGCAGCAGGATCCGCGCGGCAATACGCTCTACTGGATTGGTCCGCCGGGTGAAAAATGCGATGCCGGGCCGGATACCGACTTTGCCGCCATTGATGAAGGCTATGTCTCGGTCACGCCGCTGCAGGTCGATCTCACCGCGTACAGCGCACATGATGTGCTGACTGGCTGGCTGGATCGTGCCGGAGTCAGCATGCAATGGTAAGTAAACGCGTACAAACGCTGCTTAATCAATTACGTGCGCATGGGATTGCGGATGAGCATGTTCTCGAAGCTATCTCGCAGGTGCCACGGGAAAAATTTATTGATGAAGCGTTTGAACATCAGGCCTGGGAAAACGTCGCTTTGCCAATAGGCCAGGGGCAAACCATTTCTCAGCCTTATATGGTCGCCAGAATGACGGCGCTGCTGGAACTGACGCCGCAGTCACGCGTGCTGGAAATCGGCACCGGCTCCGGCTATCAGACCGCGATTCTGGCGCACCTGGTGCACCATGTTTGTACGGTCGAGCGCATCAAAGGCCTGCAATGGCAGGCGCGACGCCGTCTCAAACAACTTGATTTACACAATGTTTCAACACGTCATGGTGATGGCTGGCAGGGTTGGCAGGCACGCGCCCCGTTTGACGCTATCATTGTGACGGCCGCACCGCTGGAAATTCCGACGGCGCTCATGTCGCAACTGGATGAAGGCGGCATTCTCGTTTTACCTGTGGGCGATGAACATCAGCAACTTAAGCGTGTTCGTCGGCGGGGAGACGAATTTATCATCGATACCGTGGAAGCCGTGCGTTTTGTGCCCCTGGTGAAGGGTGAACTGGCCTGAGAAACAGATTTTTCCTGGGTTATTCATCCTGTATCAGCGTATCGTGGGCAAGTTTACGCACCGCCGTTTACGGTGTTTAAGTCATTGGTAACTAATACATTCCTGGGGGATAAATGAGCACGGGAAGCCCTAAATTCACCGTACGTCGCGTGGCGGCACTGTCACTGGTTTCACTCTGGCTTGCGGGCTGCACAAGCTCCAACAATGCGCCTGCCCCGGTGAGTTCCGTGGGGGGCAGTGCCAGTTCCAGCACTAATTCCGGAATGTTAATCACGCCGCCGCCAAAAATCGGCACACAGGCGCAGCCGCAGATCCAACCTGTTCAGCAGCCCACTATCCAGCCAAATATTCAGCCAACAAATATACAGCCCGTGGCGCAGCAGCCCGTTGAAACTCAAAACGGTCGCATTGTTTACAATCGTCAGTACGGGAACATTCCGAAAGGCAGCTATACCGGCGGCAGTACCTACACCGTAAAACGCGGCGATACCCTGTTTTATATCGCGTGGATCACCGGGAACGATTTCCGTGACCTGGCGCAGCGAAACAAGGTTGCGGCCCCGTATGGCCTGAATGTCGGGCAAACGTTGCAGGTGGGTAATGCATCGGGGACGCCGATCACGGGTGGAAATGCCATCACTCAGGCTGATGCTTCAGCTCAAGGAATCATCACAAAACCTGCACAAAATTCCACCGTAGCTGTTGCGTCGAAACCAACAATTACGTATTCTGAGGATTCAGGTGAACAAAGTGCTAACAAAATGTTGCCGAATAATAAGCCTGCGACACCCGTCACAGCGCCTGTTACGGCCCCATCTGTCAGCACAACCGAACCGACTGCCAGCAGCACTTCAACCAGTACGCCGATTTCAACCTGGCGCTGGCCGACTGACGGCAAAGTCATCGACAACTTCTCTGCTACCGAAGGTGGCAATAAAGGGGTCGATATCGCAGGTAGCAAAGGACAGGCTATTGTCGCGACCGCAGATGGTCGCGTGGTATATGCCGGTAATGCACTGCGTGGTTACGGTAATCTAATTATCATCAAACACAACGATGATTACCTGAGTGCCTACGCCCATAACGATACGATGCTGGTTCGGGAACAACAAGAAATCAAGGCGGGGCAGAAAATTGCTACCATGGGTAGCTCCGGAACCAGTTCTACACGCTTGCATTTTGAAATTCGTTACAAGGGGAAATCCGTAAACCCGCTGCGTTATTTACCGCAGCGATAATTCGGCAAAGTAGTTGAACCCTTCGTCATTTCAGCCGTTGCGGCGCGCGCAGATGCCGCTGCAACAGGCAAAATGATGATGTTTCAGGTGCTTTGTCCAGGGATCACGGGTAGGAGCCACCTTATGACTCAGAATACGCTGAAAGTTCATGAATTAAATGAAGATGCGGAATTTGATGAAAACGGAGCAGAGGTTTTTGACGAAAAAGCCTTAGTAGAAGAGGAACCCAGTGATAACGACGTGGCCGAAGAGGAGTTGTTATCTCAGGGCGCAACCCAGCGTGTGCTGGATGCGACTCAACTCTATCTTGGGGAAATTGGTTATTCCCCATTACTAACGGCTGAAGAAGAAGTCTATTTTGCACGTCGCGCATTACGTGGTGACGTGGCCTCTCGCCGTCGCATGATTGAAAGTAACCTGCGTCTGGTTGTGAAAATTGCCCGCCGATACAGTAACCGTGGCCTTGCGCTGCTGGATCTGATTGAAGAGGGGAATTTGGGTCTCATCCGCGCTGTTGAGAAGTTTGACCCTGAACGTGGGTTCCGTTTCTCAACTTATGCGACCTGGTGGATCCGTCAGACTATTGAACGGGCGATCATGAATCAAACCCGTACGATTCGTCTGCCGATCCATATCGTGAAAGAGCTGAACGTCTATCTGCGTACCGCGCGTGAGTTGTCCCATAAGCTGGACCACGAACCGAGTGCGGAAGAGATTGCCGAGCAGCTTGATAAGCCGGTTGATGACGTGAGTCGTATGTTACGCCTCAACGAACGTATCACTTCTGTTGATACCCCGTTGGGCGGCGATTCCGAAAAAGCGTTGCTGGACATCCTGGCGGATGAGAAAGACAACGGTCCGGAAGACACCACGCAAGACGATGACATGAAGCAAAGCATCGTCAAATGGTTGTTTGAGCTTAATGCTAAACAACGTGAAGTGCTGGCGCGTCGTTTCGGTCTGCTCGGCTATGAAGCCGCTACGCTGGAAGATGTAGGTCGTGAAATCGGTCTGACCCGTGAACGCGTGCGTCAGATTCAGGTTGAAGGTCTGCGTCGCTTGCGCGAAATTCTGCAAGCACAGGGGCTGAATATCGAAGCTCTGTTCCGCGAATAAATCCTGAACATCAAAAGGCCGGTCATCTGACCGGCTTTTTTTTGTGCTTTTTTCAGCCGAACTAGCGTTTATCTTCCGCCAGTAGCGGAGGGATAGTCGGCACCTGCGGCGCATCATCAATATCTTTCTGCGTCATGCGAAACGCTTCAGGATAATGTTCCCGGCTGGTACGGCGCAGCGGCTCGGTATCACGCCAGGTGTATAAACAATGCTGGCATTGATACACCGTCCAGACATCCTTCACCGGCGACGTCGCCATCACTTCAATGTGCTCATCGGCACAACGTGGACAAATCATGTTTCCCCTCCTTATTTACGTGCGGCCAGCATGGCGGTCAGTTTTTCGGCCCAGGCTTTGGTTTCAGGCAGATCCTGTACCGGCTGGCTGTAGTGACCGCGATTATCAGGAGCAACCGGTGTTGTTGCGTCGATAATCAGCTTATCGGTGATACCGGCAGGGCTTGAACCTGGGTCGAGTTCGAGCACCGACATATTCGGCAATTGCACCAGGTCACCGGCCGGGTTCACTTTCGATGACAATGCCCACATCACCTGCGGCAGGTTAAACGGATCGACATCTTCATCGACCATAATCACCATTTTCACGTAGCCCAAGCCGTGCGGTGTAGTCATGGCGCGCAGCCCGACTGCACGGGCAAAGCCGCCGTAGCGTTTTTTGGTGGAGATGATCGCCAGCAAGCCGTGGGTGTACATGGCGTTCACCGCCTGCACTTCCGGGAACTCGGCCTTCAGTTGTTGATAAAGCGGCACACAGGTTGACGGGCCGATCAGGTAGTCAATTTCGGTCCAGGGCATGCCGAGATAGAGCGATTCGAAGATGGGTTTGGTGCGGTAAGAGACTTTATCAATACGCACCACCGTCATGTTACGGCCGCCGGAGTAGTGCCCGGTAAACTCACCGAAAGGCCCTTCAATTTCGCGTTTACGCCCTTCAATCACCCCTTCCAGAATGACTTCTGAACCCCAGGGCACGTCAAAACCGGTCAGCGGCGCAGTCGCGATAGGGTAAGGGCTTTCACGCAGTGCGCCTGCCATTTCGTACTCGGACTGATCGTATTTCAGCGGTGTGCCGCCCATCAGGGTAATGATCGGATCGTTCCCCAGCGTGATGGCAATCGGGAGATCCTCGCCGCGCTCTTCTGCTTTGTGCAGATGCAGGGCGATATCGTGCATCGGGACCGGTTTCAGGCCGAGCTTGCGCTTGCCTTTCACTTCCATACGGTAAATGCCGACGTTCTGCTTGCCAAAGTGGTCGGGGTCGAGCGGATCGCGGGAGACCACGCAGGCTTTATCGAGATAAAAGCCGCCGTCACCATCGTTCAGACGGAATAAAGGCAGAATATCGAACAGGTTGATGTCTTCACCGTCGACGGTATTTTGTGCCCATGCCGGGTTAGCACGGCGTTCCGGCGTGACGGGGAAGGTGTCCCAGCGACGAATAAACTCATCTATCTGGCTCTTGACCGGAGTGTTCGGCGGGAGCCCCATTGAGATGGCATGGTTCTGCCAGGAGCCAATGGTATTCATCACCACGCGGGCATCGGTAAAGCCGCGAATGTTATCAAACCAGATAGCGGGTGCGCCGTCACCAATGCGCCCGGTGGCGTTGGCCGCAGCCGCAAGATCCGGCTCGGCATTGACCTCTTCACTGATTTTTAGCAATTGCCCCTGGTCATCGAGCGCTTGCAGGAAGCTTCGCAAATCATCAAAAGCCATAGTCTTTCTCCTGTGAAAAATTCTGTGCCGCCTGCAGACCTTCCCAGCGGCGTGCTTTGCGGTGCTCCAGTCCAAACTGGTCCAGCACGCGCGTCACAATGTGTTGGGTGATGTCATCGACAGTCTGCGGGTGGTTGTAATAAGCGGGCATCGGAGGAACCATCGCCACGCCCAGGCGCGACAGGGCCAGCATATTTTCCAGATGAAGGGGGCTGAGCGGGGTTTCCCGGGGCACGAGCACCAGCTTACGGCCCTCTTTGAGCACAACGTCCGCCGCGCGCCCGACCAGCCCTTCGGCGTAACCCGCCCGAATACCGGCCAGGGTTTTCATGCTGCAGGGGATGATAATCATGCCGTCAGTGCGAAAAGAACCGGATGAGATCGTGGCTGCCTGATCCGCCGGGCTATGGCAAACATCCGCCAGGGCCGCCACATCACGGGCGCAGTAGGGCGTTTCCAGCTCAATGGTGGTTTTCGCCCATTTCGACATCACCAGATGTGTTTCGACCTCCGGCATGTCGCGCAAAGCCTGTAGCAGCGCGACGCCCAGCGGTGCACCCGTAGCCCCCGTCATGCCAATTATCAGTCTCATTGATCACCTTAATTATTTGTTCGTATGCGAACGTTTGTGAAAAACTTACGCCTGATCCGCCTCACTGACAATATCGTTCGTGTACGGTCGCACTTTTTGCTAAAAATTGAGCCAGTAAAAAGCCTGACGGTAATTGCACTCAAGTGGCTATCATAGAAGGGTGATTTTGTTACGGAGCCCTCATGGAGTTAAGACACGAAGCCTTCCACCTGCTGCGCCAGCTTTTTCAACAGCATACGGCGCGGTGGCAGCAAGCCTTACCGGAACTGACCAAGCCGCAGTACGCGGTTATGCGTTCTATTGCTGAAAATCCCGGTATCGAGCAGGTCGCGTTGACGGAGGTGGCCGTCAGTACCAAAGCGACGCTTGCAGAAATGCTCAGCCGTATGGAGGCACGGGGGCTGGTGAGGCGCGAACAGGATCCGGCAGATAAACGGCGGCGTTTTTTATTTCTGACTCCGCAAGGGGAGGCGGCGCTGAATATCAGCATTCCTGTCGGCAATGGCGTTGATGATGAATTTTTGGGCAGGCTCAGCGCGCAAGAGCGGGAGCAGTTCACAGCACTTATCCGCAAAATGATGCGCTGATTCATCCGTGCGGAAAAAACAAACCGCCCGAAACAGGCGGTTTGTCAGCGAATCGAGGGGATTAATTCAGGGTGTATTCCAGCGAGATTTCCGCGTTCAGCACTTTAGAGACCGGGCAACCCGCTTTGGCTTTCTGAATGGCTTCGTCAAATTTGGCGGCGTCTGCGCCTGGTACTTTGACGGCACTCTTCAGCGCGATTTTGGTGATCGCAAAGCCACCGTCAACCTGATCGAGGGTGACGGTCGCCGTGGTATCAATGCTGTCAGCGGTGTAACCCACTTCACCCAGGATCATTGAGAGCGCCATTGAGAAGCAGGCCGCATGGGCTGCACCAATCAACTCTTCCGGGTTAGTCCCCGCAGCGCCTTCGAAGCGGGTGTTAAAGCCGTATGGCAGTTCCTTCAGTGCACCGCTCTCGGTTGAAACGGTACCTTTGCCGCGCTTAAGATCGCCTGACCAGTGAGCCTGCCCTTTCTTATGAATAGCCATCGCATCGTTCCTTTCATTATTGAGAGAATTAAGAGAAATAAATTCAGAAATAAAAGTATAGAAGCCGAAAGCGGGCTTGCCTGGCATTGGGGATATTTATTCGCAGGAAGGAAAGGCCCGCAGCGATACGGCGGGCCTGATGAGCTACAGCAGGTTTTTCAGACGGTAAATCCACTCCAGCGCCTGGCGTGGCGTCAGGGAATCCGGGTCGAGATTTTCCAGCGCCTCGACCGCAGGGTTCGTCTCTTCCGGTGCGCTCAGCAACGACATCTGCGTACCATCCACCTGGGTTGCCCCTGCGCTCGGAGACAGGCTTTCCAGTTCACGCAGTTTACCGCGCGCCCGCTTGATAACCTCTTTCGGTACCCCGGCCAGCGCGGCCACGGCGAGACCGTAGCTTTTGCTGGCCGCGCCATCCTGCACGCTGTGCATAAAGGCGATGGTGTCGCCGTGCTCTAGCGCATCAAGATGGACGTTGGCGACGCCTTCCATTTTTTCCGGCAACTGCGTCAGCTCGAAATAGTGGGTGGCGAACAGGGTCAGCGCTTTGATTTTATTCGCCAGATTTTCTGCACAGGCCCACGCCAGCGACAGGCCATCGTAGGTTGAGGTGCCACGCCCGATCTCGTCCATCAGCACCAGGCTATGCTCGGTGGCGTTATGCAGAATGTTGGCGGTTTCGGTCATCTCCACCATAAAGGTGGAACGACCCGACGCCAGATCGTCCGCCGCGCCTACGCGGGTAAAGATGCGGTCAATCGGGCCAATGTCTACCTTCTGCGCCGGAACGTAGCTGCCGATGTAGGCCAGCAGCGCAATCAGCGCCGTCTGGCGCATATAGGTACTTTTACCGCCCATGTTCGGGCCGGTGATGATCAACATTCTGCGCTGCGGTGAGAGATTCAGCGGGTTAGCGATAAACGGCTCTTTGAGTACCTGCTCCACCACCGGGTGACGGCCTTCCACGATGCGAATACCGGGTTTGTCGCTAAAGGCCGGGCAGCAGTAATTCAGCGTATCCGCACGCTCGGCCAGGTTCACCAGCACATCCAGCTCCGCCAGCGCGGTGGCGCTTTGTTGCAAGGCTTCAAGGTGCGGTAACAGCAGGTCGAACAGTTCATCATAAAGCTGTTTTTCCAGCGCCAGCGCTTTACCTTTTGAGGTGAGAACTTTGTCTTCGTACTCTTTCAGTTCTGGAATGATGTAACGCTCGGCGTTCTTCAGCGTCTGACGGCGCACATAGTGAATTGGTGCGAGGTGGCTCTGCCCACGGCTAATCTGAATAAAGTAACCGTGCACGCCGTTGTAGCCGACTTTAAGCGTGTCGAGGCCCAGCTTTTCGCGCTCGCGGATTTCCAGTCGGTCGAGATAATCCGTCGCGCCGTCTGCCAGCCCGCGCCACTCGTCGAGTTCGGCGTTATAGCCCGGTGCTATTACGCCGCCGTCACGCACCAGCACCGGCGGCGCATCAATAATGGCGTGCTCAAGCAGCTCGCGCAGTTCGATGAACTCACCCATTTTTTCACGCAACTGCTGCACGGGGGCGCTGTCGACGTTCGCCAGCTGCGCGCGCAGCTCCGGTAGCTGCTGGAAGGCATAACGCATGCGCGCAAGGTCGCGCGGACGTGCTGTGCGCAGCGCCAGGCGCGCGAGAATACGCTCCAGATCGCCCACCTGGCGCAGCACCGGTTGCAGGTCGTTAGTGCTTTCCTGCAGCGCGCCAATGGTCTGCTGGCGTTCGAGCAGGGTTTTGCTGTCGCGCACCGGCATGTGCAGCCAGCGTTTCAGCATGCGGCTGCCCATGGGGGTGACGGTGCAGTCGAGGACGGACGCCAGCGTGTTTTCGATACCGCCCGCCAGGTTCTGAGTGATTTCGAGGTTACGGCGGGTCGCCGCATCCATAATGATGCTGTCCTGCTGGCGCTCCATGGTGATGGAACGAATATGGGGCAGGGAAGTGCGCTGGGTGTCTTTGACGTACTGCAACAGGCAGCCCGCTGCACACAGGCCACGCGGTGCGTTCTCTACACCAAAACCGACCAGGTCGCGAGTACCAAACTGTAAGTTCAGCTGCTGGCGAGCGGTGTCGATTTCGAACTCCCACAGCGGGCGACGACGCAGGCCACGACGACCTTCAATCAGCGCCGTCTCGGCAAAATCTTCTGCGTAAAGCAATTCCGCCGGATTGGTGCGTTGCAGCTCTGCCGCCATGGTTTCGCGATCAAGAGGTTCGCTGACGCGAAAACGCCCGGAGCTGATATCCAGCGTGGCATAACCAAAGCCTTTGCTGTCCTGCCAGATAGCAGCCAGCAGGTTGTCCTGGCGTTCCTGCAACAGGGCTTCATCGCTGATGGTGCCCGGTGTCACGATGCGCACCACTTTGCGTTCCACCGGCCCTTTGCTGGTGGCCGGGTCGCCAATCTGTTCGCAAATTGCCACCGATTCACCGAGGTTCACCAGTTTTGCCAGGTAGTTTTCGACCGCATGATGCGGGATGCCCGCCATCGGAATCGGCTCGCCCGCCGATGCGCCGCGTTTGGTCAGCGAGATGTCCATTAACTGCGACGCGCGTTTGGCATCGTCATAAAACAGTTCGTAAAAATCGCCCATCCGGTAAAAAAGCAGGATCTCCGGATGCTGAGCTTTCAGCTTCAGGTACTGCTGCATCATTGGGGTGTGGGCGTCGAAATTCTCAAGTGTACTCATCAGATTGTGATATCCATTTTCTTGAAATGTCGTGAGCGCGTGAGATTAGTTGTTGTCATTGAGTTTCACGGCGCTGACTCATATGAATGCGCAGGGTGCATGATAACGGAGTCTTTGGGGGAGGAAAACAGCGGCAATCGAGTCGCTGGCAGGACGACTGCCGTTAAATCCTTCTTCTATTGCTACAGCAGTCCTCAAACGGGAAAACTTGCCCAGGTCAAAATCGGAAGCACAGCGCCTCCGGCAGGATGGAAGATGCCCTGCGACTGAACTCAAACAAGATAAGCTCCAGCGTATGATTGAAGCTGAGCAGGCCGAAGTAGCTGAACTGACTATTCAAGGGCGGTTGTGTTGTACCGGACTGAGTATATTCAAGACTGTAAAACGAGTGATGGGAGAATCATTTCGGGGGCATGGAATAAGAAAGGGCAGGATGAGAGTAGACAAGGTGGCTCGCCGTAACGCAACTGAAATCATATGCAATGACGTGATTACGCTTATCAAAGGGGATTGCTGCCTTAGTAGCACAAGTCCAGGCAGGTAATGTTCTACGTGAACTATCATTGGCCTACGATGTTGTTATCGGTTTGGACGGTTTGATGCAAGTTTTGCCAACCTCGCTCTATCCGCAAAATCAAGCTTCCGTCAGACCCGAATAACGCTTATCAATAATCGCGGCACATGTGTCTTGAGTGAAGCTGAGCAGAAAGATTTTCTCCAGTGGCTGCCGGGATCCGCTTTTTCACCGACAATCAAAACCTGCTTCGTCTGACTCTCTGGACCGGGTGTCGTACAGGTGAAGTCTGCAACATGGCATGGAAGGATTGAATCGCCACGGGTTTAACAGACAGTCGGCGGCGTCACTCCGGAGGCCTTTGAACAGGTCTCGTCGTGAGGGCAGAATTTGTCTACCGGGGTCGGGTCAGTTCATGATATTCGCTTGCAGAGATTTATTGTGCTGTACCGTCCATATTGCAGGTCCCTGATGGTAGATGCACTGATATTGAAATCAGCATTAAGGAACACTTTACGCAGCGGGATTATGATTTTTTGATGTCTTTCAAAAATGGGCAACCGGACTGGCATTTGGCTCTTGAAGAGCATATCCAGGCACTGAAGAAGCTTGAGGTGGTTCTTGCTGAGTGGGCAAGCTAGTTTAAAATTTTACCTATACATTCACCCTGGGTGACACTATGTGCTTTTTTATAAACTTAACGCTGTCGTAATCCCGTCATTCATGTCCAATAAAAGTGACATCAGAAACAGTCATGCCTGATGTCACTTGATGATTTAAACGTGGTGTTAGCCTGCGTTGGCGTATTCCATCACGACCTGAAGCAGTACGTTCGCTCCGGCGGCGACATGCTCGGGTGACGCGTACTCAATTTCGTTGTGGCTGATGCCGTCCTTACAGGGAATAAAGATCATCCCGGTCGGGGCCAGATAACTCATATAGACCGCGTCGTGGCCGGCACCGGAGACAATCGGTCGCGACGGATAACCGAGCTGCTCTGCGGCACGACCTATCGACTGCTGGCAGCGGGCATCAAAGGGGGCGGCGGGATAGTGGCTGACCTGCTTGAGCTTAATGCCAAGACCGCTTTCCTGGGCTACCGCCATCACAAAGTCCTGTAACCGGGCATCCATCTCGTCGACGGCGGCATCGCTGATGTTGCGCATATCGATAGAGAACGTCACTTCACCCGGTACCACATTGCGGCTGTTGGGATGCACTTTCACCATCCCGACCGTGCCGCGTCCCTGCTCGCTGCGCCCGGCAATCGCCACCACTTCCTGCATGATGCGGGTCGCCACCTGCAACGCATCCTGACGCATATGCATCGGCGTGGGGCCAGCGTGCGACTCCATGCCGGTTACGATGCAGTCATACCAACGGATCCCCAGCACGCCTTGCACCACGCCAATCACTTTCTCCTCTTCTTCGAGAATCGGTCCCTGTTCGATGTGCGCTTCAAAGTACGCGCCTATCGGGTGATCGCCCGGCGTTTGTGCCCCGACGTAGCCAATTTTCTCCAGCTCCTGCAATACCGTTTTGCCCTCGGCATCGGTGGCGGCGTAGATTTTTTCCAGCGGGAACACACCGGCAAAGACGCCTGAACCCATCATCACGGGCACGAAGCGCGACCCCTCTTCATTGGTCCAGAACACCACTTCCACCGGGGCGTCGGTTTCAAGCTGCAAATCATTCAGCGTACGCACCACTTCCAGTGCAGCCAGTACGCCAAAGTTGCCGTCAAATTTGCCGCCTGTCGGCTGGGTATCGATATGGCTGCCCGCCACTACCGGCGGCAGGTTCGGGTTGCGTCCTTCCCGGCGCATAAACACGTTCCCGATTTTATCGATGGTGATACTCAGCCCGGCCGCTTTGCCCCAGCCAATCACCAGGTCGCGCCCCTGGCGGTCAAGATCGGTCAGCGTCAGACGACAGCAACCGCCTTTCGGTGTGGCGCCAATTTTCGCCAGCTCCATCAGTGAATCCCACAGGCGTTCGCCGTTAATCCGAAAGTCAGTGCGCGTTGTAGCCGACGCGTTCAGTACATCGCTCGTCATTTCATTCTCCCTGCATAAAGGTGGTGGCCATCGAGACCAGTAATGCATCGCTGCCGCACGGGCCGAGGAGTGAAATCCCCAGCGGTGCGCCGTCAAGCGTGGTGACCGGAATGTTCACCTGCGGGCGACGGGTCAGCACGGAAATCAGTAACAGGTCATGGGACACCCGGCGTGTGGCCTCAATCTCCTGCGGTGTGGCACTCAGGAGTGGAGCAATGTCCGGAACGGTGGGCATGATTAAAATGCGGTTGCCCAGCAGTGACTGCCACCAGGCGGTGAAGGTGTCGCGTAGCTGGCAGGCTGCGTCGAATTGTGCACCGGTCACGGCCTTGCCCCAGGCAAAGCGCTCGGCCACATCCGGCCCCAGTTGCATACCAAGACGCTCAATATTGCCCCCCTGAGACTGCCAGGCTTCATAGCCCTGAATCTGGCGAAACGCGAGGTAGACGGCTTCACGCTCCGGCAAAGGGGCATCCAGCAGCGCCACACTGCCGAAGCGCCGGGCAAGCTGTTCCCGTACTGTCAACAGCGCCTGCTGGCTGTGTGCCGGGAGCCCGGAAAACAAGGCGTCGTGGCAGGCCAGTTCGACCGTGCGCGGTGGGCTGATGTCTTCACCCAGTAAACAGGCCGCCGCCGCGCTGAAAGCCTGCGGGGTGCGGGCGAAGAAGCCGCAGGTGTCCATGGTGTCGCACAACGGCTGGCAGCCCGCCAGCGTGATGCGGCCATGGGTCGGGCGCAGACCAAACAGACCACAGTAGCTGGCGGGCGTGCGGACAGATCCCCCGGTGTCGGTCCCCAGTGCGATATCGCAAAGACCGTTAGAGACAGCAGAGGCTGAACCGGAAGAGGAGCCACCGGGAATACGCAGCGGTGCAGCGCCGTTACGCGGCGTGCCGTAATGGATGTTATGCCCACTCATCGAGTAGGCCAGCTCGCTGGTATGGGTTTTACCCACAAAACGTGCGCCGCCATCGAGCAGCTTCTGCACCGCAGGTGCGGTGGTGGTTTTGATGCCAGAGGCCGCCAGCACATGCGGGTTGCCGCCGCCGGTCGGGTAGCCTGCGACATCAAACAGATCTTTTGCCGCAAAGGTCAGCCCGGAGAGCGGGCCGCTTTGCGCATGTGGGACGGGCACAAAGGGATAAGGCATAAAAGCACGGGCGAGATCCTGCATTTTACCTCCTCAGAGTCAGGCAAAAGCCTGTTGTGGTGTGATATCGGCGGCCAGCTCGCGCCAGCGGTGGCAACTGACCACATGGCGTTCGGCGACCTGTTCGGTTGCGGGTTGCTGCTGAGTGCAGGCGGGTTGGGCATTTGGGCAGCGTGCGGCAAAGGCGCAGCCCGGCGGCAGGCGGGCGAGATCCGGCGGAGAGCCGGGAATGCAGTACAGCGCATCGCCTTTTTTCAGCCCCTCTTTCGGGCGGCTGCCGAGCAACACGCGGGTGTAGGGGTGGCGTGGTCGGGAGAGGATCTCCGCAATGGGCGCTTCTTCCACAATGCGCCCGGCGTACATCACCGCCACGCGATCGGCGATTTCCACCGCCGCACCGATATCGTGTGTGACGAAGATTATCGACAGGTCACGCAGTTTTTGCTGCTCACGCAGCAGGATCAAAATCTGAATTTGCACCGTGGCGTCAAGTGCGGTGGTGGGTTCGTCTGCCAGCAACAGCTGCGGGTTGCAGGAGAGGGCCAGCGCTATCATCGCGCGCTGACGCATGCCGCCAGACATCTCATGGGGGTACGCCTCGAGCCGCCGCTCCGGGCTGGGAATGCGCACCTGGCGCAGTGCTTCCAGCGCGCGCGCTTTAGCCTCACTTCGCGACAGCCCTTCATGACGGCGCAGTCCCTCAATAATCTGTTGCCCGACGGTGTACACCGGGTCAAAGGCCAGTAACGGCTCCTGAAAAATCATCGCGCAGGTTTTGCCGCGATAGTGCCGCAACTGCTGCGAATTCATATTCAGTACCGCTTCCCCGCCCACATTGATGGTGCCACTCAGGACACTGCTTTTCGGCGGATGCAGGCGCATCAGTGCGCGCAGGGTGACGCTTTTACCGGAACCGGATTCGCCAATCAGGGCCGTCACTTCCCCTTTGCGCACGTCGAACGAGACGCCGTTGACCGCATTGATGGTCTGACCGTCGCGACGAAACTCCACCTGCAAATCGCGGATATGAACATAGGCTTCATGCGACATGGCTCACCTCCTGTACCGCAACAGCCTGGTGGTACACGGAATCCGGTTGCGCCATCAGGCAGGCGCTTTGATGCCCCTCGCCAACGGGTTGCAGCGTCGGTTTGACCTGTGAACACACGGCTTTGGCATGCGGGCAGCGGGTATGAAAACGGCAGCCTGCGGGCGGCGAGATGGGGCTGGGCGGATCGCCCGACAGCGGTGACACCCGCGTGCGGTTTGCCGGGTCCATCGACGGCATGGAACTGAGCAACGCGCGGGTGTAAGGGTGAGCAGAAGCGGTAAACAGCGCCTCTGAAGGGCCTATTTCCACCACCTCGCCGAGGTACATCACCAGAATGCGATCTGAGAGCCAGCGCACCACATGCAGATCGTGGCTGATAAACACGTAGGTGAGATCCAGCGTGCGTTTCAGTTCCTGCAACAGTTGCAGCACCTGGGCTTCGACCGATTTGTCGAGCGCGGAAACGGCTTCGTCGAGAATGACCATACGCGGTTTCATCGCCAGCGCACGGGCGATGTTAACGCGCTGACGCTGACCGCCGGACAACGCATGCGGGTAGCGATGGGCAAAACGCGCCGGTTCCAGCCCGACGTGCGCCAGCAGATAACGGGCGTACTCATTGGCTTCTTTGCGGCTGATGCCGTGTACCTGCTGACCAAACGCAATGCTCTCTTCCATGGTCAAACGGGGATTTAACGAGGCGTAGCTATCCTGAAACACCATCTGCACCTGGCGGCGATAGGCTTTCATCGGCAGACGCGAGGAACCCACGGTTTCACCGTCAAACACCAGTTCACCGCTGTCCTGCGCCAGTAATTGCATCAACACGCGCGCGGTGGTGGATTTCCCGCAGCCGGATTCGCCCACCACGCCGAGGGTTTCCCCTTTGTGCACTTCGAAGCTGACGTTATCCACCGCCTGGACCACTTCGCGGCCTTTACGCGCCCCGAGATGAAAATGCTTCACCAGATTGTTCACCCGCAGCAGAGGCTGCGCCGGGCCGCCAATATCGACATTGATAAAAGGTTGCATGCGGTTACTCCTTAATCGCCATGGCGGCGCGCAGACGATCCGCCAGAACGTTGAATGAGATTGAGGTGATAAAAATCATCATCCCCGGCAGCGCCGCCACCCACGGCTGGGTATAGATTGCGGTACGTAAGGTATTGAGCATCAGTCCCCATTCCGGTTCGGGCGGGCGGACCCCCAGCCCCAGAAACGACAGGCCAGAGGCGAGGATCATGCACACCGAAATCAGCCCGGTAGAAAAGACGAAAATCGGCCCCAGCACATTGCCCAGTACCTGCACGCGGATAATGGTGAAGGCGCTGGCCCCGGTGGCGCGGGCGGCGTCGATGTAATCCATATGGCGCACCTGCGCGGTCACGCTTTCGGCAATGCGTGCCACCTGCGGTACAAAAACCAGCGTCAGCGAGAGCAGCGCATTACCAATACCTGCACCCATGGCGCCTGAGAGCGCAATCGCCAGCAGTACCGAAGGAAAGGCATAGAAAATATCGATGGTGCGCATAATCAGGGTGTTGGTTTTGCCGCCCATGTAGCCCGCGATAATGCCAATCGCACCGCCAATAAAGAACGCAAACACCACTGGCACGATGCCCATAAACAGCGACAGTCGCGTGCCCAGAATCAAGCGCGAGAGCATGTCGCGCCCCAGTTCATCGGAACCCAGCGGGAAGCCATCGGTGCCAATCGGTTTCAGGCGCATAAACATGGAGGTCTGGTAAGGGTCTTTCACAATCAGCCACGGGCCAAACAGCGCCAGTATCAGCAGCAGTAAAATAATCACGCCCACCACGACGCCGCCGGGGTCACGTATCAGTCGCGCCCCCACGCCGCGCCAGTAGCCCTGCGAAGCCACCGCAACGGGTGCTGCAACGGTAATTTTTGGCGTTACGGTATCCACCATCGTTAGCTCCTCTTAATGCGCGGATCGAGAGAGGTTTGCAGCACATCCACCAGCAGATTGAGCAGCACAAAAAACAGCGCCAGTACCCAAATCGTGCCCTGTAACAACGGCAGATCGCGCTGAAAAATGGCGGTATTGAGCAGCAGCCCGGTTCCCGGCCACGAGAAGACCGTCTCCACCAGAATGGAGCCGCCCATCAGGTAGCCGACCTGCAATCCCATCACCGCCAGCGCGGTCGGCGCGGCGTTTTTCACCACATGCCAGAAGATGCGCGACTCATTCAGGCCACGGGCGCGCAGGCCGACAATAAACTCCTGGCTCAGAATATCGGCCACCTGCGAACGCACAGTACGGGCGATAATGCCGGTGGGGATAACCGACAGCGTGACGGCTGGCAGCAGCATGAATTGCAGGTGCGCCCAGTCCCACTGCCAGCCGATTTCGCCAATCGGCCCACCGCCGGTTGCGGGCAATAACGTCAATTTCACGCTGAAGACAATCACCAGCAGCATGCCGAGCCAGTAGTGCGGCACGCTGACGCCAAATACCGACAGCAGCGAGGCCAGACGGTCAACCACGCTGTTACGAAAATAGCCCGCCACAAAACCGAACAAGCTGCCGAGGACAAAGCCTATCACTGTCGCCAGCAGCGCCAGACGCAGCGAGTAAGTGACGGCGCTCATCACTTCGCCAATCACCGGCCGCCCTGTTGCCACTGACATGCCCAGATCCCCGTGCAACGCCCGCCACAGCCAATGCATAAACTGCACCGGCAGAGGTTTATCAAAGCCGTAGGCCTGCATAAGCGTCTGGCGCATGGCTTCGGAGGCATCCGGCGGCATCACGGACACCAGCGGATCGCCCGGCGCAATTTGCACCAGCAGGAAGCAGATCACCGCGACCCCTAACATGGTCGGGATCGCCAGCAAAATGCGGTAAAAGAGTGTGCTGATCATGGCCTCTCCTCTCGATTACTCTTTCTTGCTCACCAGACTTAAGTCGATAAACCAGCTCTGCGGCTGCACGACACCCGTGACCGCCGGTGAGATGGCGCGTGGGCCAACGTCATGGGCGACGAACAGGAACGGTGCCTGATCCACTAGTGCTGCGTGCAGTTCACCGGCGGCTTTGTCCATCTCGGCCGGGGTGAAGGCGTGCTTGACGGCGGTCGCCAGTTTTTCGGTTTCCGGCGTGGTGAAGTAGCCCCAGTTGGTGGCGGTAGGTGGGAAGGCTTTTTCGGTGGCAAAACGGATCATGCCGAAATAAGGATCGGTCACCGCCGCGCTCACGTTGATGGCATTCACCCCCTGCGCGGACGGATCTTTTGCCCCCAGACGCCAGTTGGTAAACAGCGTGTTCCACTCATTCACTTTGATGTCGACGTTAAAGAAGCAGCTTTTTAAGCTCTGCTGGATGTATTCGTTCATCGGCAGCGGTTGCATCTGACCTGAACCGGACGCTGAGGTCGCAACGGTCACGTGCAGCGGTTTGCTCTCGCTGTAACCGGCTTCGTTCATCAGTTTCCGGGCGGTATCCGGGTCGTATTTGATCTGGAATGTCGGTTTGCCGCGCCACGGGTTGCCTTCTTCATACACACCGGTGGCTTCCGACATGTAACCGCCCAGGTAGCTTTTCAGCTCGCTGCGGTTGAGGCACAGGTTGGCCGCTTTGCGCACACGAATGTCGCGCCACGGTGAACC
Organism: uncultured Enterobacteriaceae bacterium; assembly: GCA_963530515.1. Taxonomy (GTDB): domain Bacteria; phylum Pseudomonadota; class Gammaproteobacteria; order Enterobacterales; family Enterobacteriaceae; genus CBFFRJ01. The sequence continues at coordinate 93,790 of CAUSEC010000008.1, read as the reverse complement.
TTCCAGGAATGAGAACTGCCATGGCCAGACGTGCGGCTGGGTGTTGGCGTAAATTTTAAAGCCCTGCGCTTTAATCTGATCAACGGCATCCGGGGCGGGCGCTTCAATCCAGTCGACCTGTTTTGACAGGAGTGCAGCGGTGCGGGCGTTAGCTTCCGGCAGAGGGAGAAGCACCACTTTGTCGACGCGCGGAATGCGGTCTTTATTCCAGTAGTCAGGGTTTTTCGCGAGGATCAACTGCTGGCGTGGCACCAGTTTTTCCAGTTTGAAGGGGCCACTGCCCACCGCCTGCGAGGCAAAGGTGGTCCAGGCCTGCTTGCTGCGCGCTGCCGTGTCGCCCGTTGAGGTTGGTACGGCATCGAAGATTTTCTGCCACGCCGTCGGCGAGACAATAAACAGGTTGGTGATGTTGTATGGCAGGAGCGCATCCGGTTCGGAAGTGGTCAGCGCGACAGTATGGTCGTCAATTTTTTCTGCACCGGTCAGCGTCGGCATACGCGATAAAGTGTTGCCGATTTGCCCTGGCGCATACTGCGCAGAGGTTTTGTCCAGCACCTTGCCCACGTTCCAGACAATGGCGTCGGCATTCACTTCGGTACCATCGTGGAATTTAACCCCAGGGCGCAGCGTGAAGATCCAGCGGGTTTGATTCTGCGGGTCAACGTGCCACTCGGTTGCCAGCCCTGGCACCAGGCCGCTCGGTTTCTCGCCTTGCGACAGATCCCACTCCACCAGAGCGTCATATAAAGGAATACCGGTAAAACGGTTCCCCTCATAGCCCTGGTCCGGCTGACCCAGCGTTAACGGGATATCCGCTGCCGTCATAGCAATACGTAAAGTCGAGGCCTGTACCTGTAATGCGCCAGCCAGTGCCAGTGTGCCGATGGCGGTCGCCAGACGGTGTTTACGCCAAAAAGGTTGATTAAGCATCACGTTATCCCTGTTAAATAAAATGAGATATTTAACAGGCAAGATACATACCAGTTGGTTAAATAAGAATTTATGTCATTCAGGGTGGGGGAATATCAGAAGCTGTTATTACTCATGGTGTTACAGCGTGTTTAAAATAACCCTTTTTTATATTTCGGCTTTATTTCGCACTCATAGCGGGAATTATGTTGCAAAAATGCACCATTAAATCGTCCAGATTTTGATTTCCGAGCGATATTGTTTTGCCACTTTACCTTTTATTAAATATTTTCATGATCATGCGGGAGTTATTAGTTGGCCAGGGCAGTGGCGATGAGCCACCCTGGCACGTTCACAGGTTCTGGCGCTATAGAAAAGCAAGGAACATAAGGTGAACGGAATGACCACCAGAGCCGCATGTTTCCTCTCACCCTAACCCTCTCCCTGGAGGGAGATGGGACTGTCCGTGCTTGTATTTATTTGTGGGGATTCCTCAACCCTGAGGGAGAGGGCCGGATGAGGGCATCAGCGCGCAGGGGCCAACCTCAGCGTCGCCGCAAATACCACATCACGCCCATAAAGATAATCCCCGGCGCCCACACCCACAGCAATTCCGACATAATCACCTGATGCCCGTAGGGCGTGTCGTACTTCGACAGTGCAAAAGGCGCGACCTTAATCACCTGCCACGGGGCAAAAAAACGTTCGTCCGACCACGGCCACAGCCAGCCAACCCCTTTACCCCCGGTGGTCACCGAATCCAGCAAACTGTGCGACAGCAGCGACACCGTCAGAAACGCCCAGCAGGTCGTCAGACTTGCCGTAAACCATTTTCTGCAAAGCCAGGTGACCAGAATGGGCACCACAAAGGCGAATAGCAGCGAGTGGGTAAAGCCGCGATGGCCGAAGGCATTGCCGTAGGCCACACCCAATTTAAACGACAGCACATCAATATCCGGCAACATCGCCAGCGCCATGCCCGCCAGTAATAGCCCTTTGGGGATCGCCTTGCTGCCAAGCCCCAGTCCCAGACAAAGCGGTACGGCGGCGTGAGTAATAATGGTTGGCATTGTCAGTCCTTGAACAAAAGAGAGAAGTATAAACGAGACGTGAACATTGCCCGTTGCCGGTTATCTGAAAATGTCAGGGATAAATAAAAACCCAGTTTTGTGATGCAGCACGATAATTAATCTGTCGGATCGTCGAAATTTGGTCTGCTGCATAAATATGGTCGCGATGATTCGGGTTAATGACAAATGCACTTCGCAAAAGTTTGGCGTAGCGTGCTGAGAAGACGTAATACAAAACATATTCAGGGGTGAGCATGAGCAAAGTAGCGCTGGTAACGGGTGGGAGCAAAGGCATCGGGTATGCGGCTGCTAAAGCAATGTACGACATGGGTTATACGGTGATTGTCGCCGCCCGTGATGAAGAAAGACTCAAAGCCTGCGCTGAAGGTTTTGATCCAACGCGCTTTGTCCCGGTCTCTGCGGATGTGTCATCTCCCGATAGCGTGAGAGCCCTGTTCAGCCGGATTAAAAATGATTTTGGCCGACTGGATGTGCTCTTCAATAATGCGGGCAACAACAGCCCGGCAAAATCCATCGAAGAGATCCCTTACGAAGAGTGGGTGCGGGTATTTAACGTTAACGTCCACGCCAGTTTCCTGTGCGCGCAGGAAGCCATCAAAATAATGAAAACCCAGGAGCCGATGGGCGGCCGCATTATTAATAACGCCTCCATTTCTGCTATCACGCCGCGCTTATATACCGCCCCCTACACCGCTTCAAAACATGCCATTACCGGGCTGACGAAATCTATTTCTCTCGACTGCCGCAAATTCAATATTGCCTGCGGGCAAATTAATATCGGCAATGCTGAAACGGAAATGTCCGGGCGTATGCGCAAAGGGGTTTATCAGGCGGACGGGTCTATCGCGCCGGAAGAGATGATGAACGTGGCGGACGTGGCTGCTGCAATTGCGACCATTGCGGCTATGCCGGTCACCACAAACGTACTGGAGATGACGATCATGGCCAACAAGATGCCGCTTGTTGGCCGCGGCTGATATACACGTTAGCCTTCACGCCGACTCTTGCACCACCAGTTGCCCGGAGAGGGTAATGCGCTGGGTCTGTAATTCCGGCTCTTTCAGCTTACGCATCATCAGCCCCGCCGCTTGTCGCCCGGTCTCTTCACTGGCGGAGGAGACATAGGTAAACGACGGGGAGGTGAGATTCACGTGCAGCATATCTTCAAAACCGATAAGTGCCACTTGCTGAGTCAGGAACACGTCCTTACCAATGGTGCGCCCGACCTGATGAATACCCGTAATTGAACCAATAATCGCATTCGGTGAGTGGCAGAGCAGGGCGGTGATGGTGTTGTTCTTTTCCAGCAGCTGGCGGGTCGCCAGACTGACCGAATCGGTGCTCTCTAAACACGCGGGCGTGAATCCATCGCGTAGCACCATGCCGTACTGCTTGAGCGCGCTGTGCATACCCAACAGACGCTGATGGCGCACCCGATCATTCTCCATACCGCCAATGTAAGCAATGTTGCGGTGACCGCGTTCAATCAGGTAGCGGGTGGCAAGGCTGGCAGCCTGGCGGTTGTCGCGCATCACCAGATTACAGGGATCATCCACCATCGATTGAGACACCACCACCAGTGGCATAGGGCACTGGCGGATCTTTTCCGGTAGCTGCGTGGTGGTGGCATCGCTGGCGAGATAAATCACCCCTGCCACGCCCTGCTGTTTGAAGGAGAGCAGGCAGCGTTCGAGATGGTCGTGCTCATCGAGCGGCTGCCCGAGGAAAACCATGTAGCCTTTGCGCTCCAGCTCCTGGACGAGGCTTGCCATCACCTTGATGGAAAAGCTGTCGCTAAAATCACGCAGAATCAGGCCAATCAGGTTGGAGGTGTTTGAACGAAGGTTGGCGGCCGCCACGTTGTGTACATAGCCGAGCTCGTTGATCGCTGAATGGACGCGTTCGATGGTCGCTTCGGAGATTTTGCCTTTCTGACGCAAGACCAGCGACACGGTTGAGACGGAAACGCCTGCCAGTTTAGCGACATCAATGATGCTGACCTTTTTCAAACGTGCTCCCTGAAGTGCAGAATAATCCGCCAGAAATAGTAAAGCCTCCTGTATAAATACAGGAGACTTATTTACCTTATCAACACACGGTTATTTGCCAAGCGTTGTTGCCATGGACTGGGCGATGAACTGTGCACGCGCCCCGAAGATAACCTGTACGCCTTTGTCACCCACGAAGACCACGCCACGAGCGCCAACGCCGTTCAGCCCTTCTTTGTCTACGTTATCACCATTAAGCACTTCAATACGCAGACGGGTAATGCAGGAACCGACGGTATCGATGTTTTTCGCCCCGCCCAGCAGGCCAATGATTTCCGTGACCAGCTCGTCGTCAGTTTTATCGCTGGCATCCGCAGAGACTTCCGTGCGGCCCGGTGTTTTAACATCGAAACGACGGATAACGAAGCGGAAGGTGAAGTAATAAATCAGCGCCATCGGCACGCCAATGAACACCGCGCTGAGGAAGTTGGTCTCATAACCGTTGAAGGGCGGCAGGATCCCGAAGGAGATGTAGTCGATAAGCCCGGCAGAGAAGGACTTGGCGATATGCGCATGCATCAGATACATGCTCATGTAGGCCAGACCCGCCATGATGGCATTGAACACATACAGGATCGGTGCGACGAAGATAAAGGTGAACTCGACCGGCTCGGTAATCCCCGTTAAGAAGCAGGTCAGCGCGGCGGAGAACAGGATACCCGCAGCAATTTTTTTGTTCTTGGTGTGCGCTTCATGGTACATCGCCAGACAGGCCGCAGGCAGCGCGAACAGCATCAGCGGGAACTCGCCCTGCATGAACTTACCGGCATTCTGGTAGGTGTCACTGCTAAAGGACTTGGTGCCTTCTTCCAGCATTTTGAACCAGATGGTCTGGTCGCCGTGAATCACCTGGCCGGCCTGGGTGGTGTAATCACCGAAGGAGTACCAGAAAGACGGATACCAGATGTGGTGCAGGCCGAGCGGGATCAGCGCACGCTCAACCAGCCCGAAGATAAAGGTGGAAGCTGCCTGGTTATCACCGTTGACCACCACGGAAAGGGCATCGATACCTGACTGGATATGTTCCCAGACGTAGGGCAGCAGCAGGCCCAGAATAAACGACATAAACGCCGTAGCAATGGCCACAAAACGCTTACCGGAGAAGAAGCCGAGGAATTCCGGCAACTGCATGGTGTGGAAGCGGTTGTAACACCAGGCGGCGAGAATACCGCAGATAAGGCCACCAAAGACGCCCATCTGTAGGGTCGGTATACCCACGACCATCGCATATTTGCCGCCCTGCGACGCCATTTCCGGCGTAATCGACAGCACGGTACCGATGGTAATGTTGGTGATAAACACCGAGACGGCAGCTGAAAGGGCAGCGATACCCGATTCCGATGCCAGACCGACCGCAGAACCGATGGCGAACAGCAGCGGCAGGTTATCGAAAATGACCCCACCTGCGTTCATCATCAGCGGTAAGTGGAACTTATCACCGAATGCCAGCAGCAGACCTGCCGCAGGTAACAGTGAAATTGGCAGCATCAACGCGCGACCAATCATCGACAGCTTTGATAATGATTTTATAAACCCTGATAACAGTCTCATCCTGATTTCCCCCGAGCCGACCATTATTCCGCGCACATTGTGCACTATTATTGTGAGTAGAACGTTTTAGTAGAACGTTCTACTTATCGTGTAAGAGGACGCGCACGCGTGCAACTGAAATTACGATTCCGGGTATAGGAATTTGTGATTATGCGAAGACGATCAAAATGTGACCATATTCAGAGAAGGGTTATTCGCAGGAGTAACAGGCCCGATTAACGGGCCTGCAGAAAAGCAATATCAGGCGGTAACGGTGACGCTTTGGCCTTCAAAAACAACGGTTTGACCGGCAACGATTTTGCAGCGCTTACGGGTTTCCACTTTGCCATCGACCTTCACCAGGCCTTCATCGATCGCTATCTTGGCCTGTGCACCACTTTCGCTCCAGCCTTCGAGTTTCAGCAGGTCGCACAGTGCAACGTGTGGGTGTTTACCCAGGGAAAAGGTGGCCATCTTATGCGTTCTCCACGTCGTGATATTCTTCGCAAGCCTGTAACGTATTCTGGATCAGGGTCGCAACGGTCATTGGGCCTACGCCACCTGGTACTGGGGTGATGTAAGAGGCGCGGGCAGCGGCTTCTTCATATGCCACATCGCCGACCACTTTGCCGCTTTCCAGACGGTTGATGCCGACATCAATCACAATGGCCCCTTCTTTGATCCACTCACCCGGAATAAAGCCCGGTTTGCCCACGGCAACGACCAGCAGATCGGCGTTTTCAACGTGGTGACGCAGATTTTTGGTGAAGCGGTGGGTGACGGTGGTGGTGCAGCCTGCCAGCAGCAGTTCCATGCTCATCGGGCGACCGACGATGTTGGAGGCACCAATCACTACGGCATTCAGACCGTAGGTGTCGATGTTGTAACGCTCCAGCAGCGTCACGATACCGCGCGGGGTACACGGGCGCAGACGCGGGGCACGCTGGCACAGACGACCGACGTTGTACGGGTGGAAACCGTCGACGTCTTTGTCTGGCGAGATACGTTCCAGCACTTTCACATAATCAATGCCCGCAGGCAGCGGTAACTGCACCAGGATGCCATCGATAGCGTTGTCTGCGTTGAGCTTGTCGATAAGCTCCAGCAGTTCGGCTTCGGTGGTGGTTTCCGGCAGATCGTAAGAGCGGGAGAGGAAGCCCACTTCTTCGCAGGCTTTGCGTTTGCTGCCGACATAAATTTGCGAGGCCGGGTTGCTGCCAACCAGTACGACCGCAAGCCCTGGGGCACGTTTTCCGGCCGCCAGGCGAGCTTTCACCTTTTCAGCAACCTCAGAGCGCACCTGCTGCGCAATCGTTTTACCATCAATAATCTTTGCTGCCATCAGAGAGACGATTCCATCTGTAACTAAAAAGAAAGGGGGATGTGTATATTTTGTCAGAAGTGCGTCGCGCTGTCAGTTACCGTTTATGTTTCGTGCAAAAAGTCATGGCGGGAAAGTGCGGTCAGGTGCTCACTTCACGAGCATCTGACCGTAAAGCCATTGACTCGACAGGTGTTGACCGTATAATCCCGAGTCGCAACGCTCCCGAAAGGGACTCAGTGCGCCCTTAGCTCAGCTGGATAGAGCAACGGCCTTCTAAGCCGTAGGTCACAGGTTCGAACCCTGTAGGGCGTACCATTTAATTCAGTCAGCTACGCTCGCTTCACCTACGCCTGATTTTCTTCTTTCTTGTCTATGTTTCTTGAATGCCCAAAATGGCATCGATCTTCCGTGCGCGTTGGGTTGCTGGAACGAATATGGCCACACAAAAAAAAAGCCGCCCAACCGGGCGGCCTGTTAATCAAGTGCAACTAGACTCAGAACGACCAGCGGAGATTGGCGTTAACCGAGTTGATACGGGTGTCGGAGCCGACCTGCCCCTTGTAGCCCACGTCCAGCTTCGCCGCCGGCGTCAACCTGAAGCTGACGCCAACATCGCCGACCAGCATATCTTTATCAACCGGAGTACCCTCGGTCACAAAGCTATCGCTGCCGGTGAACGCCATACGCGAGGACGCCTTTTTGTCACCGTAAGCGTGCTGCCAGCCTAAGGAACCATACAGGCTGACGTTTTTCGGCAGTTCGGTCACGCCACGCGCACCCAGGGTAGAGAAGAAGGTATCCGTGGTGTCGTTACGCACGCGCAGCGCAGCGGCACCGCCGCTTTCTTTGAAATCATCTGTGTTCAGACGGATGTAGCTCAGGTTAACGAACGGCTCGACGTTCAGCTCAGGCTCACCGAAACGGTAAGCGGCTTCGGTGAAGGCCAGCAGTGAGTTAGCGTCATAATCCGCGCTCAGGCGGTCCGAGTAGCCGCTGAAATCGACCTTACGCTCGGCGTCAATCTTATGCCAGGTGTAGCCCAGCGCGCCGCTCAGCGAGAACGCGTCCTGACGGGCCGCGGCATAGACGCCGAGATGGTAATTATCGATATCCATGGAGGAGCGACGGCTGTCGACGTCGTAGTTCCCACGGCTGTAGCCGAAGAAGCCGCCCACGCGCACGTTCTGACCGTCCAGCTTGTGATCGGCACCGAGCAGGAAGCCAGCGGTGTTGCCGTCGATCTTACCGGTATTGCCGTCACCGTCGGTTTTCACCCATGAGCCGAACGTCTGGCCCCAGACGCCGTTGTTCTCGGCGTCACGTTGCTGGGCAAAGGACATGGCCAGAGGCGATATCGGCATGACGTCGTTATCGAACGCCTGCGTCATGCGCTGATTCAGCACATTAAACAGCTGGCTGCTGCCCGCAATAAGCGTGGACTGGACGGAAGGGTAAGCTTCGCCCGACAGCTGATTGAACGCCGCGCGTGCTTCTGGTGCGTCCAGCATTAACAGTGAGTTGTAGAGCGCCAGCGATGGGCCGCTCTGCGTCAGAGACGAAAGTGCGCCTGCGGTATTCCACTGGTTGCTTGTCATAGCGACCGTCTGGAAAATGCCCGGTGTGCCGCTGCCTGGGTTGCCTGTACCCGGATTGCCTGGGTTTTCACCGCCAGGAGTGCCCGGATCCTCACCACCTGGGGTACCCGGATCTTCACCACCCGGTGTGCCCGGATCTTCACCGCCTGGGGTACCTGGGTCTTCGCCACCCGGATTGCCAGGGTTCTCACCACCAGGGTTACCCGGATTCTCGCCGCTCTCTTTCTGCGCGATGGTCAAATCCACGGCATTGGTGCTCTGGTTCAGTGCCACATCGAGGAACGCAGATTTGGACACGGCCGACGCGAACTGGCCATCAATGCCGCCTGCTGAGTTAAGAATGCGATAGGTCTGGCCTGTCTGGTAGCTGGTCTGCGGGTCGAGTGCGGTGACCTGCACGGTGGCCTCATTGCTGATGGTCGTTTTCCCTTCCACGTTCAGCAAATCGCTGCGGCCATCGCCGGAAATATCGACGTCATAGAACGACGCACCGACAAAGTTCAGGTAGCGTTTCAGGGTCAGGGTGCCGATATCGCCGTCACCAGGGGAAATATGGCCCCCGGCGAGGATTTCTGTCTGCCCGAGGGTGCCGTTACCGCCAAGGGTACCGCCGTCTTTAATCGACGCGGCGCTGCTGTAGCCCAGGCCGTTGCTGACGTCGCTCCCCGCAGTGGCATTGAGGATCAGTGTACCGCCGTTCTCTGCGCTCAGGGTCTGGACATCAAAGGGGCTGGTTTCGACCTGGGTGTTGATATCGCTGGCGATAATGATTTTCCCGCTGCGGGCGAGAACGTTGGCTTTGAGCCCGGTCAGGTCGCCATTGAGCGTCGTCTGCCCGGAGGCGTTGATGACATCACCTTCGCCGCTCAAGGTATTGCTGAACACATAGTTATCGTCGGTATGGTTGAAGTAGACATAGCTACCAAACAACCCACCGCGCAGGTTAATGGCGGTCTGCGCGTCGATGGCGCCTGCGGCACCCGCGACACCCAGCGTCGGTTCGGTCAGACCGGTGCCGGTATCAAAATTACCGCGGCTACCGATAATCAGCGCCCCGCGGTTAGAGCCAGAGCCGGTATCGCCCAGCACCAGCGTGTTGCTGCCTGCGGAGACCACGCCGCCATCCACTGCGGACACCACGCCGTTGCCGTAATCACCCACGATGATATTGCTGCCGCTGGTGAAGCGGGAATTGGCGCCTGAGACATACAACTCGGCGGTTTTGCGCGTTCCAGACACGCCCGCAACCTCAACGCTGCCGACGCTGACCGCGCCGCCGTTGAGCACGTCCAGGTCGCCATTCAGCTCCAGCGACTGGGTGACGTTCCACTGGGAATTTGCCCCCGTCACCGTGGCTTTCGGGTTCAGTTTGTCGGTCTCATCCGGATCGTAGCCATCGCCGATCCGCGCCTGGTTGGCGGTGGTCAGAACCGCGCCGTCTTCGATGGACACCGTTGAACGTGCGCCCATGGCGGTGCCGACGCTCAGATAGTTACTGTTGACGCGTGAGCCTGCGCCGGTGGCGATAAGGTGGCTGTCGTAGCCCCGCGTTGTGCCGACCACAATTTCTTTCGCGCTGGCCAGCCCGCCATTCTCGACCCGCAGCGTACCAAGGCCAAGATCCATGCTCCCGTGCAGCACGTACTGATCGTTCAGGGCGTTAAGTTCGGCATTGGGCCCGCTGACCGTCACCGTGCTTTCGAAAATCTGGCCGTTATAGAGCCTGCCGATGTTGACGTTGTAGGCGGTGATTTTGCCGTTATCGATCAGCACGTTACCGGCCTGGGTGCGGCCCACGTAGACGTCATCGGTATAAACGAGCGTTTGCGTAACCGTGGAGTCCCCGTCATAGAGCACCTCGGCCGAGGCATCCAGTGGCGTCAATAACATCAGCGGGGCAGAGAACAGTGCGAGGTAAAGTTTAGAGAGTGAGGTTTTCACTTTTAATTGGTGCGAGAAGTTGTCATTCACGTGCTATCTCCAGATTGATTAACGTGATGTCGCGAAGGTCATTGTTTTATAAAAATTAAAATTACGGATGGCTATGACGCTTTATTTCGCGAATTCAGGCGTGCAGGTAAATTAACCGGCGAAGCGAAAACCTATGAGTCCCTGGTTATTGCGCTCCGTCGAGTGAAAATAGAGAACGGTAAAGGCGTCCTCTGCGACAAATTATTTATGAGTGACGACCGGCGTACAGGTCGGTGCGCTCAGGCTAGGGGCGGAGCCCAAAATGCCCGGCATCATCATGGATGAGCAATCGAAAATACGGCCCTTTTCGGTGGTCGCACGATAGGAAAGTTTTTGCCCGCCCAGTGCATCAGGCTGAGCACCATTCACCTGAGTAACGGTAATTTCATCTGAAGATCCCAAGCCCAGCATTTTTGCTGTTTCCGCCTGCAGCAGCGGAATGGCCTGATCGGTTTTCAACGTTGAACAACCCGCCACCATTAATGTTACGGCAAGTGCGATGAGTGGTTTTTTCATAAATTATCCTTGTAATCAGACAGTATCGATTGCGACACGGCAATACATTTCTCTTTTTAAAAAGATGAAATAAGATATTTCTCTTTGTTAGATTAAAAAACCCTCCTAAAGTAGGGAGTGTCGTTAATTTGGAAATTGTCGGAATATCGCTGTTTCGACTGATAAAAAGGAGAAACCTTTGGGAAAAAATTACGCGTTGGTTATCGATGACCACCCTTTGGTTGGCAGCGGAATTGCCAATTTTCTGATGTCGCACTCGGGCTTCAAACCGGTATTGGTGGTGACGGATGAGGAGAGCTGTTACCGGCATATTCGCGATAACGGCCCGCCAGATCTGCTGGTTATCGATTTCTGGCTATCTTCTTCTACCGCACTGAAATTACTCAAAGAAATTAAGAATCGTTTTCCAAAAGTGCGTTTGCTGGTGGTCAGTGGCGACGAAAATAATGATATATGGATGAAGGTACAGAGTGCCGGAGGCCATGGTTTTGTGCTGAAGAACGAAGCGCCGGAATTATTTGGTCAGGCAGTTCAAGCGCTTATGAATAATCAGACGTGGTTTCCAGATGTTTGTGCTGGAATAAATGAAAAAGACAGCGTCATACTGCAAAAATTTAACTTAACGCCACGACAGGGTGAAGTATTGCAGATGATGATGCGCGGCCTGCCAAATAAAAGAATCGCCTCTCAGCTTTCAATATCAGAGCCTACGGTTAAAGAGCACATCAGCAATATTTTAAAAAAACTGGGTGTTAATACGCGCGTGGAAGTCATTACATTGCTTCACGGCCAGCGGGAAGAGACGCCATGAAGTGGATAACGGAAGTGGAGAACGGCGACATTTCTTCGCGGGCACAGATCCGCCTGCTGAATAATACGTTTATCCGCTTAGTGTTCAGCTTTACCGCGGTACCGTTTGTTGGTATCCCGTTTGCCATCTGGCTATATTGGCTGGGAGATGAAACCGGGCCAACCATTGCCTGGATCGTTATTTACCTGCTTTGTGCAGGGATAATCAGAATATGGCATCGACGCTATCAGAAAGAAGTACTGGAAAAAAACGAAGAAGACGTCCTGCGCCGCTGGCTGCCGCTCATTAATAAGGTTGCTTTTGCCCACGGGCTGGGTATTTCCTCGCTTTATCTGATTACCCCGCAGAACCAGAATTTTGATTTTTTCCTGCTGCTGAATATCAGTATCGCAGCGATCGTCGCAGCCAACGCAACCCATCTGACGCCGGTCTTCAGCACTTTTAAGCGCTTTTTCTTCACCTCATGGGGCTTTTTAAACATTGGCATTATCTTCCACGTGGACAACGTGATGGTGATCGTGCTGATGCTGAATCTGCTGTACGGTCTGGCGATTTACCGCCATGCATTAACCTCGCACGCCTTTTTTATTCAGCAGGCCCGGCTTGAAGAAGAGAGCGCCCGGCTGGCTGAACAGTTCCGTCAGGCCAAAGAAGAAGCGGAGCAGGCGCTGCGGGATAAAAACCAGTTCCTGACCACCGCCAGCCACGATCTGCGCCAGCCCGTACACGCCATGGGCTTTCTGATTGAGGCGATTATCCATAAAAACCACAATGACGAACTGATGCCGCAACTGCTGGATCTCCAGCAAAGCGTGCGCTCCGTTCAACTGATGTTCAACTCCCTGCTGGATCTGAGCAAGATCGAGTCGGGCAATATCCTGACCGTTGCCACCCATGCGGACATCGGCGCGCTGCTGGATTCAGTGATCACGCTTTTTCGCGAGGAGGCGAGAAGCCGCGGTCTGAAACTTCGTACCTGGCGGCCAGCCCGGCCCGTTCACGTCATGGGCGATCCGCTGCTGGTGCGACAGTCGTTGATCAATCTTATCCAGAATGCCCTTCGCTATACGCAAAAAGGGGGCGTACTGGTAACCATTCGCCCACGCGGCTCCGAGTGCCTGCTTGAGGTGTGGGACACCGGCGTGGGCATCGCCGATGGCGAAAAAAACAAAATTTTCTCCCCTTACTACCGCCCCGAGCTGGCGTGGAAAATAGACAGCGCCGGACACGGTCTCGGGCTAGCCGTGGTGGCGCGCTGCGCGAAGCTGATGAACATTACCTACGGCATGCAGTCCGTTGAGGACAGAGGCTCCCGCTTCTGGATGCGCTTCCGGCAGTACGCGGGAGAAGTCAAAACGGTCGACGTCCCCCAGGCCAGCGACACCGCCGCACCGGTTATCCGCCGCGCATCGCTCAGGGGAAGCTGCCTGGTGGTCGATGACGATCCGCTGGTCACTTCCGCCTGGGAAAGTCTGATGAGCAGTTGGGGAATTGCCGTGCGCTGCGCCGCCTCCGCCGAAGAGGCGTTTGCCATTGTCGACGGTGGGTTTACCCCAAGCGTCGTGCTGTGCGATCAGCGATTGCGCTCGGGTGAAAGCGGCTTTGAGATCCTCAAGGCACTGCTTGAGCGCCTGCCGAACGTCAGCGGCGCGATGGTGAGCGGCGAATTTAACTCACCGGTGCTGCGCGAAGCGGAAGAGGAGGGGTATCTGGTGCTGCGCAAGCCGCTGGAGCCTGCAACACTGCATGCGCTGCTAACCCAGTGGGGGACGGTCTAAAAGCCGGGCGACGCGGGCCTCTCTTTACTGACCCGCCTGCTCCCGCAGCCATGCTTCAAACAGCGTCAGCGTCGCTTCATTGACCCCGGTTTGAGCGGGTTTCACCAGACAAAAATGTTTGCTCAGCCGGGTGGCGACGGGCCAGGGCGCGACCAGTGCGCCGCGTTGCAACTCACTGGCAACGTACACCTGCGGCACGAGGGCGACACCTTGCCCGGAGAGGGCGGCGGCGATCGCCATCTCATGCAGGTCGTAGCGCACGCCGAGTGCCGGATTCACCAGCCCAATGCCGCTCTCGCGTGCGTAGCTGTGCCAGGCGTCCGGGGTCTGACGACGATGTATGCGCGGCAGGTTGTTTAACTGAGCGTTTATCTCAATGTCGGTCAGCAATGCAGGATGGCAGACTGGCACCAGTCGCTCTTCGAAAAGCGGTGTGACGCGCATCCCTGCCCACGCCGGGTGATCGAAATGGACGGCGGCATCAAACCCGCTGCCGGTAAGAATAAACGGGTCGGTTCGCACCGCGATGTTCAGCATGATGTCCGGGTGTTGTTGCCTGAAGCTGCTAAGGCGAGGGATCAGCCAGCGGCTGGCGAAGGTCGGCGGCGCTGCGATTTCCAGGCTGCGGCTGCCGTCGGGGATCCCCGTCAGATACTGAGTATCCCGGTCAAGACGTTCCAGCGTTTCCCGCACGCGGTGGGCATAGCGTGCGCCGTTTGGATTAAGCTGCACCCGGCTGCCCGTGCGGTCAAACAACCGGCAGTTGAGCAAGGCTTCCAGGCGTGCAATCTGACGGCTGATAGCCCCTTCGGTCAGCGACAGCTCTTGTGCTGCCCGGGCAAAATTGCCGTGTCTGGCGGCGGCTTCAAAGGCCTGCAGGGAGGCGCTGCTGGGGAGTTTTCTGCGCATCGTTACCCTTCTTTGCATGCAATGGCATTTTCAAATCAGTGACTAAATGTCACTGAGCAATGAAATAATATCGATTCTGAGCGCTCAGTTCAGCAGGTAGCATGATGAAACGTCAATATCCCGCTACTGAAATAAGGTGCGCCCTATGTCTCATCCTGTATTTAACGCCTGCCAGATAGGCGATTTTCAGGTCACCGCCCTGAGCGATGGCAACATGGCTGCCAGCCTGGAATTACTCAGCGGCATTGAAACCACGCAGGCCACAGACATTCAGTGCCGTGCTGGCATCACTGAGCCTGGCAACATTCATATTCATGGTTATCTGCTGTGCGGGCGGGGCAGAACAATGCTTGTCGACGCCGGAACGGGAGGGCGGGAAAACATCGGCGGCAAGTTATGTGAGAACCTGCTGGCGGCGGGTGTTTGCCCTGATGAGATAGATACCATCCTGCTGACCCACGGTCATCCTGACCATCTTGGCGGTTTACTGGATGCCGACGCAGAAGCGGTGTTCAAACACGCCCGGCTCTGGATCCACCCACTGGAAGCAGCGTACTGGAAGGATGATGCGATGATGGCGCAGGTGATTGAGCGGCGGAAAAAGAACTTTACCCTCGCCCGCCGTGTGCTGAGCGTCTATGAACAGCAACTGCACTATCTTAGTGACGAGGACATTCTTCCGGGGATTACGCCGGTGTGGCTACCCGGTCATACGCCAGGTCACACCGGGTTTCGCATTAATGCCGCTGAACAGAGTCTGCTTATCTGGGGTGACATCGTACATTTCCCGCATATTCAGACCGAACAGCCCGGTGTTTCCATCGCCTTTGATTGCGACCCGGTGCAGGCAGAAAAGACCCGCAGGACCATTATGGCGCAGGCAAGCCAGCAACAATGGCTCGTTGCCGGTATGCATTTCGCAGGATCGGGATTTGCCCGTTTGCGCCCGAACGGTACCGGGTATCAGTTGATGTATATCGAGGTTTGAGATCATCCTTAAGGCAGGGCGCAGGGGAACCTGACAGAAGGAGTGCCTTTATTATCAGCAAGTTTGCCATTGAAATAAAAAAAGCCCCAACGTTGGTCGTCGGGGCTTTTTAAGTTACGATTAATACATAGTTTAACATTAATACACTTAATCGGTTCGTACTGCTATTTGTACAACCTTAAATGTACGCGTTTATCACTGATAATATTGGGTACTGAAAAAATAAAAAAATTCCTCCCATTAGTTATCGGTTAAACACTCCGCTGGCTTCGTAGTGCCTGAAATGACAGCGGACAAACAAGTACATCTCCCGGCGCGATATAAACTTTTTGATGCGTAGCCTGACTGCTGTTGCGATATTGAACCTGTAGCGTTAAC
Source organism: uncultured Enterobacteriaceae bacterium (assembly GCA_963530515.1). Taxonomy (GTDB): domain Bacteria; phylum Pseudomonadota; class Gammaproteobacteria; order Enterobacterales; family Enterobacteriaceae; genus CBFFRJ01. Next base: position 77,942 of record CAUSEC010000008.1, on the reverse strand, counting down.
TCAACCTGGTCGCAACAATAAACAATAAATCATGGCCTTACATCATCGCGCGTTGGTCTACACCCTCTGCGATTGTCGTGATTTACTGCGTGGCCTGAAAGCATTGTTACGAGGGGAGGATGCTTTTTCCCAACGTAACTAACCCATACAAAAATACTTCGTGGCCTTTATCGCAGGAATATTAAAGAGCAACTTTAATCCTCCTTTGAAATAAGCGAAAAATTAATTTCGCGTCCTCTTGATATCTAATTTAGTCATTTTTATGACGCTGTCAATACTGTCTTTAATAACATGTCATTTAGATCAAATCAGGAATAAAGAGCATAATGAAATCATACAGATAGGTTTTTATGGAATGTTACCGTTTGGTTAAAGTATAAGCAAAAGTCAGCGTTCATGTTACGTGATTATAGCATAAGGGGCGCAGCGAACTTATTCGTACATTATTTGCGCGAGTCGTGTTGCGCTTACACGAATATTCCTTTGCCCCTTCTGGAGTTAACGCATGCCGTCGTTTGTTATGACGCCTGTTGCGGGTGTATGACGGCGGTGTTTCTGCCCGCCCGCTTGGCTTCGTAGAGGGCTTCATCCGCCTGCTGCAACGCCAGATTAATGTCCATTTCTTTGACGCCGGCCACACCCAGCGAAATCGTCACCTTGCCGGTGTAAGGAAAATCTTCGTCGTCGATATGCGAGCGCATGTTTTCGGCCAGGTTCGCCGCCTCAGTGAGCGGTGTCTCAGGCAGGAACACGACAAATTCTTCGCCGCCAAAGCGGCAGATGATTTCGTCTTCAACGCACACATTTTTTAAGCGCGTGCTGAGCGCCACCAGTACGGCATCGCCGGCGGCGTGCCCGTACTTGTCATTGATCTTTTTAAAGTGGTCGATATCAATCGCAATGATGCAATGTTCTTCCGTGGCGGCATGGCGTTTGACCAGAACCTCAAATCCCTTACGGTTATAAAGCCCGGTCAGGGGATCGGTCATGGCCTCATCACTGAGCTTATTCACTCTGCGCGTCATCATTTGCAGATGAATCATAACCGCTTCTCGCAAACGATCGGCTTCGTTATACCAGGCGTTAATTTTTGAGAGTTTTTTCAGCGTCACTTCGCTGTCTTCTTCCCGGGCAAATTCCACCAGTCTTTCCAGCGGGAAGGATATTCTGGCGGAGAAGAACGTCACCGTGGCGGCTGTCAGGGCAATAATCCCCAGCGTAAACCAGAATGCATTGATCACCGTTTGCAATAAAATACGCGAAACGCTATCCGGAGCCCCGGAAATAATAATTTTCCAGTTTGCCTGATTCATACTCGCATAACCCACCAGCTCACCCGAATTAACGTTGCCGTCATAAAAATAACCGTTGCGGGTACTGGTAAGTTTCTCTTTAAGCGTTGCACCTGGTTTGAAATCTTTGCTAACCAGCGAAGTATCCCGGTTGAAAATGATTTTACCGTGGCTACTGACGATGCTGACGTCGGTTTTATTATCGTAAAAATGCATACTGAGGATCTCACTCAGGATGCCTTCTTTTTTTAGGTAAATAGTCCCACCTAAATAACCAAGGTATTTCCCACCCTTACTAAATATAGGTTGAGAAACGAGGACCACGTAATTACCAGCAGCAGAAACAAAAGGCTCAGAGATGAATGCTTTTTTGGCCTTAATAGCCTGTTCGGTGGTTTGTGATTCCAGTTTTACACCAATCAAACCTAAACTTTCTGGCGAGGCCGCAGTAATGATGGCGTCCGCACTGACGATCACTACCGAATTGAAAAAGCCAGACTGTAAGCGCAGACGATTTGCTTCCTGTTTTAACTGATTAACGTTGTTAAAGTTCTCAATCAAACTGGCGCTGTAAGCGAGTTCTCTTTGCGCGGTCATCAGATAGCGATCGGTGGTATCGGCGAGCTTACGGGCGTAGGCGAGGTTACTTTCCAGCAGACTGTCTTCGATGTTGCCTTTTTGAAACAGCGTTAAGGCACTGAGAAGTAACAAAGAGGTAAGTAAAATCCCTCCGACGGAGAGCGCTAGCATCAAAGTGCGGAGATGGAATTTTCTTCTGAACATAAACATCCATGCTTATCAAAAAGTTTACAGCCTCTTATCAGTCGCTTGATCAAAACATAGACACCCCTCAAAAGCAATTTTAATCAGGCGTGTATTGAGATTTATCTCTGTTCAAAAAGGGATGTCTTCTGAGATTTATCCTAATAAATGAATGACGAACTGCATTCACTTATTGCCGTGCTAAAGCCAAATTAGTGATGAGATTTTTTTGTGAAACCTTCACATGCTAATATTCCATGTGGTGAATTAAACTGTAACGCAACTAATCCTGCAGTTTGATATTGAAAATCGGGCCGATATTATGTTTCAGTCGGCGTAGCTGAGCCACAAAAACGCCGGTTTGACTGAACTGTCATATTCGCAGGCTGGCAGTTTAAAGATGATGGTTTTATATTGAAATCTTGCGGGTGAAAGGAGTGTTTATAAAATGCGTCGTAGCTATCCCATAATGGTTCCTGCAACTGAGCATCTGGCTTTTCTTTGCCGGGTTGCTGCCTGGACCGGATTTGTCGTTTGTTTGGGATGGCTAACGTTTTTCATTTCGCTCAAAGAATGGGAACTCGTCATTTCGTTGCTTATTCTGGCGGTGGTTATCCTGCCCTGCTGGCGTATTGCGGTAAAAGGTCATTTTTCCACCGGACTGATGTACGCCCAGATTGCCTGCTTACTTTTTGTGGTTATTTTTTGCTATCGCTATGACGTCCCCGATGATTCTGTTCAGCGCACTACCCATCTCTATTTGCCCGTTATTGCCCTTGTGGGTTACATGAATTATCAGCAGTACCGCTCACGCATGCAGATCGTCATTATTCTGCTTAGTCTTGCCGCCTTTATTTTTTACTGCAGCACCGTCGGCGCCCTGTCGATGGACGATCCCATCTCGCGCAGTTTCCGCGTGGTCAGCTCGTGGCTGAATCCGGTTCTGGCAACGCTCTTTTTATTTGGCGGCATCGTGGCGATGCACACCGATTTTTCGCGGCGCGCCCAGCGTGCCAAAGCCATTCAGCATGCGTTGTATAACGAGCAATTTATGCTGATGTACCAGCCGATGGTTAACGCCGCAGGCCAGGTAACGGGGTCCGAAGCGCTGATTCGCTGGAATCACCCCACCTTAGGATTATTACCGCCTTCGGCTTTTCTCCCGGATGCTCAGGACGCCGGGTTAATGCCGATGATTGGCGAGTGGGTGATATCCCATGCGTTTAGTGATTTGCTGAAATGGCAGGACGCCGAGGCCACGCGTTCGTTAACCGTATCCATCAATATTACCGCTGACCACCTGATGCAGCCTGATTTTGTGCGCAAACTCCTCAAACGGGTTCATGCGGACAACATTCCCTGTCAGCAGGTGCATCTGGAGCTGACCGAAAGCGTGTTTGTCTCCGACCCTGAGACGGTGGCGGCCCGCATGAACGAACTGGCTGGCGCCGGGTTCCGCTTTTCTCTCGACGACTTCGGCACCGGTTTCTCTTCCCTGAGTACTCTACGGGGGCTGCCGCTGGAGCAGATCAAAATTGACCGCAGCTTCATCACCAGCGCCGCTGAAAATGAAAAGGGCGGGGTGATTGCCAGAAACATTGCGCGGATGGGGAGCGAACTCAGTCTCGAAGTGGTCGCTGAAGGGATCGAAACCGAACAGCAATGGTCGATGATGAAAGAGTATGGTTGCACCGTTTTTCAGGGCTTCCTCTTCTCACCGCCTGTCACCTCAGCCGAGTTCGCTCAGTTTATTGCCCTGCGGCAACCCGTTACGCCCTGAGTTTTTCAGGACGGATGCTGCGCAAGCGCACGGGGCAGGCCGGACGACCAGGCCCACCACAACGCGCTGAGCAGCAGCACGATCAGCAAGGGAGAGATCCCCCCGATGCCCACGTTCTGCAAGACCAGCCCACCCAGCATGCCACCCCCGGCAATCGCCAGATTCCACATGGTCACCAGCATCGATTGCGCCACGTCCGTGGCCGACTGCGCCCGGTGTACCATTGCGGTCTGAAACAGCGTGGCAGCACCGCCAAAGGCCAGCCCCCAGAAGATCACGGCTACCCACACGAGCGGCGCACGGGACACATCCAGCTGTAACAGCAGCGCGGCAAGCAGAAACAGGCAGATACTCAGCAAGGTGAGGCGATGAAGATGCCTGTCCACCAGTAATCCTGTCAGCACAATACTGACCAGCGAGCAGAGGCCAAACAGCAGCAGCACCGCATCGGTTCGCGCCGCCAGCCCCGAGGGGGCGAGGAACGGCGAAATCCAGGTGTAGAGCAGGTTATGCGCCAGCACAAAGGTCAGGACCAGCAGCAACACATTGCGCACGCCGGGTAAGCGCAGTACGCGGCCCAGGGATAAACGTTGCTGAGCGGGCTGTCCGGCGACATCCGGCGCGCTCAGGCGCAGGATCACCATCAGCAGCAGCGACATGGCGCTCAGCGCGGCAAAGCACAACCGCCAGCCAATCAGGTTGCCAATAAAGGTACCGATGGGCACGCCAATGGAAAGCGCCAGCGGTGTGCCCGCCATCGCAATGGCTATCGCCTTACCCCGCTTGTGCGCCGGGGCCATAGCGGCGGCGTAGCCGGCCAGTTGCGCCCACAGCACCCCGGCAGCAATACCGGCAACGGCACGTGCCGCCAGCATCAGGGCATAGTCGGTGGCAAACGCCGTCACCGTATTGGCGAGGGTAAACCCCGCCAGGGTGAGGATGAGCAAACGCCTGCGTCGCCATCCTTGTAACAGGGCCATGAGCGGGATCGCCGCGGCAAAAGAACCGATGGCGTACACTGTAACGCTCTGCCCGGCTGCCGCCACGCTAATCTGCAGATCCTCTGCCATCCGCACCAGCAATCCGGCGGGCAGCGCTTCGGTCACAATAGTCACAAACGCGGCCATGCAGAGTGCCAGCAGCGGCACGAGGGGGAGCCGCTCACCGGGGCGGCTCATTGTGCCCCCTCGAGACCGCGATACACCGCGTCGCGCAGGTCATTCACAAACTGCCCGGACATGCCTTCGTACAGGGTGTTGCTAAACGCCACAACGCTAAGTTCGCGCGCAGGGTCAACAAACCACGCATGGCCGTATGCGCCGCCCCAGCGCCAGGTGCCGGTGGATTCCGGCGAGCAGGCGAGCGTCGGGTCACGCAGCACAGAAAAGCCGAGGCCAAAACCGACGCCGGGCGTGTCCGGTATCTCATGCGGTGCTATCTGGTCGCGACCCATTTCAGCCACCCATCGCGGGTCTAAGAGTTCCCCTTCGCCACGGCGCAGCGTCTCTAAAAGACGCATCAGGTCGCTGGCCGTGCCGACCATGCCCGCACCGCCGGACGGATAAGCCTGACGGTCAAACACACGCGCCGGGCTGTAGCGCACGCCAACGGTATTCTCAAAAGGAGCGGCATATTCCCCCTCCTGTAACCGGTGCGGCTGCGGCTGACCGTTAACGTAGGCGATCGCAACCTCCCTTCCTGCTGGGGCATAAAAGCCGGTGGCAGTCATGCCCAGCGGCCCGGTCACCAGCGTGCTGACCGCGTTATCCAGCGGCTCACCCTGCACCTGTTCAATAACCGCACCGAGCACGTCAATGCCCAGGGAGTAACACCAGGCGCTACCGGGAGAGTAAAGCAGCGGCACCGAGGCAATACGATGGATATTTTCATTGAGCGTCAGCCCGGAATCGTCCATCCCGTCCGAGACGCCTGCGCGGGCATAAGGCCCGTCGCTGTTTTCTTCCAGGAAACGATAGCCCAGCCCGGCGGTGTGGCTCATCAACTGGCGCAGAGTCGGCGTTGCCGGGCTGCCATCCGCCAGACGCGGGTTAAAGTCGGGCAGGTAATGTGCGACCGGGGTATCAAGACTCAATTTGCCCTGTTGAACCAGCACCATCGCGGCGGTCGTGACAATGGGCTTACTCACGGAAGCCAGACGGAACAGGGTGCCGGTTTCCAGTCGACGCTGATTTTCCCGGTCAACAAAGCCCGACGCCTGGTGATAAACCGTCTGCCCACGGTGGCTGACCATGACTTCCACGCCCACCAGTCGCTGTGCGTTCAGGGCCTGACGGGTAACGCTCTCAATAAAATCGTGCATGGGTTTAACTCCTCTGTTAACAACGACTTCACAGTAGAGGCTTCACCATTGCGGAAAAAGAGGGGTATATTTCATCTCTCTGCGGACAAAAATGTCCGTAATGGCAGGAGGGAGCGTGGAGAGTCTCAACGGCTTTGTGGTGTTTGTGCAGGTGGCAGAAGCGGGCAGTTTTGTGGCGGCCGGTCGGCATCTGGGTATTTCGGCGTCGGCGGTGGGTAAAAGCATTGCCCGACTGGAGGAAAAGCTCGGTGTTCGCCTGTTTCATCGCAGTACGCGCAGCATCAGGCTTACGGCAGAAGGGCATCTGTTGCTGGAACGCAGCCGACGGATTCTGGCGGAAATCGACGCCGTCCAGCAGGAACTCACGGAGGCCTCCGCACGCCCGATGGGTAAGCTGCGGTTGAGTTTACCGCTGGTTGGCACCCTGGTACTGCCGGTGTTGGGGGAGTTTATGCGCCAGTACCCGGAGATCCAGCTGGAGCTCGACTTTAGCGATCGGATGGTGGACGTCATCGCCGAAGGTTTTGACGCGGTCTTGCGCATTGGTCAGCCCGCCGATTCACGCCTTTCTGCCCGCAAGCTTGGTCATTTTCGCTTTATCACCGTCGCTGCTCCGTCGTACCTTGCGCTGCGCGGTGAACCGCAATCCCCCGCTGACCTGCTGGGTCACACCTGCCTGCAGTACCGCTTTCCGTCGAGCGGGAAAGTGGAGCGCTGGCTGATGCGCGGCAACGACGGCGAAAACGAGCTGCCGTTGCCCGCGTCCATGGTGTGCAACAACATTGAAACCCGCGTCTGCTTTGCGCTGCAGGGGCTGGGGATTGCCTGGCTGCCTGACTTTGCCATTCGCGACAAACTGGCGGAAGGTTGCCTGCGGGAAGTGCTCGCGGATGACGCCACCCACACCGGCGTCATCCACCTGCTCTGGCCCACCAGCCGACATCCGTCACCCAAATTACGTGTACTGATCGACTTCCTTAGTGAGCGGCTCTTCCCGGCGGCAGGTGTTACCTCAGTGCGCCAAAACGGCTAACCAGCCAGTCGACGAACACCCGCAGGCGCGCGCTCTGGTGGCGATTGGGCGGGTAAATGGCATGGAAAGAGACCGACGGCCTGGACCACTCGGGAAGGAGCTCGACCAGTTCACCACTCGCAAGCCACGGCTGGACAACCGCCTGCATATGCTGCCCGATGCCCAGCCCGGCCAGCATCATACTCGTGAGGCCATTCCCGTCATTCGTGCAGTACTTGCCGTTATCGATTTCGATGCGCTCACCGTTGCGAACAAAAACCAGCGGATCGGGTTTTCCTGAGGAGGCAAAGAAATACCCGGCATGAACGTGGGAGGCGGCGACTTCATCAGGCGTGGTCGGCGTGCCCATGCGTTCCAGGTACGCCGGAGACGCACAGACGATGTTTTTCAGCTCGCAGATTTTTCTGCCGATCATCGACATATCCTGCAGCGTACCGGCGCGGATCGCACAATCGATCCCTTCACCCAGAATGTTCATTGTGCGGTCACTGATCCCCACCGACAGACTGATATCAGGATATTCCTGCTCAAATTCGGGGAGCGCCGGAATCAGTAAACAGGTCGCAAACGAGGCGGGGGCGTCGATACGTAGGTGTCCGCGAGGCTTAAGTTTTTTGTCGCTGATGGCGCAGTCCACTTCATCGAGTTCGCCAATGATGCGCAGCGCATGGCTGTAATACTCAAGCCCCTCAGGGGTGATGACCACGGCGCGGGTCGTGCGGTGGATGAGCGTAATGCCCAGATGTTTTTCGAGATCGGTAATCAGTTTGCTGACCGACGAGCGGGGCATAAGCAACTGATTCGCCGCCTGGGTGAACGACTCGGATTCCACAACCCGCAGAAAAACCCGCATTGCCAGCAATTGGTTCACGTCTTGCCCTCAGATAAGCCTGTTGTCTCGCTATTATCCATAAATATGGACAGTGAAGGCAAAACAACGCGCTTTTGAGCAAAAATGAAAACAGTTAGTGTGAGCACATCGACCGTGACTGACAGGAGTCCCACATGACCCGGCAGGCTGCAAAAACCCTCCGTTTGATCTTCCCGCAATGGCAGGGAGGAAATAACCCACCCTATTACTTTGGTGCAAAGCTCCTGGCGTGGCTTGCTCCGGCGCACGATGGCCCGCTGGAAGAAGTTCCGGTGCAGACCGCCGACGGGACGCCGCTGGCGCAGGAAGAGGGCATTGTGGCGCTCCGCACGCTGGTGAAACAGCAGCGTGCGGCGCGCCAGCTGATTGAAAAGCACACGCCGGACAAACTGGTGGTGCTGGGGGGCGATTGCCTGGTGGATCTGGCACCGTTTGCCTGGCTCAACGCGCGTTATGACGGCGATCTGGCGGTCTTATGGGTGGACTCGCACCCGGATATTTCCACCGCCCGGCAGTTGTCCCACGGGCATGCGATGGTGCTGGCTCATCTCCTCGGTGAAGGGGGAACCGCCCTCGCCGGTGAGGTGACGGTGCCGCTTAACGCTAAGAATGTGTTGTACGCAGGCGTTCATTCCCCGTCAGCGTGGGAGGCTGGCGAAATGGCGCGTCTGGGCCTTAAAAGCGTCAGCCCGGACGTGCTGGCGCAGCAGGGCAGTGCGCCGGTGCTCGACTGGTTCAAATCGACCGGCGCCAGGCATCTGGCCATTCACCTGGATCTTGATGTGCTCGACCCTGCGCTGTTTCGCGCACAGCTTTTTGAAAACCCTCAGGGCATTGACTCAGGCCTTGAAGAGGTGGCACGTGGCAGGCTCTCCCTGCAACAGGTCATCACCCTGCTTAACGACATTGCAGAGGTGGCGAATGTCGTTGGGCTGGGTATCGCCGAACATCTTCCCTGGGATGCTATTAACCTCCAGCAGATGCTGGCACAGCTGCCGCTGATGCGCACACCCACGTCTCAATCGTCATAAAGCGCATGCTTTAGCCGGGAGAAGTGGTTTCTGAACTGCCGGGTTTTTTCTTTTTTATGGGTTGTGGCGCGCACGGCATCGTCCGCGCTGTTAAAGGTCTCGTCAAAAAGCTGCACGTACTGGTGCCCAAGATTGCGGCACATCAGGTAGCAAAGAAACTTTGCCCGCGTGAGGCACTGCTGAGAGCTGTCCTGGCTGGTCGCCAGCACGGCGCGTTCCAGCTCATATTTGAAGTCATAAAAATCCACCTTGCTCACCGGAATCTGCGTTTTTTTCTTCATGACGTTGCGCTCTCATGCTCCCTGCAAAACGGGTTGCTCTTGTTACCCGAACGTGGAAAGAAACCGTGATCAAGGTGTTGTCGCGCCAGCCGGGGCTGGGGAAGAGGTCGTTGGCGATATGAATCTGTGCGCCGCTGTAAGTTTTCCGCTCAAAAGCGTGGCCTGGTCATTCATCTCTTTATTATGCGGCGCAGGAAGCCGGTCACCAGGGCAAAGAACCTGAGAAAAATAGCCTAAATAAAGTCAGAGATGATGGAGATAAAATGAATAAATTATGGTGCGCCGCCAGATGGTGAGTACCGTGGCGGCCACCATCGGGTTATTGAACTTCGCCGTTAAACCATTTTGCGCATGAGCTAATCCATTTAAATACTTTGTTATTTCGAGGCATTTCTCACATCGTCGCCAGAGAGAATGGGCGCAAGGGTGTATGAGTGAATGACGAAAGGCAATACGGCGTATTTGCATGACCAGCAGCGGGCGCTGATTCAACAGCTTTCCCGCACCCGGATGTGGCGAACGGAATGGCCAACCTGGATATTAATCGGCGTGATTTATGGCGGCTGGTTTACGACTCTCGCATTCTGGCACACGCTGGGTCTTGTGCCGGCCACGGTGTTGCTCATCTGGTTCACCACCTGGTATATGTCGTTACAACATGAATTGATTCATGGTCACCCGACGCGCTGGCCCTGGTTCAACCAGCTTTTTGGCCTGCTGCCGCTGGCGGTCTGGTATCCCTTCGGCTTATACCGGGATTCGCATCTCGCACACCATCGGGCGCATAGCCTGACGCTGCCGGACGACGACCCCGAATCCTACTATTTCTCCACTCGCCACTGGCGGCGGTTATCCCGCTGGCAGCGCAGGCTCATTCAACTGCGCAACACCTTTGCCGGAAGGCTGCTGATTGCGCCGGTGCTGGATATTGTGGGCATGGCGCAAGATGCCGTCGTGGCGTTTCGCCAGCGGCAGTGGCGCACCATCATGATGTGGCTGGTTCACCTGGGGTTGCTGGCGATGATTTTTGCCTGGATTGCGCGCTGTGATGTCTCCGTGTTGTGGTTTGTGCTGGCGGTGAGCTATCCGTCGCTGGCGTTAACCAAGATTCGATCCTTCCTGGAGCACCGTGTGGCGGACGATCCACTTGCGCGATCGGTTATCAATGAAGCGGCCTGGCCCTGGCGGGTGCTGTTTCTCAACCTGAACTATCATTCTGTACACCATGATTTACCCGGTGTGCCCTGGTATGGGCTGCGCAAAATTTATCTGCTGTACCGTGCTGATTATCAGCAACGTAACAGTGGGTTTCTGGTGCGGGGTTACGGAGAATGGGTAAAACACTTTTTCTTCAGGTCGGTGGAGGTCAATGTCCACCCCGGTTTTAACGCGAGCGAAACACATGACGTACCCGATAGCCTTTCCGATGTACAGCCTGCACCGCCCGGACGGTGAGGCTCTCCTGCGGGCGTTACAACATCTGCTGGCGGAGCGAGGGATAGCCACTGCCCCCGTTCAGGTGGGGGATAACCTGCTGGCCCACTGGTTAAGCGATGATGTGCTGTTCAGCCAGACCTGCGGGTTCCCTCTGGTGACCCGGTTACCAGAAGTCCAACTGGTCGGCGGCTTTCACTATTCTGCCCCCGGCTGCGAAGGCATAAGTTATCGCAGTTTTCTCGTCGCCCGTATGGAAGATAAACACCGACAGCTTGCCGATTTTCGTGGGCGGCGGGTGGTGTGCAACAGTATGGATTCCCAGTCCGGCTACAACGTCCTGATGAAGATGATCACCCCGCTGGCGACGGACGGCGCGTTTTTCTCCCGCGTGTTGTTAAGCGGCAGCCATTACGCGTCTTTGCGTGAACTGCATAAAGGCACGGCGGATATCGCGGCAATAGACTGCGTGACCTGGGCGCTTATCAGGCGCCATCATCCCATGTTACTGGACGGGCTGGTCATTATCGACCAGAGCCCCCTCGCGCCGGGTTTACCGCTGATAACCTCCCGGCGAACATCACCGCAGACCCTGGCTTTGCTCCGGGATGCCCTGGCTGAACTGGTGAGTAATACTGCGTATCAGTCGATATGCGCCGCGCTCTTTATTACCGGGTTTAGCGAAGTGGCGCGGGAGACATACGATGTGTTGCTCGACTGGCGTAACGCGGCGATGGCGCGGGGGATTATGCAGCTCTGAGGCCGTATAAAACTTCAATCGCCATCCTGGTTTCACTCTGCCCCCGTATTGACTGTCGTTCCTCTTACGCGCATTTGCTGCCTTTACAACCGTCTGAGAATAATCTTGTGGGTAAAAACGGCAGGAATAATTTCACAAAACAGGGGGTGTAAATGACGATGAATAACTCCTGTAATAACCCTTTTATTTTTGCTACGGAAAACATGCGCCCTGCGCAGCCAGTAACATTCAGCTGGTGAAATGATGTCTTCAGGCATTTTAAATGCTTCTTTAAAAAAGCAGGAATTGTGAAGAAGTATTCATTTCTTCAGCATGGATGTTAATCCGACAAACAACATTACTATTTTAAAACACATGTTCATTGCAGGGATTATACTGTGGCAATGATGTCGTCAGGCTGACACCCTTGCGACAATTACGTCAGTGTGACGAGGAATACCACACGGATAAAAGCAAAAATATCCAGGATACTTCTGAAGGATAACTAAAGATTGCGGTGATTATTTAACCTGTCTTAAAGGCAAATGTTAAACGAGGCGTAAATGCGGCGGCAGAAACCAGGAATTATTCTTATTGGCGATGTGCTTTGAATCGTGCGCGAAAACGCACATAAGAATCTGAGTAATGAAAGAGGATGTGCAGTAAGAAAGGGAAGTGGGGAGACAGGTTATCTCCCCACTAAAGAAATCAGATAGCGAAATCTTCGAGTTTTTTGCCTTGCTTAATAGCAGCAGTAATTGCTTTAGGCGTACGACCCTGGCCGGTCCAGGTTTTCTCGCTGCCGTCTTCGTCAATATACTTATATTTAGCCGGACGCGGCTCACGCACTGACTTACGCTTAGTCGTGGTGGTTTTCAGTGAAGAGAGAAGTTCAGTCGGATCAATACCTTCATCAAGTAATTTCTGACGGAATGCAGCCAGCTTGGCTTCTTTCTCTTCGAGTTCACGTTTCTGTGAAGATTCTTCTTCACGACGTTCTTCAACAATAACAACCAGCTTTTCGAGCATCTCTTCAAGAGATTCAAGAGAAACTTCACGAGATTGTGCGCGAAGGGTGCGAATGTTGTTAAGGTTTTTTAGTGCTTCTGACATCACATTACTCCTTGTCCTGGAAATTAAAATCTAACAAAACAATTTTTAGTTATTATTGGGTAAAAATCAATACCGGAATTGAGAGTAATTACGCTATAGCGCATTATTTTTTAAAACGACGCTCAGATTTTAACACCGTGATATATTTTTTTGCACAGCGATATCAGTTCTCACTTGTATAAATATGATGTATTGCCCCATAAAAGCGCAGTGCGCTGCTTATATCCTGCAAAATCGTAGGTCTTTTCCGTCAGGTTGTGAGCGAGCGAGAAATTTTTTGCGCATAAAGCCAAAATTTTTTGCGTTTTGTAGCAATATTTTCATTGCTCATTCGTCTACCCCGATACGACTAACGTAAGTGGAGTAGAAACAATGAGACATTTTGGAAGCCATCGCCGCCGTCCTGGCAAGTTTGGATTACTGTTCATTATTATCACAATCGTGATGACGTTGCTGGTGATGTCATTGTGGAATGCATTAATACCTGCACTATTTGGTCTTAAAACCATCAGTTTCTGGAGCGCCCTCGGGTTACTGGTGCTGTGTCGGATTTTATTTGGCGGAATGGGGATGGGGCCGATGATGTTCAGAATGGCACGAGACAACCGGCAATTACACGACAGATGGATGAATATGAGCGAAGAGGAAAAGCAGGCCTTTTTTGCCATGCGCCACCGTCGTGGCCATCGTCATGGCTGGGGATGCCGTGGGGAAGATGAAAAGCCCGGCAATAATAATGAATCCGTTAAACCGTCTGATAACCAGTGACCGCGATGGATAATGCCGATAACACCCGCTCAGCGCGAATTCTGGATGCGCTTTTAGCGTGCCAGACAAAGCTCAGGGCATTTATCCGTCGCCGTATTCCCGTGCGGGAAGATGTGGACGACATCCTCCAGGATCTGACGCTGCAATTAATTAACGTTGAGCAACCCGTCGAGAATGTCTCCGCCTGGCTGTTTCGCGCTGCGCGCAATGAAATGGTGGATCGCTCACGTAAAAAGAGGGAGTGGTTATTTTCTGATGACGACGACATTGAGAATGATTGCCGTGCCATCTTATTCAGCGAAGCGAACACGCCGGAAGATGCCCGCTTAAGTGAAATTTTCTGGGATGAACTCGAAAATGCACTGGCGGCATTACCGCCAGGCCAGCGGGAGGTATTTGAAAAAACGACATTGCAGAATTACAGCTTTAAGCAGCTTGCACGTGAAACAGGGTTGCCGGTACAAACCCTGTTATCGCGCAAACATAAAGCGGTGCGTTATCTGCGAAGCCAACTGTCGGCGCTTTATAATGACATTATGCTGCCTTAAGGGCAGCAAGGATCATTCAGAAGGGCGGTGGGGGCTATCGGGTGAGATTCAGAGCTTTGATTTGCGCTGTTTCCAGGTGGCGATAGCGTCATTGATATTGTTGGTGACGATGTCGCCCACTTTTACCTCATTGAGGTACACGTCATAGCGATCTTCGTTGTACTTAAAAACAATAATTTCACCCTGAAAACGTACCCGTCGCTCTTTGACCGTAATGCCCCGACTACGCATGGCAATTTTAGCGATAGGATCTAATTTCCTGTCTTTCATGTGGATATCTGTTAGCCTCTTATTATCTTTTGTTGTATCCAGGCTGACGCGCAGACGTCATGATATTAATTTTATATGCCCAGGAAGAAAAGGCCATTAGCTTAAAAAGAGTATGGCAGAGAAAAATAATCTTTGTTGGGCTTTATCTTAAGGTTTTCTTAATGTTAGTGTGATCTCCGTTGTTTCAACTGAAAGAATATCTTACGCTTAACGTCTGGTCAGAATTAAATATCGAACTTAATTATTGAGAATTGTTTCGATTCTCATTCCGCTAGCCTTGTGTTTAAACTCCAGCCTGTTTGCAGACGCTTCGTTTATACACATATTTTTATAAGGAATGATGATGAAAAAACATTTTTCGTCTTTGTGTTCGATAGCTATGGTCATCTCGTCAATTCTTGCTGCACCTGCCGCTTTAGCCGCAGATAACGACGACGGTATTGTTGTTTATAATGCGCAGCATGAAAATCTGGTTCAGTCGTGGGTGGATGGCTTCACGAAAGAAACCGGTATTAAAGTGACGCTGCGTAACGGCGGTGATACCGAGTTAGGTAACCAGCTGGTGCAGGAAGGCTCGGTCTCTCCGGCAGACGTTTTCCTCACTGAAAACTCCCCGGCGATGACGTTGGTCGACAACGCGAAGCTGTTTGCCTCTCTCGATGCCGCCACCCTCAAACAGGTGCCGGCTTCCTTCCAGCCGGCGCACGGCCGCTGGATTGGCATTGCGGCACGCAGCACCGTGTTCGTTTATAACCCGTCTAAAATCAGTGAGTCACAGCTTCCTGCGTCTATGATGGATCTGGCAAAACCCGAGTGGAAGGGCCGTTGGGCTGCCTCTCCGTCCGGTGCTGATTTCCAGGCTATCGTCAGCGCCATGCTCGCTCTGAAAGGCGAGAAAGCAACGCTCGACTGGCTCAAAGCAATGAAGACTAACTTCGTGGCCTATAAAGGCAACAGCACCGTTTTGAAAGCGGTCAATGCGGGTCAAATTGATGGCGGTATTATCTACCATTACTACTATTTCGTTGACCAGGCTAAAACGGGCGAAAACAGTAAAAATACCCAACTGCATTATTTTAAACATCAGGACCCGGGTGCCTTTGTTAGTATTTCCGGTGGCGGTGTTTTAGCATCCAGCAAACATAAAGCGCAGGCGCAGGCGTTTATTAAATGGATAACCGGTAAAGAAGGTCAGGATACGCTGCGTACCAACACGGCATTTGAATATGCAGTGGGTGTTAATTCTGCTTCCAACGAAAAACTGGTACCGCTGAATAAGTTAGACGCACCGAAAGTGGAGCCGTCTTCGCTGAACAGTAAGAAAGTCACTGAATTAATGACCGAGGCAGGTCTGCTGTAAATAAAGGTGAGCGTCTTATGTCGGGTTTGAGCATTCCGCAGGTATTTAAAGAACAGCGCCAAACTTATCGACCGCGTCCCGCGATGCTGTTGGTGGTATTAGCCATGTTTATTTCTTTACTGGCACTGCTTCCGGTGGGGTTTGTGATGACGGCCGGAATCGATACGGGATGGGAAACCGCGAAGGCGCTCATTTTTCGCCCCAGAGTGGGGGAGTTGTTAAGTAACACCTTCTGGCTCATTTTGCTGGCGGTGCCCGGTTGTGTGGTCGTCGGCGTGTCCCTTGCCTGGTTAACGGAAAGAACTGCGCTACGCGGCTGGCGTATCTGGTCGTTGCTGGTGGTCGCCCCGTTGGCGATACCGGCCTTTGTGCAAAGTTATGCGTGGGTGAGCGTGATTCCGTCATTGCACGGCCTGTCCGCCGTGGTGTTTCTCTCGATTCTTGCCTACTACCCCTTTATTTACATGCCGGTGGCCGCCGTACTGCGGCGGCTGGATCCTAATCTCGAAGATGTGGCCGCTTCCTTAGGCGTGCCGCCCTGGCAAATCTTCTTTCGCGTGGTATGGCCCCAGCTCAGGCTTGCCGTCTGGGGCGGGGCGCTGCTGGTGGCCGTTCATCTGCTGGCGGAGTACGGCCTCTATGTGATGATCCGCTTCGATACCTTTACCACCGCCATTTACGATCAGTTCCAGTCCTCATTCAGCGGACCCGCCGCCAGCATGCTGGCAGGCGTTCTCGCTCTGTGCTGCCTGCTGCTGCTGACGCTTGAAGGGGTCAGCCGGGGCAGCGCGCGTTATTCCCGCGTCGGTTCCGGCTCGGCACGCGCGCAACAACGGGTTTCGCTTGGGGTTATTAGCCACGGGCTGGGGCAGCTCCTGGTTGCCGTCGTGGTGCTGCTGGCGCTCGGTACTCCGCTTGCCGCGCTGGGGCGGTGGATATGGGTAGGCGGGCTTGAGAACTGGCTAAAGCCGGATTTATGGTTCTCCTTACGCCAGACGCTTTGGCTGGGTACCGCCGGGGCGCTGCTTACCACCCTTTGCGCTATTCCCACCGCCTGGCTTGGGGTGCGCCATCCGGGCCGGCTTGTTCGTGTGCTGGAAGGCTGTACCTACATGACCAGCTCACTGCCGGGCATTGTGATTGCGCTGGCGCTGGTGACCGTTACCATCCATTACGCACACCCCATCTATCAGACGGAAGTGACCCTGTTTCTTGCCTATGTGCTGATGTTCCTGCCCAGAGCATTGATTAACCTGCGTGCCGGTATTGCGCAGGCACCGGTTGAGCTTGAGCAGGTGGCGCAAAGTCTCGGGAAAACGCCCGCTGTGGCACTGTTTAACGTCACACTGCGTCTGGCAGCACCAGGGGCAGGGGCCGCCGCCGCGCTGGTGTTCCTTGGCGTGAGTAACGAGCTGACCGCCACGCTGCTGCTGTCGCCGCTCGGTACACGCACGCTGGCAACCGGGTTCTGGGCGCTAACCAGCGAAATTGATTACGTTGCCGCCGCGCCTTACGCCTTCTTTATGATCCTGATTTCGCTTCCCTTAACCGGGCTCCTTTATAAGCAATCACAAAAACTATCGGGCCTTTGAGATGTTTGAACTCTCCCATATTTCGAAACGTTTTGGCGCAGTGGCGGTGCTGGATGATGTGAGTCTTCAGCTGTCCGCAGGCAGCCGAACGGCGATTGTCGGGCCGTCTGGCTCCGGGAAAACCACGCTGCTGCGTATTATTGCCGGGTTTGAGCGTCCCGACAGTGGTCTTATCACCCTGCGGGGCAAACCCCTTTTTGACGGCGTCAACGCGGTGCCCGCGCACCTGCGCAATATTGGTTTTGTGCCGCAGGAAGGGGCGCTGTTTCCCCATCTTCGGGTCGAGGAGAACATTGCCTGGGGGATTGAGGGCTCCCGTGCGCTAAGGCGCAAACGGGTAGAGGAACTGATGGAAATGGTCTCCCTCGACAGGCAGCTGGCGCGCCACTGGCCGCATGAGATTTCCGGTGGTCAGCAGCAGCGCGTGGCCCTGGCGCGAGCGCTGGCGCAGCAGCCGTCGTTGATGTTGCTTGATGAGCCTTTTTCTGCGCTGGATACCGGCCTGCGTGCTGCGACCCGGCGGGCGACGGCGGATCTGTTGTCGCAGGCAGGAGTGGCTTCAGTGCTGGTGACTCACGATCAGAACGAGGCACTCTCGTTTGCAAGTTTAATTGCAGTCATCCAGCAGGGGCGTTTCACTCAGGTCGGCACGCCCCAGGAGCTGTATGCCCGACCGGTGGACGAACAAACCGCGCTGTTTCTCGGTGATGCGCTGATCCTCACCGCTGACATTGCTCACGGGAAAGCGCGCTGTCTGCTGGGAGATGTCCCGGTGGACGATGCTCACCTTCGCGGCACCCGGCGCATTATGTTACGCCCTGAACAATTGAGGATTTCTCCTGCTGCCGGGCCGTCGGCGGTGCGCGTCGTCGATATCGATTTTGCTGGCTACCTTTCGACGTTAACCCTCTGTTTTACTGACAGCAATCAAATCCTGACGGTCACTTCTGTCACCCAACCGCAGCTATTCGCGAGTACAATGGTCGACATCCATATTACGGGTAACGCGCGGGTTTTTAACGGCTAAGGCTACCTGCGATAATTCGACGAACGGAAGGTAAGAATGTCATGTTTTCATTAACTAACTGGTTCATCTGGGCGTTACTGTCCGCCTTTTTTGCCGCCCTGACGGCTATCTTTGCCAAGGTCGGTATTCAGAACGTTGATTCTGACTTTGCCACGTTGATCCGCACCGTTGTCATCATCGTTATCCTTGCGGCCTTTATTTTCGCCACCGGAAAATGGCAAAACCCGCTGGAGATTGGTAAACGCACCTGGTTCTTCCTGCTGCTGTCGGGGCTGGCAACCGGGGCGTCCTGGGTCTGTTATTTCCGCGCGCTGAAGCTGGGAGAAGCCTTTAAGGTGGTGCCGGTCGATAAGATGAGCGTGGTGATGGTGGCGATTTTCGCGGTGATTTTTTTAGGCGAGCGCCCGGGGCTTAAAGAGATTGCGGGGCTGGTGTTGATTACATCAGGTGTGTTGCTGCTGGCGATTCGCTGAGTGTTGTCTGTGTGCCGGATGACGGCTGACGCCTTATCCGGCCTACATCGGGCGCATCTTCATTCGGGAGATGACGTGTTCCCCGGCACAAAAATCACCCACACCCCTGACATAATCATCAACACTCCCACCAGCGACTGCCACGAAAAGACGCCATGGAAGCCCGGCAGCAGCAGTGATGCCAGCCACACCAGCACATAACTCAGGCTAAGCAGCGCATAGGCTTTACTCAGCGCCAGGCGGTGCAGTGCCAGATACCAGACGAACATTGATGCCAGATACCCCGCCAGCCCGGCCAGCAACAGTGCGGTATCCAGTTGCACGGGCCAGAGCGCGCGGGCAAATGCCATATACTCCGATACCGGCGGCAGCGACGACATGGCAAAGCCCATCGCGAGCTGGGCGGCGCTGGTGAGCAATACGCTGATAAGCGTTAATACGACGCCCGTCATGCCGCGCCTCCCAGCGTAACGATCCCCACAATGATCAACCCGACCCCCAGCCAGTGGCGGGCACTGACCGGCTCGCGCCAGATACCCCAGGCCGCCAGCGTTACCCAAACAAAGTTAAGACTGAGCATCGGGTAAGCCAGACCCACCGGTAGCTTTTGCAGCACCAGCAACCAGGCCAGCATACCCAGACCCAGGCAGGCCAGCGCCAGCCCGAGCCAGAGAATAATATGCCGACGACGGCCCGCCTTTGATGCGGGCCGGGTGGCTTGCTTTTGGCATAGCTGCCCGGCAAAACTGAGCAGGCTTGCCAGAATCAATAAGCACCAGGTCATGGCAGCGGAGCGTATTCAAGCAACGCGATGCGACCCTGGACATACACGCTTTTCGGCGGCGGTAAATCGAGGCTGTTCACGTCTTCGTTTTTCCCGAGCAGCACCACCAGCGAGACAATACCCTCCTGTCGGTGCGCGGCGAGCCACTCACTGAAGTCACTTTCCCTGATCAATTTCCCCTGCGCATCCGGGTAGTTCAGCCCGTATTTCAGCTCACCACCAAAATTAAACAGGATGATATCGCTACGTTTAAGCTCCCAGGCAAGGCCTGCCGCGAGGCCGACGTTATCGGCGATAACGTAGCGGCTGCTCTGCAGCGTTTCTCGGGTCATCTCCACCAGGAACTGCGGCTGTTTGGCTTCCATCACCCTATTGGGAATGGTGAACCCGAGCAGCAGCGCCAGCCCGAGCGGGCAAAGCGCGGAAAGCGTCCAGTTTTTCTCCGTATTGCGCAGGCTGTACCAGCCCACCAGCGCCCAGACAAAAAACGCCACCGCTGCACAGAAGGCTTTGTAGATCTCAAGGGGGGCCCAGACCGGGTGTTTTAACGGTCCCCACGGCGAGGCGATAAAGGCGGCAATCACCCCGACAACGCCGAACCCGATATTAATCCAGGCGTTAATGCGCAGCGCCCGATAACCTTTTTCTGCCGCCTGCACCGCATAGTGCGCCATCAGCATGGCGAGCGGGGCAAAGCAGGGAAGCACATAGGTCAAAAGCTTGCCTTTGGCGATGCTGAAAAACAGGAACGGCATGACTATCCAGCCCAGCAGGTAAAGCGTTGCCCGCTGATTATCACGGCTGAGCCAGGCTTTACGCAGCGTGCCAGGAAACAGCCCCAGCCACGGCAGGCAGCCCAGCAGCATGACCGGAATGTAATACCAGAAAGGCGCTTTGTGCTGCGCATCGGCCTGGGCGAAGCGCTGAATATGTTCCACCCAGAAGAAGTAGTGCCAGAAATCCGGCTCACGCTGCGCAATCGCCAGACCCCAGGGCAGGATCGCCAGCACGCAGCTGAAAATGGCCAGCCACCCCCAGCACAGCACCTCTTTCCATTTTTTCTGCACGATGACCCACGGCAGCACGCTCAGCACCGGCACGGCGAGGGCGAGAAAGCCTTTGGTCATCACGCCCATTGCGCAGGCCACCCCCAGCGCGAGATACCCCAGCGCTTTGCCCGAGCGGGTTTGCGCCTGGGTTGCGAGCCAGAAAATGCACATGGCGGCAATGAGCCACAGGGAAATCATCGGGTCGAGCACCGCGTAGGTGCCGATACCGTAGACCTCCATCATGGTGAGGAAAATCACGGCGGCAATCAGCGCCACGCGCTTATCGCGCCAGAGACGCCAGGACAGCCCGGCGACCATGCAGGCCACCATTCCGGTCGAGAAAATTGACCCGGCCCGGACGGCAAAATTGCTGCCGCCGAACAGCCACTGCCCCAGGCTGTTGAGCCAGTATCCGGCGATGGGTTTTTCGAAATAGCGCAAGTCGAGAAAATGCGGCACCACCCAGTTACCGGAGGCGAGCATTTCCCGGCTGATTTCCGCATAACGCGTTTCGTCTGGCTGCCAGAGCAGGCGCCATTCAACAGGAATCAGATAATACACGGCGAAAAGTGTGAGTACGGCCAGGCCATAGCGCGACGTTTTCGTCATTCTGTTCTCTCCATTTGCTGGCAACCCAGCCAACCTTCACGGCCCGCAATCTCCCCGCGGACAATTTTTCCAGCCGGTAGCGCACGTAAATTAACCGGCAACAGCTCGCTTAGCGGACAAAACTGAATCCCCGCCTCAGCGGCACGCGTGAGTAGCTCATCAAACATGTCGCTAAACGCAATGCCCTCGACTTCGGCATGGATGGTGTAAACCGGCACACCCGAGTCGTCGAGCATCTTGCCAAGAATAAAGTCGTTGAACTCAGCGGCGCTGACGCTGCGTCCGACCACTTCATCCCAGGTCGGCAAGGTGACCGGGATTTGCACCGTCCCGGTATTGCCCGCCCCGATGATGGGCTTAAAGGGAGCCGTTCCCCGACAGTCGCTGTTGTAGTGAAAGCCAAAATCTTCTTTGGCCTTCACCACCCGCTGATCCGCACGCCACCCTGCCACCGCAGAGCAGGTGACGGGCGCGTTGATAATGGCTTCCAGCTCCTGTTTACCCAACGAAATTTGCTGCAACAACTGGTTGTTGTCCCAGATTCCACACCAGGTTTGCCAGGCGTGGTGATCCCAGGCATGCAGGCCCACTTCATGCGTTGCGGCCGTTTCGCGAATAATGTCCGCATTGGGGCGGCCAATATTACGCCCCGGCCACGCCGTTCCGGCCAGTAAAATGTCCCAGCCGTAGAGCGATGCGGCGTTAGAGCGCAGCATCTTGAGCAGGAATTTCGGCTTTATCAGCCGCCATAAATGGCGGCCCATATTGTCCGGTCCAACGCTGAAGAAGAAACTGGCCCGCACGCCATGGCGTTTGAGCGTCTCCAGAAGCTGCGGCACGCCTTTACGCGTACCGCGAAACGTATCAACGTCAATGCGCAGACCGACTTTTCTCATGACTTAGGTTCCGTGACCTCAACGGTGCGCAGGAAGAAATCCAGCGTCTCATCAACCGTTTGTTTCATGTCAACCACCGGCTCCCAGTTCAGGTAACGACGAGCGTTACGAATATTGGGCTTACGGTGTTCCACGTCCTGGTAGCCTTTACCGTAGTAGCTGCTGCTTTCCACGTCCCGGAAACCGGCAAACGGCGGGAAATTACCGCGCAGCGGATGGCGTTCGAAGCTGGCAAGCAGCATTTCAGCCAGTTCTTTAATGCTCGCTTCGTTTTCCGGGTTACCGATGTTGATGATTTGCCCGTCGCAGCGCCCCTCTTTGTTCTCGATGATACGGAACAGTGCTTCGATACCGTCGCTGATATCCGTAAAGCAACGTTTCTGCTTACCGCCTTCGATCAGTTTAATCGGCGAACCTTCTACCAGGTTGAGGATCAGCTGGGTGATCGCACGTGAGCTGCCAATGCGCGCGGCATTGAGGTTATCCAGACGCGGCCCCATCCAGTTAAACGGACGGAACAGGGTAAAGCGCAGTCCCTCTTTTTCACCGTAGGCCCAGATAACGCGGTCCAGCAGTTGTTTCGACACGGAGTAAATCCAGCGCTGTTTGTTGATAGGCCCCACCACCAGATTGGAGGTGTCTTCGTCGAAGTTTTTGTCGGTACACATGCCGTACACTTCGGAGGTGGACGGGAAAATAATGCGTTTCTGGTATTTCACGCAGTCACGGATGATTTTCAGGTTCTCTTCGAAATCCAGCTCAAACACGCGCAGTGGGTTGCGGGTGTACTCGATCGGTGTCGCAATCGCCACCAACGGCAGCACCACGTCGCATTTCTTGATGTGGTACTCGATCCACTCAGAGTGAATGCTGATGTCACCCTCCACAAAGTGGAAGCGCGGGTTATCCAGGAAGCGGCTGATGGCATCGGTGCCGATATCCAGGCCAAAAATCTCGAAGTTATCATCGCGCAGCAGGCGTTCGGTCAGGTGGTTACCGATAAACCCGTTCACCCCGAGGATCAGCACGCGGGTGCGGCGCTTGATGGCAGAAACCGGCTTGCTGTTGAGCAGCGCGCCCGCCACCAGGCCCAGCGACAGGGCTAACTGAGAGCCTTGCATGTACACGCCGTTGTCGGTCTGCCCGGTCACGATTTCCAGTACGCCGTCACCACAGGCCACGCGCAGCGGCGAAACACTCACCACGGTGCCAGGGCGCGCGGACGGCTGGTCAGTAATGACGCGGGTTTTCCAGACGATAAATTTGTTGGTGCCCACATAGCTAAACGCACCCGGCCACGGATCGGATACCGCGCGCACCAGGTTGTGCAGGGCTGCGGCCGGTTTTTCCCACTCCAGGCAGCCGTCTTCTGGCGTGCGACGACCAAAGGTGCTTGCCTGGGATTCATCCTGAACACGCTCTTCAATGTGACCGGATTTGATCAGCGGCAGGCTGTGCTGCAACAGCTCACGCGCAACGGCGCACAGTTTGTGATGAAGCGTCAGCGCCACATCTTCCGGCGCGATAGCCACCTGCTGCTGCGCCACGATATTGCCCGCGTCAGCGCGTGAGGTCATGCGGTGCAGGGTCACGCCGGTTTCGGTTTCGCCATTTGCCAGCACCCAGTTGAGCGGGGCGCGACCCCGGTATTTCGGCAGCAGCGAGCCGTGCAGGTTAAAGGCCCCGCACGGTGCAAGGTCGAGGATTTCGCGGCAAATCAGGTTGCGGTAATAGAAGGAGAAGATGACCTCCGGCGCTTCCTTACGAATACGCTCGATCCACAGAGGATGGTTCACATCATCCGGTGCATAAACCGGGATTTCCCGTTCAGCCGCCATCCGGGCGACGGATTTAAAGAAAGCCGTTTCCCCCGGCGTGTCCGCATGGGTAAAAATGGCCGCGATGTCATAGCCCGCGTCAAGTAAAGACTGGATGCCAGCGCACCCCATATCGTGATAAGCAAAGACGACGGTTTTCATGACTGTGTATCCTCAGTAGAAGGCGAAGCATTCTGGCTAATAACGCGTTGAATAAAGTAGCGGGGACGGGCGCGCACATCGTTATAGATGCGGCCGATATACTCACCGAGCAGACCCATACCAACGAACTGGGCACCAATAAAGGTGAACAGCAGAGCAAAGAGGGTGAAGACGCCTTCTGCCGCCCATTGCGGCCCCAGCACCAGACGCATCACGATAAGCACGATAGACAGGGCAAATCCGGTCAGGGCGATGATGCTGCCAAAGACGCTGAGCAGACGCAGCGGCGTGGTGGTCAGGCAGGTCACCAGGTCGTACATCAGGTTAATCAGGCGCATAAAGCTGTACTTCGAATCGCCAAACTCACGTTCAGCGTGGTGCACCGGCATTTCCGTCGCCCGGCGGGCAAACATGTTCGCCAGAATCGGAATAAAGGTGCTGCGTTCATGGCAGTGCAGCATCGCATCCACGATGTGGCGGCGATAGGCACGCAGCATGCAGCCGTAATCACCCATCGCTTTGCCGGTGGTGCGCTGGATCAGGTGGTTAATCAGCCGTGAAGCCGTTTTGCGAAAGACGCTGTCCTGGCGGTTCTGGCGTACGGTACCGACCACGTCGTAGCCTTCTTCGGCTTTGGCGACCAGCGCCGGGATCTCTTCCGGTGGGTTTTGTAAATCGGCGTCCAGGGTGATGATAAGATCGCCCGTCACATGGCTGAATCCGGCCATAATCGCCGAATGCTGACCGTAGTTACGGTTCAGTAGCACCGCAACGATATGGCTGCCCGGTGCCTGGGCGGCATCGACCAGCATGGCGGCTGAGTTGTCCTGGCTGCCGTCATCGACCAGCAGAATTTCGTAGTCTTTGCCGACGGCATCGCAGGCCGCTGTGGTGCGGCGAATCAATTCCGGCAGGCTTTCCTGTTCGTTATAAACAGGGATAACTACCGACACTTTAAGAATGGGTGTGGCTTCAAACATGGCTATCGCCCCGCAATCTGATGAAGTTCGGCGATAACACGGCTGACGTCGTCATCGGTCATATCCGGGAAAAGTGGCAGCGAACAGATGCGTGCACTGTTCCAGTCCGTGTTGGGTAATGACACGTTCGGGAACTGCTCGCGGTAATATTTTTGGGTGTGCGCGGCGCGAAAATGCAGGCCGGTGCCGATGCCGCGTGCTTTCAGGGTTTCCATCAGCGCGTCGCGGGAAAGGCCGCACTGTTCTTCATCCACGCGGATAATAAACAGGTGCCAGGCGTGCTCATGCGGCCATGCGGGTAATGCAAGGGGAGCAAACGGGGTATCAGCAAGTTCGCGCAGGTAACGAGTGGCAATCTCTGCCCGCCGCTGGTTGGCGTGTGCCAGTTTGCCCAATTGCACGAGGGCCAGCGCCGCATTGATGTCTGCCAGGTTGTATTTGTAGCCGGGGCTGATGACTTCGGCCTGCGGCGCGCGACCGTGGGTCTGGCGGTCATAGGCGTCAACGCCGAGGCCATGAAATTTCAGGCTGCGCATACGCTGCGCCAGAGCTTCATCGTCAGTGACAATCAACCCCCCTTCGGCACAGGTCATGTTTTTGATGGCATGGAAGGAGAAAATTGCCGTGCCGCGCCAGCCAACGTGCTGCCCTTTGTAGCGGGTGCCTGCCGCATGTGCGGCATCTTCAATCACCGCAATACCGTGTTTCTCGCCCAGAGCATAAATGGCATCAATATCAGCCGGTGCGCCCGCGTAATGGACGGGGATGATGGCTTTGGTGCGCGGTGTGATGGCGGCTTCAACGGCGTCTGCCGTGACCATCAGGGTATCCCTGTCGACATCGATCATCACCGGGGTGGCACCCAGCAGCACAATCATGTTCAGCGTCGACACCCAGGTCATTGACGGCGTGATGACTTCATCGCCGGGGCCAATGCTCAGCGCCATCAGCGCGATGTGCATACCCGCGGTGGCGGAACTGACGGCTATCGCGTGGCGGTTGCCGGTCAACTGGCAGAATGCGGCTTCCAGTTCCTGATTTTTGGGGCCGGTGGTTATCCAGCCTGATTTAAGGACGTCCTGAATCGCTGTTAATTCGTCCTCGCCCATTGAGGGGCGAGAAAAAGGGAGAAACTCATGCATTATTTATCCTTACCGTGACTGGCAATGAATTCGCACTGTAATCAGGGAGGGCAGAAGCCCATTAAAGTGGAAGTCATCTCTAGAATATGAGTTCTTTATTAACTCAACCTTAAGAGAGGCTTAATTTTCATTAACGTTCATTTAAAAGGATTTCTGTTTAGCTTGTGTTGATGAATTTGATGTGAACGTCCTTGTTGTTTTTAATTTATTCCTCATTATTCAATGAGTTGCTAGTTTTATTTGGGCGAGCGAAACTATTTCAGCGCCTTTCATTGCTGGCGTGTATTTTTGGATCGGATAGCGCTTTCGTTTAATTAATATTGATAGTCATTCCATTGTCATTAAGGTGTCATTTAGGTTTGTCCCGGACACGAGTAATTATTAAAAGTTCCTGTTTAAATAAAAGAATAGACACCTTTAAACAGATGTCAGGTTTTAAAAGGCTGTTTGGGTGATTTAGATCACAAAAAGCCCTTCTTTTTGACCGTAATTAACATTGCGGCCATTTTAGTTCGTTTTTTAAACGCTTTTAAATCAGCGAATTAAAAGGGCGTGGTGAAGAACCCCATCCGGGCAGTGTGCCGGATGGGGTAGGTTTTAGCGGTTAAATAAACCCGTCGTCATCGTTACCGCTGTCAAAGTCATCGTCGTTACTCTGATCGAGGAAACTATTATCGTGATAATCGTTTGGATCGATAAAGTTTCGGTCAGAGGCTTCCATAAAATTACCCTGGTTGAGATCGCCAAAATTAGGATCGGCGGTGAAATTCGATACCGGCTCGATCGGCTGCTCGATAATATTCACGATCTCTTCTGGCTGGGCATGGTGAAACATGCTGGTCAGCATATCTGCCAGGACCACGCCGCCCGCGACACCGGCCGCGGTTTGCAGCGCACCCGACATAAATCCACCGGCGCGCGAAGGAGCGGCAGGGGGCTGTTGAGCATAATTGGGGGCGGGCGCCTGTTGAGGGGTATTCCAGTTGCCTGAAGGCTGCTGCGGCTGGGGCCTGCTACCGCCAAACAGGCTGCTAAGAAAACCGCCGCTGGCAGGCTGCTGGGTTTTAAGCGTTGCCACTTCGTTTTGCAATTCCTGCACCTGCGCATGCAGGCGTTTTAAGGCCGCTTCCTGAATCAGGATCGACTGCGTCATATAGTAGGCGGCAGCCGGCTGCTGGCGAACAAAATCGCTAATCAACCGATCGGCCTGTGCGTCCCGTGCACCACTTTGCTGTTCTGCCTGTTTCAGACGCTGGAAAAGCCCTTCAATAAGCCGTTGTTCTTCTTGTTGCATAGCAAAACCTCACATGCAGGGAATCATGGATGGCGAGCCTCGGTACGCGCCGCTTCCACAATGTTAGCTTACTGTTAATGACGGGAGTACAAACGGCGCATCAACCGGATGGGATATTTTTAGGGCGGCGATACAGGCTGTTCACCTTCTCCAGGTGAGTTGGGGAATTCCCAGCAATATTACATTTTGCAGCGACAACACTGTGCAATGAGAATAAAACAGCCGCAGCGATGACTGGGTCCGGCTGAAAATCGACGAAGCGTATCCGTAAGGCCGGGGCGACGCGCATGGATGCGCGGCGAGGGCGAATTTACAGGGACGTTGCCTTCGCCCGTCCCCGATTAGCCTGAAGGCATACGCTGAGTGGACCGCGTCAGCGGCGATTTTCCTGCCGGGAGCCCGGGTCGCCAGGGTGGTGGCGGCGAGCCACCCTGGCACGTTCACGGGTTCTGGCGCTATAGAAAAGCAAGGAACATAAGGTGAACGGAATGACCATCAGAGCTGCATGTTCCCCCTCACCCTAACCCTCTCCCCAAAGAGGAGAGGGGACTGTCCGTGCCCGTATTTCTTGTGGGGATTCCTTAGCCCTCAGGGACAGGGAGTAACCAGCCCTGTCACTGAACGAAATTTAACCATCTTCTGCATAAAAGGTGATGCAGTGCCCATTTTTAGCCCTTCGCCAGGCATAGTGTAGAGGCATCTTCCAGGAGGGCAATACCATGAAAAGGTTACTAATATGTTGCATTTTCGGCAATACGGCGACCAC
This sequence comes from uncultured Enterobacteriaceae bacterium, assembly GCA_963530515.1. Lineage (GTDB taxonomy): Bacteria > Pseudomonadota > Gammaproteobacteria > Enterobacterales > Enterobacteriaceae > CBFFRJ01. Next base: position 49,749 of record CAUSEC010000008.1, on the reverse strand, counting down.
GCTGGCGAAGAAAATGCAGGTTGTTGCAGATGCGCGTCGTTACCAGATTCAGATCAGTGGCGTTGGGGCTGAGGGATTCGAAAGCATAGCACCCGCTTTTGATTGTTTTCTGGTGGCACCACATATTCAGTATAAATTAGATGAGCTAAAACAATGGATTAAAGAAGGTCAGCCCATCGCCATTATTGAAAGTTACCCCTATGCCTCTATTGATGCGGAGAAAGTGCTGGATTTCGCCATCGATCGCATGGAGGAGTTAACGGATTAATGCGTGCAAAGATCTAAACCGTTGTGCTCCTGCTCTATTCAGTGTGAGACTCAGGGATGAGTCGAGATAGTCTTTAAAATCGCCGCAGTATCATGCGCAACACTTTCCTGTTATCTCCCCCTCAACCCATTGCTATTTCATATTTTTCCCAGGGTTTTTCGCTACGTATAGTGAATCTGTTCGATATTCCACCTCAACCGTGCCGAAGAAAAGTGCGACGGGCATGAGGATAATTGGCGACATTTTAAGATTCGCGAGGGACACATGCGGCGCATAAAACCTTTCTCTCTGGGGGCTCTGCTCGGCACCGGCTTTGCCACCATTATTATTATCGGGCTGTTGGTGGCGATATTTGGGCGCACGGAACTCATTAATACCAGCCGACACATTGAATATTACGAGAAATACCATCTGACCAATCTGCTGGGCATGCAGGCACTGAAAGACAACCTCAATGATGCCACCAAGGCCACCTTCATTATGGTGTTCCAGGACGATGAAAACGGCCAACTGGAAGAGGAAAAACGGACCGAACAGGCGATTGGGCGTAACGATGCGCTGGTGGCCCAGCTGCAGAAAAATATCCGCGACAACGACGTGCTGAAGATGCTGGAAAAATTCAAAACCACTCAGCAGGAATATATTGGCGTGGTGCGCGCAACGGTGGGTCTTGCCAAAAATGGCCAGATGCTGGATGCCCAGTCGCAGGCGGTAGATAAGATGCAGCCGCTGCAGGTGCGTTTATTTGAAGAGATCTCGGGCATGATTGAAACCCAGCAGGCCAGCACCACGGCAGCGGCAGCGGTGTCGACCGGAAGCGCGCGTTCATCCGGCAACTTGCTGTTGATTATTGCCGCCGTGGCGGCCCTGCTTGGGGTGGGCATTGCGTGGACGTCCACGCGGCACATTAAGCGTCAACTGGGCGGCGAACCGGCCTATGCGCTGGAAGTGGTAAGGGAAATCACCGAGGGAAATCTGGCGAGCCACGTCCGGCTGGTCGGCAATGACAGCAGCAGTTTGCTCGCCGCCATGGAGGACATGCGCCAGAGCCTGAGCAGCATTGTGACCCAGGTGCGTGAAAGCAGCGAATCCATTTCTGCCGGTGCCAGCAATGTGGCGGCGGGCAGCACCGATCTGAGTCAGCGAACGGAACAGCAGGCGGCAAGTCTGCAACAAACCGCCGCGTCGATGGAGCAGATTGGTCAGGCTATTCGTCAGAATGCGGATACCGTGCGCGTGACCAATCAGCAGGCCAACACCGCCAGCGGGATTGCGGCCAAAGGCGGGGAGGCCATCGAGAATATCGTGCGTACTATGGATGAAATCAGCCAGAGTTCACGCAAAATCAGCGAAATTATCGGCGTGATTGACGGCATCACTTTCCAGACCAACATCCTGGCGCTCAACGCCGCGGTGGAAGCGGCGAGGGCGGGCGAGCAGGGGCGCGGTTTTGCGGTGGTGGCCGGGGAAGTGCGATCGCTCGCCCAGCGTTCAGCCTCGGCGGCAAAAGAGATAAAAGCGCTGATTCAGGACAGTATTGACCGGGTCGATAACGGGACGACGCTCGTCAATCACGCCGGGACGACGATCGGCGAGCTGGTGCGCCAGTCGCACCACGTCGCAGGGATGATCGATGAAATCGGCGTGACCACCCAGGAGCAGGAACTGGGCGTCAGTCAGGTGAACGAGGCGATTACCCAGCTGGACCGCGTCACGCAACAGAATGCGGCACTGGTTGGGGCATCGAACGGGGCAGCCGAGGAGCTGCGTGACCAGGCGCGCCATCTGGTTGAACTGATGAGTGTATTTCGTACCGACAACCTGCGGGGAGTGAGCGCCGCGGGGTGAAACCCAGTTGTCTGAGCCTGCCATCAGCCGGGTTTGTTAACCCGGCTGATGTTGCCTGCGCCAGGCGCCTGGCGGCATGTTATATTTTTTGCTGAATATACGGGTAAAGGTCTGCTGGGAATCAAAACCGTATTTGGTTGAAATAGTGATAATAGATTCATTGGTCGCCCATAAATCATAAGCGGCATTTTCCAGTTTTTTATTTCTAATATAAACACCCAGCGGCGTTTCAGTTATTTCATGAAACAGGCGCTGGAGGTGCCATTTAGAATAGCCAGCACGCATAGCGACATCCTCAATACGTAAAGGTTTGTCGATATTATTATCAATCCATGTCTGAACGTCACGAATGACTGCTTGTTGCATCGCCATAGTGCTTGCCCTCTATGCTGAATGTCAGGAAATCCTGATGACATTGAATGGCTATTTTAAACCAGAGTGGCTGTCCGAATAATGACGTGAAAATGACATTCCTGACAGGTTTGTTATCAGAAATTAATTTATTGTATGTATTTAATGCCAAATTAAAATAAATGTATATTTATGTTATCTGACAGCATTGTTATTATTCCGACAGGGAACGGTAAGCTCCATCTTCTAAAGTTAATTCCGTCAGCGAGTTTTTCCTGACGTAACAATTTGCGAGGTGGAAATATGAAGATGACAACGCTTATTCTTTCAGCAGCATTAACCGGTCTGTTTTCTGCCGGGGCGCTGGCGGCGACCGCGGTGAATTCTGGCAGTGGTCTTGAGAAAGTCGGGACCGTTTCCGCATCAGGGGCGCTCACGCTCTCAGGGCTGAATGAGGAACTGGCGCAGAAAGCCGAACAGGCGGGGGCAAGCTCTTACCGTATTGTTGCCGCGGGCGGTAACGACAAGCTCCACGGCGTCGCTGAAATCTACAAGTAATGACCGAAACAGGAGGGACTCCCTCCTGTTTTCATGCTCTCTCCGTTTTGTCTCAGGCGTTTTTGAACGCGCTCTTCTCGTCTTTCTCCGCCGTAAAGACTGCCTCGACAGGGCGGCTGCCACTTTGCGGATGATTCATCGCCATCGTTAAGCCAAAGGTATTCACACCCCGCTCGCTGGTGACAAAAACCTCCCCCCGATGCATCAGCGCCACGGCTCTGACAATCGACAGGCCCAGACCATGATGGGTATCGCTGCGGGTGCGCGAAGAATCCACGCGGTAAAACCGCTCAAACAGACGCTCGCGGTGCTCGGGCGCAATCGGCTCGCCTTCGTTAGCCACCGCGATAAACGCATGATCCCGCACCTGACGCAACGAGACGGTCACCACAGTTGCGGATTTCGCATGACGGGCACCGTTTTCAAGCAGATTGGCGAGGGAGCGGTGGAACAGGCGGCGATCGATACAGGCCACCACATCGCCCATGACCTCAATGGTCAGCGCTTTTTCAGCGAAAGAGGGTTCAACATACTCGACGGTTTTCCACGTTTCTTCACGCAGCGACACCTCAGTGAGCTGGGTGGCATGTTCCCCGGCCTGCGCATGAGACAGGAACAGCATATCGTTCACTATCGAGGTCATGCGCGCCAGCTCTTCGAGATTGGATTCGAGTAAATCTTCCAGTTCGGTCATGGAGCGTTCGCGGGATAAACCCAACTGCGTTTGCCCGATGAGATTGGTCAGCGGGGTGCGCAGTTCGTGGGCGACGTCGGCGTTGAAACTTTCCAGCTGTCGCCAGGCCACTTCCTGGCGCTCAAGCACGCCGTTGAAGGATTCCGCGAGTTTTTGCAGTTCGTCCGGGAGGGCTGCGCTGTCCAGTCGCTGACCGCTTACGCCCGGCGCCAGTTTGTGCGCCTGTTTGCTCATCGAATTGACCGGTTTCATCCCGACGCGGGCGATCATAAACCCGAGCAGGGCGACCACCACCACCCCGCCCGCCATAATCAGCAGTAAGGTACGGGTGAATTCGCTCAGCGTGCCCATGTAAGGCGTCGAATCAATGGCTATCACATAGCGGATGTCCGGGCGCTCACCGCGAGCCGGAATATTTTTGATAAGAATATAGAGCGAGCAGGCGTCTTCGGTCGGGCCTGGCACCTGGTGGAAACCTTCGCCGAGCGAGGCCCAGTCAACGCCGCCGGGCAGTTCGCCGCCGACCCGGAAACGGGGATCGGCGCTCAGCGCCCAATACTGGACGCGTCCGCCTTCCGAGGTGGTCATGTCGGCAAACTTGGTCGAGAGCATCTGCCAGCTCTGCAGATTGGTGCGCGAGGCGAGCCAGGGCTCCATCAGGGATTCGCGAAACAGCAGCTCGTTGTACATCTGGTTTTGCAACGAGGCGTGCAGGGTATGGCGTAGCAACAGCCCACATGCGAAAACAATCAGCATGGAGGCGAGGGCGAACATCAAGGCGAGGCGTCCTGAGATCGAACGTTTAATCATACTTCTGTCTCTATCTGGAAGGTTGCTCTGGCCGGGTTTCAAGGACATAACCCATGCCCCGCACCGTATGCAGCAGCTTCACGTCGTAGGGCGTATCCACTTTCGCCCGCAGGCGTTTAATGGCCACTTCCACCACGTTGGCGTCGCTGTCGAAATTCATGTCCCACACCTGCTCGGCGATCATCATTTTGGAGAGGATCTCGCCTTTGTGCCTGGCCAGCAGGCTGAGCAGGGCGAACTCTTTGGCGGTCAGTTCAAGCCTGTCACCCGCACGCGATACCCGACGGGCAAGCAGGTCGAGGTGCAGATCGTGGATCTGTAGCTGAGTGGCGTCGACCCCGTCGCTTGGGCGGCGGCGTAAAAGCGCCTGGATGCGCGCCACCAGTTCGATGAGCGAAAAGGGCTTGGGCAGATAGTCGTCGGCCCCGTGACGCAGTCCTTTGACCCGTTCGTCAACAGAGCCACGGGCGGAGAGCATCAGCACCGGGGTGTTTTTTGATGCCCGCAGCCCCTTGAGCACGCTGTAGCCATCAAGGCCGGGCAGCATCACGTCCAGCACGATGGCGTCGTAGTCGTATTCAATGCCCAGATGCAGGCCTTCCGTCCCGTTTGCTGCCACGTCGACGGTAAAACCCAGCTCGCTGAGCGCCCGATAAATATAGGAAGAGGTCTTCTCTTCGTCTTCAACCAGCAGGAGTCGCATTGTCGTATCAGCCTTTCTCGCGACGGAAACTCGTCATTATCAGGATAATCTTAACACCTCATCGCCAACAGCAGACTGACAATTCCCTGACAAAAATGTCAGTTTCGCAGGTGCAATACCGGCGGCAAATATTGCCAAATATCAACGCCAGGACAATCAGCGGCAAAATAAATTATCCTGCTAACTATTTTTTGGTATAACAACTTTTCAATCCTGTAAGACCTTTACACATCAGTGGAGGTTATCCATGCTGAGGGCACCTTATGGCCTCGTCTGATACGGCCCAGGCGCAAACGCCCCGGGGAGAAGTAAGCGATTCCGGGCGCATTTCCGGGCTGGCGTTACTGGTTGCCAGTGCATTTTTTATGGAGTTTCTCGACGGCACGGTGATTGCCACCGCGCTACCGGACATGGCAAAGGCGTTTGGGGTGTCGGCCATCGATTTGAACATCGGGATCAGCGCATACCTGCTCACGCTGGCGATGCTTATTCCTGCCAGCGGCTGGGTGGCTGAGCGTTTCGGCGCCCGCACCGTGTTCAGCCTGGCGCTGCTGATTTTTACCGTGGCATCATTGCTTTGTGGGCTGACCCACAACGTCACCGAGTTTGTGCTGATGCGCATTTTGCAGGGCATCGGCGGGGCGATGATGGTGCCCGTCGGGCGTCTTGTTGTGCTGCGTACCACGCCGAAAAATCAGCTGATTAAAGCCATTGCGACCCTCACCTGGCCTGCATTAGTGGCTCCGATCATCGGCCCGCCATTGGGTGGATTCATTACCACTTACGCCAGCTGGCACTGGATCTTTTTCCTCAACGTACCGCTGGGGATCGTGGCGATTGTGCTGGCGCTGCGCATGATGCCGGGGCTGACCGCGGAAGAAAAACGGCCCTTCGATGTGCAGGGCTTTCTCGCCACCGGTATCACTATGATGTGTCTGGTGGCGGGGCTGGAGATGTTCAGCCAGCAGCATGTCAGCCTGCTCAGCGCGGCGGCCACCCTCATTGTCGGGCTGCTGGCGCTGGTCTGGAGCCTGCGACATCTGCGCCGCGCCCCTGCGCCACTGATTAACCTGACCGCACTGGCCGTACCGTCGTTTCGTATCACCATGCGCGGCGGGTTTATCCTGCGTGCCACCATCAGTTCCGCGCCTTTTATGTTGCCGCTGATGTTCCAGGTCGGATTTGGCATGAATGCCTTCGAAGCCGGGGCGCTGGTGCTGGCCGTTTTTGCCGGAAACCTGGCCATGAAGCCCGCCACCACGCCGCTGATTCGCCGTTTTGGCTTTAAAAAACTGCTGATTGGCAACGGGATTGTCTGTGTACTGTCCCTCTTTTTCTGCGCCTTTTTAGCGCCGAACTCCCCGCAGCTGCTGACGCTGGCGCTGCTGTTTATCGGTGGGCTGAGCCGCTCCATGCAATTTACCGGTATCAGTTCGCTGGCGTTTGCCGAAGTGCCGTCCAGTGAGATGAGTTCTGCCAACACCCTGTTCAGCACCTCACTGCAACTGGCGAGCGGCTTAGGGGTAACGATGGGGGCGCTCAGCATCCGTGCGGGCGGTCTGCTGACCGACTGGCTTGGCTATGAAGACGTGCAGGGGATGGCATTCAAGTTGGGCTTTGTGATTATTGCGCTGATTACCGCAGTGGGTCTGTATGACATGACCCGCCTCGAGGCCGGGGCGGGTAATAATATCTCACGCAAAACCTGATGAGCCTTTAGCGACCCACGCGGGCCTGCAACTCAGCCGGGTAGCGTTCGCCGATAATGCGGACGGTTTCCAGGGCGGCCTTGATGCTTTGCAGGTCACTGGCGGTGAGTGTCAGCTCTGCGGCGGCCAGGTTCTCCTGCAGGCGCGGGAGTTTGGTGGTGCCGGGAATCGGCACAATCCACGGTTTTTGCGCCAGCAGCCAGGCAAGCGCAACCTGTGCAGGCGTCGCCTGTTTTTGCTGAGCAAGCGTGGTCAATACATCGACCAGCTGCTGATTCGCCTCGCGCGCTTGCGCGGCAAAACGGGGCACTTTATTGCGAAAATCATTCTGGTCAAAGGTGGTTTGGGCAGTAATGGCGCCGGTCAGGAACCCTTTGCCCAACGGGCTGAAAGGCACAAAGCCGATGTTTAGCTCTTCAAGTACCGGGAGAATGTCCTGCTCCGGCTCACGCCACCACATGGAGTATTCACTTTGCAGTGCTGTCACAGGTTGCACGGCATGGGCGCGGCGAAGGGTTGCGGCACCGGCCTCGGAGAGACCAAAATGTTTCACTTTGCCTTCGGCGATCAGATCTTTGACCGTCCCGGCCACATCTTCAATCGGCACGGCCGGATCGACGCGGTGCTGGTAGAGCAGGTCGATAACGTCGATGTTCAGCCGACGCAGAGAGCCTTCGACGGCCTTGCGGATATGCTCCGGGCGGCTGTTAAGGATCTGCTGCTTGTTGTCGTCACCAAAGGTAAAACCAAATTTGGTGGCAATCACGACCTTATCGCGCACCGGTTTCAGCGCTTCGCCCACCACCTCTTCATTGAGGTATGGGCCGTAGACTTCGGCGGTATCAAAAAAGGTGACGCCCTGCGCCACGGCGGAGCGAATCAGTTCCACCGCCTGTCGGGTGTCAGTGGCCGGGCCGTAGCCGTAGCTCAGTCCCATGCAGCCCAGCCCGATGGCTGACACTTCCAGCCCGTTTTTCCCAAGAATGCGTTTTTGCATTGCCTCTCTCCTCTGATAAAAGCGGCAGGGTCGGAATCTCCCCTTAAGTGACGCTGTGATGAAGGGTAGCGCGAAGCGAATAGAAGGATTAGAGGGGGTAATGCGCTAGAGCTTATGAGTGAAGTTCATGAATGAAAGGCGTCATGAGATATGCAGGTTTTAGCATCAATTGTGGACGAAATACGTATTTCTCCAGCAAAACCGCGTTTCGGTTTTGTCTTAGTTGCCATTGTTGTGCCGAACCAGTAAAACTCTTGTTTATGCAGAATCGATAATGGATGCGCTGCCATGCAGTAGCGTTTTAGCAGGTGGATTGTCTCACCTGGCCCTGGCTGTCCGGGCGGATTATGGGCATGCGGATAACAAATATGAATGATAAAAAAAAGCAGTTGGCCCTTCAGAACGATGAAGTCGACCACCTGTATCAATTGCTGAATGAAAACTCAGACTGGGTGTGGGAAGTTGATGCCCAGGGGCGCTATACCTGGTCCTCAGATGTGGTCACTGACCTGCTCGGCTACCCGGTCGATGAAGTTATCGGTAAAACCCCTTTTGATTTTATGCCACCCGGCGAAGCGGAACGCGTTGCACGCGCCTTCCTCGACATTGTGATGGAAAAAAGAGCGTTTTCCGGGCTGGTCAATCGCAACCAGCGTGCTGACGGGCGCGTCGTGGTACTCGAAACCAGCGGCATCCCTCTGTTTGATGAGAATGGCGAGTTGCGCGGCTATCGGGGCGTAGATCGTAATATTTCCAATTTAGGCGAACGCGTCCTCCAGCTTGAAACTATCTATGAGACCACGCCGGTCGCGCTTTGCATGATTGACCGCCACGGGCATCTGGTGATGTCCAACAAAGCCATGACGCAGTTATTGAGTAACGATTCGCAGGAACTGGCCCAGCGGCATCTGTCTGAGCTGATGCCGGAGTTCTGGCACCTGTTCGAAGAAGATTTTGCCCTTGCCGATATGGGCGAGAGCATTCCGGGGCGAGAAATCATCTGGCACGATCGCTGCTACGACACGCAGTCGCTGGCCGTCAGTGACGCCAGCAGCAATGTCGTCGGCCTGTCGGTGACCTGGGTGGATATCACCGCACGTCGTCAGGCAGAGCAGAAACTTGCCGGGGCCAACCAGGTGCTGCAACGCCATGCGCAGCACGACCATCTCACCGGGCTGTTCAATCGTCGTTATATGGATGAATGCATGCTGAGCGAGATCGCCCGCTCTTATGAAGAAAAGCAGCCGCTGTCCATTTGTCTCGCCGATATTGATTTCTTTAAGCTTTATAACGACAGTCAGGGCCATCAGGCCGGGGATGAGTGCTTACAAAAAGTGGCGCAGACGCTGGTCTCTTCGCTGCTCAGCAGCGATGACAACGTCAGCCGTTATGGCGGTGAAGAGTTTCTGGTCATTCTCCCAGGCACCGGTAAAGACGCCGCGATGGTGGTGGCTGAACGGCTGCGCGGGCAAATCAACGCGTTAAAACTGCCGCACTCCTCCAGCCCGCTGGGGTATCTGACCATCAGTATTGGCGTGGCAACGCTGGATTGTGACAGCACCCTGCTTGCCAGCAGTCCGCAGCACATGATTGCCAGTACGCTGATTAACCGGGCTGATAACGCGCTTTATGCCGCCAAAAATCAGGGGCGCAACCGGGTGGTCGCCGCAGGGCAGGGGGCCACCGAGTAACCCGTCATCAGAGCGCAAAAAATACCCCTTCTGAAGGGAAATCCCTCTCTTCAGAAGGGGAGACCATATGGCCATTCGTTACAAAAGCCCATCCAAAGTAATTAGCCTGCTAGCAAAATCCCATATGTATAAATAATTTTCATGGATAGATGCCGCCGTGATAATTAACTTATGGATTACAAGGGGTAACGATGTTGCTGGCGATAGCGCGCGGGCGTCACACATCCGTATAAAAGGGCAGGGATTTTTGTAACATTCAGCGTTTGCATACGATACACTGCTGTTATTGATAATAATTATTGGTATCGTTTTGCGCGGGCGTGATTTTTTCAACAAACTTTCCGCATGGCTGGCGCTTCTCGCCGTGGCTATGCTGTTTGTCGCCCCGGTTATATCAAAATCTTTGATGCATCATACCGGGTGCCAGATGCCCGACACGATGATGTCCATGACGATGCCAGGCATGCATCACGTGATGATGCCCGCCTCCTCCTGCGAACCGCCTTCCTCCGCCGCACACCACTTTTTGTCTGATGGGTCTGGTCAGTCTTTAATGGAAGACATCGCCTGCGGCTACTGCCAGCTGCTGATTCATCTGCCGTTTGTGCAGTTTGCCCTTGCGGTTCTCGTCTGGCTCATTCTGCGTCTGAGTCAGCCACTGCGCTTTGCCCCGCTGCGCTGCCCGGTGATTTTCCGCCCCTGGCACCCGCAGTCTGCCCGCGCCCCGCCTGTCTGTTGCGTGATTCATTTCTGAAACGATAACGCTCTTCTGGCGTCATGCGCCTTTTGAACAGCCTGATTAAACAGGGCTGGGCCGCGTGACGCCTGTAAAAAACAGTAAAGGCAACCCAATGAAATCACATAATTTTGTGCGCACGCCAGGCACCTCATGTGTGCTGATGGCGCTCCTGGCGCTTCCCGTCCGGGCGCAGGAGCAGCACGACCATTCCGCGATGAATGATGATTCGGTCATGATTGTAACGGCACCGGCAACCTCGCCGCTGGAGGTGACCACCTCCCTCAAGACCCCGCGCCAGCCTGTTCCTGCCAGCGACGGCTCCGATTACCTGAAAACCATTCCGGGCTTTTCGCAGATTCGTAACGGCGGCACCAACGGTGACCCGGTGTTTCGCGGCATGTTCGGCTCGCGCCTGCGTATTCTGACCAATAACGGTGAAATGCTGGGGGCGTGCCCGGCGAGAATGGACGCGCCGACGTCGTATATCTCGCCGGAGAATTTCGACCTGCTCACGCTGATTAAAGGGCCGCAAACCGTGCTCTGGGGGCCGGGAAACTCCGCGGGGACGCTGCGGTTCGAGCGCGATACGCCGCGATTCGATAAACCCGGTGTACAGGGGAGTGCCAGCCTGCTGGGCGCGTCCAATAACCGCTGGGATGAAAATGCGGATATCAGCGTGGGCAGCGAAGAGGGCTATGTGCGGCTGACTGGCAATAAATCCCGCGCCAGCGATTACAAAGACGGCGACGGCAACCGCGTGCCCTCAAAATGGGATAAGTGGAACGCCGACATTGCACTTGGCTGGACGCCGGATAAAGACACTCTGCTGGAGTTCAGCGCCGGAAAAGGGGACGGGGAGGCGCGCTACGCCGGGCGCAGCATGGACGGCTCGCAGTTCAGGCGCGAAAGCCTCGGCGTCCGCGCTGAAAAATCGAATATCGGTGAGGTGTTAGACAAGCTCGAAGCGAACCTTTATTACAACTACGCCAACCACATCATGGATAACTACTCCCTGCGCTCACCGTCGTCAGGCGGCATGTCCGACGGGGGCATGGACATGGGCATGGCGTCGTCGATGAACATGAGTATGCCGATGGCGATGCAGCTTGACCGCCGCACGGTGGGCGGGCGCAGCATGGCGACCTGGATCTGGGCGGATTACGAACTGCGCAGCGGTGCTGACTTTCAGCTCAACACCCATCGCAGTAAAGAAGAGAGCGGCTGGAAACAAGACGCCCGCTTCCACGACTACGGCCTCTTCAGCGAGCTCACCTGGCTTGCCGCAGAAAAAAGCAAAGTGATTGGCGGCGCGCGTCTGGACAGCGTCAGGGTCGATAACGACAGCGGCACCGGTGCCCGCCAGCGCACGGATACCCTGCCGGCCGGATTTGTTCGCTATGAGCACACCCTTACCGACCTGCCGGTGATGTTTTATGCCGGGCTCGGCTATACCGAACGCTTCCCGGACTACTGGGAACTTTTTCACCGACCACGGGCGCGGACGGGTCAACCAGCGCCTTCGATCAGGTTAAAACCGAGAAAACCACCCAACTGGATATCGGCGCGCAGTACCGTGGCGGCGATGTCGAGGGCTGGATTTCGGCGTATCTTGGGCGGGTGAATGACTTTATCCTCTTCCGTTACGATCCCAACAACAGTCGCATTAGCCAGGCCGATAACGTCGACGCCACCATTATGGGGGCGGAAATCGGCGGCAGCTACAAGCTCACGGAACAGTGGAAAACCGACGCCAGCCTGGCGTGGTCGTGGGGGGAAAACACCGATGACCATCAGCCGTTGCCCCAGCAGCCCCCGCTTGAGGCACGTCTCGGGCTGAGCTGGGAGAAGGGCGACTGGAGCAGCAGCGGACTGTTGCGCCTGGTCAGCAGCCAGCATCGTGTGGCCATCAACGAAGGCAACGTGGTGGGAAAAGATTTTGACCGCAGCGCGGGCTTCGCTATCTTCTCCGCCAATGCTGCGTACCGCGTGAGCAAGAACGTGAAAGTCAGCACCGGGGTAGATAACCTGTTCGACAAAGCCTACAGTGAGCACCTGAATCTGGCGGGCAACAGCAGCTTTGGTTATTCATCCAACACGGCCGTCAACGAGCCCGGAAGGACGTTCTGGGCAAAAGTGAACGTGACGTTTTAACCGTCTCGCCCGCGCAGAGACATGCATCACCTGCAATTAAAAAGGAAGACAGTATGCTGGAAAAACTCCGCACCCCTGAGGGGAAAAAATTCATCACGGCCGCCGTGATTGTCTGGCTGGTGGCGACAAGCGTCATTGGCTACGCGACCTTTACTGGCGTGGTGGATGAGTATGATATGCCGATGTCTGAATGGACAACGTCGATGTTTATTTTGCAGGGCCTGTGGGTGTTTATCTACAGCCTGGTGTTTACGGTCATTGGCTCGCTGCCTTTTGGCTTCCTGTTCCTCGGGCCGAAAGACGAGCGGGGCTAAACGCATAAAAAAACCAGAGGGCTATCCTCTGGTTTTTTGCTTGTGCCGCCGCGATTAGCTGATGCCGCCGGTCGGGATCTCATCCGCCCACTGGGTGGCGGTTTTAATTAACTCCGCCACCACGCTGCGGTTCAACCCAAGACGTTGCCCCAGTGCGCTCACCTCCTCCCACTTGTGGCTTTCGTACAAAATCGCCAGATGCAGGTAAGGATAGAGCGGACCGCGTTTTTCTTTGAGCGCCATCATCACGCTCGCGGACACATCAATCTGCCCAATCAGGTCGGCCATCGGCATCTCGAAAATGCTGTCGAGCTGGGAAAACAGCCCCACAATAAACGCATCGTCTGACGAGTTACGGCTGATGGAACGCGCTGCCGCCAGCTCGCAGAATTTGCCACGAATCAGGCACTGGTGGTAAATCTCATCCGTTTTCACCACATTGACCGAGGTCAGGCAGGCCACCAGCACAAAGCGGCGCAGCTCATTGGTGCCGAGATAAAAAATGATGTCTTTGAGCGACTGGCTGCGGAAGTTTTTAATGCCACGCGCGTTAAAAACAATGTTTTGCGCGTAGCGCATCAGCTTGAAAGAGAGCGCCAGATCCTGCTTGAGCAAGGCTTCGATTTTGCCAAAATCTGGCGAGTCGGCATTGGCCTCTTTCATCAGTTTCAGCGTGACGGTCTGGTTCTGAATCAGCTTGTTGCCCGCATGAATAACGGGCTTGCTGAAGAAGTGCCCCTGAAAAAGGGTGCAGCCAAGGCTGCGATAGCATTCGTACTCTTCGAGCGTCTCAACCTTCTCTGCCAGAAACACAGTCCCTTCCAGCAGGTCAGCTTTGTCCTGAATGTAATGCTGGATTTCATCGGGGGTGTTTACCCGCACGTCAAACTTAATGATGCTGACGTAAGGTAAGAATTCATTCCAGGTATCGCCGAGTTCGAAATCATCCAGTGCGATGCGAAAACCGTGTTTTGAGAGTTGTTTGACCGTTTTCAGCAGGCGTGGCGTCGGTTCCGCCGTCTCGAGTATCTCAACGATAACGCGATCTTTAGGCAAGGTTTCCGCCATGCCCTGAACCAGAAGCTCATAGGGGAAGTTGACGAAAATGGCGCTGTATTCCTTCAGGCGGCCAAGGGGCGCACCAAGGAATTGTTCTACGATGATTTGGGCAGTGGCATATTCCGGAGTAACGTCGGGAAACCGGTTCGTCATACTGTCTCTGAACAACAGTTCGTAACCGACCGTGTTCATATTTTCGTCAAAAATCGCCTGGCGGGCGACAAAAGAAAACATTGGATACTCCATACAGATGCCTGCAAATATCAAGTCCGGTAACAAGTCATGACCGGTTAATCCTCGTCTTTTTCCAGGGTCTGCGAAAAGGAGGATAAGCAAAATGGCTAAGTCGCAAGTGGGTCTTACAGAAGGCAGTATCTTTTGTAAACTTCTGAGGGACTTAAGTCAAATCCCTTATGCGTAAACAGAGGGCCAGAAAGCGAAATTTCTGCAAAATTTTCTGTTGGTAGATAACGAATTGACCCGATTGCCTGTCACCGGGTCATCTTTTCATCAAGACTGACTACGGCCTCGAAACGGCCCCGGCTTTTTCCAGCATAGCGTGTAATAACACATTTGCCCCGGCAGTGACCTGTTCCGGTGACGAATATTCAATTTCATTGTGACTGATACCGTCTTTACAGGGAATAAAAATCATTCCAGTAGGTGCGAGCATGCTCATATAAACTGCATCATGTCCGGCACCAGAAACAATATCCATCGACGAGTGGCCTAATTTTTGTGCGGCGCGGCGCACGGCGTCTTTGCACTCAGGGTGGAAAGGGGCGGCGGGATAGCGCGACACCTCGTTTAACACGATGTCAAGCCCGGTCTCTTCTTCCACTTTTTGCAGGTAGGCTTTAAGCGCCGCGTCCATCTTATCGACCTCAGCGTCCGTCATATTGCGAAAATCGATGGAGAATTTCACGCTTCCAGGTACCACGTTGCGGCTGTTGGGGTGTACCTGCACCATGCCCACGGTGCCACGGCCATGCGGGGCAAAAAAGCCTGCGATGTTCACCACCTCCTGCATAATGCGGGTGGCGACCTGCAAGGCATCTTTGCGCATCGCCATCGGCGTGGGACCGGCGTGAGACTCCATGCCGGTGACGATACAGTCATACCAACGGATACCTAACACCGCCTGTACCACGCCAATCTCGATATTCTCTTCTTCAAGAATCGGCCCCTGCTCAATGTGCGCCTCAAAATAGGCCCCGATGGGGTGGTCGCCAGGGGTGACCTCTCCTGCGTAGCCAATCTTGTTGAGTTCATCCTGCACGGTTTTGCCGTCGGTATCGGTGGCAGCATAAGCCACCTCCAGCGGGAACACGCCTGCGAACACGCCGGAGCCCATCATGACGGGCACAAAGCGCGATCCCTCTTCGTTGGTCCAGAACACCATCTCAACCGGGGCGTCTGTTTCAATGCCCTGCTCGTTAAGCGTGCGAATGACCTCCAGTGCCGCGAGCACACCGAAGTTGCCGTCAAACTTGCCGCCGGTGGGTTGGGTGTCGATATGGCTCCCGGCGACAATCGGCAGCAGGGCGTTGTTGCGCCCGGCGCGGCGCATAAACACATTGCCAATCTTATCGACCTCGACGGACAGCCCTTCGGCTTTCCCCCAGCTCATCACTAAATCACGCCCCTGACGATCCAGGTCGGTCAGCGTCAGGCGGCACACACCGCCTTTGGGTGTGGCACCAATCTGGGCGAGATCCATCAGCGACTGCCACAGACGATCGCCGTTAATCCGCAGGTCACGGATACCGGCGGTTTGGGTCTCTAAAGAAACGATTTCACTGCTCATAACGGACTCCTTCTCTGAAAGATGATTAACGGGCGACGGCTTTCGGTGCGCGCTGGCGTTCCCACGCGGCGGCCGCGCTGAAATCTGCGCCGAAGGCCGGGCGTTTGATGTAACGACCGGCACCTTCACGCACACGCAGGTCGCCATCGGCCCAGACGAGGTTGCCCTGGCTGACGGTAAACGCAGGCACGCCGGTGACCGTGCGCCCTTCGAAGATATTGAAATCATTACGTGAGTGGTGCGTGCTGGCCGAGAGCGTTTTACTCCCCAGTGGGTCCCACAGCACCAGATCTGCGTCAGCGCCTGGAGTAATGCAGCCTTTACGCGGATAAATGTTGAACAGGCGCGCGGTATTTGCCGACGTAATAGCAACAAATTCGCTCGGCGTCAGGCGTCCGCTGTTGACGCCCGCATCCCACAGCACCGCCATACGTTCCTCCACGCCACCGCAGCCGTTGGGGATTTTGGTGAAGTTATCGAGGCCTGCGGCTTTCTGGCTGGCGCAGAAGGTGCAATGGTCGGTAGCGGTGGTGTGAAGTTGACCGGATTGCAGGCCATGCCAGAGCGCGGACTGATGGGATTTATCGCGAAACGGCGGGCTCATCACATGGGCGGCGGCGACGCTGAAATCCGGGTGGCGATACACGCTGTCGTCAATCACCAGATGCCCGGCCAGGACTTCACCGTAAACGCGCTGGCCCCGGCTTCTGGCGCGGGCAATGGCCTCTGCCGATTCCCGGCAGGAGACGTGCACCACGTAAATCGGCACCCCCATAATGCTGGCGACGGTAATGGCGCGGTTGGCGGCTTCACCCTCGACCTCCGGCGGGCGGGAGAGCGGGTGGGCTTCCGGGCCGGTGATACCCTGTTTGAGCAACTCCTGCTGCAGCAGGTAAACCATCTCGCCATTCTCCGCATGCACGGTGGGCATCGCTCCCAGTTCAAGGCAGCGGCGAAAGCTGTTCATCAGGGTTTCGTCGTCACACATGATGGCGTTTTTATAGGCCATAAAGTGTTTGAAGCTGTTGACCCCTTCCTGCTGCACCAGCGTACCCATGTCCTGGCGCACGCTCTCGTCCCACCAGGTAATGGCGACGTGAAAGCTGTAATCAGCGGTCGCTTTTTCCGCCCAGCCGCGCCACTGCTGATATGCATCCATCAGCGGCTGCTGCGGGTTCGGAATCACAAAATCGATAATCGTGGTGGTCCCCCCCGCAAGGGCCGCCGCGGTGCCGCTGTAGAAATCATCCACCGTGGTGGTGCCCATAAACGGGAAATTCATGTGAGTGTGCGGATCAATCCCCCCTGGCATGACGTACAACCCGCCCGCGTCGAGGGTTTCGGTTGCGGCGGGAATGTCCCACAGCGAGGCGTCACCGACGGCGGCAACAACGCCGTCAACGCACAGGACATCGGCCCGCCGCTGGTGGTCTGCATTCACTACGGTACCGCCTTTAATCAACAGATTACGCATATGTGTTTTTCTCCAGAGTGCATGTTGTTGAAGAGATTGATGTCTGTTCCCCTCACCCTAACCCTCTCCCCAGAGGGGCGAGGGAACGGTTTGCTCCCTCTCCCTTAGGGAGAGGGCCGGGGTGAGGGGGGAAAACGCCGCACTTAAGCCGATTTCGCCATTGGGTTATTCGGATGCGTCGTCCAGTTGGCGTAGACGTCCATAACCCCTCTCCCCAAAAGGGCACGGGTCTGCCTTTCTCCCTCTCCCTGAGGGAGAGGGCCGGGGTGAGGGGGGAAAACGCCGCACCTACGCCGATTTCGCCATCGGGTTATTCGGATGTGTCGTCCAGTTGGCGTAGACGTCCGTCACCACTTTGCCGGTGCGCGTGTCCATTTCCCCCGGTTGCAGGCTGCGCAGGGAAATGCAGTTCTCTACCGGGCAAATGGAAGCGCACAGGTTGCAGCCGACGCACTCTTCTTCCTTGACCTCAAAGTGGCGCTCACCCTCAGTAAAGGCCGCAATGGCCTGATGCGAGGTGTCCTCACAGACCAGATGGCAGCGGCCGCATTTAATGCAGGTGTCCTGGTCAATCACCGCTTTGTCCACGTGATTGAGATTGAGGTAGCGCCAGTCGGTCACGCTCGGCAGCGCCATGCCGCGAAAATCGTCAATCGTCCGAAATCCCTTCGCATCCATGTAGTTTTCCAGCCCGCTTATCATGTCGCGGACAATCTGGAAGCCGTGCACCATCACCGCCGTACAGACCTGCACGGTGCCGCAGCCC
The DNA here is from genome assembly GCA_963530515.1 of uncultured Enterobacteriaceae bacterium. Classification (GTDB taxonomy): domain Bacteria; phylum Pseudomonadota; class Gammaproteobacteria; order Enterobacterales; family Enterobacteriaceae; genus CBFFRJ01. Next base: position 31,810 of record CAUSEC010000008.1, on the reverse strand, counting down.
AGCGCAATAAACTCCGCTGCATCGCGCCAGGTGGAGATCCCCCCGATGCCGGAAATCGGCAGGCCGCGGGTTTGCGGATCACGACCAATTTCAGACACCATGTTCAGCGCGATAGGCTTCACCGCCGGGCCGCAGTAGCCGCCGTGCGACCCCTGGCTGCCGGTGTGCGGCGACATCAGCATCTTGTCGAGATCCACGCCGATCACTGAGTTAATGGTATTGATCAACGACACCGCATCCGCCCCACCCGCGTGGGCTGCCCGCGCCGGATAGCGAATGTCGGTAATATTGGGGGTGAGTTTGACGATGACCGGCAGGCGGCAGTACTGCTTGCACCAGCGGGTGACCTGCTCGATATACTCCGGCACCTGACCGACCGCCGCGCCCATGCCGCGCTCACTCATGCCGTGCGGGCAGCCAAAATTAAGCTCAATGCCGTCCGCACCCGTCGCTTCAACCTGCGGCAGAATGGTGCGCCAGGCCTCTTCCTCGCAGGGCACCATAATGGACACCACCACCGCCCGATCGGGCCAGCGCTGCTTAATACGGGTAATCTCTTCCAGGTTGATGGCAAGCGATCGATCCGTAATCAGCTCGATGTTATTGAGCCCGAGAATGCGCCTGTCGTTGCCGAGCAGCGTGCCGTAACGGGGGCCACTCACGTTCACTACGTGCGGATCGTGCCCCAGGGTTTTCCAGACCACGCCACCCCAGCCCGCCTGAAACGCGCGCTCCACGTTGTACTCTTTATCCGTTGGCGGCGCGGAGGCCAGCCAGAAAGGGTTGGGGCTTTTGATCCCCAAAAAATCAGTTTGTAAATCAGCCATGAATGCGCTCCTGGAAAGAGGTGGCGTTAGCGGCGTCGGCGGCAGAAATGGCCAGCGCCAGCGCGATAGAACGGGCGGCCAGTTTGCCCATGCGAACAGCATCAACGGTCAGATCAAGCCCCCCCACACAGCAGTCGCCGCCAGCCCACACGCCAGGCAGCGAGGTGCGTCCGTTATCGTCAATGGCAATCCGCCCCTGCTTAAGGTGGATAGCGCGCGCAACCGGGGCCGGGTCAAACGTCTGACCGATGGCTTTGAGCACCATGTCGGCAGCGAGGGTAAACTGCTCACCGCTCGCCTCCAGCCCCGTTGCTCCCTGACGCATCACGCTGAAGGTGATGCCGGTAAGCTGGTGGGCGTGCGCCTCAAAACGTAGGGGCGCTGCCCACAGCCGCAGGGTCACGCCACACTCTCTGGCCCACTGGCGCTCTTTTTCCGACGCTTTCATGTCGGCTTCGCCACGGCGATAAACCAGCGTCACCTCCCGCGCACCGAGCTTTTTCGCCTGCACCGCGGCATCCACGGCGGTCATCCCGCCGCCAATCACCACCACGTCGCGCCCGACGGGCAGCAGACTGAGGTCGTCGCACTGGCGCAGCTCCGCGATAAACTCGACCGCTTCGCGCACGCCTTGCGGCTCAATGCCGCCGCTTTCAAGCTGATTCACACCGCTTAAGCCCAGGCCGAGGAATACCGCGTCATAACGTTCGCGCAGCGCGTCGAGGGTGATGTCTTCGCCCAGCATTGTGTCGCAATGCAGCGTGATGCCGCCGGTTGAAAGCAGCCAGTCCACCTCTCTGGCGGCGAAATCATCGGTAATTTTGTAGCGGGCGAGACCGTACTCGTTTAGTCCCCCGGCTTTGCTGCGGGCATCGAAAAGGTCAATCTCATGCCCGGCAAGGGAGAGTTGATGGGCTACCGTCAGCCCCGCCGGGCCCGCGCCCACCACGGCCACTCGTTTGCCTGTGGCCGGTGCGCGCACAAACAGCGGCTTGCCCGGTGAGGCAAAAAAATGGTCAGTGGCATGGCGCTGCAAACGCCCGATCTCGAGGGGGCGACCGTCCTGGGCGTTGCGCACGCACACCTGCTCACACAGGGTTTCGGTCGGGCAGACGCGGGAGCAGGTGCCGCCCAGCACGTTGGCGTTGAGGATGATTTCAGCGGCGCCGCGTTCATTGCCCTGGGCGACGCGCTGAATAAAGCTGGGCACGTCGATTTCGGCGGGGCAGGCGCGGGTGCAAGGGGCGTCGAAGCAGTAGTAACAGCGCTCTGCTTCCATTACGGCCTGCACGGGGGTTAACGGGGGGGCGCAATCCGCAAATTCGCGGGCATACGCGGCGGCGTCACGTCGGCCGGGTTGTATCCCCGGTACATCGATACCTGATTCGTTGCTCATCATTGCTTCTCCTGAATCGTTAGCAGGGTTATCGCTCCCTGTCGTAAAAATCCTGACCAGATGGTTAAGTTTTCGCGAAATAACCTTGCTAATTGCATGCCATTAATGGCAATGCCGCTTCAGAGCCCATGTATTCAGGAAAGGCGACACTCAGTGATGAGAGAAGAGGTGATCTATTGTTCGTTTTTGGTGCATTTCGCACCATGATTGACTCTTTTTGCATCAGATGGCGGCAGGGCTATTCTTCTTCCTCCAGCCCGCAAATTCGCCAGATGCAATTAAAAACGTGCGCCGTTGCCCGCGCCTGGGCCGCTTTTGAGTGCGAGTCTTCACCCAGCACGGCGGCAATCTGGATGTCAAAATCGGCATAGGTTTGGGTCATCGACCAGACGGTAAAGAAGAAGTGGGTGGTGTCCATCGGGCGCAGCTGACCGCCGGCTATCCAGGCGTCGAGGATGCGCGCCTTTTGCGCCACCAGGTCGTGCAACTGGGTTTTGAGCAGCGGATAGACCACCTGCGCGCCCTGTAAAATTTCATTGGCAAACAGGCGCGAAGCTTCCGGGCGTTCGAAACTGAAGGCAATTTTTTGCCCGACATACTCCGTCAGCGCGGTTTTGGGGCAGGCGCTGGCAGAAATGCCTTCCAGCGGGGCCAGCCAGTCCTGGAGGATCCCCTCCAGTACCCGCAGGTAAAGAGTTTGTTTGTTACCGAAGTAGTAATGCAGGTTGGCTTTGGGCAACTGGGCGGCATCAGCAATCTGCTGCATGGTGGTGCCGCGAAAACCGTAGCGGGCAAACACCCGTTCGGCGGCGGGCAGGATAATGGCTTCGTTATCCTGACGAATACGCCCTTTATCCAGTGTTTCTGCAACTTGGGTTTGCACGCCCTCGTTCATGGCTGGCTCCTGTTCTGACTGCCGTCCCTGGCATTCATCGGGATTACTTCAGTTTTGCCGCCGCGTCCCAGACGCTATGCGTCATGGCGCTGTCACCAGGATCTTTCTTGATGACCGGGGTATCGCCGCCGCTGTGCAACAGGACGTCAATCGTACGACGGTAAGCTGCCGGATCGAGATAACCGATTTTTGGCGTATTGGCGTTGGTAATCAGCTTCGCCACGTTCTCCATCTGGCGAGTCTGCACCTCTTCCGTGGCCGCACCGGACGCATCTTCCGCCACCACGATTTTCGCCGCTTCGTCCGGGTGTTTCACCGCGTAGTCCCAGCCCTTAAAGGAGGCTTTGAGGAATTTAGCCATTTTGGCCACGAAGGCCGGATCTTTCAGGTTCGATTCCAGCACATACAGCCCGTCTTCCAGGGTAGACACGCCCTGATCTTCATACGGGAACGTGATCAGATCGGCTTCTTTCAGACCGGCGTCGATCAACTGCCAGTACTCGTTGTAGTTCATGGTCGAGATACAGGCGGCCTGATCCTGCAACAGCGGATCCACGTTAAAGCCCTGCTTGAGGATGGTGATGTCTTTACCCGGTTTCAGGTTCAGCTTGTTCATCCAGTTAAAGAACGGGTACTCGTTGCCGCCGTACCACACGCCCAGGGTTTTGCCTTTGAAGTCCGCCGGGGTTTTAATACCGCTCGATTTTTTACAGGTCAGCATCATCCCGGAGCGATCGTAGACCTGGGCGATGTTAACCAGCGGCACGCCCGCTTCGCGGGAGGCCAGCGCATCCGGCAGCCAGTTGACGATAACGTCCGCCGATTTCCCGGCAATCACCTGCACCGGGGAGATATCCGTCCCGCCAGGCTTGATGGTGACATCCAGCCCTTCCTCCTTATAAAACCCTTTTTCCTGCGCCACGTAATAACCCGCGAACTGGGACTGGGGCAGCCACTTCAGTTGCAGCGTGACTTTTTCGGCGGCCTGCGCAGAAAACGCAAAAGAGACCGACATTGCCGCCAGCAACAACCCCCGGCGAAAAGCAGAACGTTTCATCATTGGATAACTCCTCGGGTTAATGTGCATCACCATGTTTTTCTTTATTTACTTCGAACCGGCGACCCCTCGCAGGGAGGGATGCCAGAAATTGACCCGGCGGTCTAATCGCACCAGCAGGGCGTAGATAAGTGAACCGGCGAGCGACGAGACCAGAATGGCTGACCACACCACCGGCATATGCATGCGCGCGGATTCGGTCGAAATACGAAAGCCCAGCCCGGCGGTAGGGGAGCCGAAATACTCCGCGACGATGGCGGTGATCAGCGCCAGGGTGGCGTTGACCTTCAGGGCGCTAAAAATAAACGGCATCGCGGCGGGCAGGCGTAGCATCAGCAGGTTCTGGCGCGGGGTGGCGGCGTAGCAGTACATCAGCTCCTGCTCCAGTTTGCCGCTGGCTTTCAACCCCGCCAGAGTGCTGACCAGCGCCGGGAAGAAGGTCACGAGAATGACCACCGCCGCCTTTGACGGCCAGTCAAAGCCAAACCACATCACCGCAATGGGGGCGACCCCGACCAGCGGCACGGTGCTGGTGAGGCTGGCAACGGGCAGCAGGCCGCGCTGCAAAAACGGCAGCCGGTCAATCAGCAGCGCCACGCCAACGCCAAAGCCACAGCCGAGCAGATAACCAATCAGCACCGACTTAAGCACGGTCTGTACCAGGTCACCCACCAGCAGTGAAATGCTGTCTACCAGCGCGGTCAGGATATCCAGCGGGGCAGGCAGAATGACCTGCGGGACGCCGTAGCCGGTGACAAGCATTTGCCAGAACAGAATCAGCCACAGGCCGAGCAACGCGGCGACCAGACCGGCGGGCACGGTGGCGCGGGCGAGCCGCTGAACGCTGACCATCGCCAGCATCGCCAGCACTGCGGTGCTCAGCGCGTGATAAGGCAGCCAGAGTAGCCAGAGGGTGCCCAGGGCAAGACTCGCGGCAAACAGCGTGGTGCGCAGACGGGAAGCCGAGCAGGCCAACAGCGTGCTTATCAGGAGCAGTAACGTATTGGCTGACTGAGCGGGGGCGGCGTCGCTTGTCAGGCTCAGCTGAATCAGTGCCAGCACCGCCAGCACAAAGGCCACCACCAGCAGCAGCGTGCCCGGTATCGCTTTCGTGTTCATCAGGCCCCCTTACGCTGGCGGATGACCAGACGTTCCGTTAAGGTCACCAGCCCCGTCAGCACCAGGCCCAGCAGTGAGGCCATCATCAGCGCCGACCAAATCTGCAGGGTGTTGCCGTAATAAGAGCCGGTCAGCAGGCGCGCCCCCAGACCCGCCTGCGCCCCGGTGGGCAGTTCGGCGACCATGGTGCCGACCAGGCCGCTGGCAATGGCCACGCGAAACGCCGGGAACAGCCAGGGCAGAGAAGAGGGCAGGCGGACCATCCAGAAGACATCGACGCGGCGGGCGGCGTAAGTGTGCACCAGTTCCATCTCCATTTTCTGCGGGGAACGCAGCCCCTGCACGGTGGCAAGAGTGACCGGGAAGAAGCACAGATACATGGCAATCGTGGCCTTGGGCAGCAGGCCGGTGATACCAAAACTGCCGAGAATGATCAGCACGATGGGAGCAATGGCCAGCACCGGAATGGTTTGTGAGGCGACAATCCACGGCATCAGCGCTTTATCCAGCGTGCGCGAGTGAACGATGCAGACCGCCAGCAGTACGCCCAGCACCACGCCCATGGCAAAGCCCGTCAGCGCCGCGCTGGCCGTGACCCAGGTGTGCAGCAGCAGATTACGTGGCGAGGTCAGCGGCCACTGCGTGATGCTGTCCCAGATATCGATAATCAGCTGATGTGGCGCGGGCAGTAACGGGCGTTTGGCGTTCAGCGAGGCATAGAGCAGGTCGCTGCTGGTCCAGGGGCCGCGAGGTGCCAGCACCCGGTCAATCACGCCGGAGGCATTGAGGGCGAAGGCCAGCACGTACCAGAGGATGAGTGCGGCCAGCAGTACGGTGCCGACCGGGAGCGCGTACAGCTGCAAGCGGCGGTTAATGGTCATGATGCCCCTCCACCAGCGCCTCGCGCACCTCAGATGCCAGTTGCAAAAACGCCGGCGTATCGCGGATGTCGAGGGTGCGCTCTGCGGGCAGCGGCGACTCAATCACCTTCACGATGCGCCCTGGACGCGGTGACATCACCACGATTTTGGTCGACAGATACACCGCTTCGGAAATGGAGTGGGTGACAAACACCATCGTGCGCTGCTCGTTAAACCACAGCTGCTGTAACTGCTGATTCAGGTTGTCGCGGGTCAGTTCGTCCAGCGCGCCAAAAGGCTCATCCATCATCAGAATTTTCGGTTCAAACCCGAGCGCACGGGCAATGGACACGCGCTGTTGCATGCCACCGGAAAGCTGCCACGGGAATTTTTTCTCAAAACCTTTTAACCCCACCCGCGCCAGCTGCTCACGGGCGATGTCATCGCAGCGCTCTGGCGGTACGCCCTGGATTTGCAGCGGCAGCATTACGTTGCTGAGCACGGTACGCCAGGGCAGCAGCACCGGGGCCTGAAACACGTAACCATACGCCCCGGCCTGGCGCGCTTCAGACGGCGTCATGTCGTTGACCAGCACCTCGCCCGAGGTAATCGGTTCCAGATCGGCAATCGCCCGCAACAGAGTGGTTTTGCCGCAGCCCGACGGGCCGATAAAGGAGACGAACTCACCCTGACGAATAGTCAGGTTGATATCTTTCAGCGCGTGGACAGGCTGATCGGCTGCCGGATAAATCACATTGGCCTGGTTTACCTTGATGGCGGGTCGTGCGCTCGCGGCTGTCGGTTTCAGTGACACCACGGCAGACGCTGGCGCATACATTATCTGGCTCATTCCCCTGCACCCCTGTTTGTTGACTAACTGGTTAGGTTTGATTCTCCCATGCCATTTTTGTGCCAGGCGTGAAATTGCCGTATTTGGTGCTTTTTAGCGGCAATATAAGCAATTTTGATGGCTAAATTGGTGCAAATGTCGACAGGTTTGCTTGCTGGTGGAGCAAGGGGGAAAGGGAGAGAAGGTGAGTAACAGAGGGGGCAATGTGCAGACTACACTCTCCCGTTTGCAAGGGAGAGTGACAGTTAAACAATGGCGTTGTGTCAGGGGGAGCAGAAAGACAATCAGCCGCCATACAGGGCCGCAAGTAATCCGACCATCGCACCCGCTGCCAGCAAAATAAGGGGAGAAAGACGCGTCTTCATAAAGAGCACAATGGCGACCGCAATTGTCCCCAACTGCAACGCATTGTGCGCCACGGCACCGGCCACCAGCGCGCCGCCGGAAATCACCAGACCCACGGTGAGCGGAATAAGCGCGCTATGCAGAATGCGTTTCATTTTTTCATTGGTATTGCGGTTCAGCAGCGTGACACAGGCCACCACCAGCAGCGAGGAGGGAATAAACTGGCACAGCGTGGAGACCATCATTCCGGCAATACCGGCCACTCGCCAGCCGACCAGGGAGGCGATCATCATATTGGGGCCGGGAGACGCCTGAGCGAGGGCAAAAAGCTCACTGAACTCCCGCGAAGTCATCCACGGATGCACCTCCACCACCTGACGCTGTAGCTCGGGAATAATGGCGTTACCGCCACCGAGAGCCAGAAAGGAGAGCTGGAGAAAAATGCCAGCCAGGGCGAGCAGTGTCATCATGATTTATGCTTCCGGTACATCACGAATAAGGTCAACGGGACGGTGACCAGCAGCACCGGCAGCAGTGGTAAACGCAGCACCGCGATAGCGATAATTATGCCGCCCATAATCAGCCAGGAAACAAACGTGCGGGGCATCGCCATCAGCAGTTTTAAGCCAGTGGCGATAATCATTCCGGCGGCGGCAGCAGAAATTCCCGCAAAGACAGAAGCCACCACCGGGTTGTCATGCCAGCGCGCCCAGATATTGCCCAGACAGACAATGACCATCAGCGGCGCGGTAATCAGCCCAAACAGTGCAACGCACCCGCCTTTGAGACCGTGAAATTCCACCCCCGTCGCCACACACAGGTTGACGGCGTTACCGCCAGGCAAAAACTGGCACAGACCGAGCAGCTCGGCAAAGCGGGTGTCTGACAACCAGCGTTTTTTCTCCACCAGCGCCCGGTGCATTAGCGGTAGCACACCGCCAAAGCCCGTCGCACCCAGCATAAAACAGGCTCGATACAGCTCAGCAAGCGACGGTTTTGCCTGCTCGCAGACAGGCTCTTCTTTACAGCTCGGCACAGTTAACTCCTTCCGGGATGACCCGCACATTCGGGGGGATGCGTAGTGTGATGAAAGTACAGCAGTTTAAATGGCAGAAAAATGATCTCCGCCGTGTCGCGCAAAAGTGGCGGGGTCGTAGCCGCTTCGCTCGGAATTTTCTTGTTTTCATGCACGGCGGTATTTTGCTTTCTATGCTCTAAGGGCATGAGGAATGCAAACTCTCTGAACCGGTAATGACGGGCGCTTTGACGCAAAGTGGCTGTTGAATAAAAGGTATTTGCATGTTGCGGCCAGCTCTTCGGAGTTGGCTTTTTTTTGCGTGATTGTTAACCGTTATTGACGCTTTTTGGAAATCATGATCGGCGTCATAAATATGAAATCCTGGTACGACCTGCTTATTGATCAGACTAATCTGATGGACTACTATGGCTTCACCCCAGACAGAGCTAACGCCACACAATAGTGAGTGCCGGAGATAAGCGCCGGGGGGCCAAACCAAATTGTTAGACTTGCTAAACTTTAAAACACCAGGCCCTGGCATCTGCCAGGGCTTCATTGTTTCTGGAACCCGCCATTGCCTGTTCGACCCTCAATTTTGTTATGACCCCACCTGATCTCTGTATGTCTCTTTCCGGATGCGCTTTGTTATAACCTCTTCTACACTCTGGCGTAATTACGTTATGACTGACGTCGTCAGAAGAAAAAGAGAACAACAGAGAACCCCTATGGATATCGATAAGATTAAAAAATTGATTGAGCTGGTTGAAAAGTCCGGCATCTCCGAACTAGAAATTTCCGAAGGTGAAGAGTCTGTTCGTATCAGCCGTGCGACCGTTGCCGCGGCCCCTCCCGTCATGCAGCAAGCCTGGGCCGCACCTCAGCAGCCAGCCCTGTCCTCGGCGATAGCCCCTGCCACCACGCCGGTGATGGAAGCCCCGGAAACGGCCGAAATTAAAGGGCATGTTGTCCGTTCCCCGATGGTCGGGACGTTCTATCGCACCCCGAGCCCGGACGCGAAAGCGTTCTGCGAAGTGGGCCAGAAAGTCAACGTGGGCGACACGCTCTGCATCGTTGAAGCGATGAAAATGATGAACCAGATCGAAGCTGACAAAGCAGGCGTGGTGAAAGCCATTCTGATCGAAAGCGGTCAACCGGTGGAATTCGACGAGCCGCTGGTCATCATCGAATAACGAGGCGAAGATGCTGGATAAAATTGTCATCGCAAACCGTGGCGAGATTGCCCTGCGCATTCTGCGTGCCTGTAAAGAGCTGGGCATCAAGACTGTCGCTGTGCACTCCACCGCGGACCGCGATTTAAAACACGTATTGCTGGCGGATGAGACGGTCTGTATTGGCCCGGCTCCGTCCGTAAAAAGCTATCTGAACATCCCGGCTATCATCAGCGCCGCTGAAATCACCGGCGCGGTGGCAATTCATCCGGGTTACGGCTTCCTCTCTGAGAACGCCAACTTTGCTGAGCAGGTTGAACGCTCTGGCTTCATCTTCATCGGCCCGAAAGCCGACACCATCCGCCTGATGGGCGACAAAGTGTCTGCAATCACCGCGATGAAAAAAGCCGGTGTTCCAACCGTACCAGGCTCTGACGGCCCTCTGACCGACGATATGGATGCTAACCGTGCTCACGCTAAACGCATTGGCTATCCGGTTATCATCAAGGCGTCCGGCGGCGGCGGCGGTCGCGGTATGCGCGTTGTGCGCAGCGATGCTGAACTGGCGCAGTCCATCTCCATGACCAAAGCAGAAGCGAAAGCCGCTTTCAGCAATGACATGGTATACATGGAAAAATACCTGGAAAACCCACGCCACATCGAAATTCAGGTGCTGGCTGACGGTCAGGGTAACGCGATCTATCTGGCAGAACGTGACTGCTCCATGCAGCGTCGTCACCAGAAAGTGGTCGAAGAAGCGCCAGCACCGGGCATTACTCCGGAACTGCGTCGCTACATCGGCGAGCGTTGCGCCAAAGCGTGTGTCGATATCGGCTATCGCGGTGCAGGTACCTTTGAGTTCCTGTTCGAGAACGGCGAGTTCTATTTCATCGAAATGAACACCCGTATTCAGGTTGAACACCCGGTTACCGAAATGATCACCGGCGTTGACCTGATCAAAGAACAGCTGCGTATCGCTGCGGGCCAGCCGTTGTCCATCAAGCAGGAAGAAGTTGTGGTGAAAGGCCATGCGGTAGAGTGCCGTATTAACGCCGAAGACCCGAACACCTTCCTGCCAAGCCCGGGTAAAATCACGCGTTTCCACGCGCCGGGTGGCTTTGGTGTGCGCTGGGAGTCTCATATCTACGCCGGTTACACCGTACCGCCGTACTATGACTCAATGATCGGCAAGCTTATCTGCTACGGCGAAAACCGTGACGTGGCGATTGCCCGCATGAAAAACGCCCTGCAGGAACTGATCATCGACGGCATCAAAACCAACGTTGATTTGCAGACCCGCATCATGAACGACGAGAAATTCCAGGTGGGCGGTACCAACATCCACTATCTGGAAAAGAAACTCGGTCTGCACGAGAAGTAAGCCAGCCCCTGGACACCCTCTTCACGCCGGAGAGGGTGTTTTGTTTTTCTGCCTGCTTATTAGTGATTATCGCTAAACTTCTGCACCATTGTAGTGAAGAGCACTGCTTTTGATTTCCTTCTCAATAAAATTTCCCTATGACGCTATAGCAATCTCGTAAAGGCTTCGCCTCCTCGCCAGGAGTAACCTAATGCCGGTTAAAAACGGTTTTTATTCTGCGGCTTACGGAGGTGTGTTTTGTCTGAACTGTCTTATGTGTCAGGTGCGGGTCACTCGGCATGGTCGATTTATCTTGCGCAGGTTGAGCGGGTTCTACCCCTGCTGGGGGAACTGAGCCACTGGGCGGATACCCTGCGCCATCCCCGTCGCGCGCTGATTGTTGATATCCCGCTGGAAATGGATGACGGCACGGTGCGCCACTTCGAAGGTTATCGCGTTCAGCACAATCTCTCGCGCGGGCCGGGAAAAGGCGGCGTGCGCTTTCACCCGGACGTGACGCTGGATGAGGTAATGGCACTTTCGGCGTGGATGACCATCAAGTGTGCGGCGCTTAATTTGCCGTTTGGTGGGGCAAAAGGCGGCGTGCGTGTTGACCCTACGACCCTGTCGCGCAAAGAGCTGGAACGCCTGACTCGCCGTTATACCAGCGAAATCGGAATTTTTATCGGCCCGCAGCAGGATATCCCGGCCCCGGATGTGGGCACCAATGCGCAAATTATGGCGTGGATGATGGATACCTGGTCGATGAACGTTGGCAAACCTTCTACGGGCGTCGTGACCGGAAAACCGGTGCATCTGGGGGGGTCTTTAGGCAGGGTGAAAGCCACCGGGCGCGGTGTCTATGTCACCGGCTGTCAGACCGCACAGGCGCTGGGCATCGACGTGGCACAAAGTCGTGTAGCGGTTCAGGGCTTTGGCAATGTTGGCAGCGTCAGCGCTGAGCTGTTCCACCAGCACGGTGCACGGGTGGTGGCAGTGCAGGATCACTCTGGCACGCTGTATCATCCGACGGGCATTGATATTCCGGCGCTGATTGCCTGGCAAAAATTACAGGGGACGATTCTGGGCTTCCCCGGCGCTGATACGGTGGCAGATGAGGCGTTCTGGTCGCTGGAGCACGAGATTTTGATTCCGGCAGCGCTGGAAGGGCAAATCACCGCCGAACGTGCCGCTCTGCTCACCTGCAAGCTGGTGCTGGAAGGGGCGAACGGCCCGACGCTCCCGGAAGCAGACGACATTTTGCAGCAGCGTGGTGTGGTGGTGGTGCCGGATGTGATTGCCAACGCCGGGGGCGTGACCGTCAGCTACTTTGAGTGGGTACAGGATTTCTCCAGTTTCTTCTGGAGCGAAGAGGAGATCGACAAACGGCTGGATACCATCATGCAAGGTGCAATGGAAACGGTATGGAACAAGGCGCAGGCGCTGAACGTGACGCTGCGCACTGCCGCTTATGCGCTGGCCTGCGAGCGTATTCTCTCTGCGCGTAAAGATCGCGGTTTGTACCCGTAATCGACAATGACGGTAAAAAAGAGGCCGGTTCATCGCGAATCGGCCTTTTTTGTCACGATGAGCGAATAATTCGCCCTTTGCGCTGCCGTCTGTCGCACCAGATAGTGAAGATCCCGGCAAACGCCACGATGGTCGCCCCCGCCAGTGTTGCCTGCCCCGGCAGGCTGTCGAGGAACAGATAACCAATCACCATCGACCACACCAGCGTCGTGTAATCAAACGGGGCCAGCAGGGAGGCATCGGCATAGCGCAGACTCAGGGTCACCAGTATTTGCGCCACCCCGCCGAAAAAGCCGCAGCCGATGAGGAACACCCACTGCCAGCCGGAGGGGCGCACCCAGCCAAACAGTGCGGTCGACAGGCCAATCAGCGTGGTCATCAGAGAAAAGTAAAAGACGATGGCCCCCGGCGATTCAATGCCGTTGAGAAAACGAATCTGCACATTTGAGGTGGCGGAGCAGGCTGCCGCCAGCAGGGCAAAGACCGCCCCGAGTGCGGCACCGTCCAGTGAAAATCCGGCGGAACGAAAAGCGCTGCCGAGGGTTAAATTGGCCGACAGCATAATCACAATGCCGCTAAAACCGACCACCACGCCCATCCAGCGGGAAAAATGCACGTTCTCTTTAAGCAACATGGCCGCCATCAGCACGGTAAAAAGTGGGGCGGCGTAGCTGATGGCGGTGGCATCGGCAAGGGAGATGTAGACCAGCGCCAGGTAGTTAAAGTACATGCCACCGGTGCCGGAAAAGCCGCGAATCAGATGGCCGAAGATGTTTTTCGTTTTGATGCTCTGAATCACGCTGCCCTGAATTTTCAGCCATAGCAGCAGGGGGAAGAGGGCGACAAACGAACGAAAGAAAATCACCTCGCCCGTGGGAATGCTGCCGTTTAATCCTTTCACACAGGCCAGCATCAGCGTCGCGCACAGCGCCGACATGATTTTCAACAACACGCCAAGTCTGGCATTCATTCTCTTACCTTATCGATTTCGCGGCCGGGAGGTGGGTATAAAGCCCTACCTTAGAACGCCCGGACAGGCGGCCGATAAGATAATTTCCCTCTGTCAGAATCGTATTTTCTTATTACTGTTCCCCGGTTTTGATTGTGAGGTCGGTCATATAAATTGTGTATCCCACGACAGGGTTTACCTCTTATGCCCCCAGAAGCAAAGTCCGTATATTCGTGAATATAGGGTCCGCCGCCCGAGACAATTCAGGCGATAAGTAGCATGTATTCAACGAATTAACACTTTGGGGAACACAGTATGACCGGTAAAAAACTCACCATTGCTGCGCTGTTACCGCTGTTGCTTGCCTGTACCAGCGTCCATGCCGACCTGCTTTCAGACATCACCTCACACGGGGATCTGAAATGCGCGGTCTACTCTGATGTGCCGCCGTTTTCCTCCCCCGATGCGAAAACACGTCAGCTAGTGGGAATGGACGTCGATCTGTGTCAGGCGCTGGCGCAGCAGATGGGCCTGAAGTTAACCCTCGTACCAACCTCCGTCGAAGCCCGCATTGCGGTTATCGCCACTGGCCGTGCTGATGTGCTGATTGCCAACCTCGCTTACACCAAAACCCGTGGCAACCAGATCCAGTTCAGCGACCCGTATTACGTGGCCAAAGAGATGCTGCTGGTGAAACAGGAGAACGCGGATAAGACCCTGGCGGATTTCAAGGGCAAGCGTATCAGTGCCACCAAAGGCACCACCTCTGAGCAGTCGATCCACCTTAAAGGCGGGAAAGCGGTGACCTTCCAGGATGCGGCTTCCGCCTTCCTGGCGCTGGAGCAAAACAAGGCCGTGGGCTTTGTCACCAACACCATGACCGGTATCAAAATGATTTCGCAGGCCAAAAAAGACGGTATTGAACTGGCGATGATCAAAGAGCCAATGGCGCTGGAGCCGATTGGCATTGGCATGAAGCGTGATGAACCGGCGCTGCTCACGGCAGTGAACAATGGCCTGAAAACAATGGATGACAACGGCACCATCGATAAAATCTGGGATACCTGGATTGGGCCGAACACCGAATACAAAATGGTGCGTGAAGAGCGGGTGCAGCCGCTGGCGAACCTCAAATTTGAACCTCTGGAATAAGCGATGGCGTGGCTGGAACATGAAGAGACAGTGACCCTGTCTGCGGACGTGACGCTCTCCACCATGGGGAGTCGTGCCTGGCTGGTGGAAGCGCCGGGCGAGTTTAGCCTGGCGGCCCAGCGGCGGATCTGGTCGCTGGCGAACCGGCTCTCGCAGTGCGATGAGGTGGAGTCGCTTATCCCCGGTGTCACTAACCTGCTGGTACTGCTCCGCCAGACGCCGGAGGACACCGATGCCTTTCCCAGGCGTCTGCGGGAATACTGGCAGCAGGCCAGGGAAATACACCCGGAAGGGTGTCTGATTGAGATCCCGGTTCACTACGGCGGTGCGCTGGCAAGCGATCTGGAGGCGGTGTGTCGGCATACCGGATTGAGCGCGAAAGAGGTGATTCGTCGCCACCATCAGGGGCACTACACCGTGGTGGCATTGGGCAGTGCGCCAGGTTTTGGTTATCTGCACGGTCTGGATCCGGCGCTTGCCACACCGCGCAAAAAAGTGCCGTCGCTCAACATGCTCAAAGGCACGGTCACCATCGGTGGGCCGCAGACCGGGGTCTCCGTTCTCACCGGCCCCAATGGCTGGAATGCGATTGGCTATGCCGAGATCGAGGTTTTTGATCCCCACGCGGCCAACCCCGCATTAATGGCCCCTGGCGACCGCATCCGCTTTTTACCCGAAAGGACTGAACTGTGATTGAGATTGAGCGTACCGGTGCACTGAATACGGTGCAGGATCTGGGGCGCAGTGGTTATCGCCACCTGGGTGTCTCGGTAAGTGGGGCCATGGACGCTCTGGCGTTGCGTGCGGGCAATACGCTGCTGGGTAACGATGAAAACGCGGCGGCCATTGAAGTGCAGGTTTTCCCGCTGCGGGTGCATTTTCATCAGGCCACAAACATTGCGCTGACCGGTGCTGACTGCCGCGCGCAGCTGGACAACCAGCCGTTGCCGCCGTGGTGGAGCTGTCGGGTCGAAAAAGGGCAGGTGCTGGAGATGCGTTACCCGCGCTCGGGCGCTCGTGGGTATCTGTGTGTGGCGGGCGGGATTGACGTGCCCGAAGTGCTGGGATCGCGCAGTACCGCGCTACGCGGCAGTTTCGGCGGCGTTGACGGTCGCCCGCTCGCCGTGGGTGACAAACTGGCACAGGGTACGCCGTCAGGCACCGTACTACCTGATGGCGGGCTGGGTATCGAGCCTCCGGGTGTCGCCCTGCGTGCGGTTTTCGACGCGGCAAAGCAGGGCGTGGTGCCCGTGCGGGCTATCCCGTCCGGGGAATATGAGCTGTTTGCCGCCGATCACGATCGCTTCTGGGGGCAGGCCTGGAAGATTTCCATGCAAAGTAATCGCACGGGCTACCGCCTTTCCGGCGAGCCGATTCGCCCGTCATGCACCGTTGAGATGCGATCCTACGGGCTGATTCCCGGAATCGTGCAGGTGCCGCCCGCCGGGGAACCCATCATTCAGCTCAGCGACGCCAACACCGCAGGCGGCTACCCGAAGATTGCCTGCGTGATTGAAGAAGATCTCTGGCGGCTCGGCCAGCTTCAGGCCGGGCAGTCTATTCAACTCGTCCATAGTGATGCGAAACAGGCGATCCTCGCCCGCCAGGCCACCGAGCGCTGGCTGGCGAGGCTGCGTGATTTTTCCCGGTCGCTCACCCGCGTAAACGGATAACGGCAAATGATGAAAATAGATGTGAACTCAGACATGGGCGAAGGCTTTGGCGCCTGGCGCGTATGCGATGACGAGGCACTGATGCAGGTCGTCTCCTCGGCGAACATTGCCTGCGGATTCCATGCGGGCGACCCGGCTATCATGACCCAGATGGTGCGGCTGGCAAAAATGCGCGGCGTGGGGATTGGCGCTCATCCCGGATTGCCGGACAAGCAGGGGTTTGGACGCCGCGAAATGGCGTTTAGCGCCGAAGAAATTTGCCAGCAGGTGGTGTATCAGATTGGCGCATTACAGGCCATTGCCTGCAATGAAGGAGTAAAGGTTGCGCACGTCAGTTTTCATGCGGCGATGGGCAACATGATCAACCGAGATGAAGCGCTGGCGCAGAGTGTGATGCAGGCGATTTACCGCCTCGATCCGGCGTTGATTGTGTTTTGCCAGCCTGAGACGATTATTGAGCGCGCGGCAAAACAGGCAGGATTACCGAGCCTGACGCTGTTTCTGGCTGACCGGGCCTGCGACGCCGCTGGCCGTCTGGTGCCCAGGGGCAGGCCAGGCGCGGTCATCAAGGAAGAAGGCGCAGTACGCGGACGCGTCCGCCAGTTCTTGCAGGAAGGGACGGTAACCACCATTGAAGGGCATCACCTGCCGGTAAGTGCGCGTTCGATTTTGATTCATAGCGATACGCCAGGGTCGTATGCGCTGGCGAAGATTGTGCGCAGCGAGATTGAAGCCTGCGGTGCGGTGGTCGCACCGGCAGCAGAGGTGCTGGCTCAGTAGGGGTATCCCGTCTTGCTTCTGCAAAGTTAACCCTATGGGGTGGGGGAAGACGAGGTACCTTGTTGGCGTTAGATTTGTGGCTTAGTCGCGTTTTGCTGATCCATAAATTTGATACGGGCATTTTGCCAGGCAGGATCGAGCATGTTCAGCCAGGTGCTTGCCCTTGCAGACACCTGACCATATTTAGCAAGCGCGGCTTCCTTCATCGCGTTTTCATTGTCTTTGGTCCAGGGGATCTCATAGGAGATTAAGGTAGCCGCCATAGGGTTGCTTTTGTTGTAGGGTATGCGCGGTTCGAAAGTCACCTGCATCCTCGTACCGTTGTTTTCATAGACCAGATACATGATTTGTTCTGTACCTGTAACAACGCAGAGCGGTTTACTAACAGTACAACAACCCGCCTTGTCCGCTTTGTGCCAGGGGCGGTACTCAACGAAGTGCCAAGGTTTAAGTCCCTTTCTTGAGCAAGAAGCGTCGGCAGGGATCAATGTTAAACCTATGGAAAACCCGCCTACTTGAACTGTAAAGGATTCCAAGCAACATCAGTGCCTTTTTAGAAAAGCTTGTTGAACAACAAAAACATGGCGGATACTTTGATATAAGAAAAAATTCTAAAAAGAATAAAAAAATAATTCGATTTGCGGGTTTTTCATTCTTTATTTAATTCTTAAAAGACCTACAAGTTAACGCACACTACCGACTTCTCGCTATATTCATACACGTAGCAGAGGAACATGTAGCAGCATACTGAATTGATAGCACTGGTCACATGTGGCCAACGACCAGAGATCCATTTTTAGGCAACGGCGGTGCATATTTAAACATTGCACCGCCTTTTTAAAGGATAGCCAATCAAGAAAGAACAAAACATTTCCAATCATCTTTATACTTTATACCATTTCGCTTTAATGCGGGAACCTTTTCATTAATCAGGTAATATAAATCATTAAACACTTCATAAGCTTCGGTATAGTAACTATGGCCAAGAGAGAATAGAGGTTTTGTTATTTTGCTGACATCTACCGTATCTGCATGTTCCATAACTAGTGGTGGGGTTGAGTTACCTGCTCTCTGGTATTTATGTACTGCGGAAGAGATGTTTACCGGGATGTCATTTATAGAAGAATATAAAGTTACATTTTCAAATGCATTAAAGTAATCTGAAGTGTTTTTCATTTTATCAGAATCAACATCCGGGGCTGCGAACACAACAGTATGAACTTTGTCTTGTCGGCCATTCCAATGCTTAATTACATCTACAAGAGCCCGGTTCCCCATGCTGTGGGCAATAATATGTAATTTTGAAAGTTTTAATTCTT
Organism: uncultured Enterobacteriaceae bacterium; assembly: GCA_963530515.1. GTDB lineage: Bacteria > Pseudomonadota > Gammaproteobacteria > Enterobacterales > Enterobacteriaceae > CBFFRJ01. The sequence continues at coordinate 13,511 of CAUSEC010000008.1, read as the reverse complement.
TTGTAATTAAATCAATAAATTCTTCCAGATGTGTGGTACTCCAGTCAATTGTTGCTTCATCAACTGTATAGGATTCGACTTGAGCTTGAGAAGCCCAGCTAAAACAGAACGTTAACCCGGAAAATTTCAGGTCAAATTTTAATTGAGCCGCTCTGTAGATGGCATCATCAAAACTACAGTTATAACCATGAATAAATAAAAGGCCCTCCTTTCCAGTACTTTCTTGCTGTAAAGATAATTTCCATTTATCTTTATCCATCAAGTCAATAGTGTGAATGACTATATGCTGATTGACATTTTCTTTTGTATTTTTCCAGAATTTCCACCACTTCTCTGGCCTTTCTATTTCTCCTTTTTTATGTATATCAGGTACGGTGACCAGAGAGCGACCGACCCTGAGTTGCTCGCTTCTCTCAACATTATTGTTTCGTTCATTTGTAAAATATAACTCCGCTGTATCAGATGAATTTTTTCTGTTAGTTCCCCAAAAAATACTTAAAGCTGTATATTCGTTTTTTGGATTTATTTTTTCATCTGTGAAAATATAATTACTCCTTATTTCAAGGTTGCTGTAAGTCGAATTTCTTATTATTTCAAAGCCATCTGCTGACGGTCTACGCTTATCAAATATTTCTTTTACTTCCTCAGCAAGAATTTCCACTTCACTTCTGGAAAGAAATAACTCCCTTTCCTTTGATATGCACTCTATTATGAAGTTATATACTTCATCTGATTTGCCATAACGCTTATTACTTTTATTTAATGCAGATTCATTGATTTTCCCTAAAGCTAAGTAAATGTCTTCTTTGAATCTTTCTGATCTAACAATATGATAATTAACGTAGTGGTCAAGCGCACCGACTTTTATGACATTGATTAATCTTAAAACGGCCCAATCATCAATATATCTTTGTTGTTTTCTTGTATTGATGATCCCTTGTATTTTATAAATGTTATTTTCAGGGAGCAGTGCTAATAATCTATCTTCCTGCTCCCGCAAGTCACCTATAAAAATTAAATTAAATAGCTTTTTATATGATATTTTCCTTAACTGTTGTTTATCATCAGAAATCTTTAAATACAAAGCTGATAATAATATATCAGCTTCAGGTATTCTTTGAATTTTCATTGGGCTCACTTAAATAAACATTACTGTTACAGGGGATGGTATTGCATAACATACAAATGTCTAGCCAATATTTCAACATGTTACAGTGGATAATTTACTACAACGCTAGTCTGTAGTCGAGTTGGCCGAAATTATTCCGATTAACGCTTTAGTTCTATGAAACAACTGTGAGTAAGTAATCGGTGAGTGCCGTATTGACGGCTATTTATTGGGGAGATCAACGCTCTAGGGCAGAAATTCAGCCACTTTATTGGAAGACCACTCCGGCAGTACGCTTAGGATATGGCGAAGGTTAACCTCCGAATCGATGCGATTGAACCTGCACGTACCGATCAAACCGTACAGCAGTACACCACGCTCTGAAGTGATTAACTGTGGACAAATTTGTAAATATCCGCTCCTCGCTCTAGGCGGTCATAGTTAAATGAACACTACCGCGCCGGTGGGCTTGCTCAACCCTTCACATACCTGACAAGGATTCCCGGATATGCTCAGGTTTGTCAGTAAAAAACGCACGTTGCCCCGTATCAGCTGCCAGTGTCAGCTCAGCATTTATTTTACCGGAAGAACTGCAGCGTTGACTGCAGGGTTCCAGGGCTCCAACCTTCCTACCGTCACTAACCTCACCAACGCGGCAGGTGCATTTGTACTCGAGCTGCCGGAAAAACTCACCGAGCCCAGCGTCGGCCACTGAACGGCTAAGCCTGCGCTTTCTACTGCGACCGTTGGAATAACATCAACCAGTTGTGTAAGAGTGTTTATGGTTTTATCTTGTTGACTTTAACGAGAACGGATTCGGCGAGATAATGAAAACCTTAAGTGGGAAAGAATTTAGACGATTATTTAATCGTTATGATATGGGTTTCTATCTAAGTGAGTTTGAATACTTAAAGGCCGTTGATCCTTTGTTTCCCGTATGCGCAGGGAAAGAATTAAAGATGGGTTATAAACGAAAAGTTGATGTATGGTTGGAAGAGGATGCAGCGCTATATGCAGAGTTTATATCTAAAAAAGAAAGGCTGAAAAGAGGCCGGTTAATCCTGAAAGTAAACCAAGTATGTTCGCGGGTATATCCTGCTTATATTTATGCAATTGAAGAAAGAATAAATGTCAGGACAAAGGGTAGAGAGTCATTTAAGAATGAAACTGCGCAAGAAAAACAATGCAAACTATCCATAATGTTAGCTGATCTGAAAGGCCTTGAATGTGAAGTTGCTACAATTGAAAGTGAATTTGAATTTGAATTTGAAATTGAAAAAACTTCTATGCACTATTTTTATATGATTTTTGATATTGAACGCTATATAAGTGACTGCGGTTATTTTGTTTACTCTGCTGCCGAAGTTGTTAAAGGCATGATTCAATGCATTGGTTTCATTGATAAAAATAACAAAACAAGTTGCGATGAATTTTATTCAGGCAGCGATGAATGCCTGGATGATGATCAGGAAACACTGAGCTATTTAAATGAATCCTGCGCAGATGGTACAGATGCTGATAACAATCTTATCAGGAAGAATGAGTTATTGGACTTATCCCTGAGGGAATTGCATCAACTTCTCGTTTCAAATATAAAAAACAAGTGATACGGTGAGCTATATGGCGTGTCGTGGGACATCCGCACCTCGCTCAAAGCGGCCTGTCTTATCAGTTTGATAAACAGGCTTAAACCAGTATATTTTCCGTTTTACAAGCGTACTCATGTTGATCTACTGTCGAGAATAATTTTACAGGGGGCGTTGTTGCCCTTGAAGGTTGGCAAAGATGATATTAGAGATTAACTTCCCCAATAATTTGGTCACTGGAAAGCTTTCAGAGCAGAAAAATATCCCTTGTACGATCAAAGTGTCAGATAAATTCGAGATTAGCTTTTCCACCGTCATCCCATCCGCTACGGGGATCGTTCAAGACTGGGATCGAAAGCGCTTAGAGGAACGAGCTATAGCCAGGGCTGGTGGGGTTTACACGCACAATGAGCCCGCGTTGATAACATTAAAAAAGAAAATGGAGAATTGCTATTTAATTATGGAACTCAATGTTTTCTATAATGATCTTGGGTGGTGCCCGGTAATAACAAATGGTGAATATGCTATTGCAACCCAATTTTGGGATAGTGATGAAGAAGACCTAGGCTACGTACCCCATACACGAGCCTGAATTCCCATTTTGTGGGTGGCCTTTTTAGTTGACCGCGTACAGTTCGCAACTTCTTACCCAATTGATGACTACTGGTAACTTCCGCACCTCGCTCCCATCAGACCTCGCAATGCGTGATGTGATTCGCTCTGTACCTGGACGGACCCTTGCACATGGAATAAAAAATCCGGGTAACCGACAGGTTGCCCCGGAAACATCGTTAAAGCGGTGCAACATTTTCCACGATATGCTGGAAAACGTAAGGGTCAGAGAGTAATTCAAATTCTTCGTCATCCGGGTACGTCACCGCTACGTGATAGTTTTCCCCGGCAAATGTCTTCACCGACTGTAGATCCTGCCAGTAAGTCGCCAGGAAAAAATGCTCCCAGTCCCCCTGAGTTTCTCTACGCACAAAAGCGCCTCTGTTACCAGATATGCTCTTTGAATGCTCCACACCTGTCTTCTCAAGGTGTTTTGCAAAACCTTCTGCATGTTTTAACGGAACACAACCGTGCCAGGTTCTTACAATCATTCGTTTTCCTCTTTAGGCGGTAAGAAAGTCACCCTAACATCGCAAGGCACTTTACTGTACTCCCCTTTTTAAGCCACAAAACCAGGCGGCGGGTGAGGAAGAAAACGCACGCAACAAGAAATACCCATGTAATAAACGGAACAACCTGCCAAACCGGCAGATTGTTGCGCAAAAATCCGCTTAGCGGCATCCCTCGCAAAATGCCGCCAGCCGCTCACAACCTGTCTGTAAGCGCTCCATGCTGGTCGCGTAAGACAAACGGATATAGGGGCTCATGCCGTAAGCGGCACCCGGTACGGAAACCACGTGCTGTTCTTCGATCAGCGCCATCACGAAGTCGGCATCGCAGGTTATCGCTCTTCCGCCCGCGCTGGTCTTGCCGATAAAAGCAGCAATATTCACAAACAGATAAAACGCACCCTGGGGCTTATGGCAGCTCAGCCCCGGAATGGCAGCAAGCTTGCTCAGCACAAAATCTCGACGTGTTTTATAAATTGCCGCGCGCTCCTGTAAAAGATCCTGCGGGCCATCCAGCACCGCAATGGCGGCGGCCTGCGTCAGGGTGGTGATGCCCCCCGCATTCTGGGTATTCACATTGCTCATCGCTTTAATCAGCGGCTCCGGCCCGCCGCAAAAGCCCAGCCGCCAGCCGGTCATCGAGTAAGCCTTCGAAACACCGTTGACGGTTAACACCCGGTCATACAAACGCGGTTCGACCTGGGCGAGCGTCAGGAACACGCAGTCGTCATAAATCAGGTGTTCGTAAATATCATCGGTCAGGATCCAGATGTTGGGGTGGGACAGCATCACATCGGCAATCCCCTGCAACTCGTTGCGGCTGGCAACCGAACCGGTCGGGTTGCTCGGGTAATTGAGCAGCAGCCATTTGGTTTTATCGCTAATAACGGCGGCAATATCGGCGGGCAGTGGCTTAAAGCCATGCTCTTCTTTGCAAGGCACCGGAACCGGCACCGCGCCAGCAAAGCGGACGATATCGGCGTAGCTAATCCACGACGGGGTGGGAATGATCACTTCATCGCCCGGGTTTAGCGTCGCCATCATGGCGTTGAAGATTATCTGCCGCGCACCACCGGCGGTGATGATTTGGCTGACCGCGTAATCCAGCCCGTTATCGCGCTTGAATTTACGCTGGATGGCGGCGCGCAGGGCAGGAGTGCCATCGGTCGGCGGGTAACGGGTATCACCGGCAAGGGCGGCGGCATAGGCCGCTTCAATGGCGTGCGGCGGCGTCGGGAAATCTGGCTCACCCGTGGAGAGTCCTACGACGTCAACGCCCTGCGCGGCAAGGTCGCGCGCCTTTTGCGTCATCGCCACGGAGGCTGAGATGGCTATGTTCTTCAGTCGATCGGCTATTTCAGGCATATCACAGGTGTTCCAGTAGATTCAGCGGGCACCGCGCGAGGCACGGCGGGTGTGGGTTCTGCCAGAAAAGGATAGGGAACAGGCCAGGCGGGGAGCTAATACTGCTTTGTTGTGGGGACATAATACAAAGCAATGACGGCGCACCGGGCGAGTGCCAGCATGAGGCAATAAACAGCAATCTTGCACTCAGGTGGTGCGTGAAAAGCCCGGTGTGGCGCGGTGTTGCGCCAATCCTATTACCTGGTGCGGTAATAACGCCATAAGTTGCGTGTGTGGATAGATAAACGCAGCGGCGACCAGAACTGGCACATCCATTGCTTTATTGATGAGAAAGCCACCCCTGGAGAGAAGCCATGAATCTGCGTCGTCTGAAATATTTCATTAAAATTGTCGATGTGGGCAGCCTGACCCAGGCGGCGGATATTTTACATATTGCACAGCCTGCGCTGAGTCAGCAACTGGCGACCCTTGAAGGGGAGGTGAATCAGCAGCTTCTTATTCGCACCAAACGCGGCGTGACGCCAACCACCGCAGGCAACATTTTGTATACCCACGCGCAGGCGATCATGCGCCAGTGTGCCCAGGCGCAAAGTGCCATTGACCGATCCGGCATGGAGCTGTGTGGCGATGTCTCCGTTGGGCTGGCACCCGGCACGGCGGCGCAACAGCTTGCCATCCCTTTGATGAAAGAGGTGCAGCGCCAGCATCCGGGCATCACGCTCTATTTCAATGAGAACTTCGGCACCACCTTAAGTGAGCTCATCATGAACGGGCGGATGGACATGGCGGTGATTTACGACAACCGCAACATTCATGGCCTGCGTTTTATTCCCCTGATGAAAGAGCACCTCTGTTTTGTCTGCCCCAACAGCCTCGACAAGCCTGTTAAGGAAATTGCCCTTGCCGACGTGGCGCGCTACGACCTCTTCCTGCCGCGCATCTATAACATCATGCGTAAGGTGGTGGATGATGCCTTTGTCAAAGAGGGGCTGACTTACAAAGTCGCCTGCGAAATCGAATCACAAACCACGCTGAATGCCGCGCTGGCTGCCGGGATGGGCTGCACGATCATGCCAGAATCCGCCGCCCGCGCCATGCTCAAAGCCTCTGAGTCCTGGATGGCGAAAATCGTGGAGCCGGACGTCCACGCCTCTTTGTCTTTCTGTATCTCCGATCACCTGCCGCTGTCTGAGCCTGCCGAAGCAGTGAAAGCAATCCTGCTTTCGCTGATGGCAAGCCGCACGCCGGATAACCGCCCGCTGACGCTGGTGAGTTAATAAGTCTGCCTTATTACCGCAAAGCGAAACCCTCTGACGGGCCCGGCACGTCGCCGGGGTAGAGTAAATTTCGTTAAAACACGCGGACAGGAAAGACAACATAGTGACTCTCCAGGAATTAGAGCAACTGGCGCAAAGCCTGCGCGCCACATCAATTGCGCACCTTGCGCTGAGGGGCAAAGGCTGGTCGGTCAGCATGACCGCCACACCCCAGCCTCCCTTTATACCGCCTACCGATGCGGCGCCTTCTTTAACGGCCGTTTATTCCCCGGCACCCGGTCTGGCGCTGCTGCACCATCCGCTGCTCGCCGAAAATTTTACCGCGCCGGGACAACCCGTTAAGGCCGGGGATGTGCTGGCGCTGGTGAAAGTTGGCGTCGTGTATTTTCCCGTTCGTAGCCCGGTTTCCGGCATCTTTATGTCGGCGGGTGTCGACCACGGTGAGGCGGTGGAGTTCGAGCAGGAAATCGCCAGAATTCAATGCGATAAACCCGCCCCGCCAGGATTATAAGTCCCCCTTATTGCCTCAAACCATTTATGTCTTATACCGACCCGGCATAACTGAATAGAGTCAAAAATACGCAATAGAGACGACGCGGCATAAAGCCCCGACGTCATGACAGGAGAGGCAACATGCCATTTTCAGACTACAAAGTCGCCCTGGTGACCGGCGCATCTGCCGGGATGGGTGAAGCCATTGTTGAGCGTTTATGTCAGGAAGGGATCACCGTTCACGCGGTGGCGCGTCGCCGCGAACAGCTGGCGGCCCTGGCGGATCGTACCGGTTGCATTCCCCACGCGCTGGATGTCGCCGACCTCGACGCACTGACCCGCCTGTGCAGCGATTTGCAGGTCGACATCCTGGTGAACAATGCCGGAGTGTCTCGCCCCGGTTCGATTCTGAGCGCCGATGAGGAGGCCGTTGATACCCAGGTGGACGTGAACCTGCGCGCTGTTTTGCATCTCTGCCGCCTGCTGGTGCCGGGGATGATGGCCCGCGACCGGGGGCACGTGATTAACATCACCTCGATTGCTGCCATTTATAACTTTAACGGCAATTCGATTTACCACGCCACCAAGGCGGGGGTGCATGCCCTGTCACGCCAGTTGCGCGTTGACTGCTACGGCAAGCGCGTGCGCATCACCGAAATTTGCCCCGGCCGGGTGGCCACCGACATTTTCGGCAACGTCTCCGGCAACCATGAAACGGCGCACAAGCAGTTCATTGAGGGCTTCGAGCTGCCGCAGGCCAAAGACATTGCCGATTGTGTCGCCTTCGCGCTGAGCGCCCCGGTGGCCGTGAACATCAGCAACATTGAGATCCTGCCCACCCTGCAGGTGCCAGGTGGACTCTCCACCATGCGACCTGACGACAGCGCAGTCTGACGGGTTTGACGGGAGGCTTATTATGGCGCTCGATTTTAGTACCGTGTTAACCGGCAGTTCAGGCGAGATGATCGTGCGCGGCGCGACCATCACCCTGGAGCTGGCGTTGGGCGCCTGGCTACTGGCAATGTTCATCGCCCTGCTGTTGCTGGTGGTCCGCCTGTCGGAAAACCGCTTTGCCGTGCGACTGGTGGCCGCTTACGTCTCTTACCACCGCAATGTGCCCACCCTCATTCAGTTAATGATGTGGTATTTCGCCATTCCCACGCTGTTGCCGGAGTCGGTGCAGATGTGGATCAACGATTTTAACGCCGAGTTTCTCTTCTCCATGTTCGCCCTTGGCTTATGCCAGGCGGCCTACTTCTCGGAAGATATCCGCAGCGGCCTGCGCGCCATACCGGACGGGCAAAATGAGGCCGCTCGCGCGCTCGGCATGGGGTACATGCGGGCAATGCGCTCGGTCATCCTGCCACAGGGGATCCGTAACGCCCTGCCTTCACTTATCAACCACACGGTGTTGCTGTTTAAAAACACCAGTCTGGCGATGGTGATAGGCGTGACGGAGCTGACCTACGTCACGCGTGATATTGAAAACCAGACCTTCCGTACCTTTGAAGCCTATGCGATTGGGACCCTCGGGTATCTGGCGATGTCGCTGCTGTTGATGGGGCTGGGTGCACTGTTGGGACGACGTTTTCAACGCGTCTACGCGAGGTAAAGACCATGTTTGACGTTTTCACCATATTGCAGGATCACGGCATGCTGTTCCTGATGGGGCAGTATCCGAACGGCCCGCTGGGGGGCGTGCTCTGCACGCTGGTTATCTCCCTGTTGGCGGTGGTGCTTTCCTTCCCGTTGGGGGTGCTGGTCGGCCTGGCGCGACTCTCCCCCTGGCGCTGGCTGAGCTGGCCCGCGGCCTGCTGGGTCTACACGTTACGCGGCATTCCGCTGATGATGGTGGTGTTCTGGACTTACTTCTGCGTGCCGATGTTGATTGGTCAGAACATCAGCGGTTTTTCCACCATGCTCTGTACGCTGGTGATTTATGAAAGTGCCTATATTGCAGAGATCGTGCGTGGCAGCATTCAGGCTCTGCCCGCCGGCCAGTACGAAGCCTCCCGCGCACTCGGCATGAGCCATCTCAAAACCCTGCGGCTGGTGATTTTGCCCCAGGCGTTATTCAACGCGTTGCCAAGCCTGGTCAGCCAGCTGGTGTCAATCATCAAGGACAGTACGCTGGGCTACGTGATTAACGTCCCGGAGCTGACCTACGCGGCAAACCAGGTCAGCAATCAGCTGCTAACCAAACCTTTCCAGGTCTTCGCCATTGTCGCTCTGAGTTATTACCTCATCTGTTACAGCCTGACCTGGCTGGCAAACCGGCTGGAGCGGGGGATCGTTAATAAGCGTCTGAATACGCCTGCATTACAGGAAACCGTCCCCGAAGATCCGGCCTTTTTTGCGCCCCGCAACCTCAATAAGGAAACATCATGATCCCGATGATTTTGTTTAACCAGGTCAACAAGTGGTACGGCGAGTACCAGGCGCTGACCGACCTCAGTGCCGAAGTTAAAGCGGGTGAAGTGGTGGTGGTCTGCGGGCCTTCGGGATCCGGAAAATCCACCCTGATCCGCACCGTAAACCGTCTGGAGCCGATTGAGCAGGGGCAGATCCTGTTTGACGGTATGGACATTCACGGTAGCAGCACGCGGCTCAACCAGTTGCGCACCCGCATTGGTTTTGTGTTCCAGAACTTCAATCTGTTCCCCCATGTGTCGGTGCTGGAAAACATCATGATGTCGCCGGTCAAAGTGCTCGGCGTCAAGCGCTCCGAGGCGCGCAAACATGCCGGTGAGCTGCTGGAGCGGGTAGGGTTGTCGCATAAGGCCAATGCGTATCCGGCGCAGTTGTCTGGTGGCCAGCAGCAGCGCGTGGCCATTGCCCGTGCGCTGGCGATGAAGCCGCCGGTGATGCTGTTTGATGAGCCCACATCCGCACTGGATCCCGAAATGGTGGGGGAGGTACTGAGCGTGATGCGCTCGCTGGCGCAGGAGGGGATGACGATGATGTGTGTCACCCACGAAATGCATTTTGCTCGCGACGTGGCGGACACCATCTGGTTTATGGATCAAGGACAAATTCTGGAGAAAGCCGAACCGGAGCAGTTCTTCCGGGCACCGACACACCCCCGCGCCCAGCGGTTCTTAAGTGATTTGCTGAACTGACGGTCTCCCCGTCAGCTGATAAGGCTACCGGGCGAGGGCCGTACCGGCGTGCAGTTGTACCGGCGGGCGAAAGAAATCCTCATGCAGGACGACCTGATTTCGCCCGCGTTTTTTCGCCATATACAGCGCTGCATCTGAGGCGCTGTACAGCGTCTCAAAATCACTGTCTTTTGCCCCGAGGCTGACGCCAAAACTGGCGGTGACCAGCTGTTGCGGCAGTACATCCAGCGGCGACGCATTCAGCGACGAGTGAATGTAGCTCGCGATAATCATCGCTTCTTCGATGCGCGCTTCCGGCAGCAAAATTGTGAATTCTTCCCCGCCCACGCGGCCAATGGATGCGGTCTCTGGCAGCGCACGGCGAATGCGTGACACCAAAGCACAAATCACACGGTCACCCGTCGGATGGCCGTATTCATCATTGATGCGTTTGAAGTGGTCGATATCCAGCAGGATCAGCGCGACGTTGTCCTGGGTGAGGGATTTGTTGATCTGATTGATGATGGCGCTGCGGTTATACACGGCGGTCAGGGGATCGTGCGTGGCTTCATACTCAAGCTGAGCAGCCAGCTGTTGCAGCTGCTCGTTCATCCGGTTGAGTTCACGCTCGGCGCGATCGCTGCGGGTGATCAAACGATAGGATTCGCGGATCAGGCGCTGATAGTGCTTGGCCACGGTCCACAATTTTTCACGACAATCATCGGCGGGAAGTTGGTCGTCCGCTGCCGCCAGCCGGGCATCTTCGAGTACGCAATATTCGTCCTTGAAAAGCTCGTTTATATCTAGCATTCGTTGAGATCCGGGATGAGAACAACCGTCAGGGAAGTGAAGTCGATACGTAACTCTTCGCCGAATTCCTCGGAAATATCGTCTTCTGCGTCGTAGTACCAGTACAGCTCACACGGGGCGCCGTTTTTGGCGAAACCGTTCATGCATTCGAAAAGCTCGAACAACATCTTGGTGCTGGAGCTATTGAAGTAGCTCAGGGCCACATGCAAGCGGACAGGCTCGCTGCTGGCGGGTTTTTCCTGTAGCCAGTTTTCGATCGACTGCAACAGCGGGCGAAAAAACGCTGCCGCATTTTCAGGCCAGGCTTCACCCTTAAGGACCAGACGCTGCGCTGAAAAATCGAAATTCACTTCCGGCGTGGCCTGCGTCGCAGCCTGTTCAATGGAAGGGGTCAGTGTCACTTCAGTCATGGCAAAAAGTCGCCTTTAAATGAAAGGCGGACAACGAACTGGCCGCCAGAGGATGAATGCGATACTCCAGCGGTACACTGGTATCCCGCGCCATGGTCAACAAACCGATATTCGCCCCTTTGCTGGTAGCAGGGGCTTCGCTGCGTAAACCCTGCTTCCAGGCGTCACGTATTTCCGCCTGCGTCATGGTGCGCAGCACTTCGAGGTTTGTTTTCAGCAGTGAGGATTCTTCAGGGCCCACCAGATTGGCGGTTTCGAGATAATAATTGACGTTGTCGGTATGGAAGCACAGGGAGCCAAAACGCAGCTCTTCCTGCCCGGTACACATAAAACGCTCGTCAGAGGAGTAGCGCACAATATTCTGCCCCATCTCAATGAAGACGGAGAATAATTTGCGGCGCGTCACCGACGAGGACTCGTTTTTATCCAGCCAGGCGCGAATCACACCGCCCATCGACATGATGTTCTGCTGTGAAAAATATCCGGTGTAGAAAAGCTCAACGGCGCTCTGGCGCTGAAGAGTAAAAAGGGGCAACAGTACGGCTTCTTTGACCTGTAGGTCGTTAATTTTCATTGTGTTCATCGCCAGCTAAAACCAAACCATGCCATGTCGTCGCGCGACGGTTGCTTGCCCTGCCATTCGGTCAACGCGGCCGCAAGTGCCCCGGAAACCGTCGACATAGGCTGCCCACGTTGCTCGGTCAACAATGACTGAATACGCTTTTTCCCAAACATGATGTCGCGCGAACCACCAATCTGGTCCGTCACGCCATCGGTCACCAGCAGGAGTTGGTCGCCAGGGCGCAGCGGGCGCTGATGGCGGCTCCACTGATAATCAGCAGGGGTATCGGTATAGCCAATGCCCTTGCGATCGCTGTCCAGGGTGTAGACTTCCTCATCGTCCACGCCGAGCATAAAGGCATGCATGCGCGCGCTGGACCAGATGAGCTGCTCATTCTGCGCATCCACAAACAGCGCAATGGCGTCACAACCGTCATTGGACTGGCTGGAATCATCCGTCGGATGGACCTGGCTCAGGGTCTGTTTAATGTAGTCGTTGATGACCGCCAGCAGGCGCTCTGGCTCACTGGCTGGGGCCAGACTGAGCGCTTTTTCCAGCGCAGAAGAGAAAATAAAGGTCATGAAGGCACCGGGGACGCCGTGACCGGTGCAGTCAGCCAGCACCATCAGCCAGCCGTTTTCACAGCGCTGAAAGGCATAAATATCGCCGCCCACACAGTCACGCGGGTGCCAGTAAAGGCACCAGTCAGACAGGGTTTGTTCAATGTTCTGGCGCGAACGGCTCAACATAGACTCCTGAATCACCCGTGCATATTCAATGCTTTGCATAATCTGCAGATGTTGTTTGGCCTGCAAATCAGAAACGGTGCGGATCAAATCCAGGCCCAGACCAATGCCCATGTACTGATCGTTTTCCGTGAGGATAAAGCCTTCGGTCACGGCTTTATCGCCGGTTTCAATGACACGCTCAGCAAGGAAGTCCAGACCGGCGGTGGCATCGACGATCAGCGGCGTTTTATCCATAAACGCGATGCAGCTTTTTTGATCGTACAGCTCATGGAAAAACGGACGGCTCATCTGCGAGAGAAAAATGTGGCGGTTGATCATGCCGATCGGCCGGTTTTGTTCAAGAACGGGCAAGCCAATCAATGACTTGTGTTCATTAAACAACGCCATGACCTGGATGTTATTGGCATCAGCCGTCACATGAGGAACGGCAATGCGCAAAACACCCGCATTGAGTTGTCGCGATGAGAGAGGTAAGTCCATGATCCTGATATCGTTCCTTAATAAGAATAATCTTAGGATAAAGGCTGATTGTTGCGGTTTTATTTCAACAGGTTACAGATGAGAACAACGGGAGATTATTGTTCCTAAAGGCAAACCGTGGCCGCTTTTCACATGCAAAAAAAAGCCCGCACTAAGTGGCGGGCAAATAATACTGGAAGCAATGTGAGCAATGTCGTACCGAATACCTGAGTGATTCGCTCAACTATTCGGTAATGAGAAAGATAATCTTTATCATCTTTGTTATCAACCCCAAATTTAGTGCAACATTTGAAAAAAGTGTTGCGGCAGGTTTTTTGCCCATCTTCATGGAAGCTGGCTGAGTCCCAGTGATATTTCGTTTTGCAGCAATAACACTGTGCAATGAGAATAAAAAAGTAACAGCGATGACTGGGTCCGGCTGAAAATCGACGAAGCGTATCCGCAAGGCCGGGG
>CAUSEC010000007.1:0-173931 GCA_963530515.1 uncultured Enterobacteriaceae bacterium | reverse complement strand
ACGTCCGCTCTCTGGGTCTTAGCGTACGATTTTTTCCGTTTTCTGAGGTGACCCCGCGTACATCGCCGGTTGTTGCATCCACAGCAACGATAGAAGAGCTGTACTTATCGTCCAGCGCGGTACGTTCACCCGCATAGAAATCCGGGGTAGCGTTGCCGGTCGGCAGATAAATCAGATTCAGTTTGGCGTCATAAGACATCGCGGACCACACGTTCGGCGTGCCGCGTGTGTAGGTCTGTCCTTCCGGCGGCAGGCCTTTGAGGTCAGGGTTGCCCGGATCCCACGCCCAAGCCAGTTTACCGGTGTGGACGTCATAGGCACGCACCACGCCAGGAGGTTCGCCGGTGGAGAAGTTATCCGCGACGCGACCCCCGACCACCACCACATTCCCCGCGACAAGCGGCGTGGAGGTTTGCTGGTAGTAGCCTGGTTTGATGTCGCCCATGCCCTCGCTCAGCGAGACGGTACCGTTATCACCAAAATCGGCACACGGCTGACCATTGTCGGCATTGATAGCAATCAGGCGCGCATCGGTGGTCGGCAGGAACAGACGACGCGGGCAGGCTGCCGGCTGCACATCGCCAGCAGGTGTGGCAGCCGACGGGCTCTCTTCGTAATAGCCAAGACCACGACAGCGCTGCCAGTTAGGGGCAGTGGCTTTCGCGTCATAGCGCCATTTTTCTTTACCGGAGTCGACGTCGAGCGCCAGCACTTTGCTGTACGGGGTACAAACGTACAGCGTGTCGCCAATTTGCAGCGGCGTGTTCTGGTCTTCTGCGCCAGAGCCATTGCTCTGTGGGATGTCACCCGTGTGGGCAACCCAGGCAACCTGGAGCTGATTAATGTTGTCTTTATTGATTTGATCAAGGGCGGCAAAACGGTCGCCGTGGGTGGTATTCCCCCAGTGCTTCCAGTCCTGCTGTTTATCATTTGGCGCAACAGGTTTAACCGAAACCGATTCGGTTGGGGCAATAACGTTCCAGGTGTGGAACATGCCGCCTGCGCTGGCCAGCAGTAACACGGCCAGTACCGCAGCCACGCCGAAGACTGGCTTGTTCACCGCTGTCGCCTGTTTTTGCGCGCGCATAAACGGCCAGACAACAGCGGCCAGGAAGGCCAGTACGCCAAAGGTGAACAGGCGGGAGAACAGTGGCCAGAATGACCAGCCCGCATCCGCGACGGCCCAGATAATCGAGCCAATAAAAGCCAGCGCGTAAAGTGCGATGCCGCTGATTTTATTTCTGATAATGAGCAGCGCTGAAATGAGCATCAGCACGCCCATTATCGTGAAGTATGCGCTGCCGCCAAGTGAAATGAGTTTGATGCCGGGAATACCGATAGCCAGTCCGATGACAATCATCAGAACGGCGAGAAGCCACCGCAGGAGTGTGATTATCCTGGGTGGTGTGTTGCCAGATGCCATGTCCATCTCCTTTAAACCCCTCTCTGATTCGATAAATACACATGAACCAAATGGATAATATCTTTCGGGGCGAATAGTTATGATGTCGACCTTTTGGTCTGAAACTGATCATTCAGGCTAATATCCCAAAGAGGATATGAACCATTTGGTGAATGTCACGGCTATGATAAAACTGTTAAATTGTTTAACGCAATTGTTAATAAATAATATCGCATTATTTGAGAAGGGCTGCGGGTTGCGCGTAATGTTTTCCTGGTGATGTCAACGTCGTGGATTTTCTCGTCACGCTTCTTTTATTAGCCTTCTACTCTGCGTGCGGTTTCGAAACGGGAAGTCCAGAATGGGTTTTGCAGGCTTGATATCGTCACGCCTTTAATGCTGGAAGCATGCATGAATTCATTGTTCCCGACATAAATTCCCACATGGCGTACCGAACTTTTTGGTTTAAAGAACACTAAATCGCCTGGCTGAAGGTGAGTGGCAGAAACAGGTTTACCTGTTTTGATTTGTTCCCCTGTTGTGCGTGGGAGCCGTTTATTGAGTGCCGCTAAAAAGACTTTTTGCGTCAGCGCCGAACAATCGATTCCGTCAGCGGACATCCCACCTAATCGATAACGCACGCCTTCCCATTTATGAAACTGCGCCATAAGTTGAAATTTTGTGGAACGTTGGGACGCTGTGGAAGGACTGGTCGATTTGTCGGGCACCAGTTAGCTTGTCTGCTGGCGTGCCGACAAAAAATGCGCTTGTGCGGGAAATGAAAACATCGTGGCGGAGATAAGTAAGATTGAACACAACAGAAGAAAAAACACAATAATGGGCTCTATAGTTAAATAATTAGCACGAAAATTAATCACTGAGCTAATAATGTGCAAGATCTAAATTGTTTACTATTTGAGCGTTAATGGGTTGCTCTAATGTTTTAATTTGTTTATGTCACTCTCCTTTAACTCTTTTTTACGCGGTCTTTGACGGCTTAAACAAAAAACCAATGGCGATTGCCACCGATAAACAGTGTAAGAAGACGTGTCTGCGCACCCTGTCGCGGGATCATAAAACGAATTTTCCGGCAGTACTTTCACTGCCGGAAGGGGGCAAAACGGTCATCAGGCAATACGCAGGGTGTTCACCTGACGTGACGGTGTCACAACCACGGGGATAGATTTTGAGGTTGGGGTGCCGGTGCCGTCACCAAAACGGCTCAGCGGAACCAGCGGGTTGGTTTCCGGGTAGTATGCCGCAAGATTACCGCGGGGAATGGCGTAGGCCACCAGGCGGAATCCCTCGACGCGTCGTTCGATGCCGTCGGTTGACTGCGTGGTGATATCCACGCGGTCGCCATCGTTGAGTCCCAGTGCCTGAATGTCTGCTTCGTGCATAAAGAGCACATCGCGCTGCCCGTACACGCCGCGATAGCGGTCATCAAGGCCGTAAATGGTGGTGTTGTACTGATCGTGGGAGCGCAGGGTTTGCAGAACAAACGGCGCATCCGCTTCCGGGCACACTGCCACTGGCAGCGGGGCCGCGCTGAATTCTGCTTTGCCCGACGGTGTGGCGAAGGTCAGCGCCGCCGCCGCATTACCCAGCCAGAAGCCGCCGGGTTCATCGCAGCGCACATTGAAATTCTGGAAACCGGGAATAGTGGCGGCAATGTGATCGCGAATCAGGTCGTAATTGTCTGCCAGTGCCAGCCAGTCGAGTTTTTCGTTGCCCAGCGTCGCGTGGGCGATACCCGCCACGATGGCCGTTTCAGAACGCTGATCGTCAGAAAGGGGTTTGCCGATACCTTCGGAAGCATGAACCATGCTGAAGGAGTCTTCGACGGTCACATACTGACGGCCCGTGGCCTGCATATCTTCTTCCGTGCGTCCCAGTGTCGGCAGGATCAGCGAGTCGCCGCCTGGCATCAGATGGCTACGGTTAAGCTTGGTGCTGATGTACACCGTCAGACCACAGCGGGTCAGGGCTTCGCAGGTGAGCGGCGTATCGGGCGCGGCGGCCGCGAGGTTCCCGCCGAGCGCAATCAATACTTTCACTTCATCACGCAGCATGGCCTGAATGGCCTCAACCGTGTGGTGTCCGTGTTCGCGCGGCGGGGTGAAATCGAAATGACGGGCCAGGCTGTCGAGCAGCGCGGCGGGCGGTTTTTCGTCAATGCCCATTGTGCGGTTGCCCTGCACGTTACTGTGGCCGCGCACCGGGCAAAGGCCCGCGCCCGGCTTGCCAAGATGTCCGCCGAGCAGTTGCAGGTTCACAATCTCACGCACGGTATCCAGCGAATGTTTGTGCTGCGTAATGCCCATCGCCCAGGTGACAATCACCCGTCTGGCGTGCTGCCAGACGTCTGCCGCCTCACGCAGCTGCTGCTCGCGTAAACCCGACTGGCTCTCGATGGTGTCCCACCCGGTGGCGTCGATTTGCGCAAACCAGCCCTCAATCCCGTTGGTGTGCTGCGCAATAAAGGCCTCATCAAAAATGCCGGGTTCGCCGTTGGCCAGTTTCTGACGCTGGGTTTCCAGCAGTGCTTTGGCCATGCCGCGCACCGCCGCCATGTCACCCCCCAGGTTGGGCTGGTAATAATCAGAGCTGATGGTGCCAGCCATTGAGGTGACCACTTCGAGCGGTTTTTGCGGATCGGCAAAGCGCTCAAGCCCGCGCTCACGCAGGGTATTAAAGGTGACGATTCGGGCGCCATGGTCGGCGGCGTGACGCAGGCTGTGCAGCATGCGCGGGTGATTGGTGCCAGGGTTTTGCCCAAAAACGAAAATGGCGTCGGCTTTTTCAAAATCGTTCAGGTGAATCGTGCCTTTACCGACACCAATGCTGCGCTTGAGGCCCGCACCGCTGGCTTCGTGGCACATGTTGGAGCAGTCCGGGAAGTTATTGGTGCCCATCATGCGGCCAAAAAGCTGATACAGGTACGAAGACTCGTTGCTGGCACGACCAGAGGTGTAGAGTTCCAGCTGGTTCGGGTTGTCCATCGCGTGGAGATGTTGCGCAATCATCGCATAAGCGTCTGGCCAGCTTATGGGTTCGTAGTGGTCGGTTTGCGCGTTGTAGCGCAGCGGTTCAGTCAGTCGCCCCTGATACTCAAGGAAATAATCGCTCTGACGATTGAGGGCTTCGACGCTGTGTTGCGCAAAAAACTCAGCACCAATCTCGCGACGGGTCGCTTCCCAGGTCACGGCTTTGGCGCCGTTCTCGCAAAAACTAAAGGTGCTTTTGTTGTCGTCACCCCAGGCGCAGCCGGGGCAGTCGAAGCCACGGGCTTTGTTCATGCGCAGCAGGTTGCGCATGTTTTTGAGGGCGTTCTTACTGTCGATGACGAAACGGGTCGTGGCTTCCAGTGATCCCAGTCCACCGGCAGCGGCGTGATAGGGTTTGATGGCAGTTTTGAATTTCATGTGGTTTTCCGAACAGCGGATGGCTTACCGTTAAGTGTACGCTTCTTAACAACAACCGTTTATCAATAACCAACATTTATCACATGATTAACAAATGAGTCAGGCGTTGCGCAAACGACGCAGCCGGAAATTAATCCGGCGCAGTTTTGCGAATGGCATTAATCAGAGACTGCACGCCTGCAGAGAGCGGGGCATCGACGCGGGTAATAATGCCAATAGGGTCGCCCACACCGGCGGGCACAATCGGCAGCGAGACCAGCGAACCCTGACGAAGATCGTTTTTCACCGCCCCGGAGGGCACAAACCAGACGTAATCAAAATTGGCCGTCAGCTGGCGGGAAAGCGAAGCGGATAAGGTCTCAATACAGCCCGTTGGCAGCGTGCAGCCCTGACTGTGCAACAAATCTTCAGTATTCTGGCGCGGCGCCGTGCCGGTGGGCAACACGACGACGGGGTATTCCAGTACCCGGCTCAGCGTAATGGTGGTGTGCAATAACGGGTGATCCGGGCGAACCACCAGCTTGAGCGACTCCAGAAACAGCATTTCGTAGGTCAGCCCGGCCATCATTTCCGGGTCGGACATCCGCCCAATCCCCACATCTAACTCACCGGATTTCAGCCCGGCGAGCAGCATCGGGTTATTGGTGGTGGCGACCTGAAGGTTAAGATCCGGCTGCTGTTTATGCACCTGACCAATGACTTCCGGCAGAATTCCCAGTGCAGCAGTGGGCAGGGCGCCAATGCGGATCACCGCATTATTTTGTTCCGGCTGATAGTTGAGTGACTGCCCGGCGGTGTTCAGTGCATCCAGAACCCGAATGGCATGAGTGAGAAATTGTTCGCCGACGAGGGTCAGTTGCGCCCCCAGGCGGCCACGGTCAAGCAGACGAGTGCCCGTTAATTGTTCCAGTTCATTCAGTGTCTTGGACAGCGCCGGTTGACTGAGCTTAAGGGTTTCTGCCGCACGCCCCAGAGTACCTTGTTGAGCGACGGCGACAAATGTATGCAGGTGGCGCAAGCGGATGCGCTGAGAGAACAGACCGTTTTTTTCCATAAGATGATCTAAAACGAAGCGATGCCTGTGACAAGTAAAGTTGTTTAATTTTGATAACTTGATAGCAAAATATTTTTAACATTTAATCTTCTTAAGTTACAAATACATTTTGCGTGCAGTGTGACCTTACCCGCATCTTTTCAGGGGTCTATCCATAATTTTTCGTTATGCAAGATGCTGGATTCTCCGGTCTTTTTTGATTTACGCCGCGATCACAGTTTGTAAATTCTCCCTCACGCTGAAGTCCGCCTTCTCTACACTCCAGGTAATACACACCGGAGGTAATACAACATGGCGAACCCCATCACGGCTGATGATATTCGGGAACAATTTTCGCAGGCGATGTCAGCGATGTATCAGAAGGAAGTCCCCCAGTATGGCACCTTGCTCGAACTGGTGGCGGACGTAAATTTGTCGGTGCTGGAAAACAATCCTCGACTGCATGAACAACTCGCCAACGCCGATGAACTGGCGCGTCTGAACGTCGAGCGTCACGGTGCGATTCGCGTGGGAAAGGCAGAAGAGCTGTCCATGTTGCGGCGTATGTTTGCCATTATGGGGATGTTCCCGGTCAGCTATTACGACCTGTCACAGGCGACGGTGCCCGTACACTCCACGGCATTTCGCCCGATTGAGGACGCGGCACTGGCGCGCAATCCTTTCCGCATTTTTACCTCGTTACTGCGCCTTGAACTGATAGAAGACGCAACCCTGCGGGAAAAAGCGGCGGCTATTTTGCACCGGCGCGACATTTTCACCCCGGCGTGCCGCGAACTGATTGCCTTGTGTGAGCGAGAGGGAGCCTTTAACGAAAAACAGGCCGCCGATTTTGTGCGTGAGGCACTGGAAACCTTCCGCTGGCACCGTCAGGCCACCGTCGATGAAGAGACATACCATGCGCTGCATAATGAACACCGTCTTATTGCCGACGTGGTGTGCTTCCCCGGTTGCCATATCAATCATCTGACCCCAAGAACGCTGGATATTGATCGTGTGCAGGCGTTGATGCCCGAGTACGGCATTACGCCCAAGGTGCTGATTGAAGGCCCGCCGCGCCGCGATGTGCCGGTGCTGTTGCGCCAGACCAGCTTCAAAGCGCTGGATGAAGAGGTGCAGTTCAAAGGTGAACACACCGGCACTCACACCGCCCGGTTTGGTGAGATTGAACAGCGTGGCATTGCGTTAACGCCGAAGGGGCGTGAACTGTACGACAGGCTGCTGGCCCAGGCCGGAACCGGCAAAGACAATCTCACTCATCAGCTGCATCTGCAGGAGGTCTTCCAGCCGTTTCCGGACAGTGAAATGCTGCTGCGCCACCAGCAACTGGCGTACTTCCGCTACCGCCTGACGCCCGCCGGTGAAGCCCATCGCCATGCGATTCGACCTGATGACGATCCGCAGCCGCTGATTGAACGCGGCTGGGTCACCGCCCAGCCGATCATCTACGAAGACTTTCTTCCGGTGAGTGCGGCGGGCATTTTCCAGTCCAATCTCGGTAACGAAACCCAGCAACGAAGCCAGGGCAACGCCAGCAAAACCCAGTTTGAAGCGGCGCTGGGGTGTGAGGTGCTCGACGAGTTCGACCTGTATCAACAGGCGGAAGCGCGCAGCAAACGACGTTGCGGTCTGTTGTAAAAACGGTACTGTGCAGGGGTGTTCATCAACAGGATGTTGTTATGGAAAACCCTTGCGCGCCCCTTGCCCAAACCCGGCAGGGCACCGTTGTTGGCGTGACTGACGCCGGATTTCACGTCTGGCGCGGTCTGCCGTATGCCGAACCGCCCGTTGGCGCATTGCGCTGGCGCTCACCGCAGCCTGCTCAACCCTGGACGGGCGTGCGCGTCGCCGACACCTTTTCGGCGTCCAGCTGGCAGAACAGTGAGATTTGTACGCAAATCGCCGGAGGTGACCCGGGACGGTTGTCGGAAGATTGCTTGTATCTCAACATCTGGTCGCCCATCGATCGCCACGAGCCTCTGCCCGTTATGGTCTGGATCCACGGCGGTGGTTTCACGATGGGGGCGGGGGATCTGCCGCCCTACGATGGCAAAGCACTGGCCGGGCGAGGCGTGGTGCTGGTGACGCTCAACTACCGGCTCGGTCATCTGGGCTTCTTTGCCCACCCGGCGCTGGAAGGTGAAGAGGGCGAGACAGTCTGCAACTTTGGCCTGCTCGATCAAATCGCGGCACTTCAGTGGGTGCAGGACAATATTGCGGCTTTCGGTGGCGATGCCAGCAACGTTACGCTGTTTGGCGAGTCCGCCGGTGGCCGTAGCGTCATGTCATTAATGGCCTCGCCGCGGGCCAAAAATCTCTTTCACAAAGGCATTATTCAGAGCAGTTACACTCTGCCGGACACACCGCTGGCGGCGGCTCGCGAGAAAGGCGTTGCCGTGGCCCGCCATTTCGGTCTGGAAAACGCGACGGCTGAACAACTGCGTGCGATACCGGCAGAAGATTTCTGGCCGCTGGTCTCACCGCTCAAAATCGCCCCTGCGCCCATCAGTGGCGACGGCGTGTTGCCACAACCGATGATGGAGGTCTTTTTTGCCGGGCAGCAGCATCCGATGCCGGTGATTGTTGGTTCGAACAGCGATGAAGCCAGCGTGATGGCCGAGTTTGGCGTCGATCTGGCCGGGCAAATTGACAAGCTGCGTCGTGAGCAGCGGCTGGGTCTGGGATTGATCAAATTACTCTATCCCGGCGTGAAAGGGGATCATGAACTTGGCCGCCAGGTGTGTCGCGAGATGGCCTTTACGACATTAGGGCTGGTGGTGATGCAGGCGCAGCAGCGCGTCGGGCAGCCCTGCTGGCGCTACTGGTTCGACTATGTGGCACAAGCGGAGCATGACACTTATGCCAACGGCGCGTGGCACGGCAACGAAGTGCCGTATGTGTTCGATAACCTGATGCTCACTGAGCCTGCCCGCCAGTATGTTAACGAACAAGATCTGACTTTTTCCGCACAGATTGCCGATTACTGGGCGCGTTTCGCCCATGATGCCCACGCGGGCAGTCTTGCATTGAGCGGGCAAGTGCTCTGGCGTGCCAGCGTCAACGGGCGAGACCGG
Organism: uncultured Enterobacteriaceae bacterium; assembly: GCA_963530515.1. Classification (GTDB taxonomy): domain Bacteria; phylum Pseudomonadota; class Gammaproteobacteria; order Enterobacterales; family Enterobacteriaceae; genus CBFFRJ01. Next base: position 164,979 of record CAUSEC010000007.1, on the reverse strand, counting down.
TTACTGAAAATGGGATTGAATAAACATGCGGGATTTCGCATGGTTAATCGTTTTATGCGTGCGCGTTTGAGCTTCTTTAAGCGGGTCATGCGCCATCATGTGAAGCTCGATTAGCCCTGTAACATGCCGTCGCGGAATGCCGCCAGTACTGCGGCATTATTGCGCGATTCCCGCATCACCAGGCGGTAGCTTGCCCCCGTCTTCACACTCTCTTTCCACGGCCTGAGCAGCCGCCCGGCGCGGATATCCTCTTCCACCAGCGTCTCGTCAACAATCGCCATACCCAGCCCCTGAATCGCGGCGGTGATCGCCAGATCCATGGTGTCGAAGTGTTGATTTTTTTTCATAACAAACTGCGAGTTGTCCTGCTTTGCCAGCCATAGCGACCAGTCGGTTTTGTCTCGCGTCGGATGTAACAGCGTTAAACCGTCGAACGGATCCCGCCCGGCAAACATGGCACCCACGACCGGGGTCAGGGCTTCATCAAACAGTAAATCACCGGCGCTGAAGTGGGTACCAAAGACGATGGCGGCATCAAATGGCTCGGTTTTGAAGTTCACGCCGTGGTCGGTGGTGGTGGTGAGGGCAATCCCGACGTCCGGGTATTCGCGTTCAAGATGCAGCAGGCGGGGAACCAGCCAGCGCATGGCGCAGGTCGGGGCTTTCAGGCGTACCACGGTTTGTTGTGCGCGGGCCTGGCCGGCGACGGTCAGCAGATGCTCAAAGGCCGAACGCAGCTCGGGCAGCAGGGCGCTTCCCTGGGGAGACAGCCGCAGACCACGGGCATGACGTTCAAACAGCGGAAACCCAAACCAGGCTTCAAGGCTGGCAATTTTCCGGCTGACGGCCCCCTGAGTCAGGCACAGTTCTTTAGCTGCATGGGTCAGATTCAGGTGCCGGGCGGTCACCAGAAAAGCGTCAATGGCGTTCAGAGGCAGGGTGCGGGGGGACATAACGGCTCCGGTATGCATTTTTGTCATGGCTATTATGACAACAATTCGATTGTCCGCTCAAGGCTCTTTTGGTTTGAATGGTTATGCACTTTTGACCTGAAAAGGATACACCATGACTCTGCGTACCCCGGTAACCTCGCGCTCCAAATTACCCGATGTGGGCACCACCATTTTTACTGTTATTGGGCAGCTTTCCGCGCAGCACAACGCGATTAACCTTTCTCAGGGCGCACCCAATTTCCCTTGCGATCCGCAACTGGTCGCCGCGGTCACCCGCGCTATGCAGGCCGATCACAACCAGTACGCACCGATGACGGGCCTGCGCCCGCTGAAAACACGGATAGCGCAGAAGATTGTGGAACTCTACGGCACCGAATACGACATCGATAACGAAATTCTGATTACTGCCAGCGCCAGCCAGGGCCTCTATTCTGCCATTGGCGGGCTGGTGCATCCGGGCGATGAAGTCATCTATTTTGAGCCGTCTTTTGACAGCTACGCACCGATTGTTCGTCTGCAGGGGGCCACCCCGATCGCCATCAAACTCACGGTGCCGGATTTTGCCGTGAACTGGGATGAAGTCCGGGCAGCCATTACGCCGCGTACGCGCATGATCATCATCAACACGCCGCACAACCCGAGCGGGCAGGTTTTCTCTGCCGCTGACCTGGAGCAACTGGCACAGGTCACCCGCAATACGGATATCGTGATTTTGTCCGACGAGGTCTACGAGCACGTGGTGTTCGATGAGCAGCCGCACCATGGCATGGCGACGCATCCGCAGCTTGCCGAGCGCAGCGTCATCGTTTCTTCTTTTGGCAAGACCTATCACGTTACCGGCTGGCGCGTCGGCTACTGCGTGGCACCTGCACAATTGATGGATGAGATCGTCAAAGTCCATCAGTTTTTAATGTTTTCCGCCGACACGCCCATGCAGTACGCTTTTGCTGAGCATATGAATGATGCGCAGACCTGGCTGTCGCTGGCGGCGTTTTATCAGCGCAAACGCGATCTGATGCAAACGCTTCTCGCGGATTCACCGTTCCGCTTACTGCCCAGTGCAGGCTCGTTCTTCCTGCTGGCGGACTACAGCCACTTCAGTGATGAAAGCGACAGCGAAATGGTCAAGCGGCTCATTACGGATTACGGCGTGGCCACCATTCCGTTATCTGCGTTCTACACTGATGGCACTGATAACAAACTGATACGCCTCTCTTTTGCTAAAGACGAGGTCACTTTAAGAGCAGGCGCGCAGGCCCTGTGTCGTGTTAAGCCACGCTAAGGAGCGTTGATTGTGAAATTGAAAGCACTCTGTCTGGGCATGGGCATGCTTTGCTCATTATCTTCATTTGCTGCCACTGAACTGCGTTACGGGCTGGAGGCAGAATATCCGCCGTTTGAAAGCCGCAATGCTTCCGGTGAACTGGAAGGATTTGATATCGATCTGGGTAATGCCATCTGCAAAGCGGCAGCGCTGAAATGTAGCTGGGTCGAAACGTCGTTTGATGCGCTGATCCCAGGGCTTGCGGCCAAAAAATACGATGCCATTAACTCGGCAATGAACATCACCGAACAGCGCCGTCAGAGCATCGACTTCACGCAGCCGATTTACCGGATCCCATCCCAGTTGGTGGGTAAAGACGGTGCAGGAATGGAAGCGACGGCGGAGGGGCTGAAAGGTAAAACCATCGGCGTATTGCAGGGTTCCATTCAGGAAACTTACGCAAAAGAGCACTGGGAGAAGCACGGTGTCACCGTGGTGTCTTATAAAGATCAGAATATGGCGTGGAGCGACTTGCTGAATGGCCGCATTGACGCCTCGCTGGTGATGTCTGCGGCAGGGCAAGCCGGTTTTCTGAGCAAGCCGCAGGGCAAAGGGTTTGGCTTTATCGGCAAACCGGTGTCTGACGACACCATCCTCGGCAGCGGGATCGGATTTGGGCTGCGTAAAGGTGATGAGGCCACCAAAAAGCAGCTTGATGCTGCGATTGATAAAGTACGTGCTGACGGCACCATCAAAACGCTGGCGGAGAAGTACTTCCCAGGCATCGATGTTAGTGTCAGCGCAAAATAAACTGCCTTAATTTTGTGGCCCCAGCCGTCGATGTCCGGCTGGGGTCTTTTTATACCTAACTTTACCTTCGATTCAGCCTCATCCCATCGACAAAAATATTTCCCACTTTGCGCAGATAATCGCCATCCAACAATTGGATTCTTAACTGAATTTGTCTACAGTGTGCGGTCATAAAAGTACAGGTTTTGTCGCTGTTTCGCGGTTGCGCGAAATGTTATCTCACGACCAAAAGGATATCTTCCAGGGCATGAATCGCAGACGTTTTATTAAATCATCAATGGCGCTGGCAGCCGTGTGCGGGACGACCGGCTTGGCTTCTCTCTTCTCCCGCGCAGCCTTTGCTGCGGACTCCAGCATCGCCGATGGTCAGAGTCGTCGTTTCGATTTTTCCGTGTTGCAGTCAATGGCACACGATCTGGCGCAGCAGCCCTGGGGCGGCGCACCGCGTCCGCTGCCGGAGACCCTCGCAAACCTGACGCCGCAGGCTTACAACAGTATCCAGTACGATGCCGCGCACTCGCTGTGGAACAACGTTGAAGGCCGTCAGCTTGACGTGCAGTTCTTCCATGTGGGCATGGGGTTCCGTCGTCGTGTGCGCATGTTCTCCCTGGATCCGGCAAGCCACCAGGCGCGTGAAATTCACTTCCGCCCGGAGCTGTTTAACTATCACGATGCCGGTGTGGACACCAAACAGCTGGAAGGGCAAAGCGATCTGGGCTTCGCTGGTTTCCGCGCGTTTAAAGCGCCTGAGCTTGCACGTCGTGACATTGTTTCCTTCCTCGGCGCGAGCTATTTCCGCGCCGTCGACAGCACCTATCAGTACGGTTTGTCTGCCCGTGGTGCCGCCATTGACACCTTTACCGACACACCTGAAGAGTTCCCGGACTTCACGTCCTTCTGGTTCGAAACCGCCAAAGACACGGACACCAGCTTCACGGTCTACACACTGCTGGACAGCCCGAGCCTCACCGGCGCCTACAAATTCGTGATCCACTGTGAGAAGAGCCAGGTGATCATGGAGGTGGATAACCACCTGTACGCCCGTAAAGACATCAAACAGCTGGGCATCGCACCGATGACCAGTATGTTCAGCTGTGGCAATAACGAACGCCGCGTGTGTGACACCATTCACCCGCAGATCCACGACTCCGATCGCCTGGCGATGTGGCGCGGCAACGGCGAATGGATCTGCCGCCCGCTGAATAACCCGCAGAAGCTGCAATTTAATGGCTATCAGGATAACAACCCGAAAGGCTTCGGTTTGCTCCAGTTGGACCGTGATTTCACCCACTATCAGGACATCATGGGTTGGTACAACAAGCGCCCGAGCCTGTGGGTAGAGCCGCGTAACAAGTGGGGTAAAGGTTCCGTTGGCCTGATGGAAATCCCGACGACCGGTGAAACCCTGGATAACATCGTCTGCTTCTGGCAGCCGGAAAAACCGGTTCGCGCGGGCGACGACCTGGCCTTCCAGTACCGTCTGTACTGGAGTGCAATGCCGCCGGTACGTTCACCGCTCTCCCGCGTGTACGCGACCCGTACCGGGATGGGGGGCTTCCCGGAAGGTTGGGCACCTGGCGAACATTATCCGCAGAAATGGGCGCGTCGTTTCGCCATCGATTTTGTTGGCGGTGACCTGAAAGGGGCGGCACCACGCGGTATCGAACCGGTGATTACGCTTTCCAGCGGCGAAGCCAAACAGATTGAAATCCTCTACGTCGAGCCGTTCGACGGGTATCGTATTCAGTTCGACTGGTATCCGACATCCGATTCCACCGACACGGTGGATATGCGCATGTTCCTGCGTTGCCAGGGCGAAGCCATCAGTGAAACCTGGCTTTATCACTACTTCCCGCCTGCGGCAGACAAGCGTAATTACGTCGACGACCGTGTGATGCGCTAAACCTGACCCCTCCCTCGCATGAGGGAGGGGCTGATACATGGAGAGATCATGACACTTACCGACAGTCTGATCGTGGTCGACGAGCATATTGAGCTGCAGGCCATTGATGAACGCTTTGTGCACGACCTGCACCAGTTGGTTATCAAGAACAAAGAGTGGCTCCAGCATTTTCTCGACTGGCCCCAGTACGTCACGTCCATTGATCAGAGCCGCCAGACAGCGCAGAGCAACATGCTGTTGCACCAGCGCGGCTACGCCAAAATGTTTGTGATCCTCAAAGACAATGTGCTGGTGGGGGTACTGTCGTTCAATTCCATCGAGCCGACGAACAAGACGGGTTACATCGGCTATTGGCTCGATCAGGATTGTCAGGGGCAGGGGATTCTGTCTGCCTCATTGCAGGCATTTATTGCGTTTTATGCCAAACGCGGTGACGTTCGCCGCTTTGTGATCAAGTGTCGGGCGGCCAATGCGGCCAGCAATCGCGTGGCGCTGCGTAACGGCTTTATTCTGGAAGGCTGCCTGCGACAGGCCGAATTCCTTAATGGCGAGTACCATGACCAGAATATTTACGGTCGTATCGTAACCGCCGTTTCAAAATAACCCGGCAACCGGCGTGCGGGTAATATGCTGCTCGCCGTTTATCACCTTTCTACCGCGCAATAAAATGGTGTCGCCCTCCAGTGCTTCAATGCTGGCATCATCGGTAACCTCGATATGATGTTCGATTATCACATTGCCACGAATGCGCGCATTGCCCTGAACCACCACATCCTCATCCAGCATTATCGGGCCACCCTGCAGGCTGGCATGACCGCCCACCAGTACGTGATGCTTCAACACGACGTTGCCTTCTACCAGCGCATTTTCTGCCACCTGGGCGCTGTAACGTAGCGTGGGGATGGCGTCTTCTTCGCGCCCGGCGAGAACGCGCGCGTGGCCGTAGACTTTGGCACAGTCGCACACCCACACATCGTTAAGCTCATTGCCGTCGAGGATGGCGAAATCGAACACTTCGGCACGGTGCTCCACAAAGGCGTAGTGCAGCATCGCATCGCCGTAAACCTGGGCCTGATGCACGACGCGGCTGCGGGTAAGGGTAGCGCGGTCATAAATGCGCAGGATTTGTTCGTTGTCCGGCGTTAATCCTTTGGCCGCGATGATTTCGCAGCCATGCAGTACGCGCGCATCACCGAAAATATGGCATTGACCGCGTACGGTGGCTTGTTGAATGGTGACGTTGTCACTTATTCGCGCACCATGGCTGAGCTGTGAACCCTCAATCCAGGCGTTGTTTTCGATGATGACGTTATGGCAAACGACGCAGGGTTGGGTGAGGCGTGCGTTATCCCGCACCTGGCTCCCGGCAAACACCATGCTGTTGACGTCATAGATCCAGCAGTCGCCGGTCTGCGACAGCACGCTTTCGTCGTCCACCCAGCCGCCCGTTGTTCCGGCGGTGACATCGCTGAAATCCGCCAGGGCAATAATCTGGCGTAAACTGACGGTCTGTTTTTCGCCGCTGAGCAGGTAGCTGAACGTACGGCGCTCATCACTGAGTCGATATTTATTCATCATTTGCTTCCAAAGGTTCCCACGATAAACGTAGCAAACTTTGCGATACTGGCTATTCGAAGCGAAAATCAATAAAATTCATATCAAATGCAACTTATAAACTACACTGCCTGACCACAGGCAAGAAAGGACCCACCATGACCACCTTTGATGACAACTATTTCACTGAAAAATATGGCTTAACCCGCACTCACTCCGACGTGCTGAATGCGGTGAAATTCGTCAAACCCGGTAAAACACTGGATTTAGGCTGCGGTAACGGGCGTAACAGCCTTTATCTCGCAGCGAACGGATATGATGTGACCGCATGGGATAAAAATCCCATGAGCATCAGCAATATTGAGAACATCCGCGAGCAGGAAGGATTAACTCGTCTGCAAACAGCCGTGGTTGATCTGAACGCGTTAAGTTTTGAAGGTGAGTACGACTTTATCCTCTCCACCGTGGTGCTGATGTTCCTGGAAGCGAAAACCATTCCGGGCCTCATCGCCAACATGCAGCGTTGCACCAAACCCGGTGGATATAACCTGATCGTTGCCGCGATGGATACCGCAGATTTCCCGTGCACCGTGGGCTTCCCGTTTGCTTTCAAAGAGAATGAACTGCGCGAGTACTATGCGGGGTGGGAGATTGAGAAATACAACGAAGACGTCGGTGAGTTGCACCGCACCGACGCCAACGGAAACCGCATTAAACTGCGCTTTGCGACCTTACTGGCCCGGAAAGTTTAATGCGCGGCCAGCAGACACAACTGCCGGGCAACGTCATAAGAGGCCTCAAACGACTTCACAGGTAAAAACTCGAACGGCGAGTGGAAATTGTGTGCGCCGGTGAAGAAGTTTGGGGTCAGCAGACCTTTGGCTGAGAGCGCGGCGCCGTCTGTTCCGCCGCGCATTGGCGTTGGTTTTGGCGTAATGCCCAGTGATTCCATCGCTTCAAACAGCAGGTCAACAGCGCGGCGATCTTCGCCAATAGCGTTACTGATGTTGCTGTAGATATCGCTGATATCAATTTCCACGCTGGCCGTCGGGTGTTGCTGTGCGATTTTCTCGGCCACTTCACGCAACTCAACTTTGCGCTCTTCAAAGCGGGCCAGGTCAAAATCACGAATGCTGGCGCTCAGTCGCGCATGCCCTTGAACCGCTTCCATGCCGTTAAACCAGATATACCCTTCGCGACCTTCGGTGTTCTCTGGCGTCTGCGCACGGTCGAAGTGGCTAATGTAATCCATCGCCATCAGCAATGGGTTCACCAGAACACCTTTGGCCGACATCGGGTGCGCCGTTACGCCGGTGAAATGCACAGTGGCGGAGGCGGCATTGAAGTTTTCATAGACGATTTCACCTTTCTCGCAGCAGTCGATGGTCCAGGCAAAATCGACGTCAAAACGCGCAAGGTCCAGGGCTTTTGCGCCACGCAGTCCGACCTCTTCATCCGGCACAAAAGCGACGACGATATCACCGTGCCGGTCGTCAGCCGTCAGGTTTTCCAGCAGTTGCATCACCACGGTGACCGCGGCTTTATTGTCCGCGCCAAGTACGCTGGTGCCGTCGCTGAAAATGATGTCTTCGCCAGGGTAGGCCTGAATTTCCGGATGCTCATTCACCCGCAACCAGATGGATTTTTCCGCGTTGAGACAGAGATCATTGCCTTCAAATTTCAGGATTTGCGGATGAATATCCGGCGACAGCCCCACGTCTACCGTGTCGATATGGGTAATAAATCCCACGCGCGGTGCACCCGGCACATTGCCGCGTTTTACCGCCGTCACGGTGGCGTGTTCATCGAGTACGACGTCATCTAAACCCAGCGCCTGCAACTCCTGCGCAAGGAGGCGTGCCATCTCGACCTGACCGGGTGTGGTAGGCAGCGTGGTGGCGCCTGCATCACTCTGGCTGGTAATGGCGAGGTAGCGAAAGAAGCGTTGCGTTAATTGTCTGGAGAGCGGCGATGTCATAGTGAATCCTTCTTTATTTGACTTATCAGGTGCTTGCAATATGACTTTAATGTTATTTATGAAAGCGCAAACAACAAGCACTATTTGGCTCATGGACAGAAAAACGACAGGAAAAACGATGACTCGCAAACAGACAACGGTGGCATTGGCCTTAATGGCATTGGCGGTGAGTTCCTCTGTGGCGGCGAAGACGCTGGTCTACTGCTCAGAAGGAAGCCCGTAAAACTTCAACCCGCAACTTTACACCTCGGGCACCAGTGTGGATGCCAGTGCGGTCCCGGTTTATAACCGACTCGTCGATTTTAAAGCCGGAACCACGGAGCTGCAGCCCAGCCTCGCGGAAAGCTGGGACGTGAGCGAAGATGGCAAGGTCTATACCTTCCATCTGCGCAAAGGGGTGAAATTCCAGAGCAATAAATTCTTTACCCCGACGCGCGATTTTAATGCCGATGACGTTATTTTCTCGTTCATGCGCCAGAAAGATCCCAAACACCCGTATCACAACGTCTCTAACGGGAATTATTCCAACTTCGAAAGTCTGGAATTCGGGAAGTTAATTACCGCTATCGATAAGGTCGATGACAATACCGTGCGTTTCACGCTGGCCCATCCTGAAGCGCCGTTCGTGCCGGATCTGGCCTGGTATTTCGCCTCGATTCTATCGGCGGAGTATGCCGATGCGATGCTGAAAGCCGGTACCCCGGAAAAGGTGGATATGGAACCGATTGGCACCGGGCCGTTTAAGCTCGCGCAGTACCAGAAAGATTCCCGCATTCTGTTTACCGCGTTCCCGGAATACTGGCAGGGCAAAGCGAAAATCGACCGTCTGGTGTTCAGCATCACGCCGGATGCGTCCGTGCGCGTGGCGAAACTTGAGAAAAACGAATGTCAGGTGATGCCGTTCCCGAACCCGGCGGATTTACCGCGCCTGAAAGAGAACAAAGACATTACGCTCATGAGCAAAGCCGGGTTGAATACCGGTTTCCTGGCCTTTAATACGCAGAAAGCGCCGCTGGATAACGTCAAGGTGCGTCAGGCGCTGGCGCTGGCCATCAACAAACCGGCGATCATCAGCGCGGTGTTCCAGGGCACGGGCACAGCGGCGAAAAATCTGTTGCCGCCGGGGGTGTGGAGCGCCGACAGCGAGTTACAGGATTACCCGTACGATCCTGAAAAAGCCAAAGCCCTGCTCAAAGAAGCCGGGCTGCCGGAAGGCACTACCATTGACTTGTGGGCCATGCCGGTTCAGCGCCCGTACAACCCTAACGCTAAACGTATGGCGGAAATGATCCAGGCCGACTGGGCGAAGGTGGGCGTGAATGCCAAAGTCGTGACCTACGAGTGGGGCGAGTATCTCAAACGCGTGAAAAGTGGTGAACACCAGGCCGCGCTGATGGGCTGGACCACGGCGACCGGTGACCCGGATAACTTCTTCGGCCCGCTGTTTACCTGCCAGTCAGCGCAGGGCGGTTCTAACTCCGCGAAATGGTGTAATGCGTCTTTCGACAAGATTATTGCTGAGGCCAAATCCATTACCGATCACGACAAACGTGTGACGTTATACCAACAGGCCCAGCAGATGATGCATGATGAAATGCCTGCGGTGATGATTGCGCACTCCACAATTTTTGAACCGGTTCGCAAAGACGTGACGGGATATGAAGTGGATCCTTTCGGTAAACATATTTTCTACCAGGTCGACCTTAAAAAATAATGTGCTTATGCCGGTGCGACACAGCGCACCGGCCTGTTTTGCGGATTGTCCCACCCTCATTAATACGTTGTTTTTCTGAAAGTTGATAACCACCGCTTTTTTTCATCGGCACGGTAGCCGACTGTTTGCTATAACTTTTATGGCATCTACACACTCAAAAGGATCTTCCATGCGTACTGTATATAAAGTTGCAGTGCTTGCCGGGCTGCTTGCACTTGCAGGCTGTGCGTCAAAAGTGACTAAACCGGAACAATATTCCGGCTTTTTAAAGGATTATTCAGGATTACAGCAAACCACTTCTGCCAGCGGTAAACCGGTTTTACGCTGGGTTGACCCGTCATTTGACGAAAGCAAATACGACAGCATTGTTTACCACCCGGTGACCTATTACCCGGTGGCTAAACCCACCAGTCAGGTGAATCAACAGACCCTCGACGGACTGCTGGCTTACACCAATACCAAACTGAAAGCCGCCGCTTCCCAGCGCAAACCGCTGGTGGCCTCGCCAGGTGCGCATAGCCTGATTTTCCGTGGTGCGATTACCGGTGTGGACAGCAGCAAACAGGGGCTACAGTTCTATGAAGTGATTCCGGTGGCGATGGTGATTGCCGGTACGCAGGCGGCAACCGGCCACCGTACCATGGACACCCATCTCTTTTTTGAAGGTGAGTTGATTGATGCGCAGACCAATAAACCAGTACTGAAAGTGGTGCGTCAGGGCGAGGGCAAAAGCCTGAACAATGAAAATGCGCCGCTGACCGTCGACACGCTCAAACAAGTGATTGATAACATGGCGACAGATGCCACCATGTTCGACGTGTCTAAAAAGTAACGTTTTACCTGCGCCATCCGCCCGGATGGCGCAGGGATTTACGCCACCCGGCGACGCAGTAGAAGATTGCCTGGTTTTGCGAACATCACCAGGTTTCCGGTCAGAATCAATACCAGCCCAATAATGCCATTGGCATGCCAGACATATCCTTCGTAGACGGTGGAAAAACTGAGTGCCACCAACGGGAACAGCAGCGTACTGTACGCGGCGTTGCTGGCACCGATACGGCCAATCAGCGTGAAATAAGCACCAAAGGCAATTACCGAGCCGAATATCGCCAGATACACCAGCGCGCCAAGGTAGCTGAACGTCCATTCCGGGGTGAAGCTGTCTCCGCGCACCAGCGCAATGCCGCCCATGATCAGCGTGCCGTAAAACATGGCCCAGGCGTTGGTGGTCATGGTCTCCAGCCCTTTGCGCTGGTGGCGCATACTCAGCATATTGCCGAGTGAAAAACCAAAGGTGCCCAGCATCGACAGACCAATGCCCATCAGCAAGGTGCTGCTGATCCCTGAGGCCCGCAAATCATCCCAGAACAGCGTCACAATGCCGATAAGCCCCAGCGCGGCAGCCGGGTAAAAGCGTGCCGGCGGTTTCTGACCAAAAAACAGGAAGCTGTTCACGGCGTTGAATAATACCGCCATCGAGAAAATCACCGACTCCAGCCCGGTATTGATCCACGCCGCGGCCGTATAAAAACAGAGGAAGTTAAAGCCGAAGACGCAGCAACCCTGTAGCACGCAGAACAGGTGATCCTGAAGTGCGAGTTTACGCAGCCGACGCAGGGCAATCAGCACCACCATGATGGTGGCCGTCGCCAGCGCAAAGCGCCAGAAAATCGAGACCGGTGCGGGAACCGTGCCCTGTTGCAGGTAAATCGCAATCCATGTTGTGCCCCAAATCACCACCACCAGACAATATAAAAAAGCGTTCATTATTATTCCTGTTGAGCCATACCAGCCTTAAGTCTCGCGGTAATCCCTTACGCTTACTTGCATAAAGCTGACCGCCACTTGCAAATTCTTGCGCTTTTTTGGTGAAAGTGTGGAATCCGGGGAAGGGAATTCATAGACTGGGATTCTGGTTACTTATTTGTTACGCGCCGTTATGCAACCGACCTATCAAGCCTTTGAAAACCTGAAACATCATAATGCCGTTCTGCATGACGCAGTGGCACTGCATTCTGGTATCCAGCTGGCGGCCTGGTCGAACAAACGCGATAACATTACCCAGTATTGCGATCACCATACCCTGAGCCTGTACGTAGCGGACGGTTACGAGAGTTACCACAAGACCGCCTCAGGCTGGAAAAACGGCGGAGGGCCAGACAGATTTTGCCTGTTGCCTCAGGAGAGTGAATCCTGCTGGGATATTCGCGATGACCTGTCGTTTGTGCATCTGTATTGCACTGATGCGCATCTGCGTGAGATGGGCGAGCGGATCTGGGATCGCAGCCCCGCCTCCTTTACCCTTGATGAAAAGACCTTTGCCCAGGATGAGCGTATCACGCTGCTGTATCGCCAGTTTTTACTCGGCAGCGACTGGCACCAGAGGGCCAACCAGCTAACCTTCAGCACCGCATCGACGCTGCTGCTCACGCATCTCATTCAGCATTACAGCAACGTGCAGTGGCAATTGCCGACCGTCAAAGGTGGGCTGGCACCGGCGGTTTTACGCCATGTGCTGGACTGGATTGAAGCTCATCTGGCGCAGCCGTTGTTGCTGGCGGACCTGGCAGAGGAGGCGGCGCTCAGCGAGTACCATTTTGCCCGCATGTTCCGCCAGTCGATGGGGCTGGCACCGCATCAGTACGTCATGCAACGACGCATGGTGCAGGCAAAGTCGCAGTTACTTAACAGCGAGCTATCGCTGACGGCCATCGCGATGGCCTGCGGTTTCAGCTCGCCCAGCCACTTCAGTAATCGCTTTCGTGCGGTTTACGGTCTTACGCCTTCACAGCTACGCGCGTCGCGTCCGTGACAGGGCGGCATAGCAGATGCCGCCTGCGACCAGCCCCCAGAACGCAGAACCTACACTCAATAACGTCACGCCGCTCGCCGTCACCAGAAAGGTGACCACCGCGGCATCGCGCTCTTTTTCGTGCGCCAGCGCCTGGAACAAGCTGCCGCCAATGGTGCCAAGCAGCGCCAGCCCGGCCAGGGTCTGGATCCAGCTTAACGGTAATGCCGCCAGCAGCGAGGTAATCGACCCGCCAAAGACCCCCGCCAGCAGATAAAACACGCCCGCCGCAACGGACGCTTTCCAGCGTTGCTGCGCATCCGGGTGAGCATCGGGGCTCTGACAAATGGCGGCAGTAATGGCCGCGATACAGATGGAGTACACCCCAAACGGCGAGAGCACGAGCGCGAGGCCGCCGGTAAAAATAATCAGCGGTGAAACCGCAACGCGGTAACCTGACGCCTGCATCGTGGCAAAACCCGGGGCGTTTTGCGACGCCATGGTGGCCAGGAAGAAGGGGATGCCGATGCTCACAAGCGCCGTTGGATTAAACACCGGGCGCGTGAATTCCGGCATGACCATGGCAAACGAGAGTTTGCTGGTCATCACGTCGCCATTTAACCCGGCAACCAGTGCGCCAATAATCAGCGTTGCAACAATGGCATAGCGCGGGGCCAGGGCTTTACAGATAAGCCAGGCCAGTAGCATACTGCCGCACAACACGACGTGGCCTTCCACATTACTGAAGGCCTGAAGACCAAAGCGCAGCAGGATCCCGGCCAGCATTGCGGCAGCAAGCGTATGAGGGATGACTTTCATCAGGCGAGCGAACAGGCCGGTCACGCCGCAAAGGACAATCAGCGCGTTAGCAAAGATAAACACGCCGACGGCTTCACCGAGCGACAATCCTTCGAGGCTGGTTGCCAGTAAGGCCGCACCGGGCGTGGACCAGGCGGTGAGCACCGGCATTCGGTACCAGAGCGAGAGCGCAAGAGTACTGACGCCCATGCCGAGGCCAAGTGCGGTCATCCAGCCAGCGATTTGCTCCGGCGTGGCGCCCGCAGCGGCGGCGGCCTGCCAGATAATGGCGGCGGAGCTGGCGTAGCCCACGAGCACGGCAACGAAACCAGCCAGCAGGGTCGTAAAGGGGAATGATGAAGCGCGCATACTGCAATCCTTGTGCGTTATAGCATCCGATAAAATTACCATTGTGCGTTATAACGTACAAGCAAGACGATAACCGTCTGACAGGAGATAAAATGGAATCCACACTTTATCTGGCGACCACTCTCAAAACGCTGCGCCAGTCACGAGGCTGGAGCCTTTCTAAACTCGCCGAAGAAACAGGCGTGTCCAAAGCGATGCTCGGGCAAATTGAGCGCAGCGAATCCAGCCCGACGGTGGCGACATTGTGGAAAATCGCCACCGGGTTGAACGTTCCGTTTTCGACCTTTATCGCGCCGCCAGAAAATGACACGCCAACAACCTACGATCCGGATCAACAGGCGATGGTTATCACGCCCATTTTCCCCTGGGACGAGGTGCTGCACTTTGACCATTTCTCCATTACGCTCGCACCGGGTGCCATCAGCGAGTCGACACCGCATGAGCAGGGCGTCATTGAACATGTAGTAGTGATCGCAGGCGTGCTCGACATGTGCATTGAAGGTGTGTGGAAGACGTTGAAGACGGGAACGGGGATGCGTTTTGCCGGGGATAAAGCGCATGCGTACCGTAACAGTTCAGCCCACACCGTGCACTTTCACTCGCTTATCCATTACCCAAAAGAAAAAGCCGCAGGCAGGCCTGCGGCAAAGAACGACGACGATTAACAACAACGTACAACGTGACGAGGAAATGTCCGAGTCACTACGTTATCCTTAACCAAGGCGGCTGGAAAATACCAATTTCTTCAATACTTTGCCGCCAGACAGAAAATGCCCTCTGGCGCAGGTGGAGAAACCGCAGGGAACTGACTACAATAGCCGCCATTTTGCACATAATGGATAACGACGACTGTATGCGCCTGCAAACCCATCATCTCGAACTTTTAAGCCCCGCCCGTGACGCCGCGATCGCTCGCGAAGCCATTTTGCACGGGGCGGACGCGGTCTACATCGGTGGGCCGGGGTTCGGTGCCCGCCATAACGCCAGCAACAGCCTGCAGGATATCGCCGCCCTGGTACCTTTTGCCCATCGCTATGGTGCGAAAGTCTTTATCACCCTCAACACAATCCTGCATGACGATGAACTGGAGCCCGCGCAAAAGCTCATCACTTCGCTGTATGAGACGGGTGTGGATGCGCTGATTGTGCAGGATATGGGCGTGATGCAACTGGATATCCCGCCGATTGAACTGCATGCCAGCACCCAGTGCGATATCCGCAGCGTCGAAAAAGCAAAATTCCTCTCAGACGTCGGGTTCAGCCAGATTGTGCTGGCACGCGAACTGAATCTGAATCAGATTCGCGAGATCCACCAGTCCACCGACGCCACCATTGAGTTCTTTATTCACGGCGCACTCTGCGTGGCGTACTCCGGGCAGTGCAACATTTCTCACGCCCAGACCGGGCGCAGCGCCAACCGTGGCGACTGTTCCCAGGCCTGTCGTCTGCCATATACCCTGAAGGACGATCAGGGTCGCGTGGTCTCCTACGAAAAACACCTGCTGTCGATGAAAGATAACGACCAGACCGAAAACCTGGGCGCACTTATTGACGCAGGGGTACGCTCCTTCAAGATTGAAGGGCGTTACAAAGACATGAGCTACGTGAAAAACATCACCGCGCATTACCGCCAGATGCTCGATGCCATCATTGAAGATCGTGGTGACCTGGCGCGTTCTTCTGCCGGACGCACCGAACACTTCTTCATTCCGTCGACGGATAAAACCTTCCACCGTGGCAGCACTGATTACTTCGTGAATGCCCGTAAGGGTGACATTGGCGCGTTTGATTCACCGAAATTCGTCGGTCTGCCGGTCGGTGAAGTCCTGAAAGTGACTAAAGATCACCTCGACGTGCAGGTGACCGAGCCACTGGCTAACGGTGACGGCCTCAACGTGCTGATTAAACGCGAAGTGGTGGGGTTCCGTGCCAACACCGTTGAGAAAACTGGTGAGAATCGTTACCGCGTATGGCCAAACGAAATGCCCGCGGACATGTATAAAGTGCGCCCTAACCACCCGCTCAACCGTAACCTCGACCACAACTGGCAGCAGGCGTTGACCAAGACTTCGAGCGAGCGTCGTATTGCGCTGGACATTACCCTCAGCGGCTGGCAGGAGCAGTTGGTCCTGACGCTCACCAGTGAAGACGGCGTGTCCATTACGCATACGCTCGACGGGCAGTTTGATGACGCGACGAACGCGGAAAAAGCGCGCAACAGCCTAAAAGATGGCCTGGCTAAACTGGGGCAAACCATCTTCTATGCGCGTACCCTCGACATCAACCTGCCAGGCGCGCTCTTTGTGCCAAACAGCTTGTTGAATCAGTTCCGCCGTGAAGCGGTGGAGTTGCTGGATGAGGCTCGCCTGGCGAATTATCCGCGCGGGAGTCGCAAGCCCGTTTCCGTGCCTGCGCCAGTCTACCCGGAGACGCATTTAACCTTCCTGGCTAACGTCTATAACCATAAAGCGCGTGAGTTTTATCAGCATTACGGTGTAAAGCTGATCGATGCAGCCTTTGAAATGCACGAAGAAAAGGGCGATGTGCCGGTGATGGTCACCAAGCACTGTCTGCGCTTTGCGTTTAATCTTTGCCCGAAACAGGCGAAAGGCAACATCAAGAGCTGGAAAGCAACACCGATGCAGCTGGTGCACGGCGATGAAGTGCTGACGCTGAAATTTGACTGCCGTCCGTGCGAAATGCACGTGGTTGGAAAAATCAAAAATCACATCCTGAAAATGCCCTTACCAGGAAGTGTGGTCGCCTCGGTCAGCCCAGAAGAGTTGATGAAAACGCTGCCTAAGCGCAAGGGCGCGTAATCAGCATAAAAAACGGTAGCCTGGGCTACCGTTTCTCTTTGTTACTTAGCGCTTATCTTCCGGCGGCAGCGGCGGTTTTTTACCGTCTTTGCCATCGTGCTTCGGTGCTTTTCCGTCGTGTTTCGGCGGCGGTGCGTCGCGATGGTCTTTCTTGTCGTGGTTGAACGATTTGTTTTTCTCGTCGTGTTTCCACTCTTTCCCGTCTTTTTTCTGGTGTTCATCATGACGCGGCGGATTTTTACCGTCGTGCGTCGTCTGGTGTTTCGGCGGCGGCGGAACATCATCAGCCGCAATCACGTAAGAAGACATACCCATGGCCAGAATGGCGGATAACAACAATGCCTTTTTCATATTCACTCCTTATCTCATATCGCTGAGTCGGATGCATTTCAGCAACAAATCATGGAGAGAGTGTGGAGCATTGCCCAATTAAGAGTATTCCGTGCCGCCGCAGTATTAGTGGGCTTTAAACCCCGCAGACGCCATTAACACACGAAAGAACAGCCCGACCAGCGCAAGTGCCATAACGCTGCCGCCCCAGATAATCACCAGCCATAACAGGCGAGACCAGAGTGAATGTTGCATCAGTGATACCCCTCTCCGTGCTGGACCTTGCCGCGAAAGACGTAGTAGCTCCAGAACGTGTAGACCAGAATAACGGGAATGATCAGCAGCGCGCCGACCAGCATAAAGCCCTGACTCTGGGCAGGTGCTGCCGCCTGCCATAAGGTAATCGCGGGCGGGATGATATGGGGCCAGATACTGATCCCAAGGCCCGCAAAGCCGAGAAAAATAAGCCCCAGCGTCAGGATAAACGGCAGATGGTGGCTGTCTGGTTTGTTAAGCGTACGCCACTGCCACAGGCTCAACAGCGCGACCAGCAGCGGAACCGGCAGCAACCAGAAGAGGTTGGGCAGGGTGAACCAGCGCGCCGCAATGGCCGGGTGGGCATACGGTGTCCACAAGCTGATGACCGCAATCACGACCAGCAAGGCCAGCAGCAAGCGCCCGGCGAGCCGACGCATGGTCTCCTGCAGCGGATTTTCGCTTTTCATCACCAGCCAGGTCGCGCCGAGCAGCGCATAAGCCACGACCAGCCCCAGCCCACAAAAAAGGGTAAACGGCGTTAACCAGTCAAACGGGCCGCCAGCAAAGGTGCGACCGGACACCGGAAAACCATTGATCACGGCACCGACCACCACGCCCTGGGTGAAGGTGGCAAGAAACGAACCGCCGATAAAGGCCTTATCCCAGAACGGGCGGTGTGCGGGTGTGGCTTTAAAACGAAACTCAAAGGCCACGCCGCGAAAAATCAGCCCAATCAGCATTAAGGTGAGCGGAATGGTCAGTGCATCAACGATCACCGCATAGGCCAGCGGAAAGGCACCAAAGAGCGCGGCACCGCCGAGCACCAGCCAGGTTTCATTGCCATCCCATACCGGCGCGACGCTGTTGACCATCACGTCGCGGGATTCCGGGTTTTTCACTGCCGGGAAGAGAATGCCAATCCCGAGGTCAAAGCCGTCCATCACGATATACATCAGGGTGGCAAAGACGATAATCACAAACCAGATAAGCGAAAGATCGATTCCCATTACAGCTTCTCCTGGGTCATAAAGTCAGTGCTGGCAGCAGAGAGCGGGCGCGCAGGGCGACCATCGTCTTCGCCGGGAAAGGTTTCGTCGTCCTGCGGCCCCTTTTTAATTAACCGCACCATGTAGCTGTAACCGACGCCAAATACCGAGGTATAGACGACAATAAATCCGAGCAGACTCACGCTCATGTGCATATCACCGTGGGCGGATACCGCATCGGCGGTGCGCTGTAAGCCATACACCACCCACGGCTGACGACCCACTTCGGTGGTGACCCAACCGGCCAGAATGGCAATTAACCCGGAGGGTCCCATCAGCAGGGCAAACCACAAAAAGGGACGGGAGTGATACAAACGCTGTCTGTAGCGAAGCCACAGGGCCACCGCGCCCATCAGGATCATCAGCATGCCAAGCCCGGCCATGAGTCGAAATGACCAGAAGACAATGGTGGCGTTGGGCCTGTCTTCTTTCGCAAACTCTTTGAGCGCAGGCACCTGTTTCTCCAGGCTATGGGTGAGGATGAGGCTGCCCAGTGCGGGAATTTCCAGCCCGTAGCGGGTGCGCTCTTGCTCCATGTCCGGCCAGCCAAACAGCAGCAGCGGCGTAGGCTCGCCCGGTACGTTCTCCCAGTGCCCCTCAATCGCGGCTATTTTTGCCGGTTGATGCTTAAGGGTGTTCAGCCCGTGCATATCGCCGACCATCGACTGAATCGGGGCCACGATGAGCGTCATCCACAGTGCCATCGAAAACATGGTTCTGATGGCTGGCGTATTATTGCCGCGCAGCAGGTGCCAGGCCGCAGAAGCCCCGACGAAAAGCGCGCTGCTGAGAAACGCTGCAATAGACATGTGGAACAGGCGATACGGGAAGGACGGATTAAAGACCACCGCAAACCAGTCCACCGGCACCACCTGGCCATTGACTATCTCGTAGCCCTGCGGGGTCTGCATCCAGCTGTTCGACGCCAGGATCCAGAAGGTGGAGATGATGGTGCCCAGCGCCACCATACAGGTGGCAAAAAAATGTAATCCTGGGCCAACTTTGCGCCAGCCAAACAGCATCACCCCCAGGAAACCCGCCTCCAGGAAGAAAGCGGTGAGCACTTCATAGGTGAGAAGCGGGCCGGTTATGCTGCCCGCAAACTGGGAAAACCCGCTCCAGTTGGTACCGAACTGGTAGGCCATGACCAGCCCGGAGACCACGCCCATACCGAAGTTAACGGCGAAGATTTTCGACCAGAAATGATAAAGCGATCGCCAGACCGGATTGCGGGTTTTAAGCCACAACCCTTCCAGTACCGCCAGATAGCTGGCAAGACCGATGGTGATCGCCGGGAAAATAATGTGGAAGGAGACCGTAAAGGCAAACTGGATCCTCGCCAGGTGAAACGCATCAAGACCAAACATGCACAACCTCAGAGTCAATCGTTGTGCCTGTTATGGTAAAGCGGCAAAAAATGAACTATCAGACGCAATAATGTGAAATTTAACCATAACAGTTACATTTTTTCTGCTATTTTGTTACATCTGATATACCCGTTTCAGGGCAGGGAGAGGGCGATGAAAAAGTCATTACCGCCGGCGCGTTGGAAGCGCTGAAAACGTACCCGGTCAAAGCCTGCTGGCTAATGCCCAACAGCCAGTTACCCTCAGCCAGAGAAACACGTGCATCGCATCCAAAGCTACAACTGATGAGCACACTGTCCACCAGTTCGCCTATCCAGATGGCACTGGTGGATTATCTCAGGACGCAGCGTTATGACGCCTACCTGCGGCGCTTGCCGTGCGTTTTTGTCTCAACGGCGGTATTTCCCGTGCTTTTCATCACCGTTGTCCTGCGTTCTTAGAGAAGCAATCACTAAATTGATATCGACAATCTTATCCGGAAACTGTCCACCCGACTCCTGCAAGCGAAAACGAAACCATGAGTTAGTTGGGTCATCCAACCGGATGATGGTCAGGCGGCTGTGTTCCCCGGTAAGTTCCTCCAAAGCGGTTACAATATTTTCCCTTATCACCTGATATTTAGGGTTAAAACAGAACAGTACAAGAAACATTTCTGGCGGCATATTCCGAGACTGCACAACGGCATCCGAGTATTTGATATAGAGTTGAAAAACACCGTCTTTAATTTTTTTCTGTATATCAGAGGCTTTTGCATGCATCTGTACCAATTTAGATTCAATGACGCTGATTCGGTCTCGGCCAGTGTGGATCGAAATATCACTTCTACCATTTGCAATGGGTTCTTCCTGTAGAACAGTAAAATATACAGGCGGTAAGCTAGCTTTCAACCAGGTAAGCAACCCTGCGGTCAGATTGTTTTCATTAAACAGTACATCGTTGCTAACCCGATAAAGATTGCTATTGCTGGTGATATTGTTGATGCCCTGAATGATTGTCTGGGGGAGTTGGCTGATCGAGGCGGCTTTTTCATCAAAACGGTTAAAATTATCGGCGAGTTGCTCTAAATCAAAACCGAGTTTCCGGACATCGCCGCGATGCTCAAAATGCAGGTGCATCACTTTTAGCTGCAAACGTTTAATTTTTTCATAGATAAAACGGGTTTTAATTTTTTCATCACGTCGGTAATACTGGTTTTTTTCATATTCGTCGAACAAAAGCTCCAATGTTTCCATCTCTTCAACAATCACGGGCATAAGATTTTCGGCTTCGCTACTCACAAGCGGTTTTTTCAGGATTTTCGCCGCCGCGCAGCGAATCATATAGGCAGCCCGGTGTAGAGAATGTATCGGTGCATCAGTAAGCACCATGCCGGTTTCACCACGATAGACGACAACAAGTGGGCGGTGGCGCGCAAACAAGGCGTCAATTTGCTCGTTTGAAACAGGCACCGTGATAAACAGAATGTTGCCCGGAGCGAGAGTCTCCTGGTTCAGCAGAGTGAGATTATCAATCAGCGCGATAGTATTTTGTTGATTTATTAATATTTTTCCGTAGTTCGCCGTCCCGATTGTCCAGAATGGGCGATGAGGATAAAGTCGGGATAAATCATAATCAATCTCTTCCAAAGACAGCCTGAGATTGTTAATCAGGTGGTTCAGTCGTGTATTCACGGGATAATTCAGGTTAATGCCAATCTGTTCACCGATCGTATGAAGATAGCGGGTTAACCCTTTCAGGTATTCGTCGGCAGGGAAATCCCTCTGAAGGTTTTCTACAAAATGCGCCGTACCTGATTCGAGAAAATTCACCAGTCGGCTGCGATAGAAGCGATTTTGATTAAATTCCTCGACCAGGCTCTCCAGTTTCTTGCAAAACAAATGAATGGACTGACAATGGCTACGTTCCTGGGATATCTGTCGTTCATCCAGGTACTTTTCTGTCGCTTCATTGCGAGTGAATATTGTCAATGGTTCCAGTTGCGCCAGAGTCGGCGCATTAAAGTCAAAGTAGCTAATCATGGTGATCCCTGAGATCTTAAGAAGTGGATGGCAGACGATTCATCACACCAAAAAACATCAATGCACGTTCGCTAACAAAATATAACAGTTACATGATAAATGCGTAAAATGTATCACTGTCATAAAATTGAATGACTTAAGTGAGCGTGGAAGTGATATGAAAAAGTACCAGCAGCTGGCAAAACAGATAATCGAGCAGATTGAGCTGGGGGCGTGGCGCCCAGGTGAACGGCTGCCTTCATTGCGCGAGCAGGTCGCCAGCAGCGGCTTTAGTTTTATGACCGTCGGCCACGCCTATCAGCTGCTCGAGAGTCAGGGGTACATCACCGCCCGTCCGCAGTCGGGGTATTATGTCGCACCGCGATCCCATCGCCCTCAGCCCGCACCGGTCGCCCATGTTCAGCGCGACGAAGCGGTCGATATCAACACCTATATTTTCGATATTCTGCAGGCGAGCCGCGATGCGTCCATTCTGCCGTTTGGTTCAGCGTTCCCGGATCCGCGCCTGTTTCCGCTCCAGCAGCTCAACCGCTCGCTGGCCAACGTCAGTAAAAGCGCGACGGCTGTCAGCATTATTGAAAACCTGCCGCCGGGCAACGCGGCGCTGCGTCAGGCCATCTCCCGGCGCTATGCCCAGCAGGGGATGAAGATTTCCGCTGATGAAATTGTGATAACCGCCGGAGCGCTGGAAGCCCTTAACCTCAGCCTGCAGGCCGTCACCGAGCCGGGGGACTGGGTGATTGTGGAAACGCCGTGTTTCTATGGCGCATTGCAGGCGCTGGAGCGTCTGCGCCTGAAAGCGCTCAGCGTACCGACGGACGTGCATGACGGGATTGAAATGGTGGCTCTGGAGCAGGCGCTGAAAACCTATCCGGTCAAAGCCTGCTGGCTGATGCCCAACAGCCAGAATCCGCTGGGTTTCACCCTTAGCCCGGAAAAGAAAGCCCGGCTGATAGCGCTGCTGACAGAACACAAGGTCACGCTGATTGAAGATGATGTTTACAGCGAGCTGTATTATGGACGGGAAAAGCCCCTACCCGCCAAGGCCTGGGACACCCAGGACATGACGCTCCACTGTTCCTCCTTCTCAAAATGCCTGGTCGCCGGGTTTCGTATCGGCTGGGTCGCCGCCGGGAAACACGCCCGGCGCATTCAGCAGTTACAGCTGATGAGTACGCTCTCCACCAGTTCACCCATCCAGATGGCGCTGGTCGATTATCTTGGCACGCAGCGGTATGACGCCCATCTGCGCCGCTTGCGCCGTTCGCTGGCGGAACGCAAACAACAGGCCTGGCAGGCGCTGTTACGCCATCTTCCGGCGGAAGTGAAAATCCACCGCAACGAAAGTGGTTACTTTTTGTGGCTGGAGTTACCTGCACCGCTGGACGCCGGGGAACTGAGCGAACGCGCGCTGGCCCATCAGGTGAGTATTGCGCCGGGCAAGATGTTCTCCACTGCCCGGGAGCCAACGCCGTTCTTTCGCCTCAATGCGTCCTGGCAATGGGGCGAACGAGAAGAGCGGGGCGTTATTTTGTTAGCGGGATTAATTCGCGAAATGATGGAATAAACGTGCCACACGTTATTCTTATTTTCTGAACACTCTCTTCTTTATTTAGAAATAACCTCGATAAAGAAATAAAGAAGAGTTTCATTATTTTCTTCACTTTCCCGAAGCGCACGCATACGAAATACGCATAGCTTCCACGGTTTTCCGCCGCCCGCTAACCCCTTGTCTATACTCCAAAAGACGGATTTCTGGTTTGCCTTTTATTAATACATTGCGCTGTCGGTCACAACATCGCGAAATTTCTTGTGGCTGTGATTCGACACGGCAGGCTGCCGTCTATTTTTAAAACAGGAGATATTTTTACGGCAGGGCGGCCGCTCATTTTATTGCGACAGGAGTAAACCGTATGAGCAAGAAATTCGCCCTGAGCTGCCTTGGTGCGCTGGGCATGACCATCGTGACTGCACACGCCGCTGAACCGACCGAAATTGGCAAAGGAGAAGGGCGACTGGATATTATCGCCTGGCCGGGCTACATCGAACGCGGGCAAACCGATAAAGCCTATGACTGGGTCACCGCCTTCGAAAAAGAGAGCGGCTGTGCGGTGAACGTCAAAACGGCGGCGACCTCAGATGAAATGGTCAGCCTGATGGCAAAAGGCGGCTATGACCTGGTGACCGCCTCAGGTGACGCTTCGCTGCGCCTTATCATGGGTAAACGCGTCCAGCCGATCAACACCGCCCTTATCCCCAACTGGAAAACCCTGGATCCACGTATTGAGAAGGGGGAATGGTTCAACGTCGGCGGCAAGGTTTACGGCACGCCTTATCAGTGGGGGCCAAACCTGCTGATGTACAACACGAAGACTTTCCCGACACCGCCGGACAGCTGGGCGGTGATTTTCGTCAAACAGGATCTGCCGGATGGCAAGAGCAACCAGGGGCGCGTGCAGGCCTACGACGGGCCAATTTATATTGCGGATGCCGCGCTGTTCGTGAAAGCGACCCAGCCGCAGCTGGGCATTGACGATCCCTATCAGCTCACCGAAGCGCAATATCAGGCGGTACTCAAAGTGCTGCGCGATCAGCACGGACTGATCCACCGCTACTGGCACGATACCACCGTTCAGATGAGTGACTTTAAAAACGAAGGTGTGGTGGCTTCCAGCGCCTGGCCGTATCAGGCCAACGCCCTGAAAGGCGAGAATCAGCCTATTGGCACCGTCTTCCCGAAAGAGGGCGTCACCGGCTGGGCGGACACCACTATGCTGCACGCGCAGGCCAAACACCCCAACTGCGCCTACAAATGGATGAACTGGTCGCTGACTCCGAAAGTGCAGGGTGATGTTGCCGCCTGGTTTGGCTCACTGCCTGTTGTCCCGCAAGGGTGTAAAGCCAGTGACCTGCTGGGCGAGAAAGGATGTGAGACCAACGGCTACAGCTTTTTCGACAAAATCGCCTTCTGGAAAACCCCGGTCGCGGAGGGCGGCAAATTCGTTCCTTATAGCCGCTGGACGCAGGATTACATTGCCATTATGGGTGGACGTTAATCGGTCGGGAGTAAAGCATGACTTACGCTGTAGAATTTCAGGATGTCTCGCGTCTGTACGGTGACGTGCGCGCAGTAGACGGCGTCAGTCTGGTGGTGAACGACGGGGAGTTTTTCTCCATGCTGGGGCCATCTGGCTCCGGCAAAACCACCTGTCTGCGACTGGTTGCCGGATTTGAACAACTGAGCGGTGGAGCGATTCGTATCTTCGGGCGGGAAGCCAGCGAACTGCCGCCCTGGGAACGCGACGTGAATACCGTGTTTCAGGATTATGCGCTGTTCCCCCATATGTCGATTCTCGACAACGTCGCCTATGGCCTGATGGTCAAAGGAATCGATAAAAAAACGCGTCATGCCAGCGCACGTCAGGCGCTGGAAAAAGTGGCGCTCGATTTTGTCCATGCCCGTAAACCATCGCAGCTCTCCGGTGGGCAGCGCCAGCGCGTGGCTATCGCCCGTGCGCTGGTCAACCAACCGCGCGTGCTGTTACTCGACGAACCGCTGGGGGCGCTGGATTTAAAACTGCGTGAACAGATGCAGTTCGAGCTGAAGAAATTACAGCAGGATCTCGGCATCACCTTTATCTTCGTTACGCATGACCAGGGGGAAGCCCTGTCGATGTCCGATCGCGTGGCGGTGTTCAACAACGGCAAAATTGAGCAGGTCGATACCCCGCGTGAGTTGTACCTTCGCCCACGCACGCCGTTTGTTGCCGGGTTCGTGGGGACATCCAACGTCTTTGACGAGACGCTTGCCGGGAAATTGTGCGCCATGCCGGGGGCGTACTCGCTGCGCCCGGAGCACATTCGTCTCAACCAGCCGGGTGAGATCCAGGTGCAGGGCGTGGTACAGGCAGTGCAGTACCAGGGGGCGGCCACCCGTTTTGAATTAACACTGACGGGTGGCGAGAAGCTGCTGGTCACCCAGGCCAATCTCTCGGATGCATTACTGCCTGAATCACTGGGGCCGGGGCAAACCGTGACGGTCTCCTGGTCACGTGAGGCGATGGTACGTTTGCAGGGGGCACCCTGATATGGACGCTCGCGTTTATGCTCAGCCCAGGTCCAGCCGTCTGAGCCGTTTCTTCTGGCGTAAGCCCTCGCTGGGTCTGTTCCTGCTGCTGCTCGGGCCGCTGATGTGGTTTG
Organism: uncultured Enterobacteriaceae bacterium; assembly: GCA_963530515.1. Classification (GTDB taxonomy): domain Bacteria; phylum Pseudomonadota; class Gammaproteobacteria; order Enterobacterales; family Enterobacteriaceae; genus CBFFRJ01. The sequence goes on along the minus strand of CAUSEC010000007.1, from coordinate 138,808 downwards.
GTATCGTCTATTTTGGCTCGCTGCTTACCCTTTTATGGCAGGGGTTCTATACCTTCGACGATTTCACCATGTCGGTGACGCCGGACCTGACGCTGGCCAATCTGTGGGCGCTGTTTAATCCCGCCAACTACGACATCATTGTGCGCACGCTGGCAATGGCGATTGCGGTAACGGTTGCCAGCGCGATTCTGGCCTTTCCGATGGCCTGGTTTATGGCGCGGTACACGAGCGGCAAGTGGAAAGCGTTCTTCTACATTGCCGTCATGTTGCCGATGTGGGCGAGCTACATCGTCAAAGCCTATGCGTGGACACTGCTGCTGGCCAAAGACGGTGTGGCGCAGTGGTTCCTCAGCCATATGGGGCTGGAGCCGATACTGTCGGCGGTGCTAACGCTACCGGGCATCGGTGGCAACACCTTATCCACCTCGGGGCTGGGGCGCTTTCTGGTTTTCGTCTACATCTGGCTGCCGTTTATGATTTTGCCCGTACAGGCCGCACTTGAACGCTTACCACCGTCACTGTTGCAGGCGTCGGCGGATTTGGGGGCGAAACCACGGCAAACCTTCCGCTACGTTGTCCTCCCGCTGGCGATACCCGGCGTGGCGGCGGGCTCGATTTTTACCTTCTCGCTGACCCTGGGTGATTTTATTGTCCCGCAACTGGTGGGGCCGCCGGGCTTCTTTATTGGCAACATGGTCTATTCCCAGCAGGGGGCGATCGGCAATATGCCGATGGCGGCGGCCTTTACGCTGGTGCCCATCCTGTTGATTGCACTCTATTTGTCGTTCGTGAAACGTCTGGGAGCGTTCGATGCACTCTGAGAGAGCACCCTGGTTACTCAAAGTGGCGGCATGGGGTGGCGTCATCTTTCTCCATTTCCCGTTATTGATAATCGCCATCTATGCTTTTAATACCGAGGATGCGGCATTCAGTTTTCCGCCGCAGGGGCTGACGCTCAAGTGGTTTAGCGTGGTCGCCGCGAGGGGAGATATTCTCGATGCCGTGACGTTGTCACTTCAAATCGCGGCGCTGGCGACTCTGATAGCCCTCGTTCTTGGCACGCTTGCTGCAATGGCTCTGTGGCGCAGCGAATTTTTCGGCAGGAATGCCATCTCCCTGTTGCTGCTGTTACCCATTGCGCTCCCCGGCATCGTGACAGGGCTGGCGCTGCTGACGGCGTTTAAAACGGTCAATCTGGAACCGGGATTTTTTACGATAGTGATTGGGCACGCGACCTTCTGCGTGGTGGTGGTTTTCAACAATGTGATAGCCCGTTTTCGCCGCACCTCATGGAGCCTGGTAGAGGCATCGATGGATCTGGGGGCGAACACCTGGCAGACGTTCCGCTACGTGGTGCTGCCCAATCTGGGTTCGGCACTGCTGGCCGGGGGCATGCTGGCCTTTGCGCTGTCGTTCGATGAAATCATCGTCACCACCTTTACCGCTGGCCATGAACGGACTCTGCCGTTATGGCTGTTAAACCAGCTGGGACGCCCACGCGATGTTCCGGTGACAAACGTGGTGGCTCTGCTGGTGATGCTGGCAACCGCCTTGCCGATTCTGGGCGCGTGGTGGCTCACCCGTGACGGTGAAACCGTGGCAGGCTCCGGCAAATAACTGAAACTGAATAAGGATAGCGCTATGCAACATCAACTGTTTATCAATGGCGAACTGGTCAACGGCGAAGGGGAAAAACAGGCCGTCTACAATCCGGCCACCGGCGAGGTGTTGCTGGAGATTGCGGAAGCATCCCCCGCGCAGGTCAACGCAGCGGTGCTGGCGGCTGATGCCGCCTTTAAAGCCTGGAGCCAGACCACGCCAAAAGCCCGTGCCGAGCATCTGTTACAGCTTGCCCAGGTGATTGAAGACAACGCGGAAACCCTGGCGAAACTCGAATCCCTCAACTGCGGCAAGCCGCTGCACTGCGCGCTGAACGACGAAATTCCGGCGGTGGTGGACGTCTTTCGCTTCTTTGCCGGTGCGGCACGCTGCCTGAACGGCCTGGCGGCGGGGGAATACCTTGAAGGGCACACGTCCATGATTCGCCGCGATCCGGTGGGGGTGGTGGCGTCTATTGCCCCCTGGAACTATCCGCTGATGATGGCGGCCTGGAAACTCGGTCCGGCGCTGGCCGCGGGCAACTGTGTGGTCATCAAACCGTCTGAAATCACGCCGCTCACCGCGCTGAAACTCGCGGAACTGGCGAAAGACATCTTCCCGGCCGGGGTACTGAACGTGCTCTTTGGTCGCGGTAAAACCGTGGGCGACCCGCTGACCGGGCATGAGAAAGTACGCATGGTTTCGCTCACCGGCTCTATTGCGACCGGTGAGCACATTATCAGCCACACGGCACCGTCGATTAAGCGCACCCACATGGAGCTGGGCGGTAAAGCGCCGGTTATCGTGTTTGATGATGCGGATCTTGAGGCGGTGGTTGAAGGCGTGCGCACCTTTGGTTTCTACAACGCCGGGCAGGACTGCACTGCGGCCTGTCGTATTTACGCGCAGAAGGGGATTTATGATGCGCTGGTGAAAAAACTCGGTGCAGCGGTCTCCAGCCTGAAAATGGGCGCGCCGGAAGACGACGCCACCGAGCTTGGGCCGCTCAGCTCAGAAGCCCACCTGGCGCGCGTCAGCAAGGCGGTGGACGACGCCAAAGCGTTGGGCCACGTCAAAGTGGTGACCGGGGGGAATAAACGCGCGGGGGCAGGGTATTACTACGAGCCGACGCTGCTGGCAGGAGCCAGACAGGATGATGCGATTGTACAACGTGAAGTCTTCGGCCCGGTGGTGAGCGTGACCCTGTTTGAGGACGAAGATCAGGTTCTGGACTGGGCGAACGATTCGCAGTACGGGCTGGCTTCCTCGGTGTGGACGAAAGATGTGGGCAGGGCGCATCGCATGAGCGCTCGGCTCCAGTACGGCTGCACCTGGGTCAACACCCACTTTATGCTGGTCAGCGAAATGCCGCACGGTGGGCAGAAACTGTCGGGGTACGGCAAAGATATGTCGGTCTATGGGCTGGAAGATTACACGGTGGTGCGCCACGTGATGATCAAACACTAAACGTGAGTAAGTGTCTGGCAACGTTATTTATTCCGTGCCAGACACGCTTTATAAGTAAACAGTATCAGTTTATTTCCTCTCTCCTGATGTACAGTAAATCTGACTTGACAGGTTCAGCATTCAAAAATGAGCCCTGTTTATAGCGCCATGAAACGCCCGATACAAAATGTAAGCGGTTTTTTTCGGGTTTGTAACGAAGTTGAAATGGCGATATAAATAGTGAGGTAATTCTCACGAATTATCATTTTTTCACTGTCAATAAACGTAAAGATCGTTTATCTCTGAAGGTGCGTTGTACGCGGTGTCAACGTGTCAGTATTTTAAAAAATATAAAACTCTACAAACCGCGAAAGACATGATCAAACAGGATTGTCATATTAATTTAATTAATTCGACAACTCATCGTCATGTCCTGACATTGATAATGTCGCGTTTTTTTCATCAGGCTGGGGATTTCGAAATGAGTAAATTGGTTGTGATACTGCTGCCCGGCGGTGCACCTGAGTATTTGACGGTCGACGACAATCAAACCACCGTCACCTGGTTCCAGAGCCCGGAAGTCGCGGGGGATGCAGGTCAAACACTGCCGATTGAAACCTATTTCTGTGAAGGTGAAGAGTTCCATTTTGCGCGCCTTGTAAACCTGCCTGAAGGCAACGTGTCTTCTTCGCTCTCTTATTTAACCGCACAAAAATCAGACCCGTTTATTGGGCTAACGTCCAGTTTTCGGCAGGTCTGTTCTTTCTTTGCACAGTTTATAAATATGAGTACTGAAAAAAGAATAAGGGCCAAATAAGCCCTTGCCCCCGTCATTCTTCACGTTGTAAGTGCGTTAGCTTCGTTTATTCACCCCAGTCACTTACTTGAGTAAGCTCCCGGGGATTCATGCACTTGCCGCCTTCTTACAACGTGAATTATTTAGGTTGGCTCTCTAATAATTCGCAGGCTATCTTTTCAGGATGTTTTCATTATCGCGTGGTGCCCAATCTTTTTCTGAGAAATCATATAAAGAATAAGGCTGCTCGCGTAAACCATTTGCACGTAAAATACCACGCACGTCGGCCGGCAAATTTTCTTCGCGGAAGAGTTCGGCAATAACAAACATGGCGTCACTGAATGAAAGCTGTTTGACTTCAAACGGTTTCCAGCCGGTGCGTTTGAAAATCATATGGTAAAGTGCTTCTTCACCGGCCAGTGACACATACGGACTGGCGTACTTTTCGCGGTGGCGGGAAAGCAACACTTCCAGAATGAAAATATGTGCGATGCGCTGTTTGGCAGCGTTACCCCTTACGCTGTCTTCGTTGGTCATATCCTGGTGTGTTATATCATTATTTTCACACACTCTTGCTTCTATGGCTTGCCACAGATCGTCAAACTTTTGCATAGCATCAACCCTGTAAAAAATGATTTCTGGCTTCTTAACAATATCAGAGTTACGGGACTCACGCCAAAGAAGACAAGGGCTGGCGGGCTACCTGTTTTAAGGGAATCGGCGGGGTGTGCGAGAGCGCAAAACACGAGTTGTTGATTGCGTTAATTCTTAAGTTAAATTAATGAATCGGCGGGATTAAACATGAAAAATAAAGCATGCGATGCGCTTTGCACTTGTCGATGATCAACATCTGGGGTGTGCCAGCGAAATAGAGTTGAGACTCCTTCCTTCAGGACAATGACAATGAAACTTAAAACGTTTGTGGCAACATGCTTTGTGACAATCAGTTTTTTCGCTATCAATAACAGCCACGCCAAAACCCAGATCAGCGACGCGCAAATTAAACAAAAAATCATAGCAGAGTCGATTGCAGACTATCCCGGCACGTGTGCATGTCCGTTTAATCAGGCCAGAAATGGCAGCAGCTGCGGCAAGCGAAGTGCCTGGAGCAAACCCGGCGGCTACTCACCCATTTGTTATGCCAACGAAGTGACACCGGAAATGGTCAAAGCCTGGCGCAAGCAGAATCAGCAATAAGCGTGTCGTGTCCCGGCTGATGGCTCAAAAGGGTTACAACGCGTTACATCTAAAGTGACAAAATCGCACGTTTGGTGAATAAAACTTGATGTAAGTCAATAAAACAAGCATATTGCGGTCGTTTTGTTATCACAGAGTTAATGTGGACTATGTCGCTTTATCAAAAAATGTTGGTTTTTTACGCAATTATGGCGCTGATTTGCGCCGTCATCACCTGGTTCCTGACAAGCGATCGCAAGCGCATTCGCTTCTTAAGTGCGTTTCTGGTGGGTTCAACCTGGCCCATGAGCTTCCCCGTGGCGTTACTGGTGTCAATATTCTGATTTTTTAGGTCATTGCAGCTAATTCGTGACGGCTTAAGCAAAATCTTAACGTGATCGCGTGCAACATAGGTCTGCGTATGTTTTCCATGGAAAGGAGGCACATGATGGACCTGTATCTGAAGATGCTTATTTTTTACGCTGTAATGTCCGTTCTGGCCGGAGTGGCCACCTGGTTTCTGTCAAAAGAGACCCGTAGTATGAAAGCGCTCAGCGCATTTTTGGTTGGCGCGACCTGGCCAATAAGTTTTCCGGTGGCCCTCGCGGTTTCGCTGTTATAGCGCAACCGCGCAAACAAATGACCCGACGCACTCACGTGGCCGGGTCATTTTTTTTGGTTGCTATTCAGAACCGTTTTTACGGCAGTAATGTCTTCAGCTTCTTGCGCGCGGTGACGGACACATCCAGCGGATGGCTGTATCCCATATTTTCGACAGCACGGCTGTAGAGCGCCACCAGCCAGTCATATACGTAGCGGGTGGCGGCATGTACCGGCTGCTCGCCTAAACGCGTCAGACGCTCACCGGCAACCACCGGGGCAGAGACGAAAATCGGCGTGCCTTTCAGCACCCGGCTGGCAGGTCTTTGTGCATCGCTGACGCTGGCGTAACCGAGCCAGGCGACAAAATTGCCCGTCTCCGCATACAACTGCGCGGCGCAGGCGGTGTCGCGCTGCATGATCTTCTGTAATTGTTCTGGCAGGCCCAAACGGTAGCTGGCGACAATCACGGTCTCGGCCATCTGACGCAGGCTGGCAGGAGACAGCCCCAGCCGTGCGGCGTTGTCATCGTTACGGCTCCACTGACGCACGTGGTTGACCCACATTGCATGCGCCTGCTGGCCCACATCACGCGCGGAGTGGGTCTGCTCAGCGTTCTCTGCCGACTCGGCAAAGAGATCGATAGCCTCATTGAACAATCCGCTGACCTGTTCCTCACGCGGTTGCTGCACTTTCCACAGATTATCGAACTGCTGCATGTCCGGCATCATGCCTTCCAGCAACTCACCGTGGCGGGATGCGTGCGATTGCAGTTCGCGCACCACGGCTTCTGCACGGGTTTTCTGCGTCGCGTTTTCTTTGGTGGGTGCGGTGACCCAGGCCTGCATCAAATCACGCAGGGCCGCCTGATGGCGTTCGCGCAGCGCTTTAAACCGGTTCTGCCGCAGGGCTGGCGCGGTCGCCTGTGCCAGCCATTCCAGTACGCGTTGCAGGCTGCTGGCATCCAGCGCCTGCAGCGTCCCCCAGTGCTGGCCGGGTTTACCGACCAGTTGCTGAATCACTTCGTCGAGATTTTGCCCGCTGGTGAAACGCGCATCATGGGGAGTGATCGCCCAGACCAGACCCGGCAGCGCCGCTTCCTGGCCCGACTGGGTTTCTTTCACCCAGTGCAGCAGCGCTCTGGCGGTGGACGCCGTGGTTGAACGCTGGGAGGTCGCATTACAAATGAGCAGGACGTCCGGTTGCAGCTGCTGGCGATAACTCTCCAGCAACCAGCGGCACTTGCTGTTCCACAGTGGGTTGCCGTCTTCCTGGACGGGTGTCGGGATGTCGAGAATATCGACATTCTCCAGCACGCTGTCTTCCACCGGCAGCACGAGCTCTTTGGTGAGCAGCGCGAGGGTGGACAGGGGAATGCTCACTGCGTTTTGCAACTGCGCCTGCGACCAGGGATGCACTACCACTTCGCCCGCCACTTCCTCAAAGGAAGACGCGGCAGGGGTCAGGAAGCCTTCCGTCGGCAGGGCAAAGTTATCGACCAGCAGACTCAGCGGTGCGGCAAGCTCAGCGGCATTGCCCGTCTGGTGCAGCGTGTGAGCAAGCGAAAGCCAGAGTTGGGTGAGCTCCTGATGCTCGCCCCACAACAGAGACCAGGCGCTGGCGCGCACGCTTAAATCGAGCGAGGGCAGCAGGCAGGCCAGTTGATACCACAGGGCGTCGTCGAGATGCTGCTGCGAGGAGGGCACACATGCGCGCCAGAAGCGCCCGATAGCACCGACTTCGTCTGCTACCAGCCCCGGCACGGGGTTGGGCTGGCGCAGGGCGCGCCATTTCGCAAGACGGCTCTCGATGACCGATTTTTCCACCACCCGCAGGTCGGGCAGTGCCTGAGCGTGGGCGATAAAAATCTGCACCAGTTCAGCTTCACTGATGAGGCGCAAACGCAGGGGGAAGTTGTCATCCACGACGTCGCTGTTGCGGCTAAAACGCAGAGCCATGCTGGTGAGCATATGGCCGGGGTTCAGGTGGGTGAAGTAGTCCAGCGTTTTCTCACCCAGTTGCACGTTGAGCCGCCCGCTGCCGCTGTTACATAGCGCGCCGAGCAGATGGGCTTTTGCCGCCTGTGAGTGGCCATAAAGCCCGACGGTGCAGGGGGCCGTCGTCGCCGCGTCGAGGGCATGCTCTTGCGCGGCAAAGGCGGTGAGGCGTGCCAGCAGCGCGTCGGCGTCGTCTTCCAGCAGGGGCGAAAGCTGGCGGTTGTCGTTGATCCATGCCCGCAGCGCCTGGGTCGTGTTCATGCTCGTACTCATTTCAGATACACACTCCCGCTGTCGATCCAGTAATGGCTGCCGCTGTGGCGGCGGTCGGCCAGCGTATTCAATTTAAAGGTTAGCGCGTCGGCAGGCACCGGCGTGCCATCCTGAAGCCAGGCTTCGCTGAGAATAAAGGACTCCGGCCCGTGGTGCTTATTGCCGCCGCTAAACTGCAAGCGCACGTTGAGTACGCCATCCCCGGCGATGGTTTTTGCCAGCTCAGAGGAGTTAATGCTCAGCGTATACAGCGGGGTAGCCGGCCAGCGGGCGTTCGCCAGTTGACGGAACCCAAGGGTAATGTTGCCGCGCAGCGGGAAATGCAGACGGGCATCCAGTTTGGCGTTGGGTTTATCGAGATCGATATCGTGATACCAGATGTTCTCATCGCGCAGGGTGTTGACCACGTTGTCCAGCACGCCAAGGTAGCGCACGGTGGAGTAGGCCCCGATGTCTGCGGCTTTGAAGTTAAAGCGCGGCAGGCGTAAATCGAGCGCCAGGCTGCACAGCATCGCGCCTACGGCAGCGGTGGATTTCGGGTTGCCGATCTTGCCCTGCTGGCTGAACGGATACCATTCGTGTACCCGGTACTTATCGAGCCAGATCATGCGGTTAACCGGCACCGGTTGCAGGTGGCGAATCAGCGCCTGAACCCCAGGCAGACAGCCCGGTCGGCCCATTATCAGCAGGATGTCGCAGCAGTAATGGCTGATGGCTTCGCATACCGCGTGCAGCGGTGCGGTGAGGGTAAACTGCCCGGCGAGCATCGCATCCTGCAACTCGCGGAAATTGACCTGAATCGGCACCGCCAGCACATCGAACTCCGGCGAGCCGGAGGGCAGCGCATGATCAATGGCCTGTTTCAGGTAGTTCATCACGTTGCGAGTTGGCAACTGGCTGAGTAACTCACCAAAGGTGGCATGCAGTCCCGCCAGTGGATCGTTGATATCGCTCTCTTCCCAGGCGGCAAGAATCGCATGTCCGATGGGCATAAAGAGCTGCAACGTCGTTTGCTGGCGCAGTACCGCCTGGGTATCAATACGCCCGGAGTCGCCAAACAAGGTCGCCATCAGCGAGGCGGCATCGGTGATACCGGCCTTTTGCAGATGCGTTTGCATAGCGGGCAGCACGCAGCGCTGGATAACGTCCAGCAGGATGTCATCCCCGGCCACTTTAAAGCCTTCGCGGAACAGCAACTGAGGGGTGATTTTGACGTTGCTGCCGGTGCCGTCATCCAGTTGATAGTGGGTGATGGCCATGTCGGTCGTGCCGCCGCCAATATCGAGCGAGGCCACGCGCAGCGAACGCCCCGGGCGCGTGCCCGCCGGTTCGGTTCTGTCCGGGCGAGCCTGGGCGGCAAAGAAGGTTTCCGTTTGTCCTGAATAGCGTGAAATGGCTTCGTTATACAACCACACCAGCTGGCCGCAGCTGGCCTCGTCCCACTCCATCTGGATCTGCGGAACCGGCACCACGCTTTTGTCCTGCTGCTTGCGGTTAGCAAAGTCGTCATCCTGCGGATGCCAGCCCATCGCTTTCCAGACAATCGCAATCGCCTCGAACATGCGGCGGCGGAAGATTTCACGCTCCTGCTTGGGCATGGCGGACGGCAGGGTGAGGATCAGGGTTCGCAACTGGCGCGGTGACGCCGGGAACCCCAGACGCAGGCGCGTTGCCACGCTGTTCATCTGACCGAGCGCCTGAGCCAGCAGCTCGCAGAGCATATGGGTCATCAGGGTGCTGCGGCTGTACTGCGGCGAGAAGACCGGCAGACGCTCGTCCAGCGGCAGGGTGTAGAGCGGCTGGCCTTCGTCGTTCATCAGGTTCATCAGCGGGAACGCCGTCGCCAGCGGTTCGCGCTGGGTTTTGCTGTTCATCTGGCTAAAACGCCAGTCCTGCAACACCGGGGTTTCGTCCCACAGGTAACGACGGGGGCTGGAGATGCCGCTGTTACCTTCGGTTCCCACACGCTGCATTGCCAGCTTACGGGCTTCATCGCCCACGCGAACAATTGACGGCCAGACAAAGGCGTCTTCACGCCCGCTCTCAACGGAGAAATGCTGTTTGCCGAAGCGGGCCTCGGAGAACTCAAGGCGGCTGGTGAACAGCGGCTCATTGAGGAACTGCGGTTCGCTCAGGGAACGTACCTGCAGCTCTGCGGTCTGGCGCAGGCCGTCGTTGGCGTCGCCATGATCTTCGATGATCACGCCGCAGGTGTGGGTGTTGCCCACATCGAGGATCAGGTCAACCGGGATGGCCGGAGTGCTGAGCGTGTGGGTGACAATTTTCACTTCCGGCACTTGAATCTGGGTGCCGAGCAGGGTGAGCAGGTTCAGCCAGTGGGACTGGTACTCAAAGCTGCGCATCGCCTGAGTGATGTCGCGTTCGCTGCGCACGTCGTTGTGGCTGGCGTACTGGAGAAAGGCTTCGCGTAACCAGCCGTCAACCCAGGTCTGGTCGAGGAAATCAGCGACTTCGTCATCGCGCCACGCCAGTGAAAACCGCGTCCCGTTAAGAATGTCGTTTTCCTGTGGGGCGAGGGCGGACGGCGAGTTGTCGTTAATCTGGCTGTCGAGGGCGAGGGTGACGCGGTGGGTGTTCCCGGCGCCGTCTGGCTCATTCAGTTTGCGGATCTGCACGCGCGCCCAGTTGTCCGGGCCTTCCACGAAGGTGCGCGGGGGGTTAAAACGCAGGAACGGAATGGGCAACCAGACGCCATCAAGAATGGCGAGCGAGGCATGTAGCGACTGCGTGCTTTCGGGTTTCACCACTTCCGGCTGGCTGCCATTGCGCCCCGGCAGGGTATAGCGTTCGTTGACCAGATCATAATCCAGCCGCAGCAGCGGGCCGTTCGCCGTTTTACGCACGAAACGCCCGCTTTGTGCCGACTCCTGTGGCGTCAGGCCAAAATCGAGAAACTGTACGCCACTGTTGGCAATCAGGGTGACGCTCTGTTTGTAATCGCAAAGATTAACCAGCATAAAATCAGGCACCTGTTTTTCTGAACGTCACGGAGACGGGGGTGTTGGCATCAAATTGTGCGCTGCACTCCGCGACATCATTGTTACCCGCTTTGCAGGCGATTTCCGGCATCGGGTAACGGGTCCCGTCGCTGCAACGTGCCGTACTCCGGCTCTTAATCATCAGCACGCCCGTTTCATGTAAACCTGAGAACAGGTCTGCGCGACAGGAGATATTGTTCCCCTGAATAATTCGGGCCGTACCTTTATTGTTCTGAATCTGGAAGCGAATGGTCGGGGCCTTGCCCGTCACTTCATCCTTCACGTCCATCATCACGCGCCAGGTGCCGTTAAGGAAACGGGTCGACCCGGTTTTGATCTGCAATGCATCCATGACCAGCGCGTCTTTCGGGATAGCGCCAATCACCACCGGTTTGGCCGCGGGCGGCTCAGGCTTTTCCACCACTGGTGCCACGACTTCGGCCTGATGCAATGGCAACTGGGCGGTCAACACCGGCGGCTGAGGTTTCGGAAGTTCGACCGGTGCCGGGGCAGGCTGAACGGCGGCCGTCTGCTCTACTTTCGCCGCAGGCTGTGGGGCACTGTTTTGTTGATTGAGAATGAGCGGTGCGGCAATGGCAACCGCGACGGCAGCGGCGACAGGCAAGGCCCACAACCCATAGCGGCGACGTTTAACCGGTGCGGTTTCTTGTACTGGTTGCGCAGGAGGCGGTGTTTCCGGCTCGGCAACAGGTTCAACGGGCTCTTCGTACGCCGCCATGTTGACCGGCGGCACGGTGGTCAACAGCGGTTCATCCGCATGATTAAAGCTGACGACGGCAGCCGGTTCTTCTTCCGGTTCGGGCTCCGGCTCAACAATAACAATCGGCTCGGGGATATCTTCTTTGCGCAGACATTCCAGCACGTCTTCACGGGCGCTTTCGTTGAGGTTAACGAAGCCCCAGAAGGTGATGACGGGTTTGCCATCGACGAGGAAAACGTGGTTTTCACCGGGGAACTGCAGGGCTTTTTCCAGCAGGGAGCCAAACAGCTGCTGCGCCGTTTTTGGCGACTGAATGCATTTGCGACTTAACGCTGCCGCGCTATCCAGCGTGCTGTCGAGGTAGCGCAGGGCACGAAAACGCGCGTCTTCTTCTGCGGCCTTCCAGGCGACGACGCGGCCTTCGACCGGTGAGTACCAGTCAACACGATCGCCTTCGTCATTAACCTGCGGAATGGCCAGGCAGTCCACCAGTGCCTGCTGCTTACGCAGACGCAGGGCTTCACGAATTTGCAGTGCCGAATCAAAGACGGCCTGACCGCCACCACCAACGGCCTGGAAATCATCCAGACAGCCGCTGCGCAAGAGAGTTTTTGCCACGTTTTCATCCCATAGACTTTTTCACGCGTCTACTGTACGCAATGTCATTACAAGCAAACGGCAGAAGAGAGTGCAAAACCATTGAATTCTCGACGCATTGGTCACGCAGGGAATTCTTGACGGCGCGTAATGTGCTTAAGTTGAATTTTAAATTTAATTCTGGTGAAGATTTCAGCGAAAACAACTGGTTTAGAATAACCTGATAGTGAATCGTTATTTGCCAGTTCACTTCCGCTGTGCTGAGATTAATGCTTCTTATAAAAATAAGGTTTCAGACTATGATCGCAAGGAAAACGCTGCTCGCCCTGGCGCTCGGCACATTATTACCGGCAGGGGCTACCTGGGCGGCCAACAATGACACTATTGTTTACTGCTCCGAAGCTTCTCCTGAGTCCTTCAACCCGCAAATTGCCAGCTCTGGCCCGTCATTCGTTGCCAGCTCGCAGGTGCTTTATAACCGCCTGGTGAACTTCGACCCGGTAAAAAATACGCCGGTGCCTTCCCTTGCGACTGACTGGACAATTTCACCTGATGGCAAAACCTACACCTTTACGTTGCGCCAGGGTGTGAAATTTAACAGCAATAAATTCTTTAAACCGACCCGTGATTTTAACGCCGATGACGTTATTTTCTCCGTCATGCGTCAGAAAGATCTGAACCACCCTTATCATAATGTTTCGAAAGGAAATTACGAATACTTCAGTGATGTTGGGTTAGATAAACTGATTCAGGACGTTAAAAAAGTCGACGACTATCACGTTCAGTTTGTGCTGAGTGAGCCGAATGCGGCGTTCCTCGCAGACTGGGGGATGGATTTTGCGTCCATTCTGTCGGCGGAATATGCGGATGCGATGCTGAAAAAGGGCACGCCTGAAAACGTCGATAACTGGCCGATTGGTACCGGTCCATATGTGTTGCAGCAATATAAAGCTGACGCGCAGATTCGCTACCTGGCAAACCCGAATTACTGGGATGGCGCAGTACCGACGAAACACCTGATTTTTGCTATCACCCCGGATGTGCAAACCCGTCTGGCGAAACTGCAAACCAATGAATGCCAGATTATCCCGGCACCGGCCCCGGTGCAGTTTGACCAGATTAAAGGCAACAAAGATCTGACGTTGCACACGGTCGATGCGCTGAACGTCGGTTATCTGGCGTTTAACACCGAGAAGAAACCATTTGATAATGCCCTTGTGCGCCAGGCGCTGAACTACGCGACCGATAAAAAAGCCATTATTGATGCGGTGTTCCTGGGCTCTGCGACCGTGGCGAAATCACCGCTGCCGCCGAATATGCTCGGCTACAAAAAAGACTTGAAAGACTACGAATACTCCCCGGAAAAAGCGAAAGCACTGCTCAAGCAGGCGGGACTGGAGAACGGCTTTGAAACTACCCTGTGGTCGATGCCCGTTCAGCGTCCGTATAACCCGAACTCGCGCCGCATTGCAGAAATGATCCAGAGCGACTGGGCGAAGGTCGGTGTGAAAGCGAAGATTGTCTCTTACGAGTGGGGCGAATATCTGGCCGGTATGCGTCGTGGCGAACATGATACTGCGCTGTTTGGCTGGATGTCGGATAACGGCGACCCGGATAACTTTGCCGATACCCTGTTGGGCTGTAACAGTGTGAAAAGTGGCTCTAATGCCGCACGCTGGTGCGATAAAGCGTATGATGGCCCGGTACAACAGGCCAAACTGACCAGCGATCCGGCAAAACGTGCCGCGCTCTATGGCCAGGCACAGGAAGTCTTCTATCAGCAGGCGCCGTGGATCCCACTCGCTAACGGTAAAACCTTCTATGCCACCCGCAGCAATGTTAGCGGTTACAGCGTCAGTTTGATGGGCAGTGATTTTTCAAAAGCAAAACTGAATTAACAGGAGTTGGCATGTCACATCTGGATGAAGTTGTCGCCCGCGTGGATAGCACCCTTGAAGAGAGCGTCATTACCCATATGAATGAATTGCTGGTGGAGTTGAGCAATGACGAGTTACTGAGCCGGGATGAGCGTTTTGCCCAGCAGCAGCGTCTGCGCCAGGCCATTTTTCACAAGGGGCGTCATCATAAGGAAGAGCTTGAAGCCCGCCACGAGCAGCTCACCAAAGGTGGCACCATTCTGTAGTTCAGAACTGGCGTCTGGCTACCAGCCAGGCGCCAATCACCAGTAAAACCGCACCACACACCGGCCCTGCCAGCGCTTTTAACGCCACACCCTGACTTCTCACCACGTCCATCACCAGCCCACCGATTAATTGACTGGCGACCAGCACCGCGATGGTGGTTGCGGCACCCACATATTGATAGCCGCTGATGCTCGCAAAAACGAAGAATGAACCGAGCAGGCCGGGGATGATCGTCCACCAGTGTACCGCCGACGCCAGCTCGCTAAACCCGGCCGTTCCATGCTTCACCAGAAGGATGCTGACGAACAGCACAATGCCCACCAGAGAGTTGAGCAGCATGGCGATAAGTATGGTGGAGGCCGACTGGGTGATTTTTACCATCAGCATATTTTGCAGCACCAGACCGACGCCAGCGGCGACGAGGAAGCAGAGTGTCAGGGTCTGATTCATCAGATTGCGTCCGGGTCTTGTCGGTCATCAAGCTGTAATTGCAGGAAGGTCAGATCCAGCCAGCGGCCAAATTTGGTGCCCACCTGCGGCATCTGCGCGGTCAGTTTAAAGCCCAGTTTTTCATGCAGATGAATGGACGCGGCGTTTTGCGACTCAATTCCGGCAACCATCACGTGTTTGCCAATTTTGCGGGCGGTTTCAATCAGCTTTACCATTAAGGCCTGGCCAATCTTTTTTCCCTGGTAGTCAGGGTGGACGTAGACGGAGTGCTCGACCGTGTGGCGAAAACCGTCAAAGGCCCGCCAGTCGCCAAACGAGGCATAGCCGGTCACCACGCCGTTTTCTTCACTCACCAGCACCGGGTAACCCAGCAGCGCACGCGCCTCAAACCAGGCAATGCGGTTATCCACATCAACTGTTTTATCATTCCAGATGGCGGCGGTATGCAACACAGCATGGTTGTAGATCTCTGCAATGGCCGCGCAGTCTTCTTTTAAGGCATAACGAATGTTCATGGTTGAACCTCAGTGGTTGTTCACTATAGTATTACGATATGAATACTATCTCAGACAATATAAATCAACGGATCAGTGCGCGAATTCGCGTCGAGCGTGAATCCAGAGGCTGGTCGCTGAGCGATCTGGCCGAGCGGGCCGGGGTGTCCAGGGCGATGATCCACAAAATTGAACGCGGGGAGAGCAGCCCGACGGCGACATTGCTCGCCCGTCTTTCCGGCGCGTTTGGTATCAGCATGTCAACGCTGATTGCCCGCGCGGAAATGCAGGAAGGTAAACTGCTGCGCTTTGCCGACCAGCCCATCTGGCGTGATCCGCAAAGCCACTATCTGCGTCGCCATCTCTCACCACGCAGTGATTTACCTCTCGATCTGGTGCAAATCGAACTGCCTGGCGGCAGCGATATCCCGATGCCTGCGTCTGCCTATCTTCACGCAAGGCAACTCATCTGGCTGCAGGAAGGGGAACTGGTGTTTGTTGAAGGTGATACCCGCCATGAAATGAAAACCGGTGATTGCCTTGAGCTTGGGCCGCCCAACGACTGTCGCTTCATCAACGAGACGACGGAAGTCTGTCGTTACCTTATCGTGCGTCTAAATCCTGTTAGCGCGTAATGATAACAAGGCTCTAAGTGCAGTAGATTAGGCTGTCACCCCCCAAATGTTCGTGAGTCCGAATAGTGCGCACATCTGGAGGATACATCCTATTATCTATAGATCTGTCTCTGGCACAGGAGAGCTGTATGAAGCAAGAACGCGAACATAACCGCCGCTGGGTACTGGCATCACGCCCAAAAGGCGCACCGGTTGCAGGCAATTTTCGGCTGGAAAAGGACGTCGTCGCGACACCTGAAGAAGGTCAGGTTCTGCTGCGTAACGTCTACCTTTCTCTCGACCCTTATATGCGTGGCCGCATGAGTGATGCCCCGTCTTATTCTCCGCCCGTGGCCATTGGTGAAGTGATGTGCGGCGGCACGGTCAGCCGTGTTGTGCACTCCCGTCATGCGGATTATCAGGAAGGGGACTGGGTTCTGGGTTACAGCGGCTGGCAGGACTACGATATTTCTAACGGCGACGGGCTGGTGAAGCTGGGCAATAACCCCCAGCACCCGTCCTGGGCGCTGGGTATTTTGGGTATGCCGGGCTTTACGGCCTATATGGGTTTGCTGGATATCGGTCAGCCGAAAGCGGGGGAGACCCTCGTGGTTGCCGCGGCGACAGGGCCTGTTGGCGCAACCGTCGGGCAGATTGGTAAGCTCAAAGGCTGTCGGGTGGTGGGCGTTGCCGGTGGCGCTGAGAAATGCCGCCATGCGGTTGAGGTGTTGGGTTTTGACGCCTGTCTTGACCACCGTGCAGACGATTTTGCCGCACAACTGGCCGACGCGTGCCCAAAAGGCATTGATGTTTATTTCGAAAACGTTGGGGGCGCAGTATTTGATGCGGTCCTGCCGTTATTGAATACTTCCGCGCGAATTCCATTATGTGGGTTGGTCAGCGGTTATAATGCAACCGAATTACCGGCTGGTCCTGACCGGGTTCCATTATTAATGGCGACCTTATTGAAAAAGCGCATACGTTTGCAGGGCTTTATTATCAGCCAGGATTATGGTCACCGTATTGACGAATTCCAGCGGGATATGACGCAATGGATTGCGGACGGTAAGATCCAATATCGCGAACAGATTACCCAGGAACTGGAAAGCGCCCCTGAATCATTTATTGGGATGCTGGCAGGTAAAAACTTTGGTAAAGTCGTGATTCAGATTGGTTCTGAAGACTAAAATGAAGATGACGGTGAAAACCGTCATCATATTTCGTATATTTCGTGCAAAATTTTTAAAAACAGCTTTAATTAAACATGCATAAGGAATCGATGATCTTACGGCACGGTTCCTGGTAGTTGTGCATAATAAATAACAAATTGTTCTAACATTTACGTGACAATCCAATACCAGGCATGCTTTTCCATAACATATCCTAGGACCACTATGATTACCGACACGCTACCAGGCTGATAATTAATAAGAATTTACACGGGATACTCTCATGCTTGATTTGGAAAAAGCGCAACGTACGAGCCTTACTATGCAGGTAGAGGCAAGTCTGAAAAGTGCGCTTATTATTGGTGCGTTAAAACCTGGCGCACGACTCATTACGAAAGAAATTGCCGATCAACTTGGCACCAGTATTACGCCAGTTCGGGAAGCATTACTGCGTCTTGTTTCTGCGGGAGCACTTCATGCAACCCCTGCGCAGGCTTTTTTAGTGCCTGAAGTAAATCTCGAACGCTACAGCGAAATTAATCATATTCGAAAAAATCTGGAAGGAATGGCGGTACGTGCAGCGAGTCAAAATATGACGCCGGCAATACTCCATGAATTACGCAGCCTCGCGGATACTTTCCATGAAGCGGTAAAAAGCGGGAATACCGAACTCTCTTTACAAACCAATCGCGTATTTCGCTTCGCGGTATATCATTATGCGGGCATGCCAACATTAACCGCATTAATTGAACAATTATGGGTTCGTATTGGCCCATGCTTTAATTATCTTTATCCTTCATCCCATGAGTTAACCCGGGGACATGATTACGGTGATTTATTAGCCGCGCTGGAAAAAGGTGACGGAGCCGCCTGTGAGAGGGCGTTGTGGAGAGCGATTGATGATGGCGCTATCATTCTGCGTAAGCAGTTTTATAGCTGACAGATAATCAGCGCACGAAACAATGCAATAAAATTTCACGATCACAATCATGCTCCTCACTGAGAATTTGTCATAGAGGAGCATCGACCTCACGTTTTTGTCACAAAATGTTCCTCCGCCCTGAACATTCAATACTTGATGCCGATAAATCAATAGTGCGCTAGTCAGGCGCTAACATTGATGTGAAGCAAGGAGTTTCGGATGTCTTTCAGCCAAGGGTTGAGCAATATAAATATCAGCAAAAAATTGTCGGTAGGGTTTGGCGTTGTCCTGTTTCTGGTCGCCATTGCTACTGTTTTGAGCGTGCTACGATTTAAAGAAATCCGCGACGTCTACGAAAAGACTAACCTGATCTACAACGTCAATATTGAGGTCTTCCAGGCCAAAATTAACCGTCTTAAGTACCTCTATGGCGATGATAAAGCCGGCCCACTGATGTCTGGCTTTGTGAAACACGCCTCGGAGTTAACCGCCAGCGCGCAAGAGTTGAGCTGGACTGAGAAAGAGAAGGGCTATCTCAACGCGCTGAATGGCCATCTGGGCAAATTCCAGACCAGCGTCGATGAGATGTTGCAGGCCACCAACGCGTTGAATGCAGTGCGTACCTCCCTGGACGCACTGGCAGGCCAGGATCAAAAAGCCCGCTTTACCACACTCATTCGCACACCCGTTGCGGACAGCAGCGTTTCCGGGCAAATCTTCGACCAGTTGATCAATATTGGCAGCGTGCGTGACGCCGCGCTGGTGCTGCGCTTTAGCCCAACTAAAGACGCGCGCGACGTGCTGGACTCGCGTTTCAAAGAAACAAAGTCTGCCGTTGAGGCGTTGTCTTCACAGTTGCCGGGTGAGATTCAGTCTCCGCTCAA
This sequence comes from uncultured Enterobacteriaceae bacterium, assembly GCA_963530515.1. Classification (GTDB taxonomy): domain Bacteria; phylum Pseudomonadota; class Gammaproteobacteria; order Enterobacterales; family Enterobacteriaceae; genus CBFFRJ01. The sequence goes on along the minus strand of CAUSEC010000007.1, from coordinate 119,927 downwards.
CGCGCTGTGGGCCGATACCAGCAAATACTACGATCTCAGTGTGAACTACTATGCCGCCGTGCAGGGCCTGAAAGTCGCTGAAGACAAAGTGAAAGTCGGCGGTGATGAAAGCAGCGCCGATATCAAGCAGCTGTTGGGGCTGGTGAAAGCGCACAACGATGCACTGGCGAACACCTCCAGCACTATCGCTGCCATTATCGGCCTGATTGCGATTCTGATCGGTGTGCTGGTATCCTGGTGGATCATCCGCCAGATTACGCGCCCGGTGGTGCACAACCTGGCGCTGGCTGAGCGTATTGCCAGCGGTGACCTCAGCTCGCAGATCACGGCGCATAGCCAGGATGAGCTGGGCAAACTGACCGGTGCGATGGGGCGCATGAACAGCAAACTGCGCGAGATGATTTTCGAAGTCCGTAACAGCGTGTCGCAGGTTTCTCGTGCGGCAACGGAAATCGCGGAAGGTAATACCGATTTGTCTTCCCGCACCGAGCAGCAGGCCGCCGCCGTTGTCGAAACCGCAGCGAGTATGGAAGAGCTAACGGCCACGGTGAAAAACAACGCCGATAACGCCCGTAACGCCAGCCGTCTTGCGGCGCAGGCATCGACCACGGCAAGCGAAGGCGGCCAGGTGATGCGTGAAGTGGTCAACACCATGAACGACATCAACACCAGCTCAAGCAAAATTGCTGATATCACAGCGGTTATCAACAGCATTGCCTTCCAGACCAATATTCTGGCGTTGAACGCCGCGGTGGAAGCCGCCCGTGCCGGTGAGCAGGGACGCGGTTTTGCGGTGGTTGCCAGCGAAGTGCGTAACCTCTCGCAGCGCAGTTCCCAGGCAGCAAAAGACATTGAGCACTTGATCAGTGAATCCGTCTCGCGCATCACCAAAGGCAGCGACCTTGTGGTGAAAGCCGGGGCGACCATGGATGAAGTGGTTCAGTCGGTCACCCGCGTGAACGACATTATGGGTGAGATTTCCTCGGCGTCTGAAGAGCAGAGCCGCGGTATTGAGCAGATTGCGCGCGCGGTAAGCGAGCTTGATAGCACCACCCAGCAGAATGCGTCGCTGGTGAGCGAATCCTCGACGGCCGCAGGGTCACTGGAAGAGCAGGCCCGCTTGCTGGAACAACTGGTGGCAACGTTCCGTCTGGAAGCCGGGGCGGTTCAGGCTTCCGCCACGCCGCCGCTGGTTCGCCCAAACCTGAAAACACCACCTCGTGCGAAAGCACCCGAGAGTAATGATGATGGCTGGACGACGTTCTGATTGAGGTTATACCTCCCGGCCCCTTTGGGTGAGGGGAAATGGGGTTGTCACCCTCTCCCCTTGGGAGAGGGCTGGGGTGAGGGGAAACAGGCAGCACTGAAGTTTGTTCCGTTCACCTCCAGACCTGTTAAATATACAACGCCTGTCACCCGTGAACGATTTTCCGCACCTGACCACCTCTGCTAACGCTCGATTGCCGGATGGCAGCTATCGCCTTATCCGGCCTACACATAGATAAGATCGGGCGCGCTTTTCTCCCTCGCATCAGCAATCACTCAAACCGATACGCCACTGACAACCCCACACCATAATTCCGCCCTGGGGCCGGTTCGTAATAACGACCGTTCGACTCGTTCACAATGACTGAACCGACATACTCCCGGTCAAACAGGTTATCCACGCGACCAAATACGTCCATGCCCCAGTTGCCGTAGTTAAATTTATACCCGGTGTTCAGGCCGACCACGGTCCAGGACGGGGCCACGGCGGTGTTTTCATCATCGGCGGCAATATCACTCATATAACGAATATCTGCACCGGCGTACCAGCCTTCATCCGGCACGTAGCCCAACGAGGCGAAGCCCATATTGCGGGCAATACCCGGAATGCGATTGCCGTTACAGTTGCTGTCAGCGCACACGTCGTCGCTGCGGTAAGTTGCGTCCAGGTACGTCCAGGCCGCTTTGGCGCGCCAGTTGCCCGCGAACTGCTGGTCCAGCGACAGCTCCGCCCCCTGGCGACGGGTTTTACCTGCGTTTTTGTAGGTGGTGCGTCCGCCGCTGCTGGTGTCGGTGACTAATTCGTTATCCGTATCGGTACGGAACAACGCCGCGGTCAGCAACCCGTTGCCGATGCGCGTTTTGCTGCCAATTTCTACCGTGTCGCTGGTTGACGGTTTCAGGCCAAAATTCAGCCCGCTCCCGCCATCGGAACGGTACGAGAGCTCGTTAATGGTCGGCGTTTCAAAACCACGTCCGGCGGCGGCATACAGGTTCCAGCCACTGGTGACCGCGTACTTCAGCGCGCCTGCGGGCAGCCATTTGTGGTAGTTAGCTTCACCGCTGTCGTCGCCGTTGGTGGCGGTGATGTAGCGATCGTTGGAGTCAAACCAGACGTTGCTGTAGCGCACGCCCGCATCCAGCGACAGCTTAGAGGTGAGCTGCCAGCTGGTCTGCAGGTACGGGTCGACGTTCCACATCAGGTTACGCTCGTTACGGCGCAAATTGCCTTCCCGGCCATAATCCGGCGCACCGTTCACCATCACGAAGTTTTCGTAACCTTTACGATCTTCGCTCATGGTCTCGTAGTTAAGTCCTCCGGTCACCGTCACCGGGATCAGCAGCTCACCGCGATGGGTCCAGCGGGTATCGATACCCTGATAATGACGCGTCAGGTCAATCACGCCGCCCGCGTGAGTGGGGTTCAGCTGTGGTGCACGAGGAATGGACTGGAACTGGGTGGTTTCGCGCTCTCCGGCATACATCGTAAGGCTGAAATCGTCGTGCTCGCTAAACTGCCGGTCGTAACGTAGCCCGGCCTGCGTCTGTTTCACCGTCTTGCGGGTGTTGTACTGTTCGGCACGCGGCGACTGGCGGGGGTTGTCACGCCATTCATCCCGTGTCAGTCCGCCCGGATCGTTGGCTTTGATGTCCACACTGTTAAACAGCAGCGTCAGTTTGCTGACGTCATCGATGCGCACGCCCAGCTTCGCGTTCGCCAGATTCTTGCGCGACTCGCTGCGATCACGGTAGCCGTGCGTGGTAAAGCGGGTGGTCGACACCGTGTAATCCACATCACCCGGCTGAGTACCGTCACCCACCGCACCGGTTGCTTTGGTGCCATAGCGCCAGCTTCCGTAGCTGCCGTAATAGCTGCTGGCCTCAAGGGTAGTGGGCTGCTGCCCGGTTTCGGTCTTCACATTAATGACGCCGCCGGAGGCATTACCGTAGAGCGCAGAGAAGGGGCCGCGCAGCACCTCGACGCTGTCCACGCTGTTAAGGTCGATATTCGAGGTCTGGCCTTGCCCATCGGGCATGGTGGCCGGAATGCCATCGACATACAGACGAATGCCGCGCACGCCATAGGTGGAGCGCGAGCCAAAGCCGCGAATAGAGAGCTGGAGATCCTGCGCGTAGTTCTGCCTGTTTTGTACCTGCAACCCCGGCACGCTGGTCAGTGATTCCGACAGGTTAATTTCTGGCGTCGCATGGCGGATATCTTCGCCGTTGACCACGCTGACGGCGGCAGGGGTATCCAGCTCGGACACGCCTTCGGGGGCGGCGCTGACGATCATCGTCTGCTCGTTATCAGCGGCCCATGCGGCAGGGGTGAGCAAAACCGGCAGGATCAACGCGATTCTTGAAATAGCGAAAGTGTTCATGTGTAGACCAGAATGAGAGACGAACCAAATGGAACATGTCGGTAATGTTAATATTTTTGACAAAACATGAAAACCTTAACGGCACATTACGTTAATGCAAAGTGTAGAAAAAATGGAGAACGGTAAAGGAAGTGTAATAGCTCTCCACATTGTTACATATAATGATTACTATTCTCAATTGACAGGTGATGCCATGACGTCACCGGAAGGGCAGCATGTGAAGCAGCTATACAGCTAATTATCAAAGGGAGTCGTCATGTCTTTACGTCATTTATGCACACCGCGTCTGGGTGGTTCTCTGTTACTCGGTTCCTTCCTGTTTGCCAGCGCCTTTACGGCCCAGGCAGCAGACGAGATGCTGCGCAAAGCCGTGGGCAAAGGTGCCTACGAGATGGCCTATAGCCAACAGGAAAATGCGCTGTGGGTTGCTACCTCGCAAAGCCGAAAAATCGACAAGGGTGGGGTGGTCTACCGCCTGGATCCGGTTTCGCTGGAAATCACTCAGGCCATTCACAATGACCTGAAACCTTTTGGCGCCACCTTCAACAACCGTACCCAGACGCTGTGGTTTGGTAACACCACCAACAGTGCACTGACGGCGGTGGATGCCAAAACCGGTGAAGTGAAAGGCCGCCTGGTGCTTGATGAACGTAAACGCAGCGAGACCGTACGTCCTCTGCAACCGCGTCAGTTGACGGTTGATGAAGCCACCAACACCGTTTACATCACCGGTATCGGTAAAGAGAGCGTGGTGTGGGTTGTTGACGGCGAGTCAATGAAGCTGAAAACCACCGTGACTGGCACCGGGACCTTCAGTACGGGTCTGGCGATTGATTCAGCGGCCAAGCGTCTGTACAGCACCAACGCTGACGGCGAGCTGGTGACCATCGATACCGCCACCAACAAAGTGTTGAGCCGTAAAAAGCTGCTCGACGATGGCAAAGAGCACTTCTACCTGAACCTGAGCCTGGATACCGCGGGCCACCGCGCCTTTGTGACCGATTCTAAAGAGCCGGAAGTGCTGGTCGTGGATATTCGTGACGGTAAAGTGCTGGAGAAAATCGCCGCGCCTGAGTCGCTGGCGGTGCTGTTCAACCCGACCCGCAACGAAGCCTATGTCACCCATCGCAAAGCAGGTAAAGTCAGCGTGATCGACGGTAAAACCTATAAAGTGGTGAAGACCTTCGACACGCCAACCTACCCGAACAGCCTGGTGCTCTCCCCGGACGGCAACACGCTGTATGTCAGCGTGAAACAAGCGTCCACTAAAGAGAAAGAAGCGACAGATCCGGATGATGTCATCCGCATTGCGCTGTAATCCGCACGGATAAAAAAAGCCAGCCGGTGCAAACCCGGCTGGCTTTTTTACGTCGTTAGGCTGACGAATTACTTCGCGGTTTCTTCCACCAGGGGAGCGTCAGTGGCTGACGAACCTTGAGCAACCGGAGCGGTGCTGTGGATAGCCGCAACGCGTTTGCGCACGCCAAACCAGCCAGCAACCAGCAGAATCACCAGCAGCGGAATGGAACCGATGGTCAGCGTACCGTTCGGGTAGTCGAATGCCATCAGGACGAGAACGCTGAACAGGAACAGCAGGGTCAGCCAGGAGGTGAAAGGGGCACCCGGCATTTTGAAGCTGACTTCTGTCGCACGGCCTTCTTTGATGGCTTTACGCAGGCACATCTGGCACACCACGATGAAGGCCCAGGACGCGATGATACCGACGGAGGCCTGGTTCAGCACGATTTCAAACACCTGAGCTGGCACCAGATAGTTCAGGAACACGCCCACCACATACACGGCCAGCGTCGCCAGAATCCCGGCGTACGGTACGTGCTGTTTGCTCATTTTGGACATGAACTGCGGTGCAGAACCGCCCATCGACATGGAGCGCAGAATACGGCCGGTGCAGTACAAGCCCGAGTTCAGGCTCGACAGTGCAGCGGTCAGTACCACGATGTTCATCACATCGCCCATGTACGGCACGCCCAGCTTGGAGAAGAAGGTCACGAACGGGCTCTGGCCTGGCTGGTACGCCATCCACGGCAGCAGCAGCACCAGCAGCACAACGGAACCCACGTAGAACAAACCAATACGCCAGATAACGCTGTTGATTGCCTTCGGCACGGTTTTTTCCGGGTCTTTACATTCACCCGCCGCTGTCCCCACGAATTCAATGGAGGCGAAGGCGAAGACCACACCCTGGATCAGTACCAGAGCAGGCAGCAGACCGTGCGGGAAGAAACCGCCGTTATCGGTTATCAGGTGGAAGCCGGTCGCATTGCCATCCAGCGGCTTACCGGTCCCCAGGAAGATGGTTCCCACGACCAGGAAGGCAACAATCGCCAGCACTTTCACCAGCGCAAACCAGAATTCCATCTCAGCGAACCATTTCACGCCGATCATGTTCATTGTGCCGACAATCGCCAGCGCGCCCAGCGCAAAGACCCACTGCGGCACATCACCAAACGCACCCCAGTAATGCATATATAACGCAACGGCGGTGATATCGACGATACCGGTCATCGCCCAGTTAACGAAGTACATCCAGCCTGCGACGTAGGCCGCTTTCTCACCCAGGAACTCACGGGCATAAGAGACAAAGCTGCCGCTGGAAGGGCGGTGTAATACCAGTTCGCCCAGCGCGCGCAGGATAAAGAAGGAGAAGATACCGCAGACCAGATAAACGATAGCCAGTGACGGCCCCGCCATCTGCAGACGCGCACCCGCGCCTAAAAATAACCCTGTGCCAATCGCGCCGCCGATAGCAATCATCTGTACCTGGCGGTTGCCCATCGCTTTGTTGTAACCCTCTTCGTGAGAGTTTAACCAGCGTCGTTTCGCGGCCTGGTGCTCAGCCGCGTTATTCTCGGTTTTTTTCATTATGTACCTGTTGACCTGTCTGACCCTGTTGGGAATTCCTCGCCCTCACCGGAGCGAATAACCAATCGTTTGCTCCCGTGAGAAAGTGTCCTGCCTTTTCAATCATTCTACGTATGAATAAGGCACAACATGGCGCAGCATCCTACCCGCAATCTTTTTCCGACGCAAAAGATACCAGAGGAAAAACCGATGGTGATAAGTGGAATTTGTGACGTCACCAGCAGTCAGTAGTTTAACCGATTCCGCATGGCGAAATTCCCGGCACATTTGACTAATGATGCAGCACATATGCATAGGTTTTAACATCATTTTCTTAAGGGGCATTTAAGAAATGCCATAAGTTCTGAGAATATCCCCAGGTCGCAAGCGGGCTTACTTTGCAAATTTTTTGCTTATTTAATGTAAATTAATTGTTTCACAAAGGAGGGTGCGGCTCCCAATAATGCCCGTATCGTAACCAACCTGAGTGACCTGCATGTCCTATCGTTTGAGTTTGCTGGATAAAAGTCCTGTCGCGGAAAACGACACCGCGCAGAGCGCCCTGGCCCGTACGCTTGCCCTGGCCCGTCAGGCTGAAAACTGGGGATTTCACCGTTTCTGGATTGCCGAACATCATAATTCCCCCCAACTGGCCAGCCCCTCGCCGGAAATTCTGATTGCCTGGATTGCCGCACAAACCCAGCGCATCCGCGTGGGCTCGGGTGGCGTCATGCTCCAGCACTACAGTCCGTACAAAGTGGCTGAGAACTTTAACGTGCTGGCCTCGCTGGCACCGGGGCGTATTGATATCGGCATTGGCAAAGCGCCGGGAGGATTGCCGCTTTCTACTCAGGCGTTGCAGCGTGGTCTGCACCATGATGAGAAGGGAAGTTTCGCGGCGCAGCTGCGTGAACTGGATGGCTGGCTGCACAAAACGCCGATCAATGCGGATGCTGAATCCCTGGCCGCGACGCCCGTTCCCTCTGTGTCTGCTGAACGGTTTCTGCTGGGGGCAAGCCTCGAAAGCGCACGTCTTGCCGCCACACTCGACTGGGACTTTGTTTTTGCCGCCCATCTGAATGGCGATAAGACCCTGTTGCGTGACGTTGTCACCGAATGGCGACATCTGGGACAGCGGGATCTGATTGTGGCGGTTCAGGTCATCGTGGCGGAGACCGCCAGTGAGGCGGAGCGACTGGCGCAGCAGGTGGAAATCTGGGGGGTGGAACTGGAAAACGGGCAGCGAGTGAGTGTATCGAGCGAAGCGCAGGCGCAGGCCTTTGCACGCCAGGCCGGTAGCCCGGCGGTACGTATTTTCCGTCGTGAGCCGTCGCTCATTAAAGGTACGGCCAGCACGGTGCTGGACGGGCTGAATGCACTGGCCGATGAGTTCGGCATCGACGAGTTCATACTCGACAACCCACTGGTGGACTCTCCGGCCCGCGAGACCTCCCTGCGTTTGCTCGCGCAAGCCTGGACGCTGAACACACAGCCACAGGAGGTCACATTATGAGCTTTGGCCAACAACTGATCGACTGGCGACGTGAACTGCACCAGTACCCCGAGCTTTCTTTGCAGGAGTTCGAAACCACGCGCCGCGTGCGCCACTGGCTGGAAAACGCCGGGTTACGTTTCGTGCCCATTTCACTGCCCACCGGCGTGGTTGTCGAAGTCGGACAAGGGGAGAAAACCATTGCCTTGCGTGCCGACATTGACGCGTTGCCCATCGATGAAACGGTAGATGTGCCTTTTGCCTCGCGCAATAAAGGCGTGATGCACGCCTGCGGTCACGATGTCCATACCAGCGTCATGCTCGGGGCCGCGTTGCTGCTCAAAGAGCGTGAGGCGCAGCTCGCCGGTAAAGTCCGTATCCTGTTTCAGCCCGCCGAAGAGAATTTTGGTGGGGCAAAACGGCTGATGGAGGCGGGCGCGCTTAAAGATGTCAGCGCGATTTTTGGCATGCACAACGAACCGGGCCTGCCGGTGGGGACCTTTGCCACGCGCGGTGGGCCGTTTTACGCCAACGTGGACAGGCTGGTGATTGAGGTCAACGGCAAAGGTGCGCACGCGGCCCGGCCGCAGGAAGGTATTGACGCTATTGTTATCGCCAGCCAACTGGTGGTCGCGCTGCAAACCGTGGCCAGCCGCAGCGTGGACACGCTCGATTCGGTGGTGCTCAGCATCACCCGCATTCTCGGCGGCAATACCTGGAACGTCCTGCCCGAACAGGTTGAGCTGGAGGGCACGCTGCGAACCCATCGTCACGAAGTACGTGAGCAGGTGAAAGCCCGGGTGAACGAGATTGCCGCCGGGCTGGCACTGGCCTTTAACGCGCAGATTAAAGTGCGCTGGCATGCCGGGCCGTCGGCGCTGGTCAATCATCACCAGTGGGCGGCGTTTGCCCGCGACGTGGCTGACTGGCACGGCTATGCCACGAAAGAAGCCGACCTGCACATGGGTGGCGAAGATTTTGCCGTGTACCTCGAAGAGATTCCCGGCGCGTTCGTCAGCATCGGCAGCGCCAGCGACTTCGGGTTACACCATCCGGCGTTTAACCCTGATGAAGGATTAATTGAAGACGCCTCGCGCTATTTTGCGCTGCTGGCAGAGAAAGCCTTACTGCAAGCGTAATCACAAAAAACTGAACCTGGGGCGGCGGCTCCGGGTGACCTGTTGCCTGAAAACGAGGAAGGATTATGTCAGAGACAAGACAACTGCGGCTGGGAACGATATTACACGGCGCATCCGGGAATATGTCCGCATGGCGACATCCGGCGGCGCTGGCGGATGCCAGTATTAATTTTGACTTTGTTAAAGAGACGGCGTTAAAAGCGGAAGCGGGCAAGCTGGACTTTATTTTTGTTGCCGACGGGTTATATATCAATGAAAAATCAATCCCCCATTTTTTAAACCGTTTTGAACCCATTACGGTGTTATCCACGCTGGCGGCGGTGACGTCGCGCCTGGGGTTAGTCGGCACCTTGTCGACCTCCTACAGCGAACCCTTTACCGTGGCCCGCCAGTTCGCCAGTCTTGACCACCTGAGCCACGGCCGTGCGGGCTGGAATGTAGTGACCTCACCGCTGGAAGGCTCAGCGAAGAACTTCTCCCGCAGCCAGCACCCGGAACACGCGCTGCGCTACCGTATTGCCGATGAATATCTCGATGTGGTGAAAGGGTTATGGGATTCCTGGGAAGACGACGCTTTTATTCGCGATAAAGCGAGCGGGCAATTCTTTGACCCGGCGAAATTACATACCCTCGATCATCACGGTGATTTCTTTCAGGTAGCCGGGCCATTAAATATCGGCCGCACGCCACAAGGCCGACCGATTATATTCCAGGCCGGGGCATCAGAAGACGGCAAGAAATTAGCCGCGAAACACGCCGACGCGATATTTACCCATCATGAAACACTCGAAGAAGCGCAGCACTTTTACCGGGATGTCAAAGCACAGCTGCACGCGCAGGGTCGCACACCGGATTCGCTGCATATCTTCCAGGGCGTCAGCGTGATCGTGGGTGATGACGCGCAAGACGTTGAACGCCAGTACCAGACCACCGCCGCGCTGGTCTCGATTCAGGACGCGCTGAACTATCTCGGGCGCTATTTCGAACATCACGACTTTAGCCAGTATCCGCTGGATGAGCCTTTCCCGGATATCGGCGATTTAGGCCAGAACAGTTTTCGCAGCACCACCGATGAGATCAAGCGTAATGCCCGTGACCGCCACCTGACCCTGCGGCAGGTCGCGCTGGGAAGTGCCTCGCCGCGCCCGCGCTTTTCCGGTACGGCTCAGGAGGTTGCTGACGGGTTACAGCAGTGGTTCGACGCCGAAGGCGCAGACGGTTTTATTATCCAGGGCGGCACGCCGGACACCTTCCCACGCTTTGTTGACCAGGTGGTGCCAGTGCTTCAGGCACGCGGCCTGTTTCGTACTGAGTACCCTGGCACCACGCTGCGCGACAGTCTGGGCCTGACTCAGCCGCGTAATCAGTTCACCGAACAATAACCCATCGCACAATAATAAAGAGAACACGCTATGCAGAAATCAGCACTGATCCTGGCTTTATCCCTCGCACTCACGCCGTTTGCCTGGGCCAATGACGTCAATATTAATGGGACGGGCGTGAGCCTTGAGGCCAATAAAACGCCGATTAACACCGCGCAGAATCCTGACGCCATCGCGAAACTGCCCAAAGATCTGCATCTGGCAGTGCCGGGCAAATTCACAGTCGCGGTGGCCGCATTAAATTCGCCGCCGTTAACCGTGTTTTCGGACGACAACAAAACCCTGCTCGGCAGCGAAGTGGACATCGCCCGCCTGGTGGCCGACAGTCTCGGGCTTGAACTGAACGTGGTGCCGACCTCCTGGGAGGACTGGCCGTTGGGCGTCACCTCCGGTAAATACGATGCGGCTATCAGCAACGTGACGGTCACCAAAGCGCGCAAAGAGAAGTTTGATTTCGCCACCTATCGCAAAGACTCCCTCGGTTTCTACGTGAAATCCACCAGTCAAATCAAAGCCATTGAGAAAGCAGAAGACATTGCCGGGCTGCGCATTATTGTCGGCTCCGGCACCAATCAGGAATCGATCCTGCTGGCGTGGAACGCAGAGAACGAAAAGAAAGGGTTAAAACCATTCATCCCGGTTTATACCAAAGATGATGCCGCCCAGACGCTGGCGATTCAGTCCGGGCGGGCTGATGCCTTCTTTGGCCCGAATGTGATTGGTGCCTGGAAAGCAGCGCTGACCAACAAAACGCGTCTGGTGGGCAGCGTAGACGGCGGCTGGCCAAAAGCGGCGCATATTGCGGTCACGCTAAAAAAGGGCAGCGGCCTGGTCGAGCCGGTGCAGACCGCGCTTAACGGCGTCATCAAAAACGGCGATTACGACAAAGTGCTGAACCGCTGGGGCGAGGGGGTGGAACGTATTCCGGCCTCTGAAATCAACCCGGCTGGCCTTGGCGATTAAGGAGGCACACATGAGCGATCGTTTTCGTGATATCTCACCAGAGGCCCTGGAGCTGCAACCCATCATCAGCGGGCTTTTCGGAGAATATGCCGCCCGTTACGGAGACTATTTTTCCAAAGACGCCGAGGTGGAGCTGCCGCAATGGTTCCTGGCGCCTCGCGGGCTGTTTGTGGTGCTGGAGCGCGACGGCGAGATTATTGCCACCGGTGCCTACAAACCCTTTGATGAACACACCGCCGAGATCAAACGTATCTGGACCAAACAAAGCCTGCGCCAGCAGGGGCTGGCGGCACGGGTGGTGGCTGAACTTGAACGGCGCGCATTGCTGGCGGGCTACCGGCGAATTTTCCTGACCACCGGTTTTCGCCAGCCGGAAGCGGTGCGGCTCTATTTAAGCCAGGGGTACGAGGCGCAGTTCGATCTTAACCGTGACCCGGAAGAGTACAGCCAGCCGCCGTTTGATGGCCGCCTGCGCTTTATCAAATCCCTGCCGGCCGACAGCCTGAGCAAATCTGCCTGAGGTATCACCATGACATCGACAGAAAATATTAAAGTCGTCCCGGCGCGCTATCCGCTGCGCGCCCTGGGCGCGGTGCTGGCGCTGCTGGTGCTGGCGATTGTGATTCAGTCCGTGGCGTTTAATCCGCGCTGGGAGTGGGGGGTGTTTGCCCGCTGGTTCTTTGAACCGGTGATTCTGGAAGGGCTGGGGCAAACGCTGTTGCTCACGTTGCTGGGTACTGCGCTGAGCGTGGTGTTGGGCGGTCTGCTGGCGCTGGCGCGGTTATCGTCGTCCTGGCTGTTGCGCAGCCTCGCCTGGAGTTACATCTGGCTGTTTCGTTCGCTGCCGCTGATTGTGGTGCTGATTATTCTTTATAACTTCTCTTATCTCTACGACACCTTGTCAGTGGGGATACCCTTTACCGCGATCCAGTGGGCAAGCTATGAGACGGTGAATGTGCTGGGGCAGTTTTCCACCGCCGTCGTGGGGCTGACGCTGGTGCAAAGTGCTTACACCGCAGAGATTATTCGCGGCGGTTTTCTGGGCGTCGATCACGGGCAATATGAAGCAGCCGCGGCACTGGGGCTGCCGTCTTCGCGTCGTACCTTGCGCATTATTCTGCCACAGGCGCTGCGCACCATTTTGCCTTCCGGGTTTAACGAAATCATCAGCCTCGCCAAGGGCACGGCGATGGTTTACGTGCTGGCAATGCCGGAGCTGTTTTACACCATCCAGATGATCTACAACCGCACCCAGGAAGTGATTCCGCTGCTGATGGTGGGGGCGGTCTGGTATCTGGTGATAACGAGCGTCTTGTCGGTGATTCAGCATCTGGTTGAGCGCTGGCTGGCTCGCAGCGAGCGCCGCTCTGCGGTGAATACCCGCCGCGCGCGCGCGATTTCTCCGGCCCGCGTGGCCCCGACGCAGGAGCCTGTCCATGCCAGCCTCTCTTAATGGTCATATTTCGATTACCGGCGTCAGCAAATACTTCGGGCGTCATAAAGCACTGGATGAGGTGTCGCTGGAGATCCCGCCTGGCTCGGTGACGGTGATCCTCGGTCCCTCCGGTTCCGGCAAATCCACGTTGCTGCGGGCGATTAATCACCTTGAGCGCGTGGACGAAGGTTTTATCCAGATAGACGGGGACTACATCGGCTACCGACGCAAAGGCGACAAGCTGTATGAACTCAAAGAGAAGGAGATTCTGCGCCAGCGGGTCAACGTGGGCTATGTGTTTCAGAATTTCAATCTGTTCCCGCACCTGACCGTGCTGGAAAACCTGATTGAAGCGCCCATTGCCCACAAACAGCTCAGCCGCAAAGAAGCGGTCGACCGGGCGTACCAGTTGCTCGACGTGGTGGGGTTACGCACTAAAGCAGATGCCTGGTCGCGGCATCTGTCAGGCGGGCAGCAACAGCGTATTGCCATTGCCCGCGCGCTGGCGCTGCGTCCCAGAGTGATGTTGTTTGATGAGCCGACCTCAGCGCTCGATCCTGAACTGGTGGGGGAAGTGCTGGATGTCATCAAAAAGCTCGCCCGCTCCGGCACCACGCTTGTGGTGGTGACCCACGAAATAGGCTTTGCCCGCGAAGTGGCCGATCAGGTGGTGTTTATGGTGGACGGGAAAATCGTAGAGCAGGGCGATGTTGATGCAGTGCTCAATCACCCACAACACCCCCGAACCCGGCAGTTTTTGTCGAAGGTGCTGTAAAGCACCGTTTAGATTTATGGGTATGCCTTCGTTGAAATGTGCAGGGCGGAAAACGTTCCAACGAAATGTATCGTCTTGCTCAGTCATCAAGGCATAACTAAATCTATTCTGAAAAAAAATGTTGCCCCTGTTTTTTTATACAGTTCCGGTTCAAGGATTGATAAAATTTTTGTTCTGTTATGTTGCTGCGCCGCCGCTAACCTCTTTGAGGTAAGGCCTCTTTGTCATAAGGAAATGTCTATGAAAAAGCTTAACTGGTTCAATAACGTTGAAAACCGCACACATCCTTGGGAGGGCATGGGAATCACATGGTTGACGACTGTCCTTAACGTATCTGATGTAAGAGCAGCCGTTAATTTCTATACGAACGAAATGGAAATGGTGGCCATTGCTGAACTCGAAGATGAGGGTGGCGAATTGTTGTTTGCACGAATTCGTTATCGTGGCGTTAACTTTACGATCAATAAAGAAGGGTGGGATTCTGATCTTAGTGGCCCACTAACATCAGGTTCCCCAACTCCGTTCATCTTCTATATGTACGTTGATGATGTTGTGTCTCTCGCAGATAAAATGGTGCAGGCAGGTTCAATAATGCTGAATGAACCTGCAGAGATGTTCTGGGGGGATTTGAAAGGGCGTATCCAGGACCCCTTTGGATTTATCTGGGATATTGCGCAAAAACAATAAATCGTTGGGCATCCCTGAATACATAATCGATTCAACTTATCGCGTGGTCTATGCGATTGATCCCCTGTCCACAAACAAGAAAGGCGGGAGCGACTCCCGCCTTTAATACGACTACGGACGTTTACCGAATTCGCAGGTCTGCTGAGTCCAGGCGCGAGCCTGATCGCTGATGCTAAAGCCCAGACCGTGGCGGTCGGAAACATACATGCGACCGTCACGCAGTTCCAGTTGCTCATTGAACAGCGGGTTCAGCCATTCGAAGTGCTCAAGCCATGGTTCGATAGGGTAGGCAGCGGACAGGTGCAGGTGCACTTCCATCGCAAAGTGCGGTGCCAGCTTACGGCCATGTTTCGCCGCCAGATCCATAATTTTCAGGAACGGAGAGATACCGCCCACGCGCGGGGCATCCGGCTGAACAAAGTCGCTGGCGTTGCCGAGGATCAACTGCTCGTGCTCACGGAAACTGGTCAGCATTTCGCCGGTAGCGATAGGGGTATCCAGTGCGGCAGCGAGCTGCGCATGGCCTTCAACGTCATACGCATCCAGTGGCTCTTCAATCCAGATAAGATTGAATTTTTCCATCTGACGGCCCATACGAATCGCCGTTTCACGATCCCATTGCTGGTTTGCATCAACCATCAGCGGGAAGTCATCCCCCAGCGCCTCGCGTACCGCCGTCAGGCGACGCAGATCTTCTTTGGTGTCCGGCTGACCCACTTTAATTTTGATACCACCGATACCGTTCTCGCGGGAGATAACGACGTTTTTCAGCACCTGGTCCAGCGGGGTATGCAGGAAGCCGCCGGAGGTGTTGTAGCACTGGACGGAATCGCGATGCGCACCCAGCAGTTTTGCCAGCGGCAGGCCCGCACGTTTGGCTTTCATGTCCCACAAGGCGATATCGATAGGGGAGATAGCCTGAACCGCCATGCCGCTACGGCCCACGGAGGCACCGGCCCACAGCAGCTTGGTGTAGATTTTGTCGATGTCGTTCGGATCTTCGCCCAGCAGGTTGTCGGCAATTTCTTTGGCGTGAGCATAGATGCCCTGGCCGCCTGCGCGCTTGGAGTAGCTGAAGCCCACGCCTTCGAAACCATCACGGGTGTGAATTTCAGCAATGATGATGGCGACTTCGGTCAGCGGTTTCTGGCGACCGGTCAGTACTTTTGCATCACTGACCGGGGTGGCCAGCGGCAGGAAGGCGAGGGAGAGCTTCACCCATTCAATACGGTCGCCGGTTTCAGCGGCGGTTTTTGCACCCTGCATTTTTGCGTAGGTGACGGCATCAGAATTTGCACTAACAGTCATGATTAACTCCTGTGGACTGAACGGTATCAATGTTTGCGCTAACATTTGTAATTCACACGAGCATACGCCGCCACTATTTTGCCGTCAATATGTACAAGCGATCACAATAACCAACTCATTAAGGCAGGGTATTTAGATACAGATCACAATCCGGGACTTTTTGTCGTTTTGCACAATTCGCCATGATAGCGATAACATGATGAATAAAAAGATAAATCTAACCTGCTGATTTTTAACGTTCCTCAGGATGAGATGTGGGACGCGAATTAATCCAACAAATCACTTATAATCCCTGTCACAAAAACAAGCCGTTGTGAGCAACCATGTCGAAACCCTCTCGTCCCACTCCGCCGCGCGCACCGACGCTCGAAGACGTCGCCCGCACGGCGGGTTTGTCCTCGATGACCGTCAGCCGGGCGCTGAATACACCGCAGCTGGTGCGCCCTAAAACCGTAGAAAAAGTGCTGGCCGCCGTCAAAGCGACGGGGTACATCCCGAATGCCCTGGCCGGTGGGCTGGCGTCCCGGCGCAGCAAACTGATTGCCGTTGTGGTGCCGCAAATTAACAACAGCATGTTCGTCGATACCATTCAGACCATCAGCGATGAACTGGCCGAGCGCGGCTACCATATGCTGCTGTGCGTGGCAGGTTACACCCAGGAAAACGAAGCCGAGCTGGTGGCAACGTTACTCTCGCGCCGCCCGGACGGCATCGTGCTGACCGGTATTCATCACTCGACCGAACTCAAACGCGTCATTCTTAACGCCAGCGTGCCGGTAGTGGAAATCTGGGATTTAACCCCCACGCCGCTGGATATGCTGGTGGGTTTCTCCCATGAAAAAGTGGGTGAGGCTACGGCGGAGTATCTGGTGCGTAAAGGCTATCAGCGTCCTGGCTTACTCTGGACGGTCGACAACCGTGCCGCGCTGCGTCGCAGCGGTTTGACTGACGCGCTGGCCCGTAGCGGGATTATGCATCCGCCTGCGGTAGACGTCGCGCTGCCGGCCCGCTTTGTGTCGGGGCGTCAGGGGCTGAGCGAACTGCTGGAAACAGGCGAGTTTGATGTGATTGTTTGCAGTTCGGACACCCTGGCGCAGGGGGCGATTGTGGAAGCCCAGTCGCGCGGCCTTCGGGTGCCGGACGATCTCGCGGTGATCGGTTTCGGTGATTTAGATTTCGCCGGCGACACCTGGCCGTCCATTACCACCGTCAGCGTCGACCGCCATGCCATTGGCTTGCGCGCCGCCACGCTGCTGGCCGATCGCATAGAAGGCATTGCGCCTCAGGATGCGGTGGTGGACATCGGTTTCCATTTTGTTGAGCGCGAGTCCGCGTAACCTGTGCGATGAAAATTAATGTGATAGGCACCAGCGGCAGCGGGAAATCCACGTTGTCCCGCCGTCTCGCTGCCCAACTGGATGTGCCTTATGTCGAAATGGATAAGCTCTACTGGCTGCCGGACTGGAAAGGGCGCAGCGATAAAGCCCTGGATGCGCGACTGAAAGCGGCGCTGGCCCCCCCCGGTTGGGTGCTGGATGGCAACTACAACCGCACCCGCGATATCAAATGGCGCAACGTTGACATCGTTGTCTGGGTGGACTGCGGATTCTGGCGCACCCTGCGCCAGTGCGTGCTTCGCGCGATCAAACGCGCGTGGCGGCAAAACGAGCTCTGGCCGGATACCGGCAACCGGGAAAGTTTTCGCCGCGCCTTTCTGAGTCGCGAGTCAATCATCATCTGGACCCTCAAAACCTGGCATAAAAACCGGGTGCGTTACGCCGCTGATATGCAGGATCCGCGCTATCAGCATCTGCGTTTCGTTCGTCTGACCAACGCCCGTGAGACCGACGCCTTTCTTGCCAGTTTGACTAAACTGTAGGTTCATTCGCAAGAGAGGAGGCTTATGCTAACCGTCTACGGTGCGCCCGGCTGGGGTTCTGCCATCAGTGAACTGATGCTCACCCTGGCTGATATTCCTTATCAGTTTGAAAATGTTGAAGGATTTGATACACCCGGCCCTGTGCAGGAAAAACTGCTCAAGCTGAATCCACTTTGCCAGGTGCCGACGCTGCAACTCGACGATGGCAGCGTGATGACAGAATCTGCCGCCATCGCGCTCATGATCCTCGATACCCGTCCGTCACTCGCTCCGCCGGTGGGATCGCCCGAGCGTCAGCAGTTCTGGCGGTTGCTGGTCTGGCTGGTTGCCAACGTCTATCCCACGTTTACCTATGCCGACTACCCGGCGCGCTTTGCACCCGATGCGCCGGAGCAGTTGCGTGAGCAGGTGATGAATTACCGTAAATCGCTGTATGTCTGGCTGGATCAACAGCTAAAGGCCACACCATATGCCTTTGGTGAGCAACTGACGTTGCTGGATATTTATGTGTGCGTGATGCGAACGTGGGGCCCGCGCCATGCGTGGTTCAGCGCGAACACGCCGAATATTACCGCCATCGCTGACGCCGTCTGTGCCATACCTGCGCTCAATAAGGTTCTGCGCGATAACGACATTATTTGATAACTGGCATTTTTTGCCTGTGGTAGGTTGGATGTCCCATAACAAGGAGCACACCATGCCGCATATCGATATCAAATGTTTTCCCCGTGACCTGACCGATGAGCAAAAAACCGCGCTGGCAGCGGATATCGCCGATGCCATTGCCCGTCATCTTGGCAGTAAAGACAGCTCCATCAGCGTGGCGCTGAATCAGGTGGAGCCGGACGCGTGGAAGAGTGAAGTCTGGGACACTGAAATTGCCCCAAACCTGGCTACGCTGATTAAGAAACCCGGCTATGAGATGTGAGTAGAGGAGTGGGGGGATTACCCTGCTACTTAACCCTCTGCCTGAGGGTTGAGGAATCCCCAGTAATATTACGTTTTGCAGCAATAACATTGCTTAATGAGAATAAAGCAGTGACAGCGATGACTGGGTCCGGCTGAAAATCGGCGAAGCGTATCCGCAAGGCCGGGGCGACGCGCATGGATGCGCGGCGAGGGCGGTTTTACAGGGACGTTTCATCCGCCCGTCCCCGATTAGCCTGAAGGAATACGCTGAGTGGACCGCGCCAGCGGCGATTTTCCTGCCGGGAGCCTGGGTCGCCAGGGAGGTGGCGGCAAGCCTCCCTGGCACGTTCACGGGTTCTGGAGCGACAGAAAAGCAAGGAACATAAGGTGAACGGAATAACCACCAGAGCCGCATATTCCCCTCACCCTAACCCTCTCCCCGAAGGGGCGAGGGAACTGTCCGTGCTCGTATTATTTTGTGGGGATGCCTCAACCCTCAAGGAAGAGGGAACTGTTCTAGCCGGGGTTTAACCTCTTAGGCCGTCATCCGGCATTCACCCATGAATCAGAACCAAATCTCCGTTTGCACCCCGAAGTTCCAGGTTCCGCCTGCGGTAAAACCTTTACTGCCAAAATCATCGTTGACCGCATAACGGTCGAGTTCTTTATCCCAGTTCATCCAGGTCGCAAAGAAGCGGATCTCCGGGCGCGCCTTGATATCGAAAATATCCCCGACCTTAAAGGTCGGCGCGAAGGTGAGCTTGTAGAAATTGCCTTTTACCGACTGGTAGGTATTAACCGCGCCGTCAGCCCGATAGGTGCGTCCGTTCGGGTCGAGATCCATATACTGCCAGGAGGCTTCGTAGAGCAGGGCAAAGTTATGGGTGATGGCCTGCGAGGCGCGCAGGTTGAACGCCACCCAGTCATAACGGTCGCCGTCACGGTAGCGGTCTTCGCTATGCTGGGCGATAACCGACGGTGCAAGCTCCCAGTTTGTTGCCAGCGGCAAAATACCGTACGAGGCCAGTCGTAAAGAACGGGCATTCTCCGTTAAATCGCCGTCGCTTCCTGGCTGGCGGGCTTCCGCGCCCAGCCCCCCGCCGTATTGCAATGCGGTTTCGGATACCCCTTTAGTCAGGCCATAAAACTGCTGTTTGTCGTGCCAGGCCAGCATCGCGTAGTAACCGTTTTTGGCTGTATTGTCGCTGCGCAGGGCATAGCTTCCGGTGGTTGAGGTGGTGTCCTTGAGTGTGTCGTTCCCCTGGGCGGTCATGCCGGTCAGCATCAGTTGCAGATGGTCGCCGTAGAAATGGTTGGCGGTGAACATCACGTTCTGCACGTCATTGTCTTCGTAGCGGTCGCTGCCAAGATCGCCGAAGTTACGCGCGTAGACGGAGTAGTCGCCGCGCAGGTTCTTGTTCCACTGCACATCGTTAATGCCGCCGCCGGTGCCCCCCAGAAACATGATGTCGCTGTCGGTAAAGTGGATATCAAAGTTGTCGCGGTCGAAGCGTTTGCCCGCCCAAATCGAGGCGTTCTTCACCGGCCCACTGAAATCCACAAAATTGCCCATTTCGACATACAGCTGACGGACGTTAATGTGGTGACTGTCGTTATCCTGTACCCAGGGATCCGGGTTATTCGCGCCATCGGCAATCATGGTTTTGAAATGCGCCCAGGAGCCGTCGTCAAAGGTCATTCGCTTACCAAGACTCAGCTCAAGATAATTGTCCTTTTCGTTGCCCAGACGCCCCACGTGCGCATCGCCATTTAACGAGCTGGCGGGTGAGACGCCCGGCCCGCCGCGTGCGCCTTTGCCGTGGCTGTTGATCAGCATCCCGGAGCGGGCATAGGCGTTGAATTCCACGCCGTCACCGAGCGCGCTTTTATGGCTTTGCGCGGTGACTTTCTCTTCCGTGGCCTGCATTTTTTTCTCGCTGGCCGTGGCGCGCGCGTTCAGCGTCTGAAGCTGCTGTTCGGCATTTTTCGCCCGGTTTTCCGCGCTGATGGTGCGCTGTTCCGCCGCTTTGGCGCGGTTGTTGGCTTCTGTCGCCTGGCTTTCGGCGTCATTTAAGCGCGATTCCAGAAAGGCCAGCCGTTGTTCTACGCTCAGGGCTGCCGCGTGCACGGCACTGGCCCCGAAAAGGGCGCAGCAAACCGCTGCGCTAATCAGAGTGATACGCATAAAAGTCCTTAAGAGTCAGAGGTTTTTATTGTGAGAGCGTTACATCGCGGCGTGTTGACCCGGCAGCGACGGTTTATCCGCGGGAGCCTGTCTGCCTGCGTCAAGATCGGCGCGGATGGCTTCATAGTGGTCATCGAGGCGATAGAAGCGCCCAATCCACACCATCGAGGCAATAATCAGCACCGCCGGGATGTACAAATAGCAGGACTTAATGGCGAGCAGGGCCGAGGCGTTCTGCGTCTGGTTCGCCACATAGCCACCGCTGGAGAGCAGGATCCCGGTAATGGCACCTGCACCCGCCATGGCAACTTTACCGAGAAAACCGTTTATCGAGGTCAGGATGCCTGCGGTATTGATCCCCGATTTCCATACGCCGTAGTCCACCGGGTCAGCCTGCATGGAGAAGTAGATGGCAGTACGCTGCCCGGCACCGAGCGACAGGATCACTGCACCAATAATCAGCCCTGGCGTGTTGACACCTGCGACAATCATCACCCCCATGCCCACCAGGTTAATGGCGCTGGCGACCAGGTACACGTGGCGCTTCTTCATGCGACTGGCGAGCATGGGAACCGTGAGGGTGCCCAGCAGCGGAACAAAGGTGGAGATCCCGGCGATAATCGCCGTCAGTTCAACGTTACCTACGTAGTAATGGAAGAAGTACACCAGTGCACCGGTCTGGAAAAAGAAGGCGCCCCACATCAGGAAGATATTCACCGCAAACACAAACCACGGCTGGTTGGATTTAAGCCCTGTCCAGGCGCGTTTTAAGGTCATGCGCTCCTGGGTAATGGTGATTTTTTCCTCCACGTTGCGAAAACTGATCAGCAGGAAGAAAGTGGCGATGACGCCAAAAATAATGGCGGTGTAGAAGAAGCCCTGGCTTTGGTTACCTTTACCCAGCGCATTGACCAGCGGCAGGGTGGCGACCGCCACAATGGTTGACCCCAACGATCCCAGCAGGATGCGCACGGCGGAGAGCGTCGTACGTTCCTTTGAATCATTGGTAATAAATGGCAGCATTGCGCAGAACGGAATATTAACGAGGGTGTATAAAAACGACAGGCACAAATAGGTTAAAAACGCATAGATTAATTTTCCGGTGGTGCCAAAGTCCGGGACATAAAATGCCAGTACGCACAGCAACCCAAAGGGCACGGCACCGATTAATAAATACGGGCGGCATCGTCCCCAGCGGGTGGTCGTATTATCAATCACCAGCCCCATTAATACGTCGGCCACACCATCGACCAGACGGGTCACTAAAAACATAATGCCGACATAATAAGCCGGTAATCCCATTACATCCGTATAGAAAAACATCAAATACAGCGAGATTAATTGCCACACGAGGTTACAGGACAGATCCGCGATGCCATAGCCAACGCGTTGCCGCCACAGGGTAGATGTTATTTCAGCCATAGAAATACTCACTTTTTTTGTTGTGATTAAAGCCCGAACTGGCGAATAAACCAGGCAGGGGTACAACTCCACGCGTGGCAGTAGCTGTTTATTAATTTGCTGCCATACGGAGAATACTCAGGGTGGGTTGGATCAAACAGTTCCCAGAAGGTATCGGCGCCGTGCTCCACCATCGCTCCCCAGTAGGCTTTGATCTCGTCCACCGCCTGTTGTTGCAGGCCGGTTTTCAGCAGCGCAGCAATAAAGTGGTGGCGAAGATAGGGGGTGTTCATGCCAATTTCCGGTGGGTTTGCCAGCAGATTTTCCATCACCTGGCGCTGGTGTGCTGCGTTGCCAACGTCTGCCAGTACCAGCCAGACCTGGGAGGCGACCGACACTTGCTGCGCTGCGCCGCTGACGTAAAAGCCCTGATCCTCATCCCACAACTGGCTTAGTGCCGCCGCTTTGAGTTTGCCCAGGGTATCTGTCAGCATCGCCACTGAACTTGCGTCGTAGCGCAGGGCCAGCAAGCGGGCGCGCTCCAGGCAGTAGATCAGCACCCCTTGTGAGGCCGCCTGCTTGTTGAGCGCTTCGTGCCAGTCAATAAACGACCACCAGTCGTCGCTGTCGCGCACCAGACCCTTCGCATCGCAGCGTTCCAGGGCCAGCTCCACCTGCCGCCAGGCCGTGGGCCACAACTCGCGCGCGGTCTGTTCGTCACCGGAGCGGCACAGGTAGTTGTGCAGCACATCGATAAAAAACAGCGCATAGTCGAACAAAAAGGTGTCGTCGGCGACGACGTCCGGCTGGACAAAAACATTGGCAGCCAGCATGCCGTCTTCACGGGTATTACCGGCAAACAGATACAGGCAACGACGCACCAGGTCGTGCCCGGCAAAGGTCACATCGTTGACCAGCGCCTGCAGGCGTAAGTCGCCCAGCCACAAGCGGCGATCGCGCTTTGGTCCGTCTTCAAACACATCCTGCATACAGTTGCGCAGCGTCAGGACGGAAACCTCATCGATTTTGCGCAGCAGCGCGTCCTGCGTCAGGCACGGCGGGCAGTGCTCCGGGGCGGAACTGACCGTATTGACGCTGATGTCATCGAGGCACAAACGGTATTTGCGCGACACCGCCACCACTTCGATTTTCAGATAGCGAAAGCAGTAGCGGCGGGGCAAATTCAGCGTGGCGGGAAACACATCGACAAACTCATCGTGCTGTTGCAGCCAACTGCTGCATAACCAGCCCTGATAATCACTGAACGGTTCGGCCACTTCGCAAAGGGTTTCGCCAAAGGTAAATCGCAGATGTGCGGGGGCATCCGGTGGGCTACCGGCGGCACGGCAGGCAAGGGAAAGGTAGCCTACGCAATGGGTGCCGAAATCCACAATAACGCTGTCTCCAGCGTTCAGTTCGCGAGCGTATAACGCCTGGGGTGTGCCGCTTTGTTGCGCCCGCCAGCCGTGAATTTTGCGGGTATCGGCAACGGCGGTGACCAGGCTGACAGGGTCGCGGCGCGTGCTGTGTAAGTGCGGCTTCAGGGCGGTGGCGGTATCCAGCAGCCGGGCGTGGCGCACCATTTTCATTCCGGGGTTTTGTTGTAGAGCCTGAGACATTCTGCATCCTCTGATTTCATCGTGAAGGCAGAATAGAGTTTGTGCACCTGGCTCAGCCACTCCTTGAATGCCAATATCTGCTGATATTTGGCAGTGGCAGTGTGGTGCTAAAGCCTGCGATCACAATTTATGAAACCGGATTCGTTCTCCCCCTGGCGTTGTATTATGTTCAGGACGCACGTTGCATATTTTCGGTAGCCAGAATGAACACACTGACGATTGACTATTATTTCCCCACACCCGACAGCAAACTCGCACTTTATTCCAGCGACCCGGAAGATAATGGCTGCGAACATTGCCACGAATTTGGCGAACTGGTTATTGTGGAGGAGGGGCATGGGCTGCACGTTATTAACGGCAAGCCAAAATATATCCAGCAGGGCGATGTATTTTTTGTCAGCGGCGCGGATTTTCATTTTTATGATGAGCTTGGCACCCTCAAGCTGATTAATATCCTGATTAACCCGAGGGTTAATTTCAGTTATTTGTCGGGTATTGAGCCGTTATTACACTCTTTTGCCGGACAGGATGCCTCACGATACGGCTGGTTAGCCCCGGACAAC
Organism: uncultured Enterobacteriaceae bacterium; assembly: GCA_963530515.1. Lineage (GTDB taxonomy): Bacteria > Pseudomonadota > Gammaproteobacteria > Enterobacterales > Enterobacteriaceae > CBFFRJ01. The sequence goes on along the minus strand of CAUSEC010000007.1, from coordinate 95,681 downwards.
CGGGCGCACTGCAAATCACTTATCGACAAACTCTTTTCTCCCGCGCTGCGCAACGATGAGAAACGCGCGTTGCGTGAATCGCTTTTCTTCCAGCTGCTGACCACTATGCTCCACGCCCAGTCGGAAGCGGAGTACAGCAATACCAAGTACAAGCTGCACAAGTTATTGCACTTTTTGCAGGAGCACTGTTTTCAGGAGCACGACTGGGCGCAGCTCGCCGAACAATTTCACTTAACCAGCCGCACCGCCTTTCGCCACATTAAAGAGGCGACCGGGCTGACCCCGGACAGCTATCTCAAGCGTCTGCGGCTGGTTTCGGCAAGGGTTAAACTGCGCGAGACCGACATGACCATTACTGACATCGCCTTTTTATGCGGCTTTGCCAACAGTAATCACTTCACTACGCTCTACAAGAAAGTCTTTGGAATGACGCCCAGTGAAGAGCGCAGGCGGGTGTGCAGTCATTTCCCCTCACCCTAACCCTCTCCCTGGGGAGAGGGCCGGGGTGAGGGGAAACTTATTCCGGTGCTTTAATCGCCCTGCCACTGGTCACGAAATTGCCGCCGCCCAGGTGGTGAATCGTGTTCAGCTGGCCGTCATCAAACTGCCAGTGGCCATTCATAAACGCGCGCTCATCTGCGGCGGCTGACACCACCTCACCAAACAGCGTGTCGTATTTTTCCAGCGCCGCCGTGGGTGGCAGCAGGCGGCACTCCATCCAGGCGAGACATTTCTCTTCAATGACGGGTAACCCCAGCACCGGGCCTGCGATTGCCGGAATGCCGTAGCAGTTGAACTTGTCTTCGTCGCGCCCGGTAATGCTGCCAACCGCGTACGTCCAGTTGGTTGCCGCCACGCCCGGTACCACGATACCGAACATCCCGCTGCGTTCAATCAGTTCACGGGACCAGGCGCTTTTGTCCACCACGATGGCAATGCGTGCAGGGGAGAATTCAACGGGCATGGACCAGGCGGCGGCCATCACATTGCGGCGATCAATGCTTTCATCGCGACTGGTGATAAGCACCGTCGGGCCATGATTTAACAGGCGGCTGGCATGGTCTAATGAAACCGGGCGGAAATTGCTCATCACATATCCTTCAGTTCAAAAATGGCTGTCATTAGAGCACAGATATCAAGAGGCGACACTCGTCTGGCTGGTTGGGCCGCCTGCCCGGGCGACAACAATTTGCCCGCGTCCACGCTCTTTTGCGAGATACAGTGCCAGGTCTGCCGCGCGGATTAAATTGGTGGCGCGGGCGTGCTGCGGCCAGGTTGCCAGGCCAATGGACACCGAAACTGGGCCAATGTCATTGGACTCATAAAGAATATGGTGGTTTAAGACATTGTGCAGCACCTGCTCTGCAAGTTTACGGGCATCTGACTCGGTCGTGTCCGGCAGCATAATCAGGAACTCTTCGCCGCCGTAGCGGAATGCCGTCCCGCGGTCACCCAGCGTCTCGACCAGCAGCTGAGCGATTTCACGCAGGACTTTATCGCCCGCTTCATGCCCGTGGCTGTCGTTGAGCTTTTTGAAATAGTCGATATCCAGCATCAGGCAACTCAGGCAGCTGTTGTTGCTCATCGCCTCGTCAATCAGCGAACGCAGTGACTCTTCCAGATTCAGGCGGTTACGCAGCCCGGTCAGCGGATCGTGGGCGGCTTTTTCGGTTAACGTGTCGCGCAGACTCTGGTTTGCCAGCGCCAGCGCGAGGGTTTCGGCCATCAGTTCGAGGTAGGCATAGGGCGGTTCTTTGCTTTGATCGGGCTGGTCAAAGGTTAACAGGCCAATGGTTTTATTTTGCGCAATCAGCGGCACGCAAATAGCGCGAAAGGCGATTTCCGGCAGCACGTGGTCGCAGGGCATATCGACGGAATCCCGGGACGGGCAGTGCAGTTGCCCGCGTTTTAAGGCCCAGCAGGCATCCACGGTGAAGGGGGCATCTTCGCCCGGCGGCAACAACCAGCGGGTTGCCGATTTCATGCGGTTGGTGCGGGCATCCAGGATATACAGCCGCCCGCCCATATCAGGGATAATTCGCGGCGCAAAGCGGCTGACCACACGAATAATGGCGCTGTAAGAGTCGCACCCCTGCAGGCGCTGCGTCATCCGCGCCAGCAGCGTGCGCGAGGCCCATTCCGCATCGCGCTCCTGCTCCAGACGCTGACGGGCCAGGCCGTTTTCCCGGAAAATATGAATGGCCTGCGCCATATCACCGATTTCATCCACCTGCGCCAGCACCGGCGTTTCAACGGCATAATCCTGTGTTGCAAGGCGGTTGACCACATCGCTCAGGGTGACAACAGGGCGCAGAATGCGGTGTTTGATAATAAATCCCAGTACAAACAGGAAGAGCAGAGCGGTGGTTGCCACCATGATTTCTGACAGCGTGCGTAAACGCTGCGACAACACGGTGGCTTCATGAATCACACTTTGAATGCGCTGGTCAGAAAGACTGCGGAAATGAGAAAAACGGTACTCGGCCTGGCTGAGTTGATCCTCATACTGCTGGCTAAAAAGGATATTCATCGCATCACTGAAATTACCTGCTTCGGTCGCCTCGATGGCGGCCCGCTGTTCATCTTCCAGCGTATCCAGCTCTTTGATGCCATCGCGCAGAATGAGGATTTCATCCGTCGTGGCGTTCTTATCACGCAGCTGAATCAACCGGTCTTCCAGGTGAATATCCTGATCAACGCTCTGCCGCCATGCCTGAATTTGCTCTGGCTGGCGTTTCACCACGGCTTCACGGGCGAGGTCACTTAAGGAAAAAACATCTTTTTCAAGATCGTCCGTGAGGGCGTCAAAATTTCGACTCTCCGTGACGGCAAGGCGCTCGGCACGATCTGCGCTGGAGGCAGTAAAAAGCGCCACACCAGACGCGAGCGTCAGAACCACGGTGGCGATGTAAGCAAAGTTCGTGATTGTTGCGATACGCACATAATCACCTTTTTTCATTAAGGAAAAGGAAGGGGGATCATCTAAGCGTTTACCACTCTTCTTTATAAATCAAGCCGCAACATAAACGTAATTTATACGTCACATTTCCTGCCTATAGTCGGCGGCATCAAATCCCAAAGAGGATAACAATATGTTTGCTCCCCTGACTTATGTGCAGGTGGATGCGGCCCTTCGGTTAACGCCGACGGGTGCTGGACGCTTTCTCATCCCGGGAGAGTGCTCATGAACGCATCTACTGAAATCCGCCTTGACGGTGTCTCGTATGCTTTTGGTACGCACACTGTTCTTAATCAGATCGATCTCCAGATTCCTGCGGGCACCATCGTGGCACTGCTCGGCCCGTCCGGCTGTGGCAAAAGTACGCTGCTGCGCCTGCTGGCAGGATTAACACACCCCGCAGACGGCACCATTACGTTTGGCTCGCGCCTGGTGGCAAAAGCCGGATGGGCGATGCCGCCGGAAGCCCGCGATATCGGCATGGTCTTCCAGGATTATGCGCTCTGGCCGCACATGACGGTCGAAGAGAACGTCGCCTTCCCGCTAAAGATGCGCAATGTGCCTCGCGCTGAACGCGAAACCCGCGTTGCAGCAGCCCTTGAGCGTGTTGGCCTGGGCGAGTTTGCCAAACGCAAACCCTCCGGGCTCTCCGGCGGTCAGCAGCAGCGTGTGGCGCTGGCACGGGCGATTGTCGCCGAACCGCGGGTGTTGTTGTTTGATGAACCGCTTTCCAATCTCGACAGCGAACTGCGTGAATCCTTGTGCCGCGATATGGCCACATTGCTTCGCCAGCTCGGCATTACCGCCGTCTATGTGACCCACGATCGACGTGAAGCCGAGATCCTCGCTGACCGTATTGTTCATCTGTCTGCCGGTCGGGTAGACGCTATTCGTTCTGTTACATCATCCTCAGGGGAAATTGCATGAAAGCCAGACTGTCCGTGAAGAAAGGAGTTGCGTTAGCCATGGTGTTATCGTCCGTCATGATGTCCAGCGCGCATGCGCTTACCGTTTACACCGCAGGGCCGGGTTCACTGGCAAAAGGCCTCGCCAGCGGTTTTGAGAAAAAAACCGGCGTCAAAGTGGATATCTTCCAGGCCACCACCGGCAAAGTCATGGCCCGCCTGGAGGCCGAGCAGGCCAACCCACAGGCGGATATCCTGATCTCCGCCTCCTGGGATACCGCGGAAGATTTGCATAACCGTGGCTGGCTGCTGCCGTACCAGAGTGCTAACGCAGGCAAAGTACCCGATACGCTGAAAAGTGCAGATTATGTGGCTCAGGGGATTTCTGCTCTGGGTATCGTCTGGAACACCAAAAGCGGCACGCCTGAGCCGAAAGAGTGGAAAGATCTGACTGCGCCAGAATTCAAAGACAAAGTGACCACCCCGGATCCGGCACTTTCCGGTGCGTCTCTTGACTTGCTGATTGGCCTGCAAAACGGCATGGGCGATAAAGCCTGGACACTGTTTGATGAGCTGAAGAAAAACGGCATGGTCGTCAGCGGCCCGAATGCGCAGGCAGTGACCCCGGTAATGCAGGGCGCGAAATCAGCGGTCTTTGGCGCCGTCGATTACGTGACCTACGGCAACATCGAACAGGGTGAGTCTCTGAAGGTGATTTTCCCGGCCAGCGGCACGGTGATTGCGCCGCGCCCCATGATGATCCTCAAAACGACCCAGCATGAAGCCGATGCTAAAGCCTTCGTTGACTACGTGCTGTCGCCGGAAGGGCAGAAAATGGTTGCCGATGCCTGGCTGATGCCCGCACGCACCGACGTGCAGGCGAAACGCCCGCTGTTCACCGAGCTGAACGTGCTGCCGACCAAAAACGACGGCACCAGCGAGCGCGCCGACGTCCTCAAGCGTTTTAACACGCTCTTCGCCCAGTAATCATCTGCAGACGGGGGCAACCCCGTCTTTTGGAAAGCCGCTGTGAACCAACGACTTCTCTCTGTGGTGACGATCGCCATTCTGGTGATTCTGGTCGCCTTACCGCTTTTCTTTATTGTTCTGCAGGCCGTGTTTCCGCACTTCAGCGCCGGATCGCTGGAAGGGGCGTTTACCGGCGTCGGACCGCTGTTTTCTGAACCTCAGCTACCCGCCATGTTCGCCGGTACGCTGCAAATTGCTGCAGGTGTTGCGCTGCTGAGCGCCTGTATTGGCCTGCCGCTGGGTGTGGCTCGCGGGCTGTTTAACGTCCCTTGCCCAAAACTCTTGGACCTGCTGTTCCTGATTCCCTTTTTGACCCCGCCTTATATCGCCGCGCTCTCCTGGATGCTGGTGCTGCAAACCAACGGTTATCTGGCGCAGCTGCTGGGCTTTGATCTTAACGCGCTGCTGTTCAGCAAGAGCGGGATCGTGCTGGTGATGACGCTGAACATTTTCCCGGTGGTCTACTTTGCTGTCTCCCGCAGCCTGCTTGCCAGTGGGCAACGTCTGGCGCTGGTTGCCCGGGTGCACGGGGCGACGCCTTGGCGGGCATTTGTCCACGTTACGATGCCAATGCTCTCGCCGTCGCTGGCGGCGGGCATGCTGCTGGCGTTTACGCTCGCCATCGAAGAGTACGGTGTCCCGGCCGCGCTGGGAACGCGTTCTGGCGTGGTGATGCTCACCGTGGGTATTGAAAAACGGCTGGCGGACTGGCCGATCGATCTGCCTGGCGCCTCGATGCTCTCGCTTGTCCTGATTGTCATTGCCCTTTGTGCCTGGTGGTTACAGGGCAAACTGACGGGCGGCAAGGACGTCACCAGCGTGACGGGCAAACCGACCGAAAACACCGGGGCCACGCTGGGTGCGGCGGCGGTGCCGGTGGTGCTGGCAATGGCCCTTGTTGGGTTCCTGGCGGTGGTGGTGCCAGGGCTGTCGATGGCGGTAACCGGGGTGATGTCGACCTTGTCCGGCGGTCTGTCGCTGGCGAATGCGACGACGGCGCATTACACCGCGCTTTTCGCGCAACAGGGGGATGCACTCACCGCGCTGGGCACCAGTCTATCGCTGGCTTTCGGCTCAGCGCTGATCACCGGGTTTGTTGGCCTGCTGGCCGCCTGGCTGGTTGTGGTGCAGCAAATCAAAGGCCGGCGGATTATCGATGCGCTCTCCCTGATGCCTGCGGCACTGCCGGGGATTGTGGTGGGGGTGGGGCTGATTTTGTTGTGGAATCGCACCTTCTGGCCGGTGTCGCCGTATAACACCTGGGCTATTTTGCTGTTGTCTTATTGCTGCCTGCTGCTGCCCTGGCCGGTGCGCTATGTAGGCAGTGCCTTACGCCAGTTGGGAGGCAACCTCGAACCTGCGGCACGCGTTCACGGTGCCAGTGCGTTTCAGGCGTTGCGCTTTATTGTGCTGCCGCTGGTCTTCCCGGCAATGTTAGCCGCCATGCTGATGGTATTTGCTATTGCGTCACGTGAGCTGGTGACCTCGCTGCTGCTGGCACCGGCCGGCACTCAGACCGTGGCGGTCTTTATCTGGCGACAGTTTGAGCAGGGTTCGGTTGGGCAGGGCATGGCGATGGCAACCCTGACGCTCATCACCGGGCTGGTGTTGATGCTCACGGCGCTGGCGATTATGCAGCGTGGCACGCAACGATAAATGCAGAGCACAAAATCGCCCGTCGGGCGAAAAAAATGCGTTATAACAGAAGGACATCTAATGCAGGAGCTGGTCATGACCCCTTTTCTGGACGCCTATTTCGCCCGTATTAATTTTACAGAGCAACCCGATGTCAGTATCGACACGCTGCGGTCTCTGCATTTGCACCATAACGGCGCTATTCCTTTTGAAAACGTGGACGTTGTTCTGCCACGCGAAATCGAACTGACCGACGAGGCCATCTTTAACAAACTGGTGGTCGCCCGTCGCGGCGGCTACTGTTTTGAGCAAAACGGGCTCTTCGAGCGTGTTCTGCGTGAAATTGGTTTTAACGTACGTAGCCTGCTGGCTCGGGTGGTGTTATCCAACCCCGTTCAGATGCCACCGCGAACCCACCGGGTGCTGCTGGTGACGCTCGGTGATGAACAATGGCTGGCAGACGTGGGCTTTGGCGGGCAGACGCTGACGGCACCTGTGCGTCTGGTGGCAGACATTGAGCAGGAGACACCTCATGGCCTCTACCGTTTGCAGCAGGCGGGGCCGGACTGGATTTTGCAGTTCCGTCACCATGAAAAATGGCAGTCCATGTACCAGTTAGAGATGGGGCAGCAGTATCAGGCCGATTTTGTGATGGGAAATTTCCACTCGGCGCACTGGCCGCAGTCGCATTTCCGCCATCATCTGTTGATGTGCCGCCATCTGCCCGATGGCGTGAAGCTGACGCTGACCAACTATCACTTCACCGCCTGGGACAAGGGCCACGTCACGGAAGAGATTGTTGCCCCTGATGCAAAAGCGCTGCATGCACTACTGGAGCAACGCTTTGGTTTGGGTACGCGCGACCCGCAATACGGTTTCAGCGTTGAAGATTTAGAAGTGACAATGTCACGCTTTAATCTTCACGCAGACGGCAAGTAAAACAGCTCGCGGTAAATCATGGCATCCAGATGCCGGTCGAACGCCACATCGTCGACATCTGGCATGCCCAGCACGTAGATCCCATCCAGCCCGCAGACGAGGGCAATCAAGCGCCAGGCGATATTTTCCGGCGTGTCCGCCAGCGTAAATTCCTTTGCCGCCACCCCGGCGTGAATGATCTCCAGCACTTTCTTATGCCACATCTCCATGGTCAGCACGTACGCGCCTTTCAGCTCGGCTTCCTTGTTGACCAGCAATTGCGCTTCGCGCCAGAGATGAATATAGGGATCAAGCCCGCCTTCATTACTGCCAAGCATTGAGTGCAATTTCTCACGCCAGCTCGCTGAGGGCGGCACAACGTCAACCTCCAGCAGCTCGGCAATCACGCGGATAAAGGCCTGGGCTTTTAGCTCACCCGCAGAGGCAAAGTGGTGGTGCACCTGGCCTGTTGCCACGCCCGCTTCGGTGGCTATTCTGCGCACCGTCATGCCGGTAAAACCTTCGGCAAGCGCGACCCGCATTGCCGCCTGCAAAATGAGCTCCCGTCGCTCATCCCGATTCAGATACGCCATATGGCCCCCTTAAACACTGACTGAACGGAGTCTAACAAAAAGCTGGACAGTCGTTCAACATTCCGTAGGATCGCACTTCTGGACAGTTGTCCAACAATGAAAAACGGTGAAAAGAGGGTGTTATGTTTCGTCAGTGGCTAACGCTGGTCATTATTGTGCTGGTCTACATTCCTGTTGCTATCGATGCCACGGTGCTGCATGTGGCGTCCCCGACGCTCAGTGCGGAGCTGGCGACCAGTGGTAACGAGCTTTTATGGATTATTGATATTTATTCGCTGGTAATGGCGGGTATGGTGCTGCCCATGGGCGCGCTGGGCGACCGCATTGGCTTCAAGCGGCTGTTGCTGCTGGGGAGCGGGCTGTTCGGGCTTGCTTCGTTGCTGGCGGCGTTTTCCACCAGCGCAGAACAACTGATTGCCTCTCGTGCGATGCTGGCCATCGGTGCGGCGATGATCGTTCCTGCCACCCTTGCCGGGATCCGCACCACGTTTGCCCGCGCGGAACACCGGAACATGGCGCTGGGCGTCTGGGCAGCGGTGGGATCGGGTGGGGCGGCTTTTGGCCCGCTGATTGGCGGCTGGCTGCTGGCTCATTTCCACTGGGGCGCGGTGTTCCTGGTCAACGTTCCCATCGTGATGCTGGTGATGGCGCTGACGGCACGCTTTGTTCCTCGTCAGCAGGGACGTCGCCAGCAGCCGTTAAACCTCATGCAGGCGTTGATGCTGATTGTGGCGATTTTACTGCTGGTGTGGAGTGCTAAAACCGCGCTGAAGGGCAGCGTTGCCGCCTGGACTGTGGTCGCCGTCTTCTTTGTGGGCGCAACCTTACTGACCGGATTTGTGCGTCAGCAGCTGGCGGCACCGGTGCCGATGATTGACCTGCGCTTGTTCACCCATCGCGTGATTCTTTCGGGCGTGCTCATGGCGGTGACTGCGATGATTGCGCTGGTCGGTTTTGAACTCTTGATGGCGCAGGAGCTGCAGTTTGTGCACGGCTTTACGCCGTTTGCCGCCGGGGTCTTTATGCTGCCGGTGATGCTTGCCAGCGGTTTTAGCGGCCCGATTGCCGGCATGTTAGTCTCGCGTCTGGGGCTGCGTCAGGTTGCGGCAGGCGGCATGGCGCTCAGTGCGTTCAGTTTTCTTGGGCTGTCGGTCACCGATTTTTCCACTCAGCAGACTCAGGCCTGGATCCTGATGGCGCTGTTGGGTTTCAGTGCGGCCAGTGCGCTGCTCTCATCAACGGCGGCCATCATGGCGGCGGCACCAAAAGAAAAAGCGGCCGCCGCCGGGGCAATTGAGACCATGGGGTATGAGCTGGGGGCGGGGCTGGGGATTGCGCTGTTTGGACTGATTCTGACGCGCAGCTTTTCGTCATCCATCCTGCTGCCCGATGGTCTGAGCAGCCAACAGGCCGCGCAGGCATCATCTTCAATCGGTGAGGCGTTTCAACTGGCTCAGGAAATGTCGTCGCCGCTGGCGCACGGGGTGATGGCAGCGGCGAAAACGGCGTTTATTTCATCGCACAGCGTCGCACTGGGCACGGCGGGCACCTTACTGATGCTGCTGGCGGTGGGGATCTGGTTCAGCCTGAAAGGCGTTGACAAGGCAGTTAACATGGCCGACTGAGGCGCGGGTCCAGGGTAAAGGGTTCAGATTTAACCGTTTTGAGCACCTTCGCCGCCTGCGGGTGTTCCGGGTTAAACAGCGCGTTCCATTCGCCAGTGATGGTGCTTGGAACGCGCAGTACCAGACCATTTTTGCTGGAGGCCAGCCAGTCATCACCAATGTGCTGCGTTGAAATCGGTGCCGGATCAGCCTGCCAGTCTTCGGGCAGGGCCTCCAGATCCAGCGTGGCGACCAGATTGCGGGGCACGTTGACGGTCAAAAAGCAGTAGCCCTGGGCGATATCTTCAATTTCCAGATGCACCAGCGTTTCCAGCACGCATAACGCTTTGGACGATCCCAGGTATACGCAATCCTTCCCCGGAGAATTCCAGCGACCACCAAAGGTCCGCGCGCCGTAACCATCGAAGGCCGTGGTGGCATATTTGTCTTTCACCAGCCGCCAGAACGTGATGTTTTCCATTAGCTGATGACGCCGTGTTCGATACGGCCAATCAACGTCAGAACGGCTTCAGCACCGGCAGGTGTAGAGAGCAGTTCCGCGGGTTTTTTACCGCCTAATCCTTTCGCCGGTTTGTTCAGCCAGTTCGCCATCCTTTCGCTGTCGCCGTTGAACAGCTCCCGTGCGGCACTGATCACCCGGGCAAGGGTATAGACCCTGGCGCTCTGTTCGGGGGAAAAGCGCTTTTCGCTGCTGTTCAGGCGGCGGTTGTAGGTATTGCGGTCAATCCCGGCCATCCGGCAAAGGGTGACTTCATCCAGAGCAACGGCACCGGCGATATCGCGTAGCACACCGGCATCCAGACCGACACTGATGCTGTCATGGGCAGCAATGGCCGTTGCTGGCAGTCCCAGAATGCTGAGCAGATCGTGTGGAATCGCACGTGTAGCGGGCGTATAGAGTTGCATGGTGGTGCTCCTTTCGTTCATTTGATATTAATTTTAGTTCAAATGAACTGAAGGAGCAATCCTCTTCACGAACGACGGGTGGCCCACCCGCAGAGTAAAGAGCCTGCGCAGACCATAGCCAGAAGGAAAACGAGAGCGGAGCGCTCAATACCAGGGCGGCCAGTGCAGAGGGCAGCACCGGGGTAAAATAAGAGGCCGCCGCCAGCGACAGACGCAGTGGGGTAATCAATCGCGCCGCACTGTCACCCCTAAGGGGTATATAAACTCGACGAAAAAGACTATTAAGAAGTTGGTCCGTTGTGAAATTGATTTGACGCAAATTAAGCAGGGATATAGCTGTTAGTTTCCCCCCCGAAGTTGCCGAAAAATAATGAGGAATGCAATGGACGTCAGCCGCAGACAATTTTTTAAAATCTGCGCGGGGGGTATGGCCGGGACCACGGTCGCCGCGTTGGGTTTTGCGCCAAAAATGGCACTGGCTCAGGCGCGCAATTATAAATTACTTCGCGCAAAAGAAGTTCGAAACACCTGCACCTACTGTTCAGTCGGGTGTGGTTTATTAATGTACAGCCTGGGTGATGGCGCGAAAAACGCAAAAGCGTCGATTTATCACATTGAAGGCGACGCCGATCATCCGGTGAGCCGGGGAGCATTGTGCCCTAAAGGGGCGGGCCTGCTGGACTATGTCCACAGCGATAACCGCCTGCGTTACCCGGAATATCGTGCGCCGGGTTCCGACACATGGCAGCGTCTTTCCTGGGATGATGCTTTTGACCGCATCGCTAAACTGATGAAAGCCGATCGTGACGCCAATTTTGTGCAAACCAATGCGCAGGGCGTTGCCGTCAATCGCTGGCTGTCCACGGGTATGCTGTGTGCGTCGGCGGCCAGCAATGAAACCGGTATGCTGACGCAAAAATTTGTGCGCTCACTGGGCATGCTGGCGGTAGATAACCAGGCACGCGTCTGACACGGACCAACGGTAGCAAGTCTTGCTCCAACATTTGGTCGCGGTGCGATGACCAACCACTGGGTTGATATCAAAAATGCCAACGTCGTGATGGTGATGGGCGGTAACGCCGCTGAAGCCCATCCGGTGGGTTTCCGCTGGGCGATGGAAGCGAAAAACAATAATGACGCGACGCTTATCGTCGTCGATCCACGCTTTACACGCACGGCGTCGGTAGCTGACATTTATGCGCCTGTCCGTTCCGGCACCGACATAACGTTTCTGTCGGGCGTGCTGCTGTACCTGATTGAAAACAATAAGATCAACGCCGAATACGTTAAGCATTACACCAACGCAAACCTGCTGGTGCGGGAAGATTTTGCCTTCGAAGACGGGCTGTTCAGCGGCTATGACGGTGACAAACGCCAGTATGACAAAACGTCCTGGAACTATCAGTTTGATGAGAACGGCTTCGCGAAACGCGATGAAACGCTGACCGACCCGCGCTGCGTGTGGAATTTGCTGAAACAGCACGTTTCCCGTTATACGCCGGAGGTGGTGGAAAACATCTGCGGAACGCCGAAGGCCGATTTCCTGAAAGTGTGCCAGGTGCTGGCCTCGACCAGTGCGGCGGACAGAACCACCACCTTCCTGTATGCGCTCGGCTGGACACAGCACACGGTGGGTGCCCAGAACATCCGCACTATGGCGATGATCCAGTTGCTGCTTGGCAATATGGGCATGGCGGGCGGCGGCGTGAATGCGCTGCGCGGCCATTCCAACATTCAGGGGCTGACCGACATCGGGCTGCTGTCCACCAGTCTGACGGGATATCTGACTCTGCCGTCGGAGAAACAGACCGACCTGCAAACCTATCTGGCAGCAAATACGCCGAAAGCGACGCTTCCGGGTCAGGTGAACTACTGGAGCAATTATCCGAAATTCTTTGTCAGCCTGATGAAGTCGTTCTACGGCGACGCCGCGCAGAAAGAAAACGACTGGGGCTTTAACTGGCTACCGAAGTGGGACCAGTCTTACGACGTTATCAAGTACTTCAACATGATGGAAAAAGGTAAGGTCACGGGCTACATCTGCCAGGGCTTTAACCCGGTGGCGTCTTTCCCGGACAAAAACAAAGTGATCGCCAGCCTCAGTCAGCTCAAATACCTGGTGGTGATTGATCCGCTGGTGACGGAAACCTCCAACTTCTGGCAGAACCACGGCGAGATGAACGATGTGGATAGCGTGTCGATTCAGACCGAAGTGTTCCGTCTGCCCTCGACCTGTTTTGCGGAAGAAGATGGCTCGATTGCCAACTCCGGGCGCTGGCTACAGTGGCACTGGAAGGGGCAGGATGCACCGGGCGAAGCGCGTAATGACGGCGAGATCCTGGCCGGGATCTACCATCGCCTGCGCGATATGTACCGCAGGGAAGGCGGCAGCGGAGCGGAACCACTGCTGAAGATGCGCTGGGACTACAAACAGCAGGATCATCCGGAGTCGGAAGAGGTCGCCAAAGAGAACAACGGCGTTGCACTGGCCGACCTGTTTGATGCCAGCGGTGCATTGATCGCCCAAAAAGGCCAGTTGCTCAGCAGTTTTGCGCAACTGCGCGATGACGGGACGACGGCTTCCTCCTGCTGGATTTACACCGGTAGCTGGACCGAACAGGGCAACCAGATGGCGAACCGCGATAACGCCGATCCGTCTGGTCTGGGCAACACGCTGGGCTGGTCGTGGGCGTGGCCGATGAACCGCCGAGTGCTCTATAACCGCGCATCGGCAGACATCAACGGTAAGCCGTGGGATCCGAAACGGATGCTGATCGCCTGGACGGGCACGAAATGGGCGGGTAACGACATTCCTGATTTCAATACCGCTGCGCCGGGCAGCAATACCGGGCCGTTTATCATGCAACCGGAAGGGCTTGGGCGCCTGTTTGCGCTTGATAAGCTGGCGGAAGGGCCGTTCCCGGAGCATTACGAACCGATGGAAACGCCGATTGGCACCAATCCGCTACACCCGAATGTGGTCTCCAGCCCGGTCGTTCGCCTGTACAAAGAAGATGCGATTCGGCTGGGCAAGAAAGACAGGTTCCCTTATGTCGGCACCACCTATCGCCTGACGGAGCATTTCCACACCTGGACCAAGCACGCGCGGCTCAATGCGATAGCTCAGCCGGAACAGTTTGTGGAAATCAGCGAAACCCTGGCGCAAGCCAAAGGCATTGCCAATGGCGATCGCGTCAAGGTCAGCAGCCAGCGAGGATTTATTCGTGCGGTGGCGGTGGTAACAAGACGTCTGCGCACGCTGCAGGTGAACGGTCAACAGGTGGAAACCGTCGGGATCCCGCTGCACTGGGGCTTTGAAGGGGTGGCGCAGAAGGGTTATATCGCCAACACCCTGACCCCGAACGTGGGTGATGCCAACTCGCAAACGCCGGAGTACAAGGCGTTTCTGGTCAATATCGAGAAAGGCTAAGGAGCGAAGACATGGCAATGGAAACACAAGACATTCTCAAACGCTCCGCCACGAACGCCATGACCCCCGCGCCGCATGCGCGGGATCATAAGGCAGAAGTGGCCAAGCTGATTGATGTCTCCTCCTGCGTGGGCTGCAAAGCCTGCCAGGTGGCCTGCTCTGAATGGAATGACATCCGTGACGAAGTGGGGCACTGCGTCGGGGTTTACGATAACCCGGCGGATCTGAGCGCCAAATCCTGGACGGTGATGCGTTTTAGTGAAACCGAACAGAACGGCAAGCTGGAGTGGTTAATCCGCAAAGACGGTTGCATGCACTGCGAGGATCCGGGCTGCCTGAAAGCGTGCCCGTCTGCCGGTGCAATCATTCAATACGCCAACGGTATTGTCGATTTCCAGCAGGAAAATTGTATTGGCTGCGGCTACTGCATTGCGGGTTGTCCGTTTAACGTCCCGCGCCTCAACAAAGAGGACAATCGGGTTTATAAATGCACGCTTTGCGTGGATCGCGTCAGCGTCGGTCAGGAACCTGCCTGTGTGAAAACCTGCCCGACCGGGGCTATCCACTTCGGTACTAAAACCGAGATGCTGGAGGTAGCACAGCAGCGTGTCGATAAGCTCAAGGCGCGCGGTTACGACAATGCCGGGATCTACAATCCACAGGGCGTGGGGGGGACGCACGTCATGTATGTGCTGCACCATAATGACCAGCCGGAGTTGTACCACAATCTGCCGAAGGCTCCGACGATAGACACCTCCATCAGTCTGTGGAAGGGCGCGCTGAAACCCCTCGCTGCCGCCGGTTTTATCGCCACCTTCGCCGGGCTGATTTATCACTACATCGGTATTGGGCCGAATAAAGAAGTGGATGACGATGAGGAGGAACACCATGAGTAAATCGAAGATGATTGTGCGCACCAAATTTATCGATCGCGCCTGCCACTGGACGATGGTTATCTTCTTTTTCCTGGTGTCGCTGTCGGGGATTTCTTTTTTCTTCCCGACGCTGCAGTGGCTGACGGAGACCTTCGGTACGCCACAGATGGGCCGCATTCTGCATCCCTTTTTTGGCGTGGCCGTTTTCCTGATACTGATGGTGATGTTCGTCCGCTTTGTGCACCACAACATTCCCGACAAGCAGGATATCCCCTGGCTGAAAGGCATTGTGGAGGTACTGAAAGGCAACGAGCATAAGGTGGCAAAGGTCGGAAAATACAATGCCGGGCAGAAAATGATGTTCTGGACCATCATGAGCATGATTTTCGTGCTGCTGGTGACTGGCGTGATTATCTGGCGGCCGTACTTTGCACCGTACTTCCCAATTCCGGTCATTCGTTACAGCCTGCTGATTCATGCAGCGTCCGCGATTGTCTTGATCCACGCTATCCTGATTCATATGTATATGGCTTTCTGGGTGAAAGGATCGATAAAGGGAATGGTGGAAGGCAAAGTCAGTCGCCGCTGGGCGAAAAAGCATCATCCACGCTGGTACCGTGACGTCGAACGCCTGGAGGCGAAGAAAGAGAGTACGCAAGGGCTACAGTAAATCCTGAGATTCCCCCGCTCCGGAGCACACACCGGAGCGGGTGGGGGGAAATCAGGTGTTCGTTATGAGTGCGTCCAGAGCAGCGACAACGTCCTGCCGCGCCGTTTGCAGATTACAGACAAAATATCGGCTGCTTAATCTTTTTTTATCCACACTGGTTATGCCTGGCGTATTAAGAAATAAGGTCTGAAACTCAATATTGACCAGGGGTGTGGCTTGATGAAAATAACGCGTCAGATGTTTATGATAGCTTAATGGAACAATTAACCGCGTGTTCAAATCATCATAATAGTCATGTTGTATCACCATGAGATAAGGCTGCAGTGTATTTGTTTTCTCTGATGGATTACGATAAACATCAAACTGAAAGCACATTAAATCCCTCCAAAGAAAGGATCGTCTGATAATAAACCGGCTTTGGCTGCAAACTCATTCATTTCACGAATGAAAGCCTGATGCAGTTCTGACTCCTTGCCCGCATGAACCGGGCGAGGGCATTGCTGGTGCGTGCTGCGGCCAGGGAGGCTACAGACGGGTTGTTTTTTTTGCGTATTCATTTTCATGGCGGTTCTCCTGTTTGCGATGACAGGCATTATCAATGAGCTATTAAAAAAAACAATACTGGTTCGCCTGGTAATGTTTATTTTACGTGCGTTATTCCAGATAAAAGCAACAGAATGAAAACGAGAATAAACCTACTCTGCATACGTTGTTAAAACGATGCAGAGCAGTCAGCATTATTATCAGAAAGGTTCTGGAATAATTCGGAATGGATAATGCGTCGGTTTGACTTTACCTATTTTACGCTTCGGTAATTCAACGGGATCGACAGGCAAGGCTTCATAAGGAACCTGCGAAAGCAGGTGGGTGATGATATTCAGGCGCACCCGTTGTTTGTCTTCGGAACGTGCCATAAACCACGGTGCCCAGGAGGTGTCTGTGGCGGCGAACATGGCATCACGCGCCTCGGTGTACTCATCCCAACGGTCAAAGGATTTGATATCCATTGGGGATAATTTCCAGGTTTTACGTCCATCATTGATGCGATCGCGCAGGCGGCGCTCTTGCTCCTGCGGGGTCACTTCCAGCCAGTATTTCAGTAAAATGATGCCGGATTCGACGATAGCACGCTCCATCATCGGTGCACTTTCCAGGAATTTATCGACCTGTTCTGGCGTGCAGAATCCCATCACCCGTTCAACGCCCGCGCGGTTATACCAGCTGCGGTCGAAAATCACGATTTCCCCGGCAGCGGGCAAAAAGGGGATGTAGCGTTGCAGATAGAGCTGGCTTTTTTCTCGCTCGGTGGGGGCCGGGAGCGCCACCACGCGAAATACGCGCGGACTCACACGCTCGGTAATGGCTTTAATGGTGCCGCCTTTACCTGCGCCATCGCGGCCTTCAAAGACAATGCACACCTTCAGTCCCTTCGCGACGACCCACTGCTGGAGTTTGACCAGCTCCACATGCAGGTGCCGCAATTCCTTCTCGTAGGTTTTCGTGGTGAGTTTTGGTGCCGCAGGTGCATCGGGAAGGGTGCTGATTTTTTTCTTATTTCCCATCATGTTCTTCCTTTCTCAGATAAAAGATCAAATGCCTTAATCAGTGTAATCCTGAGTCAGTCAGTTCGCGTAACCGGGGGCCAGACATTCACAATCTGTTGCGATTTTATGGATTAAACGGGCAGGGTGATGATTTGATCTGGTTCACAATTCGTGAATAGCTGATAATGCCTGCTGCAATTTATTAACAAGTGGTTGTGGTATGAAAAAGACGATTTTTTCGTTAGCGCTTGGCACCTTTGGTCTCGGCATGGCGGAGTTTGGCATCATGGGTGTGCTCACTGAACTGGCGAAGGATGTCGGCATCACCATTCCCACCGCCGGAAACATGATCTCCTTTTATGCCTTTGGCGTGGTGATTGGCGCGCCGATCATTGCGCTGTTTTCCAGCAAGTTCTCGCTCAAAAGTATTCTGTTGTTTCTGGTGGCGATGTGCGCCGTTGGCAACATCATTTTCACTTTTTCAACCTCGTACACCATGCTGGCTATCGGTCGGCTGGTCTCTGGTTTTCCACACGGCGCGTTTTTCGGTGTCGGCACCATTATTCTGTCGAAGATAGCGCCGCCGGGAAAAGTGACGCTGGCCGTGGCGGGGATGGTGGCCGGTATGACGGTGGCGAATCTGGCCGGGGTGCCGCTGGGAACCTGGCTGGGGCACGCATTTAGCTGGCGCTATACCTTCTTTATTATCGCGCTCTTTAACGCGCTGGTGATTCTGTCGGTCATCTTCTGGGTACCGAAACTTTACGATAAATCAGAAGCGCGGTTGTCAGAACAATTCCGTTTTCTGAAACAACCGGAACCCTGGCTGATTTTCTCCGCCACCATGTTTGGTAATGCGGGCGTGTTCGCCTGGTTCAGCTATATCAAACCCTATATGTTGAACGTTTCCGGGTTCTCCGAACTGTTTATGACCATCATTATGATGCTGATGGGACTTGGCATGGTGCTTGGCAACCTGATGAGCGGCAGATTGTCCGGGCGCTTTAGTCCGCTGCGCATTGCGGCAACCACCGATCTGGTGATTGTGCTGTCGCTGCTGATGCTGTTTGTGTTTGGTGAAAACAAGCTGGCATCGCTGAGCATGGGCTTTATCTGTTGTGCCGGGCTGTTTGCCCTCGCGGCACCGCTGCAGATTTTGCTTATCCAGAATGCCAAAGGCGGGGAACTGCTCGGGGCCGCAGGCGGGCAAATCGCTTTTAACCTGGGCAGCGCCATTGGCGCATATTTCGGCGGGTTAATGATAACGCTGGGTCTGAGCTGGGATTATGTCACGCTACCTGCCGCTCTTCTGTCGTTCTCAGCCATGTCGTCATTACTGATGTACGGACATATGAAAACGAAGCGGGCGCAACGTGAGAATAAAGTAATGGCCTGATGTAACAGGGCCTCGCCAGGCAGGAAGTCGTTACGGTGAAATAGCCAGGCGCTGCAGCCTGGAAACATCAACGTGTTTTTGTGCCTGGGCGAGGCTCCAGGCACTTTGTAGATTGAGCCACATATCCGCAGAACTCCCAATCACAACCGATAACCTGATGGCCATGTCAGGTGTCAACGCCGCTTTTCCTGACAGTAAACGGCTTGCGGTGGAGGGGGCAATATCCATGGCACGAGCAAATGCCCTCAAGCCAATGTTGAGCTCATCCAGGGCTTCAAGTATTACTTCCCCCGGATGTGGCGGGTTTGCCATTTTCATTAATGATAGTCCTCATAATCAAGAATCCAGACATCACCGTCGTTAAACTCAAATGTTAAACGCCAGTTAGCTGAAACTGTGATTGCCCAGGAACCCTTTCACTCTCCACCAAGAGAATGCAAACGATAGCCCGGTAAGTGGATATCGCTGATCTGCGTTGCTGCGTGGATCACCGATAACCGTCTGCGCAATCTTTGTATATGTTCAGGTTTTACACCCTGAACATTGTCATGCAGAAACAGGTCCCGAAGTCCTTTATGCCGAAAGCTCCTGATCATTATCCCTTCCTGTTCCTTTATACGGAACAGTATAGGGTTGTTGCGCCATACGCAACAACCTCGTCATGAAAAATTTAGCTTAAAGGGAGAGATGTAAAACGATAAACGCCCTGTAAAAAACCGGGAACAGGGCTCGCAAAAAAATTAATCGCGCATCCAGGGCGTGATACTTAACCCCACCAGCATACCCTCGGGGCTGAGCAGACGGGTGATACTTTGCCCCCAGGGCTCAAGACGGTTCTCGACCAGCAGCGTGTAGCCTTTGTCTTTCAGACATTGCGTGGCGCTGGCAATCTCTTTGACTTCAAATTCTATCCAGCTTTGCGGCGCGGGGATCTCTGCTGGCCAGACCGGCGATCCGAAGCAGGATTCCGCCGCCTGGTGCAGAGGCCAGAGCGCAAAGTGTTTCGCCCCCTCGAGCGCGCCATGTTCCATCACCAGATACTCTTCGTTGCCTTCCATGCCTTTGAGGGGCAGGCCCAACGTGCCTTGATAGAGCGCTTTGCTCTCTTCCACATCGCGCGGGATGGGACCAAAACCCGCAATAAACAGTACATCCAGTCCGCTTAACGAAATATCCATATGTGTCTCTCCATATTGGGGGGAACGGCCAAAAGCATCATAAAAATGATCGTTGGCTGTCATGACGTCGTCATTATCAGAACCTATTTTGTTTCTTTTCAATAACAAAGAGCTAACAACAATGCATCTGGTCAAAAAAATCCTTGCCGTCAGCCTTTTCCTTTCCGCGTCCGTACAGGCACAAAATATCCTCGAATTTCCGCAGCCTGACAATAACCCGGAAGAGTTTTATGCCGTAACCGAGATCCCGGCGGGTGGCATCATTAAATATGAAACCGATGCAAAAACCGGTTTCATCATTGCTGATCGTTTCCAGTCTATGCCGGTGGCTTACCCGGCGAACTACGGTTCATTGACCCAGTCTCTGGCAGGCGATGGCGATCCGCTGGACGTCATTTTCTATACTCGTGCGCCAATGGCCCCGGGGACGCTTATCAAACTGCGTGCGATTGGCGTGCTGAAAATGATCGACGGCGGTGAAAAGGACGACAAGATTATTGCGGTTCCGGCCAGCAAAATTGACCCGACCTATGATGACATTAAAGAAGTAGCCGACCTGCCGAAGATCGAGCAGGAACGTCTGCAGGCCTTCTTCCGCGTGTATAAAGAGTTGCCAGCGGGACGTAAAAAAGTCGAGCTGAATGGCTACAACGATGCCGCGACCGCGAAACAGGAAATCAAATCCTCCTGGGATGCGTGGAAAGAGAAAAACCCGCAGAAATAAGTCAAAAAAACAGGCGCATCATGCGCCTGTTTTGCTTAACGTCTCGTATGCATTACATCAATATCGCAGTGATCCGTTTTATCTCCTCCTGCCACTGCGCCTGTAACGCCGGTTTTTGATGTGACACTTTGCGTGCCAAATCTTGTTCCAGTAGCGTTTCCAGGGCGACCAGTCTCTCCAGTAGCGCATCGGTTTCATCCTCCGGCTCGTCGTGAATAACCGGTGATGTCGACACCGGGCTGACCGTTTGTGCGACGTCACGCAAAGAGGCATACGCGGCATCAACATCCTGCCACTCGCTAAATGTCCCCTGGTGAATCAACCAGAAACGATTACAGCTTGCGCGGATAAGCTCTCTGTCATGGCTGACCAGCAGCACGCCGCCGCTGAACTGTTGCAGCGTCTGCGCCAGGGCCTCTTTACCAGCCATATCCAGATGGTTGGTCGGTTCGTCCAGCAACAACAGGTTGTAGCGTGCAAGGGACAAACCAACAAACAGCAAACGGGAGCGTTCGCCACCGCTGAGTGACGCCACCTTTTGCCCGTGACGAGACCAGGCAAAACCGGCGCTGATGAGCGTCATCTTGCGCAGTTCAGGGGAGGGCGCAAAAGGTTCCAGCGCGTCCAGCAACGTGGCGTCATCGGGCAGTTGATCCAGCGTCTGGTCGTAGTAGCCGCTGTGTAAACGGGGATGCAGTTTTATGGCTGCCTCACCGGTTTCAGCTGCCAGTTGACGCCAGATAAGCCGCAATAACGAGGATTTACCGCAACCGTTTTGCCCGATGATGGCCACCCGGTCGCCGGTTTTAATCCGCGCGAGCGGAACGGAAAATAGCGCCGGCAGCCCCGGTGCTGCCGATACCGACAGGTTTTCCATCTCCAGTAGCCGGTCAGCAATCAGCGGTTCGCCGTGGAGAGCCAGACGCCAAAGGCTTCCCGCCGTCAGCTGTGTCTGGTTTTCTTTCAGGCGTTCCACCTGCTTTTCCATTTGTTTCGCTTTGCGCGACAGATCTTCGTTGTCGTACACGCGCCCCCAGGTTGCCAGCCGTTTCGCGCTGGTGGTCACCCGGTCAATCTCTTTTTGCTCGGCTTTATGCCGCAGGGCATCGCTTGCATCCCGTTCCTCCAGCGCCTGACGGGCCGCGCTACAGGGAAGGACAAAGTAATGCAGACGGTGGTCGCGCAGGATCCAGCTCCCGTTTGTCACCGCATCCAGCAAAAAACGATCGTGGGACACCAGCACAAAACTGCCGGGCCAGCGTTGCAGAAACTGTTCTAGCCAGAGCAGCGTGGGCAAATCGAGGTGGTTACTCGGCTCATCCAGCAGCAGCAAATCAGGTTCGGTAATCAGCGCACGCGCCAGTAACAGCCGGGTATGTTGCCCACCGCTGAGGGTGGCAGCAGGCAGCGCAACCTCCTCACGGCTAAGGCCCATGCTGGCAAGCAACGCTTCCGCCCGCCAGCGCAAACTGTCGCGCTCACCGGCGGGAAGCTGCGCCAGCACGGCATCGAGCAGATTCAGGGCATGCAGTTCATCCGGTAAATGTTGCTCAACGCGCGCCATAAGGCAGTGATTTGCCACCGAAACCGTGCCGTTTAACGGCGCGAGGGTGCCGTCCAGTACCTTTAACAGCGTACTTTTGCCACAGCCGTTGTCGCCAATAAGCCCAAGGCGATCGCCTTGTTTCAGGGTGAAGGAGAGATCAGAAAATAACGGGCCAAAGGCGGTTTCAACACGTAATGATTGTGCAGACAGTAATGTGCTCATTGCTTACTCAAGAGTTACAGGCATAAAAATGCCTCGTCAAACATCGCTGACGATAACCCGGTAAGCCCGAGGGAAGGGATTCAGTTAGCTTCGCTCAAGCCGAAGTTATCGCAGCACGATACCGATAACGCTTGAGCTGGTGCGATCACCAAAAGTACGTGAAACGAAAATACGTTCACAGTACGGCATAATTATCCTCCTTTTATTCAGTTAGTAGATGGATGGCAGGAGTGTAGCGCGAGAGGGGCGATTTGGCTATCTCATGAACAGACAGGAGGGAAGATTTGCCGGGCTGAGTCACCCTTGCCCGGCAAATAAAAGCCGAATCAGACAGCCGTACGGCGGTAGCTGCGGTACTCCGGTTTCCAGAAGTTGTCGTCAATGGCCTGCAACAGCGCTTCTTCAGAGGTTTTCACCGCAATGCCCTGCTGCTGGGCAATTTTGCCCACGGCAAACGCAATCGCGCGCGACACCACATGGATATCTTTCAACTCTGGCAGCACCAGACCTTCACCGTTGATCAGCAGCGGTGAGTACTTCGCCAGGGTTTCACTTGCCGACATCAGCATATCGTCGGTGATGCGAGAAGCACCCGAGGCAATCACGCCGAGGCCAATACCCGGGAAGATATAGGAGTTGTTGCACTGCGCAATCGGGTAGGTTTTGTCGTTCCAGACCACCGGCGCAAACGGGCTACCCGTCGCAACCAGCGCCATGCCGTCCGTCCAGCTGATGAGATCCTGCGGTGTCGCTTCCACGCGAGACGTTGGGTTAGACAGCGGCATGATGATTGGACGTGGGCAATGCTTGTGCATCTCGCGAATGATCTCTTCGGTGAACAGCCCGGTCTGGCCTGACACACCAATCAGAATATCCGGCTTCACGTTGCGCACCACGTCCAGCAGAGAAAGGGCTTCAGCGTTAGTATCCCAGTTCTCAAGATTTTCGCGTTTCTGCACCAGCTTGCTCTGGAACGGCAGCAGGTTCGGCATCTGGTCAGTGAGCAGGCCAAAACGGTCGACCATGTAGACTTTCTGGCGGGCATCCGCTTCGCTCAGTCCTTCACGCTGGGTCTGCGCCACAATCTGTTCTGCGATACCACAACCCGCTGAACCTGCACCGAGGAAGACGATTTTCTGGTTGCTGAGCTGGCTGCCCGCCGCGCGGCTGGCGGCAATCAGCGTGCCCACGGTCACCGCCGCGGTGCCCTGGATATCATCGTTGAAGCAACAAATCTGATCGCGATAGCGATCAAGCAGCGGCATGGCGTTCTTCTGCGCAAAGTCTTCAAACTGCAACAGCACATTCGGCCAGCGGTGGGTGACGGCCTGGATGAATTCATCAACAAACGCCGTGTAGTCATCGCCGGTGATACGCGGATGACGTGAGCCCATGTACAACGGATCGTTGATCAGCTGTTGGTTATTGGTGCCCACATCCAGCACCACCGGCAGGGTGTACGCCGGGCTGATGCCACCGCAGGAGGTATACAGCGACAGTTTACCGATAGGGATCCCCATCCCGCCAATGCCCTGGTCACCCAGGCCCAGAATACGTTCACCGTCGGTGACCACAATCACTTTAATGTTCTGGTTCGGCACGTTTTGCAGGATATCGTCCATACTGCCGCGGTTATTCCAGGAGATGAACACCCCACGTGCGCGACGGTAAATTTCAGAGAAGCGTTCGCACGCCCAGCCGACGGTCGGGGTGTAAATCACCGGCATCATCTCATCGAGGTGGTTTTCCACGAGACGGTAAAAGAGGGTTTCGTTGGTGTCCTGGATGTTGCGCAGATAGATGTGCTTATCAATGTCGGTTTTGAAACCCTGATACTGCAACCAGGCGCGCTCGGCCTGCTCTTCGATGGTTTCCACCACTTCCGGCAACAGCCCCAACAGATTGAAATTACTTCTCTCTTCAACGCTAAATGCGCTGCCTTTATTCAGCAGCGGGAATTCGAGTAATAGTGGCCCTGCGTAAGGAATATACAAAGAACGATTTTTATTATGCTTCGAATGCATCTTACAACTCCTAAGTCTTTGAGACCGACACGCATGCGTGCACGCGTCGGAGTACTGCAGCGCGCGCCAGTATAAAGCATCAAAATACTAAATACTTGACGAGTACATTATTTAGGAGATGAATTTTATGGAGGAAATACCACCCCGGACGGGGTGGCAGGAAAAGCTCAGCGCATTAGCCTGCGCGACGATGACGACCAGAACGGTGGGTGACAACGGTATCGTGGTCGTCTTTGTTCACAATTTTCCTGATGTTCGAGACTTTGTAATCCAGTCCCAGAATATGACGTGCCTGACGATTCGACTTCATATGTGCTCCTTAATCCATTGATGTTTCAAGGGGAAATGTCATCTTATCCGGTGCGGGTGTACGTCGCCCCGCAGAACCATGGTCGGTTATCTGCCCGTCAGGTGCAACCGTAGCGGGCTGCTTTCGGAACAGTCCGGGTGCATCATGGCGTGGCAAACAACCAGCTTAGGTCACCACCCAGACGTGTGCTGTGCAGTGGGCGTCTTTTTTGAAGCTGCTTCACAGTTTCATCATTGCACTGGGTGAGCGTGCACCAGCCTTCGAGCCAGGCATAGCTGGAATCCTGACGCGTGAACGCAAGATCCTGTGTCACACCAGCTTTCTGATTAAACGCATCGGGCTTATCAAACCCTGCAATCACGCGGGCGGCCAGCCGCTGTAAGGCCGCATGGTTTTCGCCTATCACCTCCACATGATTACTGCGGCCGAAGAGGGCAATCATCACCAGCGGCTGGACAGCGTAATTATGGTAGGAGAAGGCCCGCTGCCTGCGGCGCAGTTCATTGGGCAGGAACCCCTGAGCATCTATCTGCGTTGCCGCAGTGCGGTACATCGCCAGTGACACATCAAAGAGATCCCGCCGGTTTGTCACCACGGAGGTCGCCATAATGGCCCATGCGGCCCAGTAGCTGTGATTATTGGTTCTGGCGAGTGGCAAGGTGGCCCAGTCGCTGACGGCCAGATCCGCCAGTTTTCCTAACCATTGTTCTATCTGTACAGACTGTGCGCGCATCGCGGCCAGCGGGTGGGCAGGCGAAAACTGCAGCTGTAACCAGGCCGATGAAAGGGTCGCCAGCGCCCATTTGCGCATCGACCTGCCCGTATGGTTGGTGGTGGTTGAGGTGAGCGCACTGGCCTGCGCCCACGGCAGCAGCCCGTTGACCAGACAGGAAACCCGCGCCGGATCGCCGTCACGCTCAAATCCCATCACCAGCTGGCTGACCTGTTTTTCAAGCCGGGTAATTACTGCCGTCTGCTGGTGAAATTGCTTCTCTGCTTCAGGGTTCAGGGTAGCCCGCGCGTTGTCGGAACCGGCGTATTTACTGGAAAATTGCAGCGTTTCGGTAAAGGGCGCCGGGAACGCGGGGCAAGCAAAGTGGGAAGGGGGGGTAAACGCCGCACGGGGCGGTTTGCTAAAACCAGGGGGAGGAACCAGTGTCTCTGCGGCCTGCGCCGCCGAAACGGTCACAAGCAACAGTAAAGCTAAACGGAGCGAAGAAAACATAGGCGTGCTACCTGCCAGTGACAAAAACCTGACTATAGCACGCCCTGCTGCGGGGATTAGCTCCCGCCAAACACATGCACCGCACGGTGCAGACGCGCGGCGCGCTCAGAGAGATCTTCTGCGGTGATGGTGACGTTTTCCACCATGCTGGTGTTGTTGTGCGTCATCACGCCAATACGGGAAACTGATTTGTTAATCAGCTCCAGCGCCAGGGTCTGCTCATGCGTTGCCGTCCCAATCTCTTTGATCATGGTCGACATGTTTAAGACGTTATCGATCATGGTGGTCAAATGGGTTTCGGTATTTTCGACCATCTCAACACCGTTTTTAACGTTCGCCACGTTTTGCTCGATAAGGCTCTGGATCTCGCGGGCCGCCGAAGCAGAGTGCTGCGCCAGGTTACGCACTTCAGCCGCCACCACTGCAAACCCACGGCCCGATTCGCCCGCACGCGCAGCTTCTACTGCGGCATTCAGCGCCAGGATGTTGGTCTGAAACGCGATGCTGTCGATAACGCTGATGATGTCGACAATCTTGTTATTGTCCTGAGAGACTGCCTGCATCATCGCGATGGTCTGCTTCATGATGTTGCCGCTGTTGGTAGCATTGATGCTGGTCTCATCGGCACGCACCATGGCTTCTGACGCCGTTTCCGCCGTTTGTTTGACCGCACTGGCAATCTCTTCAACCGCCGCCGCCGTCTGGTGCAAATCCGCTGAGGTTTCTTCAGTGCGTTTTTGCAGCGATTCGCCTTCTTCCGTGATGCGCTGGCTGATTTTTCGGATGCCGTTGATTTGTGCAGAGACGTCACCCACCAGCGAACTGAGGTTCAGCCCCGACTGGTTCACCAGGCGCAGCAGCATGCCGATTTCATCCACACGGTTGAAGGTGTAGTAGTCCGACTTGCGCCCCGAAACCACTTTTTGCATCTGCGCGAGAATGGTTTTTAACGGCCGGGCAACCTGTGCCTGTAAATACAATGCCAGTATCGCCAGTGTCAGTAACGTCAGGCCGGCTTTTTCTGGCGCACCGAACGCGCTGAATTGCAGTGCAATCAATAAAGCCGCAGCAATAACTATCCCTAAATTAGTCCGACGGCTGACGCTGATACGTTGAAAAATGGACAAAAATGAAAGTAACCCGCGTCTGACCACTAATCCTTTATAAAAACGAAAGCCGCCTAATTTATTCTCATTTACTTTCTTATATAAATTGTCACTGGCACTTATTTCATCGCGCGAAGGAATATTGCGCACTGAAATATATCCGGTTAATTTTCCTTGTTGATATACCGGCGTGACATTCGCCCTTACCCAATAATGGTCACCATTCTGGCGACGGTTTTTAACCATCCCGGTCCAGCTCTCTCCCTGCTGGATAGTGAACCACAAGTCCCCAAAGGCGGCGGGGGGCATGTCCGGGTGGCGAATGATATGGTGCGGCTCACCGACGAGCTGGTCTTCGGTAAATCCACTGGCATCGATAAACGCTGTGTTCGCATAAGTAATATGGCTATGCGTATTAGTTGTGGACAGCAGCGTCGTGCCTTCGTTAAGCAAAAGCTCTTTCTGTGTAACGGGAGTGTTACGCTTCATGAATAGCCCCATAATGAACTGCGTGCAATAAGACAGGAGTAATTCTGCCGGTAATGGCTTTTTTTTATTTACCAGTCAGTTGGAATACTTTTTTCTCACTCGCGCATTTTCCATCAATGAGGAGATAACTGAAAGTAGTATGCGTAAATATTTTTTTAGTCATACTTACTGCTTCTTATTTAAATATTGTTATGATTTTGCAAAAGAAAAAATACAGAAAAGATTTTACCCAGGGATTTAACTGCACTTAATGCAAATTAAAAGTAAATTTCAGAAGAGGGGGGATAAAATAAGCGATAAAAAATAAAAATATTAACATAGCAGGCTAATATATCCGCACGACTGTCAAAAATTTGTCATAATCTTGAAGGATTCTTTTGACAGAAATACGTCTCGTAATAAAGTGTAGCTAAAGTATCGGTGATGCACTGGTAAAATGACGGTTTGTAAGTCATTGATTCTTGCATATGACAGAAGGTTACTAGAAGAGGACAGCCTCTTTAAAGCCCTTATTCGGCGAACGGGATAAGCATACCCTTGCTACACTATTTCAATAGCATCTATATATACGTGTTTTCTGTGTGGACATATTTTGAGGGATGTAACCCGTGTTAGCGACATTGATCTACCGTAGCCGCCTCTATTATGCGTTGGATCCTTCGCAACTGACCGAACTTGCCCATCGGGCGAGTTTGCGTAATACCGAACTCAACGTCACCGGTGTTCTACTGTTTGATGGTAAACAGTTCCTGCAGGTGCTCGAGGGGCCGGTGTCAGCGGTGAATGCCGTTTATGAACGGATCCGTCGCGACGATCGCCATGCTGATGTGGTCGAACTTATGCGTGATTTTGCGCCGAACCGTCGATTCTTAAATCACGGGCTGGTGCTCTTTGATTTACGTAAAAATAAGCCCAGCGCGGTACTGCGTGCGATCATTAAATTCGGCACCCTGAAATACCACCTGGCCTGCAATGACCGGGTCTATAAATTCATCCGCAATTTTGTCTCCACACGGCAAACCAAAGCGAAAGTTAAACAGATTGCGCCGGTTAACTGGCGTCTGGATACCCGTCTTTCACCGTTTGCAAATGACAGCGTGCCCATTCTCGATAGCCAGCCCTGCCAGTTTGCTTTTCAGCCGATTATTGAGCCTCTGCGCGGCAATATTTCGTCACTCGAAGCGTTAATTCGCGGGCCAAACGGCGGCAGTCCGCAGGAATATTTTTCAACGACCCCGAGCCATAAACTGCACGAAGCCGACCTGGCCTCCAAAGGCTGGGCACTGGCCATGGCACGACAGCTGGGCATTGGTAATCATAAAATTGCCATTAACCTGCTGCCGATGTCGCTGGTGAAAATTCCCGGCGCGGTGAATATTTTACTGGATCACATCACCCGCAATAAGCTCGACCCGGAGCAGGTGATCGTCGAGGTGACCGAAGATGAGGTGATTTCCAGTTACGATGAATTCACTTTTGCGATTCGTCAGCTGCGTGCGGCGGGTATTGGTCTTGCCATTGATGATTTCGGTTCAGGTTTTGCCGGGCTATCGCTGCTGGCGAAATTCCAGCCGGACAAACTCAAAATCGATCGCAGCATCGTGACCGATATTCATCAGCACGGGCCGAAGCAGGCTATCGTCAGGGCGATTATCGACTGCTGCGCGGAAATGCAGATTACCGTGGTGGCAGAAGGGGTAGAAAAAGTTGAAGAGTGGTGCTGGCTGGAAGCCGCAGGTATCGAACGTTTCCAGGGGTTCTTATTTGCCCGTCCGGTCCTTAACGGTGTCTCTTCCATTCGTTGGCCACAACGTATCGCCAGTTAATTGCTCCGTTAAGCTAAATCTGTATCGGGAGAATAATCACCTTATTCTCCCTTTTTTGTGTGCGGGATTTTATCTGGATAATTGTTCTTATCACGCATTAACCACTCAGAACTTAATTTTGCTTATAAATCATCGTATTTTCGTGCTTAACTTGATGAGCAGGACGTGTAATGGAGGGAGTCCCTATGAAAATTAATAAACTGATATCAGGCGCCCTGGCGCTGGATTCCTCCCTGGGTCGTAGCATCACCTTTTTTATGGTTGCGTTACTCCTTGCTGGCGTTGCCACCAGTAGCTGGACCTTATCCCGTTCCTGGGAACGCGCCATCGAAGATACCGAACGCAGCGCGATTAACTTATCGGTTTCACAGGCCCGGCAGGCGGAAGATACCTTCCTGCAGGCTGAGCTGGCTTTACGGGATATTCGTCGCACCATCCCGGCTGAAGGTGTTTCTGCACTCGATACCAAACGTTTCGACAGCTTACTCACCGATTTAAAAGATCGCCTGCCGCAGATACACGGGCTGTTTATTTATGATGCCCAGGGAAATATGAAGGCCACCGCATTAGGCCATCTCCCGCAAATTACCAATAACAGTGACCGGGAATATTTTCTTTATCACCGTCGCAACGGGCATGGCAATGTGCACATCGGTCAGGTGATCAGCAGCCGTTCTACCGGCGATCTGGTGATCCCGGTGTCCATGCGCATTAGCGATACGGCAGGCGGGTTTGCCGGGGTGGTGCTGGCGACCATCCGCATCGATTATTTCCGCCATTTCTACAGCTATTTCGAACTTGAGAACCGGGATTTGCTGGCGTTGATGATAACCGACGGCACGGCGCTGTACGTGCGACCTTTCCCGGATGATGTCATCAACAAAAACCTGTCTTCCAGCCCGCTGTTTACCCGCGAGCTGGCGCAAAAAGACCGGGGCAATGCCACCTGGGTGTCTGCGCTGGATCATGTGGAACGCATTTATGGTTTTTCCCGCCTGGAACGCTATCCGCTGGTGGTCGCTGCGGGCTACGACAAACCGGCGCTGTGGGCGCGCTGGCTAAAAGACAGCCTGCCGGACCTCGTCCTGAATGCGATGCTGCTGCTCGGTACATTGCTGATGGGCACCATTGTGTTCCGCCAGGTACGGATGAACGTCAAAAACCAGACCGAACTGGCCGCGCTGCGTGATGAGCTGACCAGTATCAACCACACGCTACAGCTGATGGCGCTGGCAGATGGGCTGACGGGGCTTGCCAACCGCAGACAGTTTGATCTCTTTTTAACCCAGAGCCTGAAAGCCTCGGCGCTCTCCAAAAAACCGGTGTCGCTGGTGATGCTGGATATCGACTTCTTCAAACGCTACAACGATTTCTACGGCCATGTGGCAGGGGACAGCTGCCTGCGCATGGTGGGTGAGATAGTTCAAAAGATGAAGCTGCGTAATTCGGATCTGATTGCCCGTTATGGTGGGGAAGAGTTCGCCATTATTTTGCCGGATACCGGCCCTGAAGCAGCGCTGTTTGTCGCACGTCAGGCGGTCACTGCGGTCCGCATGGCCAAAATTGCCCATGCAGAATCCGGTGCCAGCCAGAAGGTGGTCACCATCAGCGCGGGCTGTTTCTCACTAATTGGTTCAGGTACTGAGGAAGATGCGAATCGACTGAAAGAGGGCGCGGATAAGGCCCTGTACCAGGCGAAAATTCAGGGCCGGGACAGGGCGCTGGCGGCGCTGGATTAACCCTTGCCCTCTGCCATCAGGCAGAGGGCGTGTGTGTTACGCGTCCAGTGATTTGGTCAGATAGTGACGCTGAATGCCTTTTTCCGGGAAATCATCGAGGGTCATTTTCAGCTCATAACCCTGTTTCAGGTAGAACGGCAGCGCCTGGAAACTGAAGGTATCCACCATTGCATTCAGGCAGCCCATCTTGCGCGCTTCGTGCTCCGCAGTGCGCATTAACTCCGCCCCCAGCCCGCTGCCACGCACCGTTTCACTGACCCACAGATAGCTGATGCAAAGCCATTCGCCTTTCCGGCTGCCGATTAAACCGCCGGTCATTTTTCCCGAGATATCGCGGCAAAAGATGCCGAGTGGCCCCCATTCGCGGTTATTGATGAACGGCTTGTTGTAGGCCCGCAACCCGTCCAGTAACTCTTCCTGCTCTTGTGCCGTTATTTCTGTTGTGACACGTAAAAACATCGCTCGCTCCCTGTTTTAGTTGTTATACAAAATGTCTCGTTTTGCGGTTTCTGGCTCGCCTGGCTCCACCAGTGCGCGGCAGTCATCAGCTGCCTTTTTGCCGGACAGCACGCGGGTGACAAAGGTCAGCTCGTCGTCAAAGGCGGTATTGACGATGCCGTTGTGCGTGATCCCAGGATAGGTTTTCCACTCAACAGGATTGCCTGCCGCGCAGAGTGCTGCAACGGCCGCATACTGATGTTTTGGCGACAGGGTGTGGTCTGCCAGCCCGGTAGCCAGAAAGAGCGGAGCCGGATAGCGGCTTTGCGGCATGTCTGTTACCGGCGTCAGAACGGAGCTGACCTGCGCGTTGCCACCAACAAACGCCGTTTCTGCATTCATGTGCTGGCTGCGCTCGAACAGGCCCATGTCGCGCACGCAGGAGGTTTTTGCCATCGCGAGAAGCTTCTGGCCCTTCTCGGTGACCAGCGATGCCGCTGCCGGGCCGTTATCCGCAAGCGAGCCGCCAATCAGGCGCAGCATATCAAAACGCGCCGGATCGCCACGCTTAACATCCTCACTCAGCGCAACCGGGCCGCCGGGGAAAGTGGCGACCACACCGGTGGCGATGGTTGCCCGCAGTTTCAGCTCCGGCGCATAGTCAGCGGCAATATGGCTGGCCCCCAGAGACGCCCCGGATCCCTGCGACTGACCGCTAATCACCAGCTGATTGGCGAGAACGTTCGGGTAAGCCTGCAGCGCAGCGCGCACGGCATCGAGCACGGAACGGCCCTCCGCCTCCCAGATAAGATACGGATGCGGGCCGGGGCCACCCAGCCCCTGGTAATCTGTCGCCACCACGGCGTACCCGTGTTTCAGCCACTGGTTGATGTAGGCCGCATCGCGCGGAATGTGGTTGCTCCAGGACGGCGCACAGGCATCCGCAACGCCCAGTGTGCCGTGCGCCCAGGCGACAATCGGCCAGCCGCCCGCAGGTGGGCGACCTTTTGGCAGATAGAGCGTGCCACTTACCGGAACAATACCGGCGTTCCAGCGCAGATCGCGCGAGCTGTACAGAATGCGGCGCAGGCTGCCAGCGTCGGTTATCTGCTCCTGCGCGTTCATCGGCTCTTCACGCAACATCACGCCGGGTCTGGCAGGCAGGGCCCCGTCCCAGCGGTAAAAGGGAGACAATGCCTGGTCCCCCACGTCCGGCCCCACCGGCAGAGGGGAGGCGGCGGCATAACCTGAGACGATCGTGAGTCCCCCTGCGACCAGGATGCTGCAGAGAGACGTTTTGAGGTGGTACAGCGTACGTGCGTTCACAGTGAGGTATCCGGTATCAGCAAAAGGGTCGACGATGCATAATACGGCGAAATATCAGCAAGGAGAAACAACGCGATGCCTGAGACATTAAAGGCGAAATCTCCTGGCACGTCCTTCAGCGGGTGCTTTTTAAACGGCTGAGGCTGAATACCATCGACAGGCAAGTGCCTGCGGCTGCCAGCCACAGCGCGACCCGAACCGCCAGCTCTTGCCCGGATGCGGCGTACATCGACAGAATAACGCCCACCAGTGCCGCGCCCAGACACTGGCCGAAGGTACGCATAATTGCCAGCACGCCCGAGGCATAGCTGCTGTGTTCCCTGGAGGCACTGGCCAGCATCTCGCGATTATTGGGGCTCTGGAAGATGCCGAACCCAATGCCGCACAACAGCCCGCGTAGGCTGATATCCCACCATTGTGCATGCTCAGGCAGTTGTGCCAGCAAAACCAGTCCTGCGGTAAATACGCCCAGCCCGATAGTGGAAATCAGGGCCGGTGAATGCCGGTCCGCCAGTCGCCCGGCGTGGGGCGCAGCCAGAATAATGCCGACAGGCCAGGCGGTAAAAAGAAGGGCGGCGGTAAAGGCGCTGTAGCCATAAACGCTCTGGAATAAAAATGGCAGTGCCACAAAGGTCATGCCCTGACTGACAAAAGAAGCCAGTGACGTCAGCGCGGCAAGAGAGAAGCGCGTGGAGGCAAATAGCGTCAGCGGCAAAAGGGGGTGTCGGGCCCTTTGCTGGCGGCGCACAAACAGCCACCCGGCGACGATGGCCACTGCGCCATACACCCCGGCGGTCAACACTGTATCTGTGCGATGCAAACCTGCGTGCGCGAAGGCATCCGAGGCCAGGATCACTGCCCCCAGCATCAGGGCCGACCAGAACGCTCCCGTGTAATCAAAAGACCCGGAGGTGACCGCCCGCGAATCCGGCAGGGTGCGCAGGGCCAGTACCAGCGCCAGAACGCCCAGCGGAAGGTTAATGGCGAACAACCACGGCCAGCCCAGGGCACTGAGCAGGGTACCACCGAGCACCGGCGCGATAGCCGTACTGGTCGCAATCAGCAGCGCGTTGATGCCGAGGATCCGCCCAAGTAACCGGTTAGGGAAAATCGAGCGCAGGATTGCCGGGGCGATACTCAAGGTCGCCGCGCCGCCAATACCCTGCAACAGGCGCATGGCAACCAGCATCTCAAGAGAGGTCGATAACGCACATCCCACTGAGGCCAGGGTAAACACCGCGACGCCCGCAGAGAACAATGTGCGAAAACCCGTTCTGACGGCAAGGGCAGAGAAGATGGCCAGCGTCATGGCCGCCGTTAAGAGATAACCGTTAGCGACCCATACCGCGTCGGCGGCAGAAACATGAAGCGCGTCAGCCATCTGCGGCAGGGCAATATTCACCATCGTGCCGTCGAAAACCGCCATGGTGGTGCTGGTCATCACGGCACACATTGCCAGGCGTCGTTCGCGGCCCGGCAACCCTTCATCGCCCGCGTTGTCAGTAAATAATTCCATCAAAACCTCTGCATCATCAAATGTGATGAAACTATACTGTCGGGATATATAAGGCGGAAGACGCAGCAATTGCACTGATAACCTGCACCAGACGCCATGTCTCATCATGCTGATAACGGAATCACGCTCATGACGGAGCCCGATCTTAATTTATTGTTCGCCCTTGATGCCCTGCTGGCAGAGAGAAGCGTGGCGGGGGCCGCCCGGCGTTTGCACCTCAGCGCCTCGGCCATGAGCCGCACTCTCAGTCGCCTGCGGGAAACAACCGGCGATCCGCTGCTGGTTCGTGCCGGGCGCAATATGGTGCTGACGCCGTATGCCGAAGCGATTCGCGAACGTACGCAAAATGCGGTGTTCGATGCACGCAGCGTGTTACGCCCGGCAACGCCTGAGCTGAATATGGCGACCCTCGAACAGCTTTTTACTGTCCGCGCCAACGACGGGTTTGTTGAGGCCTTTGGCCCCACGCTGATTGCCGAGGCGGCGCACCTCGCCCCCGGCGTGACGCTGCGTTTTGCCGCTAAGCCGGAAAAGAGCGACAGACCGTTAAGGGAAGGGCTGGTTGACCTGGAGATTGGGGTACTCGGGGAAATGGGGCCGGAGATCCGCCTGCAGGCGCTGTTCAGAGACCGCTTTGTGGGCGTAGTGCGCCGTACACATCCGCTTGTCGAACAGCAAGAGGTGACGTTGTCACATTATATTGCCTGGCCTCATGTGGTGGCATCGCGCCGGGGGTTATTGTCCGGGCCGGTGGATGAAGGCCTGGCGGAAGCCGGTTTTGCGCGTAGAATTGCCGCCATCGTGCCTGGTTTTCCCGCAGCGCTTGCGGTGGCACGCAGTACGGACCTCATCGCGCTGGTGCCGGGTTCCTTTTTAATTAACCTGGCCGCCCCTGAGGATTACTTTACATTTGAACTTCCGGTCAGAACGCAGGGCATTACCGTCTCACAGATGTGGCACCCGCGTTCAGAAGTCGACCCGGCACACCGCTGGCTGAGAAGTTTTATGCGGGATGTCTGCCGTCGTCTGATACCGGATACCAGGGACTAAAAAATGGATGTTGTGGTACGTGATGCAAAACCCGATGATTTCGATGACTGGCGGGTGCTCTGGCAGGGCTATCTTGATTTTGCGGGTAGCCAACTGGATGAATCCATCACTCAGGCGACCTGGGCGCGCGTGCATGCCGTGAATAGCTCGCTTATTTGCCGCGTGGCTGAACTCGACAAGCAACTGGTGGGTTTCGCGCTCTGCGTGATGCATGAAGGCACCTGGGTTACGCAGCCGTTATGTTATCTGGAAGACTTGTTTGTTGCTGCCCGCGTGCGGGGAAAAGGCGTGGGCAGGGCGCTGATCAATGCGCTACAGGATGAAGGACGCCAAAAAGGCTGGGCCAAACTCTACTGGGTGACTCGAAGCCATAATCCGGCACGCAAACTGTATGACCAGCTCGCCGCTTTGGATGACGTTGTGCGCTACAGCGTCAGGCTGGCGGGGCATTAAAAAGTGAGTGTGTCCGTTCCTCCTACCAAAATAAGGGGGAAATGTGGCGACATCCTAAAGTTTACCCGCAAAATGCCGTTTTAATGTGCAATGCCCCGATTCCAGGTGGCAAGGATCCGTTTCGGAATGCAAAAGGAAAAATTGATGCACATTAAAATGGGCAATTCTCAGAATCCCCTTACAACCTATACCTCTGTCTCTTCCACATCTGAAAAGAAAAGCGATTCCGCTACGGCGGCAACATCATCGGCATCATCCGGTGCATCTCAGACCACGTTATCCAGCCTGGCGAGCCTGCTCAGTGACGCCGCCACGCGTGCGGAAAAGCGCGATGCCACACACTCCCGTGCCCAACTGCAAAGCATGGCGGAGTCGCTGTTAAATGTTATTGATGGCCCGGTTTACAGTCAGAACAAAGCGAAACATGATGCGGAAGTTCCTGATACGAAAAATACTGAATTGTTGCAGCTTGCCACGAAAGCAACGGATTTTCTGAACGGGAAAACAAGCAATCCTTTTGCCGGGATGCAGCGTGAACAACTGGCGCTGATTGCGTATGACGATGGCACCGGCTTTACCGTGAATGAACGCCGCGCGGCTTTAAAAGAAATTGGCGCACAGGAAGATAAATGGACGCAGCAATTTATCAGCAACGCCCAAAAAGAGATAAGCACCACCGGCTCATATAAAAAATCCTATGGCGAGCTGCTCACGCATTACCGCGCATTGCCCGCCATTGAGCAGGCGCAGTATTCCGAAAACCTCGAGCAGCAGCTCGTCAATAAAGTGAGCACCACGACAAAAAATAGCTCCGGCAAAGATACCGTGTTTACTGACGCCTTGCTGACACTTCAAAAACAGCAAATTTCGTCGATGCGCATGCAAATATCGTCAATGAGCCTGTTCTCACTGGCGGCCAGCAAGTAATTCGCGAGGGTTGGATAACCGTTCAGCGCGACTGAACGGTTAAACGAACGCCGCCATTTTTTTTAAAAAATATTTACGCAAAGGTGCATCCAGTTTGATGACGTCATTCGTACATAAGGTACGAGCGCACATTCAGTGCGCTACCAATGAGGAATCAATCATGAAAATGCTCGCCACCACAGTATTTGCTACCTCGTTAATGTGCAGCGCCGTCACCTTCGCTGCGATGAATTCAGACACCGTGATGGTCGGCGGTGCGGCAATGTACCCCTCAAAAAACATTGTTCAGAATGCGATGAACTCAAAAGATCACACCACGCTCGTGGCTGCCGTTAAAGCGACGGGGCTGGTGGATACTCTGCAGGGCAAAGGGCCATTTACCGTCTTTGCACCCACGGATGCGGCATTTAATAAACTTCCGGCGGGTACGGTCGACAATCTGGTAAAACCGGAAAATAAAGCGATGCTGACCAGCATTCTGACGTATCACGTTGTGGCGGGTAAATACGATATGAAAGCGCTGCAAAAGAAAATTGATCAGGGTGGTGGGCACGCAGAATTAAAAACAGTGAATGGGCAGCCCCTGTGGATAATGAATAACGGTCCGCACAATATTCAGCTTAAAGACGGGAAAGGCAATCTGGCAAATATCAGCACCTATGATGTTAACCAGCAAAATGGTGTTATTGATGTGATCGACACCGTACTGATGCCTAAGTAATTGCCTATACTCGAAAGGGTCGAACATACCCCTTCGGGAACAGCATGGATAAAATACTCAAAGAACATCAAATAGATCTTATGCAGGCGGTTGCGAAATACGACCGCCGCGCATTTGAGGCGCTTTATCGGCTGACATCCCCTCATCTTTTCGCCATTGCGCTGCGTATGCTCCAAAACCCTTCCTGGGCAGAAGAAGTGCTTCACGACTGTTTTCTTACCGTGTGGAACAGTGCCTGTGACTATGATCCGACGCTCAGTTCACCCATGACGTGGCTGACACATATTATCCGGAACCGATGTATTGATGGCTTACGTAGCAGGCAAGGGCGTTATTCCAGAGTCGAAGAGGAATATGACGATCAAATACACCCGTTAGTCGCCGAGCAAGCATTCGAAAATACAGATGATCGTCAGGCACAAAAACTGCACGAGTGTCTGGCGCATCTCTCCAGCGAACAGCGACAAAGCGTGGTGCTTGCGTATTATCAAGGGATGTCACACAACGATATTGCGCAGTGGTTACAACAGCCTCAGGGTACAGTAAAAAGCTGGATCCGCCGGGCGCTGGCACACTTAAAAGAATGTGTAGGATTATGAACAACAAACGAGAGTCTGACGATGCGCTGGCCGCAGAATATGCACTGGGAACGCTCAGGAACCCGGCTCGTTTGCATTTCGAACGCCGCATGAAAACCGACAGAGAACTGGCAGAGCGGGTGGCAAAATGGCAAACCCTGTTATCCGGCCTGGACCGTTCACTGATACCGGTTATTCCACCCGCTCGGGTCTGGAAAAAAATAGCCGTGGATTTACCCCAAAAACCGACGTCGCCTCGCTGGAAAAAACACGTTATATCCTGGGGACTAGCGGCGGGATTAGGGTGTGTATCTCTGAGTGCCTGGTTCTACTGGCCGGGAGCAGAGTTGCAACCCGTTGCAGTTCTGAGCGGTTCACTGCAGGGTGAATGGATTATCAGCGCGGATACGGGCAGAAATACTGTGCGGGTAAGTCCGTTAAATATGGCGGCGGTTTCCGACACCCAAAGCCTCCAGCTATGGATGATACCGGCTGGCAGCAAGCCGATATCCATAGGGTTGCTCGACACAAAAACCCCCCAAGAATTCACCTTAAAATCGGCTGGGTTAGAAAAGGGAACGGTCATGGCGATAAGCCTGGAACCTGCAGGAGGATCGCCGACCGGCCAACCGACGGGGCCTGTCGTGTTTTCTGCCGTACTGAAAACCTGATCCATATTCGATGTCCGGTTGCAGTCAGCAGTCTGAGCCAGTATGGTGTGCGCAATTCATCTCTTATCGCAGGACATCACGTTTTATGCAGCCGTCAAAAGATCCTTTGCATGGTATTACGCTCGAAGCGTTACTGAACACGCTGGTCGCAAAATATGGCTGGGCAGAACTGGCGAAGCGTATCAATATCAACTGCTTTAAAAGCGACCCAAGTATTAAATCCAGCCTGAAATTTTTGCGCCGTACGCCCTGGGCACGCAGTGAAGTTGAAGCGCTGTATATCGACTCGCTTGAAGATGATTTACCGGGTGCGCAGCCAGGGGAAACGGAAAATCCCTGGGCGAACTGGCAAAATAAGAAACCAGAGTAGCAACCATTCAGGCATATATTTTTATTAAGAATGACCTTAACAAGATTATTGTTAAGGTTCATATTAGTTGGTAATCCGCACTCAGAATGTACTGATAACAAAAAGGACGTGTTATGAAGGCCTACGAATTTTATTTAAGTGATATTGCCGTCAACGTTTATGAAAAAAAGACATTAACGGCTGAGCAACTTAAACACTTAAAAGCAGAGGGTTTCCACAAGATGCCCTTTGAAGCGAAAGCGGAAAATGAAGCCGATGCCACTGACCAAATGTTTAATCACTTCAGAGAAAACCGTGAATCGCTTGATGAGTTCACCAAAGATTACTTAATCACGTCAACGATTTTTGCCTTGATCTAAATATCCCATCGATGAGTGGTCTGATTTTACAGATCACTCATTTTTCACGCTTGCCAGCTTTGGTCGGAATATAAAGAACAGGGCAACAGCACTTAAAAACGGAAATGCCGCCAGTTGTACCCAGGGCACTATCGCATCCGCTGAAGGGGTTAACGCCCGGTCGAGCTGATTACCCAGCAGCAAATTCCCCGCTAAAACCGCCACACCACCCGCCGTGGAAAGTGCGCCA
The DNA here is from genome assembly GCA_963530515.1 of uncultured Enterobacteriaceae bacterium. GTDB lineage: Bacteria > Pseudomonadota > Gammaproteobacteria > Enterobacterales > Enterobacteriaceae > CBFFRJ01. Next base: position 56,169 of record CAUSEC010000007.1, on the reverse strand, counting down.
TAGTGCGCGCCGAGTGTCGACGGGCTGGCGAACTCCGGGATCAAATCTTTTGCCGAAGGCACAAGTAACATTTGACCCAAAGTAAGCAGGGTAACGAAACTTGCTGCAGGCAGCAGACGCAGCCAGGAATCCGGTGGCGTTGAGGCGGCAAAGAAAGCGACGCTAAGAAAAGAGGCGGAGAGCAGCAAAAATCCTGCTGGCAAAATGCGTACTGCGCCCATCTTGCGCGCAAAACGGGCAAGCGGAAGCTGAAAAAGAATGATGAGAAGCGACGCCAGCATAAACAACGGACCTAAGTCTTTTTCGCTGCCACCGGCGCGGGCGATTTCAACCGGAAGCGCAAGATAAAGCTGGTTATAGCTTAGCAGCCATGAACTGTAGGCGATGATAAATGCCACAAAGCGCGGCTGACGGAAGGTAGTCCACCACGGTGTAATGTGTAGCGATTTTTTCTGGCGCGCGTCTGCAGGAAGACAAAAATGCAAAACGCCCAGCGCGATGATAAAGACAACCGCCCCCGCAAGCGCCACCTGACGAAAACCAAAACCTGCGAGCAACGCGCCAGCCACCGGCCCCAGTACTGCGCCGAGTTCACCGCAGACGGCGAACAGTGCAAACCATTCTGCCCGACTGCGTTTTCCCTGGGCTTCGCTGTCCGTTCCGGCTTTCGCCAGCAGCGCTTCAATTGATGGAGAGAAAAGGGCGCCGCCAATTCCTGTCAGGCAGGCGCCAAGAATAATCGGCGTAAGGCTGTCGCCCAGTGCCAGTAAAAGATAACCCGCCACGCGAATCACGCAGCCGCAAAGAATCACACTGCGGGCACCATAGCGATCGGAAAGCGCGCCGCCGACAAGAAACATTCCCTGCTGCGAAAACGTTCTCAGTCCCAGAATCAAACCGATCATCCCACCGGAGAGCAACATGTCATCGCGAAGGAAGATCGCCAGAAAAGGAACAACAGCATAGAAGCCAATGTTAAAAACAAACTGGCTACCCAGTAAAACGGGCGGCCAGAGTTGCGTCGCAGGGCGTAAAAAAGTCATGCGTCAGTCTTATCAGATAAGGTAATGAATATGTTTCTTGCCATGGAATGCAGAGATTTCAATTTTGGTTTTCACTCTGAACACATCCCAGAGTAACTCCTCCGTCAAAATCTCCTGTGGTGAACCGGTGGCAATCACCTGGCCTTGTTGCATCACAATTAATGCATCACAAAACATGGATGCATGATTGAGGTCATGAATCGCCACGATACTGGTTACCGGCAGGTCACTGATGAGTTTCATCAACTGCATCTGGTGATGAATGTCGAGATGATTGGTGGGCTCATCCAGTAAAATTTCGCTCGGAACCTGCGCCAGTGCCCGGGCAATATGTACGCGCTGACGTTCGCCACCGGATAAACTCAGCCAACCCTGGCTGCTTTTTTCCAGCATATCGACGCGAGCAAGCGCCGCGTCGACCGTCTCGTCGTCGTGTCGGCTCCAGCCTGAGAATGCTGTGTGGTGCGGGATGCGTCCCAGCTTTACAACATCACGAACCTGCATGTTAGATTCGGTCATCCCGTGTTGCTCAACAAAAGCAATGCGGCGGGCAAGCTGCTTTTTCGCAAGACGGGCAATGTTGTTGCCGTCCAGCGTCACCGTACCCGCATGCGGGCGGCGTAAACCAGCAAGCACGCGAAGTAATGACGATTTTCCTGAGCCGTTTGGCCCCAGCAGTCCTACCGTTTGCCCCGGAGAAACAGCGAGTGAGACATCGTTGACGATGACTTTTTTACCTACCTTCCAGGTAATATTTTCAGCAGTGATACTCATCACTTGTTCCTTGAACGATAGATAATGACGGCGAAGAAAGGTACGCCGACCAGCGCCGTGACCACACCAACCGGTAAACTTTGCGGCGCGATCAGCATGCGTGATGCAATATCTGCGAGGACCATCAGAATTGCCCCGGCCAGCGCACTGGCAATCAGCAATGTGCGGTGAAGTGGGCCGAAGAAGAAACGCATCATGTGTGGAACCACCAGGCCAACAAAACCAATCGATCCGGCCATGCTGACAATGGTTGCCGTCATCAACGCCGTTGCGGTAAAGAGGATAAGGCGCACAACGGGAACATTAATGCCCAATGATGCGGCCGCATCGTCACCAAAAGTGAATGCATCCAGCGCACGAGAGTAATAGAGGCAGACGACCAGTCCAATGAACAGCACCACCAGAATCAACTGGAACTCCGGCCAACGCACGCCACTGAAACTGCCCAGCAGCCAGAACATCACATCGCGCGCCTGTTGGGCACTGGCAGAGGTACTGATTGTGTACGCAGTAATGGCGTTGAAAAGTTGTGATGCTGCCACGCCCGCCAGAATTGTGCGTTCGTTGCCACCGCGTGCGCCGTTCGTCAGGAAAGCCACAAAGGCAAAGGCAGCAAACGCCCCGGCGAAAGCACCGGTGGAAAGAGAAACCGCGCCCGTGCCAATACCGAGAACCACGACCGACACCGCACCGGTTGATGCGCCAGCAGAAACGCCCAGTACATAAGGTTCCGCGAGAGCATTTTTTAACAGGCTTTGCAAAACGGCACCGCAAATCGCCAGCCCGGCACCGCAACAGGCAGCAACCAGCGCACGGCTCAAACGGAAGTCCCAGATGACGCTTTCATAAATGCGGCTCAGGGGGACTTCCGTAAATCCAAGGCGATTGGTCAGTGCATAAAAAACACTGCTCAACGGAATAGAAAGCTCACCGACGCTGACGCCGATCGCCGTGACCAGCAGCAATAAAACCAAAGCCAGTATTGTGGACGTGGTCAGGATCAGACCCTGTCGGGCCTGTTTTACTGCGTGGGTCATCAGTTCAGCCCCATTTTTCTGAGCTGCTCAGCAATTTGTTCCGCGCCATAGATAGTACGAATCGTCGGGTTCATCGCCTGGCCATCCATCACGACGATATGGCCTTTCTTCACTGCATCAAGCTGGCTGACAGCGGGATCGCTTTTCAGGAATTTGATTTTTTCTTCGGCGTTATCAAGCGCCCAACGGTTACGGTCGAGACTCGACACCACAATCACATCCGGGTTTGCGGCGATAATGCTTTCCCAGCCCACGGTTGGCCATTCTGTTTCAGAGGTGATGGCGTTGTGGCCACCCAACACATTGGCAATGAAACCAGAAGCGCTGTTTTTGCCGCCAACATAGGCATCAGAGGAGGGCGATGAACTCGAGAACCAGAACACGAAGGAGAGGTCTTTTTTATTTTTACTGAATTCCGTACGCAGATCGTTTTCGCGTTTTTTGAAATCTTCAACGAGGGCGTTACCGCGAGCTTCGACGTTAAAAATCGTCGCAAAATCAGCAATTTCTTTGTACAGGAATGACATATCCCATAATTTTTGACGGCTACCGTACATATCACCGACCGCTTTTTTGGTGGCACACATGCCAGGTGACATGTAGCTGTTGACACCGACGGTGGCGAGATCTTCACGTTTGGCGACCTTACTTTCCGGGCCGAGTAGCAGCGGCAACTGGGCCGGAACGAAGTCAGGATTTTGCGAAAGAATGGATTCGAGCGTCGGAATTTCTACGGTCAGAGTTTTGATTTGTTCATTTTGTTTGGCAAGAGATGGCAGCACCTTTGTCGGCCAGAAAGCGCTGGCAACCACCTTATCCTGCAGGCCCAACAGTAACAGGATCTCAACGGTATTTTGCCCCAGAGCAACAACCCGTTCCGGTGCTTTGGCGAAAGTTTCCTGGTATCCGCAATTTTCGATGGTGAGAGGGTAGGTTGTCGCGAATGCGGAACTGACCGAGGCAAAAACCAATCCTAAAGCACCAATGACCTTTTTCATGTAACGCTATCCTTCGTTAAAGTGTATTCGCGGCCCGGTTTGGGGGCTTAAATGTAAATGAGAATTAATACTTAGGGCGCGTTTTTATACAATGATGAAGAAATAGTGTCAATGAAATACGATAACACGCTGTTATTAAAAAGTTTCCGTCATGTATTAGAGGGAATTTCAGGCAAATCTCTGGCGAGTTCGCGGGCATTCTTAAATGCCGTATGTGCTGACTGCTGAAGATGTTCATGCGCAATACGTCGTTGTTATTGGTAGCCTGGTGATGGGAATCAACAGCGGGTGTGTTTGCGCGAGATGTGCGAGAACGAATCGGAGCGAGGCCGCGAACAAAATTCACTGAGGAACAATCTGTCAGGCGCAGACCGGGAGTTTCGATAAAAATAAGCGAAGGGAAAATGGAATGATAAGAAGAACGAACAACCAAGCGTGAAGTGAGAAGTCACAAGTGCAGGAACATCATCGTGTTCAGCCAAAACGGTTTAGCGCAGTAGCACGCTGGTTTTTGAAACTGCATCAGGAGAAACGGAACCAGCAACACATCACGGAACAATCAGAAGAACGCTGGACGCATCAGAGAAAAACAAACCGCGATGAAAGATACAAAGAACCCAAAGACGCAATAACCAAACCAATCCAAAGTCTGGTAACAAAACCTCGTTTCCCGCCTCAGTTCATTTAAGTACGCATAATGTATATTATGTTAAATGAAGTTATCATGTTGATTTAACTTAAGTTTACTTCTGTTGGTACATCCCCTGTTGAGTTGCCACCGGGCTTAGTCTCTCGCGCCTCCGGTTCGATATTAGCGTCAGGCTATCGCGCATTCTTCACCACCTTAGGTTTAAGTTAAATAACGCATTGATTTAATTATTATTTATATGCATTCCTCCAGATTTTTGGCTCCATGTACGTTCTTCTCAGCATGCACAATAAAAAAAGCCGGCTGCATCTCTGCAAACGGCTCTCATTTTTCTTACCCAGAAAATCAGGCGTTCAGCAGTTGCTGTCCGCACTCTTTTACGCTTGCCAGCAGGATTTTGACATCCTCCAGGTTCACGGTTGGGTTAAGCAATGTCAGTTTCAGACAGGTCACGCCGTCAGCTTCGGTAACACCAACGTTCGCTGCGCCGGATGCCAACAAAGCATCGCCAATGCGCTGGTTCAGCAACGCAACAAAGGCCATGTCACCCTGCTCCGGGCGGAAGCGGAAAAGTACGCTTGCCAGCTGCGGCTTCATCACCAGTTCCAGACTCGGCTGTTCAGTCACAAACTGCGCCACGTTCTGCGCCAGCGTTACACCGTTATCAATGATTTCGGCGTACTGCTTTTTGCCCAACGCTTCAAGACCCATCCATAATTTCAGGGCATCGAAACGACGCGTTGTCTGCAGAGACTTGGACACCAGGTTCGGCACGCCATGCTCTTCATCGAAATCAGAGTTAAGGTAAGCCGCCTGGTAACGCATCAACTGATAATGACGAGCATCTTTCAGCAGGAATGCACCGCAGCTAATGGTCTGGAAGAATTGTTTGTGGAAGTCCAGGGTAACGGAATCCACCAGTTCCAGGCCATCAAGGTAATGACGATATTTCTCGGACAGCAGTAACGCACCGCCCCAGGCTGCATCGACGTGAACCCAGATGTTTTCTTTCGCGGCCAGCGCGGCGATTTCCGCTAACGGATCGATTGCACCCGCATCAGTGGTACCGGCGGTAGCAACAATCGCCATCACCTGCTCACCGTTGGCTTTCGCCTGGGCGAGTTTGTCGGACAGATCGTTCATGTCCATGCGAGAGAATTCGTCAGTTTTCACCAGCGTAACGGAACGGTAGCCCAGCCCCATCAGCGCCATGTTCTTCTGCACAGAGAAGTGTGCATTTTCAGAACAGAACACTTTCAGTTTGCTGAGGTCGCCCGTCAAACCATTCTGCTGAACGGAATGACCCTGGCGCTCGAAAAATGCATCGCGCGCCAGCATCAGGCCCATCAGGTTACTCTGCGTACCACCACTGGTGAACACACCGGCGTCGCCCGCTGCAAAACCAACCTGCTCACGCAACCATTCAACCAACTTCACTTCCATGATGGTGGCTGACGGGCTTTGATCCCAGGAATCCATACTCTGGTTGGTCGCATTGATAAACACTTCCGCAGCCTGGCTAATCACCAGACTCGGGCAATGCAAATGCGCCACACATTGCGGATGGTGTACAGACAAGCTGTCTTTCAGGAAGTATTCAACCGCACGTTCAATGGCGGCCTGGTTACCCAGGCCCTCAGAACTGAATTCCAGGTTGATACGTTCACGCAGCTGTTCAACGGTTTTGCCCTGATACATCTCAGGTTGCTTCAACCACTCCACCACTGCTTTGGTGCTTTGGTCGATAGCGTCCTGGTACGCGGCAATACTTTGCTCAGAACCTGACAGAATCAGATTTAAATCAGACATTCGTTCCTGAGCTCCGATTAAACAGGCTTAACGCCAGCATTCAGCATCGCGGTCTCGAATTTATCGAGGAAGATTTCCAGTTCTGCGTTGCTGATGAGCAGCGACGGCAGCAAGCGAACGACACAACCATTACGGCCGCCGCGCTCAAGGATCAGACCCGCTTTAAAGCACTCTTTCTGAATCAGTGCCGACAGCTCACCATCAGCCGGGTAGCAACCCATGTGATCCTGCGCTTCGTTCGGCTTAACGATCTCAATACCGATCATCAGACCCAGGCCGCGAATGTGACCGATAACCGGGTAGCGTTTTTGCAGCTCAGCCAGTTTGCCTTTCAGCCATTCACCCTGAGTAGCAACTTTATCGGCGATGCGATCGTCTTTCAGGATTTTCAGGGTAGTCAGGCCGGTGGCCATCGCCAGCTGGTTGCCACGGAAAGTACCGGTGTGGTGACCAGGCGCCCATGCGTCGAACTGTTTTTTGATACCCAGAACAGCTAACGGCAGACCGCCGCCAACAGCTTTGGACATCACAATAATGTCTGGCTCGATACCCGCGTGTTCGAAGGCGAACAGTTTGCCGGTACGGGCAAAACCTGCCTGCACTTCGTCAATGATCAGGATAATGCCATGTTCCTGCGTCACTTTACGGATACGTTGCAGCCACTCAGCTGGAGCCGGGTTAACACCGCCCTCACCCTGAACGGCTTCCAGGATCACAGCCGCCGGTTTACGCACGCCACTTTCAACATCGTTAATCAGATTGTCGAAGTAGTAAGTCAGTGCTTTAACACCAGCCTCGCCGCCGATACCCAGCGGGCAACGGTACTGGTTCGGATAAGGCATAAACTGCACTTCCGGCATCATGCCGTTGACCGCTTCTTTCGGCGACAGGTTACCTGTCACAGAGAGCGCACCATGGGTCATGCCATGGTAACCGCCGGAGAAACTGATCACGCCTGAACGACCGGTCACTTTTTTCGCCAGTTTCAGCGCAGCTTCAACGGCATCAGCACCGGAAGGACCGGTGAATTGCAGGCAATATTCTTTACCCTGACCTGGCAGCAGCGACAGCAGATAAGATGAAAACTCATCTTTCAGCGGCGTGGTCAGATCGAGCGTATGTAACGGTAAGCCACTGGTAATGACACTTTGGATGCTTTGAAGCACTTCAGGATGGTTATGGCCAAGTGCCATAGTCCCGGCACCTGCGAGGCAATCAAGATATTGATTATTTTCAACATCGGTAATCCAGACACCCTGCGCTTTGGCAATTGCCAATGGCAGTTTACGCGGATAACTCCTGACGTTAGATTCAAACTCAGCTTGTCTTGCTAAAAAGGTTTCATTGCTTTGCGGTAATGAATTAGCACTCAAAGAATCAATACGGACTTTATCCGTCATCATATCACTCCTACAACCGCGGGTTTCAAAAACACCGGATTGAATAAAGGTTTAAGGTTAGGGTCGAAAAAACGCGGCTAATATATGTGTTTTTAGCAGCGGACTCAACGTTTAATTTCTTGCTGTTTATTACAAAAATTTTCCTTTCAAATCATACCGTTATTTAAGGCAAACCACGTAAAGCCTTTTAAAAAAATTATTATTTTTATCATCGACTTATCGTAAAACGTCAGGAAAACATCGATCCCAACGGTTAAATCACTTACTATGCCCGCGCTAAATATTCCTGTACGGCGAGCCAGCAGGTGTTTTTAACAACATGATGCCGAGACTTTAACGATTAGACGTGACGTTTTCACGACAACCGGTGCCGGCAACAAATGAGTAAAAACTCAATCCTGATAAAGAAAAGGAAACCAATAATTTAAGTCATATAATGCGCATCACACCCCGTAGCGTGTGCAGGCAAAACACGTTAGCGACAACAGGAGCTTAATCCCGGGTTGTAATTAGAAATGTTCGCGGGCGGACATTTCGTAAGGCGAAGTCACCTTCCCTTAAGCCGAGAATGAAAATTTTCTTGCCATCCAGCGATGGCGCCCTGAAATGAGATTGTTATGACTCGCATTTATCCACAAATCGTCGTTGCCAAATTTGGCGGTACCAGCGTTGCCGACTTTGACGCGATGAACCGTAGTGCCTCCATCGTCCTTGCTGACAAAGATGTCCGCCTCGTGGTGCTGTCTGCATCCGCGGGTGTGACTAATATTTTAGTCGAACTTGCCGCCGGTCTCCAACGTCGTGACCGCATGGACAAGATCGATACCCTTCGTACCATCCAGTACAACATTATTTCGCGCCTGAAACAGCCTGATGCTATTGGCCAGGAGATTGATCTCCTGCTGGAAAACATCAGCCGCCTCGCCGAGACCGCTGAACATAGCGCGACCACCGCATTGAGTGATGCGCTGGTGAGCCACGGTGAGTTGATGTCCAGCCTGCTGTTTGTTGAAGTCCTGCGCGAGCGTGAAGTTGAAACGCAGTGGTTCGACGCCCGCAAAGCCATTCGAACGAATGACACCTTCGGCTGTGCGGAACCGCTGATTGCTGAGACGGCTGAGCAGGCGGAAAAACAATTACGCCCGCGCATTGAGCAGGCCATTGTCATCACCCAGGGTTTTATTGGCAGCGATGCAACGGGGCAGACAACAACGCTCGGACGTGGCGGTAGCGATTACAGCGCGTCATTGTTTGGCGAAGCATTACACGCGGCTCGCGTGGATATCTGGACGGACGTCGCCGGGATTTATACCACCGATCCGCGTATCGTTCCCCAGGCACAGCGTATGGATAACGTCTCATTTTCTGAAGCCAGCGAAATGGCCGCCTTTGGTGCCAAAGTGCTTCACCCGGCGACCATGTTGCCTGCGATGCGTAAAGATATTCCGGTGTTTGTGGGCTCGAGTAAAAACCCGTCTGCGGGCGGAACCCTGGTCTGTCGTCATGCCGATAACCCGCCCCGCTACCGTGCGCTGGCCGTTCGTCGCAAGCAGACACTGTTGAAATTGCACAGCCTGAACACGCAGCCGGCCTGTACTTTTCTGGCCGAGATGTTTGCCGTGCTGTCTCGTCATAATACGGCGATTGATCTGGTGACTACGTCAGAAACCAGCATTGCCCTGATTCTGAATTCGTCAGGCGCCACCTCCGGTGATGCCGATTCACTGACGACGTCGCTTCTGACCGAACTCTCCTCCCGCTGCCGCGTGGAGCTGGAAACCGGTCTCGACCTGGTCACGCTGATCGGTAATGCGTTGACTCAGGCTTCCGGCGTTTGCAAAGACGTGTTCGCAGAACTGGAAAAACACCATGTGCGTATGATTTGCCATGGCGCATCCGATCACACGCTCTGCTTCCTGTTGCCAGCAGAATCGGCAGACAGTGCCATCAAAGCATTGCACCGCAGTCTGTTCGAGTAATACTGCATCACCAGAAGCGAGCCGCAGGAGTGCTCGCTTCTGGCCAGACTTGTTCACGCCTTTACTGATTTAGACCGGGCTTACCTCAGATTCCACCGTCTCCACCTGATCCGGCATTATTTTTGCCAGCAAATCCGCAACATCCACACCGTCCGTTTTCTCGGGATCCAGATAGGTTCGGGCATAGTTATTCCACACGCCTGACTGCAGGAACAAAATGAACAGAGACCTGTCCAGGTGATGTTCATTCACCATGCTGACCATGATATTAAGCGCCTCAGAAAGCCGTTTCCCTGGTTTGTAAGGCCGGTCGATGGCGGTCAGGGCTTCGAATACATCGGCGATCGCCAGCATTTTTGCCTGCAGACTCATCTGGGTATGATCAAGCTGATATGGATAACCTTTACCATCCACACGCTCATGGTGCCCTCCTGCAATTGTCGTCACATTGGCCATTGTGCGCGGGAACGGCAGATTATCGAGCATGATGATGGTCTGCATAATGTGCTCGTTAATTTTATAACGCTCCTCGTCGTTGAGCGTGCCACGGCGAATGCCCAGATTGTAAATTTCACCGTAGTTGTACTGGTAAACAGGTTTTTTGAGTTTGAACTGATAGCGGTCAGCCTGCCTGCTAACGTCAGTACGGTAGACAATATGCTCTTCTTTATCCGCCAGCATGGGTTCCATTACGGGTAATGAGGTTACCGGCTGGCGCTTTTTACGCGTCAGTTCGTCCTGAGAAATTCCGGCGGTATCGTCGAGGGTTCGCATCCACCGATAGCTGGCAATCCGTTTGATCCGCGCCAGCGCAGTATCGGAAAGAAACTCTGAACCGATATTGCAACGAGCAAGAAAATAGAAATCGTCATCAAGCTGGCGCAGCGTGGTTTCGAGGTTTTGTGCGTTATGGGCTTGCTGGCTCAGAGGCTGGCGCAAGAATGCAATCTCTTGCTCCCGTTTCAACACTTCAAAGCGCATGCGGATTTCATGTATGCGGTTGTAAATCAGCTCAAGTTTGGTGGCTTTGTCGACAACCGCTTCCGGGGTGGTTATCTTCCCGCAGTCATGCAGCCAGCAAGCGGTGTGCAATTCGTCCCACTCATTTTCCGAAAGCGTGAAACTGGCAAATGGCCCTTCCCGTGCATCAACGGCGGCTTGCGCCAGCATTTTTGTGATGACCGGGACGCGCTGACAATGGCCACCGGTATACGGGCTTTTTTCATCGATGGCACCCGCAATCAGTTTGATAAAGGCATTCATCAGTTTTTTTTGCTCGACCAGCAAATGCTGGGCTTCAATCGCCACTGACAACATGCCGACCAGAGAATTAATCAACTGAATTTTTGCCGTTTCGAGTTTGTCGGCAAGGGTGTGGGTGTTGAACAGCAGCAGGAATCCCATGGTGTGGTTATCGTGTGTTTGCATCGGAACGGCAACATACCGCAGCGGTAAATGGGGCGAAAGAAATGCCAGCAAAGGCGCTGGAATGTTTTCCTCCGTCAGCATTCCGCTCATGGTCTGCCCTTGGAGTATTTGCCAGAACGCATCACAGCGCTCATGGTCTGCCGCCAGCGGGGCAATATCTGAAAAATCAATGTTCGCTTCACGCCAGCGAAAGGCCGCCGGTGTGAAAAGCGTCGCCTCCTGATTCGATAAAAACACCATGCCGCCCGTCATGTCCGCAATTTCCGTGGTTTCGGTCAGTAACCCCTGCATCTGCTGAGTAAAATCGTTTTTTACGCTCAGCATGCTGCCCATCGCAATAAACTTGATCAGCGTCTGTTTCATCCTGGCCATTGCGACATGAAGATCGTCAATCTCTTCAATGATCGAATCGGTGTCGGCGTGTTTTCCGCCTCAAAATGCAGGTTACTGATTTTCTCTGCATCTTTTCGCAATCTGAGCAGCGGATGAGAGATTTTCCGCGAGAAATACCAGATAACCGGCAGGCTGAGAAGCAGGAGTAATGAGGCAATCAGCGTGGCGCGGTTGCTGATTGAACTGGCCCCTGCCGTCAAAAACTCAGCCGGTGTGGCAATTGCCAGCCGGTAGTCGTTCCCCATACTGTGAATATTGATGACGGAGCCATACCAGTCACGATCGTCCACGCTGAAGATGCGACTGTGAGTAACATTCTCTTGCGCCAGTAGCGGCTGCAAAACCGGCGAAATATTGTTTTTTATGCCGCCCTGTACATTGTGTTCGAGTGCCGACTGGCTGGCGATCACCTCGCCTGACTCAGACAAAATCGCCGCCTGACTGCCGGGCGGTAGACCTTGCTGCTGCAAAAATGCGGAAAGTGAGGCGAGCGAAACATCCAGTCCAATTACCGCGTGCTGGTTTTCGGCCTGCTGGCTGTATGTAAAACCGGTCTCCCCCGTGGCTTTAAACACGTAATTAGGCGAGGTAATAAGTTCTTTATTCGAACGCGCCAGCGAAAACCATTCTCGGGTACGCGGGTCGTAATTGTCGTAAGGCACCACGGCGGAAGAAATAATGTTTTGTTTATTGTCTAAATAAAATTCTTTTTTTTGCGGCGGATTAACATCAAACCGGTAGTTCTGAGCGAGCCATTGCGCACTGGCAGGGCTTTTAAATACAGTACGGCTTTGAGGCGTTAATCGGCGGAGAATAAAAAAATCCCCGCTATCCCATGCAGTGTATACCGAGCTGGCGTAATCGTTCTGCTGTAACACCATGATAAAATTACTTAACTGCGCCAGACGTTGCGGCTCCGTCATCGCTTCGGCAATCGGCATTTTCGCCAGAATATTTACCGAGCTTGCCATCGCTCGTGTCACGGAATTCAGTTCCGCGGCAATGGCTTCACCCGTTTGTTGGTAACGCTGATGTGTGCTGACTTCTGCCAGTTTAGTCAACTGACTATGGCTGAAAATAATGATGATGCTGCCAATCGAGACAATTAATAGCGTAAAAAGAACGGTTATCTGGATATGCAGCGGATACCTGTTTTTTAGTTTTTTTAGACGGGTTTTCATGGGCACTTTTCCAGGGAAGATACGGCTACCTTTTTTAAGCATAATCGAAGCCGTTAAAAGCGACAGGCTGCACCAAAAAAAGACTGTAATTCTGCGGCTTAAGTCAGAATTTGCCCGATTCTGTCGTGCATTAAGTCCTGCAAGGGATCGTTACAGCTGGCATGCGTGTTTCCGGTTTCGGCCAATTATCCCAGGCCGCATTGACTTACCCTCGAATAAGCCGAAAATATGCCTTCCAGGCGACAACCCGAAATACCGGAGTATCCCATTAACCGCTCGCGTCGTTTTCTTCCGCTAACGAGAATTAAAAAAACCTGTGCGTTTATGGCAACGGCACTGTTACTCGCCAGTTGTACCTCTAAGCCACCCGCCTCTCTCGTTACCCCCCTTCCGCCGGTTGCTAAACACCCTCTCGCGGATAAATCTCAGCAGAACAATGCGCCCATGCGCGGTGTCTGGCTGACCACAGTTTCTCGCCTTGACTGGCCACCGCTCAATTCAGTGAATGGCAGCAGCCCTGCCGTGCGTATCCGGATCCAGCAGACCGCACTGACCGATAAACTCGATAAGCTGAAAAGTCTGGGCATTAACACCGTCTTCTTCCAGGTGAAACCGGACGGTACCGCGCTCTGGCCGTCAAAGATCCTGCCGTGGTCAGATATGCTGACGGGCACCATTGGCATGGACCCGGGCTACGACCCGCTGCAATTTATGCTCGACGAAGCCCACAAACGTGGGATGCGCGTCCATGCCTGGTTTAACCCGTACCGTGTGTCGACCAATATCAAACCTTCCACGGCGGCAGAGCTGAACCGCACCTTGTCGCTGAACCCGGCGAGCGTGTTTGTGCTGCATCGTGACTGGATCCGTACCTCAGGCGACCGCTATGTGCTCGACCCTGGCATCCCGGAAGCGCGTGACTGGATAACCAGCATCATTGCTGAAGTGGTGGCGCGTTATCCCGTCGACGGTGTGCAGTTCGATGACTATTTCTATACCGAATCGGCGGGCTCTGCGCTCAATGATGCCAGCACGTTCAGGCAGTATGGCCAGGGATTCAGTTCAAAAGCGGACTGGCGCCGTCATAACACCCAGTTGTTGATCGAGCAGGTGTCACACACCATCAAACAGCTCAACCCTAACGTTGAATTTGGCGTCAGTCCGGCAGGCGTATGGCGCAATCGCTCACACGACCCGGCCGGGTCAGATACCCGTGGTGCAGCAGCCTATGATGAGTCTTTCGCAGATACCCGGCGTTGGGTACAGCAAGGTTTGCTGGATTACATCGCCCCGCAGATTTACTGGCCGTTTGCCCGAGATGCGGCCCGTTATGATGTGCTGGCAAAATGGTGGGCGGACGTCGTCAAACCCACCAAAACGCGGCTCTATATTGGCGTTGCGCTGTACAAAGTGGGTGAACCGTCAAAAAATGAGCCAGACTGGACGGTCAGCGGTGGCGTACCTGAACTGAAAAAACAGCTGGATTTGAACGATTCCATTCCGCAAATCAGCGGCACGATTTTGTTCAGAGAAGGCTATCTCGACCAGCCGCAGACCCGCGATGCGGTGAGTTACCTCAAGCACCGCTGGGGAGAGTAAACGCCTGCGAACCCAGCCCGGATGGCGGTTACGCCCCATCCGGCGTCTGGACGTTAGCGTGTCACGCGCGCCACATACACGGTTTTTTGATCGTTGACTTTTATTTCCTCGGCACACCCTTCCCGAACGATAGCCCTCAAATCATTACGTGCGGTGTTGTCGGACACGTTGAGACTCTCACTGACCTCTGCGGCGGTATAGGCTTTTCCGGGTGTGGAAAGCATCACGTTGAGCAAGGTGACCTGGCGAGGCGTCAACCTTTTCAAGGCCCCGGAATCATAAAGCTGGCTATCGAGGGTAGCGCTTCTGCTGGTCAGAAGGTCAATGTGACTCAGATAATCAGCCAGCGCACGCCCCACAATGCTGACCTGATATTCAAGAAAATAGGTCAAATCCATCGCATCCGTTTCTGTGAACTGATAGCTATGCGCGTATTTCACCGGCGCGGCATACAGCAGCCGGCTGATGGAAATGTATTTGAAGGCATCGTAGCCGGATTTCAGCATAAACCAGTAGAAAAGCCCACGGCTGGTACGCCCATTTCCATCCCGGAACGGGTGCTCATGGGCAATCATGAAATGCAGAATGCACGCGCGAATCAAGGGATGAATGTATTCGTCCGGGGTGTTCAGCCAGTCGCAGACGCTCGCCAGCCGGTCTTCCAGCAATGCAGCATGAGGCGGCTGGTGCACGATATTGCCGTCATAGTTAGCAATGACAATGTCATCCGTCTCTCTCAGTTCTCCCGGGCGATATTTGGCATCGTTGATCCCCCCCATTCCTACGGCATGAAGCCTACGAATCAGCGCTGGCGTCAAAGGCTCATTGAGCAGCCCCGGAATGTCTGCCATCAAACGCGCATTACCGGCAATCATCTGCTCGTCCTCGGTGCGCGGTGCACGTCCGGATTCCAGCATGTTTCTGGCCACTAATGAGGTCGTGTTCGCCCCTTCAAGCTGAGAACTGGTGATTGGCTCTTCAAGGCGAAGCTGATTAAGTTCTGCCCCGGCACCACGCAGTCGGTCTGTCTGTTCTTTCAGCGCCAGGGCTGTGGCATGTTTATCTACCGCTTCGCAGACGGCATAAATGGCGGGCGTGATGTTGAATCCGGCCTGCTCACCCGACGTATTTTGATAATCGATTCGCTGGATGGCCGCGTTGCGCGCCAGACGGGTCAGGGTCCAGGCAACATCCACGTCATCTCCCTTCTTGATGCGGTACTGAAAGGCATCGAAAGGCAGATAGCGCCCTTTTTCATCGGTCAGGCGGTTATATTTCAGGTGGTTGCTCAGGGTCGCCGCTGTCATGTCAGTCAGCGGGACAAGCGCAGGTGGACGTTTAATGGTCATTGAACTATCTCAAAATTGCGTCATTTTGAGATAGTATAGCCTGTTTTCTGAAACTATCTCAATTTAACGATTTTTTGAGATAGTTTGCGCCAGTGGCGGTGCACCTCACTCTGCATCCGCCCCGGTAATGCGCACCAGATGCACGGTTAACCACAGCAGTTCGTTGCCTCCGAGGGTGAGATTGAGCTGGGATTTCACATAGTCGCGAATCAACAGTGAGCAGCGGTAGACGTGCGGGAACTCCTTGATGATTTGTACCAACAGGAAACTGTCGCGGGACTTATCCAGTTCCCCCTCCTGCAGACGCTGGAGGAAGAACTGCATATGGATAAGAAAGCGCGAGTAGTCGAGTGATTCGGTGTCGATTTCCCGTTTGAAGTGATACTGCACAAGGTTAAAAATATCCTTTAGCATCTTCACCGACTGCATGGTCTGCGCAACATCATCACCCTCGGTCTGCCCGTTCACCAGATGAAAGGCGATGTTTCCCGCCTCTTCATCCGGCAGATTCAGGGCGTACTGTTGATTAATCGCCGCCACTGCCTCACTGGCCACCCGGTACTGCTGCGGATAAAAACGACGGACTTCCGACAGCAACCGGTTCTGAATGGCGATGCCTTTCTGGCAGCGTTCAATCGCAAACATCAGGTGATCGGCCAGGGTGAAGAAGATCTGCTCCCTGACCTTGTTCGCCAGCTGTGCGTTGGCTCGCGAGAGGATCGTCGAGGCCATTTCGATTATCTCATCGGGCATGGAGGACAGCGCATCCAGATACCCGCTGTGCCCGGTCTGCTCCTGAACCACAAACAGTTTTTCGATTTTGTCTGGCGGCACTTCGTCCCCGGGTCGGCTGCTAAAACCGATACCCTTCCCCATGACGATAACCTCGCGGTTATCGTCATCGCAGGAAAGCACCAGGCTGTTATTAAGTACCTTCTGAACAATCATGGCTGAGTGTCGTCCTCAGAATTACCGTTTCTCGCAATCACATCCTTATACCACCAGAAGCTGCGTTTGCGGATCCTGCGCAGCGCTTTGAGGTCATCTTCGCCGCGATCGACGTAAATAAAACCGTAGCGCTTGGCATAGCCCTGATGAGTACTGACCACATCTATCGCGGCCCACGGGCAGTACCCCATAAGATCCACACCGTCGGTTATTGCCAGCTGCATCTGTTCGATGTGTGCCTGTAAAAAGGCGATGCGGTAGTCATCATTAATGGTTCCGTCGGCTTCAAGTTTATCCGGCGCGCCCATGCCGTTTTCAGTGATGAGTACAGGCAAACCGTAGCGCTCGCAGACCTTGCGCAGGGTCAGACGCAAGCCAACGGGATCCACCACCCAACCGTAAGGCGTTTTCCCCACCCACGGGTTTTCTGCCGGGCGATAAACGCCGGTTTCTCCCAGCATGATCTGCTGGTCACCCGCGCGCGGGGCCACATCGTTACCGTCCCCCCGGCTGGCGGCAATGGTCGCCGTCGAATAGTAGTTGATGGCGATAAAATCAGGTTTCCCCTGGGCCAGAATGTCTGCGTCCCCTTCTGAAAACTCAGGGGCCAGCCCTCTGTCCCGTAAGTATGCCCAGGCCAGCGCGTTGTAACGCCCATGAACCGCCACATCCAGAAAACTCCAGCCGCGCAGCGTCTCCCAGTTGTGGGCAGCGATCGCATCCTCAGGTTTGCAGGTTTCGGCATACATTGAGGTGGTGTTGATTGCCGGGCCGATTTTCAGCCCCGGATATTCCCGATGGAAAAGGGCAAACACCTTCGCCTGCGCCAGCATCATGTGGTGATTTTGCTGATAGAGCGCCTTTTTGCCCGGCAATTCACCACCTTCCGGCACGCCAATGGCACCCGGATGCAGGATCATGGTGTTCTGCTCGTTGATGGTCAGCCACAGCGGCACCTTGCTGCCAAACTCGCGAAACAGTAATGCCGCATAGCGCACAAAGGCGTCGAGGGTATCGCGGTTGAGCCAGCCCCCTTTTTGCTCCAGCGCCCAGGGTAAATCAAAATGGTAGAGCGTCACCACCGGGGTTATCTGGTGACGGTTCAGGGTGTCAATTAACCGGCGGTAGAAGTCCAGTCCGGCTTCGTTTATCTCCCCGTCACCATCGGGGATAACCCGCGACCAGGCCACCGAAAACCGGTAGGCCTTCAGCCCCATTTCTGCCATCAGCGCCACATCTTCCTCGACGCGGTGATAATGGTCGCTGGCGACGCGAAAATCTGCCGTCCCTTGCGGATGTGTGAGCATGTCCACCACCGACGGCCCTTTGCCGTCTTCATTCCAGGCCCCTTCGACCTGGTATGCTGAGGTGGAGGCTCCCCACAGGAAGCCTTCCGGGAAAGGCGCAACGTTCTGATAAATCATAGGTTGCTCCCGCTTTTTGACTGCACCATCAGCTCATCGCCAAAGGTCACCGTTGAGGCGGCCGTCATGCGCAATGTCATGTCGTCGTCGCCGTTCACCACCACTACCGGTGTTATCAGGTCATACCCGGCGTCTTTGATGGCGGCAATATCAAAAGTAATCAGCGTTTCACCTGCTTTCACGTCATCACCCACTTTCAGGGCAGAGCTAAAATGCTGGCCGTTAAGATTGACGGTATCAATACCGATGTGAATCAGCAGTTCTAGCCCGTTCGCATCCTGCAAGCCCACGGCGTGGCAGGACGGCAGGAACATCATCACTTTGCCATCAAACGGCGCTTTCAGTACCCCTTCCTGCGGGTGAATTGCGACACCCTGGCCGAGTAAACCGCCGGAGAATACGTCATCATTAACCTCAGCAAGCGTGACAACGTCACCTTTTAGCGGACTGGCAATCACGCTATCCCCCTGCGTCTGCGCGGCAAATACAGGTGCTGCCGGAAGTTCAGCGGCCTCTTCTTCAACATCTTTAAATGCAAACATCCAGGTCAGGGCGAAAGTCACGACAATCGAAATCGCCACGGTCACTAATGCGTGCACGATGTTCATCGGGTTTTCGCCGATAAACGCAGGCAATGCGGCCAGACCTGGCGAGACAAAGGCATAACGCACCAGACCGCTTAACCCGGCATACATCCCGGCGCAGCCGCCGCCGATCATTGCGGCCACCAGCACACGGCGGAATTTAAGCAGCACACCGTACAGCGCCGGTTCCGTTATCCCCAGCAGCGCCGTGAAACCCGAAGACGAAGCCAGCTGGCGCAGGTTGCTGTTTTTGGTTTTCATCGCCACGCACAGCGTTGCCGCACCCATCGCCACGTTAGACGCCAGCATCCCCGGCCCATTGATCATCTCGAAGCCATTTTTGCTCAATTGCCCGGTCGCAATCGGTGTCATTGCCCAGGCCGTACCGGTGATAATCAGGAACGGTTGCAGCGTGCCCATCAGCATCGGGATTAACCAGCTGGCATGACGGTCAATAGTGGCGGCACCTGCGGCAACCAGATCGTTAAGCAAAATACCCGCCGGGCCGACCACCACCAGCGCCAGCGGCGCGGTAATCAGCAGGATCAGCATCGGCTTAATGAAGAACTTGATGATGGAAGGCGAGACTTTTTCCGCAAAGCGCTCCACCCACGACATCAGCCAGACGGTCAGAATAATCGGCAATACCGAGCCTGCGTAGTCAGACAGCAGGACGTTGATGCCCATAAAGTCGACCGGCTTTCCGGCTGCCATCATCTGGCCGATGCCAGGATGCAGCAGCACGCCTGCGATGGTCATTGCCAGAATCGGGTTACACTCAAACTTCATCGACGCGCCGTAGGCCAGCAGTACAGGCAGGAAGAAAAAGGCCGCATCGGCAATAATGTTCAGCAGCTGGTAAGTCGGACTGGTGGCGCTGATAAGCCCCGTCAGTTTGAGGATGGCCAGCAGCGCTTTGATCATCCCCGCTCCGGTAATCGCCGGGATCACGGGGGTGAAGGTAGTTGAGATAACACTGATGATACGGGTAATCACCCCGTTACGTTTCTGATCGGTCTTTTCGGTGGCCGCCACTTTCTTTTCCGGCAGCGCTTTGCTCAGCAGGCGGAAAACCTGCTGAACCTCGTTACCGATGACCACCTGGAACTGGCCGCCCTTCTCCACAACGCTAATGACGCCGGGGATCTGGGCGACCGATTCGTCCTGGACTTTGCTGCGATCGTTAAACTCCATACGCAGTCGTGTCGCGCAGTGGGTCAAGGTACGGATGTTACCCGCGCCGCCCACGTGATGGAGGATGTGTTCTGCTATGTCTTTATAGTTCATGGTGTTTCCCTGGTGTTGGGGCAAAAAAAAAAAGACCAAAACAGAGACGCTCCCCTTAACGGGAGAGCATTTCTATTTTGGTCTTGCCTGCTTGCGCAGTAGCATGCCGTAATAAAAATGGGCAATTTCGGCGGATTATCTGGAGTTCATCTCCAGTGCACAATCTTCAGATGTTAAAAATGTGATCTACGTTGAGTAAATTCTTATTCAATTGCGTGGTCTGATTCACGTCGGAGTAATAAAGAGAATATGTCGCTAACAGTAGAGATGTTCCATTAATAGTGCACATTGAGACATTACGACTCATTAATGGAACATTATTGTGACTTACCATAGCGTTGTTCTATAAACAGGCTATAGTTATGCGATACGCACCGTTAATGGAACAATGTAACCGCTATGGCCAAACCCTCTGCTCGCACCTACTCCAGATACAGCACCGATGCCGCACGATTACTGGGACTACTTATCCGTACGGGCCGCATCGAACGGGGTATGACAATTGAAGAACTGGCAGAGCGCGCAAATGTCTCGCGCGGGCTTGTTTATCGCGCAGAAGAAGGCGACATGGGCTGTTCAATTGGCGCAGTATTCGAGCTGGCAACCCTCACTGGCGTTCCTCTTTTTTTACCCGAACACCGGGCGATGCCACTGCATATTGCAAATGCCGAAAAAAATCTGTCACTGTTGCCCCGCGCAGTACATCACTCAAGGAAAGAGATAGATGATGATTTCTGAAAACACGCCTGAACGTGCGTTTGTCTGGATATGGTTACCCGGCACCACCCAGCCTGTCGTTGCCGGTGCAATAAGTCGTAACAACAGCCGACTCATTTTCAACTATGGTCGAAGTTACCTCGAACGCAGCGATGCGATTGCCATTTACGAACCTGAACTTCCCCTCATTCGCGGAGCACAATATCCTGCGCCAGAACTCCAGCAGGCCAGTGCATTACGCGATGCTGCACCCGATGCCTGGGGGCGTCGCGTTATTTTAAACAGACTTGTCGGCGCAAGAGGAAAAGAGACTGACCCCGGCACGCTGGACGAAATGACGTATTTGCTTGAATCAGGCTCGGACAGGATTGGTGGACTCGATTTCCAGCTGTCTGCTACTGAATATGTTCCACGATCGTCACAAAGTGCATCGCTTGAAGAACTGATGCATGCTGCTTCACGGGTCGATGCAGGTATTCCTTTGACGCCGGAACTGGACCAGGCATTGTTTCATGGCAGTTCCCTGGGGGGAGCAAGACCCAAAGCAATGATCGAATCAGGCGACAAAAAATACATCGCCAAATTCTCCTCAACAACGGACACCTATAACGTCGTTAAAGCGGAGTTTATTGCAATGACGCTTGCATCCCGGTCAGGGTTAAACGTCGCCCCAGTCCTTTACCGGCGTACGGCGGGTCGAGATGTTATTCTCATCGAGCGTTTTGACAGGCGGCGTAAACATCATGAGTGGGAACGAAAATTGATGGTTTCGGCTCTGACGCTCTTTGGTCTTGATGAACTGATGGCCCGCTATGCGAGCTATGAGGAACTTACCGATATTATACGCCAGCGTTTTATTCACCCCGCACAAACGTTACGTGAATTATTTAGTCGGCTTGTTTTCAACATTATTTGTGGAAATACCGACGACCATGCGCGTAATCATGCTGCATTTTGGGATGGGCAGAAATTAAGCTTAACACCGGCATATGATATTTGCCCTCAGGGACGTTCAGGTAATGAAGCCACACAGGCGATGCTTATTTATGGTGAAAATCGAATGAGCAACCTGGCGGTTTGTCTGTCATCTGCGTCCAAGTATCTCCTGACGGAACAAGAAGCGATTGGCATCATCTTGCATTGTCTACACATCGTCCGAAGCCAATGGGACAGTGTGTGCGATGAAGTGGAATTAAGTCAGGTAGATCGGAACCTCTTTTGGGGACGAATGTTTCTCAATCCTTTTATTTTTGAGGGGGCGCCCGACGCTATCCTGGCTTTACGCTGATATGGCATAGTGGTGCGCTTGTTAAAAACACCGGAAGTGACAAGGGAGAAAAATGAGTACATCTAAGATCAACATCGCATTTGGTTATTCTGATATACCGCCAGGCCATGTCGCGTCGGTGGTCACCTGCCTGGAGATGCGTCAGAAGCCGCAAACTGACGCCGCCCCTTTGCCTGCGGGCATCACGCTGGAGCCTTTTGCTGGCGACGATCTGGCGACCTATCGCACGCTGTTTCGCAAAGTCGGTGAAGACTGGCTGTGGTTCTCACGCTTATTTATGCCTGACCAGGCGCTAAAAAATATTCTCAACAATAATAACGTCGATATTTATGTGATTCGCGAGGATGGCGAAGACATTGGCATGCTGGAGCTGGATTTCAGTGAACCCGGCCAGTGTGAACTGGGGTTCGTCGGGTTAGTTCAGGGGACGACCGGCAAAGGCCTGGGGCGTGCGGTGATCAACAAAGCCAGCGAACTGGCCTGGTCAAAGCCGATTGAACGTTTCTGGGTGCATACCTGCACCTTCGACCATCCTTCTGCACTGAATTTTTATATTCGTTCCGGCTTTACCCCTTATGCATTCCAGGTGGAGGTGCGCCCGGACCCGCGCCTGACCGGGCATCTGCCGCGTCATGCCGCGCCGCATGTTCCCCTGATCGACCCTCAATAACAGGAAAGTACAGCCAGGCCTGAATTCACTCAGGCCTGGAGATGTGATTACGGAGAAGTAGACAGGTGTGCCAGGCGTTTCCCGGTATGCCACCTGCGGGTCAGGGATTTTTCAATCTCAACCACCAGGAACATAACAAAGCCGATGCAGCACGTCAGGCCCCAGTAGCGCGGCGGCAATGAGACGGTGCCGAAGAGTGTCTGCATAAACGGCGCGTAGATAATCAGCATTTGCAGCACAAGTAACATCGCGCTGGCCACCCAGATACCTTTGTTACGCAGCGCCCCTCTGTTCAGCGAAAAGCCGTCCGTCACGCGACAATTCATCATATAAAACCACTGCGCCGTCACCAGCAATTGCAGCAGTACGGTACGGCTAAACGCCGGGGAATAACCGTCCGGTTGCAGCCAGGCTTCAAGGGCAAATGCACTGCACGCCATCATCGAGCCGACAAAGACCACCCGCCAGAGCGCGAATCCATCCATAATCCGCCTGCCACGGCTGCGCGGCGGCCGGTTCATGATGTTTTTCTCACCGGCTTCAAACGCCAGACCCAACGAAAGTGTTGCCAGCGTGACCATGTTCATCCACAGAATCAGCCCCGGAGTGAGTGGCATTACATGCCCGGCGAGAAAGGCAATAATAATCAACATGCCCTGCGCAAAGTTCATCGGCATGATAAACAAAATGGTCTTCTTGAGATTGTCGTAAACCCGTCGCCCTTCACGCACGGCGCTGGTAAGCGTGGCGAAGTTATCATCCGTGAGCACCATATCGGCCGCCTCTTTCGTGACCTCGTTTGCTTTGATGCCCATCGCGATCCCTACATCCGCCTGCTTCAGGGCGGGCGCATCCTCCTCCCCGTCTCCGGTTACGCCAACAACCTCATCTTGCTGCTGTAACGCCTGCACCAGACGACGTTTATCTTCAGGGTTGGTTTGCGCGAAAATATCATAACGCTGTACCGCCTCCATAAACCGAGCTTCATCCATCAGCCTCAGTTCACGTCCCGTAATGGCGCTTTGCGTATGGCAAATGCCCAATAATTTGCCCGTGCTTAACGCCGTTTGTGGATGATCGCCTGTTATCATCTTCACGCGGATACCGGCTTGCTGACAATCGTGGATCGCCGCAACTGCTTCAGGCCTGGGCGGGTCCATCATGCCCGCGATACCCAACAAGATGGTGCCGGTCTGAACGTCTTCATGGCAGAGCGTTTTTTGCCCTTTTCTCGCGGGCTTCCATGCCGCCGCCACCCTGTGCAGCCCTTTTTGCGCGTATGCTTCCATTTGTGCTTCCCACCATGGCAGATTGAGTGGCTCCAGCCCCTGCCGGGTGTGCTGATACTGGCAGAGTCGGAATAGCACATCGGGCGCACCGGTGAGAAAAATCATCTCTTCACCGCCTATCCGGTACAGCGCTGACAGGTATTTATGCTGCGAGTCAGAAGGGAGCCTACTCACAAACTCCGCGTCTCTTGCCGGTAACCCTGCCTTCCGGGCCAGTGTCTTCAGGGCACCTTCCGTTGGATTTCCGGCAATTTTCCAGATGCCACTCTCATCCTGATACAGCTGGCTGTCGTTGCAGAGGTCGATGGCGGTGAAATAACTTTCCAGCAATGACCCGCTCGTGACAGCAACCGGATCAGAGTGCCCCTCTTCAACGATTTTTCCGACCGGCTCGTAGCTGTTTCCTTCGACGTGTAGCGTCTTATCGGCGGTAATGATCGTCTGCACGGTCATTTCGTTCATCGTTAAGGTGCCGGTCTTATCGGCGCAAATCACCGTCATCGCGCCCAGAGTTTCCACCGCAGGCAGTTTGCGAATAATGGCTTTATGGAACGCCATTTTTTGCACGCCAGGAGACAGAATGATGGACATAATGACGGGCAATCCTTCCGGCACGACAGCCAGGGCGAGGCTAATCAGTAACAGCATTAATTCCGAATCGGGCATATCGCGAAAGGCCAGACTGAAAATAAGCAGCGCCACCATCATCACTAAGATAAGCGTGAAAATGACCTTTCCCAGCGTGTCTGTTTGCTGCATCAGGGGCGTGCGCTGTGTTGCAATATCGGACATCATCGCGTTGATAACCGCCACACCCAGAATCATCAGGGTGTCAGTCCAGTGCCCCATCGTTGCCGTGAGCACGGCAGCCACCAGGAGCACGTAAATCAGCACATTGTTAAAATGCAGCAAAAAGCGCAGCCATGCGGGTTTAGCGACTTTTCGCGGTAACGCCTTTTCCACACTGTGCTGATGTAACACGACGTCCGGTTGTCCTGAATCCACGGTTCCCTCCTGGAATCCAGCTTAAAACAGTGCGGCATGCTTTGCTTAGCGGACCACCAGCACCGGTACACGCGCATAGCGAATGATGCTGGCCGCTGAGGATCCCAGCAGATGGGTTTTGATGCTGGGATTTCGGGAACCGATAACAATCACGTCAGCATTGAGGTTGTCTGCGGTACGCGTAATTTCATCGCGAATATTGCCATTGCAAACATGCACATGAATTTTCTCTGCCGGGTAATCCATTTTGCTTGCCAGCGCCGTCAGTGCCGTGCTTGAGACGTCAAACAGATGTTTTTCCATCCGTTTTGCATCCGAAATAAATCCGCGCGTCAACTCAGGTGAAAAACCGGGGTTGACCGCCACCAGATGAATATTGCCATCAGAGTGTTTGGCCATAAAAATTGAATGTACGAGTGCTTTATTTGTCAGACCCAATTCAGAGACATCGACAGGAACCAGAATATTTTTGTACATATTTAAACCCTCGATATTGATAATAAATAATCAGAAAAAATAACGAACGCGATTAAAAAATCATCAATCGCTGTAATATTGATGGATAATAACTTAACATTCACACCGGAAATAATTCGTCATGTTTTGAAAAGATAATAAATGATAGCTTTATCAACTATTGATTTAGGTATTGATAGTTAAAATTATCGCAATACACAAAAATACCCGTTTTTTATTGATTGCGATCAATATAACTCGCATTTTCATGCCCAATACTCATCGCCCCTTTCCAGGGAAACCCTGGCATTGAGATCATTCTTAAGGAGGAATTATGTTTGGATTAAAAATGAGATATCTGGTGATGATGGTGATTATTGCAATTATCAGTTGTACGGCGATCGGTGTGCTGACATATACCTATGTATCCGCAGTAAGCGGATAACCAGTTATTAGAAAGAAAATCCTATCCACGGAAGGTAAATTAAACATTATATCCACTCATGCCAGGATGCGTCTCTGTAGGGACGCGGCCCTGACTATGCATTTCACTTAAGGTGCACAATACCGTTGCCTCACGCCGACGCCCCGTAAGACCCTTCCCCTCGTTCACTGCCCCGCTAACAATCCGGCCTGCGTGTAAACAAAACTATTCATATAAGTTAAAACTCATATTCTTTTTTTAACCTTTGCATAAGAGAGCAGCAAATATATGAGTAATTCACTGGGGAAACTATTCATAAATAACAAACGCAACGTAAAGAAGCGTCAGCGATTAAAATGATTCAAAATGTTACCGGTAGGCAGAACAACCAGTAAAAATCGTGATCCACTTCAAACATTTTACCCCGTTCGAGGTAAACGCGAAAAACACCCCCTTTTGTTCATGCATATGCACATTGTTGCAGGGCTGGCAGCGCTTTATCTTTAATACATTGCACGAGCACACAACAGAGCAAATGAACAGTTTTCAGCCTACGGGAAAATAAAAAATAAGGTTTCAGCTCGTAATAATTTTTTAAATTTCGAACAATTTAATAACTTCGAGGTGGTTCTTCATGAGTCAAGTTAATAATCTTGAGGGCGTTGCCTACGCCAAAAAAACGAATATCAGGTGGCATATCGTCATCATGTTATTTATTGTCACGGCGGTAAACGTCGGTGACCGTACTACGCTTGCCATTGCCGGGAAAGACATGTCCTCTGCGCTGGGCATTAACCCAGGCCAGATGGGCTGGATTTTCTCCGCCTTTGCCTGGGCTTACTGTATTGCGCAGATCCCCGGTGGCTGGTTACTCGACCGTTTTGGCTCCAAGAAAATCTACCTCTGGAGCCTGAGCCTGTGGTCCATCTTCACGCTGCTGCAAGGGTTTGTTGCTGTCTTTGACGGTTACGGCGCGCTGATTAGCCTGGCGGTGCTGTTGTTCTTCGTCGGTCTGGCGGAAGCCCCTTCTATGCCCGGTAACAGCCGTTTTATTGCCGCCTGGTTCCCGTCAAAAGAGCGCGCTACGGCAGCGGCTATTTTTAACTCCGCGCAGTACTTTGCCACCGTCATTTTCGCTCCCATCATGGGCTGGCTGACCATGTCGATGGGCTGGGAATCCATCTTCATCTTTATGGGGATCCTGGGTCTGCTGGTGACGCTGGTTGCGGCGAAAGTGATTCATAATCCGCTCTCTCACCCCAAAGCCAACGCCGCGGAAATCGACTATATCCGTGAAGGTGGTGCGCTGGTCGATATGGACCAGAACAATGTGAAAAAGGCACCGACCAAAAATAAAGGTGCGCTGAAACAACTGATGAGCAACCGCATGCTGTTGGGGATTTACCTGGGCCAGTACTGTATTACGGTTATCACCTATTTCTTTATTACCTGGTTCCCGCTGTATCTGGCCATGGAAAAACACCTGGATATTAAAACCGTGGGCTTTATTGCGGCTATCCCGGCCATTTGCGGCTTCCTCGGCGGCTTGTTAGGCGGCGTGCTGTCTGACCGTATTCTGAAAGCCACCAAATCACTCTCCATTGCCCGTAAGACACCAATCGTCTTCGGCATGCTGATGTCGATGATGATGATCTTCTGTAACTACGTGGATTCCATCTACATGGTCGTGTTCTTTATGGCGCTGGCCTTCCTCGGCAAAGGCATCGGTGCGCTGGGCTGGGCGGTGATGTCCGACGTGGCACCGAAAGAGATGGCGGGTACAGCAGGCGGTATCTTCAACCTGTGTGGCAACATTTCCGGGATTATCTCCCCGGTGGTGATTGGTTACATCGTGAAGGCCACCGGCCACTTTGAATACGCGCTGGTTTACGTGGCACTGCATGCGCTGGTCGCTATCTTCAGCTACCTGGTGATTGTCGGTCCGATCAAACGTATTGAAATCAAAAAAGCCGAACCTGACGCTAAAATGCTGGGGTAATACGCTTAACCCGAAAGACAGGCCCTGCGCCTGTCTTTCGTTTTCAATACATTATTGTGCCGTCACCACCAGCACCCCCGCCGCTTCCAGCGAATGCACCAGACTCTGTTCAACGCCCTCCTCAACCACTACCGTATTCGCCAGCGTTAAATCACCAATCACATACGGCGAGGCCGCATTAATTTTCTCCGCCGACGCCAGCACGATGGTTTCCGCCGCCCGGCGCGAGAACGCACGTTTCACGCAGGCTTCCTCGTAATCCCCGGTGGTCAGCCCGGCCTTTGGATGAATACCGGTGACGCCCATAAAGAACAGGTCGGCCTGAATCGCGGCGATACTCTCAATAGCCGTGGTTCCGGTTGCCACCACGGAATGCTTGAATAACGTTCCGCCGATCAAAATAACGTCAATGCGCGGATGCTCCACCAGTGCCAGCGCAATCCCCGGACTGTGGGTCACCACCGTGATGCTAAGAGTACGAGGCAGAAAGCTCACCAGCTCGGCGGTGGTAGTGCCGCCATCAATGATCACCACCTGCCCGTCAGAGATAAGCTCCGCCCCCTTTCTGGCGACCCGCTTTTTCGAGTCAAGGCTCAGCCCCTGTCGCCCGGCAAAATCCACCGTTGCGCCCGATGCAGGCAGCGCGCCGCCGTGCACGCGTTGTAATTCCCCGGCCGCCGCCAGTTCCCGCAGATCCCGACGAATGGTGTCTTCCGACACGGCAAACTGCAGGCTGAGATCTTTTGACAGCACCAGGCCCTCGCGGGCGAGTTGTTCGAGGATGAGACTTTTACGCTGGCTGGTGAGCATTGCTGTTTTCCTGTTATTGCACGATTTATTACACGAATGATCTTGATCATGCACGAAACTGCCGTTTATGATGACTACTCTACGTATGGAGGAACGATCGTGCAATCAAAACGTGCAGAAGTACGCATTGCTGACAGTAAAGTGTTATCCGACGACTGGTATACGTTAAAGAAATACACCTTTGATATCCGCAGGCAGGACGGCGAGTGGCAGCGGCAAAACCGCGAGGTGTACGACAGAGGCAACGGCGCAACCATCCTGCTCTACAACCGGGAAAAACGCACCGTCACCCTGACGCGCCAGTTCCGCTTCCCGGTGTTTGTGAACGGCCATGAGGATAACCTGATTGAAGCGGCGGCCGGGCTGCTCGATAACATGGACCCTGAGAACCGCATCAAAGCCGAAGCCGAGGAAGAGACCGGCTATCGTATTGAGAACGTGCAGAAAGTCTTCGAAGCCTATATGAGCCCCGGCTCCGTCACCGAAAAGCTCTATTTCTATATCGCGGAATATCACCCGGACGACAAAGTGAGCCAGGGTGGCGGCCTTGAAGATGAAGGGGAAGATATCGAAGTGCTGGAAATGACCCTCGACGAGGCGCTGGCCGGTATTGAAAGTGGGCTGATTGTGGATGCGAAAACCATCATGTTGCTGTACCACGTGGCGCTGAAAAAGATCCTCTGAGTGAGCCGTTACAGATATCCGCGCCGCTGCGGATATCTGCTTTCCTGTTTACCCCGCTTTTAACGCAAAACAGACCGCGCAATACGCGTATAGGTATGACGCACGCCGCGGATCGCCACGCTATAGGCAAAGATATTCTCCGGCAACGCCATCCCCATAAAGCCGGTATCACCAATATGATGTAAATCCGCTCCGGCCATTTTGCTCATCAGCGCGATCTGGCGCACCGTGCTGACGTCTGCGCCTTCCTGCGAAGTGCCGATCGCGGTCATCGCGAGCACGCCGTTGGCATGGGCGACGTCTATCAGCGAAGCCACTTTTTGCTGACTCATGCCTGGCACTGTCCCCGGTGCCGGTATCAGCACCACATCGGCTCCCTGCTCTGCAAACCAGGCCACATCCTCCTGGGTGATAATCGCGCTGCCGCTTTCCCGCACAATGCCCGCGCCGTGCATCTTGCCGGTAATCAGCACGGCGCTGTCCCCAATCGCATCCCGAATCGCTTTTACTGCCAGCCCCAGGGCATGATTACTGACGCCGTTATTCGGATTCCCGGTCAGCACAATGATTTTTGCCCCCATGGCGACCACCTTGCGGGCATTCTCCGCGGTGGCAGCCCGCCCCGGCTTCATCGACCAGATGTCATCATGGGCGGCAGCGTAGCGCGGATCGACCGCTTCGAGATTGACGCCAATGACCCGCCCGGTCAGCCGTTGCAGTTCACGTAACGCATCCGCAGGTTCAATGCCCGCGGGCAGCCCCTGAATCTGCGGGTTTTCGCTGTCAAACATATTGATCAGCAGAATGTCGGCTCCCTGCGATGCCGCCAGTTCCGCATTGCTGACGTTGTTAAGCAAAGGCTGGGTCACGGCAATGGTTTCGCTTACCAGCACACGCCCTTCACTGGCGCGAATCGCATAGATAAGCGCGTCTTTATCCAGCTGTACCAGGTCAGAAGCGGCACAGTCCAGCAACCGTTTTTGCGTCATTTTCACACCCTTATGAACATAAACCAATTGTGTACCATTAATATACATTAGATGAATATGTCGGTGAGTGACTATTCTTTGCTGATTATTTTGTGATCTGATCAACATTTAAGCGTCAGATCACCTGACGAGACGCGTGACAGAACGGACGCAGTGGATAACAATTGGTACACACACTCCTGATCCACCTGACAAAGAACCCCTCACATGACGCTCACGCCTGCCGCCCTGTTCACCCTCGATGCCGCCAGCAGTTTGCCGCTCTATATGCAACTGGTGAACGTCATTAAATCCGCCATCACGCGCGGCCAGCTACGGCCCGGCGATGCGCTTCCCTCTGAGCGAGAGATGGTCGAGCAACTGGGGATTGCCAGAGGCACGGTGCGCAAGGCGTTTCAGCAGTTACTGGAAGACGGCATTGTGCTGCGCAATCAGGGCTCGGGCACCTTTGTGGCACCGCATATCCGCCAGTCCCTGCCGCTGCTGGAGAGCTTCAGTGAAATGGCGAATGCCAGCGGCGGCGAAGCGCAGAGCGAACTGGTGGGGTTTGCCCGCCGGGCGTCGACGCCTGAAGAGCAGCGGGTTTTGCAGTTGCAGGACGCGCGAAATGATGTGGTTGAACTGACCCGCCTGCGGAAAATCAACGGCATCGCGGTTTCGCTGCAAACCGCGCTGTTGCCCGCCCCGCTGCTGGAAAAGCCGGGCGAGCTGGAGGAGTCGCTGTACCTCTGGCTTGAGAAAAAAGGCTTCCCTGTGCTGCGCGCCAGCCAGCGTTTTAGCGCCGTTGCGGCCGATGCGCGCCTCGCCCATTATCTTGAAATTAACGAGCACGCCCCACTGCTGCTGGTCACCCGTACCGGTTACAGTCATAACGACCAGCCGGTGGAACACACCTGGACCTGGTGCCTGAACGAGTATTACGACTTTACGCTTGAGCTGCACCGCCAGGGGTAACTCTGGACTTTACTCAGAGAAACCGCGCTTATCCTCGAACGTGACATTCACTACCCGATCGCGGAAACCAGTATTAATGCCGTGACGCCGACCCACGTCATGCAGACACCGCGAATCAGAGCCTTTATTGATTTTCTTGCAGAAAAGTTAGCCGATCCCGCCCCCTGGGGGCGGTAAACATCCCCACCTCACCGCAGTGACGCGCCCACAAAAGTGACAGCGTCACATCTCTTTTCCCATAATGGTCTATGATTTTCTTCGTAAGCTTGCGGGTACCCGCCTGCCGGGTGCCCTTTGCCGTCCATTGACAGCTTTGCGGTAAACGAGGGAGTTGAATGGAGTCAAAATCATGTGTTAATCGCTGGGGCGCTGAGTATTTCCCTGACGGCGCCGTGCACTTTCGCGTCTGGGCCACCGGGCAAGAGTCTGTCTCACTCAGGATAGCCGGGCGCGATATTCCAATGCCCTCTCGTGGTGATGGCTGGTTTGAGCTTTGCGTTGAAGGCGTCAAACCCGGCAGTGAATACCAGTATGTACTGGATGACGGGATGGCTATCCCGGATCCGGCCTCACGGGCGCAGAAAGCCGACGTTAACGGCCCTTCGCTGGTCGTGGACCCACATCATTACCACTGGCAACACATCGACTGGCAGGGGCGGCCATGGGAAGAGAGCGTGGTGTACGAGTTACACATTGGCACCTTCACACCGGAGGGCACGTTCCAGGCCGCCATAACCCGACTCTCCTGGCTTGCCGCACTCGGTATTACGCAGATTGAACTGATGCCCCTGGCGCAGTACGGCGGCAACCGGGGTTGGGGTTATGACGGCGTGCTGTTGTATGCGCCGCACAGTGCCTATGGCACCCCGGATGATGTCAAAGCCTTTGTTGATGCGGCGCACGGCCACGGCCTTTCCGTGGTGCTGGACATTGTGCTTAACCACTTTGGCCCCGAGGGGAACTACCTCTCCCTGCTGTCACCTGACTTTTTTGACGCCACGCGCTCAACGCCCTGGGGTGCAGGCATTGCTTACGAGGTAGAGGCCGCCCGGCGCTATATCGCCGATGCCCCGCTGTACTGGCTGACGGAATTTCATCTGGATGGCCTGCGTTTTGATGCCATCGACCAGATTCAAGACCGCACTGAACCGCACATCCTGCCGGAGATTGCCCGCCGCATTCGCACGGATATCACCGACAGGCCGGTACACCTGACTACCGAAGATTGCCGCAACATTATTTCCCTGCACGTACGCAATGAGGGGGGTTTTGTTCCGCTGTTCACCGGCGAATGGAATGACGATTTCCACAATGCTGTCCATGTGTTTGCCACCGGGGAAACCCACGCGTATTACCAGGATTTCGCCGCCGCGCCCGAAGCGCTGGCAGCCCGTTCGCTGGCGGAAGGGTTTGCTTACCAGGGCGAGGTCTCACCCCAGAGCGGGGAACCACGCGGCGTGGACAGCCGCAGCCTGCCGCCGGTAGCCTTTGTGGATTTTATTCAGAATCACGACCAGGTGGGGAACCGCGCCAGCGGCGAACGGCTGATGACCCTCGCCGGGCCGGAACGCACGCAGGTGCTGTTTGCCGCATTGCTGTTATCACCGCATATCCCGCTGCTGTTTATGGGCGAGGAGTATGGCGAAACAAACCCGTTCCTCTTTTTTACCGATTTTCAGGGCGAGCTGGCGAACGCCGTCCGTGAAGGCCGGGCGAAAGAGTTTGAGGGGCATTCCGGCTATGAAGACGCCGATGTGCCCGATCCCAACGCGCTCAGCACGTTTACGGCATCAAAACTCAACTGGAGCGCACTGGACACGCCGCAGGGTAAAGCCTGGCTGGCGCTCAGTCACCGGCTGCTCACACTGCGTCAGCAGCACATCGTGCCGCTGCTCGCCACGGCGAAAGGCCATTGCGGCAGCGTCGTGCAGACGGCCCCCGGCTTTTTTGCCGTGTCCTGGGCTTTTCCGAAGGGCACCCTGTCGCTGGCGGTGAACATCAGTCCGCAGACTCACGCAATGCCTGATCTTCCCGGTGAAACCCTGTTTGCGCTGCCCATGCCTGGCAATGCACTAGCGCCAAATTCCGTGATTGTCCGTCTTGCTCCAGGAGATGTGCCATGAGTATTCCCGTGGCGACGTATCGCCTGCAATTTCGTAACGGCATGACCTTTGATCGCGCCGCCACCCTGGTGCCTTATCTGAAAAAACTGGGCATCAGCCACCTGTACGCCTCACCTATTTTTACCGCCACCACCGGCTCCACCCACGGTTACGACGTGACCAATGCCAACGAGATTGACCCTGCCATCGGCGGGCGTGAGGGATTTGACAGGCTGAGTGACACCCTCAAGGCAGCAGGACTGGGGTTGATTCTGGATATTGTTCCCAACCATATGGCCGCGTCGCTGGAAAACCCCTGGTGGCGGGACGTTATCGAGCACGGGGAGCAGAGCCGCTACGCCCGTCATTTTGATATCGACTGGTCCCGCCCGCTCACCCTGCCGTTTTTAGGCGATAGCTTTGACGCTGTGCTGGAAAACGGCGAGATCAGCGTCAAAAACGATCCGAACAGCGGCAAACCGTCCCTCGCTTACTTTGACAGCTTTTATCCGCTCGCGCCGGGGACGACCGACGGCCTCACTCTGAGCGAACCGTCCGCGATTGCCGAACTGCACGAACGCCAGCCCTGGCGGCTCATCTGCTGGCGCAATGCGCCGTTCGAGCTGTCTTACCGCCGTTTTTTTGAGATTACCGGCCTGGTGGGGATGCGGGTGGAAGAGAAAACGGTCTTTGAAGACACCCATCGCCTGATCCTCGAACTGGTCCATTCCGGCGCCGTGGACGGGCTGCGGGTCGACCACGTTGATGGCCTGGCCGATCCCAAAGGCTATCTCGAACAGTTGCGCCTCCACGTCGGGCCTGAGTGCTACCTCACGGTAGAAAAGATCCTCGGTGAAGGCGAGCAGATCCCGGCGGACTGGCCGATATCCGGCACCACCGGTTACGAGTTTATCGCCTCCCTTTCTGACGCGCTGGTGGACAGCGAAAATACCGATACCCTGTTTAGCCTCTACGAAGAGGTGCTTAACCGCTCGGTGGACATGGACAGCGAGCTGCGTAAAGCCAAGCTACTGATGGTGGACAGGAATTTCGAAGGGGAATTTACCCGCCTGCTTTCACTTAGCATGGCGATCGCCAGTGCGGAAAATGCCAGCATCAGCGAGACGCCGGTGCGCGCCGTGCTGCGCGAGCTGCTGGTCGCCTTCCCGGTCTATCGAACCTACGGTACCGCCGAAGGTCTCCCCCCTGCCGACCTGGAGAGGCTGGAGCAGGTGGCGAAAACCGTCAGCACCAGTCCGAATGCGCCCCACCCGGAGGCGCTGCAGTTTTTGGTCAATATTCTCGCCGGAGAGATCAGCCCGCCATCGACAGCGCTGGCCCATGAATTTCGCACTCGCTTCCAGCAGCTCACCGGGCCGCTGATGGCAAAATCAGTGGAAGATACCCTCTTCTTCCGCCAGCACATGGATCTGGCGCTTAACGAAGTCGGTGCCGAACCGCTGCCGCGCAGCTACTCCATTGAGCGTTTCCATCGGGATATGCAGCAACGACGCCAGCGGCAGCCGGACGCCCTCTCAACAACCTCTACCCACGACACCAAACGCGGGGAAGATACCCGCGCCCGGCTCTACACGCTCACCGAAGCCCCGAAGCTGTGGGCCGACAATGTTGTCCGCTGGCGGGAGATGAACCAGTCGCAGGTAGTCAAAATTGAAGATGGCTTAGCCCCGCGTTCCGGCAGCAAATGGATGATTTACCAGGCGCTGGCGGGTGTCTGGCCGGTCACGCTCACTGCCGATGACAGCGAGGGGCTGAAGGCACTCGAAGCCCGCTTTTTACCCTACGTGGAAAAAGCACTGCGCGAGGAGAAACTGCGCACCCATTGGGACAATAACAACGACGCCTACGAGCAGGCCGTGCTGGGCTATGTCTCACATCTGTTTCGCCATCCGCGTTTTCTGGCGGATTTCACCGTGTCCCTGCAACCCTTTATTCGTGCGGGGCTTTGCAACAGCCTGACGCAGACCGTTATCAAACTGACCGCCCCTGGCGTGCCGGACATTTACCAGGGCAGCGAGGGACTGAATTTCAGCCTCGTCGACCCGGATAACCGCCGTGAGCCGGACTATGCCGCGCTTGCCAGTCTGTTGGGCGATGTTGATGCACCGGTGATGTTCGACGACACTGGCATGCAAAGCGGCAAAACGAAGCAGCATCTCACGGCGAGACTGCTGCATGTGCGCCAGCAGCACGCCGACCTGTTCCGGGTGGGTGAGTATCTGCCGCTGACTCCGACGGGTGAACACAGCAGACAGGTGATTGCCTTCGCGCGGGTGCATGGCGATGACGCATTGGTGGTGATTGCGCCGCGTCTGGTCTTTCACACTGACAGCGCCTGCCAGGAGGCGACCGACGTCATGCTTCCCACACAACTTGCCGGGCGGCGTTATCAGGACGTCCTCACCGGCGAAACGCTCACTCTGACAGACAAAATCACCCTGGATAATCCTGCCCGCCTGCGGGTGCTAAGCGGTTGATTCGTTTGCCATACAAAGATTCTGGTCCGTTGTAAACATTATAAAATCAACATGTTGTGGAGAGGGATTTATGGCTAACGGAAAATCGTTGTACATCACGGCCGGTGTGAACCAGCCGCTCGGGGCAAATTTTGATGGCGAAGGGGTCAATTTCGCCCTCTTTTCTGCACACGCTGAGCGCGTCGAACTTTGCCTGTATGACCCGAGCGGGAAAACAGAAATTGCCCGACTCGAACTGCCCGAATACACCCACGAGGTCTGGCATGGCTACGTGCCAGGGCTGCAACCGGGCGCCTTGTATGGTTTTCGCGTTTACGGGCCTTATGATCCCGAAAACGGTCACCGCTTCAATCACCACAAGCTGCTGATTGACCCCTACGCCCGCGAGCTGGTCGGCAATGTGCGCTGGAATGACGCCCATTTTGCCTATGACCTGCACCACGAGGACAAAGATCTCACCTTTGATGAGCGCGACAGCGCAGCCTTTATGCCGAAATGCCAGGTAATCGACCCCAACGCGTTTGACTGGCAGGACGTCAATCGCCCGGATATCCCCTGGCCAAATGCGGTGATCTACGAAACCCACGTGAAAGGCTTTACCCAGCGCAACTCCGCACTGCCCAAAGCGCTGCGCGGTACGTTTGAAGGCATGGGCCACAAGGCCAGCGTCGATTACATCAAGAGTCTGGGTATCACCTCGGTGGAGCTGCTGCCGGTGCACTGGTTCCCGGACGATCAGCATCTGCTCGACAAAGGGCTGACGAACTTCTGGGGCTACAACACGCTGGGCTTTTTCGCTCCGGCCTCCCGCTATTACGGGCCGCGTAAAATCCAGGGTTTTCGCGACATGGTGCGCGCCTATCACGACGCGGGTATCGAAGTCATTCTGGATGTGGTCTATAACCACACTGCCGAGGGCAACGAACTCGGCCCGACGCTCTCCTTTAAGGGCATCGATAACTACTCCTACTACCGCACCCTGCCGGATCAGCATCGCTATTACATCAACGACACCGGCACCGGGAACACGGTGAACACCTCACACCCGCGCGTGCTGCAAATGATCATGGATTCACTGCGTTACTGGGCGGAATCGATGCACATTGACGGTTTTCGTTTCGATCTCGGCACCATCCTTGGACGCGAGCCGGAAGGTTTTGACGAACGCGGGGGATTCTTCGATGCCATGATGCAGGATCCGGTGCTCTCCCGGCTGAAGCTGATCGGTGAACCCTGGGACATCGGCCCTGGAGGCTACCAAGTGGGCGGGTTCCCACCGGGCTGGGCGGAGTGGAATGACAAGTACCGTGACACGGTGCGTGAATACTGGAAAGGTGACAATGTCTCCGGCGATTTTGCTGCCCGTCTGCTGGGATCTGGCGACCTTTACGATCAGCGCGGTCGTCGCCCCTGGGCGAGCGTCAACTTTATTACCGCCCATGACGGCTTCACCCTCAACGATCTGGTGTCGTACAACGACAAGCATAACGAGGATAACGGCGAAGGGAACAACGACGGCCATAACGATAACCGTTCATACAACTACGGCGCTGAAGGCCCGACGCCGGATGCGGGCATCAACGCTGTGCGTGAACGCCAGAAGCGCAATTTTCTCGCCACCCTGTTCTTCTCCCACGGCACCCCGATGCTGCTGGCCGGAGACGAATTTGGCCGTAGCCAGATGGGCAATAACAACGGTTACTGCCAGGACAGCGATATCTCCTGGATCCACTGGGATGACCAGCCGCAGGCAGGGATGGTCCTGCGCGAGTTTACCCGTCGCCTGATTGAACTGCGTAAAACCCAGCCGCTGCTGCGGCGGGAAAACTGGCGCGACGGAATGCTTGTCGAATGGTTTAACGCAGGCGGCGGCGTGCAGCAGGCAGAGCACTGGGAAGAAGGCACCACGCTCGGCCTGTACATTGGCCGCCCGGATCTGCAAACCGAACCCGGCGTCTGGCATGACGTGCTGATGCTCTTTAACCCGTACGAAGGCCCGGTGGCGTTTCGTATTCCGCAGTTTGGCGACGGCGGCTGGGTGCTGGAGCTGTCGAACTCCGACACCGACGACAGCGGGCAGGTTATCACCCAGGAAACCGACTACCCCCTTGAGGGCCGCAGTCTGGTGCTGTTCAGGCGGCCATAGAACCCACCGAAGCGTGACACTGTCACTCTTATGCTGCGATGGATTTACGCCAGGCGAGCGAGGCTATACACTTTGCCCTTCGCTCGTCTGCATAAATCACACCATGAAAAACACACACATTAATCTTCCCGCCGGCTACTTTGGTATGGTGCTCGGCATTATTGGGCTGGGGTTTGCCTGGCGCTACGCGGCCACTATCTGGCCTGTCACAGCCCTCCCCGCCGACGTGCTGGTCATTCTGGCCATTATCATCTGGGGCTTGTTGCTGGTGGCTTTTATCAGCCGTTTAATTCGCCACCGCGCCACCATTGTGGAAGAGATAACCCACCCGCTGAAAAGCAGTTTTGTCAGCCTGATCCCCGCCACCAGCATGCTGGTCGCTATCGGTCTGACGCCCTGGTGTCACACTCTCGCCCTCACGCTTTTCCTGGTCGCCGTGGCCGCGCAACTCACCTACTCGGCGTGGCAAACGGCAGGCTTGTGGCGCGGTACGCACCCGAAGGAAGCCACGACGCCGGGTCTCTACCTGCCTACCGTCGCCAATAATTTTATCAGTGCGATGGCCTGCGGTGCGATGGGCTTCACCGACGTCGGCCTGCTGTTTTTAGGTGCCGGAATTCTGTCCTGGCTCAGTCTTGAACCGGCGATTTTAAGCCGGATGCGCAATCTGGATGAGATGAGTCCGGCGGTGCGCACCTCACTCGGCATTCAAATGGCCCCGGCGTTTGTGGCCTGCAGCGCCTGGCTGAGCCTCAACGGCAATGACGCGGATGTGTTTGCCAAACTGCTGTTTGGTTACGGCCTCTTGCAGATGCTGTTTATGATCCGCCTGATCCCCTGGTACAGCGTCCAGCCCTTTAACCCGAGCTTCTGGAGTTTCTCGTTCGGCGTGGCGTCGCTTGCGACCACGTCGATTAAGCTCGGTCACGCGGTTCCCGGCGGTGCGCTCTGGTGGATGTCGTTTCCGCTGTTTATCGGAGCGAATCTGGTGATGGGCTTGCTGATGGTGAAGACGTTTATGCTGTTAGTGAGGGGAAAACTGATTGTCAGGCAGGCGGTGGAGTAAGCCACGCGGATGCATCGATTTACACCCCCACGTGATGGCTACTCAACGCCCCGTCCGAATAACGGTGAATCATCAGTGCGGGCGGATCACCTACGGGCGGGACGTTTATCGTCCCAAACCAGACGGGATTGGCCGGGCAGACGGAACCGCAGATATACGCCGGAACGCCAGCAAACAGACCGGCGACCGGGCGATGTACGTGGCCTGCTGCAATGGCCAGCACGTCAGGGCTCTTTCTGATAAGGGCTTCAAGCGGCGCCCGCTCCCGGCACATCAGGTTATCCAGCGTCGGAATGCCGGACGCGAAAACGGGGTGATGCATGAAGAGCATCGTGGGCGAACCGTTTGCCTCGGTGAGCCGTTTTTCCAGCCAGCCCAGATGCGGCGTCACGCTGCCATAATCCTGCGCATCCACCGTCGAATCCAGGCCTATTAGCCGCAGACCGCCCGCATCATACAGCGCATGCAGGGCGTTACCCGGCGCATCGTCAGCCCACATGCTGTTCCCCCATACCTCGCGCATCATGCGACGGTCGTCGGAATTACCCGGCAAAATAAGCGACGGGTAATGTTGCTGGCGCAAGCGGCGCGCAATTTGTTTGTACCCTTCCAGCCAAAAGTCATCGGTCAGATCGCCGCTCAGCACCAGCACATCGGGCTGAAGTTGCGCCAGCCACGCCAGAGTCCGGTCAAACCGCTGCAGGTGATCGTTTTCGGGAGAAGCGTGGATATCGGAGATCTGGGCTATCAGCAAAGCGTCTTCCTTACGATTGAAGATCGGGTAAACCATACGAAATGATACACTTTGCTAAAGGTATAAATCACAACGTGAATGATTAACAGGCCATGATGACCAATACGCTTCTGCGCTACAGCCGTTTCGGCGAACCGGAATCCACGCTGGAGCGGCTTACCGAAACGCTCTCTCCCCCTGGCGAACATCAGCTTCGGATACAGATGCAGCTCGCGCCAGTCAACGCCTCTGACCTGATCCCGATAACCGGCGCTTACGGTCACCGTATTACGCTGCCGCAGGTGGCTGGCTATGAAGGTGTCGGGATCGTCACGCAAGCCCCTGCGCAGTACGCACATTTACTCGGCAAACGCGTGCTCCCGTTACGGGGTCAGGGCACCTGGCAGCAGTTTGTTGACTGCCCGGCGGAACTGGCGGTTCCGGTGCCGGATGATATCAGCGATAGCACAGCCGCCCGGGCGTACATCAACCCACTGGCGGCCACCCTGATGCTGAAACACTTTTCACCGCTGGGCAAACGCGTGCTGGTCACGGCGGCGGGGTCAGAATGCGCGCTGCTTCTTGGGCAGTGGGCAGTGAAGTCAGGTGCGCGTAAGGTGATGGCGCTCTATCGCACGGCAAGCCATGCAGACAAACTGGCCCGTCTGGGGATGGTTCCGGTCAATGAAACAGAAGTTGAGACCATCAGACGTTACGCCAGCACCGCAGATATCGTGTATGACGCGGTGGGCGGCGCACTGGCGAACACGCTGCTCAGTTATCTGCCGGACACCGCGGAATTTGTCAGCTATGGGCTGCTGTCCGGCCAGCCTTTCAGCATGCAAAACCGGGCCGCGACCTTGCACTGGTTCCACGTGCGCCAGTATTTATCTGCCATGACCGCACGTGCGTGGCAGGCCGAGTTTAAGGCCATCTGGACGCTGCTGCGTGAGACAAACTTAAGTGAAGTGGCCCTCTTTTCACCTGATAACTGGCAGGCGGCCATCGCGCATTACAGAACGGCGGGACGCGCCAGCAAACCGATGCTGAGTTTTACTGCGCGTTAAAATACTCAATGGTTTCCCGCACGGTGATGACGGCTTTTGTCAGCGTTTCGATGTCCACCGAACCAATCGCCAGCCGCACGGCGTGAGGCGTGTGAATCGACGTGCTGAAGGGTTCGGCGGTGGTCAGCGAAATGTTCTCTTTGAGTAACGCACTGACGACCCGGTCAGCCCGCACCTCTTCCTGCAACGGTAGCCAGATAAAGTAAGACGACGGATGCGTCTGGTAAGGCAGCGGGGACAGGTGCTGACGCACCACCGACTGACGAAAACGAGCATCTTCGCGTTTCAGTTGTTCCAGCCGTGCGACGGTGCCGTCCTGCACCCAGCCGCAAACAATGGCCGTCATGAGCGCAGGCGTGTTCCAGGTGGTCGCCCGTATTGCACGCTCCACAAAATGGCGCTTATCCTCCGGCACCACCACCATGCCCACGCGCAAACCCGACGCCACGTTTTTGGAAAATCCCGCCAGATAGACCGTTCTTTCCGGGGCATAGTGATGAATCGGCAGCGGCGGGTTCTCCACCAGCCAGACGTAGGTGGCGTCTTCAATCACCAGCAGATCGTGTTCGCGGGCGATCGCCGCCATTTCCTGCCGAAAGGCGTCGTTTGCCACCCATCCCAGCGGATTATGTAACGTTGGCATCGTGTAAATGGCTTTCACCCGCCGCTTTTTGCACACCTGGCGCAACGCCTGTAAATCCATCGCTTCGCCCTTTGCCGGGATCCCCACCAGTTCGAGATGAAACTGTTCCGCCAGCACCTTGAATCCGGGATAGGTCAGCGCATCTACCGCCACCACGTCACCGGGCTTGAGCAGCCCCATCACCGCAACCGTCAGCCCGTGCTGGGTTCCGTTCACCACCAGCAGATTGTCGGGATCGGTGTTGACGCCGGAACCGGCCAGATACCGGGCAAATACCGCGCGTTCGCTGGGCTTACCTCCGTGGGGCTGGTAGCGCAGTAAGGATTCAAGATCGCCACTCACCGAAAGCTGGCGCAGCGCCGTGCGCAGCAGTTCGGCCTGCTCGGGCAGCGCGGGGTAGTTAAAACTGAGATCGATAACATCGGTGGCGATCGCATGCCTGTCGATACCCTGCCCGCGCGGCAGCATGATTTCCCGCACAAAGGTGCCGCGCCCGGTTTCGCCACTCACCAGCCCCATACCTTCAAGCTCTGCATACACGCGGGTGGCGGTCACCAGTGAAATACGGTGCTGGGCCGACAGCACCCGGTGTGTCGGCAGCCGGGTTCCCGGCGTCAGGGTGCCGGATTTTATCGCCGTGGCGAATTCATCAACGATCGACTTGTAGCGCGCTTTCATCATTGTATCCATGACAATAATTTGATTGTCATGAATTCTCAGCCGTATGCTCAGGTCTGTCAAACAGGTTGACGCAAAAATAACAACACGCAAAAGAGGTCGCACGGTGCAAGAGAAAACAGACAACCCTTCCGTCAGTGGGTGGATAAATGGCTTCCTGGGCATGCTCATTTTCAGCGGATCGCTGCCCGCCACACGCGCCGCCGTGCTCGACTTTGACCCGCTGTTTCTGACCGTCGCCCGTGCGTCTATCGCCGGTATGCTGGCATTGATGCTGGTGATCGCTCTTAAAGGACAGCGCCCCAACCGTGCTCAGGTGCTGTCTCTGGTGGTGGTGGCGCTCGGCGTGGTGATCGGTTTTCCGCTGCTTACCGCCTTTGCGCTACAGCACGTGACCTCCGCGCATTCGATTGTTTTTCTCGGCCTGCTGCCGCTGGCAACCGCCATTTTTGGCGTGATTCGTGGTGGCGAACGACCGCGCCCGGCATTCTGGGTTTGCTCGTGCCTCGGCAGCCTGCTGGTCATGGGTTACGCGTTAAGCCAGGGCATTGCCGCCTCACTGACGGGGGATCTTTTAATGCTCGCCTCCATTGTGGTCTGCGGTCTGGGGTACGCAGAAGGGGCGCGCCTGACCCGGGTTCTCGGCGGCTGGCAGGTCATCAGCTGGGCGCTGATCCTCTCACTGCCCTTTATGCTCGCCGTGGCGCTGTTCACCCGCCCGGTCAGCTTTAGCGGCGTCAGCGAGTCGGCATGGTTTTCGCTGGGCTACGTTTCACTCTTCAGCATGCTGATTGGCTTTATTTTCTGGTACAAAGGGTTAGCACAAGGTGGGATTGCCGCCGTGGGTCAGCTACAGTTGCTGCAACCCTTTTTTGCGCTCGCCCTTGCCGCCACCCTGCTGCACGAATCCGTCAGCATGA
The DNA here is from genome assembly GCA_963530515.1 of uncultured Enterobacteriaceae bacterium. Taxonomy (GTDB): domain Bacteria; phylum Pseudomonadota; class Gammaproteobacteria; order Enterobacterales; family Enterobacteriaceae; genus CBFFRJ01. The sequence continues at coordinate 13,149 of CAUSEC010000007.1, read as the reverse complement.
TGATGGTGTTCGTGACCCTGGGTGTCATTCTGTGCGTGGCCGGTTCACGCAAATTCAGTCGTTAACGCTTTCTGGCAGGAGAAAACGCCATGTTAACTGGTCTTAGTGCCTTTCCTCTGACGCCCATTGCTCATGGCAACGTGGACGAGGCCGCCTTTATTCAGCTTATTCAACGCCTGGTAGCCGCAGGAGTCGATTCCATCGGCGCACTGGGTTCAACCGGCAGTTATGCCTATCTGACCCTTCGGGAACGTAAGCGCCTGGCCGGGCTTGCGGTAAAAGAAGCGGGAGGGATCCCGGTGATGGTCAGCATCGGGGCGATGCGTCTGGACGAGGTACTGGAACTGGCCGATGCGGCACAGCAGGCAGGGGTCAGCGCGGTGATGATGGCCCCGGTGTCCTACCAGCGACTGAAGCCGGATGAAGTGTTCGCGTTGTATGAAACCGTCACCCGTCAGCTTTCGGTGCCGCTGTGCATCTATGACAACCCCGGCACCACCGGGTTTAGCTTTACCGACGACCTGTTAGCGGACATTGCCGCCCTGCCGTCCGTCGGCTCGGTGAAACTGTCCACGGTGGCAGGCGAGCCGCTCAGCGGTAAAGCGCGAGTGGACGCATTACGCGCCCGTATACCGGACACGGTGTCGATTGGCATCAGCGGTGACTGGCAGGCGGCAGAGGGTTTCGCGGCGGGCTGTGATATCTGGTATTCGGTAGTGGGTGGACTCTTCCCGGCTGCCAGTCTGGCCATCAGCCGTGCCGCACAGGCTGGCGACACTGCAAACGCGGCCCGGCTTTCTGCGGAGCTGGAACCCCTCTGGCAGCTGTTCCGCACCCACGGCAGCCTGCGCGTGGTCGCAGCAGCGGCGGAGATCCTCGGATTCGTGCAACCGCCCTGCCTGCCGTTCCCGCTAAAAGAACTGGCCGGTGCTGAGAAAGCGCAGCTCAACACCGTCCTGCACGCGCTGGCATTAATTTGAGGAATTACGGGGCAGACGGCAGGTCCAGCGTCTGTCCAATCATCATCCGGTGGCCGTCCGGCGTGGCCACCATAAATTCACGCATTCCATGGGGCTGATCGGTCAGTGGCGACAGAATGTTCGCCCCCCGGCTGGCCCATTCATCGTGCAGTGACGCAGCGTCGGTGACATGCAGATAGGCAAAGTAGTTATGATCGCCAAGGTCGGCGGCTTTCTGGGCATCCGGGCATTCGCCCAGCATCACCCGCACACTGCCACGTTTGGCAAGCTGCCAGCCGCCACCTTCAGGCCACATCAGTTCAAATCCCAGAACATCACGAAACCAGGCCGTACTCCGGCTCAGGTTTCGTACGGCGAGGACGTAAGAAAACGGAATTAATTCTGGGATAGTCTCGGACATTTTTTCTCTCTGTCAGGTCAGCGTTTTGGCATATTCCGTCAGTTGGTCAACCACAATGCCCCAACCAACATAAAAACCCATCTCTTCGTGCTGCTGGCGCGCTTCCACGCTCCGGTGGCGGGCGATCGCGGTGTAGCGCGTTTTCCCGGCACCTGCGTCCTCCAGCAGTAAAATGGCGGTCATAAATGGCTCCGCTGTCGGCTTCCAGCCTTCGGTGTAGCCGTCGGTAAACACCAGCCTGCGGCCTTCTTCAACGTCAAGGATCACACCGTCGTTGTTGATCTCATTACCCTCAATCACAAACACGGTGTTAAATCGCCCGCCAGGACGCAGTTCCAGCTCACAGGATTTAATGCTGTGTGGCCGGGGAATGAAAAAGTGTTTGATGTGCTCGGGCGTGGTCCAGCACTGCCAGACACGTTCGCGCGGAACGTCAATCACCCGCTCAAGTTGCAGGTCTTTTTCGGGATCGAGTTGCATCGTCATCTCTCCACATCGCTTGCGGGATCTTCGTGAAAAGTCTAGTGCATCTGCCCCGCCTTTGTTGCCCTTTCTTGTGCCGCAAAGCGGCGTCTTTCCTGATAACTGTCTGTGTAAACTACAATTTTTGGCAGTTTGTAATTGAGAGTGAATATCATTATCGTTAGTTACAAATTTTTACCTTTCGAATGAAAGGGTTACTTATCGCTCCATAAAGAGAGCGGGTTTGAACCAGCCGGGCAGGCACGCGCCCGTGGTTTTCAGCTGTGAGCCTTTGTCATCGCACGCTTAAAACGATTTTTTTACCTTTGGGATGAAGGAGAGATGGCACATGGGCAAGCACTTTGCGGCTCAACATAATAATCTGGCCAGCAGTATTAAAAAGGCCATACACCGACGTTATCAACTGATGATGGGAGTGCTTCTCCTCCCTGCAACAGCCCTCGCTACTGAAACAGCAACAAAGACTAACGGCCTGGAGAATTTTCAGGACCAGGAAGTGATCACCGTCACCGGCGAGAAAACCGCGCGATCCCTGCTGGATACCGGCTCCAGCGTGGAGGTGTTTGACAGCCGCCGTATCGACGCCCTGCCCGGCGCGGAGACCGTCAATGACCTGATGCGGATGACCGCTAACACCGTGGATATCGGTATCGGCAACGATCTTCCCACCGTGCGCGGCGTTGACGGCTCAGGCCCAAGTACCGGTGCCGGCGCGTTTCTGAGTGGCACCCGCCCTCGCCTTGGCCTCTCGCTGGATGGCCGTTCGCTCACCTATAACGAACAGGCCTACGGACCACAGTCCTTGTGGGATCTGGATCGGGTGGAAGTGTTCCGTGGCCCGCAAAGCTACATTCAGGGGCGTAACGCCATTGCCGGTGCGGTGGTGATGACCACCAAAGACCCGATTTTTGACTGGGAAGGTGCCGTGAAAGGCGGCGCGGGCAATCAACACTCCTCACAGCTGGCCGCCATGGCAAACGTGCCGTTGATTGAAGACCAGCTGGCATTTCGCGCAAGCGTGGATCGCCAGCGTCGTCGCAGTGATATCGACCTGCCGTCGTACTCTCCGGTTGGCGATCCGAGCGAGATCCAGACCACCAATGCCCGCGCCAAGCTGCTGTTTAACCCGGCGGGTCTGCGCGACGTGACCACCAAACTGACCTTTAACCACTCCGACAGCGGCGCCCCGCAAAACGAAAGTCAGAACCCGATGCCCCACCCGACCAACGCTCGCTATGACTGGCGTCGCGCGGTGTTTAAAAGCAATGTTAACAGCGGCATCTGGGACATCTCCTGGGAAGCAGATGATGCGCTGACCGTTGAAAACCGCCTGATTTACACCGGGTTCCACATCAATCGCTACGTGGCAACCGGCCTGCCAAAAGCCAAAATCGATGGTCACGAATTCCACGCTGAACCGGTGGCCCACTTTGGCAATGCCGACAGCCGTCTGCGCGGCCTGGCGGGAATGCGCTACTTCGACGCCTCGCAGGACGAGTCTGTCTATATCTTTGGCGGCTCCACCTTCACCGATGAAACCCGCACCAGTTCCGTGTATGGCGAGCTAACTTATGCCCTTACGCCGGAGGTGGACATCACCGGATCGAGCCGTCTGGAGCGGGAGCACCGCAAGCGCATCGGCGGAAGTAACAGCGTGCGTATCGATCTGGATGAAACCTACAACGTTTTCCTCCCAAAGGTGGATGTGGCATGGAAGCCGGATCCCAACCAGACCTGGGGGGCGCGCATCTCCAGGGGGTACAACGCGGGTGGCGCGGGGATCACCTTAAGTGCGCCGTACACAAGCTACACCTATGACTCTGAGTACGTCTGGAACTATGAGCTGTATACGCGTCATAAGCTTACCGACGCCAACGTGGTGCTGACGGGTAACGTTTTCTATAACGATTACAAAGATATGCAGTTGCCGTATTACCTCGCGGCTAACTCAACGGTGATTCGCAACGCCGACCGGGTGGAAACGTACGGTGCGGAGATGGGTGCGACCTGGACTCCGCGCTGGGATCTGGAGCTGTTCACTAACGTGGGTCTGCTGAAAACTAAAATCGCGGACTTCCCCGGCAGCGGTGTGGAAGGCCACGAACTGGCGCGCGCACCGGCCTACACCTTCAATACCGGTGCCACCTGGCAGTTCGCTGCGGGCTGGGAAATCAGCGGTAACGTGGCGTTCTCGGATTCCTACTACTCCGCCTATGACAACGATTCACGCGGGCGCATCGGCTCTTACTGGACCGCCAACGCGCAGCTGGCCTACACCTTCATGTATGGCCGGGCGACGCTCTTTGCCCAGAACCTCTTCGACTCCAGCCGTAACGTGATGATAAGCGGCAACGATGTTTACAGCGCCACACAGCAGCGGCCGCTGCTGGTCGGTGCCTCGCTCGAACTGAAATTCTAACCTTCACTGATACAGGGGCGCAGGCTGCGCCCCCTCACGCTTTTGGAGATAACCGCATGTCCGGCATCACATCCCCTTTTCACCTGCTGGCAACGCTGTTCGTTGCCGCCTCCGTTTCTGCCACTGCACTGGCTCAGGCTGAAAGCGTTATTAACGCTGAAAATATTCACAGCGTTTCCGTCGCTCCCGCGCTGGTTGAACTGGCCTGGAGCGCCAGGCAACAGGCCGTGTTTGTCACCTCTCCCGACTGGGAAGATGAAACACGCTCCCGCGTGCTGCGCCTCGACCCGAAAACCCTCGCCATCAAAGCCACCATTCCGCTGGCGGTAAAAGGCTTTGGGGTGGCGCTCGACGACAGCCACAACCGGTTGTACCTCACCGAAGGCTTCAACGGCGCGGTGGGCGTGGTGGATACCGCCACCAACCAGAGCCTGGCAACCATTGCGTTGCAGGAGAAGGTCAATATCGAATCCGCCTGGCGCAAAGCAGGCATGAGCGGCGAGCAGCTGGATTTCATGCTGGCGGAACTAAAGCGCTTTAAAATAACCAATGATTTTATGTTCAAGGTGCGCGAGGCGCGCTTTGATGCTCAGACCGGTCGCCTGTTCCTGCCAGGGCTGGGTTATGGCGTCGACAGCGTGCTGTTTGTGGTGGATACCCGCAAACAGAAACTGGAAAAAATCATTCCTGGTTTCGGTTTTTACGCCGTGGGCGTGGCTATAGATGAGAAAGGCCGCCGGGTGTTTGTTTCAAACATGCAGGGCCAGCTGATGACCGTGAACGCCGATACCCTTGAGCTGACCAGCAAGAAGGAAATCCAGGCCGATCAGTTGCTGAATCTGGTCTACGACCCACAGGGAAACCGCGTGCTGGGCGTGGATCAGGGCATCGACCGTGACAAATACCGCAACTATCATCTGAAAGACAATTACACTCGCCGCAGCAGCGGTCACCGCCTGTTCGCCCTGAATGCCGACGATGGCAGCGTGCTGGCGAATGTGGAAACCGACGAGGTCCCGATTAGTCTGCTGCTGGATGAAAAAAATCAGCGGGTGTTTGTCACTAACCGCAACGGCGTGCGCGTTAATAAGGGCGATGGCACCCTGTCGGTGTTTGATGCAAAAACCTTAACGCGGCTGCAAACACTGGCCCTGCCGCCTCACCCGAACAGCCTGACGCTGGACGACAACACCCGCACGCTCTACGTGACGGTGAAAAACGACGGCGAGTCCAAAAAAGTGGGCAAAGCGGAAAGTATTGTCAGGATTGAGCAATAATCTCACGCCTCCCCGCGCCGGCGGGGTTGAGGCATCCCCACAAAATAATACGAGCACGGACAGTCCCCTCTCCTCTTTGGGGAGAGGGTTAGGGTGAGGGGAAACATGCAGCTCTGATAGTCATTTTCACGCATGTTTGCCTCCCTGTTTAACCTGATACCGCCATCTTCTGTTGCAGCGAAATGGCGATGAATTCTGCCGGTCGTATAACAGCCACTTTCACCGTCACATTCATGAAATCATTCAAAATATCTTCGCCCGTCATTGTTTCTCCCAGACCGCAGGAGACCTGAAAAGCATCGCCGGGTGTTGCGCCCTGCAGCGCGCCTTGCTTCCACATATTAAATAAAAAGTTGCTGATGACGCTGCGCACGGTGGCCCAGGTGTTGCTGGTATTCGGTTCAAAAGCATAGCCACGAACGGCCACTTTGATGGACTGTTCAAGAAAAATAAGGGTGCGGCGAATGGCAATATAGCGCCAGTCCTGGCTGTTCCCGTCCAGGGTTCTCGCCCCCCAAATCAAGATGCCCCGCCCAGGAAAAATGCGTAACGCATTGATTGATATGCCCGATGTCACTCCCATGAAGAGATTAGCTTGTTGCGTATCCGAAATATTCATCGGCAAACTGACCGCATCCACGATGCCGGTATTCGCCGGGGAGTGCCAGACACCGTTCAGACTGTCGTTGGTGGCGTATACCCCCGCCATCGCCCCGCCGGTGGGCAGCATATTGGCGCAGGCCAGAACACAATTAAAGAGTTGGGCGTAGGGTTCTGAGGCGAGCGTTAGCGCGAGATTGAGCTGCGAGAGGGGCAATGCGCCGTCTGGCGCCTGCGCCAGAAGGGTTGCCACTGTCGGATTGAATGCAGAAGGCGGATTAATTAACGCCGCCAGTTTAGCCCTGTCGCCGCCAAAGAGATTTGTGAAGTTGAGTTCACTGGCCTGCATAACACGGGTGCCGATAAACGGATAATAGGCGGCACCATAATCCAGGCCGTTCACGCCAACGCAGTCGCGGAAAGTCTCAATGTCGTTAACGTACATGACGGGATCGGGTGCCTCCCCGCCAATGATATCGAACAGGCATACCGCGCTTTGCTTCTGCGAAGCCTGCTGCAACATGTTTTGCATCAGGGTGCTGTTTTCTTCCGGTGAGAGCAGCACCGCATCCGGGCAAACGTAAAGCGTGGGCTCAGACTCGTTTTGCAGCAGCGCCAGGCCACGTTGCAAATCCGCGAGTTGCACGTTCGGATTGACGGTTTGCGCCCCCACCTCGCCCGGATGACCGCTGGCACTGCCGTAGGTCCCCACCGACACGATATACGCCTCCCCTCCACCGTTAAGGTAGAACAGACGAACGCTGTTATAGAGGTAATAAAGGGTATTGGGATCAGGCACGATAGCGTATTGCGTACCGTTGAGTGTTATCGCCGCCCCTCTGGTGGCCGGCGTGGTTTGCGCCACCAGATAGTACTGGGGATTGTACTGGGTTGCCGGGTCGGCAGGTGCGGGAGGATTGGGCAACATGTACCTCGCCTGAAAATCGGCAAAGGAGCTAATTTTCTGCGCCTGATTAAGACAGGATTTACCCTGATATTCCGCCTGGACGGTGTAACCAATGAATGCCGGAACGGCAGTGGCAACGGGCATCACTGAGTTCGGAAAACCATCCGGTTCATTGATATATACGCCCGGTGAGTTGCGACTGGAAGTGAGCATAGTGATGTTGTCCTTTTTTTCATGACATGAAATCGAAGGTCACGATGACGCCTTGACCAGCGCGCGGTGTTTATCCAGCAGGAATGGTCGCAAATACCCCACGGTATTAGACAGCAGAATCACCTCTTCTGGCAGCCTGATGTTCAGCGTGTCGGTCACGTACTTTCGCCGCGCCTGCATGCGCGCCCAAACGTCGGGATACTCCGCTGCCAGCTCCGCGCGCAACGCGGCATCGGCAAGCCCAATGGTGTCCTCAATGCTGCTGCCACCGTACCCCGGCACGGAGGGAATAATATCGATTTGCAGCAACATGCCGCTTTGTAACGCGATGCCGGAATCCGCAAAAATGGGCGAACTCAGCCACTCCTCATCCGCCACAAAATGGCCAGGGTTAAGGTGCCAGTGATACACGGCTTTCGGCAACACCGACTCGACCAGGCGATATACCTCGCCGCCGGTCACGCCGGGTCGAATGAATTCAAGCCAGCTCACCACCGTGTGGTAATAGGGTATTGCCACCCGGTCGAGGTAATCGGCAACGGAATCCGGCAGCTCGTGCTCATCGGCGACCACATAAGCCGAACGGCTGGTCAACCCGCCTTTGTACCCCACGGTCAGGGAGAACTTATCGCCACGGGCCACGGTTTTGTCGCTCGGGTAAAGTCCGGCATGGGCGAAACGATCCCCGGTGGCGGCAATCATCACCACGTTATTGGGTTGACCATCCCCCGCCAGATGCTGCCCGATGGCCTTTTCACTTTTGCCCGGTTCAATGGCATTGAGGGCGTCAAGTACCTGGGTTGATGCCAGATTTGCGCCATATTCATAAAAGGCCATTTCGCTGGCTGAATTGCGCACGCGCACGCCCTGCTCCGGGGAGATGAACAGTCCGGTAGCGTTAACCCGGTTTTCCCGCCCACCTGCCGCCAAAGTGATGGCATCAAGGATAAACGCAGGCACATCAAACAATTCCGGGCGGCGGGTAAAGAGCTTCCACCCCACCACGCCCGTTTTACCGTCGGCGGAAATCCCGCAGGATGACAACAGCGTCTCCAGCGGGGTGTCGTTATCCATTGGCTGATTGGGCAGTGAAAACAAGGGAGAATGCAGGCATTGACCGGGGTTACGGGCATGGGGAACGAGCTTGAGGTTTTCATTGCCCATGATGTAGCTCAGTTCGCCATCGCGATTCACCACCAGCAGGGCTTCTTCAAAACGCGGGATAAATCCGGCGAGATATTCAAAATTGCCGCCGTGCTCTTTGTCGGCATAAACCACAAGATGCGCAAGCCCGGCCTGTTTCATAGCATGCAGGACATTCTGCAACCGGCGGGCAAGGGTTGCGTCAGGCAGAACAGGAGAAGCAATATTTTTATAGGTTTGGGGAGCGGGAATGTTCTGTAATCGGTAACGCTTTGCGGTTGTCATAGTTTCATTCCTTATGAAGACCCCAAAAGCATAGCGGATCCGCTTACTGTTGCCCTATGGCTTTAGCGCGTGAGTGTGTTCTGCCCCTCAATCCGCTGAACCAGCAGTTCATGAAACAGACGCGTGGCCATGGAGAGCGTGCGCTGGCGCGGCAAACAAACGTCCACTTTTACCTTTCCCATCAGCGGGTCGGCCAATGGCACAGCAACGAACAGCGGCGTTGCATCCACGTCGCTCACATTGAGCTGCGGCAGGATCAGGAGCGTTTGCCCCTGTAGCGCCAGCGTTTTTTGCACTTCCATGGAGCTGGTAATAAAGCGCATATCAAAATGTACCCCTTCCCGGCGGGCAGCCGATTCCAGTAGCTGGCGCACGGCATAATTGGCCGGGGGAATGGCAATGGGATGGGCGGCAATCTCTTTTAACGTGAGCTGGCGTTTTCCGGCCAGCGGGTGATGGGCCGCCATCAACACTTTATGCTCAAGCTGACAGCTGTGGGTTACCTGAATCTCCGCGCTGACCGGTGTGTAAAAGGCAAGCGCGAGATCCGCCTGCCCGGCAATCAGCTGTTCAGCAATGTGTGGCGCACTGCCGGTATCGATTTCAAAGGCAACGCCAGGGTGGAGCCGCCCAAACGCCTCAATCACCGGCGCGATAAAAAGCCCAATCAGACTTTCGGCGGCGCAGATTTTTACCGTGCCGGACACCACGCTCTGGCTGGAGGCGATTCGGGTTTTGACCGACTCCAGCTCCCGCAGGGTAGCGTCCACGGCCTGAGCCAGAAACTCCCCTTCGCGGGTGAGCTTAATGCCGCGCGGCCCACGCTCAATGAGCGCCGCGCCATAATAGTGTTCCAGAAGATCGACCTGCCGGGTGACCGCACCAGGTGCGACAAAGAGTTTTTCAGCGGCATCGCGAAAAGAAGACGATTTGGCGACCTGGCTAAAATATTTCAGCGCACGTAATTGCATCTGTCCTCCTGTTATATCCGGCCCTGATGAATTTAATCTGCAACAGGGCCGCATTATTATCAACAAGGCGACAGTGCGGGTATTTTCTGCACAATTTCAAAGCAGCCTGCGCCATTTATGTGCATAGCGAGATAAGCCCGTCTGTGTATTCATCGATAGCAGGCGTAATAAGGGGCTTCTGGGCGAAATACCCCGCGTTCGATAACTACTGCAAAGCACATTTTAAGTGCACTCCCTCTGCTGCGTTATCTTCTATAAATTACCGCAAGCATCAGGAAAACCAAATTTACTCAATAAAAACAATGCATTAAATATATTCATATTATTTTCTTATTCGCTTTGTTGAATTCCAGTGCTTACATTTTTTAAACACTGCTCCTGCGAAATGGTGATAGTGAGCCGGTCTGCTGCTTGCTATATCTCTGCAATGTCTTTCACGTTTCACCACGTCTGAATACATTGAGGATGACCTAACGATGACAACTGAGATAAGTCACAGCGCCTCTCAACCCAAAGCGTCGCGCAAAGAAGTATTGGCTGTCGTACTCGGTGCGGCGGTTGAATTTTTTGATTTTAGTGCTTATGCCACCTTTGCCGTGATGATCGGTAACATTTTCTTCCCGTCAGATAATCCGTTCACCAGTCTTTTATTATCGGTATCGGTGTTTGGTATTGGCTTTATTGTGCGTCCTCTTGGCGCCATATTTATTGGCAGCTATGCCGACCGTGCGGGACGCAAACCTGCCATGCTGCTGACCATGGTCTTTATGACCATCGGCACTGGCGGGCTGGTCTTCCTGCCGGGATATGAAACCATCGGCATGGCGGCCCCCATCCTGCTGGTGATTGTGCGCATGCTGCAAGGGCTGGCCTGGGGAGGTGAAGCGGGTCCGGCCACCACTTTTATTATGGAGGCGGCACCGGAGGGTAAGCGGGCATTTTTCTGTAGCTGGCAGATTGTGGCCCAGGGGCTGGCGGGCATCAGCGCAGGGGTGATTGGCTACACACTCACCGTCTTCCTGACGCCGGAGCAACTTGCCTCCTGGGGCTGGCGCGTGCCCTTCGCCTTCGGATTGCTTATCCTGCCGATCGCCATTTACCTGCGTCGTAACCTGAACGAAACCTTCACCAGCGAAAACAAGGCGGCCTCGGAATCCACCGGCAGCCTGCTGGGTGAAGTGATAAAAAACTACCGCGGGCTGGTGCTGGTCGGCATTTTTATTCTGTCGGGGAGCACCATTACCCAGTACTTCCTCAACTACATGACCACCTACGCGCTGAAAGAATTACAGTTCGCCCCCGGCACGGCGATGGCTTCAACGATTTTGATTGGCGTGTGCGTGGTGGTTTTCTCGTTGGTTGGCGGCTGGATGGCGGATAAGTTCGGGCGAAAAATGACCATCATTGCCCCGCGCGTGATCCTGCTGCTGTTGCTGTTACCCGGCCTTGAGATGATCAATAGCTGGCGTACCGAAGGCGTTTTCTTCGCCGTGATCACCGTGTTCGCCGCCCTGCAATGCATCAGTGGCTCCGGCGTGCTGGTGGTGTTGTGCGAAAACTTCCCGCGTTACATTCGCTCAACCGGCTTTTCCATCGCCTTCGCGTTTGGCATCACTCTGTTTGGCGGCACGGCGCAAATTGTCTTCTCGTGGCTGATTAAATGGACCGGCGACCCGGTATCCCCCGGCTATTACCTGATAGCCGCCAACATTCTCTGTCTGGTATCGACGTTGATGCTTAAAGAGCGCCGCCCTCACCACAGTCGACGCCGGGCGACCTTAAACACGGATGCCATCCACTTTGCGAAGGAGAAATCACAATGAAAACGGTGATGAGCTGGCAGGAATGGGCAAACTGTGACGCCACGGCGCTGGCGGAGATGGTGAAACGCGGCGATGTGACCGCAACCGAACTGGCGCAACAGGCCGGGGCGGCAACACTTAAAATCAACCCACAAATTAGCGCGGTCGTGGAACTGTTCGACGATGCGCTCGCCGCCCCGCAAACCGACGGCACAAATCTCAACGGAGCCTTTCAAGGGGTGCCGTTTCTGATGAAAGATTTGGGGCCGGGGGTGAAAAATCGGCTTCAGGAGCAGGGTTCAAAATTCATGCACGGAAATCGCCCGAGCGAAGATGCGTTCCTGACAAGCCAGATCCGCAAGGCCGGCCTGAACATCATTGGTCGTTCAGCCACCCCAGAGTTCGGCGTGTGCGGTTCCGCGGAAAACCCGGATATCTACGTCACCCGCAGCCCGTGGAACACCGACTACACCACCTTTGGGTCGTCGGCGGGGGCATGCGCCTCGGTGGCCGCCGGGATCCTTCCCCTCGCCCATGCCACCGACGGCGGCGGCTCGATTCGTATTCCCGCAGGCTCAAACGGTCTGATTGGCCTTAAAAGCAGTCGGGGCGTATTCTCCATTGGCCCGGCGCTGTCGGACATCTCCGGTTATGTCTCCACCCAGGGTTGTGTGAGCCGAAGCGTGCGCGACACCGCCCTGTTCGTTGACAGCTGCCGGGGCGGCGCGCCGGGTGAATTTATGCCTTACTGGCAACCGGAAGAAAGCTGCTGCGACATGATCACCCGCGACCCGGTGCCGCTGCGCATCGCCGTCTCACATGAGTGGGGAGAATATCGCTCAACGCCGCACATCGTCAGCGAGCTGGAGAAAACCGTGCGTTTGCTGGAAGAAATGGGTCATCAGGTGGAGTGGGTTACGCCGGAGATTAACTTCGAGGAAGCCTTCGCCGCGCAGACCACCTGTTATATCAGCAACTTTGCGCAGTTTATTCAGCGACTGCTGGAAAAAAACCAGCTCACCACCCCGCCGCAAGATTTGATTGAGCCGATTAACATCCGCATCTGGCGTAAAGGGATTGATATGTCTTACAGCGAGCGCTGGAAGATGCAGGATGCCTTCAACCGGATCTCACGCAGTCTCGGGCAATTCTTCCAGTCGTGGGATCTGATCTTAACCCCGACCTTCTCCAAACCCACCCCGCTGCTCGGCGAGAAAAAGTATCTGACGCTTAGCGACAACCCGGACGTGATGAACTGGTTTTATTCGCTATGGGATATTTTTTCCTACACCCCACTCGCCAGTCTGACCGGCACACCAGGCATCTCGCTGCCGCTGGCCTGGCAGGAATCCGGCCTGCCGCTGGGGATGCATTTCCAGACCCGCCAGGGTAACGACGGCCTGTTACTGCAACTGGCTGCACAGCTTGAACGCGCCTCAGGCGGGCGGTTTATCAGCCATTCGACGCCGGAGGTTCACGTCACACGTTAAATGAGGCGGGGTTATGGTTTGAGGGGGGCCCAAGTAATATTACGTTTTGCAGCGATAACACTGCGCAATGAGAATAAAACAGTCGCAGCGAGAACTGGGTCCGGCTGAAAATCGGCGAAGCGTAATCCGCAAGGCCGGGGCGACGCGCATGGATGCGCGGCGAGGGCGGCTTTACAGGG
>CAUSEC010000006.1:0-174337 GCA_963530515.1 uncultured Enterobacteriaceae bacterium | reverse complement strand
AGGCGGATACGGATTCTTTGGTTCTGCATGAGACCAGAGCTCCAATTATTTTATAGACGAAAATGATTACTACCCACATCCATTACGATTGATGGAGGAGTGTAATCGTTCATACATAGCCCCCCAATTGGGAGCATTGTTTGATAGCAAAATGCACTATCGGGGTTCATATCGAACCAGCCGTCAATTACGACAAGCCCGCGCATTATACGTAAATCTGGGCTTAACGCAAGTGTGGTGTACAAATTTGATGCTTCTTCATTCCTGCTCGCAATTTTGTTGCGTTAATGCTCTGCGTGCAATTTTTTCTCTGAACCAGGTTCTCGATAGCGAAAGGTATGGTTTTATTCTTTACCCTGTTTCGTTGACGCTGTCCCCCCACTCACATCACCACAACGGGGGATACATGGCAGTGCCGATTATTTTCCTGACGCTCTATCTGTTTTTCAACGGATTACTGACATGGCATGACCTGCGATATGGTCTTTTACCCGACAGATTCACCTGCCCTCTTCTTTGGAGTGGGCTAGCTTATGCCTGCATATGCCATACAGACGCATTGCCTCAAAAAGTCTGGGGAGCAATTCTCGGTTATCTGGGATTTGCATCACTCTATTGGGGATATCGACTGATACGAAAAAAGGAAGGACTTGGCTACGGGGACGTAAAGTTTCTCGCAGCGCTCGGTGCGTGGCATGGCTGGCAGTCTTTAGTCATGCTGGTTCTTGTGGCTTCATTACTCGCTTGCATGATGGTATGTGTGGTTTTCTTCACGTCGAAAAGAGAAGGGATACTAAAAAACCCGCTGCCATTTGGTCCATTTCTGGCTGGCGCGGGTTTGATGACAGGTTACCAGGATCTGTTTTGGGGTGTTTTCAGCTTTCGACTTTAATTTGCGATTGCAGATAGTTCTGCACACCGATTTTACCAATGAGATCCAGCTCAGTTTCCAGCCAGTCAATATGGCCTTCTTCGTCGGCGAGGATTTCGATCATCATATCTCTGCTGACATAGTCATGGACGCTATCGGAATACGCGATGGCCTCACGCAAGTCCTTCGCACCGTCGAGTTCGAGCCGAAGATCGGACTGCAGCATTTCCTCAACATCCTCACCGATACCGAGCTTGCCTAAATCCTGAAGGTTTGGGATCCCCTCAAGAAACAAAATACGTTCGATATACTTATCGGCGTGTTTCATTTCATCAATGGATTCATGGTACTCGACATCATTGAGGCGCGTTAGCCCCCAGTTTTTGAACATTCTCGCATGGAGAAAGTACTGATTGATTGCGACAAGCTCGTTTCCCAATAATTTATTGAGATAATTTATTACTTTGACATCACCTTTCATTATGTAGTCCCTCCGCTTCCACTTATTGAAGCGTAGAACGGGCTACAAGGAAGTCAAAAAAAAGCGGAGGGCTCAGGCGGTTTCTTTATATTCCGGGATCTGCAGCAATTCATCCTGCATTATTTCTCGAGCGGCCCTGATGCATTTACCGCACTGATTTCCAACGGGAATAAATTTACGCAATTGCTGAAAAGACTGAGGATGGAACTGGCGTACAGCCTGGCGAATTTTTTTATCGCTCACACCATTACACAAACAAACGTACATAATTACTCCCGCTCACTTTATGATCAAAAGTGTAAATGAGAATAGTTATGATTACAATAGACGAGAATTAGAAAGCAGGAAGAGAATCGTAAATGTTGATTTACTGATGTCGATATTCCGAAACGGAGATATAAAAAAGGGCGCCAAAGCGCCCTTTTTCAGTTAACGCAAATTAAGCGATAACTTTTGCTACAACGCCCGCACCAACAGTACGGCCGCCTTCACGGATTGCGAAACGCAGACCGTCATCCATCGCGATTGGGTGGATCAGCGTCACAACCATCTTGATGTTGTCGCCTGGCATTACCATCTCAACGCCTTCTGGCAGTTCGATGGTACCGGTCACGTCAGTTGTACGGAAGTAGAACTGTGGACGGTAGCCTTTGAAGAACGGAGTATGACGGCCGCCTTCGTCTTTGGACAGAATATACACTTCAGATTCGAACTTGGTGTGTGGCTTGATTGAGCCTGGCTTCGCCAGAACCTGACCACGTTCGATTTCTTCACGTTTGATACCACGCAGCAGAACACCAACGTTCTCACCAGCACGGCCTTCGTCCA
This sequence comes from uncultured Enterobacteriaceae bacterium, assembly GCA_963530515.1. Taxonomy (GTDB): domain Bacteria; phylum Pseudomonadota; class Gammaproteobacteria; order Enterobacterales; family Enterobacteriaceae; genus CBFFRJ01. Next base: position 172,157 of record CAUSEC010000006.1, on the reverse strand, counting down.
GCAGTTTGCGGAACATTTCAACGCCAGTACAGGTAGACTTCGCAGTCTCTTTGATACCAACGATTTCAACTTCTTCGCCAACTTTGATGATACCGCGCTCTACACGACCGGTAACAACGGTACCACGACCGGAGATGGAGAATACGTCTTCGATTGGCAGCAGGAATGGCTTGTCAATCGCACGCTCTGGTTCTGGGATGTAAGAATCCAGGAAGCCAGCCAGTTCGATGATTTTCGCTTCCCACTCAGCTTCGCCTTCCAGCGCTTTCAGAGCAGAACCACGAACGATTGGGGTATCGTCGCCCGGGAAATCGTACTGAGACAGCAGTTCACGAACTTCCATCTCTACCAGTTCCAGCAGCTCTTCGTCATCAACCATGTCGCATTTGTTCAGGAACACGATGATGAAAGGAACGCCTACCTGACGACCCAGCAGGATGTGCTCACGAGTCTGAGGCATTGGGCCGTCAGTCGCAGCAACAACCAGGATCGCGCCGTCCATCTGCGCAGCACCGGTGATCATGTTTTTAACATAGTCGGCGTGGCCTGGGCAGTCTACGTGTGCGTAGTGGCGGATTTCAGTATCGTATTCAACGTGAGAAGTGTTGATGGTGATACCACGTGCTTTTTCTTCCGGCGCGTTATCGATCTGGTCGAATGCACGAGCCTGGCCACCGTAGGTTTTGGACAGAACGGTGGTGATTGCAGCAGTCAGGGTAGTTTTACCATGGTCAACGTGGCCGATAGTACCAACGTTGACGTGCGGTTTTGTACGTTCAAATTTTTCTTTAGACACGGCTATATTCCTTACTATAGTGCTCTCCCCTGTGGAGAGAGCACGGGACTTAGGTTTTAATCCTGTGGATTACTTACCACGGGCTTCAATAACGGCCTGAGCAACGTTGTTAGGCGCATCATCATACTTCAGGAATTCCATGGTGTATGATGCACGACCTTTGGTCAGAGAACGCAGCTGAGTTGCATATCCGAACATTTCAGACAGCGGAACTTCAGCGTGGATCTTAACGCCAGTTACTTCGGATTCCTGACCACGCAGCATACCGCGACGACGGCTCAAGTCACCGATAACGTCACCGGTGTTCTCTTCAGGAGTTTCTACTTCAACCTTCATGATTGGCTCAAGCAGAACTGGTTTTGCTTTCTTAAAGCCTTCTTTAAAGGCAATAGACGCAGCCAGTTTAAACGCCAGTTCAGAGGAGTCAACGTCGTGGTAAGAACCGAAGTGCAGACGAACACCCATATCAACAACCGGATAGCCAGCCAGAGGGCCCGCTTTCAGCTGTTCCTGGATGCCTTTATCAACGGCTGGGATGTATTCGCCAGGAATTACACCACCTTTGATGTCGTTGATGAACTCGTAACCTTTCGGGTTAGAGCCCGGCTCCAGTGGGTACATGTCGATCACAACGTGACCGTACTGACCGCGACCACCAGACTGCTTAGCGTGCTTACCTTCAATGTCGGTAACTTTCGCGCGAATCGCTTCGCGGTAAGCAACCTGAGGTTTACCCACGTTCGCTTCAACGTTGAATTCACGCTTCATACGGTCAACGATGATGTCCAGGTGCAGTTCACCCATACCAGCGATGATGGTCTGGTTAGATTCTTCATCAGTCCATACGCGGAATGATGGGTCTTCTTTCGCCAGACGGCCCAGAGCCAGACCCATTTTTTCCTGGTCAGCTTTGGTTTTTGGTTCAACTGCGATGGAGATTACCGGCTCAGGGAATTCCATACGCTCCAGAATGATCGGGTGATCCGGGTCACACAGGGTGTCACCAGTGGTCACGTCTTTCAGACCGATAGCTGCAGCGATGTCGCCCGCACGAACTTCTTTGATCTCTTCACGTTTGTTAGCGTGCATCTGTACGATACGGCCAAAACGTTCACGCGCCGCTTTCACGGAGTTCAGGATGGTGTCACCGGAGTTAACCACACCAGAGTAAACGCGGAAGAAGGTCAGGTTACCCACGAATGGGTCGGTAGCAATTTTGAACGCCAGTGCAGAGAATGGCTCTTCGTCGCTTGCGTGACGCTCAGCCGGAGTATCTTTACCGTCGTCCAGGATGCCGTTGATCGCAGGAACGTCAACCGGGGATGGCAGGTAGTCAACTACCGCATCCAGCATCGCCTGAACACCTTTGTTCTTGAACGCAGAACCACAGGTTACCAGGATGATTTCGTTGTTCAGAACGCGCTGACGCAGAGCTTTTTTGATCTCTTCTTCAGTCAGTTCTTCACCACCCAGGTATTTCTCCATCAGCTCTTCAGAAGCTTCAGCAGCGGATTCGATCAGGTTCTGGTGCCATTCGTCAGCCAGGTCCTGCATTGCAGCTGGGATATCTTCGTATTCGAAGGTAACGCCCTGGTCTGCATCGTTCCAGTTGATGGCTTTCATTTTCACCAGGTCGATAACGCCGGTGAAGCCTTCTTCAGCACCAATTGCCAGCTGCAGCGGAACAGGGTTCGCGCCCAGACGGGTTTTGATCTGGCCAACAACTTTCAGGAAGTTAGCACCCATACGGTCCATTTTGTTAACGAACGCGATGCGTGGAACTTTATATTTGTTCGCCTGACGCCATACGGTTTCAGACTGTGGCTGAACACCACCAACTGCGCAATAAACCATTACCGCGCCGTCAAGAACACGCATGGAACGTTCTACTTCGATGGTGAAGTCAACGTGCCCTGGGGTGTCGATGATGTTTACGCGATGCGGTTCGTACTGCTTAGCCATACCTGACCAGAATGCAGTAGTCGCTGCGGAGGTGATAGTGATACCACGCTCCTGCTCCTGTTCCATCCAGTCCATGGTGGCTGCGCCGTCATGAACTTCACCGATTTTGTGGTTTACACCGGTGTAGAACAGAATACGTTCGGTAGTAGTGGTTTTACCGGCGTCGATGTGCGCACTGATACCGATGTTACGGTAGCGTGCGATGGGTGTTGTACGAGCCATTTGATTCCTCGTTTATATCTTTAGGCGTTCAGTTAAGTTACCCAGAGCGGGCGGCTTCTCTGAAGCGCCCGCCTGGTGACTAATACTCCGAAGGGATTACCAACGGTAGTGTGCGAACGCCTTGTTGGCTTCTGCCATACGGTGAACGTCTTCACGTTTCTTAACTGCAGTACCTTTGTTGTCTGCAGCATCAGAAAGTTCGTTCGCCAGACGCAGAGCCATGGATTTATCACCGCGTTTACGAGCAGCTTCAACGATCCAACGCATTGCCAGAGCATTACGACGAACCGGACGAACTTCAACTGGAACCTGATAAGTAGAACCACCAACGCGGCGGGACTTAACTTCTACGGTTGGGCGAACGTTGTCGAGAGCGACTTCGAAAGCTTCCAGTTCATTTTTACCAGAACGCTGAGCCAGGGTCTCAAGCGCGCTGTATACGATTGCTTCTGCAGTAGATTTTTTACCATCTACCATCAGGATATTTACAAATTTTGCCAGCAGTTCTGATCCGAATTTCGGATCTGGAAGAATTTTACGCTGACCAATGACGCGACGACGTGGCATGGGAATACTCCGTTGTTAATTCAGGATTGTCCAAAACTCAAAGAGTTTAGTTTGACATTAAGATAAATCAGTTTGGCCTTACTTAACGGAGAACCATTAAGCCTTAGGACGCTTCACGCCGTACTTGGAGCGAGCCTGCTTACGGTCTTTAACACCTGAGCAGTCGAGCGCACCACGAACGGTGTGGTAACGAACACCCGGAAGGTCTTTAACACGACCGCCACGGATCAGGATCACGGAGTGTTCCTGCAGGTTGTGACCTTCACCACCGATGTAGGAAGTCACTTCGAAACCGTTAGTCAAACGCACACGGCATACTTTACGCAGTGCGGAGTTTGGTTTTTTAGGAGTGGTGGTATATACACGAGTACATACACCACGTTTCTGCGGGCAGGCTTCCAGCGCAGGCACGTTGCTCTTTGCAACTTTGCGTGCGCGTGGTTTGCGTACCAGCTGGTTAACTGTTGCCATTAAATAGCTCCTGGTTTTAGCTTTTGCTTCGTAAACACGTAATAAAACGACCTCATATAATATGAGGACGCAGAATTTTATGGCTGTGCTCAAAAGGTGTCAAGAAATATACAGCGATCCCAGGTCACCAACGCATCTGAGTCTCATGTTTTAGCGTCAAACCAACGAAGTCAGTATAGCCAACCCTGACGGCACTGCTCGAAATTTGACCTGTGAGACCTCGCGCATCAATATCTTCTTTAAGCACATGCACCGTTATGGGGGCATTTAGCAGTAACTCAAGGTAGCGGCCCCCTTCCAGCGCAGCAATAACGCCATCAGACAGCAATAAAAGATCGTCCCCTTCGCGCAAGGTACGCAGCAATGCGGTCATATCACATTGCCAGGGCGAATGAGCCAAAGTGTGCAACATAAACGCCTCAGAAGGTCATCACAACATCGTATTCGTCGAGTTTGTCGCGCCATGCATTCGGTGCCAGAAGCTGTACTGGCAACACAAATGCCGTTGCATCATCCAGGCCGCGCTCACGCACTGACGCCTGGCAAACCCAACACGTTTCGATGTCATAGAGTGGAAGAACTTTAAAGGTAGCGATGTAATCACGCGCCAGAATCGCGCCTGGCTGTTGATTGGCTATAAGCTGGAAGACTCCGTCACCAATAAAAAATACGCCGATATCGTCCGTAAACGCGGATGTGGCCATTAATGCATCCAGGCCTTCACGCCCGGCGGTCGATCCATGTGGTGCGGAGGTAAAGATAAAAGCGATACGTTTCATTAGAATTGCACCGTGCGGTCACAGGTTAATGCAGCTTCTGCCAGCGCGCCCAACCCGGACAGTGAAAAGCCGGCCTGGAGATTCGCCGCAGGTAGCCCCTGCAGCTTCGCTTCCGCGTCATCGACCACACCTCTGCGCAGCGCAGCGGCCACGCAGATATGCAATTCGACCTGATGTTCATCGTGTAACTGCTGCCAGGCCCGCACCAAATCAAACTCATCGCTGGCGGGAGACGTCAGCGCATTCGCATTGCTGACGCCGTCCTGATAGAAAAAGACGCTACCCAGCTCATGACCCGTTTCCAGCACCGCACGAGCGAACTGCAAGGCGCTGCTGGCCTGCTGGCTGCCATAAGCCGGGCCGGTGACGATAAGGGCAAAACGCATTAGCGCTCCGGCCCGGAAAAATCACCGCTTTTGAACTGACGGATGTAGAGGTACACAGTGTGCTTGGAAATGTTCAAACGATCCGCAACCTGGTTAATCGCATCCTTAATATCAAAGATCCCTTTCTCATAGAGATTCAGGACGATTTGACGATTTTTCGCATTGTTGGATACGTTGCGGTCAGCGTTGACTTCTTCGATGGTGAATTCCAGCGTTTGCGTTACCAAATCCTCAACGGAAGAGGCAAAGTTAACGGCAGAGCCCGCATCCGGGGTTTCCGGCGGGATAAAGGTGTTCATGATTTGTGAGAACGGAACATCAAGGTTCATGTTGATACACAACAGTCCGATGACCCGATGATCACGATTGCGGATAGCAATAGTCACGGATTTCATTAAAACGCCGCTTTTCGCGCGCGTGAAGTAACATTTTGAGACGCTACTGTCCGCACCGGTCATATCATGCAGCATACGCAATGCAAGGTCGGTAATCGGCGAGCCGATTTTACGCCCGGTGTGTTCGCCGTTGGCAATACGAATGGCGGAACATTTCAGATCCTGCAGGGAGTGCAAAACGATTTCACAGTGAGAACCAATGAGCATCGCTAACCCGTCCACCACTGCTTCGTATGATTTGAGAATATCGAAGTCAGTTTGATCGAAAGGACGTTGATCCAGCAAATCGAGTTCACTGGTTTCGTTGGTTAAAAGCGACCTGGACATGAAAAAAAACACTCCTTTTCAGGAGCCTGTCGTTAACTTTTCAGGGCAGGCTCGACATAAATACGAACAACTAAATTAATACAGCGTAGGTTACGCTTTCCAGAATTATATCCTTACTGCAATAAAAAAACCGCCGCCCTTAAGGCGGCGGTTTTCATCATTGTTATTTTTTGGTCGCGTCAGCGGCTTTGTCGCCTGCTGGTGCTGCCGGCGTTTCCGCTGGAGCATCAGCTTTCGGAGCCGGTTTGATATCCAGCAGTTCTACTTCAAAGACCAGCGTAGAGTTTGCAGGAATACCCGGTACGCCGTTTTTGCCGTAGGCCAGGTCTGGCGGAATAGCCAGTTTGATTTTGCCGCCTTTCTTGATGTTTTTCAGGCCTTCGGTCCAGCCAGGGATAACACCGTCAAGACGGAAAGACAGCGGCTCACCACGGGTGTAAGAGTTATCAAACTCTTTACCGTCGATCAGCGTACCTTTGTAGTTAACCACAACGGTGTCGCTGTCTTTTGGCGCATCACCAGTCCCTTCTTTCTCTACCAGGTAGACCAGGCCAGTTGAAGAGGTTTTAGCGCCCTTCTCTTTTGCGAATGTGTCACGGTAGGCTTTGCCTTTGGTTTCGTTCTCAAGCGCATCTTTTTCCATTTTTTCCTGCGCAGAGGTTTTCACGCGGGTTTCAAAGGCTTGCAGAGTTTGCTCGATTTCCTGGTCTGTCAGCTTGCTCTTATCAGCAAAGGCATCCTGAACACCGGCGATCAGCTGGGCTTTATCCAGTTTGATACCCAGTTTTTCCTGCTCTTTGAGAGAGTTTTCCATGTAACGGCCCAAAGACGCACCCAGCGCATAGGCTGATTTCTGGTCGTCATTTTTAAAAGCCGATTTAGCGTCAGCTGCGGCAGCCGGAGCCTCTTTGGTTGCAGTTTCTGCAGCAAAGGTAAGCGGCGCATTCAGTGCAACGGCCATCGTGGTCGCCAGCAGCGTGACTTTAAACAATGATTTCATCCATTTCTCCAGGGCCGGGGCCTCTCACCCCAGGGTTTAAACGTAAATGAGGAACGTACTATAGAACGTTGCGCGGCAAAGCAACATAAGTACGCCCTCTGAATTCGACAGATTTCAGACTATTTTTGTTTAAATTAGTTTCGCTCGCCCCGCTTAATGCTGCAGGCAAAGGGAAAGTTCAGTAAAATCCGCCGCTCCAGCGGTAATTGCGCCAGAAATTGAATGAGGTGAAGTATGCAGGATGTAACACTTGAAGCGCGTCTGGCAGAACTGGAGAGCCGACTGGCCTTCCAGGAAATGACCATTGAAGAGCTCAATCAGACGGTGATTGCCCACGAACTGGAAATGGCGAAGCTGCGCGATCTCATGCGTCTGGTGACCGAAAAACTGAAAGCAAGCCAGCCATCACACCTCGCATCACAGTCCGAAGAAACGCCACCGCCACATTATTGAGACGTAAAAAAAGCGGGCTAACCCGCTTTTTTGTTACCTGTAGCCTCAATGGCCCGGTATTAGTGGCAACCGCAGCCGCCGTTACCGCCGCAACCACCTTTACCGTGGCTATGACCGTGGTCGTGATCATGGTCGTGACCATGACCGCCGCAGCAACCATCATGACCGTGGTCATGGTCGTGATCGTGGCCGTGAGCACCGTGAACGTGACCGTGCGCCAGCTCTTCTTCCGTTGCTTCGCGGATAGCCACGACTTCAACGTTGAATTTCAGGTTCTGACCCGCCAGCATGTGGTTACCGTCAACCACAACGTGCTCGTCTTCAACTTCGGTGATTTCAACCGGAACAGGACCCTGGTCGGTTTCTGCCAGGAAGCGCATGCCAACCTGCAGTTCATCAACACCCATGAACACGTCTTTAGGAACGCGTTGCACCAGGTTTTCGTCATACTGGCCGTAAGCATCACTTGCGCCTACCGCTACATCAAATTTATCGCCAACTTCGTGACCGTCCAGCGCGTTTTCCAGGCCAGAAATCAGGGAACCGTGACCGTGCAGGTAGTCCAGCGGCGCACTCACCGGAGACTCATCAACCAATACACCGTCTTCTGTACGTACCTGATAGGCCAGGCTGACCACCAGGTCTTTTGCTACTTTCATGATATCTCCTGAGCGTGGGAAAATTGCTGGCGCAGATTGTAGCGGAAATCCGCACCCGTGTACCCTTTAGCTTAAAAAAACTCTGGGTATATCGCTAGTCCGGATGAAAGATCCCGATAACTTGTTCATCTTTGCGAACATGCTCGCGGGCTTCTTTATCTGCCTCGCGCATCTGATGACCGCACTTAACGCACTCAACAATATCAACATTATTTTCCCGCCACATCGCCAGCGAGTCTTGTGCTTTGCAGGACGGGCACACCGCCCCGGCAATAAAACGTTTACGAATTGCCATCTTTTTCCCCTTATTCGAACTCGTCCCAGCCATCCAGTTGGCGACGTTCCTGTTGCATTTCACGCTGGAAAATCTCTTCCAGCTCTCGTCGCGCTTCCCTGACGCGGGAAATCTGCGACGTATCGGTATGTACCGGCATTAGCTCACGTAGCATGCGCATATCCAGACGGCGGAAGTGTAACTGCGCGCGGTGCGCCTGATGCGGATGTACGCCCAGCGAAATCAGCGTCTTGCGCCCCAATTCCAGCGCACTGGAGAAGGTTTCACGCGAGAACTGCGTCACGCCCAACTGCAACAACTCATGGGCTTCAACACGCCCACGGGCGCGCGCCATAATCTTGAGATGGGGGAAATGCTGCTGGCAAAGCTCCACCACCTTCATGGTATCTTCCGGCTCATTACAGGTGATAACAATAGACTGCGCAGCCTGCGCACCTGCCGAGCGCAACAGTTCAAGCTGCGTCGCATCACCGTAGTAAACCTTGTAACCATATTTACGCATCAGGTTTACCGCACTGATATCGCGTTCGAGAACGGTAATACGCATCTTATTCGCCATCAGTAAACGGCTAATCACCTGCCCGAAGCGGCCAAATCCCACCACAATCACCTGTGGCTGATCGTCGTCCACCCACGGCGCTTCATCTTCATCTTCCGGCTTATTGAATCGGCGCGACAGCAGCTTATCAATGAGCTTCATAAGCAGCGGCGTGGTCATCATCGACAGGGTGACCGTCACCAAAAGCAGTGCCATCTGGTCGCCATGGAATAAACGTTGTGAGGAGGTGGCGGAAAAGAGGACAAAGGCAAATTCGCCCCCCTGGCTCAGCACCCCGGCAAACTGCATGCGTTCTGAACTGCGCAGGCCATAAATCCGTGCGAGGGCATACAGCACCAGCAACTTCACAGCCACCAGCACCGCGACGCTCACCAGCACCCAAACCAAATGGGTATAGAGCACGCCCAGGTTTAGCGCCATGCCCACGGAGATGAAAAACAGCCCTAACAGCAGCCCTTTAAAGGGATCAATGGCAATTTCAAGCTCATGACGATACTCACTTTCCGCCAGTAAGATCCCGGCGATAAAGGTCCCGAGCGCCATCGACAGCCCGAGTGAATCCATAAACAGCGCAGAGCCCAGCACCAGCAGTAGGGTTGCCGCCGTAAAGACCTCCCGCACCCCAGAGCCTGCAATATAGCGAAACACCGGCCGCAGCAGATATCGCCCGCCTATCAACATGCCGGCAAACGCCAGCACCTTGAGGCCGACTTTTATCCAGTCAGGATGGTCATCGCCGTTTCCCGCCAGCAGCGGCACCAGCGCCAGCGCCGGGATCACCGCCAGATCCTGGAACAGCAGGACAGAAAATCCCAGTTGCCCCGACTCGCTGCGGTTCATGCCTTTGTCGCGCATCAGCTGTAACGCCATCGCCGTGGAGGACATCGCCAGCCCAATGCCGCCAACTACGGCGGCCTGCCAGGAGAACTGCGTGAGCATTAACAGCCCGGCCAGAATCGCGGCACTGAACAGCACCTGGGCTGCCCCGACGCCAAAGATGGAGCGCCGGAGTTCCCAGAGCTTGGAAGGGTTCAGTTCCAGCCCGATGATAAACATCAGGAAGACGACGCCCAGCTCGGAGAAATGGAGGATCTCGTCGACGTCGCTGATAAAACCCAAACCCCAGGGGCCAATGGCAATACCCGCCAGCAAATAGCCGAGCACCGCACCAATCCCCAGCCGGGCGGCAAGCGGCACCGCCACAACGGCGGCGAAAAGAAACAGGACGCCCGCCAGCAATAAATCAGAACCTTCCATCAGTGGCCTCCCGTCATCACTGGCGCGGCAAGCCAGTCACCGTAGGCTTTCGCATGAGTGGCCAGCTCCTGCGGAGGCTGTCTGCGCGCCCAGTAAATAATAATGGGGTTCATCCAGTGCATGCGGCACATGGCCGCTGTGAGTTCGAAAGGGCGCAGGATGTCGCTCATCGGATAGCGGTTAAGCCCGTCATAGCGATACGCCGCTTCCGGTTCACCGGTGGTTATCACACTCCGCCAGTACTTTCCCGCGAGCTGATTCCCCGCAGGGCCGCTGGCAAATTCACGGGTCAAGACGCGATCGAACCACTCTTTGAGCAGCGCCGGGCAGCTGTAGGTATAAAGCGGATGCTGAAAAACGATGACATCATGCTCACGCAGCAACGCCTGTTCCCGTGGGATATCAATAAAAAAGTCTGGATAGTGTGCATAGAGGTCATGCACGGTGACATTGTGCAGTTGCGTTGCCGGCTTAAGCAAAACCCGATTAGCCACCGAGTCCTGTGATTCCGGATGGGCATACAGCAGCAGTACTTTCGCTGTCTGGGACATCATCCCCCTCCCGGGTGTCGAACCCATCATTTTCGTGGCGCTTACACTGCCGCCAGAATGATTTTGTGTAAATTCTTTATTTTGGGCTACCATTGCGGGCCCGGTGGGGCAAATCGCCCACACATTACATTATCATAATGACAAATTAACATAGTCTGAACATACGGCGCCTTATGATTGTTTTCTCCTCGTTACAAATTCGTCGCGGTGTACGTGTCCTGTTGGATAACGCCACAGCCACCATTAATCCAGGGCAAAAAGTCGGCCTGGTCGGCAAAAACGGCTGCGGCAAGTCCACGCTGCTGGCGCTTTTGAAGAACGAGCTGAGCGCTGATGGCGGCAGTTTCACCTTCCCCAATAACTGGCAGCTTGCCTGGGTGAATCAGGAAACTCCAGCCCTGCCAATGCCCGCACTGGATTACGTCATTGATGGTGACCGTGAGTATCGCCGTCTTGAAGCCGAACTGAATGCCGCCAACGAACGTAACGACGGGCATGCGATTGCCACCGTCCACGGCAAACTCGACGCGATTGACGCCTGGACCATCCGCTCCCGCGCGTCCAGCCTGCTGCATGGTCTGGGGTTCTCCAACGAACAGTTGGATCGCCCGGTTAGCGACTTTTCCGGTGGCTGGCGCATGCGACTCAACCTCGCCCAGGCGCTGGTCTGCCGTTCAGACTTACTGCTGCTCGATGAACCGACCAACCACCTCGATCTCGATGCGGTTATCTGGCTGGAAAAATGGCTGAAGAGCTATCAGGGCACGCTGATCCTGATTTCCCATGACCGCGACTTCCTCGACCCGGTAGTGGATAAAATCATCCATATCGAACAGGAATCCATGTTCGAGTACACCGGCAACTACAGCTCATTTGAGCGCCAGCGTTCTACACGTCTGGCGCAACAGCAGGCGATGTTCGAAAGCCAGCAGGAGCGCGTCGCGCATCTGCAAAGCTTTATTGACCGCTTCAAGGCGAAGGCCAGTAAAGCCAAGCAGGCCCAGAGCCGTATCAAGATGCTCGAACGCATGGAGATGATTGCTCCGGCGCACGTGGACAACCCGTTCCACTTCAGTTTCCGCGCGCCAGAAAGCCTGCCAAATCCCCTGTTGAAGATGGAAAAAATCAGCGCGGGCTACGGCGATCGCGTCATTCTGGATTCCATCAAGCTCAACCTGGTGCCCGGTTCCCGTATTGGTCTGCTGGGGCGTAACGGCGCGGGTAAATCGACGCTGATTAAACTGCTGGCGGGGGAACTCACTCCGTTTAGCGGTGACATCGGTTTAGCCAAAGGCATCAAACTCGGCTACTTCGCGCAGCATCAGCTTGAGTTTTTACGCGCCGATGAGTCGCCATTGCAACACCTGGCACGCATGGCCCCGCAGGAGCTGGAGCAGAAGCTGCGCGACTACCTCGGCGGCTTTGGTTTCCAGGGCGATAAGGTCACCGAGGAAACGCGCCGTTTCTCCGGCGGCGAAAAAGCCCGTCTGGTGCTGGCCCTGATCGTCTGGCAGCGTCCAAACCTGCTGCTGCTCGATGAACCGACCAACCACCTGGATCTCGACATGCGTCAGGCACTGACGGAAGCGTTGATTGAGTTCGAAGGTGCGCTGGTCGTGGTCTCGCATGACCGTCACCTGCTGCGCTCCACCACCGACGATTTGTACCTGGTGCATGACGGCAAAGTCGAGGCGTTTGATGGCGACCTGGAAGACTATCAGCAGTGGCTGAGCGATGTGCAAAAGCAGGAAAACCAGCCTGCCGATGCCACAAAAGATAACGCCAACAGCGCCCAGTCCCGCAAAGATCAGAAGCGCCGTGAAGCCGAACTGCGCACCCAGACGCAGCCGCTGCGTAAAGAGATAACCCGCCTCGAAAAAGAGATGGAAAAGCTCAACGCGCAGCTCGCGAAGGCAGAAGAGAAGCTGGGCGACAGCGGTCTGTACGATCAAAGCCGCAAAGCAGAACTGACGGAATGCCTGCAACAGCAGGCAAAAGCCAAAGCCGGTCTGGAAGAGTCTGAGATGGCCTGGCTGGACGCGCAGGAACAACTTGAGGCAATGCTGCAAGCCGACTAACCCAAAGGGCAGGCCCAGATGAACCCGGACATCACCAGTGACATTACCTTTCGCAAGCTCGCGATCTTTATGGCCTTTATGGAGAAAGGCAATATTGCGCGAGCGGCTGAAGCCCTTAACCTGAGCGGTGTGAGCGTGCACCGCGCGCTGCACACGCTGGAAGAGAATGTCCGCTGTCCGTTGTTCACCCACAAAGGGCGTAATCTGTTGCCCCTGCCTGCCGCCTGGACGCTGCTGGAGTATTGCCAGGAAGCCACGCAAATTATGGAGCGTGGGTTGTCAGAAGCCCGCAAAATGGCCGGTATCGGGCAGGGAAGAATCCGGGTAGGTACGCTCTATTCCCTGACGCTCGAAACCGTGCCTCAGTTGATTATGGGCATGAAACTGCGCCGCCCGGATCTGGAAATGGATCTGACCATGGGGTCGAACGATACCCTGCTTCACAAGCTCGACGAAGGTGCGCTGGATGCCATTCTGATCTCTATCTCCGAGACCGAAATAGACAAATCCAACCTCGAAATGCTGCCGCTGTTCCACGATGAGATTTACCTGGCGGCACCCGCCAGCGCGTCGCTCGACACGTCAAAACCGGCCGATTTGCGCGATTACCGTCATGAGAAGTTTGTTTCTCTCGCTGAAGGTTTTGCCACTTACGCCGGGTTCCAGGAAGCCTTCCACGTTGCCGGATTTGAGCCGGAAATCGTCACCCGGGTGAACGATATTTTCTCGATGTTGAGTCTGGTACAGGCGGGGATTGGTTTTTCACTGATGCCGGGGCGTATGAAGAAGGCCTATGAGAATTCGGTGCAGCTTTTAAAGCTCGCGCAGCCGTACCAGATGCAACAGCAGATAGCCATTGTCTTTGCCCGTAACCGCGAGCGCGACCCGAACCTGCTGGCGCTGGCCGCCGAAGGGCGCATGTATGCTCGCAGGCTGCAAGCCGACAGCTGACTGCCGGATGGCGACGCTGATGCGTCTTATCCGGCCTACAAAGGCGACGTTGATGCGTCTTATCCGGTCTTCGGGGCAAACCAATGTGCCGTATCCCAGGCCCGATAAGCGAAGCGCCATCGGGCATAATGCATCACAACGCTTTAAGCCGCTTTGCCAGATGCAACGCCACGTCCACGCCGCTGCGCTCTATTGAAATCGACTCGCCGACCCAGGCCGCCTGGCGCGTCAGGCAGGTCAGAATGCCACCGGGCGGCATCTCAATCGCCAGTCGGGCTTCACGCTCATTGGCCGCAATCACCGCTTCCTGCCAGCGCACCGTGCGCGCCATGTTCATGGCCAGATCGTCGGCAATCTTTTCAGGCGCCCACAGCACGCGCCCGGTACTGCCGCTGAGATAGGCCCGTGTCGGGCGGGTGAGCGTCACATTCGCAAATGCCTGCACCAGCTTCTGAGCAGGTTCAGCCAGCAGTTCACAATGGGACGGCACGCTTACGTCAAGACGACGCACCTTGTTAGCCCCTTTCGCCAGCGCTTTTTGCCCAACAACCGCCATATCTTCATCGCGTCCGGCAATCACAATCTGGGTTTCAGCATTGAGATTGGCCACGTAGGCCCCGCTCCCTTCCAGCAACGCTTCCACCTGGGGGAACGTCAGACCCATGATGGCCGTCAGCCCATAGCCGTGTGGATACGCTTGTTCCATGAGGTCACCGCGCAGCGCCACCAGCTTTAACGCATCGGAAAAATCGAGTGCCCCGGCCACCACCGCCGCCGGGTAAGCACCAATCGACAGACCGCTGACGATATCCGCTGCCACACCGCGACGTTCCAGCTCTCGCGCCCAGGCCACACCGGCAATAAGCAATGACAGCTGCACGGCGCGGGTGTGATGCAGGGCATCGGCAGAATCCAGCGTGTCAGCTTCTGCGCCTAATATTTCACGCGCCTGCGCCAGTTCGCTGCCTGGCAGATTGTGTAACATTCCCGGATGCTGGGTTCCCTGCCCCGGAAAAGTGAACAGAATTTTCATTGTTGCCTCCCTTACGCCTCTCGGTGCCAGGGGTCGCTTACGAGTCGCGGTCCCTGAGCCGTCTTCAGCAGCGTTTTCCCGTCGCGCAGCCACTCTGCCAGCGCAAACCCGCCCTCTGGCGTGTCGACCTGAGTATCGGCCCGGCACAGCGCATGGCTGAGCTGCGATTGCCACAACGTCAGTTCAGCAGGCGATAACGGCTGCGGCGCGCGGATAATCACATCGAGGTCGCTGTCTGCATGGATAACCGGAATCCCGGTCGCCAGCGCATAGCCGGTGCTGCCGGTAATGCCCCAGCGCCACGGCCACGCCTGGCGGGTAAGCTGAACCGCCACCTGAACCGGTGGCTGGCTGATAAACGGTGAGCGCAGCAGGTCATTTTCAACCGCCAGCTGCTCGGGCGTGACCACTCGCACAACGTTTGCCGGGTTAACCCATCCCGCTGCTCGCTGGTCACGCTTGAGTCCACGCACCCCCACGGGGATGCGTCCGTTTGCATCAACATCACGCCGCACCACCACCGGTAAACCGGTATGCCAGGCACTTGCCACCCAGGCTTCGCTGATACCTTCCAGCGCATCAAGGGTGGTTAGCCAAAGAAGGTCGTGTGGGCGTGGTGTTGAAGTCATGATTACATTCCTGAAGTCAGCGAGATAAACAGCGGCAGCGACAGGATACACAGTACCGAGCTCAACAGCAGCACCGCTTCCGCATCCGGCGACTGCACGCCAAAGCGGTTACCGAACACCACGCCAAAGAAGCCAGCGGAGAGCGCAATCATCAGGATAGCGGTGATGGCTACAGAACCATGCAGACCGAACGCCAGCACAATACCCCAGGCAATCAGCGGTTGAATCAGCAGCTTGGCGATAGTCGACGTGATAACCATGGTGTTGATTTGCAGCTTACGCGCCGACAGGATAACCCCGGTCAGGAACAGAGCCGCCGCAGTGGCTGCCAGTCCCAGTGGTTTGATTGCCGCCAGCAGCAGTTCCGGCATTTTGATGCCAATCGCCGAGAGAATGACACCCAACAGCGGGCCCATCACAATCGGTTTTTTCAGCGAGCGCCACATCAGTACCGGCAGCATCGCCAGGGTGGAACCGGTGTTCCCGCCCTCGGCACGCGCTTTTTCACGCTCAAGGATCAGCAGGCAGAACGGGGTCATCAGTACGGAGCCGCAGGCAATGGAGACGGCCACGGAGAGTGAGGTCGACGCCCCTTCACCCAGCACGCTGCCCAGAATCGGCAGACCAAGCGCGGCGTAGTTCGGCAGCGCCACGGTCAGGGTCAGCACGGCGGCGTCCTGCGGTGACTTTTTAAATACTTTCGTGGCGAGGAAGTAAATGGCCGCATAGGTAATCCACATGGCCAGCGTCAGCACCAGAATCAGCGGCGACTGAGCAACGATGCCGGTCCACGGGGTTTGTACCGTCGCGCTGAACAGCGCAGCCGGTAAAGCAAAGTCCATTACGAAGATGTTGAGCAGGGAAACGTTTTTATTATCAACCAGTTTGGCCTTGCCCGCCCAGAAGCCCAGCAGCATGATGATGAAAATCGGTGCGAGGGCATGAACAATCACATAAGTCATAAATCACCTGTAATAAGAAGTTTAAGCACTGTTGCGATGATTATTATTTTTCAGATGCAGTCTCCCGCGCGGGTGCAGCGAGCACGCCCACGGGGGTCTTACATCAGGCAGGTCTCTTTTTTCTTACCAGCTTGCTTTCATGCGTTCGCGCACAAGAGCAGAGCTGCGGCGGTTGTCAGCACCCAGACGATTTTTCAGCGTGGTGTCCTGACGAGCGTCATTGATGGCCTGTTGCAGCGTGGTTTTCACCAGCGCCAGATCGGTTGACGACGGCGCATCCGGGTTGCTGATATCCAGCAGGTTTTCCAGCAGGCCCAGGGTCGCGTAGTTGCTGATGTCATACGCCATTGGCGGGATGGTTGCCGCCAGTTTCTCCAGCGCTTCGACGGTACGCAGCGTAATGCGCGCAGCGGATTCTTTGCCCATCGCGTGGATCAGCACGCCTTTATCGTTGAACGCGATAAGACGGTTGGCCTGATAGCCGTGTGCCAGAAACGCACCGGACATCGCTTTACCTACGATCAGGCCAATCACCGGGTGACCTGCCAGACGCGCATTGGCATACGCCGCTGCAGCACCGGCCAGCGCCTGGTGAATACCGAAACCTTCTTCACGGCGACCGTATGCCTGGCTTGGCACATCAATCACCGCCACAATCGGGCGTTTTACCGCATTATTGGCGTCCGCAGCGATGGTTTCGCTGACCACTTTTGCCAGCGTCCAGCCTTCCAGCAGGCCCACTTCGCCTTTTGCGGCGCGCGGGAAATGGTTGTTGGCATCCGGTACCACGGCAATGAAACGTACCGCTTCGCCGTTGAGTTCGCCGTCTGCCGCCTGGACGGACGGGCACAATCCTGCCAGACGCTGCGCATTGGGGGCGAGGGTTTCCAGCCAGAGTTCGCCACGGCTCATTTCAGTACTCATCATTTCACCTCCCGGGCAAAAAGCGCTTTAATCTGTTCGGCATCGGCCTGTTTGCGTGTGTCGAAATTCGTCAGACGTGCGAGGTAGTCGTCGTAGTTGTCGGTACGGTGTTTAGCCGGTACGCCCTGCGCCAGCGCGTCGTTCATTGCCGCTTTCACCGCATTGACACCATCACCCACTAACGCTTCCACCAGCCCGCTTTCATAACGCACTTCGCCCCCGGTCATGCTCCAGATAAACGGACGATCGCGAGAGTCATACTCTTCAATGCCCGCTTCCTGTTCGATAACCTGCGGGCCGTTCAGGCCCAGACGGGCTTCACGGGTCACAATCAGGTAGCTGCAAAGTGCTGCTGCAATGGACATCCCGCCAAAACAACCGACGGTGCCCGCCACAATCCCGACGACCGGGGTGTAGCGACGCAGGTCAACGATCGCCGCGTGAATATCGGCAATCGCCGCCAGGCCGAGGTTGGCCTCTTGCAGACGTACGCCGCCGGTTTCCAGGCACAATACCGCCTGGGTCGGAATGCCGTTACGGTTGTCTTCTGCGGCAAGTTCCAACGCGGCGGCCATTTTTGCGCCTGAGACTTCGCCCATACTGCCGCCCTGGAACGCGCCTTCAATCGCCACGACGACAGCCGGTTTACCGTTGATGGTGCCTTTTGCCACTACCATGCCGTCATCGGCCTGGGGCACGATGCCCTGGGCGCCAAGCCACGGTGAAACAATGCCTTCGAACGGGTCGAGCAATTCGCGGTAGCTGCCTTCATCCAGCAGCGCATGGGCACGCTGGCGTGCTTTTAATTCGATAAAACTGCGGTCATCACGCATAGCTCACCTCTTCAAAAACCTGTTCGATACGGATGCGTGCCACACCGGGCGTCGCGCCGAAATCGTGAATGGTCAGTTTGCCTGCGGGCAGGCTGCTGACGGTTTGCAGACGGTTGAACAAGGCTTCCCAGCGACTACGGCTGTTGTCGACGGAGGTGGTGATATCAATGGTTAAGGTCTGGCTCTGGTCGGCGGCGAATAACACCTCCATATCCCCTGAACCCACAACCCCTGCCAGCGCCTTGCCGTTTAGGGTACGGCTGGCGGGCACAGTTAATGTGATTTTTTCCATAACATCCTCTTAATGCTTGAAATAGGGCGTCCCGACACGGTCGAGAAACAAGGTGGCAGCCAGCAGGTCTGCCGCACCGCCGGGCGAAGCGTTGAGCGCCAGCATCCGGCGGTCGAGTGCGGCCAGCGCCTGAGCACCTTCCTGCGTCGCACTGCCCCCGGCCTGTAAAACGGCGCGGGCACCGTGTTGCATGGCCTCAAGCCCTTCCAGCCCGGCACGGGAGAGCACGCAGGTGTCGGTGAGCGAGGTCATGATGGCCATCAGGGCATCCAGCCTGGCCTGCGCTTCGCTGCCGCCGTTCATCCGGCTCAAGCGCAGCTGCGGCAATGCGCACTGCAAAATGTGCGGGAAGGCCTGCTGGGCTTCTTCTCTGGCACCCGGTACGCGATAGCGGTGCGTGGCACGCAGCCCTTTACTGAAAACTTTGGGCGCGGCGTCATCCGGCAGTTTCGCCAGTGTTGCAGCGGTTTGTGCAATGCTCTGCGCAGTACCGTCGCCACCGAGCATCGCCACGGCACTCACCAACAGCCCGAGCGCCCAAATCGCGCCACGGTGCGTATTCACGCCGTTGGTTGCCGCCATCATGTGCTGTTCGCCTTCACGGCCAAGTCGCCCGATGGTTTGTCTGAGCGCAATGTCCGCGGGCCGCTGCCAGCTTTGTTGCGCCAGCGCCTGAAACACAGGGGTCAGGCTATGGGCAGACCGCTCCATTAACGCGAGCGTTAAGTCGTGATGTGCGCCGTTCCCCCGACTGTCCACCAGACCGGGTTTCGGGCTTAATCGTGCTTCGTCAATCAGACACTGCGTGGCGGTTCGCGCCAGCCATTCGGCACCGCCTTCAACCTGAATCTGGGGCAGAAGTTTCATTACCAGCTCCGGAATTTCGCAGGTGGGTTGTACAGGCCGTCAGACCATTCCACGAGGTCTGCAACACTGCTTGCCGCCAGCAGAGAGCGGGTCGCATCGGTGCGGCGAATCCCCATATCTTCCGGGTAGACCACTTTGCCGCTCTGACGCAGTGCAGCAACGCGTTTGGCATCTACACCGAGGCCAATATCGGTGATCCCGGCCACGGCGGCGACCATCGCGCGGCGCTCTTCCATGCTGTCGGCACGATAGAGGTAGGCAATCCCCTCTTCGGTCAACACATGGGTAACGTCATCACCATAAATCATGACCGGTGCCAGCGGCATGCCGGCGGATTTCGCCACGTCAACCGCATCAAGGGTTTCAACGAAGCTCGGTTTAGCACCCGCCTGGAAGGTTTCGACCATCTGCACCACCAGCTTTTTACCGCGCTGCATAGGGTCAGGTTCGGTGATCATGTTGAGCCAGGCCGGGGTCGCGTGACGGCGACCGTGTGGGTCATGGCCCATGTTTGGCGCACCACCGAAACCGGACAGGCGACCACGGGTGACCGTGGAGGAGTTCGCCAGGCCGTCGATTTGCAGCGTGGAGCCGATGAACATATCCACCGCATACTGCCCTGCCAGCTGGCAGAAAGCGCGGTTAGAGCGCATGGAGCCGTCGGCACCGGTGAAGAAGATGTCCGGGCGGGCACGGATGTACTCTTCCATCCCCAGTTCACCGCCGAAGCAGTGCACACTTTCGACCCAGCCGCTTTCGATGGCGGGAATCAGCGTCGGATGCGGGTTCAGCGTCCAGTGCTTACAGATTTTGCCTTTCAGGCCGAGCTGTTCGCCGTAGGTCGGCAGCAGCAGTTCGATGGCGGCAGTGTTGAAGCCGATACCGTGGTTCAGTGACTGCACCTGGTGCTCGGCGTAAATGCCTTTGATGGCCATCATCGCCATCAGGATGTGTTCCTGTTTGATCAGGCGCGGGTCGCGGGTAAACAGCGGTTCGATAAAGAACGGTTTATCTGCCACCACCACGTAGTCAATCCACGAGCCAGGAATGTCCACACGCGGTAAATCACATTCGTCATCCACCAGTTCGTTGACCTGGGCAATCACGATGCCATCGCGGAATGCGGCTGCTTCGACCAGGGCCGGGGTATCTTCCGTACTCGGGCCGGTATAGAGGTTGCCTTTGCGGTCGGCTTTGTAACCGGCAATCAGCGCCACGTTCGGCGAGAGGTCAACGTACAGACGGGAGTAAAGCTCGATGTAAGTGTGAATGGCGCCGATTTCCAGCAGACCATCTTCTAACAGCTGGGAGATGCGCAGGCTTTGGGTGCCTGAGAATGAGAAGTCCAGCTTACGGGCGATGCCTTTTTCGAAAATGTCGAGGTGCTCACTGCGCCCGACGCTTGGCATGATCATGTGCAGGTCGTGCACTTTTTGCGGGTTCACTTCCGCCAGGGCGCGAGAGAGGAAATCGGCCTGCTTTTGGTTATTCCCTTCAAGGACCACGCGGTCACCCGGCGCGATGAGTTTTTCCAGCATGGCGACCAGGTCATCGGTCGGTAGCACTTTGCCCTGCACCGGTACGGAAGCCAGACGGCGCTGCTTCTCGCTGCGGCGTGTATTCCATACCCGTGGTGGCGTTTGCCCAGATAACATTATTAACCTCCTGATTCAGCTCATCATTTTGATTTGCTTAACGCTGAGTAAATTCTGCTCTGCGAAGGGAAAGACATCAATTAAGCGTAGAGAAGAATCATTAGCCTGAGAGTAATAATCAATGTGACAATCTGTGACGAGGATCATTTTAAGAGGTAAAAATGTGTTGCACGAAGGGGGCACGGGTGGCCCCCTGAAGGGGTAAATCGATCAGCGCTGCGCCGCCAGCCGCTGACGAATCTGTTCAAAATGATCGGCGTTATAGAGTTTGCCGTCGAGGAAGCGGGTTTTCAGTTCACCTGTTTTTTCCTCGGCCCAGGTCTGTTCGTCATGCAGTTGCAGTTCACCCTGCGCGTCTCTCGCAACCCGCAGCAGCCCGCGCGCCGAGCGTTTCAGGCCGCTGTCGGTTTTCGGCTCTTTGAAGATAGTGCGGCCTTCACCGTTGACCGCGCCCCAGGTCGCTTTCATGGCAAACCCGAAGGTGTCGCGGGTGTTGTACTGATAGGTAAAAGAGCCGACCCCGAAGACTACGTTTGAGCTGGCAAAGCCTTTGGCTTCCAGGCGACGCAGGATCTCATCGGCACGGGCAAGGGTAATGGAATCGCCGTAAATCAGGCCCACGTGCGGGTCCAGCACCTTGTAGCCTTTCTCATTCACCGTGCCGCCGAAAATCTCCCACAACACTTCAACGGAGCCTTTCTCTTCCGGGCTGCGATCGGTGCGGGTATCGTCATCAGCTCCGGTGCCGCAGAGTACGTCGACCGGGTCACCGCTGTCCGGGCGGAACACCACACGCCCTTCGCGACCAAGGATTATCTGTTTCAGCTCCCGGGTATATTCGGTTATCACGCGCCAGTAATCCCAGGTGTCTGAAACAATAGAGACAAACCCCTGCGGATAAAGATCGGCAATCAGGCGGCGGAAGGTCTCAATTTCATGCTCTTTCTCGCCCATGCACATCACGCTGTGCTCGGTCGCCGGAATGCTCGCGCCAATGAAATACTCTTCACCGCCGGTGTAGTGGTCGCGGGCATACAGCAGCGAAGGAATGCTGTCGGTGCCTTTAAAACTCAGCAGGTGCCCGGCCCCGGCCTGCATGGTGTCCTGGAGCCCCGCCATACCACGGAAGGAAAAATCGTGGCACTGAAAATCGAGATGCGACCTATCGCTACAGGTTTTTTCCGCCCACTGCTCACACACTTTGCGGTAGTGGTGCGCGATGGTGGCGTTGGTGGAGGCTTTCCACAGCTCTGCGGAAAGCACGGTTTCGAGATAATTGACCAGCCAGAAGAATTCATCGCGGGTATTGGTGAGGGTCAGTACCGGCACTTTCATTGGCACTTTGCTGCCTTCATCAAGGCCTTTAATGTGCAGCGGCAGGTAGCCGAGGCTGTGCAGCGCGCGGATGTGATCGACTGGCACGGCATCTTTGCCCAGGTAGCTGTCCATTACAGTTTTATATTCATTCACCACATCTTCTTGCGGACGGGCAAAAAAAGCCTCGTTGAACAAATCGACCATAAACCACTGTAAAAAACCCTGCAGGCCAAAGAACACCAGCTTGCCATCCGCCACCGGAGACGAGAAAAAGCGGTCACTGCGCGGCGTAAAGTTGGAGTAGACCTGCGTGGTGCCCTGCGGGTACTGGGCACGGTGAGACACTTTATAGCCGTCGATAGCCAGGACTGGATTCATTTTCATGATGTTATCTCCCTTAAGCACAAAAAATGGTGTCGATATCGATAAGCTCAACGCGCGGGTCGCGAAGTGCGGAAGACGCAAATGAGGTGGTGGTGTAGATAGCGTCGATCCCATTGTTGAGCAGGTTTTCTATCCCTTTGGAAAAGACGCCGTGGGTCACATACAGGCTCACGCTGCGTGCACCGGCATCACGCAGCACCTGAGCGGAGCCGATAAAGGTGCCGCCTGCATCGCAAAGGTCGTCGACAATCAGCACGTCTTTCCCCGTCACGTTGCCTGCCACTAGCGCAAAGCCGGTCAGGTTGCCGGTGGCAACGTCGCGCTCTTTGGTGAGGATGGCGTAATCCCGCGCACCAGTCGCTTTCGCCACGTTGTGGATTTTCTTTAATGCCCCTGCATCGGGGGCCACCAGCATCAGTCTGTTGGCGCTAAGGGCTTTGCGCAGCGTTTTACTCTTCATCAGGCAGGTTTCCTGCGCAATCACCACGCTGTTGTCGATGGCCGCTGCCGCCGCGTCGCTGTGTGGATCCAGCAGGAAGACTTTGTTAAAGCGCAGGGTATTAAGCTGATTTGCAAAGACCTTGAGCGCAAAACTGTCGCCGGGCACCATGTGCCTGTCCTGACGGGCCCAGGGCAGCCAGGCCAGCTCAAGATGACTGACACCGATGTCGGTAGTATGACGGACGGCCTCAACAAGCTGCGCTAACAGCATGAAATCGTTCATGTCACGCATGGCGCTGACGCGAACACGCAAGAGATGTGCAAAACGGGGCAGATCACTTATCACCTTCAGCCATACCGCTCCGTCGGGAAAGACGCCACGTTCAATCTCAATGCGCTGATTATCAAGGGTTAGTTCGATTTTGCTGGTCATCATTCACCTCGCCATTAATTAATGTCCTTAAGACACTTATAATATTGTCCATGAGACACTAACCAGGCAAGCCTTTTTTTGAATTACTGGCAAAAATGAATATAACCAAATGATTTTTAATGAAATAAAAGTTATCTTGCCGCGCAATGTGAGGCTGATAAACTTGTGCCGTGTTCACTAAGACGAGTTAGCGATGACGAGCGAAGCAGAGTATCTGGATGCTTATGATGCCAGCCGGTTCCCCTCCCCTCTGGTGACGGTGGATAGCGTGCTGTTCACGCTTCATGAGCAGGCGCTTTGCGTTTTACTGGTAGAGCGTGCCAGCCAGCCGCAGCAGGGGCGCTGGGGTCTGCCGGGTGGCTTCATCGACATGGAACGAGACGCATCAACGCAGGCCACGGCGCTGCGTAAGCTCACGGAGAAGACCGGCGTAACGCCCCCGTGGCTGGAACAACTGGATACCTTTTCGGGCGCCACGCGGGACCCGCGCGGCTGGAGTCTGACGATTGCCTGGTATGCGTTGATATCATGGGTGGCCTGCGCGCCGCACATCGCGAGCGTCAGCGATGCCAAATGGGTGCCGGTCGCGGCTTTGGATGATATCGAGCTGGCTTTCGATCACCGGGAAATCATTCAGCGTGCACTGGAACGCTTACGGCAGAAAACGAAGTACTCTTTACTGCCTGTTTATTGTCTGCCTGATACGTTTACCCAGACTCAACTGCAGGAGGCGACGGAGATAATCCTCGGTCAGCCTATCCAGCGTAAAAGCCTGATTCGCCGGTTTGAGGCGTCAGGTATGTTTGAAGAGACAGGCGAAAGTGTGGCGACCGGCGCGCGAAAAGCGCGTGTGTGGCGACGCAAGCCGGATGTCGACATCCATCTCTTTTCCCGTAATTTACTGGCGGAGTAGTCTGTCGGCCACGCGTAGCCCATGAAATGAACAAACGTAAACTTCGCGTGTCGTTATAGTCTTCCCCCAACACTTTTTCGATATTTCGTTACTATGGCTGAAATTACACCTTCACGACTTGCGGAAGTTGAAGAGAATTCGCAGGAATTCCGCCCGATGCGCGGTGGGCGCAATCCGCATTTACAAACCATGCTGCCGCGCGTCATTCGCCGCAAGCTGGGCTTCACGCCTGTCTGGCAACGTCTCGAACTGCCTGATGGCGACTTTGTTGATCTCGCGTGGAGCGAAGATCCGCATCAGGCAAAGCATAAACCCCGACTGGTGGTCTTCCACGGGCTGGAAGGCAGTCTGCACAGCCCCTACGCCCACGGTCTTATCGAAGCGGCGAAAGCCCGTGGCTGGCTCGGCGTGGTGATGCATTTTCGCGGTTGCAGCGGTGAACCCAATCGGCTCAACCGCATTTACCACTCCGGGGAAACCGAGGATGGCACCTGGTTCTTACACTGGCTGAAACGCGAGTTTGGCGAGGCCCGTACCGCCGCCGTCGGCTATTCGCTGGGGGGCAACATGCTCGCCTGCCTGCTGGCAAAAGAGGGGAACAGCACGCTGTTGGATGCCGCAGTGATTGTTTCCGCTCCCTTTGTGCTGGAAGCGTGCAGCGAGCACATTGAAAAAGGCTTTTCCCGTGTGTATCAGCACTATTTGCTGAACCTGCTAAAAGCCAATGCTTCTAGAAAACTGAAGGCTTATCCCGGCACCTTGCCTGTTAGTCTGCCGCAGCTAAAACGCGTTCGTCGCTTGCGTGAGTTTGATGATTTGATAACCGCCCGTATTCATGGCTTTGCCGATGCCATGGACTACTATCGCCAGTGCAGCGCGATGCCACTGTTGAATAAAATCTCTCGGCCAACGCTTATTATTCATGCGAAGGACGATCCTTTTATGGACCACCATGTGATTTTGGATCCCACCACGCTGCCACCGAGCGTGGAGTATCAGTTGACCGAACATGGCGGCCATGTGGGCTTTGTGGGCGGAACCTTGCTGCGACCCGAAATGTGGCTTGAGAAACGTATCCCTGACTGGCTGAAAACCTGGCTGGAAGACTAAGATGATTATTCCCTGGCAAGACCTGGCGCCTGAGACCCTGGACAACCTCATTGAGAGCTTTGTCTTGCGCGAAGGTACTGATTATGGTGAACATGAGCGTGGATTTGCGCAAAAAGTCGCTGATGTTAAACGGCAACTGAAAAGCGGCGAAGCCGTGCTGGTGTGGTCGGAATTACACGAGAGCGTCAATATTATGCCGCGTACGCAGTTTCGCGATTAACGCGGCTCAGGGCGAAAATTATCGTTTTTTCATGGAGTAGCTATGTCAGCTAAACATCCGGTTATTGCCGTAACAGGCTCCAGCGGCGCAGGCACCACGACCACCAGCCTCGCGTTTCGTAAAATTTTCGCCCAGCTTGATTTGCACGCCGCGGAAGTGGAAGGCGACAGCTTTCACCGTTATACGCGCCCCGAGATGGACATGGCTATCCGCAAGGCGCGTGACTTAGGCCGTCATATCAGCTATTTCGGCCCGGAAGCTAATGACTTTGGCCTGCTGGAGCAGACCTTTATCGAGTACGGTCAGACGGGAAAAGGTCAGGCGAGAAAGTATCTTCACACCTACGATGAAGCGGTGCCCTGGAATCAGGTTCCCGGCACCTTTACCCCCTGGCAACCGCTGCCGGAACCCACGGACGTGCTGTTTTACGAAGGTCTGCACGGTGGCGTCGTCACCCCGCAACACGACGTGGCGCGCCATGTCGATTTGCTGGTTGGCGTGGTGCCCATCGTTAACCTGGAGTGGATGCAAAAACTGGTACGCGATACCAGCGAGCGCGGTCATTCCCGCGAAGCGGTGATGGATTCGGTGGTGCGTTCAATGGAAGATTACATCAACTTCATTACGCCGCAGTTTTCCCGCACGCACATCAACTTCCAGCGTGTCCCGACCGTCGACACGTCAAACCCGTTCGCCGCCAAGGTCATTCCTTCGCTGGATGAGAGCTTTGTTGTCATTCATTTCCGTAATCTGGAAGGGATTGATTACCCCTGGCTGCTCGCCATGCTGCAGGGTTCGTTTATTTCCCACATGAATACGTTAGTGGTGCCGGGCGGCAAAATGGGGCTGGCGATGGAACTCATCATGACACCGCTGGTGCAGCGGTTGATGGAAGGCAAGAAGATCGAGTGAATTTAGCCTTGCCTGATGGCGCTACGCTTATCAGGCCTACGCGCTAAATACGCTGTAGGCCGGATAAGGTGTTTACGCCGCCATCCGGCAACATCTGTCAGGCTTCAATCACTTCATACGAGTGCGTGATATTCACCGCTTTTTCCAGCATCAGCGCAACTGAGCAATATTTCTCAGCAGAGAGATCCACCGCACGGGACACCGCCGCGTCTTTCAGCGCTTTGCCTGTCACGATGAAGTGCAGGTTGATGTGCGTGAACAGGCGTGGAGCCTCTTCACGGCGCTCGGAGGTCAGCTTCACTTCGCAGTCCGTCACGTCATGACGCCCTTTTTGCAGAATGGAAACCACGTCGATCGCACTGCATCCACCTGCGGCCATCAGCACCATTTCCATTGGGCTTGGTGCTTTATCGCCCGAGTTCCCGTCCATCAGGATCTGGTGCCCGGAGGCCGACTCACCAAGGAACGTTAAACCTTCAACCCATTTCACACGAGCATGCATTTTGATTCACTCCGGAGTAGCAATTTTCTCTACAGATTACGCGTACATAAGAAAAGTCGCAACGGAAGGCGACCTGCGTCAAGCTGAAGCGAGACACCAGGAGACAGGCAGCAAAACCTATGCTAAAACAGTCTGGATGCTACAGTGATACATTGATGTACTGCATGTACGCAGAGGACATCACATCTTACAGGCCGCAGACATGTCTGACGGTGCACTTCCCAGGTATCGGGAAGACAGATTGCAACCCCAGTCACAGGGCGCAGATCCTGAGTCTGGAGCCAGCTTATAACAGAGGATAACCGCGCATGGTGCTTGGCAAACCGCAAACAGACCCGACTCTCGAATGGTTCTTGTCTCATTGCCACATTCATAAGTACCCATCGAAGAGCACGCTGATTCACCAGGGTGAAAAAGCGGAAACGTTGTATTACATCGTCAAAGGCTCAGTGGCTGTGCTCATCAAGGATGAAGAAGGGAAAGAGATGATCCTCTCTTACCTGAACCAGGGTGATTTTATTGGTGAACTGGGTCTGTTCGAAGAAGGTCAGGAGCGCAGTGCCTGGGTACGCGCCAAGACCGCTTGTGAAGTGGCCGAAATTTCCTACAAAAAATTCCGTCAGTTAATCCAGGTAAACCCGGATATTCTGATGCGCTTGTCCTCGCAGATGGCACGCCGCCTGCAGGTCACTTCGGAAAAAGTCGGCAACCTCGCCTTCCTCGATGTGACAGGCCGTATTGCTCAGACGTTACTGAATCTGGCGAAACAACCCGACGCAATGACCCACCCGGACGGCATGCAAATTAAAATAACCCGTCAGGAAATTGGTCAGATCGTGGGCTGTTCCCGTGAAACCGTTGGCCGCATTCTGAAGATGCTGGAAGATCAGAACCTGATCTCCGCTCACGGTAAAACGATCGTCGTGTACGGAACACGTTAATTTCCGAACGGCGCATTGCCCCAGGCAGTGCGCCGTTTTTGTTTTCCTATGTGGCGCAGGCTGATTTATCACCCCGAAATCAACTATGCACTGCGACAAACGCTGGTGTTATGCCTGCCTGTGACCGTTGGCCTGATTATTGGTCGACTGGATTTAGGTCTGCTCTTCTCGTTAGTTCCTGCCTGTTGCAACATTGCCGGTCTTGATACGCCCCATAAACGCTTCTTCAAACGCGTGATTATTGGCGGCACGCTGTTTGCTGGTAGTAGCCTTGCAGTACAGCTTTTACTGCTGGAAAACATCCCCCTGCCGCTCATCCTGACCATGCTGGCGCTGACGCTGGGTGTGACTGCTGAAATCAGCGCGCTACACGGCAGGTTGCTGCCCGCCTCGCTGATTGCCGCTATTTTCACGCTGAGCCTGGCAGGTAATAAACCGGTCTGGGAGCCGCTGCTGATTTACAGCCTGGGCACGCTCTGGTACGGGCTGTTTAACGCCTTTTGGTTCTGGCTCTGGCGAGAACAGCCGCTGCGTGAATCCTTGAGTTTGCTCTATCGCCAGTTGGCCGATTATTGCGAAGCAAAGTACAGCCTGCTGACCCAGCACGCAGACCCGGAGAAAGCCCTGCCGCCGCTGCTGGCGCGTCAACAAAAAGCCGTCGACCTGATAAGCCAGTGCTACCAGCAGCTGCACATGCTGGCGGCAAGCCAGAACAGCGATTACAAACGCCTGCGCCGCGTGTTTCAGGTGGCGCTGGATTTGCAGGAGCACATCTCCGTCAGCCTGCATCAGCCTCAGGAAGTGCAGGAGTTGGTCGAACGCAGCCACGCTGAACAGGTGATCCGCTGGAATGCGCAAACCGTCTCAGCCCGACTGCGGGTAATCGCCGACGACATCCTGTATCACCGCTATCCGCAGCGTTTCAACATGGATAAGCAGATTGGCGCACTGGAGAAAATCGCCCGCCAGCACCCGGATAACCCGGTCGGTCAGTTCTGCGCCTGGCACTTCAGTCAGATTGCCCGTGTGCTACGCACCCAACGCCCGCTCTATGTCCGCGATCTAATGGCAGAGAAGCAGCGTCGTCTGCCGCTCATTCCGGCCCTGAAAAGCTATTTATCCTTCAAATCTGCGGCCTTGCGTAACGCAGCGAGAATCAGCGTGATGCTGAGCATTGCCAGCCTGATGGGCAGCACGCTGCATTTACCCAAACCCTACTGGATTATGATGACGGTGATGCTGGTCACCCAGAACGGCTACGGTGCGACGCGGGTGCGTATATTGCACCGGGCGGCGGGCACCATGGCTGGGCTTCTCATCGCCGGGGCCGCGCTGCACTTCCACGTGCCGGAGGGCTACACGCTTATCGGTATGCTACTCGTCACGCTGATAAGTTACCTCATCATCCGTAAAAGCTACGGCTGGGCGACGGTCGGCTTCACACTGACGGCGGTGTATACGATTCAGCTACTGACGCTCAACGGTGAGCATTTTATTGTCGCCCGACTTATCGATACCCTGATTGGCTGCCTGATTGCCTTTGGCGGCATCGTCTGGCTCTGGCCGCAATGGCAAAGCGGGCTGCTGCGCCGAAACGCCCATGACGCGCTGGAGACCTATCAGGACGCCCTTCGGCTGATCCTCAGTAACGATCCAGAGGCTACGCCGCTGGCGTATCAGCGCATGCGGGTCAATCAGGCGCACAACGCGTTATTCAACTCGCTCAATCAGGCGATGCAGGAGCCAGGGTTCGATACGCGCTATCTGTCCGATATGAAACTGTGGGTCACCCACAGCCAGTTTATTGTCGAGCATATCAACGCAATGACGACGCTGGCGCGCGAGCACACCATGCTCACGCCGGATTTGGCGCAGCGGTATTTACAGTCATGCGAGATTGCCCTGCAGCGCTGTCAGCAGCGGCTGGAGTATGACGGGCCGGGAGAGTCGGGGGATGTAAACATTCTGGAAGCGCCTGAGACCATGACCCACGGCCCGATGAGCACCCTGGAACAGCATCTGCAACGTATTCTGGGGCATCTGAGCACCATGCACACCATTTCGTCGGTAGCATGGCGTCAGCGCCCACATCACGGTATCTGGTTGAACCGCCGGTTACGGCGTTAACCGTTCACCACTTTCGCCACCGCCTGAGCAAAGCGGTTCATGCCTTCTTCAATATCGCGCTCTTCAACGATAAGCGCAGGCGCAAAGCGCATCACGTCAGGCCCGGCGTTCAGCACCATCACACCGGCATCCGCGGCGGCCAGCAGGAAATCACGCGCGCGACCTTTGAATTGCGGCGTTAGTTCTGCGCCAATCAGCAGGCCCATGCCGCGAATGTCGCTGAACACATTGAACTGGGCGTTAATGTTTTCCAGATGCTTCACGAACAGTTCGCGCTTCTCATTCACCCCGTTTAACACTTCCGGCGTGTTGATGATATCGAACGCCGTCCCGGCCACCGCACAAGCCAGCGGGTTGCCGCCGTAGGTGGAGCCGTGAGAGCCTGGGTGGAACGCGCTGGCGATGTCCTGGGTGGTGAGCATGGCGCTGACAGGGAAGCCGCCGCCGAGGGCTTTCGCGCTGGTGAGGATATCGGGGGTTACGCCGTAGTGCATGTAAGCAAACAGTTCGCCGCAACGGCCCATGCCGCATTGCACTTCATCAAACACCAGCAAAGCATTGTGTTCATCACAGAGATCGCGCAAGCCTTGCAGGAACTCCGGCGTCGCCGCCGTCACGCCGCCTTCACCCTGAATCGGCTCCACCACCACCGCACAGGTGTGATCGTCCATCACCGCTTTCACAGCATGCAGATCGTTGTACGGCACGTGCACAATGTCGGCCGGTTTCGGGCCAAAACCATCAGAATATTTTGGCTGTCCGCCCACGGTTACCGTGAACAGCGAGCGGCCATGGAACGCGTTATGGAAGGCGATGATTTTGGTTTTGTGTGGGCTGTGGCGAGTCGAGGCGTAATAACGGGCCAGCTTGAAGGCGGTTTCGTTGGCTTCGGTGCCAGAGTTCATGAATACCACGCGCTCAGCAAAGGTCGCGTCAATCATCTTACGCGCCAGACGCAGCGCCGGTTCGTTGGTAAACACATTGCTGATGTGCCACAGCGTCTCGCCCTGGGCTTTTAACGTTTCAACCAGTGCCGGATGACAGTGCCCCAGCGCCGTCACCGCGATACCGCCCGCAAAATCAACATACTCTTTGCCCTGCTGATCCCACACAAGGCTGCCTTTTCCCTTCACCGGGATAAATTCAGCCGGTGCGAAGATAGGTAAAATTACGTCGTCGAACGTTGCGCGCGTGATTGCGTCTTGCTGAGTTGCCATGTGACCCCACCCTTGTTAAATAAGAAGCAGAAGTGAAAATATAATCACGAAATATGCATAAAAAATCACTCAATGGCAATTAAAAAGTGGCGCGATGCAAAAAGTTATTCAATAGCGCATGGCCCCGCTCACTGAGGATACTTTCCGGATGGAACTGCACGCCTTCAAGATCCCACTGACGATGGCGGATGCCCATAATCTCCTGCGTTTCGCTCAGCGCCGTGACCTCAAAACAGTCCGGGAGCGTGAGGGGATCGATGAGCAATGAGTGGTAGCGCGTGACCGTCAGCGGGTTATTGAGGCCCTGAAAAACGCCCACCCCGGTATGGGTAACCGGTGAGGTCTTCCCGTGCATAACCTGCTTTGCGCGAACGATACTTGCGCCGAAGGCCTGAGCGATGGCCTGATGCCCCAGGCAGACGCCGAGGATCGGCAACACGCCGGCGTAGTGGCGAATGACCTCAAGCGAAATGCCCGCGTCATCAGGCGTGCAGGGGCCAGGGGAGATCACTATTTTTTCAGGAGCAAGCGCGGCAATGTCTGCCAGCGTTATCTCGTCGTTACGCCTGACGTCTACCTGCGCGCCCAGCTCGCAAAAATATTGATACAGGTTCCAGGTAAAAGAGTCGTAATTGTCGATAAGCAGGATCATGGCGGCCTCGGAAATGTGTGCCGCCCTATTCTACTCAGTTTCGTTCGCTTCGCTTACCACTTTGCCAAAGATGGCCCCGAGCGGTGCCAGATCCCCCATCGCACCCGCCTGATTCGCCTGGGCCCAGGCCTGCGGCTCGATTCCCCGCCAGTCGAGTTGATAACCCGCGTGCAGTGCCAGCTGTTCGAAGAAAATCCGCTGCGTGATACCGTTGCCGATCCTGAAGGGATGCAGCACATTGATTTCGCAGTAGTAATGCGCCAGGCGCGCCACGAATTCGTCTTTCTCAAGACTCTGCAGCCAGTCTTCACCTTCCAGACTGCGCATCAATGCATTGCCTTCTTTTTCGATGTATTCGAAATGGCAAAAACGCGTGTCGCCCTGGTAAATGTCGACTTCGCGAAATTCACCCGCCCAGTGGAAGATATCCTGGTAGATATGGCGATGGATGGCGCACAGGTGGGGCAAGCCGCGCGCCTGTGGCCCTAGTTCAAGCGTCGCGGCACGCAAGGCAGTCAGCTCGTACGCGGCCTGTTCGAGACGCTGCGCCTGGTGGATGTCCAGCGCATTACGCATGACGTCGATGCCGGGGTAGAGGTAAGGATCGCGACCGTTGCCGAATTTATCGCTCATAGTGCCTCCTCAATGCTTCCAGGCGCACATTGGCTTCTTCAGACGTCAGCGTGACCAGCGGGCTTTCAACGTTCTCAAGGTGCCGGCTGGCCTGAAAATTAACGTTGCGTTGCTGCTCCCAGAGTCGGGATTTTTGTCGGTCGGTGAGTTTTTTGGTCATAACGCCTCCCTGATATCTCGCTCATTTGCCACAAGTATAAGCAGCATTTACGGGTTACGCAGGGAGGGGGCGGCAACACGGGTCAGAGCAACCCGTGCTGAAAAGGATTACGGCAGGACTTTCGCAGAGAGGATAACCACCGGTTTTGACGGCACATTCTGGTACGGACCGACGTCGTGGGTCGGCACCTGGGAGATTTTGTCCGCGATATCCATGCCTTTCACAATCTTACCAAACACCGCATAACCGAAATCACGCTGACCGTGGTCGAGGAAGGCGTTGTCTGCAACGTTGAGGAAGAACTGGCTGGTTGCACTGTCTTTGTCTGCCGTGCGGGCCATGGAGATGGTGCCACGGGTGTTACGCAGGCCGTTGTCGGCTTCGTTTTTGATTGGCGCGTTAGGCTGCTTCTGCTGCATCTGCTCGGTGAAACCACCGCCCTGAACCATGAAACCCGGGATTACGCGGTGAAAAGTGGTGTTGTTGTAAAAGCCACTGTTCACATAATCGACAAAGTTTTTCACCGAAACGGGGGCTTTCTGTTTGTCCAGCTCCAGTTCGATGTTGCCGGCGGAGGTGGTGAGCAGAACATGAGGATCGCCTTTCGCCGCGAGTGCGGACGTGGAGATCACAGAGAGGGCACATACAGCCGCAAAAGCCGCCAGAGTCGATTTAACCATGAGGTTTCCTTAACGAAATGCAGGTAAGAAAGCGAGTGGCTTGATTCTAAAGAGCAGTCCGCCAGCAGGCCAGCCTTTTACTTAATTTTACGCAATTGAAACACATGTAAACTGAACTGACCACGCACCGCGTGGCCATTCTGCTACCGCCTTCACTTTGCCGGGCGACTAAACAGCACTTCTTCACCGCCGCTGTCGGTTTGCACCCAACTTTGCGGCAGTTGCGTGGTGGCAATAATCCGCCCCTGACGAATCGACCAGCGCACCGGCGACTGACAGCGCACGGCATCAAAACCGCTGGTGACCGGCAAAATAATCATGTTCGCCGGGTTTCCTGTCTCAATACCGTAATTTTTCAGGCCGAACGTGCGCGCGCTGTTGTGGGTAATCAGTTTCAACCCATCATCAATCTGCTGATACCCCATCAGTTGGCAGACGTGCAGCCCCATGTGCAAGACCTGCAACATATTGCCGGTACCCAGCGGATACCAGGGGTCGAACACATCATCATGCCCGAAACAGACGTTGATACCTGCCGCCAGCAGCTCTTTGACGCGCGTAATCCCACGCCGCTTCGGATAGTCATCAAAACGCCCCTGCAGGTGGATATTGACCAGCGGGTTGGCGACGAAGTTAATCCCGGAAAGTTTCAGCAGACGAAACAAACGTGAGGTGTAGGCCCCGTTGTAGGAGTGCATCGCCGTGGTATGGCTGGCCGTCACCCGCTCGCCCATCTCCATTTTCAGCGCCAGCGCCGCAACGGTTTCCACAAAGCGCGACTGCTCGTCGTCGATTTCATCACAATGAATATCCAGCGGCCGGTCGTATTTCTTCGCCAGCTCAAACGCGATGTGGAGTGATTCCACGCCGTATTCGCGGGTGAATTCAAAGTGCGGAATCGCACCTACCACGTCAGCACCGAGTTGCAGCGCCTCTTCAAGCAGTGCAGCCCCGTTGGGGTAAGACAAAATTCCCTCTTGCGGGAAAGCAACGATTTGCAGATCTATCCAGGGCGCGACCTCCTGTTTGACTTCCAGCATCGCTTTCAGCGCCGTCAGGCTGGGATCGGAGACGTCGACGTGGGTACGGACATACTGAATGCCGTTCGCCATTTGCCACTTCAGGGTTTGCCACGCGCGCTGTTTAACATCCTCATGACTGAGCATGGCTTTGCGTTCAGCCCAGCGTTCAATGCCCTCAAAGAGCGTGCCGGACTGGTTCCAGTTCGGCTCGCCTGCCGTCTGGGTGGTGTCCAGATGAATATGCGGCTCTATAAACGGAGGGATAGCCAGCCCGCCGCGCGCATTCAGTACCTCATAACTTTCGTTCTGCACCGCTCCCATGGGAGAGATCTCACCGAAGTGTCCTTTCTCAATCGCGACCTGCCATAACCCTTCCCGCCCAGGCAAATGGACGTTCTGGACCAACCAAAGTGGTGTTGCCGACATACCTCTACCCCCTGGGGTTAACACTGAAACGTTGTTTCAGGCAATTGCCATAAATTCGCGTTCTTTTTTGTACACAATTTCCGCATTTCTGAAAAGCCTGACAGATCCGTCACTTATAAAAACCATGAAAAATCAAACATCTACTCATTAAGTGGTAGGTGAAGGTGTAATTGATTTGCATCAATAAGCCCCTTTGCTGAATCGTTAAGGTAGGCAGTAATAGAAAAGAAATCGAGGCAAAAATGAGCAAACTCAAACTCGCTATTATCGGTAACGGCATGGTCGGCCACCGTTTCGTTGAGGATCTTCTCGACAAAGCCGACGCCAGTCAGTTCGACATTACCGTTTTTTGTGAAGAACCCCGTAAAGCCTACGATCGCGTTCACCTGTCTTCTTATTTCTCGCACCATACCGCTGAAGAGCTGTCGCTGGTACGTGAAGGTTTTTATGAGAAGCACGGCGTTAACGTACTGGTAGGCGAACGTGCCATTACCATCAACCGCCAGGAGAAAGTGATTCACTCCAGCGCGGGCCGCACCGTCTATTACGACAAACTGATCATGGCGACCGGTTCTTATCCGTGGATCCCGCCGATCAAAGGCTCAGAAACGCAGGACTGCTTTGTTTATCGTACCATCGAAGATCTGAACGCCATCGAATCCTGCGCCCGTCGCAGCAAACGCGGTGCCGTGGTCGGCGGTGGTCTGCTCGGCCTGGAGGCGGCTGGCGCACTGAAAAACTTAGGCGTCGAAACCCACGTTATCGAATTCGCCCCGATGCTGATGGCCGAACAGCTCGATCAGATGGGTGGCGAACAGCTTAAGCGTAAGATCGAAAGCATGGGCGTGCGCGTGCACACCAGCAAAAATACCAAAGAGATCGTTCAGGAAGGCTCTACCGCGCGTAAAACCATGCGCTTTGCCGACGGCTCCGATCTGGAAATCGACTTTATCGTCTTCTCTACCGGTATTCGCCCACGCGACAAACTGGCGACCCAGTGTGGTCTGGACGTGGCGCAACGTGGCGGCATCAAAATTAACGATACCTGCCAGACCTCTGACCCGGATATCTACGCCATTGGCGAATGCGCCAGCTGGGATAACCACGTGTACGGTCTGGTGGCTCCTGGCTACAAAATGGCGCAGGTCGCCGTGGATCATATCCTCGGCAACGATAACGCCTTTGCCGGAGCTGACATGAGCGCCAAGCTGAAACTGCTGGGCGTGGACGTGGGCGGCATTGGTGATGCGCACGGTCGTACGCCGGGTGCGCGCAGCTACGTTTATCTCGACGAAAGCAAAGAGGTCTACAAACGCCTGATTGTCAGCCCGGATAACAAAACCCTGCTCGGTGCCGTGCTGGTGGGTGACACCAGCGACTTCGGCAACCTGCTGCAACTGGTGCTGAATGCCATCGAACTGCCGGAAAACCCGGACGCGCTGATCCTGCCGTCCCATGCGGGCAGCGGCAAACCCTCCATCGGCGTCGACAAACTGCCGGACAGCGCACAAATCTGCTCCTGCTTCGACGTCACTAAGGGCATGCTGGTCGCCGCTATCAACAAAGGCTGCCACACCGTTGCAGCACTGAAAGCGGAAACCAAAGCCGGTACCGGCTGCGGCGGCTGTATTCCGCTGGTGACCCAGGTGCTGAACGCCGAGCTGGCCAAACAGGGCATCGAAGTCACCAACAACCTGTGCGAACACTTCGCTTACTCCCGTCAGGAGCTGTACCACCTGATTCGCGTGGAAGGCATTAAATCCTTTGACGAGCTGCTGGAAAAATACGGCAAGGGCTACGGCTGCGAAGTCTGTAAACCGACCGTCGGTTCGCTGCTGGCGTCCTGCTGGAACGAGTACGTTCTGAAACCGCAGAACACGCCGCTGCAGGACACCAACGACAACTTCCTGGCGAACATCCAGAAAGACGGCACCTACTCTGTCATCCCACGTTCTGCCGGTGGCGAAATCACCCCGGAAGGGCTGATGGAAGTGGGCCGTATCGCCCGCGAATTTAACCTCTACACCAAAATCACCGGTTCTCAGCGTATCGGCCTGTTCGGCGCGCAAAAAGACGACCTGCCGGAAATCTGGCGCCAGCTGGTGGAAGCCGGTTTCGAAACCGGTCACGCGTATGCCAAAGCATTACGTATGGCGAAAACCTGTGTCGGCAGCACCTGGTGCCGCTACGGCGTGGGCGACAGCGTGGGCTTCGGCGTTGAGCTGGAAAACCGCTACAAAGGTATCCGCACCCCACACAAAATGAAGTTCGGTGTGTCTGGTTGTACCCGTGAGTGTGCGGAAGCCCAGGGTAAAGACGTCGGTATTATCGCGACAGAAAAAGGCTGGAACCTGTACGTGTGCGGTAACGGCGGGATGAAACCGCGTCATGCGGATCTGCTGGCGGCGGACATCGACCGTGAAACCCTGCTCAACTACCTTGACCGTTTCATGAT
The DNA here is from genome assembly GCA_963530515.1 of uncultured Enterobacteriaceae bacterium. Classification (GTDB taxonomy): domain Bacteria; phylum Pseudomonadota; class Gammaproteobacteria; order Enterobacterales; family Enterobacteriaceae; genus CBFFRJ01. The sequence goes on along the minus strand of CAUSEC010000006.1, from coordinate 134,709 downwards.
GTTCTACATCCGTACGGCGGACAAACTGACCCGTACCGCGCCATGGTTAGACAACATGGAAGGCGGCATCGACTACCTGAAGAGCGTCATCATCGATAACAAACTGGGCCTTAACGATCAGCTTGAAGCCGAAATGGCCCGCCTTCGCGACGCCGTGATTTGTGAATGGACGGAGACCGTGAACAACCCGCAGGCGCAGGTTCGCTTCAAACACTTTATCAACAGCGACAAACGCGACCCGGCGATACAGGTGGTGCCAGAGCGTGAGCAGCACCGCCCGGCCACACCGTATGAACGTATTCCGGTTATGTTAGTGGAGGAAACCGTATGAGCCAGTGGAACACTATCTGCAAAATCGACGATATCGTCCCGGCAACAGGCGTCTGTGCGCTGCTCAATGACAAGCAAGTGGCTATCTTCCGCCCGCGTCACGACGACCAGGTGTATGCCATCAGCAATATCGACCCGTTCTTCCAGGCCAGCGTTCTTTCCCGTGGCCTGATTGGCGAGCACAACGGTGACCTGTGGGTTGCCAGCCCGCTGAAAAAACAGCGTTTCCGTTTACGTGACGGACTGTGCATGGAAGACGAAAGTCGCTCCGTGGCCCATTTCGACGCCCGCGTAAAAGACGGTGAAGTACAACTTAAAGCGTGATGTTCAGTGGGGGTGCAACGCCCCCACTTTTTAAACCTTTTTCTTTTTTAACTTTGGATAATCAACACTATGTTTACAGACACTATTAATAAGTGTGCGGCTAACGCTGCGCGCATTGCACGACTCTCGGCCAATAATCCGCTCTCTTTCTGGATAAGCTCTGCGATGGCTGGGGCCTATGTTGGGCTGGCGATTATTTTGATTTTCACCCTCGGTAATCTACTCGACCCGTCTGTTCGTCCGCTGGTGATGGGAGCGACCTTTGGTATTGCCTTAACACTGGTGATCATTGCCGGTTCTGAGCTGTTCACCGGTCACACCATGTTCCTGACGCTCGGCGTGAAAGCAGGCACCATCAGCCAGGGCCAGATGTGGGCGATTCTGCCGCAAACCTGGCTGGGTAACCTGTTAGGCTCCGTGCTGGTTGCCCTGCTCTACAACTGGGGCGGTGGTAGCCTGCTGCCGCTGGATACCAGCCTGGTTCATACCGTCGCGCTGGCCAAAACGACCGCACCGGCAGGCGTGCTGTTCTTCAAAGGGGCGTTGTGTAACTGGTTGGTGTGCCTGGCAATCTGGATGGCAATTCGTACCGAAGGTGCCGCCAAATTCCTCGCTATCTGGTGGTGTCTGCTGGCGTTTATCGCGTCTGGCTACGAGCACTCCGTTGCCAACATGACCCTGTTCGCCCTCTCCTGGTTTGGTCACCACAGCGAGGCGTATACCCTGTCTGGCATTGGCCATAACCTGTTGTGGGTCACCCTCGGCAATACTTTCTCCGGCGCCGTGTTTATGGGTCTGGGTTACTGGTATGCTACGCCGAAAGCCGAGCGTCCGTCAGTTGAGAAGACAGCGAAGAGCCAACCAATTACAACCAACTAATAAAGACACGAATAATTCGTGTTGCAGGCAGGCGGCAACGCAGCGAATCCCCAGGAGCTTACTGGAGTCAGTGACTGGGGTGAGCGAGGCAGCCAACGAACCTGCGGCGCGAAGAATGACGTGTATTTGAGGTGATGTCGTGGACCACTTACCCATTTTTTGTCAACTACGCGAACGCGACTGCCTGTTGGTCGGCGGTGGTGATGTCGCAGAACGTAAAGCCCGACTTTTGATGGATGCTGGTGCACGACTTACCGTGAACTCGCTTGCCTTCGTTCCTCAGTTTCATGTCTGGGCGAACGAAGGCATGCTGACGCTGGTGGAAGGCGATTTCGATGAACGCCTGCTCGACCCTTGCTGGCTGGTAATTGCCGCGACGGATGATGAAGCGGTTAACCAGCACGTCAGCGATGCGGCAGAGTCCCGTCGTATTTTCTGTAACGTGGTGGACGCGCCGAAACAGGCCAGTTTCATCATGCCTTCAATTATCGACCGCTCGCCGCTGATGGTGGCGGTCTCTTCTGGCGGTACCTCTCCGGTACTGGCCCGCCTGCTGCGCGAAAAGCTCGAATCGATACTTCCCCAGCATCTCGGGCACGTCGCCAGCTATGCCGGTAAACTGCGCCGCCGGGTCAAAGATCACTTTGCCAGCGTTGCCGAGCGCCGCCGTTTCTGGGAAAAACTGTTTGTGAATGACCGCCTGGCCCAGTCGTTGGCCAACCAGGACAGCGCTGCCGTCGAGGTGATCACCGAGCAGTTGATTGCTGAGCCGCTGGACCATCGTGGTGAAGTGGTGCTGGTCGGCGCAGGGCCCGGCGATCCAGGCCTGCTGACCCTGAAAGGCTTGCAACAAATTCAGCAGGCCGATGTGGTGGTCTATGACCGCCTGGTCTCGGATGACATCATGAACCTGGTACGCCGCGATGCCGACCGCGTGTTTGTCGGCAAGCGTGCCGGATATCACTGCGTGCCGCAGGAAGAGATTAACCAGATCCTGCTGCGTGAAGCGCAACAGGGCAAACGCGTGGTGCGCCTTAAAGGCGGCGATCCGTTTATCTTCGGGCGTGGCGGTGAAGAGCTGGAAACCTTATGCCACGCGGGTATCCCGTTCTCAGTGGTGCCGGGCATTACCGCCGCATCAGGCTGTTCTGCCTACTCAGGCATTCCGCTTACTCACCGCGATTACGCGCAAAGCGTGCGACTGGTGACGGGCCATTTGAAAACTGGCGGTGAGCTGGACTGGGCGAATCTGGCCGCAGAGAAACAGACGCTGGTCTTCTATATGGGCCTGAATCAGGCAGCCACCATCCAGCAAAAACTGATTGAGCACGGCATGCAGACGGATATGCCGGTGGCGCTGGTCGAAAACGGCACCTCGGTGAACCAGCGCGTGGTGAGCGGTGAATTAACACAGCTTGGCGAACTGGCGCAGCAGGTGGAAAGCCCGGCGCTGATTATCGTTGGCCGCGTGGTGGGCCTGCGCGACAAGCTGAAGTGGTTCTGACAATGTGACCGATGTGAAAAAGGACTGAAATTCAGTCCTTTTTTATTGCCGTTTATAATCCCTCGCAGCTTTCCCGCAAAATGCGCATTACCGTCTCTACCCCGCTACGGTTTGGATTAATGCGTATGACAGAGTTTTCCATTTCGGGGTTAGCCTCGCGAAAGGTTCCCGACAGGCGGTAGAAAAGCGGTGGGATCTCATAACGGGATTCGGCACCTACCGGATAGGGAAGCGCGCCTCGCTGTTCAGCATTCGCCAGCACCTGGCTGGCAATAGGCCGATGAAACTCCACCAGCAGGACTTTCGACTGCGCATTGGCAATAACGGCCTGCTTCACCTGCGGCAGGACGCCTGCGTTAAGCAGCGAGAACAGCCGCTCGGTTACGCCTGCCTGCACGGCATGCATGACGGGGGCAAACGCCAGCCCCCGAAGCACCTCCAGCGCTTGCGTTCCCTGAATCTGGCTGCCCCCGGAATAGAGCGTCTTTTTGATGGCCGCTACCGCCGAGCGGCTACCGACCACTGCCCCCACGCCTTCTGGCCCAAAGAGCTTAAAGCAGGAGAAGGTCGAGAGGGTGGCCCCGTGTTCACAGCCAATCCGGGGAACCTTCATTACCGCGTAGTTATCGTCCGTCAGTGTGGGAATTCCGTTGGCGGTGAAGGCTTCCACAACATCGGCCAGCGCATAATGGTCGGACGGACACTGCCGCGTATGCTGTATCAACGCCGCCGAAGGTTGATGATGCGTAATCGCTCTGCGAAGAGCCGCCAGGTCGTTGTAATCCACCTTAACGAGTGGGATGCCCATTTGCTCCACCACGACCTGCGTAGTGGGGTAAACGGGCGCATCATGCACCATTAACATTGAACCAGGCTGAAGCAGCGCCGCCAGGCCTGCCCGTATCGCGCCCGTCCCTGCCCCCTGAACAAGTACCGCGGCTTCGGCCTGAAAAATATCCGCCAGAACAGACTCGACACGGTGTGTTGCATGAGGCTGTTTCAACGCAGGCGTTATCCCCAAATCACCCCCGGCCAGAAAGGACGCGCCGGGGAAATGACGGCAAATCGCATCCACAATGGCAAACTGCTTTTGTTGCGCCTCATCAAGCGTCAGGCTGTTCAGCGGATAGGTTTTCATACTTATGCCTCAGGCTCAGGGAAGGACAAACAGGCCACACCAGTAGAGAATATTCAGCACCACGCCGGTAATCATGACGGCGACAACCGGTGCCGCCATTTTCTGCACCGGACGTCCTAAGGCTTCGTTGAGGAAATACAGCGCAGTGGCGATGGAAAATCCGGTATAACCTGCCATTTTGATGGCTGCGAAAATGGAACCAATCAGCAGCGCCATTTCCATCAGCATGTTCATGGCGTTACGTATGTTATCCGACGCGTTTCTGACGGACGGATAACGCCCAAGCCATTTGCCGATAGAGCGCAGTAACAGCACCTCGACCGAAATTACGATGGCACCCAACAGGGCCGCCACAAACGGGTTGGGTGCCAGGTAGCCCACCGAATACACGAACGTAAAACCGGCGACGGCGTACACCCCGGTTGCCAGCGCCGTGGTGGCAATCATCGGTACAAAACCGAGGCCTCGCATAAACTCCGCCAGCGCGGCCTGATTGATTAACGTTTGAGATTCCTGCGGGGAAATGCCCGCGGAGTACGCTTTTTCCAGCGTAAAGATGGAAACTTCACTGCCGGCAAAAATCTTCATACTGGCCACGGCAGCAATCAACGCACCGACAATCGCAATCAGCGGCAAGTTTTTAATGATGCGGGAGGTTCGCTCCTCAAACACGGAAAGCCCGCTGGCATCATGATCGGATTCCCCCCGATGAAGATGATCGTGCGTGATAGCGATCGCCAGCAGCATGATCATCCCGACAAAGATCTCGATAGATTCAGGGTTCAGATGCGGGAAGAAACGCACAACGATGACGCGCGCCAGCAGAACCACCACGGCGGCAATCAGGCTGTGCTTCCAGCCGAACTGGTAGAAAATCGCCACCAGCGGAAAAAGCGCAAACGCAGAAACCACCGGAGAACTCAGTTCGCCAAGCGATCCCAGCACATCGACAGGCAGTGCGGTCAGCAGGTGATTCACCGGCAACAGGCAGGTGAGGATTAAAATACCCCACACTGCGCCAAGGCCAAACGCCATCATGCTGTTAACCGCCAGCACGCCCAGAATGTCCGTAGGTAAGAACAACAGCCAGGCGTTGAGTAATCCGGTTTTCAGGGTAAACGAAATACCCACCGAGGCGACAAAACCGATGCTCAAGCCAAAGGCAATACTCCCTGCCTCCCGGCGTTTCATGTAGCCTTCAATGAGCTGCGGCAGAATAGGGCGGATACCATCATGAAAGACAGCCGCCGAGCGGTGTGCCAGCAGGGAGGTCATCCCCGTCAGACAGGCCACTACAATGATTTGAATGTAGAGATCCATAATCACGCCTGGGCTTTTAACTGGTTAATTAACAATGGAATTGCATGCTCCACGTGCTCAACAGAAAGGCCAAAGGCCACTTTGCCTTCTGCGAGGACTTTCGCTATCTGCTCTTCTTTGGCCTTGATGCCCGGTTTGGCGATGGTGCAGCTTTTGTTAAAACCAATCACCGCGATGGCAATAGAAAGGGCTGCGCCTGCGCCGGTGTTACAGGCTCCGATGTAGTAATCCAGTTGCCCGGATTTCATCTTCATCGCCGCCTCCATGTCGTTATAGATAAACACCTCGAAGCAGCCAGGTGCCGTGTTTTCGATGGTTTTCTTAATCAGTTCACGCTGTAAGCCAGCAACGCCTATCTTTTTCATGAGAATGTCCTTATTGGAAAAATTGAGCAGGGTTGTCACGTAACATCACATCCACATCGGCCTGGCTGAATCCTGCCAGGGACAATTGCGGAACAAAGTGGGTTAATAAATAGCTGTAGCCATTCCCGCCGTTGGCCTGGAGATGTGAACGACGGGTGACATCCATGGAGAGCATGACACGGTTCAACAAGCCGCGCTCGCGCAGAGCCGTCAGCATTTCGATGCGCTTCTCATCGGGGTAATAGCTGTTTTTGCCGATGGTATCGAATTGAACATATGCGCCGAGGTCGATCATTTTGAGGATGTCGGTGAGGTTATCTTTCAGGTCGCAATGCCCTATCACCACACGGGAAAGATCCACACCGTGAGCGCGAAGTAGCGCTAATTGTTCCAGCCCCATGGTGCTAAATGAAGTGTGGGTGGAGATAGGGCGGCCGGTCTCCAGATGCGCCCGTGCGGCGGCGGCAAACACTTTTTCCTCCCGCCCGGTAATCACGCCTTCGCTGGAGCCAATCTCGGCGATAATTCCGGCTTTGAGCGCAGTTCCGTCGATACCGAGGGTAATTTCATCGATCATTTCCTGTGCCAACTCCGCGACGCTGCGTTCGGTCACATGCTCCGGGAAAAAAGCATCCTGGTAGTACCCGGTACAGGCGACAATGTTCATCCCGGTCTCACGCATCAAATCCACCATAAACTGCGGATTCCGCCCCATGTAGCGGTTGGTCATTTCGACGATGTTGCGCACGCCAATCTTCATCAGCGCCTGCATCTCATCACGAATGAGCGAGTACTGATCCAGCTTGCAATCGATATCCCCCTTGAAGCCCGACAAATCGATATGCAGATGCTCGTGGGCATAGGTGTAGCCTGAACCGTCAATCATCATGTGAAGCCCTCACGGAAGAGAAAAGCGAAAGAAAGGAACGGCCGTTTTCCGGCGCAGGTGCACCAAAGAAATCACACACCGTTGCACCTGTGTCAGAGAGCGTGGGGCGCAAACCGATATGGGCAGGCGACATACCTTGCTGCCAGATCAGTACGGGGACGTTTTCTCGGGTATGTTTGCTATGGCCGATTGTGGGGTCGTTACCATGGTCCGCCATGACAATCAGGCAATCTTCGGGACGCATATCGGCAATCAGTAATGACAACTGGTGGTCAACGAGCTGCAAACGTTCGGCATAGCGCTCCACGTTCTGTGCGTGACCGGCCAAATCGGTTTCCTGAATATTGGTACAGATAAATACGTCTGTGTGGCGGTTAAATTCATCCCTGGTGATGTCCATGATGTGCTGACTGTCGACCAGATTTTGCCAGCTCACCCCATAGGGATTTTTGACAATATCGGCGACTTTTCCCACCAGCACCGTGGGAATTCCTACTGAATGTAACCGGGCTGGCACCTGAACTTTTTCATCCACCCCATAGCCCATATGGACCACCTGGAAATCGCGTTCGTAAACGCCGGAGCGCGGCGCATTGATGCCGATAAAGCCCCCTTCTTTTTCTTCAACGGCATCGAAGAGCGGCTGCATGTCTTTCAGCCGCCCACCAAATGCGATCACACGCCCGACTTCAACGTTCTGGCGAACGACCTGGCCGATAGCGGTTATCTCCTGAAAAGATTTCAGACTGAGATTGCCGGTGATGTTGTAGACCTGGCCGAGGTCGGCCTCCAGGTTATCGCCGACGGCAACAGCGCCATCCACCAGCAGCCAGTACGGGTTTTCCCCACGTCGCTCGGTGTTCCACCCTGCGACATGCAGCGCCGTTTCCACGCGATCAATCACCTGGTTGAAGGGCATACGCAGCGGCGAACGCGGGCGCGTCCCAAGAATTTCCTGATGGCCCATGAAGGTGTCCCCACCCTCATGCTGTAATTCTGCCCTTCCCCAGACGGCACCGGGTGCGGGACGCATTCGCCCAGGTGTGTAGCCCAGTGCATTCATCAGTCCGAGCTTTTCCAGCGTGGGCAAGTGCAGCTCAGGAAAACGCTCCAGGATGTGACCACAGGTATTCGCCCCCGCATCTTCCGGGCGCACCTGTGCCACGTCGGCCATCGCCCCTACGCCGAAGCTGTCTATCACCACCACCACAAATCGCGCCATTACTCCTCCAACAGGTTACCGAGACTGTCATAGCGACCAACGACTTCAGCCCTGCCGCGTTGAATTCCGCGAACCAGCACGACATCGCTACGGGTGACAAAAATCTGCGTACGGAAACAGAGCATCACGGCGCTGCTTACCGGAAACTCCCCCGCCAGGGGCAGGTGATAATCGATGCTGCTCTCATCCAGTGGCTGAAGATGCGTTTCGCAAGGCGCTTCGATGCCAGGTAAAAAGACCAGCGCGTTGCGGGCATGACCCCGGCGGTAAAACCCGCCGCCATAGCAGTAGCTGTTGCCCTGAAAGTGGTGAGAAACTTCACTCACCCACACCATGGCGATGCGCTCAGGCTGCGTGCCACCTTGATTCGAGGGCAGTGTTCCCGTCAGGGCATGTCCCGGTTCAGCATGGGTGATGCCATAGCTCGCCAGTAATGGCAGCGATGAACAACTGCTGGCTGACGGCGCGTTTATCTGTGCCATCGGAATGCCTGCATCGTCCATTTTCCGTTTAGCGGCGAGCAGCGAGTGCAGATTGGGAGTGGGCACCGTTTCCCCCAGCGTTTCGTCCCAGAGCAGACACGGAAAATGCGTCAGCCCGGTTAAGCGCAGCCCTGGCAAACGCCGGATTTCCGCCACGACAGCGTCCAGATGCGCCAGCGGGAAACCACTTTCCTGCCCCGGATAAAGGAAATCCTGTTCGCCATACACTTTGAGCATGACAGCCTGATCTCGTCCGGCATGCACCGCTGCGGCTGAGACTTCCCGCGCTTTCTCCAGCGAAAAAAGGGTGATGACCTCCGTTCCCGCGTCCACAGCCTCATTGACCAGTGAGGCCGGTATTTGAACCAGGTGCCCTTGATGTGCCACGGGAAGACCCGCACGGCGCATCACGCGGCTCTCTTTGTAGTCGACGGCAACAATGCCCTGGTACCCAAGCGCCATCAGCTCCTTTGCGAGCCAGGGGTTACGGCCAATCTGTTTGGTCATCAGATACAGCGTAATGCCATGCGCTTTCGCCACTTCCAGCAGGCGCTTGCCGTTTTCCAGAACCTGGTCAACATCAATGACCCAGCTATCAGGTACGATTTTTCCCTGCTGCCAGAGCTGCCACGCTGCGGTAATCAACGCCGGGTTTTGCCGTTTCAATGCATCTATAAACATCGCCGTGCCTCTGTTTCTTTCCCTGAATTAAATATTCATTTTTTTGAAGATTTAGGTCGTGATATGTCCCTTTACCTTTGATGTCAGTCGTTGCCCAGTGCTGCCATCCATAAACCATACAAATTTGCCAACAAATACCCCTCTTCATGGGGATGAAGCGTCACAGTAAACGTTGCTAATAACGCATGGTTTGCTTCGCAAATAGCCTGCCAGTGCGATGATTCTGCAAGCTCGGCGTACAGTTCGCTGTCTAAAGGTGCAATGACTTCACCCCGTCGGCTGCGCATCAACGCATTGGCCATGTGCGTCACCGCCATTGCGCCCTGCTCAGAATGCACGGGCAAATGCCACTCTTTGTCCATCTGACTCACGACCTGCAACATGCCGTCGCAAATATCCCTGTCAATGACGCCTGCATCGCAAAGCAGATTAAGCCTGTTTTCCATCGAATATCCTTTTCTTAGTAACTGGGTTCATGTTCACCCCTGACCACACGCTGCTGGTGAGCCAACAGCGTATGTTTATCAACGACCGACTGCAGAAGCTGTTGCATGGGGTAATCCTCAGCACGGGTCAGAACAACGGCTTCCGTCGCCTGCAAAAAACGCGGATCGTTGGTTAATGGCCGGGCCTCAAGGCCGAGCATTGCCAGCTCTGCTTCTGCTACCACGTTCCAGATGACCGCATCCACATCACCTTTCGCAATGCGATGAAGGCCCTCGTGGTAAGAGAGATTGATAATCTCAATCTCATCATGGCCGAAGTAAATGTCGGTCATGATTTTCTGATCCGCGGAACGGCTATCCAGTCCAATCCGGCGCAGTGATTTCTCTTCACCCACACGACAAATCAGCTGATGCTCATCCACAAACGTATGTGGCCCTAATTCAACGGCCATGCATAAGCCACCGCGTTTCAGGTAGCTTTCCGCTGCCAGACGAGAAACCACGGCCATGTCGTAGACACCATCAAGCAAACACTCAACACGAATATCCGCACCATGCATATACGCATAATAAAAGGGAATGCCTTCAAACTGGGCTTTTAGCCCGCTTGCTAACCCTTCATAAAGGCGGGTGTAGGGTAACGGCATCGCGCACACAACCTTGTTAAGGTCGATATGTGAGAGCAACGCCCGGTTATCCATATCAACCAGATAGCTGCCGTTACGTCCACGTCGCTCAATGCGAATAGCTCCGGAGGATTCCAGCGTTTTCAGCGCCGCCTGCGTTAGCCCGACGGATGAATGACATTCACCCGCCAGCTCATCAATGGTTTTTAACCGATTTCCGCACTGTTGCCCTAACAGGTAACGTGCCAGGGTCGTTAGCACAACGCCCTCTTTCTTGATAAATGTCCGGCGCATTATAAATTTTCACTTAATTGAATATTTATATCTTCATAAAAATGAAAATATACCACAAGCATGAGATCGACAAAAAAAGAGCTAACTCACATTTTTCCCGTTCACAGACTTTTTAGTGGCTCATTGAGGCGAAAAAAAACCGGGCGAACCCGGCTTTAACTGAAGGCTTTATGCAGATGAAGAGTGTTGCTTTTACTTACGGCTTCGCGACAAAACCGATGGCTTCGTAAACGGCTTTCAGCGTCTGAGAGGCGTGGGCGCTGGCTTTCTCGGCGCCCTCTTTCATGATCTTTTGCAGGAAGGCTTCATCGTTGCGGTAACGGTGGTAGCGCTCCTGAAGCTCGGTCAGCATACCGGAAACGGCCTCTGCCACTTCGCCTTTCAGATGACCATACATTTTGCCTTCGAAGTGCTGTTCCAGCTCAGGGATGCTCTGGCCAGTAACCCCGGAAAGAATATCCAGCAGGTTAGACACGCCCGCTTTCTCTTTGACGTCGTAACGAATAACAGGCGGCTCATCACCGTCGGTCATCGCACGTTTGATCTTCTTCACCACCGATTTCGGATCTTCCAGCAGGCCGATAACGTTATTGCGGTTATCGTCAGATTTGGACATCTTCTTGGTCGGCTCCAGCAGGGACATCACGCGTGCGCCGGATTTCGGAATAAACGGCTCAGGCACTTTGAAGACATCGCCATAGATCGCGTTGAAACGCTGCGCGATATCACGGCTCAGCTCCAGATGCTGTTTCTGATCTTCGCCCACCGGCACCAGGTTGGTCTGGTAAAGCAGAATGTCCGCCGCCATCAGTACCGGATAATCAAACAGACCGGCGTTGATGTTTTCAGAATAGCGCGCGGATTTGTCTTTGAACTGCGTCATGCGGCTCAGTTCGCCGAAGTAGGTGTAGCAGTTCAGCGCCCAGCCAAGCTGCGCATGTTCAGGCGCGTGGGACTGAACGAAAATGGTGCTTTTCTCAGGATCAATACCGCAGGCCAGGTAAAGCGCCAGCGTATCCAGTGTCGCTTTACGCAGCTTTTCAGGATCCTGACGCGCGGTGATGGCATGCAGGTCAACGATGCAGTAGATGCAATGGTAGTCATCCTGCATGTTTACCCACTGACGCAGCGCACCCATGTAGTTACCAATGGTCAATTCACCTGAGGGCTGTGCGCCACTAAATACGATGGGCTTAGTCATGTTTCACGTCCTGATTTTCACTGTGCGAAAGCCCGAGTGCGGGCAGTAATTCGTTGAAGCGGTCGTACACGTAGTCCGGCTCGCTTAGGGTAATAGCTTCGCCGTAATTGTAACCATAAGTCAGGCCAACGGAGCAACAGCCTGCCGCCTGGGCCGCGAGAATATCGTTGCGGGAATCCCCCACGAACAACAGCTCGCCGGGCGTCAGTCCCAGCTTTTCCGCCACCAGCAGCAGCGGCTCCGGGTGCGGTTTCTTGTTCTTCACGTCATCACCACCGATGACCACGCTGAAATACTGGGCAATACCGAGAGCTTCCAGTAAAGGGGCGACAAACGGTGTCGGCTTATTGGTCACCAGCGCCAGCGGCAAACCTTTGGTATGCAGCGCTTCCAGCGTCTGGGCCACATCCGGGAACAGGAAGCTTCCCTCTTCAACCGACTCAGCATAGTAACGGTCAAACAGTTTGCGCAGCATGAAGGCCTGCTCAGCCTGAGGGATATCCGCATGATTTACCGCAGGTTTGCCAGAAGATGCACGCTGAGCGTTGCGTTCCTGCAAAGACCACGTCAGCGCACGTGACATGAGCACATCAGCGCCGTTGCCAATCCAGGTTATTACGCGCTCTTCGCCCGCTTGCGGCAGTTCAAGTGCATACAGCGCGTTATCGACCGCTGACGTTAAACCTGGGGCGCTGTCGACCAGCGTCCCGTCGAGGTCAAAAGCGACCCCACGAATTGCCTGCAATTTATCCATGACTTACCTTTGCCAGTTCACTGCGCATTTCATCAATGACTTTTTTGTAGTCCGGCTGATCGAAGATAGCGGAGCCCGCGACAAACATATCTGCCCCGGCTGCCGCGATATCCGCGATGTTGCTGACCTTCACACCACCGTCCACTTCCAGGCGAATATCAAAGCCGGATTCGTCGATGCGACGACGCACTTCACGCAGCTTATCCAGCGTATGTGGGATGAAGGATTGACCGCCAAAGCCAGGGTTAACCGACATCAGCAAAATGACGTCCAGCTTATCCATCACGTAATCGAGATAGCTCAGCGGCGTCGCCGGGTTAAAAACCAGACCCGCTTTACAACCGTTCTCTTTAATCAGTTGTAGCGTGCGATCAACGTGCTCAGAGGCTTCCGGGTGGAAGGTGATGATGCTCGCGCCTGCGGCTGCGAAATCCGGGACCAGACGGTCGACCGGTTTCACCATCAGGTGCACGTCAATCGGTGCGGTGATGCCGTAGTTGCGCAGTGCTTTCAGTACCATCGGCCCGATGGTCAGGTTCGGTACGTAATGGTTATCCATCACATCAAAGTGCACGACGTCTGCACCTGCGGCCAACGCATTAGCAGTGTCTTCACCCAGGCGAGCAAAGTCTGCCGAGAGTATCGAAGGGGCAATCAAATACTGTGTCATCCGCATCTCCTTGAGAAGAAAATAAAGTCATTTTACAGGCTTAGGTGAACGCGTCACGACGGCGAAAACGAGCGGGCTACACGGTCGTCGGGCGATACAACGCCAGTAATTCATCCACCTTTTTGCGTGTACCACCGTTGCTGCTGATACTGCGCCGCACTTTGACCACATGCAGTTTTGCCTGACTGTACCATTCACGGGTTAGCGCCGTGTCATGGTTGGAAATCAATACCGGGATTCGGTTGCCTACCAGATCCTCTGCAATTGACGCCAGATGCGCCTGCTGCTCGAGCGTAAAACTGTTGGTGTGGTAAGCCGTGAAATTCGCCGTGGCTGACAACGGGGCGTACGGCGGATCGCAATACACTACTGAACGGGCATCGGCACGCGCCATACTGTCGGCGTAGGATTCGCAGTAGAAAAAGGCATTCTGCGCCTTTTGGGCAAAATGGTACAACTCCGCTTCGGGGAAGTAAGGCTTTTTATAACGGCCGAACGGCACGTTAAATTCTCCGCGCAGGTTGTAGCGACATAGCCCGTTGTAACCATGGCGGTTGAGATACAAGAACAGCGCCGCACGACGCAGCGGATCCCGACTCTGGTTAAACTCACTGCGTAACTGATAGTAAACCTCAGACTGGTTATTTTCCGGGGTGAACAGTGAACGCGCAGCGGCAACATACCCCTCAACATCATCTTTAACGATGTTGTACAGGCTAATCAGATCGCTGTTGATATCCGCAAGAATATAACGGGAATATGAAGTATTGAGGAAAACAGAACCCGCACCGACGAAGGGTTCGATGAGACAATCGCCCGGAGGCAAATGTCGTTCAATATCGGTAAGCAGGGGGTATTTCCCCCCTGCCCATTTCAGAAAAGCGCGATTTTTTTTCATGCTGACTAACTGATTACACCTTCTCCGGCTGTGGAGAAAGCTCCGACAGCATCCTGCGCTTTAAACATTACTTAAGATCGGCCTGAACCTGATGCAGCGGCTTCGCCCACGGGTTTTTCGCCTGAACATCGGATGGCAAGGTGGCAACGGCACGCTTGGCATCTTCTTTCGATGCATATACACCGCTCACCAGCACATACCAGGGCTGACCATTGCGGGTCGTCTGATAAACCACGAAGTTTTTCAGATTTTCTTTCTTCGCCCAGGCGTTCAGGTTATTGGAGTTGGATGAACTGCTCAACTGCAAGGTGTAGTGGCTACCCGGTGCAGACTTCAGCGAAGCCACGTTACCTGTCGCTCCGGCGCTGGCAGCAGGGGCTGCAGCCGTCGCAGCAGGGGCTGGTGTGGCGACTGGCGCTTTCGGCGCAGGTGTTGCGGCCGTCGGCGCTTTGACCGGTGCAGCGGCTACGCTTTCAGTATGCTTAGGCTGCTGGGCTACAGGAGCAGGCTGGGCAACTGGCTTAGGCTCAGCTTTCGCAACAGGCTGTTTGACCTGCGGTTTCGGCTCGATAACCATTTGCTTACGCTCAGGACGTGCCGCACTGGTGTTATTTTCAGCCGTTGCACGAGCAGCATTACCATTGTTCCCGCCACGTACCGGAGCAACGGTAGCAGGTTCGGTTGGCAACGTGCTGTTCGCCACAGCATTGTTGATCTGGGTCTGGCCCTGCGGTGAAGACAGCGCGTTATTCAAATCACCTTGTACTTCCAGGCGCTGCTGGCCTTCTGGCGCGGCAGTCGTCGGACTTTGTGAAGGCGTTGAAGAGATAGGCGGCAGAGAAACATCGCGCGATGCGTTAGCATTAGCGCCAGTATCCTGTGCAGGGGTATTGCCCGGCGCAGGTTGCGCACCGTTGGCCTGGTCAGCAGCAGCATTAGTGCCGTTGCCAGAAAGGTCGATGTTTTTCTCCGTCGACGCGGAATCATTTTGTGCAGGGGTGGACGGTGCTTTAAGGGCAGAGCCGATACCTACGATGAGTAACAGGAGCACCAGAATGCCCACGCCCATCATGACGTACTGGCGTGATGCAGGCTTCGCTGCAGCCGCTTTTTTACGCTTGCGTGGACGGCGTTCTGCCCGCTCCTCGTCAAGTGACTCTTCTTCCGCTTCGTAATCTTCTTCTTCGTAGTCATCGCGCTCGTCACGCGCTTTACGCGAACGTGAAGGGCGGCGATCGTCAGCTTCCAGATCCACATCGTCAAAATTGATCTGCGGCTCATCAACACGTTCAGAAGATTGACGAGAACGACCAGTACGACGATCGCTTGGATCGGGTTTCAGATCGTCTTCTGGTTTGAATTCATCCATTTAACACCCCACTCAAAGGCTTATGCCAACCACCCGTGCATAAAACCCGAATTTAAACGCCGCGCACGCGCAGCAAACCTTTCTAATTGTTACGCCTGCTGGCAATCAGCAATAGCGCCAAGTACGACATCTTGTGACACTCCGCCACGCACTTCACTCTTCCCTATCGCCAGCGGGAGCACTAAACGCAGCTCGCCTGCCAACACTTTTTTGTCACGCAGCATATGTGGAATGTATGCCTGCGCAGACATCTCCTGCGGCCCACTCACCGGTAACCCGGCACGTTTGAGTAGCGTAATGATGCGTTGCGTGTCCTGCGGGCTAAACTGACCCAGTCGTTCGGACGCGCGCGCCGCCATGACCATACCTGCTGCGACGGCTTCACCATGCAGCCAGTTGCCGTAACCCATTTCGGCTTCTATTGCATGACCAAAGGTATGTCCCAGATTGAGTAAAGCACGTAAGCCTGTTTCCCGCTCGTCTGCTGCCACAACTTCGGCTTTCAACTCACAACAACGGCGAATACAGTAAGCCATCGCCTTGCCATCCAGGCGCAATAATGCATCCAGATTTTCTTCCAGCCAGTCGAAAAATGCGCCATCCAGAATGATGCCGTACTTAATGACTTCAGCCAGACCCGACGACAATTCACGTGCAGGCAACGTTGAGAGGCAGTCCAGATCCACCACGACCGAAGCCGGCTGGTAGAACGCGCCAATCATGTTTTTGCCAAGAGGGTGGTTGACTGCTGTTTTCCCACCGACGGAGGAGTCGACCTGAGAAAGCAGAGTAGTAGGAACCTGAATAAAACGAACGCCACGCTGATAGCTGGCTGCAGCGAAGCCGGTGAGATCACCGACTACTCCGCCACCCAGTGCAACAAGCGTCGTGTCACGACCGTGGGGTTTTTGCAAAAGTGCGGTAAAGACAGTGTCCATGACCGTCAGGCTTTTGTACTGCTCGCCATCCGGTAAGACCACGCTGTCGACCTTAATACCCGCCGTCTCAAGCACCTGACGGACTTTGTCGAGATAGAGGGGTGCCAGTGTTTCGTTGGTGACCAGCATAACCTGATCACCAGACTTCAGGGGTAAGAAGGAAGCTGGGTCGTTGAACAAACCAGCCGCGATGGTGATTGGGTAACTACGTTCCCCAAGAGTGACTGTGATCCTCTCCATGACGCGACATCCACCTTAAATGCTTAAACCCGCAGGCCTGTGAGTTGAACCAGAATTAGTTGCTTTCCAGCATATGAATAATCTGGTTTGCGACAACTTTTGCGCTCTGATCGTCAGTACGAATGGTGACGTCGGCAATCTCTTCATAGAGAGGATTACGTTCATCAGCCAACGCTACCAGCACTTCACGCGGTGGCGTTTCCACCTGCAGAAGTGGACGTTTTTTGTCACGTTGAGTACGAGCCAATTGCTTTTCGATGGTGGTTTCCAGATAAACCACGACACCACGGGCGGAGAGACGATTACGGGTTTCGCGAGACTTCACAGAGCCGCCACCGGTAGCCAGTACAATGCCCTGCTTTTCCGTTAGCTCATTGATGATTTTTTCTTCGCGATCGCGGAAACCTTCTTCACCTTCTACATCGAAGACCCAGCCCACATCAGCTCCGGTTCGTTTCTCAATCTCTTGATCAGAATCGTAAAATTCCATATTGAGTTGTTGAGCTAACTGACGCCCAATAGTGCTTTTGCCGGCACCCATAGGCCCAACCAGAAAGATATTGCGTTTCTCTGCCATTTTATCGGTACTACTAAGACTATTCGTTGATGATAAACCTGCTTCGTTGACACCTTGCGGAGCAGGACATGAACTGAAACCTCATATACGTAAGTTCGAGAGTCAGACCAAAAATTATCTCAGTACTATGACTGGTTTGGCAACTGAATAAATCACTAACCACCTGTTGACATCATTTATGGTAGTTAGCATTCGCTGACACTCAAA
The DNA here is from genome assembly GCA_963530515.1 of uncultured Enterobacteriaceae bacterium. Lineage (GTDB taxonomy): Bacteria > Pseudomonadota > Gammaproteobacteria > Enterobacterales > Enterobacteriaceae > CBFFRJ01. Next base: position 117,355 of record CAUSEC010000006.1, on the reverse strand, counting down.
TCGGTACTCCTTGTAAGCTAAATCATCCCTCACGTCAAACACCTGTATCGAGTTCAGTAGAAAAAGCGGCAGGGAATATGTATCAATCAACGAACAGGCACTAAACGCGGCGTAATAAAGACCACCAGCTCGCGGCGTTCATTATCTTTCCCATCATGACGAAACAGCCGTCCGACCCAGGGAATGCTACTGAGAACGGGCACGCTGTCGGTTCCAGCTTTGTTCTTTTGCGAAAAGATGCCGCCAAGCGCCAGCGTCTCACCGCTTTTTATCTCAACCTGAGTTTCTATCTCCTGCTTATCAATCGCCAGTACTTCACCATCAGCCTGCTGGAGAACCTGTCCGGGGACATTCTGCGTAATACGCAGCTTCAAACGAACTCGCCCGTCGGGAAGAACCGTGGGGGTGACCTCCATACCGAGCACCGCTTCTTTAAATTCGACCGACGTTGCCCCGCTTTCTCCGCTCGAGACCTGATACGGGATCTCGCTCCCCTGCTTGATACTGGCAGGCTGCATGTGTGAGGTCAGTAATCGCGGGCTGGCAATAATCTCCAGCTGCTGCTTTTGCTCCAGCGCCGAGAGTTCGAGATCCAGCAGTCGCCCGCTAATACTGCCGATGTTAAAGCCCACCCGCGTACTGGCGTTTTCAACGGACAGGTCAGCAGACAACCCAGACACCTGGCCCCGTTTTCCCGGCGCGGACGCCTCTCCCAGCCCCCACTTCACGCCAAGTTCGCGCAGACTTTTCTCATTAATGGTGACGATGTGAGCTGCCAGCTCAACCTGCTCAATGGGCAAGTCCATGTGCGCCACCCATTTTTCCAGCGCGTTGAGTGCGGCTTTATTATCCCGCAGCAACAAGCGATTTAGCCGCTTATCGACGGTGACGGTTCCTTTCGGGCTGAGCAGTTTCTCTCCGGCTTTCGCCAGTTCGTCAGCGTCGGCGTAACGCAAGGCGAGGCTGCGCTCCTCAAGCGGCAGATTTTGCTTTTGTTTCTCCAGCGCCGCCTCACGGGCATCCCGCTGCTGCTGTTGCCATGCCTGAGAGTGGACATGCAGAACATTGCCCTCTGTTCGCATCGTTAACCCGCTACTCGAAAGGACCGTTTGCAGCGCCTGCTTCCAGGGCACATCCACCAGATGCAGCGACAAAGTGCCGTTCACATCCGGGGAAATCACCAGATTATGTTTTTCCTGCTCCGCCAGGGCCTGAAGCACCTGCGCGACCGGCACGTCGTCCACGATCAGGGTGACCAGCCTGGGCGGCTTTGCTTTCTCTTTTTGCGGCTCGTTTAGCTTCGCTTCCAGATTCGTCGCCAGGAGGCAAAGGCAGAGTATTGCCGCTATGCGTTTTATCATGTCGAGTTCCTTCTCGTTTCCAGCGCCAGTTTGCCGGCGAACAGCCGTCACTGTTTTCAAGTACGGCCTCTTCTTTATTAAGGAGAACGATCCGCCAGGCAGCGAAAAGCGTGTCTCCCTCGCGAACGCGTCGCCAGCGGCCCGTAGGCTCCTTCCCGACCCCAACAAACTTTCCGTCCACCATGACCACGCCCTGCAAATGCCACTGCGCCCATTGGGCAAGCTGGCAACGGTCCGGCAGAGGCCGAAAGGGGTCGCGCATGCCGGTGATCAGTGGCAATACCAGCAAACACGCCACCACCCTACGCTTAACCATCATCGCCCCGCTCCAGTTGCAGAATGAAATGCAGCGCATCCTCTTTCATGACCAGGGAAAACTCAGCAACCAGCATGTTGCGCTCAGCCAGCTGCAAAAACGTCGCCGGTACTTCATCCCATGCGGATGCCAGCACCATTTCTCCGCCCATCACATTGGGTTGCCAGCGGAGCAGCGCTTTTCCTCCCGTCTGAAAAACCAGCGGTGAAAAGGGTTGTGTCTTCTCGCGCACGTCTGGCGTATCAGGGGGCCGAAGGTTCATCAGCGCTTTCCAGCGAAGTTGCCCCGCGTGCTGCTGCGTTTTTAGCTGGGCGTCCAGTTCACGTTGCGCCAACTCAAGGGGCCGAATTACGCCCCACCAGCAGAGGACCAGAGTCATACTGACAATCGCGCTGGCCACCAGCACACGCAATCCGGGAGAAAGGGCATACCAGAACTCAAGGTCGCGGGGCATCGTCAGCCTCCTTGTTGAGCTGATAGCGGAACCGCCAGTGCCCCTGCTCGTCACGTTCTGTTGCGCCAGTCGGCTGTAAGCGAAAACCCTGGGTCATTGCTAATGCCTGTTCAAGCTCACTCAATGCGGCAAAGGAGCGGGTCAGCCCCTCAAGCTCAAGCTGCCCCTGGCGAAAATGGAGGGTCGTCAGCCAGGCGCTGTCGGGCATACGTTCGGCAAACGCGTTTAATCGGTCGTGCCACGAACGCGTAGCCTCCCGCTGCCTGACACGCGCCTGCTGCTTCAACCATTGTTCCCGAAGCGCGCGAAAGTGAGGTTCGCGAGACGTAATGCGGTTCAGCACGTCTGCCTCGGATTGCAACCAAAGTGCGGCCTGCTGCCGCCCGAGGCTGGCTTTCGCCTTCAGGGCAGGCACCACCAACAGCACGGCAACGCCAGCAAGTATAAAAAACGCCAGCCAGAACCGACGACAGCGATGCCGTTGCTTTTCTCGCCAGGGAATGAGGTTTACCGCACGCCTGTTCAAAAAACGCTCCCCAGCGCCAGGCCAATCGCGACGGCAAACTCTGCGCCCTGGGCCGGTAGCGGCGGGTGGCGCTGGGCAACGGCATGCCAGGGATCAAAACCGCTTTGCTCGTCAGAACATTGCGCAATCTCGCCTTCGGCAAGTCCCAGCCGGGAGAGCAGGACAGAAAGGGATGTCGTCTCATCAACAGATTGCCGCCCCCACGCTCCTCGGGTCGCCCATAGCCACTGCGTACTGTCGCGCCAGATAAGACAGCGGGCGGGTGGGTTCAGAAAAGGAACAAGCTGCTGTAGCGCACACGCGTCTGGCGTTACCGCTGCAACGTTCAGACGCAAGGAGGTTGCCAGGTTCAGCAGGTCAGCGACTTCTTTGTGCTGCGCTGCCGTCACGCTCCAGGCGGGAGCCAGGGCGTCTTCGGTGTAATCGAAGCGCAGGTCCTCTGCCGTCATTTCAAGCTCGCGGGCCATCGTGTGGGAAAGCCATTGCGTCAGCTCTTTTTCCCGCAGCTTCATCGCCGGCTGAGGCACCTGCTTTTGCAATGTGCGCGCGGCAGGAAATGCCAGCCGGACGCGATGTCTTTGCGGGAGTGACTGACGCCAGGGTTCCAGCGTCGCCAGCAGGCGTTGCGGCTGGCGCAACTGTCCATTTTCTACCGTTCCGGCAGGCAGTGGCATTTGCCACCAGCGGCGCAGCGCCCAGCCCACCCTCCCCTGCGTCAGCGCCACGCTGACAATGCTATCTTGCTGAATATGCAGCCCAATCTGCCAATGCCCGAATGCCATAAATCACGATCTCCTTATCGTCACCAAAGATAACTGCTCTATCAATGCATCAGGCTTGCATTTATACTACCGCGCGGTTGTTTATAAACTGCCCAAATGAAACTAAATGGGAATCCTCCGGTGAAGTTCGTAAAGTATTTATTCATCCTTGCAGTCTGTTGCATTCTGCTGGGAGCAGGTTCGATTTATGGCTTATACAAATATGTTGAACCGCAGCTACCTGATGTCGCCACGCTTAAAGACGTGCGACTGCAAATCCCGATGCAGATCTACAGCGCCGATGGCGAATTGATTGCACAGTACGGGGAAAAACGACGCATCCCACTGACGTTGAGTCAAATTCCACCTGTTATGGTGAAAGCGTTTATTGCGACCGAAGACAGCCGCTTCTATGAGCATCATGGCGTCGATCCGGTGGGGATTTTCCGTGCGGCAAGCGTGGCGCTGTTCTCCGGCCACGCATCACAGGGGGCAAGTACCATTACGCAGCAGCTGGCGCGTAACTTCTTCCTGAGCCCGGAACGCACCCTGATGCGTAAGATTAAAGAAGTCTTCCTGGCCATCCGCATTGAGCAGTTGCTGACAAAAGACGAGATCCTTGAGCTTTACCTCAACAAGATTTACCTCGGCTACCGTGCATATGGCGTGGGTGCTGCAGCGCAGGTCTATTTCGGTAAGAATGCCGACCAGTTGAGCTTAAGCGAAATGGCCGTCATCGCTGGGCTGCCAAAAGCGCCGTCGACCTTCAACCCGCTTTATTCAATGGATCGCGCCACATCGCGTCGCAACGTTGTGCTGTCACGCATGGTGAGCGAAGGCTACATCACGCAGGCGCAATACGATGAAGCGCGTTCTGAGACCATTGATGCCGATTACCATGCCCCGGAAATCGCCTTCTCGGCGCCGTATCTTTCCGAAATGGTGCGTCAGGAAATGATGACGCGCTATGGCGAGAAAGCTTACGAAGACGGCTATCGCGTTTACACCACCATCACCCGCAAAGTGCAGCAGTCGGCGCAGGATGCGGTGCGCAATAACGTGATGGATTACGACATGCGTCACGGCTATCGCGGCCCGTCTAATGTGTTGTGGAAAGCCGGTGAAACCGCGTGGGACAGCAAAAAGATTACGGATTCCCTTAAAGCGCTCCCTTCTTATGGGCCGCTGGAACCGGCCGTCGTCACTGCCGCCAATCCGCAAGAAGCGATGGCTACACTGGCTGATGGCACCTCCGTTTCATTGCATATGGAAGGTGTTCGCTGGGCACGACCTTATCGTTCAGATACCCAGCAGGGGGCAACCCCACGCAAGGTCACGGACGTGGTGCAAACAGGCCAGCAGATCTGGGTGCGCCCGGTGAATGAAGGCTGGTGGCTGGCGCAGGTGCCAGACGTGAACTCCGCGCTGGTCTCGATCAATCCTCGCGATGGTGCCGTGCTGGCGCTGGTGGGAGGGTTTGACTTCAACCAGAGCAAATTTAACCGCGCCACGCAGGCGCTGCGTCAGGTTGGCTCCAACATTAAGCCGTTCCTTTATACCGCTGCGATGGATAAAGGCCTGACCCTGGCGAGCATCCTGAACGACGTGCCGATTTCCCGCTGGGATGCCGGTGCAGGCTCCGACTGGCGTCCTAAAAACTCGCCGGACGAATATGCCGGGCCGATTCGTCTTCGTCAGGGCTTAGGGCAGTCGAAGAACGTAGTGATGGTGCGTGCGATGCGCGCAATGGGCGTCGATTACGCTGCGGAATACCTGCAACGTTTCGGTTTCCCGGCGCAGAACATCGTCCATACCGAATCGCTGGCACTGGGCTCCGCATCCTTCACCCCGATGCAGGTGGCGCGCGGTTACGCAGTTATGGCGAACGGCGGCTTCCTCGTCGATCCGTATTTCATTACCAAAATCGAGAACGACCAGGGTGGCCTGCTGTTTGAAGCCAAGCCGAAAATCGCCTGTGCCGACTGTGATATTCCGGTGATTTATGGCGATACGCCAAAATCCAATGTGCTCGAAAATAAAGACATGGAAAACGTGGCGACATCCCAGGAGCAGCCGAACACCGGTGTGCCGATGCCGCAACTGGAGCAGGCGAATCAGGACCTGGTCGCCAGAAGCGGCGGTCAGGAGTACGCGCCTCATGTGATCAACACGCCTCTTTCGTTCTTAATCAAAAGTGCGCTGAACAGTAACGTCTTTGGCGAACCGGGCTGGCAGGGTACGGGCTGGCGCGCCGGGCGTGACCTGAAACGTAATGATATCGGCGGTAAAACCGGTACCACCAACAGCTCGAAAGATGCCTGGTTCTCGGGTTATGGTCCGGGTGTTGTGACCTCTGTCTGGATTGGATTTGACGATCACCGTCGCGATCTCGGCCGCACCACGGCATCAGGGGCGATCAAAGACCAGATTTCTGGTTATGAAGGGGGCGCTAAGAGTGCGCAACCCGCGTGGGATGCCTACATGCAGGCAGTCCTGAGCGGTGTGCCTGAGGAGCCTCTTACCCCACCGCCGGGCATCGTGACGGTTAACATCGATCGCGGAACTGGCCAGCTGGCGAGCGGGGGGAGTAGCAGACAGGAATTCTTCATTGAAGGCACGCAGCCCACCCAACAGGCGGTGCATGAAGTGGGGACGACCATTATCGATAATGGTGAAAGCCACGAACTGTTCTGACAAAAAAGGCGCGAAAGCGCCTTTTTTTACAACCGTCCCTGACCTTTCAACCACTCTCTGAGCAGAAACAGCGCACTGACGTTACGGGCTTCGTTAAAGTCCGGCTCCTCCAGCAGGTCCATTAGATGGGCCAGCGGCCAGCGAACCTGAGGCAACGGCTCAGGCTCATCACCTGGCAGCGATTCTGGATACAGATCTTCCGCCAGCAGGATATTCATTTTACTGGAAAAGTAGGACGGGGCCATGCTGAGCTTTTTCAGGAACGTCAGTTCCCTGGCACCAAAGCCCACCTCTTCTTTGAGCTCGCGGTTTGCCGCTTCATACATATTTTCGCCAGGGTCAATTAACCCTTTCGAGAAGCCCAGCTCATAAGATTCAGTACCCACCGCATATTCGCGAATAAGGATAATATGATCGTCTACAATTGGCACAATCATGACCGCTTCGCGGGTGGAAGGTCGCATACGTTCATAAACACGACGTACACCATTACTGAATTCCAGGTCCACGCTTTCAACGTTAAACAATCGTGAAGAGGCAACGGTTTCAACGTTAAGAATGGTGGGTTTTTGCAATGATTCGCTCATTATTATCGGTCTTTCCAGAGAATACTGACATTATTGTGCGACACACTGGCGCGTTTCGGCAATGTCATTTGCCAGGCATTTACATTTTCGCAACCTCTATTTAGACATTTATCAAATAAACCTAAAAGTCAAGAGGTTGAAATAAAACTAAGAATTTGCTGATATTCCCTCTAAACCTGCTTTGCTACCCTTTAACAGGCTGTGAGGCACTTAAAGATTAAGAATACGATTTTGCCTGCAAACTTTTTGATTACGCTGATAATATTGATGGGAAAAGGTGCAACTGACTACACCTGCTACTACAAGTAAGATGGGGAAAGCATGAGCACCATTTTGATTTTTTTCGCTGCTATGCTGGCCTGTGCACTCGCCGCCGGGTGGGTATACCGAATGAGATCGCAGAGGCGATATCGTTTACCACACCTCCAGGCTTTTGCAGGTGCGACTACCCGTAAACTAAAACCAGAAGAGCGTAGCGCGGTTGAAAGCTATCTGGACGCCCTTTCCCGTACCCGCCAGGTTCCGGGCCCGACAGGCGCGACGACAGCGCCCGTCTCACTGACTCTCAATGCACAAAGCAGCACCGTTATTCATCTCACCCAGGCCATTACCCGCTACGGCATTACGACCGATGCACCGAACAAATGGCGCTACTACCTGGATTCCGTTGAAGTCCATCTCCCGCCGTTCTGGGAGCAGTACATTACGGATGAAAACAGCGTTGAGCTGATTCGTACCGACACCCTGCCGCTGGTGATTTCACTTAATGGTCATAACCTGAGCGAATCCCGCTACGACGAACAAGGCATCATGCCTGAGCCGGTTTCTGCGGCACACTCTGCTATTCGCGGTGAAGAGACGGAGCAAATCGAGTTGCTCAACATTCGCCACGAAACGCCACAAGAGTACGCCCTTAGCCGCCCGGATGGCATGCGCGAAGCGTTACTCATCGCCACCGCCTTCTTGCTGTTCTTTTTCTGTCTGGTGACGCCAGAAGTCTTTGTTCTTTGGCTGGCGGGGGGCGGGATCATGCTCCTCACGGCAGGACTCTGGGGCTTATTTGCGCCACCTGCGAAAAACGCGCTGCGGGAAATTCACTGCCTGCGCGGCACCCCCAAGCGCTGGGGCCTGTTTGGCGAGAATAACCAGGAGCAAATCAATAACATCTCCCTTGGGATCATTGATTTAATTTATCCTCGCCACTGGCAGCCCTATATTGCGCAGGACCTGGGTCAGCAGAGCGACATTGATATTTATCTCGACCGCCATGTGGTGCGTCAGGGCCGCTTCTTATCCCTTCATGATGAAGTCACGAACTTCCCGCTCCAGCACTGGGTGAGAAGCGCTGTCATTTCTCTGGGGGCACTGGCGGTACTGGCCATGCTCTTGATCTGGGTGCCGCTGGATATGCCCATCAAGTTTACGCTGTCGTGGATTAAAGGCGCGCAGACCGTTGAAGCCACAAAGGTGAGTGAGCTTGAATCTGCCGGGCTGCGCGTGGGCGATTCGCTGCGCATTCACAGCACCGGCATGTGCAGCATTCCAACGTCGGCTAACTGGGCAACCCGCCAGAGTTCACCGTTTACGCCGTTCGATTGTTCGCAGATTATCTGGAATGATGCGCCGCCGTTGCCGCTGCCTGAATCTGAAACGGTCACTAAAGCCACCGCGCTGGTTCAGGCCGTTAATCGTCAGCTGCACCCGAAACCGGAAGATGATTCCCGCGTCAGCCCGGCGCTGCGCACGGCGATTCAGAAATCGGGCATGGTGTTGCTGGATGACTTCGCCGACATCGTGCTGAAAACGCAGGATCTCTGTGCCGCAGATGACGACTGTCTGCGCCTCAAAAACGCGCTGGTCAACCTGGGTAACAGCAAAGACTGGGATACCCTGACCACACGGGCCAGCGCAGGTAAGCTCACCGGCGTGAATGTCCTGCTGCGCCCTGTCAGCGCCGAGTCCCTCGACAACCTGGTGACCACCTCTACCGCACCGTTTATTTTGCGGGAAACGACACGGGCGGCGCAGTCGCTGAACAGCCCTGCCCCGGGTGGTTTTTTGATCGTCAGTGAAGAAGGCAATGAGCTGGTCGATCAACCTTATCCGCCGATTGCACTTTATGACTACCCGGCAACGGATCAATGGAACGAATTCCAGCGGCTGGCAGATATGCTGATGCAAACGCCGTTCAGCGCCGAGGGCATCATCACCAATATTTCTACCGACGCAAACGGTACCCGCCACGTCAGCTTGCACAGCATTCCGGATGCCTCCGGGCTCTGGCGCTATGTTGGCACCACGCTTCTGCTGCTGGCGATGCTCATCTGCAGCCTCTATAACGGCGTGCAGGCACTGCGCCGCTACCAGCGCAACCGCACACGTCTGGCTGAAATTCAGCAGTACTATGAAAACTGCCTGAATCCGAAGCTTATCCCCGCCCCTGAAAGCCTGACCTGATAAACCGCTTGCGCGTCCGGTATGTTAACCTGTCGCGCATTCTCATTGCTGGCTGGAGTTTCCTATGCATTTTGATATCGACTGGCGCGACGTGGATACCATCCTGCTGGATATGGACGGCACGCTGCTTGACCTCGCGTTCGATAACTATTTCTGGCAAACGCTGGTGCCGGAAACCTACGGGGCGAAAGAGGGGATAACCCCCGCTGAAGCACAGGTCATTATTCGCCAGGAATATCACGCCGTTCAGCATACGCTAAACTGGTACTGTCTGGATTTCTGGAGCGAACGCTTAGGGCTGGATATCTGTGCGATGACAACCCAGCAGGGGCCACGCGCGCTATTACGTGAAGATACGGTGCCCTTTCTCGATGCGCTGAAAAAGTGCGGGAAGAGACGCATTCTGTTGACCAATGCGCATCCGCATAACCTGGCTGTGAAACTTGAGCATACCGGTCTTGCGGCACACCTTGATTTATTACTTTCGACCCACACATTTGGTTATCCAAAAGAGGATCAGCGTTTGTGGCAAGCCGTCGAACACGAGACGGGCTTAAACCCTGAGCGCACGCTGTTTATTGACGATAGCGAGCCGATTCTGGATGCCGCCGCAAAATTTGGTATTCGTTACTGCCTCGGCGTGACCAACCCGGACTCCGGTCTTGCAGATAAAACCTATCTGCGCCACCCGGGCATGAACGATTATCGCCACCTGATTCCCTCGCTTAGCGTGAAGGAGAGGTAATGAAACAGCAGCCCGCGCAGGACGTCCGACTGGATAAGTGGCTGTGGGCCAGGGCGCGCTTTTACAAGACGCGCGCCCTGGCCCGCGAAATGATTGAAGGCGGCAAAGTGCATTACAACGGTCAGCGCAGCAAGCCGGGTAAAGTTGTCGAGCTGAACGCGATGCTGACACTGCGGCAGGGAAACGATGAGCGCACGGTGGTGATTAAAGGCATCACTGAGCAACGCCGCCCCGCAGAAGAAGCCGTAACGCTGTACGAAGAGACGGCTGAAAGTATCGAAAAACGCGAGAAAATGGCGCAGGCCCGTAAACTCAATGCGCTAACGATGCCTCACCCCGATCGCCGTCCGGACAAGAAAGAACGCCGCGACCTGATGAAATTTAAACACGGTGACAGCCAGTAGCGCGCACCTGCAAGAGAGAAAATTATGGCTCAACATGACCAACTACACCGCTATCTGTTTGAAAATTACGCCGTGCGTGGCGAGCTGGTAACCGTCTCGGAAACCTGGAAACAGATGCTGGAAAACCACAACTACCCTCAGCCGGTGAAAACCATTCTGGGTGAGTTACTGGTGGCCACCAGCCTGCTGACGGCAACCCTGAAGTTTGCTGGCGATATCACCGTGCAACTGCAAGGTGATGGCCCAATGAACCTGGCGGTGATTAACGGCAACAACCGCCAACAGATGCGCGGCGTGGCGCGCGTGCAGGGTGACATTCCGGAAGGTGCAGACCTGAAAACGCTGGTGGGTAACGGCTATCTGGTCATTACCATCACACCTGAAGAAGGTGAGCGTTATCAGGGCGTTGTTGGGCTGGAAGGCGATACGCTGGCGGCCTGCCTGGAAGATTACTTCCTGCGTTCAGAGCAGTTGCCTACGCGCCTGTTCATTCGTACCGGTGAAGTGGCAGGCACGCCTGCGGCGGGCGGCATGCTGCTCCAGGTTCTGCCAGCGCAAGAGACTCAGGCGGAAGATTTCCAGCACTTGAGCATTTTGACTGAAACCATTAAAGCCGACGAGCTCCTGACGCTTGCGGCAGAGGATGTCCTGCACCGTCTGTACCACGAAGAAGAAGTTCGCCTGTACGATCCGCAGGACGTTGAGTTCAAATGTACCTGTTCGCGCGAGCGTTGTGCCGATGCGCTGAAGACGCTGCCGGATGAAGAGGTCAACAGCATCATTGCCGAAGAAGGTGAAATCGACATGAACTGCGACTACTGCGGCACGCACTATCTGTTTAATTCAATGGACATTGCTGAGATCCGCAACAACGCCTCTCCTGCCGATCCGCAAGTGCATTAACCATTCACCAGAATGCTGTTTTATGCGCCACCCATTGCGGTGGCGCATTTGTTTAGCACGTCACGTTTCCGCTATAAGAGATTCTGTAAGCCTTACGTAATTTCCTTTCATGAAAGCGATTACAGTCACAATCTCACCGTTAAAAATATCGCTTTATGTCGCTTCAATAACATTTTCCCGATCATAATGGCTATTATTGCCAAAATCTGTCTCGCTCTATGACGGATATCACAGTGTTTTCCGTCGATTAGGGTTTGTCGAGATACGTAAATCTATGAGCCGTGTCGCGGTCAGGGACGGGATAACAACCCTACAATTTCAGGCAGTACATATTGGCTAAGGAGAAGTGACATGCGCGTTAAAGATTTAACCCCGCAGGATCTCAAGGCTTATGGTATCAACGATGTTCAGGATATCGTTTACAACCCCGACTACGATACGTTGTATCAGGAAGAGCTCCGTCCAGACCTGGAAGGCTATGAGCGAGGAGTTTTAACGAATTCTGGTGCTGTCGCCGTCGACACCGGCATTTTTACAGGCCGCTCGCCGAAAGATAAGTATATTGTCCGTGATGACATCACCCGCGACAGCGTGTGGTGGTCTGATAAAGGCAGAGGTAAGAACGACAACAAACCGCTCTCACCTGAAACCTGGCAACATCTTAAGGGTCTGGTGACGCAACAACTTTCCGGTAAGCGTCTTTTCATTATCGACGCCTTCTGTGGCGCCAACCCGGATACCCGTCTTTCCGTACGTTTCGTCACTGAAGTGGCCTGGCAGGCGCATTTCGTGAAGAACATGTTTATCCGCCCCACCCAGGAAGAGCTGGCCGATTTTGAACCTGACTTTATCGTGATGAACGGTGCGAAGTGTACCAACCCATTATGGAAAGAGCAGGGAATGAACTCGGAGAACTTCGTCGCGTTTAACCTGACCGAGCGCATCCAGTTGATTGGCGGCACCTGGTACGGCGGCGAAATGAAGAAGGGCATGTTCTCGATGATGAACTACCTTCTGCCGCTCAAGGGTATCGCCTCCATGCACTGCTCGGCGAACGTCGGCGAGAAAGGCGATGTGGCGGTCTTCTTCGGCCTTTCCGGTACCGGCAAAACCACGCTCTCCACGGATCCGAAGCGCCGCCTGATTGGCGATGATGAGCACGGCTGGGATGACGATGGCGTGTTTAACTTCGAAGGGGGCTGTTACGCCAAAACCATCAGGCTGTCTGAAGAGGCTGAGCCGGATATCTTCCACGCCATTCGCCGGGATGCGCTGCTGGAGAACGTGACCGTGCGGGCCGACGGCAGCATTGATTACGATGATGCATCGAAAACGGAAAACACCCGCGTTTCTTATCCTATCTACCACATCGACAATATCGTTAAGCCGGTGTCCAAAGCGGGCCATGCCACGAAGGTGATTTTCCTGACGGCGGATGCGTTTGGCGTACTGCCTCCGGTATCACGCCTCACTGCAAGCCAGACTCAGTATCACTTCCTGTCAGGCTTCACGGCGAAACTGGCGGGAACCGAGCGCGGCGTAACAGAGCCTACACCGACCTTCTCCGCCTGTTTTGGTGCCGCCTTCCTTTCTCTGCACCCAACGCAGTACGCGGAAGTGCTGGTGAAACGGATGCAGGCCGTCGGGGCGCAGGCTTATCTGGTGAATACCGGCTGGAACGGCACGGGCAAACGCATCTCCATTAAGGATACGCGAGCCATTATTGACGCGATTCTGGAAGGCGCACTGGATGATGCCGAAACCTTCACGCTGCCGATGTTTAATCTGGCTATCCCGACGGCGCTGCCGGGTGTCGATACCAGGATTCTCGATCCGCGTAACACTTACGCCACGCCAGAACAGTGGCAGGAGAAGGCCACTCAGTTGGCTAAGCTCTTTACCAGCAACTTCGAGAAGTACACGGACACCGCCGCCGGTGCCGCGCTGGTGAGTGCCGGACCAAAACTGTAAGTTTGCAACATGCCACAAACAAAACCCGCCGGGCGGCGGGTTTTGTTATGCGTTGTCTTTGGTGGGAGCGCTGATGCGTGTGACGGGTATCGGCAGCCAGGCGCGTATAGATAACCCACCTCGCTCGCTGACGCCCAATTCCAGCAGGCCGTTATGGTTGTCGATGATACGTTGCACAATCGACAGCCCCAGCCCGGTGCCGCTGGTACTGCGAGCGCTGTCTCCGCGAACAAACGGCTGGAACAGGTGCTTACGCTGTTCAGGTTTAATCCCCGGACCGTCATCTTCCACCTGGAACCAGGCGCGATTCAGCTCGGTGCCGCTGCTGACTTTAATCCAGCCATTACCGTAGCGGGCAGCGTTCACCACCAGATTCGCCAGCGCGCGCTTAATGGAGAGCGGGTGCATGCGAACCTGAATTTCGCTGTCATTCAGGGCTGTTTCAATTTCACGCTCGTAGCCGCTTTCTGCCGCCACCACTTCACCGAGCACTGCGTTAAGCTCCGCCAGTTCCATCGGCATCTCCTGCCCGGTGCGCAGGTAATCAATAAACTGCTCGATAATCGCGTTGCACTCTTCGATATCTTTATTTATCGATTCAGCGAGATAGCCATCTTCCTCGGCCATCATTTCGGTCGCGAGACGAATACGCGTTAATGGCGTACGTAAATCGTGGCTAACCCCGGCCATCAACAGCGTGCGGTCGTCCGCCAGTTGCTTCACCCCCGCCGCCATCTGATTAAAAGCGCGGGTTACGGAGCGCACTTCCGACGCGCCATACTCACGCAGCGGCGGCGGAATATGCCCTTTCCCCACCTTAAGCGCGGCATGTTCGAGATCGACAAGGGGTCGGTTTTGAATACGAATAAACAGCCACGCCCCCCCAATCGCCAGCAGCATAATGGCCAGGGTGTAGCGGAACAGCGGTGAAAAATCACCCTGATGGATTTCGGTCAGCGGGACACGCACCCAGATGTTGGGTGACAGCCAGGTTTTCAGCCAGACAACAGGCGAGCTCTTGTTCACCTCAACACGCACTTCCGTCGGGCCACCCAGCTGCTGCGCCATTTGCTGGCTTAAGAATTCGTAGTGCTGCGCCCAACGCAAACCGGCGTCTTCGGCAGCTTCGTTCGAATAAAGCGAAATACCCAGCTCGCGGTAAATCTCACGACGGAATGCCGGAGGAACCACCAGTTGAGTCCCATCCTCCAGCTGCAGTTTATCGGTCATCAGCATACGCACTTCGTAGGCCAGAACCTTATTGAACTGCTGGAGGCTGGGTAAAATCGCGAAGTTCAGCACCACGAGGTAGGTTGTCACCAGGCTGACAAACAGCAGGGTGACAATCAGCAACAGGGTGCGGGCAAACGAACTTCGCGGCGAGAAGCGCATTCGCCTCATGCTTTAGAACCGTCCGGCACAAACACGTAGCCCAGACCCCATACGGTCTGAATATAGCGCGGGTGCGCCGGATCCTCTTCCACCATGCGGCGCAGGCGAGAGATCTGTACGTCGATAGAACGCTCCATCGCGGAGTATTCACGACCACGGGCCAGGTTCATCAGTTTATCGCGGGACAGCGGCTCACGCGGGTGGCTGACCAGCGCTTTCAGTACCGCAAACTCACCGCTGGTCAGCGGCATCGGCTCATCTTCGCGGAACATTTCGCGCGTACCGAGGTTCAGTTTGAATTTACCGAACGCAATGACCGCTTCTTCCTGAGAAGGCGCGCCCGGCAGCTCATTGGCCTGGCGACGCAGCACCGCACGGATACGGGCCAGCAGTTCACGCGGGTTAAAGGGTTTTGGAATGTAGTCATCGGCCCCAATTTCCAGGCCCACAATGCGGTCCACTTCTTCCCCTTTCGCCGTCACCATAATGATCGGCATCGGGTTGCTCTGGCTGCGCAGGCGGCGGCAAATAGAGAGACCATCTTCGCCCGGTAGCATCAGGTCAAGGACCATCAGGTGGAAGGATTCACGCGTCAGCAGCCTGTCCATCTGTTCAGCGTTCGCGACGCTGCGGACCTGGAAGCCTTGCTCAGTCAGATAACGTTCAAGCAGTGCACGCAGGCGCATGTCGTCATCCACGACCAGGATTTTATAGTTCTCTTGCATTGTTTTTACTCCCAAAGGTTCCGACAATTATGATGACGTATTCTTAAAAAAGAGCACATTAACAACCAGCGAAATCTGGTATAAATTCTAGTCGAAATTGTTACAAAGCATATTTAACAGTAGCTTATATGCATATGGCATCACATAAATGATGAATTATCCGCACCTTAGCGGGCGTTTATTTGTAAAGAATCGGATGAATAAGAATAAGGCAAAAAGATGAAAACGCCGCTGATTACCCGTGAAGGTTACGACAAGTTAAAGCAGGAACTGGATTTTCTCTGGCGACAAGAGCGCCCGGAAGTCACCAAAAAGGTCACATGGGCGGCCAGCCTGGGCGATCGCAGTGAAAATGCCGACTATCAATACAACAAAAAGCGCCTGCGCGAAATTGACCGCCGGGTACGTTACCTGACCAAGTGCCTGGAAAATCTGAAAATCGTCGATTATTCCCCGCAACAGGAAGGCAAAGTCTTCTTTGGTGCCTGGGTTGAAATTGAAAACGATGACGGCAATACGCTGCGTTTTCGTATCGTGGGCTACGACGAAATTTTCGGCCGCAAAGATTACATTTCCATTGATTCGCCCATGGCCCGCGCCCTGCTGAAAAAAGAGGTGGGCGACCTGGCGGTGGTCAACACCCCTGCCGGAGAAGCCAGCTGGTACGTCAATGAGATTGAATACGTCAAATGAGGCGGAACAATCTGAAGCCCCTGTCGATGACTGGCATTTTTGCCGGTCAGTCCGTATAACTATCCCCTGATTTTTTACTCAGATGAAGCTATATCCATGATGAATGATTCTTTCTGCCGCATTATTGCAGGTGAAATTCAGGCGAGCGCCGCGCAGGTTGACGCAGCGGTCCGCTTGCTGGATGAAGGGAACACCGTGCCGTTTATCGCACGCTATCGTAAGGAAGTCACCGGCGGTCTGGACGACACGCAATTGCGTAATCTGGAAACACGTCTGGGGTACCTGCGCGAACTGCAAGACCGTCGCCAGGCCATCCTTAAATCTATCGGTGAACAGGGTAAATTGACCGATGCGCTGGAAAAAGCCATCAACACGACCCTGAGCAAAACCGAACTCGAAGATCTCTACCTGCCCTATAAACCGAAACGCCGTACCCGTGGGCAAATTGCGATTGAAGCTGGCCTCGAGCCGCTGGCAGACTTGCTCTGGAACGAGCCGTCCCACTCCCCGGACGACGAAGCGGCGAAATTTGTCGATGCTGAAAAAGGTGTCGCAGACAGCAAAGCCGCGCTGGATGGTGCACGCTACATTCTGATGGAGCGCTTTGCAGAAGACGCTGCGCTGCTGGCAAAAGTGCGTGACTACCTGTGGAAAAACGCGCATCTGGTGGCGGCCGTGGTCAGCGGCAAAGAAGAGGAAGGAGCGAAATTCCGCGACTACTTCGACCACCACGAACCGATTTCCACCGCCCCCTCTCACCGTGCGCTGGCGATGTTCCGCGGGCGCAACGAAGGCATTTTGCAGCTGTCGCTGAACGCTGACCCGCAGTTCGACGAGCCGCCAAAAGAGAGCCACTGCGAACAGATTATTATCGACCACCTTGGCCTGCGCCTGAACAACGCCCCGGCTGACAGCTGGCGCCGCGGCGTCGTGAGCTGGACCTGGCGCATTAAGGTGCTGATGCACCTCGAAACAGAATTGATGGGCACCGTGCGTGAACGTGCTGAAGACGAAGCCATTAACGTCTTCGCCCGTAACCTGCACGACCTGCTGATGGCCGCGCCTGCTGGCCTGCGTGCCACCATGGGC
The DNA here is from genome assembly GCA_963530515.1 of uncultured Enterobacteriaceae bacterium. Lineage (GTDB taxonomy): Bacteria > Pseudomonadota > Gammaproteobacteria > Enterobacterales > Enterobacteriaceae > CBFFRJ01. Next base: position 100,277 of record CAUSEC010000006.1, on the reverse strand, counting down.
CTTGACCCTGGCCTGCGTACCGGTGTGAAAGTCGCAGTGGTTGACGGCACCGGCAAGCTGGTCGCCACCGACACCATCTACCCGCACACCGGTCAGGCCGCGAAAGCCGCTGTCGCCGTGGCGGCATTGTGCGAGAAGCACAACGTTGAGCTGGTCGCGATTGGTAACGGCACCGCGTCCCGCGAAACCGAACGTTTCTATCTTGATGTGCAAAAGCAGTTCCCGAAAGTCGTCGGGCAGAAAGTGATTGTCAGTGAAGCCGGTGCGTCGGTTTACTCCGCCTCTGAGCTTGCCGCACTGGAATTCCCGGACCTCGACGTTTCCCTGCGTGGTGCCGTCTCTATTGCCCGCCGCCTGCAGGACCCACTGGCAGAGCTGGTGAAAATCGATCCGAAGTCTATCGGTGTTGGCCAGTATCAGCACGACGTGAGCCAGACTCAGCTCGCCCGTAAGCTTGACGCCGTGGTCGAAGACTGCGTAAACGCCGTCGGCGTGGATCTGAATACCGCCTCTGTTCCGCTGCTCACCCGCGTTGCCGGGCTGACCCGCATGATGGCGCAGAACATTGTCTCCTGGCGTGATGAAAACGGTCAGTTCCAGAACCGCCAGCAGTTGCTGAAAGTGAGCCGTCTGGGGCCAAAAGCCTTTGAGCAGTGCGCGGGCTTCCTGCGAATCAACCACGGCGACAATCCGCTGGATGCCTCAACGGTGCACCCGGAAACCTACCCGGTGGTCGAGCGCATTCTGGCCGCAACCGAGCAATCCCTGCGTGATCTGATGGGCAACAGCGGCGAATTACGCAAGCTTAAGCCTGTTGAGTTCACCGATGAGCACTTCGGTGTACCTACCGTCACGGACATCATCAAAGAGCTGGAAAAACCGGGCCGTGACCCGCGTCCTGAGTTCAAAACCGCCACCTTTGCCGACGGCGTGGAAACGATGAATGACCTGCTGCCGGGCATGATTCTGGAAGGCTCCGTCACCAACGTGACCAACTTTGGTGCCTTCGTGGACATCGGCGTGCATCAGGACGGCCTTGTGCATATCTCCTCCCTGGCCGACAAGTTTGTGGAAGATCCACATACGGTGGTGAAAGCGGGCGATATTGTTAAGGTCAAAGTGCTGGAAGTGGACCTGCAGCGTAAGCGTATCGCGCTGACCATGCGGCTTGATGAGCAACCTGGCGAAACCAACGCCCGTCGCAGCAACGGTGGCGGTCGTGAGCAGGCTCGCCCGGCAGGCAAAGCGGCAAAACCGCGCGGACGTGAAGCGCAACCTGCGGGCAACAGCGCGATGATGGATGCGCTGGCAGCGGCAATGGGTAAAAAACGCTAAGCCTCCTCCCCTCCTTTCGGGGAGGGGATTTCCGTCAGAGAATTATTCAAAATAACGACACCGATAATCCCCTGATTCAAATACCTCTTCTTTGCTAATACGCGAAACACCGTATATTTCCCGTCAAAATAATTCTCCCGATTTTCTGAAGTCATTTAATTATCGAATGATAATCGATTGCGTTATCTACATACTAATAACGCCAAAGCTTAATAAAACATTAAGATGAAGAAATAAATATCCATATTTGTTCATACTTTTTAAGTCGTTATGAATTATAGAAAAACGGAATAATTATTGCGCCATATCAACGATGCGACGAATTATGATTTCACTCTTCTGAGTATCGCGGTTTAATAAGTGAAGATAAAAACTATTCTCATTATCATTGTTCGTTCTGGTCACCCTGTATTACTTCGCCAGCTAAGCGTCTGGTTTTATATGCTTTCATCTGCCAGACAACGAAAATCAACTCGCGATAAAGATAAGTAGGTCCTATGCAATTCTCTCCAGACAGCACGTGGAAAATAACGGGGTTCGCCCGCGAAATCAGTCCGGCGTGGCGACAAAAACTCCTTTCACTGGGCATGTTACCTGGCTCTTCTTTTGATGTGGTGCGTGTGGCTCCTCTGGGAGATCCGGTACATATCGAAACCCGTCGTGTGAATCTGGTATTGCGCAAAAAAGACCTCGCATTTTTGCAACTGGAAGCAATTTCTGATTAATCCAGAAGAGTGAAATGAGACATGAAAAAATTAACCGTTGGATTAATCGGTAATCCTAATTCCGGCAAGACCACCTTATTCAATCAGCTAACCGGGGCTCGCCAGCGCGTGGGCAACTGGGCGGGTGTCACCGTTGAGCGTAAAGAAGGACAGTTCTCCACGACCGACCATCAGGTCACTCTGGTGGATCTGCCGGGCACCTATTCGCTGACCACTATTTCTTCGCAGACCTCCCTCGATGAACAGATCGCGTGCCACTACATTCTGAGCGGCGATGCGGACCTGCTGATTAACGTGGTCGATGCCTCCAACCTTGAGCGTAACCTCTATCTGACCTTGCAGCTGCTGGAACTGGGCATCCCCTGCGTGGTCGCGCTGAACATGTTAGACATCGCGGAAAAACAGAAAGTGCGCATTGATATTGATGCCCTCTCCGCCCGCCTGGGTTGCCCGGTCGTGCCGCTGGTTTCTACTCGCGGTCGTGGCATTGACGCATTAAAACTCGCCGTCGATCGCCACCAGCAAAATACCCGTGTCGAACTCGTCCATTATGCTCAACCTTTAAAACGCGAAGCCGACGTTCTGGCCCAGGCAATGCCCGCCGATATGCCGCCGCAGCAGCGCTACTGGCTCGGCCTGCAAATGCTGGAAGGTGACATCTATAGCCGCGCCTACGCGGGCGACGCAGCGCTGAAGCTGGAGGCCGCTCAGACCCGCTTGCAGAGTGACATTGACGATCCCGCCCTGCACATTGCCGACGCACGCTATCAGGCCATTTCCGCGATATGCGATGCGGTCAGTAACACGCTTACCGCAGAACCCAGCCAGTTTACGGCAGCCGTCGACCGCATCATCCTCAACCGGTTCCTGGGCCTGCCCATCTTCCTGTTTGTGATGTACCTGATGTTCCTGTTGGCCATCAACATCGGCGGCGCGCTCGCCCCGATTTTTGATGCCGGTTCTGTGGCGATTTTTATTCATGGCATCCAGTGGCTGGGCTACACGTTACACTTCCCGGACTGGCTGACGATTTTCCTGGCTCAGGGGCTCGGCGGCGGGGTTAATACCGTGCTGCCGCTGGTACCGCAGATTGGCATGATGTACCTGTTCCTCTCTTTCCTTGAGGATTCTGGCTACATGGCGCGCGCAGCCTTTGTGATGGACAGGCTGATGCAGGCGCTGGGGCTGCCGGGCAAATCCTTCGTCCCGTTGATTGTTGGGTTCGGCTGCAATGTGCCCTCAGTGATGGGCGCCCGCACGCTGGATGCGCCGCGCGAACGCCTGATGACCATCATGATGGCGCCGTTTATGTCCTGCGGCGCAAGACTGGCCATTTTCGCTGTCTTCTCCGCCGCCTTCTTTGGGCAGGAAGGCGCACTTACCGTCTTCTCTTTATATGTGCTAGGGATTGTCATGGCGATCCTGACCGGCCTGATGCTCAAACACACCATCATGCGTGGCGAGGCGTCTCCGTTCATTATGGAATTGCCTGTGTACCACGTCCCGCACCTGAAAAGCCTGGTGCTGCAAACCTGGCAGCGCCTGAAGGGCTTTGTGCTGCGTGCCGGTAAAGTTATCGTTGTGGTCAGCATTTTCCTCAGCGCGCTGAACAGCTTCTCCCTGAGTGGCAAAACGGTAGATAACATCAATGACTCCGCGCTGGCCTCCGTCAGCCAGGTGTTCACGCCGCTGCTTAAACCGATGGGTGTTCAGCCCGATCACTGGCAGGCGACTGTCGGCTTGTTTACGGGTGCGATGGCGAAAGAGGTGGTGGTTGGGACGCTCAACACGCTCTATACCGCAGAGCACATCCAGCAGGCACCGTTTGACCCGGCACAATTCAGCCTGGTGGATGAACTTGGTGCTGCGGCCGAAGAGACCTGGACCAGCCTGAAAGGGACCTTCAGTCTGAGCGTACTGGCTAACCCCATTGAAGCCAGCAAAGGGGATGGCGAGATGGAAACCGGCACGATGGGTGTCATGAGCGAGAAATTTGGCAGTGCCAGCGCGGCATACAGCTACCTGATTTTCGTTCTGCTCTACATTCCGTGTATTTCGGTGATGGGGGCCATTTCCCGTGAGTCGAGCCGGGGCTGGATGGGCTTCTCCATTCTCTGGGGGCTCAATATTGCCTATTCCCTGGCAACGCTGTTTTACCAGGCCACCAACTTTGGTCAGCATCCGACTTATAGCCTGGTCTGCATACTGAGCGTGATCCTGTTTAACATCGTGGTGATAGGCAGCTTACGTCGCGCCAGAAGCCGCGTTGACGTTAACCTGCTGGCTACGCGCAAAACGGTCGCCAGCTGCTGCGAAAGCCCGGCGGGGGACTGCCATTAAGGCGCATCTATGGCATCGTTAATTGACGTTCGCGACATGCTTGCTCTACAAGGACGGATGGACGCCAGCCAGCTCAGCCATGCCCTGCAGATTTCTCGCCCGATGGTGGACGCCATGTTAGGCCGCATGGAAGCGATGGGAAAAGCCGTGCGCATAACGCAAGAAGCGGAAGGTTGCCTGACGGGGAGTTGCAAAGCCTGTCCGGAAGGGAAATCAGCCTGTGCGCAGGAGTGGTGGTCTTTGAGCGGAAACTAAAAGCGGGCCATGCGGCCCGCTTTGCTAATGACTTAAGAATTACTTATAGACATCCGCAGTCGCGTAGATGTCTTTTTCTTTTTTCTCGCCGCTGGTCACGACAAAGTATTTGCCGCCCAGCTCATCGGCTTTTTTGGACAGCTCTTTTTTCGCGTCCATCGGTGCCGTGGTATCGGACGTAGTGATCGAGCCCACTTTCGTCAGATTCATCCCCTCGACTTTATCCTTTTCCAGCTCCTGTGCAGCCATAACACCAAATGACAGGGACCCAATTACCAGAGACGCAACAATTCCTGTGACTAATTTCATAACCATGATTCTCCTCAGGTTTCATAATTGTTGTGCCTATGCGGAGGCTGGATTAAACACACCGCAACGGCTCATTGAGTATTGTAGTGAATTGGCGATTATTCAAGCTGGTACATCAGTCAGGCTAAAGAATCAGAGAACGACCTGAGTGCCATACAAAACTCCTCAGGATGGGAAATAAAAGGCGCATGAGCTGCTTTGCCGAAAATAATCGATTCACTCTGTGGCCAGAGTGCGTCCAACGGCGCAACAATTTTGCGCGGCACCAGGCCGTCCAGTCGCCCGTAGAGGCGCAGGAACGGGAGCGGAAGTTCAGCCAGCGCATCGCGCAGGTCAGCGGTTTTGAGGATCTCCAGCCCACCGTTGAGCACCTCCTGCGAAGGCATCGGCAGTGATAATACGGCACTTTTTAGCAAACGTGCATCCTGACGGGCTGTGTCCGTTCCCAGCGTCTGCAAGGCCAGAAAACGCTCCACCGTACGCTGAAAATCTTCGCTCAGTTGCTGCTGAAAACCTGCCAGAATATCCGGCTTGATCCCTGCCCAGCCCTCTTGCTCGCTAAAGCAAGGTGAAGAGGCGACGGTGACCAGCCCGCTGACGCGCGAAGGTGCCGTTAACGCGACCTGGCTTGCCACCAGCCCCCCTAAGCTCCAGCCTAACCAGATAGCCCGCTGCGGCGCTTTCGCCAGTACCGTCTCCGCCATCTCGTTGAGGCTCATTGCCGGAAAGCCGGTGCTGCGTCCGTAACCCGGTAAGTCCACCAGATGAAGCGTAAAGTGCGTGCTCAGTTCAGGCGTAATGCAATCCCACACCTGCGCGTTCAGCCCCCATCCGTGAAGCAGCACAAGATGGCAATGTCCTTCGCCTTTGGTTTCCCACCAGATATCGTTCATCCGCTATTGTTCTCTTTCGTCATACAAGGAGGTTGAACATGCTAACAGTGCCCGCCCTGTGCTGGCTATGCCGAATGCCGCTGGCCCTCGCCCACTGGGGTGTCTGCTCCAGCTGTGCAAGAACGATTCCGCTGAATATTCCCGTCTGCCCGCGCTGTGCCTTACCGGCACTGAGCCGCACCTTACCCTGCGGGCGCTGCCTGCAAAAAATGCCCCCATGGCACCACATGGTGGTCGTTAGCGCCTACACGCCACCGCTCAGCCACCTGGTGCACCAGATGAAGTTTTCAAACCGGCCGGAACTTGCGCAGGCGCTGGCACGCCAGCTGTTTCTGGCGGTCAGGGAGGCACGCAGGACGCGGTCATTGCCGGTGCCAGACCTGCTGGTGAACGTGCCGCTCTGGCACCGACGTCAGTGGCGAAGAGGGTATAACCAGAGTGATCTGCTGTGCCGACGGCTGGCGCACTGGCTCGGCTGCCGTTATGAACCCGCGGCACTTCGCCGCACGCGAATGACCCGCATCCAGCATCAATTGAGCGCCCGTTTGCGTAAACGCAACCTGAAAAATGCCTTTCGCCTTGAATTGCCAGTACAGGGACTCCATATGGTAATCGTGGATGATGTCGTCACTACCGGCAGCACCGTCGCAGAAATGAGCCAACTGCTGTTACGCAATGGCGCGGCGACTGTTCAGGTATGGAGCCTGTGTCGAACCTTGTAGAGCCTCGATGATGGGCGTATTATAACCAAGTAAAATAGTCAACTATTAGGCCATTGCTATGATCCATATCTCCGATGCCGCGCAAGCGCATTTTGCTAAATTGCTGGCAAATCAGGAAGAAGGGACGCAGATTCGCGTGTTTGTGATTAACCCAGGCACGCCAAACGCAGAATGCGGCGTTTCTTATTGCCCGCCAGACGCAGTGGAAGCCGCGGACACCGCCCTGAAATTCGAACAACTCACCGCCTATGTCGATGAATTAAGCGCGCCGTATCTGGAAGATGCGGAAATTGATTTCGTTACTGACCAGTTAGGTTCTCAGCTGACGCTGAAAGCCCCTAACGCCAAAATGCGTAAAGTGACTGATGACGCCCCGCTGATGGAACGTGTTGAATACATGTTGCAGGCGACGGTTAACCCACAGCTGGCTGGTCACGGCGGTCGTGTGACCCTGATGGAAATCACCGACGACGGCTACGCTATCCTTCAGTTCGGCGGCGGCTGTAACGGTTGCTCGATGATTGATGTCACCCTGAAAGATGGGATCGAAAAGCAGCTGTTAGCTGAATTCCCTGACCTCAAAGGCGTACGCGATCTGACCGAACACCAGCGCGGCGAGCACTCCTACTATTGATTTGCCCCCACACGTTCTCCTGTTTCAGCGGGAGAACGTGTTACCCGTATCCTCCGCACCAAATTCCCTGCGTTTTTTTGCAATAATTTCTCGCCGTTAATATGACCCACGTCCCACTTCGCAAATTTTGCCCCGCCAGGTGATTCTCTTTTTACAGATGTTACCCGTATCATCCGCGCAGGCACCAACATTATAAAAACATCCAGCTATTATTTTTAATTATGGATGTAAGCCGTATTGGTGCCCCAGCGCTGTGTTTTCTGCCCCAGAAAACCGGTATGAGCTGTAGAAACACTGACGTTACCCATAACAAATTAAGGCCAGGTAAATCATGCCATTAGTCATCGTTGCTATCGGTGTAATCTTGTTGTTGTTATTGATGATCCGCTTCAAATTGAACGGATTTATTGCCCTGGTTCTGGTGGCACTTGCCGTCGGAATGATGCAGGGAATGCCTCTGGATGCAGTGATCAAATCTATCAAAGCCGGTGTGGGCGGAACCCTGGGCAGCCTTGCGCTGATCATGGGCTTTGGCGCGATGCTCGGCAAACTGCTGGCAGACTGCGGTGGCGCACAGCGCATCGCGACAACGCTGATTGCTAAATTTGGTGAGAAACACATTCAGTGGGCGGTGGTCCTCACCGGCTTCACCGTCGGTTTCGCGCTGTTCTATGAAGTTGGTTTCGTGCTGTTGCTGCCGCTGGTGTTTACCATCGCCGCGTCCGCGCGTATCCCGCTGCTCTACGTTGGTGTGCCAATGGCGGCGGCACTGTCCGTGACCCACGGCTTCCTGCCTCCGCACCCAGGCCCAACCGCGATTGCGACCATCTTCCACGCCGACATGGGTAAAACCCTGCTGTACGGTACGCTGCTGGGTATCCCAACGGTGATTCTGGCAGGCCCGGTTTATGCGCGCTTCCTGAAAGGCATCGACAAACCGATTCCTGAAGGCTTGTATAACAAAAAGACCTTCACGGAAGAAGAGATGCCTGGCTTTGGCGTCAGCGTCTGGACCTCACTGGTGCCGGTTGTGCTGATGGCGCTGCGTGCGGTGGCAGAAATGCTGCTGCCTAAAGGCCATGCCATTCTGCCGTACGCCGAGTTCTTCGGTGACCCGGTGATGGCGACCCTGATTGCCGTTCTGATCGCGGTCTTCACCTTCGGCCTGAACCGTGGTCGTTCGATGGACGACATTAACGAAACCCTGACCAGCTCAATCAAAATCATCGCCATGATGCTGTTGATTATCGGTGGTGGCGGTGCGTTCAAACAGGTTCTGGTGGATAGCGGCGTAGACAAATACATCGCCTCTCTGATGCACGGCACCAACCTGTCGCCTATCTTTATGGCCTGGTCAATTGCCGCCGTACTGCGTATTGCACTGGGCTCAGCGACCGTTGCAGCGATTACCGCAGGCGGTATTGCCGCGCCGCTGATTGCCACGACTGGCGTTAGCCCTGAGCTGATGGTGATTGCCGTCGGTTCCGGTAGCGTGATTTTCTCTCACGTTAACGACCCTGGCTTCTGGCTGTTCAAAGAGTACTTCAACCTGACCATCGGTGAGACCATGAAGTCCTGGTCGGCGCTGGAGACCATTATCTCCGTCTGTGGTCTGGTGGGCTGTCTGCTGCTGGGAATGGTGGTGTAAGCCCATTGCGAGTGTTGCCGGATGGCGGCGTAAACGCCTAATCCGGCCTACTTACCCGTAGGTCTGATAAGCAAAGCGCCATCAGGCATTGCAGGTGTGCATAGCCCGCCAATAAAAGAACCCACCAAACGGTGGGTTCTTTGTTTTTATTTCTTCTTCCCTGCCGCCTTTCTGCGCTTATCCAGGTCTTTTATCAGCTTGTTCACGCCCTCATCAGCGAACATCTTCTCCAGTGAGGTGGACAATTTGCGCCGCCAGTTTTTGTACTGATAGCTGGTACCTGGAATGTTCACCGGCCCGGCCATATTCAGCCAGTCTTCCGGTTGCAGCCCGAGCAAAGCGCTGTTGCTGTCCGCAATGTAGCGCTGCATGCCCCGGCTGAGCATCGACGTCATCGGCATTCTTGATGCGGTGCGGCCGACCTTTTTCGGCAGGCAACCGTGCGCATGCAGGGCTTCGAGCAGGCCCTGTTTCGCCAGTTCGCGATCTTTAAACAGCCCGCGCAGCACCACCTCGTCCGGGTAAAGCCCTAAGGTTTTACCGAGCGTCAGGTCGCCACTTTCCCAGTAGCCCCGCAGTGTCGGCAAATCATGGGTGGTGGCAACGGCCATGGACTGCTCCGGGTACGCTTTTGGCGCACGGAAATGCTTTTCATGGTCACTTTCGAAATAGAGCACCTTGTAAGAATACACGCCGCTGTCGCGCAGCTTACCGACGATTTCGACCGGCACCGTGCCCAGATCCTCACCAATCACCATGCACTGATGACGCTGGCTTTCCAGTGCCAGGATCGACAGCAGGTCGTCGACCGGATACTGCACGTAGGCACCGTGATCCGCCGTTTCACCGTAAGGTATCCACCACAAACGCAGCATCGACATTACGTGGTCGATACGCAATGCGCCGCAGCTTTTCATGTTCGCCCGCAGCAGGTCTATAAACGGCTCATAGCCACGCGACGCGGTGATATGCGGGTCCATCGGCGGAAGCCCCCAGTTCTGACCCAGCGGCCCCAGAATATCCGGCGGCGCACCGACCGAGGCTTTCAGACAGTACAGCTCGCGATCGCACCAGGTCTCCGCACCGCCTTCGGCCACCCCTACCGCCAGATCACGGTACAGGCCGACAGGCATTGAGAAGCCCTGGCTGGTTTCCCAGCACTCGGCAAACTGCGTATAGGCCAGCCATTGCAGCCACAGGTAGAAATTGACCTCGTCTGCATGTTCCGTACAAAACGCTTTCACCTGCGGGCTGCCCGTTGAACGGAACTCTTCCGGCCAGGCAGGCCAGCCCCAGCGCAGCTCATCTTCTTTTACCTGGCTTGCATGAAGGGCATCAAACGCCGCCTGCCAGTAAAGGCTTTCACCTTCCTGCTTTACGAAGCTGTCAAAGGCCGCACGGGCGTCATCACCCGCTTTGCGCGTGGAAAATTGCTTCCAGGCCAGGCGCAATCCTTCAAGCTTTAGCGCCGTCACCGTGGAGTAATCCACAAATTCGGCGTCACGTGCAGCCTTAAGTGCGCTCTGCGTGGTCGGCAATGTCCACCACGCCTGAGCCTCTTTACTGACACGGAAATCGTCTATCGCATTTACGTCGATATAGATGACGTTCAGCCAGCGGCGCGAAGAGGGGCTGTACGGACTCGCACTTTCCGGGTTAGCCGGGTACAGGGCATGAATCGGGTTAAGGCCGATAAACGCTCCGCCACGTTCTGCCACCTCGGCCAGCATCGCTTTCAGGTCACCGAAATCGCCAATGCCCCAGTTTTTTTCTGAACGCAGCGTGTAGAGCTGCACACAAGCACCCCACAACTTTTTACCGTCCAGCAGAGCCTGCGGCTCGTAGCAGCGCTTCGGCGCCACAATCAGCCGACAGTGCCAGCGCTGTTCGCCCTGGCGAAGTGTTAGCGTGTGATAGCCCTGAGGGAGCTTGCCCGGCAGCGTGAGGCTTTTTCCGGCCTCTACTCCCCCCCGAAGCTGCAACCCCTGTTCGGTGGTAATGCTCCAGTCAAAATCTCCCTTGCCCTCAATGGGCAGGGCTTTTCTCTTGCCCTGCGTAAACACCAGCACGCGAGGCACCGGCGTTACGGTTGCAGGGGTGGCTGTGGAGTGATGCATGGCCTCCAGCAAACGCCGTTTCGTTTCCACACCGATAGACTGCGGTTTACCGTGTGCATTGATGTAATCCGGGCTAATACCCGCTGCCAGCGCAGCACTTTCAAGACGTTTGCTCACCATGCTTTTCCTTAGCGCTTTGCCTGCCAGATACGGGCCTGATAATCGCGAATCGAGCGGTCTGAGCTAAACATCCCGCAGCGGGCGGTGTTCAGGATAGCCGCGCGGGTCCAGGCCTCTTCATCACGATAAAGTTCATCAACGCGTTTTTGTGCTTCAACGTAGGCCGCAAAGTCAGCCAGCACCAGGTACGGGTCGCCGCCCTGCTTGCCAATGCTGTGCAGCATCTGGTCGAAGGCATGTTTATCGCCGTCGCTGTATTTCCCGCTCTCCAGCTCCTTGAGTACCGCGTCCAGTTGCTTATCTTTTTTACGCCATTTCACCGGGTCATAGCCTTTCGCCTTGAGGGCTTTCACCTCTTCAACGGTATGGCCAAAGATAAAGATATTCTCGTCGCCCACCTGCTCGGCTATTTCGACGTTCGCGCCATCCAGTGTCCCCACCGTCAGTGCCCCGTTCAGCGCCAGCTTCATGTTGCCAGTACCGGAGGCTTCTTTACCGGCCGTGGAGATCTGCTCAGAGACATCTGCCGCCGGGATCAGGCGCTCCGCTGCCGACACACAGTAATCCGGCAGGAAGACCACTTTCAGTTTGTCGCCCACCTGCGCATCGTTATTAATGACGTGAGCCACTTTGTTGATGGCGTAAATAATATTCTTCGCCAGGTAATAGCCCGGCGCCGCTTTCGCCCCGAATAAAAATACGCGCGGGACGCGGTCGGCCTGCGGATTTTCACGAATCTCTTTGTACAACGCCACAATATGCAGCAGGTTCAGATGCTGACGTTTGTACTCATGCAGACGTTTGATTTGAATATCAAAAATCGCATGTGGATTAATCTCAATGCCGGTACGGTGTTTAACAAACTCCGCAAGCAGGTTTTTATTTTCCTGTTTAATCGCACGGTATTTCGCACGGAAGGCGGCATCGTCGGCAAATTTCTCCAGATTAATCAACTGGTCGAGATCGTTAGCCCACTCTTTTTTCAGCGATTTATCCAGTAAGGCCGCCAGAGCCGGGTTGCACTGCTTGATCCAGCGACGTGGCGTGATGCCGTTGGTGACGTTGTGGAATTTACCCGGCCAGAGCTGGTTGTATTCCGGGAACAGATCTTTCACCACTAAATCAGAGTGCAGCGCGGCAACGCCGTTCACCGCAAAGCCGCCCACCACGCACATGTTGGCCATGCGCACCTGCTTGTTGTGGACCACGGCGAGCTTCGCCCAGACAGCCTCGTCTCCCGGCCAGGTTTTCTCCACCAGCACCTTAAAGTGGTCGTTGATCTGCTTGATGATTTGCATATGGCGCGGCAGCAAGGCTTTCACCAGTTTTTCATCCCAGCACTCGAGCGCTTCCGGCATCAGCGTGTGGTTGGTGTACGCAAAAGTTTTGCTGGTGATAGCCCAGGCGTCATCCCAGCTCATCTGATGCTCGTCGAGCAAGACGCGCAGCAGCTCAGGAATGGCAATCGTCGGGTGCGTATCGTTAAGCTGAATCACTTCATACTTCGCCAACTCCGCCAGCTTGCGTCCGGCGAGGTGATGGCGACGCAGAATATCGGCAACCGAGCAGGCGCACTGGAAGTACTGCTGCATCAGACGCAGCTTTTTGCCCGCCTGGTGATTGTCGTTCGGATAAAGCACTTTCGTGAGTTTTTCGGCGTCGATGCCCTGCTGTTCAGCACGCAGGAAATCACCGTCGTTGAATTTGGTCAGGTCAAACGGGTGGGCGTGCGTCGCCTGCCAGAGGCGCAGCGGCTGGGCCACACTGTTGCGGTAGCCAAGTACCGGCAGATCCCAGGCTTCACCCACAATTGTAAAATCAGGTGTCCAGTGCCCGTCTTTGCTGACTTTGCCGCCGATGCCGACATGCACGTCCAACTGCTCGTTGTGGGTGAACCACGGGTAGGTACGGCGATGCCAGTCGTCCGGCGCTTCTTTCTGATGCCCTTCCTCGAAGGACTGGCGGAACAGACCGTACTGATAATTCAGGCCATAGCCGGTCGCAGACTGGCCCACGGTCGCCATCGAATCAAGGAAACAGGCGGCCAGACGCCCCAACCCGCCATTGCCCAGCGCCGGGTCGGTTTCTTCTTCCAGCAGATCGGTCAGGTTACGCCCCTGGGCCTGCAGTACGTCGCTCACCTCCTGATACCAGCCCAGGTTGAGCAAGTTGTTGCCCGTCAGGCGGCCAATCAAAAATTCCATGGAGATATAGTTAACGTGGCGCTGCTGCTTAGTTGGCTTCGCCTGTGGCAGCGCCACCAGCAGTTCTGCCAGCGCACCGCTTACCGCCTGCCACCACTGGCGGGATGTCATCTCTTGCGCGGCGTGCAGGCCAAATTGCTGCCACTGACGTGTCAGGGCCGCCTCGAATTGCGCTTTGTTAAACGTAGGCTTTGACATAGAGAATTCGGATCCTGTGATTGAATAAAACAACGTTAGCGCTAGTGTGCCAGGCTCGTTAAAAGGCGTCCTCATCCTGCCAGGGAATCAACGGGGAGGAGTAGCAGGGATGAGCAAAAAGTGTGATCTCTGCCACCTAAAGTTAGCTGCTTTTTTAAACATTATTCAAGCCCTTGCCCTGTAAGAATCCCTGGTCGGAGCGTAACGACGCGTAACATGCATTTCCAGAGTAAGGGGAAAGCATGTCAGCAGAATGAAATGTCGTTTCACAGGAAATTAATCGTTGTTACAAACTTCGTTGAAGAAATAATAATTTTCTGGTGAACGTCAGGAAGTTTTTACTATTTGTGCTGCATTGTAGATATTTCTCAAAATAATGTTAATTAGCCCCTGCTTTTCGTAAAACTATTTCCTCCACCGACATCCGCAAAACGTGCTTTCTGCCTGCGCAGCCTTTGCTCATCAGTCGTCCATCAATGCGGCTTATTTATTCATTAACCATTTAGAAATGTGACATAGTGCAAATTCACAGTCGTCAGATTTGGACATAACTTGCAATAATTCGGAATTTATCCGACCTTATTATTATTAATTACGAAGCGCAAAAAAATCGTTTTCCCCTTTATTCCTCACAGTGAAGTGATAACTATGCTGATTCCGTCCAAATTAAGTCGCCCGGTTCGCCTCGACCATACCGTCGTTCGCGATCGCCTGCTGGCTAAACTTTCCGGCGCGAACAATTTTCGGCTAGCGCTCATCACAAGCCCTGCAGGTTACGGAAAGACGACGCTCATTTCGCAGTGGGCTGCCGGTAAAAACGACATTGGCTGGTTTTCCCTGGATGAGGGGGATAACCAGCAGGAGAGATTTGCCAGCTACTTTATCGCGGCGATTCAGCAGGCGACCGGGGGTCACTGCGTCAGCAGCGAAGCGATGGCGCAAAAGCGTCAGTATGCCAGCCTCTCCTCCCTCTTTGCCCAACTGTTTATTGAACTCGCCGAGTGGCAGCGCGCGCTGTATCTGGTGATTGATGATTACCATCTCATCACCAACCCGGTCATTCATGATGCGATGCGTTTCTTCCTGCGCCATCAGCCTGAAAATCTGACGCTCATTGTACTGTCGCGTAACCTGCCGCAGCTCGGCATTGCCAACCTGCGCGTGCGTGAACAGCTGCTCGAAATCGGCAGCCACCAGCTCGCCTTTAACCATCAGGAAGCCAAGCAGTTTTTTGACTGCCGCCTGAACTCCCCGATTGAAGCCGCCGAAAGCGGACGCCTGTGCGATGACGTGGCCGGATGGGCCACCGCACTCCAGCTGATTGCCCTTTCCGTGCGGCAAAATCATGGTGCGGCGCACCAGTCAGCGCGTCGACTGGCAGGGATTAACGCCAGCCATTTATCCGATTATCTGGTGGATGAGGTGCTCGATAACGTCGACGCCGCGACCCGCCTGTTCCTGCTTAAAAGCGCCCTGCTCCGGTCAATGAATGACGCGCTGATTGTACGCGTTACCGGTGAAGAAAACGGCCAGATGCGGCTGGAAGAGATTGAACGACAGGGGCTGTTTTTGCAGCGCATGGATGATTCCGGTGAATGGTTTAGCTACCACCCGTTATTCGGCAACTTCCTGCGCCAGCGTTGCCAGTGGGAGCTTGCCACAGAGCTGCCGGACATCCACCGCGCGGCGGCAGAAAGCTGGATGGCACAAGGTTTCCCCACCGAAGCCATTCACCATGCGCTGGCGGCCGGCGATGGCACCATGCTGCGCGATATTCTGCTCCATCACGCCTGGGGGCTGTTCAACCATAGTGAACTGAGCCTGCTTGAAGCCTCACTGAAGGCGCTGCCGTGGGAGAGCCTGCTGGAAAACCCGCGTCTCGTACTGTTACAGGCTTGGTTGATGCAAAGCCAGCATCGCTACAGCGAGGTCAACACACTGCTCGCCAGAGCAGAACAAGAGATGACGACCCGGATGGACGCTTCACTGCACGGGGATTTCAACGCCCTGCGTGCCCAGGTCGCGATTAACGATGGCGATGCCGTTGAAGCAGAACGTCTGGCCATGGTGGCGCTTGATGAGCTGCCGCTTGCCAACTATTACAGCCGTATTGTGGCGACCTCGGTTCACGGCGAAGTGCTGCACTGTAAAGGGCTGCTGACCAACTCTCTGGCCCTGATGCAACAAACGGAGCAGATGGCCCGTCGTCACGACGTGTGGCATTACGCACTGTGGAGCCTTATCCAGCAGAGCGAAATTTTGTTTGCCCAGGGCTTTTTGCAGGCCGCCTGGGAAACCCAGGAAAAAGGGTTCCTGCTGGTTCGTGAACAGCACCTTGAGCAGCTTCCGATGCACGAATTCCTGCTGCGTATTCGCGCCCAGTTACTCTGGGCCTGGGCGCGGCTGGATGAGTCCGAAGCCGCTGCCCGCCAGGGGATGGACGTGTTGATTTCATGTCAGCCCCAACAGCAGTTGCAATGCCTGGCGCTGGTCATTCAGAACTCGCTGGCCCGTGGCGATCTGGACAACGCGCGAAACCATATGAACCGGCTCGAAAATTTACTCGGCAACGGCCAATATCACAGCGATTGGGTATCGAATGCCGATAAAGTCCGCGTGATTTACTGGCACATGGTGGGCGACAAAAAAGCCGCCGCACAGTGGCTGCGTCAGACGCCCAAACCGGAGTTTGCCAATAACCACTTCCTGCAAGGCCAGTGGCGTAACATTGCCCGCGCGCAAATCCTGCTGGGGGATTTTGACCCGGCGGAGATCGTACTGGAAGAGTTAAACGAGAATGCCCGCAGCCTGCGCCTGATGAGCGATCTCAACCGCAACCTGCTGCTGCTCAATCAGCTTTACTGGCAGTCCGGGCGCAAGAATGATGCCCAGCGCGTGCTGCTCGAAGCCCTTCAGCTTGCCAATCGCACCGGGTTTATCAGTCACTTTGTGATTGAAGGCGAGGCGATGGCCCAGCAGTTACGTCAGCTTATTCAGCTCAACACGCTGCCGGAACTGGACCAGCACCGCGCCCAGCGCATTCTGCGTGATATCAACCAGCATCATCGCCACAAGTTTGCCCACTTTGATGAGAACTTTGTTGAACGCCTGCTCACCCACCCGGATGTGCCGGAACTGATTCGCACCAGCCCGCTGACCCAGCGTGAGTGGCAGGTGCTGGGGCTGATTTATTCCGGTTACAGCAACGAACAAATTGCCGGGGAGCTCGCCGTTGCGGCGACCACCATCAAAACGCACATTCGCAATCTGTATCAGAAACTGGGCGTCGCCCACCGCCAGGATGCGGTTCAGCATGCCCAGCGGTTGTTGAAAATGATGGGGTACGGGGTGTAAACACGTATACGGCTGGCCTTGCGCCAGCCGTTTTCACATCAGCACAGCTCAAGCTGGATATTATTGCTGGTGAGCACTTGCAGCACGCTATCAGGCGGTGGCGTATCGGTGTAGACCGTGTCGACCATGCTGATACTGCCCATGTTAACCATCGCGTTGCGGCCAAACTTGGAGTGATCCACCACCAGCATCACGTGGCGGGAGTTTTCAATGATTGCCCGCTTGGTGCGGACTTCATGGTAGTCAAACTCCAGCAGTGAACCATCTGCGTCGATACCGCTTATTCCCAGAATGCCGAAGTCCAGACGGAACTGGGAAATGAAGTCCAGCGTCGCCTCTCCCACAATTCCGCCGTCACGGCTGCGCAGTTCGCCGCCCGCCAGGATGACGCGAAAATCTTCTTTTTTCAGCAGTGTATTGGCCACGTTCAGGTTGTTGGTGACCACCCGCAGATTGCTGTGATCCAGCAAAGCATGGGCAACGGCTTCAGGCGTGGTGCCGATATCGATAAACAGCGTCGCGCCGTTGGGGATCTGGCTTGCTACTTTGCGCGCGATACGCTCTTTTTCTGCCGTCTGGGTCGCCTTACGATCGTGCCATGAGGTGTTTACCGAGCTTGACGGCAATGCCGCGCCGCCGTGGTGACGCAGAATTTTGTTTTGATCCGCGAGATCATTAAGGTCGCGACGGATGGTTTGCGGACTCACTGCGAACTGCTCTACCAGTTCTTCCGTGCTGACATATCCCTGCACTTTAACCAGTTCAATGATCGCGTCATGACGTTGTGTTTGTTTCATGAAATGTCTCTGGATAATTATGTTCGTTTTCGCGCATTCATTGTATCGACCAGCGCCATTGCAAGGCCAATCGCTAATCCGGCGGTATGGGCGCCGGTGGCACTATTCACTGCCGATACGCCAAACCACTCAGCAACCAGTATCACAACGGTGAAAATAGCCAGTCCACGCGGGAGGTAAACCGGGCGCTCCGGGTCGCGTTCACCGCGCAGCCATACGTAGCCAATCAGGGCGTAGACCACGCCCGACAAACCACCGAACCACGGACCTGAGAGTTTGAATTGCAAAAATCCGCTGAGTAAGGCGCTGATAACGGTTATCACCAGCAGTTTGCCGCTCCCCAGGCGTTTTTCCACCGCTCCGCCAAGATACCACCACCAGAACAGGTTAAAGATGATGTGAACCAGCGAAAAGTGCATTACGGCATGGGTGAAATAGCGCCAGGCTTCGTACTGGACGGCCTCGTTGAACGGCCAGGCCAGCCAGACCATCACCGTCTGGTCGCCGACAAGGTTCATCAGGATAAACACCAGCACGCAGGCGGCAAAAATGAACACGGTGAGCGGTCCGCCGCGTTCCTGAAGGGCCGCACGCAGCGGGAAGCGGCGGTAATGCAAGCCACTGCTGGTTTGCCCGGACTGCCAGCTCGCCGCGAGGTAACGCGGGTCCGCAGGGTTTTCCATAAAACGCGCCAGCTCTGCTCTCACCCGTTCAGCCTGGCTCTCATCTGCCAGCCAGATATCGCTTTGTTCATGATGCTGAATGGTCAGAATGACGCCCTGGGTTTGCATGTAATCAACAAACGCCTGGGCGACGCGCGGGTTAGCAAAGGAAGTGATCATCAACATGGAAGGTGGTCGCTTAGTCCCTGGAAAAGAGGACAGTATAGCGGCAGTTTTGCTTATCCCCGAAGGGTTCCGTGCGCAACTTCTGACGGGAAGTGGCGATGCCAGGCATCAAAGCCGCCGTCAACGCTGAACACACTGTCGTAGCCCTGGGTGAGCAGGTACTGCGCGGCACCTTTGCTGCTGTTGCCGTGGTAGCACATCACCATCACCGGGGTGTCAAAATCGGTTTCACGCATAAAGGTTGCCAGGGTGTCGTTGGTCAGATGGAAAGCCCCCGGTGTGTGGCCCATCGCAAAACTTTGCGGATCACGAATATCCACCAATACCGCCTTCTTCTGCTGCAGTTTCTGGTGGGTTTCTTCAACGTTGATACAAACAAAATGATCCATGGGGCTCTCTTCTAGTGATTGCAGGTCAGTCCTGGCTCGGGTTATCCCCTCGCCCCTCTGGGGAGAGGGTTAGGGTGAGGGGAAACAGGCCGCGCGTAGTGTGACGCTCATTTTACGTCCTCCCACGATATAAACGCCATTATGTTATGCATATCACTCTAAATTGTTTTTTTGATGTTACCAATGACACATTCCTTTGCTATCATGAGCGATATCGAACATTTATGAGCTTTAACGAAAGTACGTGAGGGCAGCATGGAAACCAAAGATCTGATTGTCATTGGCGGGGGCATCAACGGTGCCGGTATCGCGGCAGACGCCGCCGGGCGTGGTCTTTCCGTGCTCATGCTGGAAGCACAGGATTTAGCCTGTGCGACCTCAAGTGCGAGCTCGAAATTGATTCACGGGGGCCTGCGCTACCTGGAACACTACGAATTCCGTCTGGTCAGCGAAGCGCTGGCCGAGCGCGAAGTCCTGCTGAAAATGGCCCCGCATATCGCCTTCCCGATGCGTTTTCGTTTACCGCATCGCCCTCATTTGCGCCCGGCCTGGATGATCCGTATTGGCCTGTTTATGTACGATCATTTGGGTAAACGCACCAGTTTGCCGGGTTCCCAGGGTTTGCGTTTTGGCTCAGAATCGGTGCTCAAACCGGAAATCGTGCGCGGTTTCGAATATTCTGACTGCTGGGTGGACGATGCCCGCCTGGTGGTGGCCAATGCGCAGATGGTGGTGAAAAAAGGCGGGGAAGTGTTAACGCGGACCCGTGCAACATCGGCAAGACGCGAAAACGGTTTGTGGATCGTTGAGGCAGAAGATATCGACACCGGGGAAAAATTTAGCTGGCAGGCGCGTGGTCTGGTGAATGCAACCGGTCCGTGGGTCAAACAGTTCTTTGATGACGGCATGCACCTGCCGTCACCGTACGGTATCCGCCTGATCAAAGGTAGCCATATTGTTGTGCCACGTGTGCACACCCAGAAACAGGCCTACATCCTGCAAAACGAAGATAAACGCATCGTCTTCGTGATTCCGTGGATGGATGAGTTCTCTATCATCGGCACCACCGATGTGGAGTACAAAGGCGATCCGAAGAGCGTTGAAATCGACGAAAGCGAGGTGAACTACCTGCTGAAAGCCTACAACGCGCACTTCAAAAAACAGCTGTCACGCAACGACATCGTCTGGACCTACTCCGGTGTGCGTCCGCTGTGTGACGATGAATCTGACTCACCGCAGGCGATCACCCGCGATTACACGCTCGATATTCACGACGTGGGCGGCAAAGCGCCACTGCTGTCGGTGTTTGGCGGCAAGCTCACCACCTACCGCAAGCTCGCCGAACATGCGATGGAAAAGCTGGCGACGTACTATCAGGGTATTGGCCCGGCATGGACCAAAGGCAGCGTCCTGCCTGGCGGGGAGCTGGAAGGGGATCGCGATGATTACGCCGCAAAACTGCGCCGTCGCTATCCGTTTATCACCGAATCTCTGGCCCGCCATTTCGCCCGGACTTACGGCAGCAACAGTGACGTTATTCTGAAAGACAAAACCTCCATTGAGGATTTGGGCGAGCATTTCGGTCACGAGCTTTACGAAGCCGAACTGCGCTACCTGGTCGAACACGAATGGGTTCGCCGCCTGGATGACGTTATCTGGCGTCGGACGAAACTGGGGATGTGGCTGAATGCCGACGAGCAGTCCCGCGTGGCGCAATGGCTGACCCGCCATGGTAAAACGGAGCTGTCGCTGGCGTCGTAATAAAAAAGCCGGGAGAGTGGCCCGGCTTTAGTACATCATCGGTTGATATAACCCGGTACGCCTCAGGCGACCGGGTTTTTCTTTTACAAGCGTACCGGATCGATATGCCAGATCTTCTCGGCATACTCCTGAATCGTTCTGTCGGAAGAGAAGTAGCCCATGTTGGCGATGTTGTGCATCGCTTTGGTGGTCCACTCTTCCGGGTGGCGATACAGTTCATCGACCTTGTCCTGGCAATCCACATAGCTGCGGAAATCGGCCAGCACCTGGTAGTGGTCACCGAAGTTAATCAGCGAATCCACCAGATCACGGTAGCGGGCAGGATCCTGCGGGTTAAACAACCCGGTGGCGATTTGCGTCAGTACCTGGCGCAGCTCTTCATCCTGATCGTAGTATTCACGCGGTTTGTAGCCCTTGCGGCGTAACTCTTCGACCTCTTCCGCCGTGTTCCCGAAGATGAAGATGTTATCTTCACCGACGTGCTCCAGCATCTCGACGTTAGCACCATCCAGCGTACCGATGGTCAGCGCGCCGTTGAGGGCAAACTTCATGTTGCTGGTGCCGGACGCTTCCGTCCCTGCCAGTGAGATCTGCTCTGAAAGATCCGCCGCCGGAATGATCACCTGGGCCAGACTCACGCTGTAGTTCGGGATAAAGACCACTTTCAGCCTGTCGCCAATCTCAGGATCGTTGTTGATCACCGCCGCCACATCGTTGATGAGATGAATGATGTGCTTCGCCATGTAATAGGCCGACGCCGCTTTACCGGCGAAGATATTAACGCGTGGTACCCACTCCGCTTTCGGATCCGCTTTAATACGGTTGTAGCGCAGAATGACGTGTAGCACGTTCATCAACTGGCGTTTGTATTCGTGGATGCGCTTGATCTGCACATCGAACAGGGCTTTCGGGTTCACCACCACGTTAAGCTGCTGACCAATGACCTCTGCCAGGCGCTTTTTATTCTCCAGCTTCGCCAGACGAATAGCCTGATTCACCGTGGGGTAATCAATGTGCTGTTCCAGCTCACTCAGCTGGCTAAGATCGGTACGCCAGGTGCGACCAATGTTTTCATCCAGTACACCAGACAGCGGTGGGTTCGCCAGCGCCAGCCAGCGACGTGGCGTCACGCCGTTGGTCACGTTGGTAAAGCGCATCGGGAAAATGCTCGCGAAGTCGGCAAACAGCGATTGCACCATCAGGTTGGAGTGCAGCTCAGACACACCGTTGACTTTGTGGCTTACCACCACCGCCAGCCAGGCCATACGCACCCGGCGACCGTTGGATTCGTCAATGATTGAGGCACGGCTCAGCAAACCGACGTCATTTGGATACTGCTCCTGAATGGTTTTCAGGAAGTAGTCATTAATTTCGAAGATGATTTGCAGATGGCGCGGCAGAATCTTACCGAGCATATCAATCGGCCAGGTTTCCAGTGCTTCGCTCATCAAGGTATGGTTGGTGTAAGAGAAGACCTGGCAGGTCACTTCAAAGGCTTCGTCCCAGCCAAACTTGTGTTCATCAATCAAAAGACGCATCAGCTCAGGGATAGACAATACCGGGTGGGTATCGTTGAGGTGAATCGCCGTTTTCTCGGCCAGATTGCTGTAGGTTTTGTGCAACTGGAAGTGGCGACTCAGTATGTCCTGAATCGTTGCGGAGACCAGGAAGTACTCCTGGCGCAGACGCAGTTCACGGCCGGAATAGGTTGAGTCATCCGGGTAAAGCACACGCGACACGTTCTCAGAGTGGTTTTTATCTTCCACCGCCGCAAAGTAGTCACCCTGGTTGAACTTACCGAGGTTGATTTCGCTACTGGCCTGGGCATTCCACAAACGTAATGTGTTGGTCGCATCGGTGTCGTAGCCGGGGATAATCTGGTCATAGGCGACGGCCAGAATCTCTTCGGTCTCAAGCCAGCGGGACTTCTTCCCTTCCTGCTGAATACGCCCGCCAAAGAGGACCTTATAACGGGTGTTGTGACGCTTAAATTCCCACGGGTTACCGTATTCCAGCCAGTAATCAGGCGACTCTTTTTGCCGCCCGTCGACGATGTTTTGCTTGAACATACCGTAGTCATAACGGATGCCGTAGCCACGGCCCGGCAGCGCCAGCGTCGCAAGAGAATCCAGGAAACAGGCGGCAAGTCGGCCTAAGCCTCCGTTGCCAAGCCCTGGGTCATTCTCTTCGTCGATAAGCTCAGCCAGGTCCAGCCCCATCTCTTCCAGTGCGTTTTTGACGTCATCATAAATACCGAGTGATAACAGCGCATTGGAAAGGGTGCGGCCAATCAGAAATTCCATCGACAGGTAGTAAACCTGGCGCGTTTCCTGAGACAGTTGTGCACGGTTAGAGCGCAACCAGCGCTCCACCAGACGGTCACGCACGGCAAACAGCGTGGCGTTCAGCCATTCGTGCTTGTTCGCAATAACCTGATCTTTACCGATGATGAACATCAGTTTGTAAGCAATTGAATGTTTTAACGCATCAATGCTCAAAGTGGGTGATGCATAAGTAAAAGGTGCATTCATATGAGTGATTCCAGGAACCTATTTCAACCGAAAATAAAGATCGCGGTACGATTGCGCGGCGACCTGCCAGCTAAAATCCATGCCCATCGCCTGACGCTGAACAAAACGCCAGAGTGAAGGACGGGACCACAACACGAAAGCACGCCGAATCGCGCGAAGCAGCGACCAGGCATTACTGTCTTCAAACACAAAACCACTGGCGATTCCATCTGCCAAATTCTCCAGAGAGCTATCGGACACCGTATCAGCCAGCCCACCGGTACGCCGTACCAGCGGCAAGGTGCCGTACTTCAGTCCATAAAGCTGCGTTAATCCACAAGGTTCGAAACGGCTCGGCACGAGGATGACATCTGCGCCACCCATGATGCGATGCGAGAACGCTTCGTGATAACCAATCTGCACGCCCACCTGACCTGGGTGCTCTGCCGCTGCGGCCAGGAATCCCTCCTGCAGAACCGGATCGCCCGCGCCCAACAGCGCCAGTTGCCCGCCCTGCTCGAGTAAGCCCGGCAGTGCTTCCAGTACCAGATCAAGCCCCTTCTGACTGGTTAAGCGACTCACCACCGCAAACAGCGGCACTTTGTCGTTCACTTTCAGTCCCATCGCGACCTGAAGCTGGCGTTTGTTTTCTGCTTTTTCTTCAAGCGTGTCCCGCGTATAGCGCGACGCCAGCAACAGATCCGTCGACGGATCCCAAATTTTTTCATCCACGCCGTTCAGAATGCCGGATACCCGACCTTCCATTTGCCGCTGGCGTAACAAGCCTTCCATGCCATAGGCGAATTGCGGTTCGGTGATTTCCCGGGCGTAGGTCGGGCTGACCGCCGTAATGTGGTCGGCGTAGTACAGACCGGCCTTGAGGAACGAAATCTGCCCGTTGAACTCCAGACCATGCATGTTAAAGAAAGAGGATGGCAGCTGTATTTCACTCATGTGTTGCGCGTAATACATTCCCTGGTAGGCCAGGTTATGCACAGTGAAAACAGACTTTGCCGGACGCCCCTTCGCCGCCAGGTAGGCGGGTGCCAGGCCTGCATGCCAGTCATGAGCATGCACCACATCCGGTCGCCAGAACGGGTCAAGCCCGCTGGCCATTTCTGCACCGACCCAACCCAGCAGCGCAAAGCGCAGTACGTTGTCGGTGTAGGCAAAAAGATTGGTGTCGTGATACGGACTGCCGGGCCGGTCATAGAGATGCGGCGCGTCAATTAAGTAGATCCCCACCCCATTAAAATGTCCGAACAGCAATGTAATACGACCGGCAAAAGTCTCCCGACGGCTGACAACCTGGGCATCCGTCACTCCCCGACGGATATCAGGAAACGCAGGCAGGAGCACGCGCGCATCCACGCCATCGGCAATTTGCGCCGCCGGCAGTGCGCCAATCACATCTGCCAGACCACCGGTCTTCAGCAACGGAAACATCTCGGAACATACATGTAAAACCTGCATTCTCGCTCCTGTCAAAACCGCTAACGCGCACCCGCGCTAGCGGAAAAACAGCACGCGGACCCCTTCCGCGCAAGGTTATCTCGATGCTGTTACTCTTGTTGCAGTTTGCGCAGCATTTCGCGCGTTACCAGCACAATGCCCTCTTCGGAGCGGTAGAACCGGCGGGCGTCCTCCTCCGCATTCTCACCAATGATCGTCCCTTCCGGGATGACGCAGGCACGGTCAATGACGCAGCGCCGCAAACGACAGGAGCGTCCAACCCATACCTCTGGCAGAAGAACCGCAGAGTCGATATTGCAGAACGAGTTCACGCGCACGCGCGAGAACAATACCGATTGCACCACCACCGATCCGGATATCACGCAGCCCCCCGAAACCAGCGAGTTGAGCGTCATACCGTGACTGCCCGATCTGTCCTGTACAAATTTTGCCGGTGGCAAAGATTCATTATAGGTACGGATTGGCCAGTTCCGATCGTACATATCCAGTTCAGGTACGACGGAAGCGAGGTCGAGGTTCGCTTTCCAGTAAGCTTCAAGTGTTCCCACATCGCGCCAGTAAGGTTCTGATTCAGGGTCCGATTGCACGCAGGATAGTGGGAAGGGATGTGCATAAGCCATGCCAGTCTTGGTGATCAGCGGAATGATATCTTTGCCGAAATCGTGACTGGAATTCTCATTCTTGTCGTCTTCTTCCAGCAGCTCATAAAGGTAGTCTGCGTCGAAGACATAAATCCCCATGCTGGCCAGCGATTTCGTCTCGTCATTCGGCATAGACGGCGGGTTCGCGGGTTTTTCGACAAACTCGATGACTTTGTCATTTTCGTCCACGGCCATGACGCCAAATGCGCTTGCCTCTTCAATGGGCACCGGCATGCAGGCCACGGTGCAACGCGCACCTTTTTCGACATGATCGATAAGCATGCGGGAATAATCCTGCTTATAGATATGGTCACCGGCCAGGATGACGATGTATTCGGCCCCGTAGCGACGAATGATGTCGAGGTTTTGCGTGACCGCATCGGCGGTGCCGCGATACCAGCTCTCCCCATGCACACGTTGTTGCGCTGGCAGCAGGTCGACAAATTCATTCATCTCTTCGTTAAAGAAAGACCAACCACGCTGAATATGCTGCACCAGCGTGTGGGATTGATACTGAGTAATGACACCAATACGGCGGATACCGGAGTTAATGCAGTTGGACAGGGCAAAATCGATGATGCGGAATTTCCCGCCAAAGTGGACTGCGGGCTTGGCACGTTTTTTTGTTAAATCTTTCAGGCGCGTCCCTCGCCCACCAGCAAGTATCAGGGCTACAGATTTTAATGGCAGCTGGCGCGCTAACATTAATGGATCGTTCTTCTCTAATCTAACCATGACGAACTCCTTTTTTATGACCTTTCAAATACGCACACTCCGTGCGCGGGCCCATGCCAGACAGCCATGACTACCGGATTATCCTCTCCGGCAAACGGAGGAATGGCACGCCATTCCCCATCGGGTAAAACCAGTTCGGCAACCTCAGGTGTCCCGTTGAGGGCGATCAAAATGCTCTCGGACAACAGGATTTGCAGGCACTGCATGCCACCTTGCCACTCCCCGGCGCTAAGAGGTTGCGCCACCTTATTTAACCAACGAACGTTCCCATCACCCTCTTCCCACCACTGATTCCGGGTTAATGCCGGGATCCGTTGGCGAAGATGGATCAACGCAGCGGTAAAGCCCATCAGCCCACTGTTTGCCTGTTGCCAGTCAAGCCAGGTCAACGCGTTGTCCTGGCAGTAAGCGTTGTTATTACCGTGCTGGCTGTGACCATGCTCGTCACCTGCCAGCAGCATTGGTGTTCCCTGAGAAAGCAGCAGTGTGGTTAACAGGGCATGGACGCTGGTTCGCCTCCTTTCTGTTATCTCAAAACTGCTGCTTAAACCTTCTATACCATGATTATTACTATGGTTGTTGTTAGTACCGTCGCGATTTTCCTCGCCGTTTGCCTGGTTATGTTTCTGGTTGAAACAGACACAATCACGCAGCGTAAAGCCGTCGTGCGCCGTCACCAGATTGACGGAAGCAGACGGTGAACGTCCCTCGCGGCGAAACACATCGCTGGAGGCGGCAAAACGCCCGGCAAACTCACCCAACGACAGCGACTGCTCCAGCCAGAAGCGGCGGGTCGCATCGCGAAAATGGTCATTCCACTCTGCAAACGGAGGTGGGAAATTGCCCACCTGATAGCCGCCAGGGCCGATGTCCCAGGGCTCTGCAATTAACTTCAGCCCTGACAACTGCGGGTCCTGTTTGATCGCCTCAAACAGGGGCGCATGCGGGCTGTACTCCGGCGTTCTGCCCATCACGGAGGCAAGATCAAAACGGAAGCCGTCAACGTGGAACAACTCAACCCAGGACTTCAGGCAGGCGATTGCAAAAGCAACGCCGCCAGGATGACTGAGATTCAGCGTGTTGCCACAGCCGGTCCAGTTCTCATAATCGCCATCACCCCTGATCCAATAATAGCTACGGTTATCGATTCCGCGCAGGGAGAGCGTCGGCCCGTCGAGGTCAATTTCAGCGGAGTGATTGAGCACGATGTCGAGGATCACTTCGATACCGTTTTCGTGCAGCGCTTTTACCGCATCGCGAAATTCGTTGATGGCAGCCTGGGGCGAGCTGGCATAGCGGGGTTCGAGAGCAAATAGCCCCAGCGGGTTATAGCCCCAGTAGTTGCTCAACCCCAGACGCTGCAGACGGGGTTCACTGAGAAAATGGGCCACCGGCATCAGTTCCAGCGCGGTAATTCCCAGCGTTTTGAAATACTGAATCATCACCGGATGACCGAGCGCTTTGTAGGTGCCACGGACAGCGTCCGGCAGATCAGGATGCAGGTACGTCAGCCCTTTGACATGGGCTTCGTAGATGACGGTGTTGCCCCAGGGCGTGGCGGGCGGGCTGTCGTTTTCCCAGTCATAGGTTTCGTCCACCACCACACATCTGGGTGCGACCGCCGCACTGTCGTGCGGGTCCGGGGCGTGATTGCCGCCATGCAGTAAGGGGTTATCCAGCACTTCGCCGTCAATGCGCAGCGCACAAGGATCGATAACCAGCTTCGCCGGGTTAAAACGGTGCCCCTGAGACGGCTCCCAGGGGCCATGCACGCGGTAACCGTAGCGCTGCCCGGCCTTCACGCCCGCCAGAAAACCATGCCAGACATCACCTGTGCGCACCGGAAGGTCGACGCGTTGCTCGTTGCCTTCGTCATCAAACAGGCACAGCTCCACCCGGTGTGCATGGGCCGAAAAGAGGGTGAAGTTCACCCCGCCTTTGACCACATGCGCGCCGAGCGGGGCCGCCTGACCTGGGGCAAGGGTCGTCATTCCCCCTCCCGGACCAGCCAGATGGTCGACAGCGGTGGCAAGGTAATGGAGAGCGAATGCTCGCGTCCGTGGCTTGCAATGTTATCGCTATGCACACCGCCACCGTTCCCGGCGTTGCTGCCGTGGTAGTGCATCGAATCCGTGTTCAACGCTTCGCGCCAGCGGCCCGGCTGGTTGATGCCAAAGCGATAGCCGTGACGCGGCACCGGCGTAAAGTTGCTGGCGACGATGATTTCATTGCCGGCTTTATCGCGACGCACAAACACGAACACCGAACGCTCGTGATCATCCACCACCAGCCACTCGAAACCGTAGCTGTCGAAATCCAGTTCATGCATCGCTTTGTGGTGACGATAGGTTTTGTTCAGGTCACGCACCAGACGCTGCACCCCGTGGTGCCAGTTGTCGCCCCCTTCCAGCAGATGCCAGTCGAGGCTGGAATCATGATTCCACTCGCGGCCCTGGGCGAATTCATTGCCCATGAACAGCAGCTTCTTACCGGGGAAGGCCCACATCCAGCCGTAGTAGGCGCGCAGGTTGGCAAATTTCTGCCAGGCATCGCCCGGCATGCGGTCGAGAATGGATTTCTTGCCGTGGACCACTTCGTCATGGGACAACGGCAGGACGAAGTTTTCGGTGCTGTTGTAGAGCATGCCAAAGGTGAGTTTGTCGTGATGATACTGACGGTGCACCGGGTCGAGCTTCATGTAGTCGAGGGTGTCGTGCATCCAGCCCAGATTCCATTTGTACCAGAAGCCCAGTCCACCCAGCGATGGCGGGCGCGAGACGCCAGCAAAATCCGTCGACTCTTCCGCCATGCTCACAGCCCCTGGCACCTGCTCACCGAGAATGCGGTTGGTGCTGCGTAAAAACTCAATCGCCTCAAGATTTTCACGCCCACCGAATTCGTTGGGGATCCACTCCCCCTCTTTACGGCTGTAGTCACGATAAATCATGGAGGCCACCGCATCCACACGCAGGGCATCGATGCCAAAGCGCTCAATCCAGTAGAGCGCGTTGCCCACCAGATAGTTGCTCACTTCGCGGCGACCGTAGTTGTAGATAAGCGTGTTCCAGTCCTGATGGTAGCCTTCGCGGGGATCGCTGTGCTCATACAGACTGGTGCCGTCAAATTGGGCGAGGCCAAAATCATCCGACGGGAAATGGCCCGGCACCCAGTCGAGGATGACGTTTAGCCCGGCGGCATGCGCGGCTTTCACAAAGTAGAGGAAATCATCACGAGTGCCGAAGCGGCGGGTCGGCGCGTACAGCCCGGTTGGCTGGTAGCCCCAACTGCCGTCAAAGGGATGTTCGTTAATGGGCAGCAGCTCAAGGTGAGTAAAGCCCATCCACTTAACGTACGGAATGAGTTGATCGGCAAGCTCCCGATAACTGAGCCAGAAATTGTTATCGGTGTGACGCCGCCAGGAACCCAAATGCACCTCGTAGATGGAGATAGGGGCATCAAATTCGTTGGCTTTCTTACGCGCTTCAGTCTGTTCTACTTTTTCCGGCAGGTCACAAATCAGCGAGGCCGTTTCAGGGCGCATTTGCGCTTCGAAGGCGTACGGATCAGATTTAATGCGCAATTTGCCGTGCGCATCAATCATTTCAAATTTGTAGAGCTGGCCGTTATGCGCGCCTGGGATGAAAAGCTCCCAGATACCGGACTCCCGGCGCAAGCGCATGGGGTGGCGACGACCGTCCCAGTAGTTGAACTGCCCGACCACTGACACACGGCGGGCATTGGGCGCCCAGAGAGAAAAACGGGTGCCGGTTACCCCATCCATCGTATCCGCATGTGCGCCGAGGGTTTCATAAGGCCGTAAGTGGGTGCCTTCAGAAAGCAGCCAGGCGTCCATTTCCTGCAGCAAGGGGCCAAAGCGGTAGGGATCGTCAATGAGGTTTTGCTGACCATGCCAGATAACGGCAAGCTGGTAGCGAAAGGGATTTTTGCGTCGCGGCAGGACGCCAGTAAAGAAACCACGTGAATCAAGGCAATCCAGATTGCCCACTTTGCGTCCGGTTTTGGGTTCAATCACCCAGACCTCGGTCGCGTCAGGTAACAATGCGCGGACTTCAAGCCCGGCTTCCGTTTGGTGCATGCCGAGAACGGAAAAGGGATCCGCAAAATGGCCTGCAATTAGCGCGTTAATCACGTCTCTATCTACGAGCACGGACATGGTTTCATCCTTTTTTTATCGGTGTCATATTTAAGCCGGGAAGGTTATACACCCGGTTTTGACACTTTTTTTGACCTGAACGGCTCAGCACAATGTGTGCATCCTCTCTGATCCGTCCCACCTTCAGGCAAGGTGCATGGGCACCCTACTTAAAGCATAGCCAACGCTTTATCTGACTCCTGAGAAAAATAAAAACATTCGCGTAGAATCCGTTACTACACAAAAAAAAGGGGTGACATGCACCCCTTTTTACTCAAATTTTACTTAGGCAAGCTGGCGTAGCATGCGGCGTAGCGGTTCGGCCGCGCCCCACAAGAGCTGATCGCCGACGGTGAAGGCGGAAAGGAAATCGGACCCCATATTCAGTTTACGCAGACGCCCAACCGGGGTGGTCAGCGTGCCGGTTACGGCAGCCGGTGTCAGTTCACGCATGGTGATTTCACGGTCGTTTGGCACCACTTTCGCCCACGGGTTATGTGCCGCCAGCAGCTCTTCGATGGTCGGGATAGACACATCTTTTTTCAGTTTCAGGGTGAACGCCTGGCTGTGGCAGCGCAGGGCACCGACACGCACACACAGGCCATCAACCGGAATCACCGACGCGGTGTTGAGGATCTTGTTGGTTTCTGCCTGGCCTTTCCACTCTTCGCGGCTCTGGCCGTTATCGAGCTGTTTGTCGATCCACGGGATCAGGCTACCCGCCAGCGGTACGCCGAAGTTATCTACCGGCAGCTCGCCGTTGCGCGAAAGCTGGGTCACTTTGCGTTCAATATCGAGGATGGCAGAAGCCGGGTCGGCCAGCTCAGCCGCCACGTGACCATGCAACTGGCCCATTTGTGCCAACAGTTCACGCATATGACGCGCACCGCCACCGGACGCCGCCTGGTAAGTCGCCACCGAGGCCCACTCCACCAGGTCATTAGCGAACAGGCCGCCCAGGGACATCAGCATCAGGCTGACGGTACAGTTACCGCCGACGAAGGTTTTGATGCCGTTGTTCAGGCCGTCGGTGATAACAGACTGGTTGACCGGGTCGAGAATGATGATGGCGTCATCTTTCATACGCAAAGATGAGGCAGCATCAATCCAGTAGCCCTGCCAGCCGCTTTCACGAAGCTTTGGATAGATTTCGTTGGTATAATCGCCGCCCTGGCAGGTGACAATAATGTCGAGTGCCTTCAGTGCTTCCAGATCAAATGCGTCCTGCAACGTACCGGTAGACTGACCGCCAAACGTCGGGGCAGCCTGCCCAAGCTGGGAAGTTGAAAAGAAGACCGGGCGAATGGCGTCGAAGTCGCGCTCTTCTACCATGCGTTGCATGAGTACGGAGCCGACCATGCCGCGCCAACCGATAAAACCAACATTTTTCATAACGTATTTCCTGCGAAGGTGTGTGCTGTTTGTGCGAGCCAGTGTCCTAACTGGCGCTAATCGTCCACATTACAAAATGCACACAAAGTCGCAAGTGAAATTAATCAATGATGGGCAAGCCATCAGAAATACCGCTAATCTGCGGCAAAACAGGTAAGAGTCATGAGCGAAATCATTTCTGTGGCAGTGTTGTTGATCCTGATTATGGACCCTCTCGGGAACCTGCCTATTTTCATGTCGGTACTGAAACATACCGAGCCCAAACGCCGCCGCAAAATCATGATCCGCGAGCTGCTCATCGCGCTGGCGTTGATGCTGGTTTTCCTGTTTGCAGGCGAAAATATTCTGGCGTTCCTGAATCTGCGCGCCGAGACGGTCTCCATTTCCGGCGGCATCATTCTGTTCCTGATTGCCATTAAGATGATTTTCCCGAGCGAGTCCGGCAGCAGCATGGGGCTGCCCGCAGGCGAAGAGCCGTTTATTGTGCCGCTGGCGGTGCCACTGGTCGCCGGGCCAACGCTGCTCGCCACCCTGATGCTGCTTTCGCATCAATATCCGAATCAGATGAGCCATCTGGTGATTGCACTGCTGATTGCCTGGGGTGGCACCGTGGCGATATTGCTACAGTCTTCGCTGTTCCTGCGTTTGCTCGGCGAGAAAGGGGTGAATGCGCTGGAGCGTTTGATGGGGCTGGTGCTGGTGATGCTGGCAACGCAGATGTTCCTGGATGGTATCCGCCTGTGGATGAAGGGGTGAATAACCAACGGGTGTCCTCCACTTCCTGAAATACACACATGTGTGTATGATGATTATCGGGTTACGGAGGACCTAAGAAATCTGCCGACCTGTTGAAAGAGCTGATAGCCGTAGGGTGCGTTCTTCAAAGGCATAACGGAGGGAGTCATCAGATCTGGTGGTCACCCGTTACAGGAAAAACATTTCCTGTCCCGCATCCAAAGAAGGATTTACCGCTGGGAACTGTCAGATCAATCAAGAAAATGGCGGGGATTTAATCCCCGCCGACTTTGGAGGCAACTATGTTTTTTTCTGTCGGGGTTGAATCACCACAAAATGCAGACACAGCATTTGGCATCAGCGTTCCGGCTTTTGATCAGTTCGACTATGGCTGCGTTTCAGCCGCTGATGAGCAGATTGAAATCCCTATAATGGCTCGTGAAGCTATTTTGAGTATTGTTGAAGAGATGATCGCAAGCGGGGAACATTCCGTTGAGGATATTACCGATGCTGGCTTTATGGTCTATTCCGCCAGCCCGGATTATGCACATTGCGATTCATGGTTCATGATCGATATTGATCTGACAGGCTTTGAAGGTAAGCAACAGCGCGTGAATATCACCTTGCCTGATCTCTTAATAAAACGCATTGATGGTTACATTCAAGGCAGACGTGCAATTTATAAAGACAGAAGCCATTTTCTTGCCCAGGCCGCTCGCCATGAACTGGCAAATAAATATTAATATCCGCTTTGCATAAAAAAGGCGGCCACTGAAAGTGCCGCCTTTTTCAACATCGAAAACTCAACTCAACAACGTAAACGCAATCATCCCGACAATTGCACCGGTGGTGCCCAGAATGGTTTCCATCAGCGTCCAGGTTTTCAGCGTCTGCGCTTCGGTGGCACCGGTAAATTTACCGAACAGCCAGAAGCCCGCATCGTTCACATGACTCACCACAATGGAACCGCCTGCGATACAAATCGACAGGGCCGCCATCTGCGCGCCAGAAAAATGCAGTTGTTCGATAACCGGCATCACCAGACCCACCGCCGTTAAACAGGCTACGGTTGCGGAACCCTGAATAATGCGCACGGCAGCCGCCAGCACAAAACAGGTCACCGCAATCGGCAGGCCCATCCCGGTCAGTGCTTCACCCAGTGCCGGGCCAACGCCGGAATCCACCAGTACCTGTTTGAACACGCCGCCCGCCCCAATCACCAGCAGGATAATCCCGGCAGGTTGCAGCGCCTGACCACAGATTTCCATCACGCGGTCTTTTGCCATGCCCTGACGAATCGCCAGTCCATAGATAGCGACCAGACAAGCGACCAGAATCGCAGTGAACGGGTGACCGATAAACTCCAGCCAGTTGTAAAGGTCTGAACCCTCTGCAACAAAACGCGCAGCGATGGTTTTCAGGCCCACCAGCACCAGCGGCAGCAGGATCAGCGACAGGCTGAACGCGAATGACGGCATTTTACCTTCGCCAAGGTGCGGCTCGGAGATGTCATCCGGGATATGCAGTTCAACGTAGCGGCTGATGAAATTACCCCACAGCGGCCCGGCAATCAGCATGCCCGGAATCGCCGCACACAGGCCAATCAGGATCATCCAGCCAAAATCAGCATGCATCTGCGAGGCCAGCAGCATCGGTGCCGGCCCTGGCAGCAGGAACGCCGCTGCTGCAGCCACGCCCGCAAACAGCGGAATGACCAGCTTCACCAGGTTGGTGCCGGTGTGGCGTGCCATCGAGAAGGCCACGCTGATAAGCAGTACCACCGCGACTTCAAAGAACAGCGGCAGCGCACAAATCAAACCAGCAAGGCCAATCGCATAGTGTGCGCGGCTGTGACCGAACGATTTGAGCATCTTCACGGCGATTTGGTCGACCGCGCCGGTCTCGTGCAAAATTTTACCGAACATCGCACCCAGGGCGACCACAATAGCGAGGAAGCCCAGCGTACCGCCCATCCCTTTTTCCATCGTTGCCGCGATTTTAATCAGCGGCATGCCGGAAAAAAGGCCTGCTCCAATAGACACCACCATCAAGGCCACGAAAGCATGCATACGCGCTTTCATGACTAAAAACAGCAGCAGCAAAACGGAGCCGACTGCTGTTAAAACAAGCGTTAATGTACTCAAAACCACTGCCTTTATTTATTGATCACTGCAATTGTGCTGGCGACAACGCCTTCCAGCGGCTGGTCGATATCCACGACAAGAACGTCGTGCTCGTCCGCACCCGGCTCTTCCAGGGCTTCAAACTGGGTCACCAGCATCTGCGTTTTGAAGAAGTGGCCTTTACGGGCTTTCAGGCGGCTTTCGATAACCTCAAATTCCCCTTTCATGTAGATGAAGGAGAGGTTCGGGTTGCCGTCACGCAGCTGGTCGCGATAGCGCTTCTTCAGAGAAGAACAGACGATCAGCGACACTTTGTTGGTGCGCTGCATGGCGAAAGCGGCATCGTTCAGCGCCTGCAACCACGGTTTGCGGTCTTCATCATTTAATGGCTCGCCTGCGGCCATCTTCATGATGTTGCTGCGCGGGTGGAGGAAGTCGCCATCAAGAAACGCGGCATGGATTTGATGCGCCACTTCACTGGCGACAGCGGACTTACCACTGCCAGAAACGCCCATCAGGACATAGATGTGGTGATCATGATTTGTCGTGCTCAAAGCGTAGCTCCCACTGAGACAAAGAGGAATTGTTACGGGTAACAATTAACGGTAACATTGTCCTGCCGGGGAAATGGAGAAGCAATATCCATTCGTGCCAGAAGTGAATAAGTGTGAGCTACTTCAAATTTGTCAGACTAAATTGATCCACCCGGTGACAATGTGAAACCTAAATCTAACAATTTTGGCGTAACTGTTTCACCACGGATCCGCGCCAGAAGGCGTTCCGCACCGATGCGCCCCATGCGTTCACGCGGCGTCAGTACGCTGGCCAGTCGCGGTTCCATCACCTGGCCGATGTCATGACCATGGAACCCGGCAATCGCCATGTCATCAGGAATTCTTAAGCCCAGACGTTGACACTCAAAGGCGGCGCCAATGGCAAGGTCATCGTTGGTACAAAAAATTCCATCCAGTTGAGGGTATTCGCGTCGGGCCTGACGCATCAGATCAATACCTGCGGAATAAGATGAGGACTGCTCCACCATCACGCTGTAAGGCGCTAATCCGGCGTCGAGCATCGCCTGCTCATACCCCTTCTGTTTGATGATAGTACGTTCGTCCAGACGTGCACCCAGGTAGGCAACGCCGGTGTGGCCGCGGGCAATGATAGCGGCTGTCATTTGCCGTGCCGCTTCGAAGTTATCGAAACCGACGGCGATATCAAGGCAGGGAGAAACGCTGTCCATCAGCTCAAGCACCGGAATGCCTGCGACTTCAATCATCTTCAGGGTGCGCGGTGTGTGCGTACGTTCGGTGAGGATCAGACCGTCGATATTCCAGGACAGCATCGACTCAAGACGTTCTTCCTCCATCTCCGGCTTGTATCCAAAGTGGGCCAGCATGGTCTGGTAGCCATAAGCATCAGTCACGCTTTCGATTCCGCGCAGGACTTCAGCAAAAACCTGGTTGGTTAAGGAAGGAAGCAGAACACCCACCGCACGGCTGGTGGCATTAGAGAGGATATCGGGAGCGCGATTGGGAATGTAACCCAGTTCATCAAGCGCGGCCGCTATTTTCCCTCGAAGCGCAATGGAGACTTGCTCCGGGTTGCGCAGAAAACGGCTGACCGTCATTTTGGTCACGCCGACGCGATCGGCCACATCCTGAAGTACGGGTCTTTTCTTTTTCATCGTCCTGAAGTAATAAGCTGAGAAACAATGGTTCAGTTTATCACGGACAGCACGCAACCTTCCGGTGTTAACCAGAAGGTTGCGTCATTTATTTAAGCCGGATCAAACTGGCGGCAGATCGAAGAGCAGAATTTCGCTGTCGCTGTCGGCATGAATCGACAGGGCTTGCTCATCCCAGATAGCCAGGCCATCGCTGGTGGTCGCTTTGGTGCCGTTAATGGACACTTCCCCTTTCACCACCTGGATCCAGATTTTGCGATCCGCAGCCACCTGGTAAACCGACTGCTCATCTTTCAGCAGCGCCCAACGATACAGCTCCATATCCTGATGCACTTTCAGTGAACCGTCACGGGCATCCGGAGAGAGCACCAGCTGGCGGCCCTGCTTCGCATCAAAGCGACGCTGCTCGTAGCGCGGCGTAATGCCCGTCGCTTCTGGAATAATCCAGATCTGGTACAGACGCAGCGGCTCGGTGGCGCTCGGGTTGTACTCAGAGTGACGCACCCCGGTGCCAGCACTCATAATCTGGAACTCACCCGCCGGAACCTGCTCTTTGTTGCCCATGCTGTCCTGATGTTCCACCGCACCCTGCAGCACGTAGGTCAGGATTTCCATGTCTTTATGGGGATGGGTACCGAACCCTTGCCCTGCATCAATCACGTCGTCGTTGATGACGCGCAGTGCGGAGAAGCCCATAAAGTTAGGGTCGTGATAGTTGGCAAACGAAAAGGTATGCCAGGAGTCCAGCCAGCCATGATTTGCGTGGCCACGGTCGTTTGCTTTGCGTAAGTAAATCATGTTTTCACCCTCGTGTTCGTTTCGATGGGATAAGTGTGTACCCGTTCGACCGGCAATCATAGAGGGTGAAAATTGACTCCTCTGTTCAAAAAAAATGAACGACTTAAATTGTGCTAAAAACCCCTATTTTGCGAGGGTTACCGTGGCGGGAGAGGCCTGTTCGAACGCCCGTTCGAGGATCTCAAGGTTGGTCAGAACGTCAGATTCCTTGACGTAATTCGCCGCACCATTGGCAATGGTGGCATACAGCGCGTCATACACCAGACCATAATCGCCCGTTTCCGGCGTCAGGATTTCGCGCACCGTCTCCCCGGCCTCGTTCACATACTCAAGCACGCCCGTACTCTCATCCGCACCAAAACCGGGCTCACCGGGCATGATATTGGCTTTGAGACTGGTTTCCTGTTGGTCGATGCCAAATTTTATGAACGACCCTTTGGTGCCGTGCACGATAAATTTCGGGTAGTCGATTTTGACCAGGTGGCTGGTTTTGACGATGGCTTTCAGATCGCCGAAAAAGAGCTGCGCTTCGAAGGTATCGTCAGGGTTAGCCTTATTGCGCAGGCTGCGGATGTCATAAGCAACATGATCCGGTCGGCCAAACAGTGAAATTATTTGATCCATGGTATGCACGCCCAGGCCATAGAAGGATCCGTCCTGCGGCAACCCTGGCTTCGTTTCAGCAACCGGGCGGTAGTAGTCAAAATGGCTTTCCACTTCAACAATCTCACCTAACTTACCGCTCTCAATCACTTTTTTGGTAGTCAGGAAACAGGAGTCAAAACGGCGATTCTGGTACGGGGTGACGGTCAGTCCTTTGCTTTTCGCCAGGGTAAACAGCGTGATGGCCTCGGCCATGGTCGGCGTAAAGGGCTTTTCAACCAGCACGTTTTTCCCTGCTTCCAGCGCCCGTTTCGCATACTCAAAGTGACTGTCAGCATGGGTGCATACAATCACCAGTTTGACCTGAGGGTCGCTGAGAACGTCGTCCAGGTCGCTGGTGAAATGAATGTGTTGATACTGAGGATTCTGCTCTTCCGGCTTCGCGCTGCGGCGATAGATATGCGCCACGTGCCAGCGGTCTTTACGGTGCAGTACATAGGGAAGATGGTAGCGGGTGGTGCTTTTGCCAAAACCGATAAATGCGCAGTGTAAGGTCATGATTCTATCCTTGTTGAGCGTTGCAGCTTTAAACCTTAGCGCAGACCGTCGGTGATAAACACCGCCGTGCAGTGAGAAAGGAATATTCATCAAGCTTATTACTTATGCGCAATGCATCCACGAAACGAATAAAAACCAAGAATAAACAACTATATAGAATCTGAAAGTACTCCTCCAAACCTTGACGCGTAAATCGAAATTCCGCATAAGGGTGTCGCGAAATGCAGCAGCATTTGTCGTATTAAGGCATCAGCAATCTACGGTTTTTATCGCCAGGAGAGGCGGTTTCGGGAATCACGCATGGAAAGAAAATATCGCCTGCTCAACCTCACGTTTTTACTCTGGTTCCTCGCTTTGCTGGCCTGGTGTCTGGGCAGCCCCGTCGTTGCCAGATACTCAGGATTGCTGGCCGTTACGGCTCTCATCATTTATCTCATGGAAAGAAGGATCGTTCCGATGTTCAAAAAACAGAAGCCCGCCGAAGTCCAGGCCACCGTCAACGTACCGACTGCCGCTCCGGCAACCGAAGCCGCGGCCCCAATCGTGGAGAAACACACCAATACGGTGATTGCCAGCGACGTGCACGTTGAAGGCAACATCGTCTCTTCAACCCCGGTCTACATTCACGGCAACCTGCACGGCAATATCACCGCCCCCGAAGGCATGATCAAGGTGATGCGCAATGGCACGGTGGAGGGCAATATTTCCTGCCGCGAACTGATTATTGACGGCACCGTCATCGGCCAGTGCGTCGCAGATACCCTTGAAATCTACGAAAACGGGAAAATAGACGGCACTCTGGCGTATCGGCATATTGCAGTGAAACGCGGGGGAGCGTTCTCGGGACAGGTTGAAATACTGCCTCCGGTTCAGGAAAAAACGAACGTGGTGGGTTTGAAAATGGATCCCCTCCCTGAAGCCATCGAAAACCCGCCAGAGGAAAAGGGCAAGCAAAAAAAAAGCCAGCACCCGGCTGGCTAAGAAATACTGGAAGCAATGTGAGCAATGTCGTGCTTTCAGGATTACCGCATAGGTTTCCCTGAACGCATGGCAATAATAATCATTATCATTCGCACTTGTCTACCCCTTTTTGCAAAAAATGCCACTTGACTCACTTTGGTAACTCAGAGAAGTTGGGAAGGAACATTCAAAAAGGAGAAAGGAAATGAGCAGCATTGTAGTACGCCATGCAGAAGCCCGTGACGCTGAGTTTTTACGCCAGATTAATGCGCATCCGGATGTTTACCATGACACGCTACAGCTCCCTCTCCCTTCGATGGAAATGTGGCAGGACAGGCTAAAACCCCAGCCAGGCCGCCGTCATCTGGTTGCCTGTATTGACGAAGTGGTCGCCGGTCATCTGGTGGTGGATGTGGAGCAGAATCCGCGTCGCAGCCATGTGGCAACCTTTGGAATCAGTGTTTCCAGCAAATTTCGTGGTCGCGGCGTGGGTAGCGCCATGGTGCAAGAGATGGTGAATCTCTGCGACAACTGGCTGCGTATTGAGCGCATTGAGCTGACGGTCTTCGTCGACAATGCCCCGGCGCTGGCACTGTACCGCAAATACGGCTTTGAAATTGAAGGCACCGGTACGCACTATGCCCTGCGCAACGGTGAATACGTTGATGCGTATTTTATGGCGCGGTTAAAGTAAAACGCTTAGCCCTTTTGAATAAAGAAAGGGCTAATCAATAAAGGAAGGTTATAACCAGCGATTAATTATTTTACGTGAAAATTTAAATTCACCGTTATTTTTATTTCTATTGACATAATCCTAAAAACAACCAAACCCTCTGGACTTATATTTAAAAAGGCAGTAAACCTCTCCTGATTACAGGAGAGATGAAATGGCTAACATTATTTACCTTACAATCCAGGGAAAACAGCAAGGTTTAATTTCAGCTGGATGTTCAACGCACGATTCCATAGGAAACAACTATCAATCAGAGCATAAAAATGAAATATACATATATGAGTTAACGAGTGAAATCACTCGTGCACAGCACGTTATGATTCACCCAGTGGAGATCAGAAAACCGATCGATAAATCAACACCACTTTTGGCTCAGGCCATCAATAACAATGAAGAGCTTGAGTGTACTTTTAAATTTTATCGCACTTCACAAGGTGGTGGATTAGAGTTCTATTTTCAGCTAAAACTTTTTAAAGCACATATAAACAACTTCCGTTTTTATTATCCTAATTCATTAACTCATAATGACAGCCAACCTCAGGAAAGCGTTTCATTCTCCTATGGTTCTGTTTCATGGGAACATATTACTGCAGGTACCAGTGCGTGGAGCTTATGGGAAGAAAGGGTTTTTTAAATGGGAACAGCATCTATCAGCTACCTGAGAATAGACCTTGAACGCTATGCCTTGGCACTCCGCCGTGTTGCCAATCTTGCGGCCACTTTTTTTATAGAATCTTCTTTAATACGAATGGAATACATTCATGAAATCGAAGGCGTGATTAAAGAGATAACCGCGAGATTCA
Organism: uncultured Enterobacteriaceae bacterium; assembly: GCA_963530515.1. GTDB lineage: Bacteria > Pseudomonadota > Gammaproteobacteria > Enterobacterales > Enterobacteriaceae > CBFFRJ01. The sequence continues at coordinate 59,724 of CAUSEC010000006.1, read as the reverse complement.
ATTCAACTTTTGATGTTAATGAGCGAATGAGATTGATCAATATTCTCAAGGCTGAGTTTGAATTGGCTGAAAGGGAATACCAACTTCTCAGAATGGGTAACCATATTAAATATATTGTCACTGATATCTTTGAAGATCACGGCATTCTTAAGTATGCAAAAATTGGCGGCGGGATCCTTGCAGGAGTGGCGCAAGTATTAGGTGGGGCAGGCATTTACAAGTTTAGCAACGTAGTGCATTCGAAAAGACTAAAAGGCATAAGTGCAGTACTGGCTCTACATGGTGCTAATAATATTTACGAAAGTGTATCCCCTCTCATTTATGAGAGCGATCAGCCAGGATATGTACGTGATATTTACCGGTTCATTGCAAAAAAAATGGGTTATGACATTGACCAGGGTGATTTTGCTTACAGCTCTGTTGATTTCGCTGCTACCGCTTATGCCGCTTATGCCGGGCGGGCGCTAGTCACTAACAAAAATAGTCTTGTCTCACGATCATGGTTAGATAAACCAGGGACCGGAAGGCTTTACAACGCAGCGAGTAATGACTATGGAAATACATTCTTGTTGAAATCCAAGATTTTGAAAATTACACAGATTGGCTCAACGGGTTATAAATTCAAAGCAACATTTATGGATGAAGATTATAAGTATGATAATTATGCACCACCAAAATAGCTCATGTTAATTTTTATAAAACTTTCCCGAAGAAGTCAAATTAAAAGGTTTACCTTACTCTTACCGAAGCATATACAAGATCCATATCTGAGGAAGTGAATCTGGCACCTGCACACGATAAAAAATAAATTTGTATCTCATAAACACCATTTTCAAGCATAGCTTGTAAGTAAAAGAAAATTTTTTTTTACTTACATACAAAAAAATTGATATTAAAAAGATGCAGGTAATTCCTGAGATGGTAAGTGCTTTCAACACTTCTTCTCCAAAAAATGCCCCCCCCATGAACATCATGCTTATTGCAATAATTAACCCACTAGAAGATGAACAGAAATTTGACAATGCCATAACTGTATAAATAAAATCTTCCTTTTCATCTACCGCGATACCATTTTTTCGGGCAGTTTTATTCATTTTTGTATAGCGCCCCTTCAGGTAAAACAGGTCTTTCCTCGTCAGAACCGATAAAATAATTTCCCTTGCATTCATTCTTATTCTCCATTCATCAGCAATCTTCGTCATCAAAAATATCACCACTTAAGTATTTCCTGACACACCACCTTAATCTAAGGAGTTTGAGATAAGTGAGCCAGGGTAATCTTAATGTCGAGCAACTTCTTACACAGAAAGATGCAACAATGAAAACATGAACACCACATAAAGATATGAAATACACATCAAAAACGCTATCCATCGATAGAAAAGAGATTAACAAATAACAAAATGAGACATAATTAGCGATCCAGACGTATTCGGCAGACATCTTTGCATAATGCAAAATAAGATTCATCACCGTCTCGTTTTCAGTAGGTTTTTCCCCTTTAGAATATACCTGGCTAACTAAGTCTTTATATCTCCTTTTAAACCATAAAAGCTCTTTATAGGTAAAATTCTTGATCACTCGCTTCCTGACATTCATAGCGCCTCCTGGCAAACGAGTATTTTGGCGATATTTCCCTAAAATACAAATGTTTATTTATTTTTTTCTATCTACATTCACACCAGAAATACATTCAGAATTTTATATAGATAGAATAAAGGCCCTATCTTGCGAAAGAGCCTTTATTCTTATATCAATATCCCGCCGTTAAATCATCCACCGTCCTGGGGTCAGACGCGCCATACAGCGTGCCATCCGGGCCAACCATAATGCTCTGCGTGCTGCCCATTGCCTCTTTCACCGCCACCTTTTGCCCTTTCTGCTCCAGCAGTTTGAGGGTGTCCGGGCTAAAGCCTTTTTCAACGCGCAGTTCATCCGGCAACCATTGATGATGGAAACGCGGTGCATTGGTGGCTTCGGCGACGTTCATCCCGAAATCGATGCTGTTCACCACCATTTGCAGCACCGTCGTGATGATACGGCTGCCGCCAGGGCTACCGGTCACCAGCCAGGTTTTACCGTCTTTCACTACGATAGTTGGCGACATTGATGACAGCGGACGTTTGCCCGGCCCGACGGCGTTTGCATCACCGCCCACCAGCCCGTAAACGTTCGGCACGCCGGGTTTAGCAGAGAAATCGTCCATTTCGTTATTCATCAGGATGCCGGTATTCCCCGCGACAATCCCGGAACCAAAGGTGGTGTTCAGGGTGTAGGTCACCGCAACGGCGTTACCGTCTTTATCAACCACCGAGTAATGGGTGGTCTGATTACTTTCATACGGTTCAAGCTTGCCGGGGCGGATCTGGCTTGAAGGTTTGGCTTTGTTGACGTCGATTTGCTGGGCCAGGGATTTCGCGTAATCCTTGTTGGTCAGCGCCTGCCAGGGGACTTTCACAAAATCCGGGTCGCCAAGGTACTCCGACCGATCGGCGTAGGCATATTTTTCCGCTTCCGCCATCACCTGCAGGGTATCCGCGCTACCAAAGCCGTATTTGGCGAGATCGAAATTCTCCAGAATATTGAGGATCTGCACGATGTGGATCCCACCGGAAGAAGGCGGCGGCATAGAGAAGACCTGATAACCACGATACTCTCCGCTGATGGGAATACGTTCGACCGCTTTGTAATTCGCCAGATCGTCTTTGGTCATAAGACCGTCGTTTTTACTCATCTCCTGGGCAATCTGATCGGCAATCGCCCCTTTATAGAAGGCGTCCGGGCCTTTCTCGGCAATCATCTCCAGGCTTTTACCCAGATTGGCCTGTATGAGCTTGTCGCCTTTCTTCAACGGCTCACCGTCTTTCCAGAAAATAGCTTTGCTGTTTTCGTGGTTGGGCAACACTTCGCTGCCGTAGGTTTTCAGATCGTCAGCCAGCGCGTCGTTGACCACAAAGCCCTGCTTCGCCAGTTTGATCGCCGGTTGCACCACTTTGTTAAGCGGCAGCGTGCCGTATTTTTCCAGCGCGAGGGAGAAACCCGCCACCGCGCCCGGCGTGCCGGAGGCTAAATGTGAGGTCAGAGATTTTTTGCTGTCAGGATTACCCTGATCGTCGAGGAACATGTCGCGGGTGGCCGCAGCCGGGGCCATTTCGCGAAAATCAATGGCAGCCGTTTTGCCGTCTTTGGTGCGAATCATCATAAATCCACCGCCCCCGAGATTACCGGCCTGGGGGTGAGTGACCGCCAGAGCATAGCCGACCGCCACAGCCGCATCGACGGCATTTCCCCCCTGTTTGAGGATCTCAACGCCAACCCGGGTTGCAGTTTCATCCACCGAGGCCACCATGCCCTGCTTCGCCCGAACCGGGTGGAAGACATCCGCCTCTACGCCATAAGAAACCGGCGCGGGTGCCGCAACGGGTGGGGGGGCAGCGGCAACGCTAAAACATCCCCCCGCCGTCAGAGTGGCAATGGCCACCCAACGTGCAAACTTCTGCTTCATCATCGTCGTTCTCCTTCAGATGGGGCGACAGTCCCCGCTTAAGCCTGGTTCAGAACTCCTAAAAGATCATCGTAATGCGCGAAAGTGAGTAAACTTAAGAGAAGCCTCAGAAGGAGGAAATGACGATGAAACGACTGATTATTGTGGCGGCACTTTTGCCGCTTACCGCATTCGCACAGCCGATAAACACCACTAATAACCCCAATTTACCGGGTTATGAGATCCCGAGTCAGCAGCGGATGCAGACCCACATGCTTAATCAGCAACAGCAGCAGAAAGGGATGTTGAAGCAGAGTGTGCAGACGCAGTCTCGCCTTCAACAACAGCATCTGGAAGCGCAGATTAATAACAACACGCAGAGGGTAAGAGAGGCACAGCCGGGGGAACTCGATCCGAGCAGACAACAGGTGCTGCCCAACACCAACGGCGGCATGTTAAACCAGAGCGTTAACAGCGACGCATCCCTGACGCAGCAACAGCATATGCTGCCGCCCAGACAGACAAACGGCATGCTGAATCAAACGACGACCAGCACGCCGCAAGCCAATATTCCGCTGAAAACGGTCACGCCTTAGGGCTGAAAATGCGGCCCGATAACGTCGATCGCATCGGTACAGATACAGTCCACACCCCAGCGTAGCAGCTCGGCTGCACGCTGCGGGTTGTTGACGGTATAGACCAGAATATGGAGCCCCGCGTCGCGCAGCATGGCGACGCGCGCTTCATCCAGCAAACGATGATTGAGATGGATAGACACGCATCCAAGACGCGTCGTCAGCGCCTGCCAGTCATCTCGCCATTCGTCGAGCAACAACCCACGGGGCAGTTCCGGCACGGCCTGTTGTGCGGCTTCCAGCGCATCAATCTCAAAAGAAGAAAGCAGCGGGGGCACCATTCCCTGCCACAACTCGCGCGCTGCCAGCGCCACCACTTTGCCGGTCAGCGGGCCGCTGCCCGTGGTCGGTTTGATTTCGATATTGGCCAGCAGTCCGTGGTCGCGACAGCGATCGGCAACCTCAGAAAGCTGCGGTAAAGGCTCGCCTTTAAATTCACCGCTAAACCAGCTACCGGCATCGACTTTCAGCAGATCGTTCCAGTCCAGATTCCCCGCCACGCCCCAGCCGTTGCTGGTGCGCTCAAGATTGTCATCGTGGAGCAGGAATATATGCCCGTCTTTTGACAGCTTGACGTCAAACTCAATCATGGTGTGACCGTAGCGGGCACCCACATCAATGGCCGCCAGCGTGTTTTCCGGCGCAAGTTTTCCGCCGCCACGGTGGGCGACGATGTGGGGGTAAGGCCAGTTACTCATACGCGTTGTCCTGTTTCACCGTCGAAGAGGTGCAGGTGATTTTCTGGCAGATGCAGCCATAAGGTGCTGCCCTGCGCCGGGCGCTCCTGGTGCGGCAAACGCACCACCAGCTTGTGGCTGCCCCAGCGACCGTGCGCCAGGTTATCCGCTCCGAGCATTTCCAGTGTATCCAGCACCAGCGGTACACCACCTGCGGCCTGTGAGCTTAACGCAATATGTTCCGGGCGGATACCCAGGGTCATTTTGCGCCCGGCATAACCGCGATAGAACCAGTTCACCGGCAGCGCCATGCCGCTGTCGAGCTCAAAATGGGTGCCGGTGCTGCTGATGCGCCCATCCAGCAGGTTCATGGCCGGGCTGCCAATAAAGCTCGCCACAAAGCGGCTGGCCGGTTTTTCATAGACTTCAATGGGCGTGCCGATCTGCTCGGCAACACCTTTGTTCATGACCATTACGCGCTGCGCCAGGGTCATCGCTTCCACCTGGTCGTGCGTCACGTACAGCGAGGTGGTTTTCAGACGGCGATGCAGATGTTGTAACTCAAGGCGCATCTGCACGCGCAGTTTGGCGTCGAGGTTAGACAGCGGTTCGTCGAACAAGAACACCGCCGGGTCGCGGACAATCGCACGGCCCATGGCCACGCGCTGGCGCTGACCGCCGGACAGTTCGCGCGGACGGCGTTTGAGCAGGCCGTCCAGCTCAAGAATACGGGCGGCTTCTTTCACGCGTTCGGCAATGTGCTCTTTGCCCATATTGCGGATTTTTAGTCCCCACGCCATGTTCTCTTCCACACTCATGTGCGGATAGAGGGCGTAGTTCTGGAACACCATCGCGATGCCGCGATCTTTGGGTTCCATTTCGGTCACGCGATGGCTGTCAATCCAGATGTCACCGGTACTGACGCGCTCAAGACCGGCCACCATACGCAGCAAGGTAGATTTGCCACAGCCTGACGGCCCCACCATCACAATGAATTCGCCGTCAGCGACATCCACGGTCAATGGCTGAATCACCTGGGTTTTTCCGCCGTCCCAGCTTTTGGTTACGGCCTGTAATTTTAATCCTGCCATCTTATTTCTCACTGTCCACTAAACCACGAACGAACGCGCGCTGCATGGCTAAAACGATAACGACCGGTGGGATCAGCGTAAGCAACATCGCCGCCATCACCTGGTTCCATTGTGTGGTGCCTTCGCCCGTGGCGATCATGCCCTTGATGCCTGCGACGGCGGTGCCAAGATTGACATCACTGACGATCAACAGCGGCCACAGATACTGGTTCCAGCCGTAGATAAAGGTGATCACAAACAGCGCCGCCAGGTTGGTTTTTGACAGCGGCAGCACGATGTCCCAGAAAAAGCGCATCGGTGACGCGCCATCAATGCGCGCCGCTTCAATCAGCTCGTCCGGCAGGGTCATAAAGAACTGCCGGAACAGGAAGGTCGCGGTGGCAGAGGCCATCAGCGGCAGCGTCAGGCCGGTATAACTGTCGAGCATTTTCAGGTTGGCGATCACTTCCACCGTCGGGAAGATACGCACTTCAACCGGCAGCATCAGGGTGATAAAGATCATCCAGAAGAAGAGGTTACGCAGCGGAAAACGGAACCAGACGATGGCAAAAGCCGACAGCATCGAGACGGCGATTTTTCCCACGGTAATGGTAAAGGCCATGATGAAACTGTTGGTCAGCATCAGCCAGAACGGCGCGCTGTTCACGCCCACGCCCTGGGTCCAGATGGTGCGCAGGTTTTCCCACAAATGGGTGCCGGGGATGAGCGTCATCGGCGTGTCATACACCGCTTTGATGTCCAGCGTGGCAGTGACAAACGCCACGTACATCGGAAACAGGATCGTCACAATGCCCAGAATCAGCATGATGTGGCTGAACAGGGTCAGCCCGGGGCGATTCTCAATCATTGGTAGCGCACCTTACTTTCTACATAACGGAACTGAACGACGGTCAGCACAATGACCAGGAACATCAGCACCACCGACTGCGCGGCAGAGGCCGAGAGATCCAGTCCGACAAAACCTTCGCGGTAAATCTTATAAATCAGCGTCGTTGTGGCCTGTACCGGGCCGCCTGCGGTGGCGGCATCGATCACCGGGAAGGTGTCGAAGAAGGCGTACACGAGGTTAACCACCAGCAGGAAGAAACTCACCGGGGCGATCAGCGGCAGCGACAGCCTGAAGAAGCGACGAATGGGTCCTGCGCCGTCAATCGCCGCGGCTTCCACCAGCGAACGCGGAATGGACTGCAGCGCGGCAAAGAAGAACAGGAAGTTGTAACTAATCTGCTTCCAGACGGAGGCGAAAACCACCAGGAACATGGCCTGGCCGCTGTTCTGGGCGTGGTTCCAGTCGTAGCCAAACTGCTCGAGGAAATGGGTAATCAACCCACGGCCTGGGTTAAAGAGGAAAATCCACAGTACGGCAGCCACGGCCGGGGCAACGGCGTAAGGCAGCAGCATCAGCGTCTGGTAAATCCGGCTGCCACGCACCACGTTATCCACGAGGGCGGCGAAAAACAGCGACGTGAAGAGACCGAAGAAGGTCACCAGCGCACTGAAGCGCATCGTCGTCCAGAAGGAGTCCAGATAGTAGCTGTCGCGGAACAGCGCCACGAAGTTGTCCAGCCCGACGAAGGTGCTGGAAAGCCCAAAGGGGTCCACGCTCTGTACGGAGTACCACAACGCTTCGCCCGCAGGCCAGATAAAGAATATGACGGTGATAACCAGTTGGGGGGCGACCAGCAGATAGGGCAGCCAGCGCGAACGAAACACCGGACGGGATGAGGACATAGTTAGGCTCTGAGTTGTATTTTCCCCTCACCCTAACCCTCTCCCCGGAGGGGCGAGGGGATGGTTTGCTCCCTCTCCCTTTTAGGGAGAGGGCCGGGGTGAGGGTGTAAACTATTAAGACTTAGTGGATTGCTCGAAGCGACGCAGCAGTTGATTACCACGCTCTACAGCGGCATCCAGCGCCTGCTGCGGGGTTTTCTTACCGGTCCAGACGCTTTCCAGCTCTTCATCCACGATAGTACGGATCTGCGGCATGTTGCCCAGACGCATACCTTTGGTGAACGGCAACGGCGGCTTGTTCAGCATCTGACGCGTCGCGATATCCGCACCTGGGTTTTTGTCGTAGAAGCCTTCTTTACGGGTCAGCTCATACGCCGCAGTGGTAATTGGCAGGTAACCGGTTTTCTGGTGCCATTCAGCAGCATTTTCTGGTTTCGCCAGGAATTCCAGGAACTGAGCAACGCCGGTATAAGTGGCTTTGTCTTTGCCCTGCATGACCCACAGGCTTGCACCACCGATGATGGCGTTCTGCGGTGCGCCTTTCACGTCAGCGTCGTAAGGCATCATGCCGACACCGTAGTTAAATTTGGCGTAATGACGGATGTCTGCCAGAGAGCCGGAAGAGGCGGTAGTAATCGCGCAGTCACCGTTATAGAACTTCTCGGTAGACTCGTCTTTACGACCGAAGTAGCTGAAATCGCCCTTCTTGTTCAGCTCTTCCAGCATGGCGATGTGTTTCACCTGCTCTGGCTTGTTGAACTCCAGAACCGCATCAGTCCCGTCGAAACCGTTGTTTTTCGTCGCCACTGGCAGACCATGCCAGGCGCTGAAGTTTTCAATCTGGATCCAACCCTGCCAGCCGCTGGCGTAACCACACTTCATGCCAGCTGCTTTCAGCTTGGCGGTGTACGCGGCCAGGTCCTGCCAGGTTTTCGGTGGCTGCTCTGGGTCTAAGCCCGCTTTTTTGAAGGCGTCTTTGTTGTAATACAGCACCGGCGTGGAGCTGTTGAACGGCTGAGACAGCAGGTGACCGGTTTTAGAATCGGTGTAGTAACCGGAAACGGTCGGGACGAACTGAGATTCGTCAAAGCTGATGCCTGCGTCTTTGAAGACTTCGTAGACCGGCTTGATCGCTTTAGACGCCATCATGGTCGCGGTGCCGACTTCATAAACCTGCAACATGGCAGGTGCGTTACCGGTACGGAACGCAGCAATACCGGCACTCAGGCTCTGCTCGTAGTTACCTTTGTACACCGGCACAATTTTGTAATCCGGGTGGGTTTCGTTAAAACGTTGCGCCAGGGATTCAACTTCTTTACCCAGTTCCCCTTCCATGGAATGCCAGAACGGGATTGATGTAGCGGCCATTGCGTTGCCTGCGAAGATCAACCCAAGTGCCAGACCTAAAGCTGTGTGTCGTAACGGTGTCATTCGGTTTTCTCTCTTGTTGTGCCGGATGCGCGATATCACGCGTTTTATGCTCGCGAGGTAACATGACACGCTCGAATGACAGAAAAATAACCTTTTAATTACAAGAAGGTGACAGCCAGGCGTCAGAGAGATGATGGCAGGATGATGAATTGGTGAAGGAAAGATGGCGGGGTAATGTGCGGCCTGATGCCCTCACCCCGGCCCTCTCCCACAGGGAGAGGGCGCAAACACTAAAAAAGGCAACTCACCACGTTGCCTTTTTGCTTTTACCTATCCACCCAAATAGGCGCTGCGTACCGCTTCGTTAGCCAGCAGCGCATCACCAGTATCTTCCAGTACGACATGGCCGTTTTCCAGCACGTAGCCACGGTCGGCGAGCTTCAGCGCCTGGTTGGCGTTCTGCTCGACGAGGAAGATGGTCATCCCTTCTTTACGCAGCTGTTCGATGGTATCGAAGATTTGCTGAATGATGATGGGGGCAAGACCCAGTGAAGGTTCGTCCAGCAGCAGCAAGCGCGGCTGGCTCATCAGCGCACGACCAATCGCCAGCATCTGCTGCTCACCGCCAGACATGGTGCCCGCACGCTGAATACGGCGTTCGTGCAGACGCGGGAACAAGTCGTAAACGCGCTTGATGCGGCTCTGGAACTGCTCGCTGTCGGCAAAAAAGCCGCCCATCGCCAGGTTCTCTTCCACCGTCATACGGGAGAAGACGCGACGCCCTTCCGGGACAATCGCCACCGCTTCACGCATGATTTTTGCCGTCTGCCAGTCGGTAATGTCTTTACCGTCAAAGACAATATGACCGCTGGTGGCGCGTGGATCGCCGCAAAGCGTCCCCAGCAGCGTGGTTTTACCCGCGCCGTTGGCGCCAATCAGGGTCACAATCTCCCCCTGATTGATGTGCAGGCTGACGTCGTGCAGGGCCTGGATTTTGCCGTAGTGGGCACTTACTTTGTCAAAGGACAACATGACTTTTTCCATCTTATGCCTCACCGAGGTATGCACGGATCACGTCCGGGTTATTACGAATTTCTTCCGGTGTACCGTTAGCCAGCGGTGTTCCCTGGTTGACAACGTAAATACGGTCGGAGATCCCCATCACCAGCTTCATATCATGCTCAATCAGCAGAATGGTGGTGTTGTGATGGCTACGCAGTTCGACGATCAGCTCATCCAGCTCTTTGGTCTCTTTCGGGTTGAGGCCCGCAGCAGGTTCATCGAGCATCAGGATTTCTGGCTGCGTCACCATGCAGCGGGCGATTTCCAGACGACGCTGGTCACCGTAAGCCAGGTTGCTGGCCTGGCGGTTCGCATGCTCCAGCAGGCCAATACGTTCAAGCCAGGTTGCAGCACGATCCAGCGCTTCACTCTGAGCACGGCGGAACGACGGGGTTTTCAACAGGCCAGAGAAGACGCCGGTTTTCAGCTGCTGATGTTGTGCCACCAGCAGGTTTTCAATCACCGTCATTTCACGGAACAGGCGCACGTGCTGGAACGTCCGCACCACGCCCATACGGGCAATTTGTTGCCCCGGCAGCCCTTCAAGGTGCTGGTCGCGCAGCATGATGCTGCCGCCCGTCGGTTTGTAGAAACCGGTCAGGCAGTTGAACACCGTGGTTTTTCCTGCGCCGTTCGGGCCGATAAGCGAGACAATTTCCTGAGGATGTAAATCCAGCGCGACGTTGTTAACGGCCAGCAGGCCGCCAAAACGCATCATCAGGCCATTTACGGATAACAGTGGCTGACTCATGCCTGCTCTCCTTTTGCCTGACCACTTTTCAGTTTCAACTGCGCGCGGGTCATTGGCAGCAAGCCCTGTGGACGCCAGATCATCATCAGTACCATCAAACCACCCAGCATCAACATGCTGTATTCATTGAAATCACGCATCAGCTCGCGCGACACCACCAGCAGAATCGCTGCCAGGATGACCGCAAACTGCGACCCCATACCGCCCAGCACCACAATCGCCAGCACGAACGCAGATTCCGCGAAGGTGAAGGATTCCGGGCTGACAAAGCCCTGGCGCGCAGCAAACAGCGTACCGGCAAAGCCTGCAAACGCCGCACTGATGGTAAACGCCGTCAGCTTGATGCGGGTCGGGTTCAGGCCCAGTGAACGACAGGCAATCTCATCTTCACGCAGGGCTTCCCAGGCGCGGCCCAGCGGCATACGCAGCAGGCGGTTGATCACAAACAGAGAGAAGACCACCAGCAGCAGAGCCACCAGATAAAGGAAAATGACACGGTCGCTCGGGTCGTACGGCACACCGAAGAAGTTGCTGAAGGTATCCCAGCCGCCTTCACGCGCGCTACGGCTGAACTCCAGGCCAAACAGCGTCGGTTTAGGGATCTGGCTGATGCCGTTCGGGCCACCGGTAATTTCGGTGTTGTTGAGCAGAAGAATACGGACGATTTCACCGAAACCTAAGGTCACGATCGCCAGGTAGTCACCGCGCAGACGCAGTACCGGGAAGCCGAGCAGGAAGCCCGCCGCTGCAGAAACCAGCGCCGAAATGGGCAGACAGGTCCAGAAACCCAGGCCGTAATAGTGATTCAACAACGCAAAAGTGTACGCGCCAATGGCATAGAAACCACCGTAGCCAAGCACCAGCAAGCCAGACAGCCCCACCACCACGTTCAGGCCCAGACCCAGGATGATGTAAATCATGGTCATGGTCGCAATATCCACCGTGCCGCGTGAGACCACAAACGGCCAGGCGACGGCAGCCACCAGCAGGGCAACCAGGAACAATTTTTGTTTAACGGTTGAACCGTCAATCGCCGGCAGAATGAATTTCGGGCCGGAGACGTTTTTCAGGCTCTTCTGGAAGACCGGGCGCAGCAACTGGAAGAAGAACACCACCGCGGTGCCGATAAAGACCCATTCCCAGCGAATACTTGCCGCCGTGTTCACCACTAATTTGGTGCCATCCAGCTCTAACTGCACGCCCATAAAGACGCCCGCGAGCACGAAGAACATGGCGGCTGACAGCAGCGCCATCGCAAAATGTATCGGTTTCATACTTTTTCAACCTCCGGGCGACCCAGGATACCGGTCGGCATCACCAACAGCACGATAATCAGCAGGGCAAAGGCCACCACGTCTTTATATTCCGTACTCAGGTATGCAGAGGAGAGGGATTCGGCAACACCCAGAATCAGGCCACCGATCATCGCACCAGGGATACTACCGATACCGCCCAGCACCGCAGCGGTGAAGGCTTTCATACCCGCCATAAAGCCAATATACGGGTTGATTACGCCATAGAACTGGCCGAGCAACACGCCCGCCACAGCGGCCATGGCCGCACCGATGACGAAGGTCAGGGCAATGACGCGGTCGGTGTTAATACCGAGCAGGCTGGCCATTTTCAGGTCTTCCGAACAGGCACGGCAGGCACGGCCCATACGGGAGTAACGAATAAACACGGTCAGCGCCAGCATGGAAACAAAGGTCACAATCCAGATTACCAACTGCATGGTCGTGATGGTCGCAGAGAAATTATCGCTGCTGCCCACGGTCCACTGGCCGTTAAACAGACTTGGCAATGCCACGTCTCGCGACCCTTCGGTCAGGCTGACGTAGTTTTGCAGGAAGATAGACATCCCGATGGCGGAAATCAGTGCAATCAGGCGCTTGGAGCTACGCACCGGGCGATAAGCCACGCGTTCAATGCTCCAGCCATAGGCACTGGCAATCACAATCGCGCCGACGAAACCTGCGGTAATCAGCAGCCAGCTGGCGTCGATACCCATCATCATCAGTGCGGCGATTATCATAAAGGAGACATAGCTACCGATCATGTAGACCTCGCCGTGGGCGAAGTTAATCATGCCGATAATGCCGTAGACCATGGTGTAGCCTATGGCGATCAGTGCATAGGTGCTTCCCAGCGTCACGCCGTTAAACATCTGCTGCAAGAAATAGAGAAACTGCTCGGACATAACGTAACCTTTCTAAACCCGCCCGTATTGCACGGGCGGTGGGATATTTTATTTAGCTACCGAAGACGATCCATCGGCGTGCCATGTAAAGACACCGAAATCAAATCCTTTCAAATCGCCTTTCTCATCCCAGTTCAGCGGCCCAATCACGGTTTTAGCCCCGTTGGCTTTTAAATCATTAACCAGTGCCAGCGGCTCGTTGCTGCTCGCGCGGTCAAGTGCCTGTGCAAGCGACTGCACGGCAGCGTAAGTAATCCAGACATACGGACCACTCGGATCTTTTTTCTCTGCTTTCAGCGCATCAACGATGCCCTGGTTGGCCGGGTCCTGGTCGTAGCGTTTCGGCATGGTCACCAGCATGCCTTCGCCCGCATCACCTGCAATGTTGGAGAGGGATGCGTTACCTACGCCTTCCGGGCCCATAAATTGGGTTTTCAGACCGTTTGAACGCGCCTGGCGCAGGATCTGGCCCATTTCCGGGTAATAACCACCGTAGTAGACAAAATCGATATTTTCTTTCTTCAGACGCGCCACCAGCGCAGAGAAATCTTTCTCACCTGCGGTAATGCCGTCGAAGAAGACAATATTGGCACCGCTGGCTTTCAGGCTTTCCTGCACGGAACGCGCCAGACCTTCACCGTACTGCTGTTTATCATGAATGATCGCAATACGCTGAGGCTTCACGGAGTTGATGATGTATTTCGCTGCGGTCGGCCCCTGAGAGGAGTCCAGCCCTGCGGTACGCATAATGTATTTATAGCCGCGCTGGGTCAGTTCCGGGTTGGTCGCGCCCGGCGAGATCATCAGAATGCCTTCGTCTTCATAGATATCAGACGCTGGCTGGGTCGATGATGAGCAAAGATGGCCAATCACATACTTGATGCCGTCGTTGACAATTTTGTTGGCGACCGCAACAGCTTGTTTCGGATCACAGGCATCGTCGTATTCAACGGCAACGAATTTGTCCCCCTTCACGCCACCCTTAGCATTGATATCTTTAATCGCCTGACGCGCACCGTTAAATTCCATGTCACCCCATTGAGCAACCGGACCGGACATCGCGCCGACAACCGCAACTTTAATATCTGCCGCCATGGCCGCGTGAGACATCGCAAATGCAACAATCCCCGCGAGTACTGTCTTCGCGTTCCTTTTCATACTTCAAATCCCCGTTCGTGATGTAGTTCCACACTCAGACATCAGGTCGCGTTAGCGCGACAAGAGAGCATTGTGTGAAAATTTTGTTTTTTTATGGTTAAAAAGCATTCTGTACTTTTAATAGACAACGCTATTTTTACCAGTGCCATGAAGGGTTTAGCGTAGTTTTTTGGCAAAAACCAGACTAAATACTCTATTTTTCAGGCTATTAAGCAGAGATAATATTCTGATTTACCCTGGAGTTAAACCAAAAAAGTTCAGTCAGCAGCATAAAATAATGGTACAAAGAGCGGAATAAAACGCTACCTTTTAGGGAAAAATGCTACCTGGTTTTCGATCACTGATGTTTAAAACTGCTACAACGCCCGCCTCAAAAGTAATCGCCTGCAAAACGAAATATAAAAAACTAACAGCCCGTTTCAGGTGAAATTGTTTACACTGCAATTATCTTTTGAGACATGGACAAGCTGTACATGAAATTGACCATCATCCGTCTGGAGTCGTTTTCCGATCAGGATCATATTGATTTAGCTAAAGTCTGGCCGGAGTACTCCCCTGCATCGCTGCAGGTTGACGAAACCCACCGTATTTATGCGGCACGTTTTAATGAGCGACTTTTGGGTGCTGTCCGCGTGACGCTTCGCGGAACACAAGGTGCACTCGATTCCCTGCGCGTGCGTGATGTCACCCGCCGCCGTGGCGTGGGGAAATATTTGCTGGATGAAGTTATTGCAGATAACCCGAACATCACCACCTGGTGGATTACCGAAGCGGGCGTGGAAGATCGCAATATTATGGCCGCGTTCGCCCAGGCGATGGGCTTTACCGCGCAGAATGATGGCTGGGTGAAGCGTTAGTTTTTATAGGACTGAGCTGTCTGATGCCCTCACCCCAACCCTCTCCCACAGGGAGAGGGAGCAAACACTAAAAATGGCAACCTCAGGTTGCCATTTTGCTTTTACCTACCACGGGGAGAGGGAGCAAACACTAAAAAAGGCAACTTGCGTTGCCTTTTTGCTGTTTATTTTGCGTCGGTGGCAGTGCCATCCGCATGCCAGGTGAAGACGCCGAACTCAAAGCCTTTCAGGTCACCCTTCGCATCCCAGGACAGCGGCCCCATGACGGTTTCAACAGAGTTCGCTTTCAGCCAGGTGGCGATTTCAGCCGGCTCTGCGGTCTGGTTCAGACCTGCAGCCAGAGACTGCAGCGCAGCGTAGGTGGTCCAGACGAACGCGCCGCTTGGATCCTGTTTCTTCGCTTTAATCGCATCTACGATAGGTTTGTTAGCCGGAACCTGGTCGTAGTTTTTCGGTTTGGTCACTAACATGCCTTCAGCAGATTCACCGGCAATGTTAGACAGAGAAACGTTCGCCACGCCTTCCGGCCCCATGAATTTGGTTTTCAGACCAGCGGCACGGGACTGACGCAGGATCTGGCCCATTTCCGGGTGGTAACCACCGTAGTAAACAAAGTCGATGTTCTCTTTCTTCAGACGCGCAACCAGCGTGGAGAAGTCTTTCTCACCGGCGGTGATACCGTCAAAGAAGACCACGTTTGCGCCGCCTTTTTTCAGACCATCCTGTACTGCGCGCGCCAGACCTTCACCGTACTGCTGTTTGTCATGAATCACGGCAATGCGCTGCGGCTTCACGCTCTCAAGAATGTATTTTGCTGCGGTCGGGCCCTGGTCGGAGTCCAGACCGGTGGTACGCAGAGTCAGTTTGTAGCCACGTGCCGTCAGCTCCGGTGCGGTTGCTGCTGGCGTGATCATCAGAATGCCTTCGTCTTCATAAATGTCAGACGCGGGCTGAGTGGAGGAGGAGCACAGGTGGCCGATAACGTATTTGATGCCATCGTTAACCACTTTGTTTGCTACCGCTACCGCTTGTTTCGGATCACATGCATCGTCGTATTTAGTGATAACCAGTTTGTCGCCTTTAATCCCGCCTTTGGCGTTGATATCTGCAACAGCCTGCTCAGCACCTGTAAATTCCTGATCACCGTATTGCGCAACCGGACCAGACATTGCACCCACGACGGCAACTTTAATATCTTTGGCGAATGCCATGTTGCTCATCGCTAACGCAATACATCCTGCCAGTAACGCTTTGCCCTTCATTTTCATCCTGAGGTTCCCCATTCTTATGGTGATTGAATTTGTTGTGATGTTGTTGTTCGGCACATTATTTTGTTTACTATCATAAGAAAAGAATATGATAGTGGTTCAGAGTCGGTCTGCCCGTGCCTTTGCAGCATTCTCTGCTAAAACATACCCCATTTTCTGAAATTTGGAACAACATTTTTGAAGGTTATATAACAGCGGGATGAACAATGTGAGAAAGCCGCCACAAGGCGGCTTTTGTTAAGAATCAGGTTTATCGTGTCAGCGACTGGTGAATAATATCCAGGGCTTTACGGAACTGAACTTCTGGAATAGTAAGTGGGTAGAGGAAGCGGATCACGTTGCCGTAAACCCCACAGCTCAGCAATAACAGCCCTGCGGCCAGCGCTTTATCCTGCACCTGTTTGGTGAAGGCCGCCGACGGCTCTCCGGTCTGCGGATCGTTAAATTCCACCGCCACCATCGACCCCTGAGCACGAATATCCGCAATGTACGGGCAGTCTGCTTTCGCCTTCGTCAGCACTTCCACCAGATGTTTACCCAGATGGTTGGCACGTTCGCACAGATTCTCTTCGTCAATCACATCCAGCACCGCGTGCGCTGCCGCCACCGCCAGTGGGTTACCGGCGTAAGTGCCACCCAGCCCGCCTGGAGCAGGCGCATCCATCACGTCGGCACGTCCGGCGACAGCCGACAGTGGCAAGCCCCCCGCCAGGCTTTTCGCCATGGTGATGAGATCCGGTTTGACGCTGTAATACTCCACCGCAAACAGCTTACCGGTGCGGGCGAAACCGGTCTGCACTTCATCGGTAATCAGCAGAATACCGTGGGTATCGCAGAGTTTACGCAGGGCCTGCATAAAGTCGTCAGGAGCGATGTTAAACCCGCCCTCACCCTGTACCGGCTCAAGCAAAATCGCCGCGACCTGGTCCGGCGCAATATCCGCTTTGAAAATACGATCCAGGCTTTTCATTGCGTCAGCCGTGCTCACGCCGTGCAGGGCGTTAGGGAACTGTGCGTGGAAAACAGACCCTGGGAACGGGCCAAAGCCGATTTTGTACGGTGCAACTTTGCCGGTCAGCGCCATGGTCATGTAGGTACGCCCGTGGAAACCGCCGCCGAAGGTAATCACCCCAGGACGTTTGGTGTACGCGCGGGCGATTTTGACGGCGTTCTCAACCGCTTCAGCGCCGGTAGAGAAAAAGGCCGTTTTCGCCGGCCCCTCAACGGGTGCGCGTTCGTTGATACGCTCCGCCAGAGACACGTAGCTTTCGTACGGAACAATCTGATAAGCGGTGTGGGTAAACGCGTGCAGCTGTTTTTCCACCGCCGCAATGACCTTCGGATGACGATGTCCGGTATTCAGCACCGCAATCCCGGCCGCAAAATCGATAACCTCATTACCTTCAACATCCCACAACGTGGCGTTTTCTGCTTTGTCGGCATAGAAGCCGCACATCACGCCAATGCCACGCGGTGTCGCCGCTAAACGGCGTTGCTGTAATTCATTATTTTTCACCTTGTACTCCCCCGTCATTGATTCATTTCGCAGCAGTCATCTTTTGCCACAATGCCACAAGCGGTCCTATAATCGAGTACCAGTTTTGAATAATTGAGGGATCCAATTGCGCTCACTCGTCAGTGATTTACTGCAATTACATCTGGACGCTCAGCGCGATGGCAAGCTGCATAAGAAATTATATAACGCGATTCGCCTGTCGATCCTGGAAGGGAGCCTGCCACCGCAAAGCCGCCTGCCGCCGAGCCGGGATCTGGCCGCAGAGCTGCACATGTCGCGCAATACGGTGCTGACGGTCTACGAGCAACTGCTGGCAGAAGGCTATGTGGTGTCACGCACCGGCAGCGGCACCTTTGTGGCGCAGACCGTGCCGGACAGCCTGCTCTCCGCCCCCTCATCGCACGCCGAAACTGCCGCAGGTGACCTGCCCTCACACCTGTCGGCCAGAGGGTTGAAACTGATACAGCGCAGCAGCGCCAGCCCACGCCAGTGGGGCGCTTTTTTGCCCGGCGTCCCGGATGTGAATACGTTCCCCCACGCTCTGTTTCGTAAAATCCAGACCCGCGTCGGCCGCAAACCACAGGCCAGCCAGCTTTCTTATAGCAGCGCAGGGGGCAGCCCGGCGCTCCAGCAGGCGCTGGTGGACTACCTGCGCATTACGCGCTCGGTAAAATGCAGTGCCGAACAAATCCTGATAACCGAAGGGATCCACCAGGCCATCGATTTGGTGTCACGCATGCTGTGTAACCCCGGTGACAGTGCATGGATTGAAGAACCGGCCTATTGGGGGATCCGTAACGTGTTGACGATGAACGGCGTCACGCTGGATTCCATAAATGTCGACCTTGCGGGCATGAATCCACCCGAAGCCGGTGAGATACCACCAAAACTGATTTTCGTCACCCCCTCTCACCAGTATCCGCTCGGCTGCGTGATGAGCCTTGAACGTCGCCAACGCTTGCTGGCGCTGGCGCGGCAAACGGGGAGCTGGATTGTGGAAGACGATTACGACAGCGAATTTCGGTTTTCCGGCCAGCCGATTCCGGCGCTACAAGGTCTGGTGGATGATGCCCCGGTTATCTACACCGGCACATTCAGTAAAACACTCTACCCTGGCCTTCGTCTGGGCTATCTGGTGCTGCCCCGGCCTTTAGTGCAGGCGCTAAAAACGGCCCATGCGGAGCTTTATCGTGGCGGGCGTTTATTGGATCAGGAAGCGCTCGCGCTGTTCATCAGTGAAGGTTATTACACAGCGCACATCCGCCGGATGCGGCTGCTCTACGCCCGGCGGCGGGCCAGACTGGCCGGGTTGATTACCGACGCGCTGGGTAAAGAAGCGCTCAGCGAATACAACGATAATGCGGGCCTGCATCTGGTGCTGTCGCTGCCTGACAGCTGCGATGACGTGGAAATTGCCCGTCAGGCAAACATCAGTGGCATTCTGGTGCGTGCGCTTTCTCGTTATTACGCGGGCGATAAGCCATTGAAAGGGCTGCTGATGGGCTTTGCCGCAATGGAGGAAGAAGAGATGGAAGCGGCGTTTGGCGTACTGCTGGCGTGTCTCAGGAAACACGGGCTATGAGGGGCATAAAAACAAAAAGCCGGGTCGCTTTCGCTTACCCGGCTCATTCTTCAGTGCGCTAATTACGCTTCAATCGCGGCACGCAGTTTTTTCATGGCGTTCTTTTCAAGCTGACGCACACGCTCAGCGGAAACACCGTAACGGTCTGCCAGTTCCTGCAGGGTGGACTTATTGTCATCGTCCAGCCAGCGGGCGCGGATAATATCCTGGCTACGCTCGTCGAGGCCTTCCATTGCATAGGTCAGCTTGTTCGCGGCCTGCTCTTCCCAGTTATCATCTTCAATGCCGTCAGCAAAGTTAGATGATTTATCCTGCAGGTAGAGCACCGGTGCCATTGGCTGGCTGTCAGATTCATCATCGGACGACATGTCAAAGGTCATGTCCTGAGCCGCCATACGCGATTCCATTTCACGCACGTCTTTGCTGCTCACGCCCAACTCACGGGCCACCATTTCCACTTCGTCCTGATTGAACCAGCCCAGACGCTGCTTGGTTTTACGCAGGTTAAAGAACAGCTTACGCTGTGCTTTGGTGGTTGCGACTTTCACAATACGCCAGTTACGCAGCACGTATTCATGAATTTCGGCTTTGATCCAGTGCACGGCGAAAGAGACCAGACGCACACCCACTTCCGGGTTGAAGCGACGGACGGCTTTCATCAGGCCGATATTACCTTCCTGAATCAGGTCTGCCTGCGGCAGGCCGTAGCCCGAATAGTTACGAGCAACATGAACAACAAAGCGCAGGTGAGACAGGATCAGCGTCTTAGCTGCTTCCAGATCGCCCTGGTAATGCAGCTTTTCAGCAAGCTCCTTTTCTTCCTCGGCCGTTAACATCGGCCATGTGTTCGCAGCCCGGATATAAGATTCCAGGTTACCAACAGGGGCTAAAGCTAAAGATTGCATTTCTTTGGTCATTCAAATCCTCTCAATTTACATCCAACTGGCGGCGGTCTGTCCCCATCAGGCAACAAACATGCCAGCGTTAATGAGCAACGAGAATAGCATTCACTCTTTTATCAGACAGTGATTTTATCCACAAGTTCCTGGACGGGTTGTGAATAAATTAGGCACAAAATGTGACATAAGCATGAAAAACCGGGGCAGGGGAAGGGAGATATCAGTTATACGCTTTCCCTGCTACGGGAATACTGCATTGCAGGGAAAGAGTATATCAGAGATTTTTTACTGTGGAGTAAAGTGGCGTAAATGTTGAACCGTGGCAAGCCAGGCGGCCACCCAACCAATCATTGAGCACAGCAACAGCAGCAGCAAGCACTCATCAAACGACAGGCCGCTTAGCTCAAACTGCGTGCCGAAGACCTTCGCCACCTCGGTCACCGCCGTTGATAGCCGCATCACCAGAATCGATGAAAGAATGAGTGACAAAAAGGCACCACTAAAGCCCAGCAATGCGCCGCCGTAGAGGAAAGGCCGCAGGATAAAGCCATCCGTTGCGCCAATCAGCTTCTGCACGTTGATGGAATCACGGCGGGAAAAGATACTCAGGCGCACACTGTTACCGATGACAAGGAACACCGCCGCGACCATCAGTACGCCGATCATCGCCGACACACGCCCTACCAGCCCGGTCAATGACGCCAGACGCGCAAACCAGCTATCGTCCATGCGCACTTCATCAATACCGTGCAATTTGGTAATGCGATCGCGCAGCGTATTCAGCGAGTCGGTGCTCTGGAAATCCAGCTTCGGGATAACCACCGCCACGGCGGGCAGCGGGTTCTCTTCCAGCATGTCCAGCGCACCGCCAAAGCCGGACCAGTTACGGAACTCACCCAGAGCATCTTCACGCGAAAGATAATTCACCTTTTCAACGCCCTGCTCTGACTGCAACTGCCCAACCACCTGTGCTGCCGCATCGTCATCCAGCGCCTTATCGAAATAGACGGTGATTTGCGGGGACGGATAGTACTGCGAGGCGGCCTGGTTGACGTTTTTGTAGACCATGTAGCACACGCTCGGCAACGTCAGGGAAATGGCAATCACCATGACCGTCAGGAAGGTCGCAAAGGGTTTGCTTTTGAGATCCTGCACTGCGCCCTGGAAGGCATAGCGCACCTGTTCGTTAAACACATTGGTTTTACGGGAGTTCGGCTTGGGCGGCGTTTTACCACGACGCGGCGCGTTGCGACCCGCGTCGCCCGCCCCACTTGCCGACTTACGCAAGCGGTCTAACTTGCTGCCAAACTGCCGGATTTGATTGATTGCGTCGCGCTTATTCACCCGCCAGGCCTCCATGCAAATGGCCATCGCTCAGGGTCAGCATACGGTACGAACGACGGGAGATGAGCCCCAGGTCGTGCGTTGCCATTAATACCGTCACCCCAACGCGATTGAACTCCTCAAACAGACGTAAAATCCCTTCGGAGAGGGCATCGTCCAGGTTACCGGTCGGTTCATCCGCCAGCAGCACCGCAGGCTTGTTGACCACCGCACGGGCAATCCCCACGCGCTGTTGCTCCCCGCCGGAAAGCTGAATTGGGAAATTTTTCGCCTTGTCGAGCAGGCCCACTTTATCTAACGCCGCAGAGACGCGACGGCGGATATCATCCCCGCTGGCACCGGCAATAATCAACGGGATCGCCACGTTGTCATACACGGTTCTGTCCATCAGCAGATGGTGATCCTGGAAAATCATGCCGATCTGCCGACGTAAAAACGGCACTTCACGGTTTTTCAGGCGAGTAATGTCATGCCCGCCAAACAGGATTTTCCCGGCGCTTGGCCGCTCGATGCCACAAATAAGCTTCAGCAGGGTACTTTTCCCTGCGCCAGAGTGGCCGGTCAGAAATGCCATCTCGCCCGGTTGCAGGTGGAAAGTCACCCCCTGCAACGCTTGTCTCCCACCGAGATAGGCTTTGCTGACGTGTTCAAAGCGAATCATTGTTAGTCCTCTCGGGCAAAAAGTGCCTCTATAAAATCGCCCGCGTTAAACGGACGCAGGTCTTCAATTCGTTCGCCGACCCCGATGTAACGGATAGGAATGCTAAATTGATCGGCCACCGAGAAGATGACACCCCCTTTGGCGGTACCATCCAGCTTGGTCAGCGTGATCCCGGTCAGGCCAACAGCTTCATGGAACAGTTTGGCCTGGCTTACCGCATTCTGCCCGGTGCTGGCATCAATGGTCAGCATGATTTCATGCGGCGCATCTTCGTCCAGCTTTTTCATCACACGGACGATTTTCTTCAATTCTTCCATCAGGTGCGATTTGTTCTGCAAACGCCCTGCGGTATCGGCAATTAACACATCCACATTGCGCGCTTTCGCCGCCTGGATGGCGTCAAAAATCACCGAGGCGGAATCCGCACCGGTATGCTGAGCAATGACCGGAATGTTGTTACGCTGGCCCCACACCTGTAACTGCTCAACAGCCGCGGCACGGAAGGTATCCCCGGCAGCCAACATCACCGACTTGCCCTGCTGCTCAAACTGGCGCGCCAGTTTACCGATGGTGGTGGTTTTACCCACGCCGTTGACGCCAACCATCAGAATAACAAAGGGAGACTTGCCTTCAACATTCAGCGGTTCATCCACTTTGGCAAGAATGTCACCCATCTCTTCTTTCAGCAAACCATAGAGTGCTTCGGCGTCACGCAGCTGCTTACGCGAAGCGCCTTCTGTCAGACTCGCGATGATTTTGCGGGTCGTTTCTACACCCACATCGGCAATCAGCAGCTGCTCTTCCAGCTCTTCAAAGAGATCATCATCGATTTTCTTGCCGCGGAACAGACTGATAAATCCGGAACCGAGGTTTTCTTTGGTTTTGAGTAGGCTGCGTTTAAGACGGGCGAAGAAGCCTTCTTTGGTCGGTTTTTCCTGCTCAACCACCGTTTCTTCAACGGTTTCTTGTGCAACAGATTCCTCGACAGGCTCTTCAACCGATTCTTCAACCGGCACCACCACCAGCGCTTCTTCAGCGGCTACGGCGGCCAGGGCCTGGGCTTCCAGTTCTTCATCGCTAAGCGGCGCGTCTTCTTCCTCAACGGCATCCTGCTCCGGCTGCCACTCTTCTTCGTCGGCAGTTGGCTCACTCACCTCTTCCGGCAGCGGCAGCTCTTCGTGTTCAACAACGGCAGGCTCTGAAGCCACCACCACCGTTGGAGCTTCTTCACGCTCAGCCAGCTGTTCCGTTACCTCAACCACATCTTGCGCGAAGACTTCACTCTCTTGCGCGGTATGCGGTTGTTCTGTTTCGCCAGGCTGTTCCGCTTCTTGTTCGGCGACGTCTTCTTTAACGTCTTCTTTTACTTCTTCTTTTGCGTGATCTTTTTGGCCAAAGCCGAGCCAGGAGAAAAAGCCACGTTTTTTTTCATCCGCCATTTGCGACCATACTCCCGCGGTTAATTTATGGCACACGCCCACAACGCCGTAGCAGGGGCGAAAAAATTTTAATTAGTTAAATAGTCTATCACTTTCCTTAACACGCTTCACCGCCTGCGGATTAAGGTTTCGCGGCGTGCAACACGCCGCTAGAATAGCAGGCCGAAATGATGAGCAAAGCGATGACCATGAAGAAACCCACTCGGGCCGCCACCGGCCAGATCCGCATCATTGGCGGACAATGGCGCGGACGTAAACTCCCCGTACCAGACAGCCCCGGCCTGCGCCCTACCACGGACCGTGTGCGCGAAACCTTATTCAACTGGCTGGCCCCCTCCATGGTGGATGCCCATTGCCTCGACTGCTTTGCCGGTAGCGGCGCACTGGGCTTAGAAGCCCTGTCTCGCTATGCCGCGAGCGCCACCCTGCTCGAAATGGAGCGCGGTGTCGCCCAGCAGTTGCAGCAAAACCTGGCGACCCTGAAAGCCAGTAACGGCAAGGTGGTCACCGGCAACTCGCTGGCATTTCTTGCGCAATCCGGCACGCCGCACAACATCGTCTTCGTCGACCCGCCGTTTCGTAAAGGCATGCTCGAAGAGACCTTAACGCTTCTGGAAAACAACGGCTGGCTGGCGGATGACGCGCTAATCTATGTAGAGAGTGAAGTGGAGAATGGTCTCCCGCCCGTCCCGGCAAGCTGGAGTTTGCATCGGGAAAAAGTCGCCGGTCAGGTGGCCTACCGCTTGTATCTGCGTGATTCACAAGGAGTGAAAGATGAACATACTGATTAATCTCGGGCGTCTGCTGATGCTCTTTGTCTGGGCATTTTTACTGCTGAACCTGTTTTCCCCGTTCCCGAAGCCGCTCAATATCTTCGTCAACGTCGCCCTGTTCTTCACCGTGTTTATGCACGCGCTGCAGGCCACGATGATGAAAAAAACGCTGCCGAAAGACGGCCCGCAGATGACCCGTCTGGAAGAATTCCGCATCTTCCTGTTTGGCGTTTTTGAGCTGCTGATTTGGCTCAAAAAGCTCAAGGCGAAAAAATAAAAGCACGTTTTTAAGATTCCCCTGTCTTCGGTGGCATTGTCATTCGCCCCTCGCGACCACTAAACTCAAGGCAAGAGCCGTGGGCATGGTGCTCGCGATACAATAACGGATTCAGGGACTTATTATGCTTTGGTCATTTATTGCTGTCTGTTTCTCCGCCTGGCTGTACGTCGACGCCAGCTACCGTGGGCCCACCTGGCAACGCTGGGTGTTTAAACCCGTCACACTCCTGTTACTGCTGTTGCTCGCCTGGCAGGCACCGATGTTTGATGCCATCAGCTACCTTGTGCTGGCCGGGCTTTGCGCCTCATTGATTGGCGACGCCCTCACCCTTTTGCCGCGTCAGCAACTGCTGTATGCCATCGGCGCGTTTTTCCTCGCTCATCTGCTGTACACCATCTACTTCGCCAGTCAGATGACGCTCTCGTTCTTCTGGCCGCTGCCGCTCGTCCTGCTGGTGATTGGCGCACTTTTGGTCGCCATTATCTGGACGCGTCTGGAAACCCTGCGGATGCCGGTGTGTACCTTTATCGCCATGACGCTGGTGATGGTCTGGCTGGCAGGCGAACTGTGGTTCTTCCGCCCTACCAGCCCGGCGCTGTCGGCATTTGTCGGTGCTGCATTGTTGCTTATCAGCAATGTGGTCTGGCTGGGTAGCCACTATCGCCGCCGCTTCCGCGCGGACACCGCGATCTCCGCCGCCTGCTATTTTGCCGGGCACTTTTTGATTGTCCGTTCGCTGTACATTTAAAAGGCTTGACTCTGGAGTCGACTCCAGAGTGTATCCTCCGGTTAATGAGAAAATTATCATTCACCGGAGGATGCGATGCCGACCCCCAATACTTCCAAAACGCCCCAGTTTGCCACCCTAAAACTGCGCCCGGCCGTCGCCGAAACCTCCACCTGCGAATGCGGTAATGTCTGCGAAACACCGCGCGCGCCCCTTGAAAGCAGCGAAGGTGAACGCTACAGCTGGTTTGTCTCCGGGATGGACTGCGGTGCCTGCGCACGCAAAGTTGAGAACGCCGTTCGGCAGATTGACGGGGTAAACCAGGTGCAGGTCGCCTTCGCCACGGAAAAACTGACCGTCATCGCCGCACAGGACATCCGCCAGCAGGTAGAAGCGGCGGTTAAACAGGCCGGATACAGTCTGAAAGGCGAAAACGCGCCGAAAGAAAAACCCGCTTCTCGCATGCGGGAAAACCTGCCGTTAATCCTGTTGATCGTCATGATGAGCGCAAGCTGGCTGCTGGAACAGGTTAATCACCCTTTTGGTCAGGGCGCGTTTATCCTCACCACCCTGGTGGGTCTCTTCCCCATCGTGCGTCAGTCACTGCGCTTAATACGCAGCGGAAGCTGGTTCGCTATTGAAACCCTGATGAGCGTGGCCGCCATCGGTGCTCTGCTCATTGGTGCCACCGCCGAAGCCGCGATGGTGCTGCTGCTGTTCCTGGTGGGAGAGCGCCTCGAAGGCTGGGCGGCCAGTCGCGCCCGTCGCGGCGTCAGCGCATTAATGGCGCTCAAACCTGATACCGCTATCCGCGTCGTAAACGGCGAGCGCGAGAGCGTCATGGCCGAGATGCTGCGTCCCGGTGATGTGATTGAAGTGCCAGCGGGGGGGCGCTTACCGGCGGATGGCAAATTACTCTCCCCGTTCGCCAGCTTTGATGAGAGCGCATTAACCGGGGAATCTCTGCCCGTGGAACATACCAGCGGCGACAGCGTTCCGGCGGGCGCCACCAGCGTTGACCGGCTGGTCACGCTTGAAGTGGTCTCCCGACCCGGCGAAAACGCCATTGACCGAATTTTGACGCTGATAGAAGAAGCCGAAGAGCGCCGCGCGCCCATCGAACGGTTTATTGACCGCTTCAGCCGGGTTTACACCCCGGCCATTATGGTGGTCGCGCTGCTGGTGGCTGTCATTCCTCCGTTAATCATGAGCGCGGCATGGCTGCCCTGGATTTATAAAGGCCTGACGCTGTTGCTGATTGGCTGCCCGTGCGCGCTGGTCATCTCTACGCCAGCAGCCATTACCTCCGGGCTTGCGGCCGCCGCCCGCTACGGTGCGCTGATTAAAGGTGGTGCGGCGCTGGAGCAACTGGCCAGCGTGCGGCACATTGCCTTCGACAAAACCGGCACCTTAACGTTGGGCAAACCTAACGTGACGGGTATCGACCCACTTTCCGGTACGGATGAAAACACGCTGCTCACGCTCGCCGCCGCCGTTGAGCAGGGCACCACGCACCCGCTGGGGCTGGCGATTTTACGCGAAGCCGAGACTCGCAAACTGACTCTTCCTCAGGCAGAGAGCCAGCGAGCGCTGGTCGGCAAGGGCATCGAGGCGCGGGTTAACGGGGAAACAATACGTCTGAGTGCGCCCGATAAACTGGCAGACACTCAGCTCGACGAAACCGTGCAGTCCGGTATCCGTCGTCAGGAAGACCAGGGTGAAACGGTGATTGTGGTGTTACGTGACAATGCGGTCATCGGTTCGATTGCGCTACGCGATACCCTGCGTGAGGACGCGCGTGACGCCATCGCGGCACTGCGTGAGCTTGGCGTGCAAGGCGTGATGCTGACCGGCGACAACCCGCGCGCGGCGGCTACCATTGCCGGTGAGCTGAACATGGATTTTCGCGCCAGCTTGTTGCCGGAAGATAAGGTCAACGCAGTCATTGCCCTGAATCAACAGGCGCCGCTGGCGATGGTGGGCGATGGCATCAACGACGCCCCGGCGATGAAAGCCGCAACCATCGGTATCGCCATGGGCAGCGGCACCGACGTCGCGCTGGAAACCGCAGACGCCGCCTTAACCCATAACCGGCTCGGTGGTCTGGCGCAGATGATTACGCTTGCCCGCGCCACACAGGCCAATATTCGCCAGAACATCGCGCTCGCACTGGGGCTGAAAGCCATTTTCCTGGTGACGACACTTTTAGGTATGACGGGATTGTGGCTGGCGGTGCTGGCAGATACCGGGGCGACAGTGCTGGTGACGGCAAATGCGCTGCGCCTGCTGCGAAAGTAAAACGGCAACGTACGTTGCCGTTTTTAATGTTTGCACTCTCTCTGCATGAGAGAGTGCCGCTTTACTGCATCCCCAGTACGCCGGGCAGCCACAAGGAAATCGCCGGAATATAGGTCACCAGCCCCAGCACAATCAGCAGCATCGCGTAGAATGGCAGCATTGCCTTCACCACTGTTTCAATTTTCTGCTTACTCACCGCGCTGGCGACAAACAAAACCGATCCCACGGGTGGCGTGATTAACCCGATCCCGAGATTGACCATCATGATCATGCCAAAGTGAACCGGATCGATACCCAGTGCGTTCGTGACCGGTAACAGTACTGGCGTCAGGATCAGGATGATCGGTGCCATATCCATCAAAGTGCCGATCAACAACAGCATGATATTGAGGTACATCAGAATGACGTATTTGTTGTCTGACAACGAGGTGAAAAACTCCGTGATGCGCACCGGCAGCTGCATATAGGTCATCACGGCACCAAAGGCCGCCGCAAATCCAATCAGAATCATCACTATGGTGACTGTTTTTACGGTGCGAAACATCAGTTTCGGCAGTTCTCGCCACTTGTAGTCACGGTAGATAAACATGGTGACAAAGAAGGCCCACAGGCACGCAACGGCAGCAGATTCCGTGGCGGTAAAAATCCCGGAGAGAATACCGCCGAGAATAATCACCACCGTCATCAGCCCCCATAACGCATCGATGAAGGTCCTGAGCGCTTGCTTAAACGGAATGCGTTCCCCCTTTGGGTAGCCACGCTTGTGAGCAAAGCTAAGACACAAAACCATCAGGCTTCCCCCCAATAGCAAACCTGGCAGCACGCCTGCGATAAACAGCGTCGCAATGGATACCGTGCCGCCTGCCGCCAGCGAATAGATAACGGAGTTATGGCTGGGGGGGATTAAAATCGCCTGTACCGAACCGCTGGCCGTCACGGCCGCTGCGTATTCGCGTGGGTAGCCTTTCTTTTCCATTTCCGGGATCATCACGCTGCCAATCGACGCCGTATCGGCGACCGACGAGCCGGAAATTGCGCCAAAGAAGGTCGACGCAACAATGTTCACCAGCGACAGACCGCCGCGAATGAATCCGACGAACAGATAGGCGAAATTAACTAACCGCCGCGCAATTCCTCCCTCCGCCATGATGGCTCCCGCCAGAATGAAAAACGGAATGGCCAGCAGCGTGAATTTGTTTACCCCACTGGTTATCTGGATCATCAGGGCTTCCAGAGGAAGGTCTATCCACAGTGCGCCTGCAATAGCACTTAACCCAACGGCAAACGCCACTGGCATACCCAGCGCCAGCAGAATGGCGAGGGTGAATAACAATACAAATGCGTCCACTGTTCACCCCTTACCCATGATTACCAATCAGCACGACCGGACGGTTTTCCTGCGATCCGAACAGTAATCGTTCGAGCACAAACAGGATCAGAATGGCCGATCCTATCGGCAACGGAAGATAACTTTCCCCTGATGTCAGCAAAGGGAATTCCGCAACGGGTTGTTCCCAGAGTTCAACGCACAGCCAGTAGCTATACCAGCACATGATGAGAGAAATCAGCAGCATCAGCAGATCGACAATCCGTGCGCAAAGCGTCTTCAGCGTTTCAGGTAGACGGTCAGTCAGCATATTAACCGCGATATGAGAACCGGCGCGGTAGCCTACCGCCGCGCCAATGAAAGTGAAGGTAACCATGCAGATGATGGCAATAGGTTCCGGCCAGGATTCCCCGCGATTCAGGACGTAGCGTGAAAAAATGCCAATGGGAATGACGATAGTCATCACCAGCAGCGATACGCCAGCTATCATCATGGCGAGCAGATACAGGCGATCCATCCACTTTAAGTAGAGTTCCGACATACATCCTCCGCAAAGAGTGGGGTTATTTAACGTCAGCGATCGCTTTCATCAGATCCTGATGCTTGTCGCCATACTGGGCGCGCACCGGCTCTGTCGCTTTGATAAACACCGCTTTGTCGATGTCATGGAATTGCACACCGCCTGCCTTCATTTTATCCAGCGCCTGCTGGGTATAGGCTTCCCAGAGCTTACGCTGTTCAAACTGCGCTTCACGGGCAAGCGTCAGGATTTTGTTCTGCTCATCAGCGCTGAGTTTGTCCCATTTCACTTTGGAATAGAGCAACATTTCGGGAGTAATAAAGTGGCCGCTGAGGGTATAGTTTTTGGCAACCGGCATATAGTTATGAGCAATAAACGTCGGCGGGTTATTCTCCGCGCCATCAATAACCCCTGTTTGCATGCCGCTGTACACTTCACTCACACCCATTGCTACCGAGTTAGCCCCCATCTGTTTTAACGTTGCCAGGGCAACGGGGCTGCCCTGCACGCGGATTTTCATCCCGTTCAAATCTTCAGGCTTAACAACCGGTTTTTTGGTGATGAGATTACGCGTACCAGAGTCCATCCAGCCAAGAAACACCAGCCGGGATTTCGGGTTGGACGTCAGCTTATCGCCGATCTGTTTACCGATATCCCCATCAATAACTTTGTGCATATGGTCTTCATCACGAAAGATATACGGCAGTGTGAAGACTTCAATATCGGGAAGAATGGCGGCGACGGGGGCCATAGAGACGCGAATCATGTCGATAGCGCCCATCTGTGCCTGCTCAATCATCTGTTTTTCATCCCCCAGAACGCCGCCTGGGAAAACCTTAATCTCCAGCTTGCCGTCGGTTTGTTGTTTGAGCTTTTCACCCATTTTCTGTACGGCAACAATATTGGGATAGCCTTCAGGATGGACGTCGGCAGCTTTAATGATTTGCGCATGAACGGCAGGAACAAATAACAGTGACACGGTGGACAGGCACAACGCGGCCAGCAACGGCTTGAAAGTCGTTTTCATCGGGTCTTCTCCAGGGCAGTGAGTGGTAATGTTAAAACAATGTTTTATTTTTACGCTTAAAAACTAGACTACCGCAGGAAAAGGGAGGGTGAAGCGCCTCACAAAAAGCGCTAAATAATGAAACAGCGGTTTAGATTGGTGGCGAAGATCGCAAACTGAGGAAAAACTCGGCGTGATAACGGGCGTTTACTGCCCTTTACGCACCAGATAGCGATACGGCAGCGATTCTGTCTCCAGCGCCACCAGTTCGTGCTCCATAAAACGGCAGAAACCCGGAATGTCGCGGGTGGTGGCCGGATCGTCAGCAATCACCAGCAGGGTTTCGCCCGGCTGCATATTACGAACGGTTTTGCGTACCATCATCACCGGCTCCGGGCAGCGCAGGCCCAGCGCATCCAGCGTGTGGTCGGGGGAAGTAAAAACGTCGGTCATGTTCATCTCACTGGGTCAAAAACGGGCTTAGTTTACGCCGCCTTTTTTGTGACGCAAGCGAGGTTAACGGTTGCGTTAAAAATAACCATTGCATCATATGACTGTTGCAGTATCATGCGGCGGCTTTATGCGACACTTACACGCGTAATTGTCGCAGTCAGTTTGATTGAAGCCAGCGCGCAGGCACCGCAGCGTACTCTGAGTACGTGAGGATGACGAGCACTGCCTGATATCAAAATGGCAAGTAAAATAGCGTGTTACGTTTTCATTGGGTTCCCTCACCCCAAACACTAAAAAGGTCACAATATGACGCAGTTTTCACCCTCTCAGCGCATGAAAGCGCTGTTCTGGCTATCCCTTTTTCACCTGCTGGTGATCACCTCCAGTAACTATCTGGTGCAGTTGCCGGTCAGTATTTTCGGCCTTCACACCACCTGGGGTGCCTTTAGCTTTCCCTTTATCTTCCTCGCGACCGACCTGACCGTGCGTATTTTTGGCGCGCCGCTGGCACGACGGATTATTTTCGCGGTGATGATCCCGGCACTGGTTATCTCTTACGGCATCTCCTCTTTGTTTTATATGGGAAGCTGGCAGGGATTCGGCGCACTGATGCACTTCAACCTGTTCGTTGCCCGTATCGCCACCGCCAGTTTTATGGCTTATGCGCTGGGGCAAATCCTCGACGTGCACGTCTTTAACCGCCTGCGTCAGAACAAACGCTGGTGGATGGCCCCGACAGCCTCCACGGTGTTCGGAAACGCCAGCGACACCCTCGCCTTCTTCTTCATCGCCTTCTGGCACAGCCCGGACCCGTTTATGGCCGAACACTGGATGGAAATCGCGCTGGTGGACTACGCCTTTAAGGTGATTATCAGCATCGCTTTCTTCCTGCCGATGTATGGCGTGTTGCTGAATATGTTGCTGAAAAGGCTGGCAGACAAATCCGAAATCACCGTGTTACAGACCAGTTAAAGGTACGCCTGGCCAGTTGTGGTAAGATGGACAAATGAGCCGTTATGGCTGTTTATCGAAAGGAAGAAGTCAATGCGCAATCTGGTTAAATATGTCGGTATTGGCCTGCTGGTAGTGGGCCTGGCGGCCTGCGACAACAGCGACAGCAAAAAAACGCCTGTGCAGGGTGCCTCGGCAGAAAGCAACGCCACCGGGCAGCCGGTCTCGCTGCTGGATGGAAAACTCAGTTTCTCACTGCCTGCAGACATGACCGATCAGAGCGGCAAGTTGGGTACGCAGGCGAACAACATGCACGTTTACTCTGATGCCTCCGGGCAGAAAGCGGTTATCGTGATTGTGGGCGACGACACCCAGGAAGGGCTGGATACGCTGGCAAAACGTCTTGAAGACCAACAGCGTAGCCGCGACCCGCAGCTGCAGGTCGTGACCAACAAATCTATCGAACTGAAAGGCCAGACGCTGCAACAGCTCGACAGCATCATCTCTGCCAAAGGTCAGACTGCATGGTCTACCGTGGTGCTGGGTAAAGTCGACAACAAACTGTTAACCCTGCAGGTGACGCTGCCGGCAGATAACCAGCAGCAGGCCCAGACCGCCGCGGAAAACATTGTTAACACCCTGGTCATCAAGTAATCAGGAAGCGGCCTCCAGCGGAGGCCGTTTTTTTAGCCACCAGGTCAGCAGTAACGCTCCCGCCACCAGCACCGCCGTTAGCAGATAAACCATCGACACGCCCGCCCAGCTCATCAACAGCCCTGCCAGCGGCCCGGTTATCCCCAGCGACATATCCATAAATACCGTGTAGGTGCCCAACGCTGCCCCTTGATTGTGCTGCGGCACGGCTTTAACCGCTACCACGCCCAGCGCCGGGAAGACCAGCGAGAAGCCCGCTCCGGTCAGGAACACGCCGATTTTTGCCACCAGCGGTGCGTCAGCCACGCCCACCAGAATCAACCCAACCACTTCCACCGCCAGGCTTATCATTGCCACGTTCAGGCCACCAAGGCGGTTAATGCTGTTCGGGAAAACCAGTCGTGAGCCGACAAACGCGAGGCTAAACAGGGTCAGGGCGAAGGCCGCGCCGTCCCAGCCTTTGGCGTCATAAAAGAAGGTAATAAAGGTGGCAATCACGCCAAATCCGGCCGTCCCCAGCGCCAGCCCCATCCCGTAAATCCAGACGAACCCCAGCACCGCACGAAACGGCAGCGGCTTACCTTTGCTGGCTTTCACCGCCGCACGCGGTAATGCACAGGCGATGGCCACGAACACCACCGCCATAATGAACCAGCCCAAACCGCTTAATCCCGCGAAGCTGTAACACAGCACGCCAAGTGGCGCGCCGAGCGCCATGGCGCCATAGGTAGCGATACCATTCCAGGAAATAACGCGGGCGATATGCAACGAACCAACCACCCCCACGCCCCAGAGCATCGATCCGGTACCGGCGAAACTTTGCCCGACACCCAGAATCACACGCCCAACACAAAGCAGTATCAGGCTCACCAGCGGCGAGGCGCTTTGCATGTCTGCCAGCCAGTAGCAAAACCCGCAGATAAACGCGCCACACAGGCCAAATACCACCACCTTTTTCGGCCCGAGCGTATCGGCATAACGCCCGGCATGCGGTCGGCTGATGAGAGTCGCGAAGTATTGCAGGCTGATAACCAGACCCGCCCAGAAGGCGCTGTAGCCCAGAGTGTCGTGTACGTACCCGGGCAAGACCGCCAGCGGCAAACCTATGGTGAGGTAACTTGCGAAGTTAAAAATAACGACGGAGAGAATCCGCAGATTAAGACGTAATCCGCTTAGCGCCGGTTCAGCGGCTTGTTCGGGCATGTGGGGTCACCAGATATTTACAACGATGTTTCACTATTACCACGTCATGGCCTGGAAATCAGCAAGCAGATAAAGAATATCTGTCTCAGGCGAAGCGCCTGCCAGTAGCTACACTTAGCGGGCGGTATATCACAAGGAATGATTCATGACACAGCTCCAGCCCGATCGTGCGGGTTTACATATTCTTCTCAAACTGGCCTCACTGGTCGTTATTCTGGCCGGTATTCATGCCGCTGCCGACATCATCGTTCAACTGCTACTGGCGCTGTTTTTCGCTATTGTTTTAAACCCGCTGGTCACCTGGTTTATGCGTCGGGGAATCAAGCGGCCCGTCGCCATCGGTATTGTGGTGCTGGTGATGCTGATTTTCCTGACCGCGCTGGTCGGGGTATTGGCCGCCTCCATCAGTGAATTTATGGATCAGTTGCCGAAATACAATCGGGAGTTCACGCGTAAATTCCTCCAGTTACAGGATGCATTACCCTTCCTGCACCTGCACATATCACCGGAGCGTATGCTGCAGCGCATGGATTCCGACAAGCTGATGACCTTTGCCACCGCCATGATGACGCAGCTTTCCAATGCGATGGCGAGCATCGTGCTGCTGATGATGACCATGGTGTTCATGCTGTTTGAAGTACGCCATGTGCCCTACAAATTGCGCTTTGCGCTGAGTAATCCGCAAATCCACATTGCGGGCCTGCACCGGGCGCTGAAAGGCGTGTCGCACTACCTGGCGCTGAAAACGCTGCTGAGTTTATGGACCGGGGTGATTGTCTGGGCTGGGCTTGCCATTATGGGCGTGCAGTTTGCCCTGATGTGGGGGGTGCTGGCTTTCTTACTCAACTATGTGCCCAATATCGGTTCGGTCATTTCTGCCATTCCGCCAATGATTCAGGCGCTGCTGTTTAACGGCGTCTATGAGTGCGTGCTGGTGGGGAGCCTGTTCCTGGTCGTCCATATGGTGATAGGCAATATCATGGAGCCGCGCATGATGGGCCACCGTCTGGGCATGTCGACCCTGGTGGTGTTCCTCTCATTGCTGGTGTGGGGCTGGCTTCTCGGCCCGGTGGGCATGCTGCTTTCCGTGCCGCTCACCAGCGTATGTAAAATCTGGATGGAAACCACCCAGGGCGGCAGCAAGCTGGCGATTCTGCTTGGCCCTGGCAGACCGAAAAGCCGCCTGCCAGGGTAGCCAACCTTAACGCAGGTTGTGCGGGAAATCTGCCGGCAGTTCACTGGCGGCGCAGGCAATGACACTGTCGTTGTCTGCGCCACAGTCGTGCACATAGGTGATGGTGGCAAATTCATCGATCACTTCGGTCGGATAAGCCGGGCCAGCCGCACGGTAAGATTCCATCAGCGGAATATGATCGTTCTGGAAGCAAACGGTTTTTTCCGGGTTGTTGATCACCCAACGCGGGAAGAAGATCGTGCCGTGGAACAGGCGATCGCCCAGGTTCACAATCAAACTCACGTCAGTCCCGGTCGGCTCCGTCCAGGAAATTTTATAAATGCTCTCGCCAACGCGCACGATATACGCCTGCTGATTTTTCACCCAACGATTTGCCACGATGCCGCTGTGGATGCGGTAGTCCAGCGTGGTGTCATTTTTGACATAAATTTCGTAGTTCCAGCCATTATCGTAGGTGTAGACCACATGTTTGCCGACGAAACCGCTCAGGTCATGTTTATCAAAGTTGCTCATTTCTGTTCTCCTCTTAATCGATGAACAGATCGTACTGCTTCAAAAAATGAATGAATAACGCTATGTTTGAATCACATTCATTCACTTTTTAGATGAGTTATGCACAAGACGACGCTGGAACAATGGACGCTGCTGCAAAAAGTGGTGGAGCTGGGCAGCTTTGCGAAAGCCGCCGAAGAGACGCATCGCAGTCAGTCGTCCGTCAGCTACAACCTGGCGCTGCTACAGGAGCGTCTGGGTGTGGCATTACTGGTGCAGGAAGGCAGGCGCGCGGTACTCACCCCTTCCGGCGAACTGCTGCTTAATCAGGTTAAGCCGCTGCTGAAGGCTTTCGACTATGTCGAAACCCGGGCGGCCACGCTGCGCAACGGTCAGCGCACGCGACTGGACCTGGTCGTAGACAGCATTTTCCCCCGCTCGCGCCTGTTTGCCATCCTGCGCCAGTTCCAGCAGCGCTACCCCCAGACCCAGGTACATCTGACGGAAGTGTTAGAGAACGCCTCGGCAGAGCGCCCTGCCCACGCAGAAGCGGACGTGATGGTGCTGACCCGCCGACAGGACATGACCGGGCGTGGTGAATGGCTGATGAACATCGACTTTGTCGCCGTTGCCCACCGGGATCACCCGCTCAGCGCAGACGAACAGGTTAGTGATGAAACCCTCGCGGCCTGGCCGCTGATTCGTATTGCTGACCGGGAAAACCGCCAGCCGCTGAATGAAAGCGGAGAATCCTGGACCTTTTCCACCATCGACGCTGCCGTTGAAGCGGTGCAGTACCAGGTCGGCTACGGTTGGCTGCCGGAAGAGCGTATTGCGCCACTGCTTGCCAGCGGCGTGCTGAAAATCCTGCCGCTTAGCCACGGTTCCCGCCGCGCCACGCCGCTGCATTTGATTGTGAAAAAGGATTTGATGCCGCTTGATGAGCAGGTGGATACGCTGTTGCAGTTGTTTAAGGGGCAGTAGCTTGCCCGATTTTTGCCGGATGGCGGCTGACGCCTTATCCGGCCTACAAAAGACAGCATGCACATGTGTAAAACCGGCACGCTGTTCTCCCTCGCCCCTTAGGGGAGAGGGCCGGGGTGAGGGGAAATGTCCGGCTGAAAATTGATGAGGCGTTGACGGCTGACCGGTGTCCTCCTCCCAACAATAAAGGAGTATTTATCCGACAAGCGTTTACATGCCCCCACGCTGTATACTCTAATATATATCGCTTTTTCTCCTTTCATCTTAGAGCGATAACCATGACCAAAAATCTAAAACGCTTTGCCCTTAGCGCGGTGCTGGCCTTCACCACGCTGCTCAGCCTGCCCGCAGCGCAGGCGGATCGCACGATTACCGACCAGCTCGGACGCCAGGTCACCCTCCCCGACCATGTCACCCGCGCGGTGGTATTACAGCATCAGACCCTCAATCTGCTGGTCCAGCTCAACGCCTCAGACGATGTCGTCGGTGTGCTGAGTAGCTGGAAAAAACAGTTAGGGCCAGAGTTTGCCCGCTTTATGCCAGGCATCGAAAAACTGGCGACACCGGGCGATCTCACCCAGGTCAACATTGAAAGCCTGCTGGCGCTGCATCCTCAGGTGGTGTTTATCGCCAACTACGCGCCGGCAGACATGATTCAACAAATTGAAAACGCGGGCGTACCGGTGGTGGCAGTCTCCCTGCGAGAAGACGCGGCCGGTGAGAAAAACAAAATGAACCCGACCATGGCCGATGAAGAGACCGCCTACAACAACGGCCTGAAACAAGGTATTCGCCTGATTGGCGAGGTGGTGGATCGCAAACAGCAGGCCGAAGCCTTAATCAAATACACCTTCGATGCCCGTGCGAAATTCAACGCGCCTGTCGCCAACATCCCGGCGGAAAAACGCGTGCGCGTTTACATGGCCAACCCGGATCTGAACACCTACGGCTCAGGCAAATACACCGGGCTGATGATGGAACACGCGGGGGCTATGAACGTCGCCGCCGCCACCGTCAAAGGGGCGAAGCAGGTTTCACTGGAGCAGGTATTGCAGTGGGATCCGCAGGTGATTTTTGTTCAGGATCGTTACCCGGACGTGCTCAAAGAGATCATGAGCGATCCTAACTGGAAGAACATTGATGCCGTGAAAAACCACCGCGTCTGGCTGATGCCGGAATACGCCAAGGCCTGGGGCTACCCGATGCCGGAAGCGCTGGCCATTGGCGAACTGTGGATGGCGAAAAAGCTCTACCCGGCGCAGTACAAAAATGTCGACGTAGATGCCCAGGCGCAGGATTACTACCAACGCTTCTACCGCACCGACTGGAAAGCGGATGCTAAACCGTAGTCGCTATCGGCTACTGCACAGCAGTCTGATTGTGCTGACGCTGCTCCTGGTCGTGGGCTCTCTATGCCTCGGCCAGTATCGGCTGAGCGTGGGTGAGGTCGTAACTCAGCTGCTGCACGCCTCCTCGCACGAAGGTGCTGCCGGGCAAATTGTCTGGTCGGTACGTCTGCCCCGCATTCTGATGGCGCTGCTGGCGGGCGGTGCCCTTGGCCTGTGCGGTGCCGTGTTGCAGGGCGTGTTTCAAAACCCGCTGGTCGACCCGCACATCATCGGTGTGACGTCCGGCTCGGCCTTTGGCGGCACGCTGGCGATCCTGCTGGGCTTTAGCCCGATTTTTATGATTGCCTCCACCTTCAGCTTTGGCCTCGCGGCGCTGATTTTAGTCTGGATGATTGCCGCGTTGCAGGGGCGAGAAAACACCCTGGTGCTGATCCTCTCCGGCATCATCATGAGCGGTTTTTTTGCCGCCCTGGTGAGCCTGATGCAGTATCTGGCTGATACGGAAGAGACGCTGCCCAACATCGTCTTCTGGCTGCTCGGCAGCTTCGCCACCGCTAACTGGCACAAAGTCACCCTGCTGGTCATCCCGGTGAGCCTCGTCACCCTGGTGTTGATGCGCCTGCGCTGGCGTATCAACCTGCTGGCGCTGGAAGAGAAAGACGCGCTGGCCCTCGGCGTCCCGCTGAATGCCCTGCGCCGTAGCGTGCTGGTTTGCTGCGCGATTCTGGTCTCGTCACAGGTGGCAGTGAGCGGCAGTATTGCGTGGGTCGGGCTGGTGATTCCGCATCTCGCACGGCTGCTGGTGGGAGCCGATCACCGTCGCCTGCTGCCCGTGGCCTTCTGGATTGGCGGCAGTTTTATGATAGTGGTGGACGATCTCGCACGTACGCTCACCCAGGCGGAAATCCCCATTGGCATTATCACCGCCCTGCTCGGCGCACCGGTCTTTGCCGGGCTGCTCATTCACAACAGCCGCAGGAGCCGCGCATGACCGCCGCTTCGTTAACCGTGAACAACCTGCTCTATGGGCACACCACACCGCTGTTTGCGCCACTCAGCTTTCACTGCCAGCCGGGAGATGTCTGGGCGGTACTGGGCGCAAACGGGCGGGGGAAAAGTACCTTGCTCGATACCCTGACCGGCGTTTTGCCGCCGCTTTCGGGGACGTTTTCTATCGAAGGGGGGATTGGCATCGTGCCGCAGTCCTTCCGCCCGGCCTTCGCCTGGAACGTGCACGAAGTGGTGCTGATGGGGCGAGCGCGGCACGTGTCGCTGTTTGCCGTGCCGTCTGCAGAAGATGAAACCCGCGTCGATGAAGCACTTGCTCAGTTAAACATCTCCCATTTAGCACAGGCACCGTTTCGCAACCTCTCCGGCGGGCAACAACAACTGGTGATGATTGCCCGCGCGCTGGTCAGCGGTAATCAAAACATTCTGCTCGATGAGCCCTGCTCGGCGCTGGATCTGTCCAACCAGCAGGTGGTGCTGCAACTGATAAGCGACCTTGCCCATCGCCAGTCGCGCAGTGTGATTTTCACTACTCATGACCCGACGCATGCGCTGCAGGTCGCTAACCATACGCTGCTGCTGTTGCCAGATAACCAGTGGCTGGCAGGGGAAACCCACGCCCTACTGACGCAAGAGAGCCTGCAACGTGCCTATGGCATGGCAGTGCGTAAACTCGAGATTACCAATTACCCCTGCCCGGTGCTGGCACCGCTATTCGACATCCGCCGTTAATCTGCACCAGGATGGGCTATTGCTGCTATGTGCTTACTTTGCCGGAATAAAAAGCCCGCCAGTAAAGGCGGGCCGGGGAGAGAGTTGATGAATGGTGGTTTGGAGCAACAGATATCAGGCGCTTTTTTGCAGCTCGCGGCGCGCAAGATCCGCTAAAAATCCGCTGCGTGAACTGTATTCTTTGTGCAACTCAACGTATGCATCTATTTTTGCTAATAAATTCTGCGGTAACGTGATATTCAGTTTGACTGCCCTACCGTCATATTTGCTCAGATCGATATCGACATAAGCCCATATACCGCCCTGACAATCTTCGTCGCCCATATGCGTTGAGATATCCTGCGCTTCTGGTACGGGATGGCCTTTTTCAGTGACATAATCCAGATGCGCATCAATAGCGCCGTATGCATCGGCAATGGCATTATCAATGGTTTCACCAGCAAAATAGCAGCCAGTGATATCCGGTACAAACCCGGAGAAACTGCCGCTATCAGCTTGATGCAGATAGATCGGAAATTTCATGCTGTCATCCTCAGTTTAGATTGCAGGGGCACCATGAGGTGCCACCCGAATTACATTTGTTTCAATATCTTATGCAGAGTCCCTGCTGCAATATCCTTTTCAGGGTGAGGTACGGTGATAACGTAAGGTACCCCCTCTTTGACGAACGTATGGTGGCTTCCTTTCACCCGGTCTAAAACCCAACCGCGTCCTGTCAGTTGCTTCATCAACTCTTTGCTCGTCATTTATCCACTCATGTCCTCCTTTTCATCAACTCGAAAAGGATTATACCCACCATAACCACCACCGTCAAAGACTTGGTGGTTATGGTGGGTATACAAACATCAAGCACTACACCGCTAAAAACCCGGCATCTTGCAAAAACCGCTGCCCCTGCGCGCCCAGGATAAACTGTGCCAGCCGCTGGGTCGCCAGCGCATCGTCAAGCAGGGCCATTTGATATTCACAATGAATGTTCCACCCGGCGGGGATCTCCACGGCCCTCAGGTCGGGCTGTTCACCAAGTGCCAGCGCGTAGTGCCGGTAGCCAATAAACACATCCGCAAATCCCTGACGAATCAGCCACGCGCTGGCGATTTCCCCTGCCGGGACGCTCAGCGTATCGCGCCCGCCCACCAGTTTGTTTGCCCGCTGTTTTAACGCCTCCCCAAGCCCTGGTCGCGCCCGCTCGATGGTGTCAAAAAGCTGCCAGGTGTAATCACCGGACGGGTCGCAGCCGGGCGTGGAGGTTCCAAGTTTCAATGCGGGGTTGCTGAGCAGCGCCAGCCAGTCGTCCGCTTCGGTTTGCGCCGTGCGCCGGGCGGTGAGATTGAGGCGGTTACCGGCGAAGGAGTGGACAGCCTGCGCGCGTCCGGCGGCCAGCAGTGCCTGCGGATGCGCCGTATTAGCAGAGGCAAACAGCGAACAGGGTTCTCCGGCTTCAATATGTTCACGCAGTAATCCTGCCGGGCCAAAACCGGTTTCTACGTGAATGCCGGTCTCTTCGCTAAAGCGCGCCAGCAGCGGCACAAACGCGCGTTTCAGGCTGCCTGCCGCCAGTACCTTCAGAGTCATACACTGCTCCATGAAAATCCTCAAACGCCTATGCTAACCGCCTGGTCACTGGCGAAACCAGCGGGAATTTCAGTGGTAAAAATATTCCTTCCAATCTATGGGGTTTTTCTATGTGGTTTTTGATCCCGCGCACCGTATTCGTATGATGAATGCATAGAATCGTCATACTCCTTTCGTGGCAGTTTCTTTTTCAGGGACATTTATGTCGTTCTCTCGCTCTTGCTGCGCGCTGCTGTTCGCCTGCGCGACGTTCGTTGCTCACGCCTCCGTTGAGCTGACCACCGCCTGGCCGGTCAACGTCGGGCCGCTCAATCCGCATCTTTACACCCCTAACCAAATGTTCGCCCAGAGCATGGTGTATGAACCGCTGGTGAAGTATCAGGCCGACGGTAGCGTGAAGCCCTGGCTGGCAAAAAGCTGGACCACCTCGGCGGATGGCAAAACCTGGGTATTCACCCTACGCAATGATGTGACCTTCTCCAACGGTGAGCCATTCAACGCCCAGGCGGCGGCAGAAAACTTCCGCGCCGTGCTCGATAACCGCCAGCGTCACGCCTGGCTTGAGCTGACCAACCAGATTACCGACGTGAAGGCGCTGGGCGAGTACGAGCTGCAAATCAGCCTGAAAAGCGCCTACTACCCGTTCCTGCAAGAGCTGGCGCTGCCGCGACCGTTCCGCTTTATCGCCCCATCGCAGTTTAAAAATCATGAAACTAAAGACGGCATTGTAGCCCCCATCGGCACCGGGCCGTGGGTGCTCAAAGAGACGCGTCTGAACCAGTACGATGTACTGGTGCGCAATGACCACTACTGGGGCGAAAAGCCGCAAATCAGCAAGATAACAATCAAAGTGATCCCCGATCCCACCAGCCGGGCCGTGGCCTTTGAAACCGGGGATATCGACCTGCTCTACGGCAACGAAGGGCTGCTGCCGCTCGACACCTTCGCCCGTTTCAGTCAGAACCCGCAATGGCGCACCCAGCTTTCTGCCCCGGTAGAAACCATTATGCTGGCGCTCAATACCGCCAAATCCCCGACCAGAGACCTGGCTGTGCGTGAAGCGCTTAACTACGCGGTGGACAAAAAAACCCTGATCGACAGCGCCCTGTACGGCACGCAAAAGGTGGCGGATACCCTGTTTGCCCCAAGCGTTCCGTACGCCAATATTGGCCTGATGCCGCGCCAGTATGAGCCTCAGCACGCGCGTGACCTGCTCGACAAAGCAGGCTGGACGCTGCCCGCCGGTAAAAGCGTGCGTGAAAAAGCAGGCCAGCCGCTGCGCCTCGAACTGGCCTTTGTGGGCACCGATGCGCTGAGCAAATCCATCGCCGAAATCATCCAGGCCAACCTGCGTGATATCGGCGTGGATGTCGCTCTGGTGGGTGAAGAGGAGAGCAGCATTGATGCCCGCCAGCGCGACGGGCGCTTCAGCATGATCTTCAACCGCACCTGGGGCGCACCCTACGATCCCCATGCGTTTATGAGTTCCATGCGCGTGCCGTCCCATGCCGACTACCAGGCGCAGCTCGGCCTGCCGGATAAACCGCTTATTGATAAAGAAATTGGCGAGGTGCTGACCACCCTTGATGAACATCAGCGCCAGACTCTGTACCGCGACATTCTCACCCGTCTGCACAACGAAGCGGT
The DNA here is from genome assembly GCA_963530515.1 of uncultured Enterobacteriaceae bacterium. Lineage (GTDB taxonomy): Bacteria > Pseudomonadota > Gammaproteobacteria > Enterobacterales > Enterobacteriaceae > CBFFRJ01. The sequence continues at coordinate 16,827 of CAUSEC010000006.1, read as the reverse complement.
CTACCTGCCCATCAGCTACGTCTCGATGATGGTGGTGGCGAAAACCAGCCTGGGGACAGTCCCGTTTGCGCCGATCGCCTCTGAAATCCCCTTTGAAGAACTTAAGGTTGTGGCCCCCTGATGCTGCGCTATGTGCTTCGCCGCCTGCTGTTGTTGATCCCGATGATCCTCGGCGCGTCCGTGGTGATTTTCCTGCTGCTGCGCCTGGGCACCGGCGATCCGGCCATGGATTACCTGCGCCTGTCGAACCTGCCGCCCACTGAGGAGATGGTTGCCTCCACGCGCCTGATGCTCGGCCTGGACAAGCCGCTGCCCGCGCAATACCTACACTGGCTCTGGCAGGCGCTGCATCTGGATTTCGGTATCTCTTACGCCACCCAGCGCCCGGTGCTGGACGATGTGCTGCACTTTTTGCCTGCCACATTACAGCTTGCGGGCGTGGCGCTGGTGCTGATCCTGCTGACCTCGGTACCGCTCGGCATCTGGGCGGCACGGCATCGCAACCGCCTACCGGATTATGTGGTGCGCCTGATTGCCTTTTTTGGCGTCTCGATGCCCAACTTCTGGCTCGCCTTCCTGTTGGTAATGTGTTTCTCGGTCTGGCTACAGTGGCTCCCGGCAATGGGATACGGCGGCTGGCAGCACATCATCCTGCCCGCCGTGTCGATTGCTTTTATGTCGCTGGCGATCAACGCCCGTTTGCTGCGCGCCAGCATGCTGGAAGCCGCCGGGCAGCGCCACGTGACCTGGGCGCGGCTGCGCGGGCTGAGCGATAAGCAAACCGAACGCCAGCACATTATTCGCAATGCCGCCCTGCCGGTGGTGACTGCGCTGGGCATGCACGTGGGTGAGCTGATTGGCGGCACGATGATCATCGAAAGCATTTTTGCCTGGCCGGGCATCGGGCGCTACGCCGTGTCAGCCATCTTTAACCGCGACTACCCGGTGATTCAGTGCTTCACCCTGGTGATGGTGATCGCCTTTGCCCTGTGCAACCTGCTGGTGGACGTGCTGAACGTCGCGCTGGACCCACGCCTGCGCCACCACGAAGGAGCACACGCATGAGCTTCTTTCATCACGCCCGCCCGTCGGTGCGCATGGCGCTGCTGATCCTGGCGTTGCTGCTGGTGATTGCCCTGACCTGCCAGTGGTGGCTGCCGTTCGACCCGCAGGCCATTAACCTGCCCGCCCGTCTGCTGCCGCCGGGCGGCGAGCACTGGCTCGGCACCGACCATCTCGGTCGCGACATCTTTTCCCGCCTGCTGGCGGCGACCCGCGTGTCGCTCGGTTCGGTGATGATTTGCCTGCTGCTGGTGCTCTGTTTAGGGCTCACTCTTGGCGGCTGCGCCGGGCTGCTCGGCGGGCGCGTGGATCAGGTCATCATGCGCGTGGCGGATGTGTTTATGACCTTCCCGACCTCGATCCTTTCGTTCTTTATGGTTGGCGTGCTCGGCACCGGGCTCACCAACGTTATCCTCGCCATCGCCCTCTCCCACTGGGCGTGGTACGCCCGCATGGTGCGAAGCCTGGTGATTTCACTGCGCAGCCGGGAGTACATTCTCGCCGCGCGCCTGAGTGGGGCCAGCTATGCGCGGGTGTTTATTGACCATCTGGCAGGGGCCGTTATCCCGTCGCTGCTGGTGCTGGCAACCCTGGATATCGGCCATATGATGCTGCACGTGGCGGGGATGTCGTTCCTCGGCCTTGGGGTCACCGCCCCTACGGCGGAATGGGGCGTGATGATTAACGACGCCCGCCAGTATATCTGGACGCAGCCGCTGCAAATGGTGTGGCCGGGGCTGGCGCTGTTTATCAGCGTGATGGCCTTCAACATGGTGGGCGACGCGTTGCGCGACTACCTCGACCCGCATATGGAAACGGAGCATGCCCACTGATGCCGTCTCAACTCGAACTGCTCAATATCACCCTCGAAGCGGGTACGCGTCTGACGGATAACGTCTCGCTGACCCTCAACCGGGGCCGCGTGCTGGCGCTGGTTGGCGGCAGCGGCAGCGGAAAATCCCTGACCTGTGCCGCCGCACTCGGCGTCCTGCCCGCAGGCGTTCACCAGACGAGCGGCCAGCTCAGGGCAGACGGCCAGCCCATCTCCCCGCAGGCGCTGCGCGGCCTGAAGGTAGCGACCATTATGCAAAACCCGCGCAGTGCTTTTAACCCGCTGCACACCATGGCAGCCCATATGCGCGAAACCTGTCTGGCGCTGGGCAAACCGGCGGATGACGCCACGCTCGTGGCCGCGCTGACCGCCATCGGGCTGGGCTCCCCGCAACGCGTATTGGGGCTTTACCCCTTTGAGATGAGCGGCGGCATGCTGCAGCGGGTAATGATTGCGCTGGCAGTACTCAGCGATGCGGCGTTTATTGTGGCGGATGAACCGACCACCGATCTTGATGCCGTGGCCCAGGCGCGCATTCTTGATTTGCTGGAGAACATCATGGTTGAACGTCAGCCTGGCATGCTGCTGGTCACCCATGATATGGGCGTTGTTGCCCGTCTCGCTGACGACGTGGCAGTCATGGACAACGGGCAGATTGTCGAACAGGGCAACGTAGAGGCACTTTTCGCCGCACCGCAGCATCCGGTCACCCGGCAGCTCATTTCAGCACACCTCGCGCTGTACGGGATGGAGCTTAGCCAATGAATTTACTCAGGGTTTCTGGCGTGTCGCACCGCTATCACCACCACGCCGTGCTGGAAAACATCTCGCTTGCCATCAACAGCGGGGAGAGCCTGGCGCTGCTGGGGCGCAGCGGCTGCGGCAAAAGCACCCTTGCGCGGCTGCTGGTTGGGCTGGAGTCCCCCGTCGACGGCGAGGTACTCTGGCAGGGCACGCCGCTGAAAAACATGCCAGGTGCGTTGAAAAAAGCGTTCCGCCGGGACATCCAGCTGGTGTTTCAGGACGCCATCAGCGCCGCTAACCCGCGCAAAACGGTGCGGGATATTCTCGCCGAGCCGCTGCGCCACCTGCTCAACCTGTCGAAAAGCGAGCAGCAGGTGCGTATTGCCGCGCTGATGACGGACGTGGAGCTGGATCTGTCGCTGCTTGACCGCCGCCCGCCGCAGCTCAGCGGCGGCCAGCTTCAGCGCGTATGCCTGGCCCGCGCGCTGGCAACCCGCCCGACGCTGCTGATTCTGGATGAAGCCGTGTCCAGCCTTGACCTGGTATTACAGGCCGGGGTGATTCGCCTGCTGAAAAAGCTCCAGCAACAGTCGGGCATCGCTTGTTTGTTTATCACCCACGATTTGCGCCTGGTGGAGCGCTTTTGCCAGCGCGTGGTGGTGATGGAGGACGGGCACATTATTGAAGACGTTGCCGTCACCCACCCGTTACGATTTAGCTCTGCGGCCGGGCAGGCGCTGCAACAGGCCGTGCTGCCCGCATTGCCCCGCCCACGACATGAAAGGACGACCCCATGCAACGTGTAACCATTACGCTCGACGATGACCTGCTCGCCACCCTCGACAACTTAAGCCAGCGCCGGGGTTACAACAATCGCTCGGAAGCCATACGGGATATTCTGCGCGATGCCCTGACCGAAGAGGCCACCGTCAAGCCACAGACCCACGGCTACGCGGTGCTTTCGTATGTGTATGAACACGAGAAGCGTGACCTGGCCAGCCGCATCGTGGCGACCCAGCATCACCACCACGATCTCTCCGTTGCCACGCTGCATGTGCACATCAACCATGACGACTGCCTGGAAATTGCGGTGCTGAAGGGCAATATGGGCGACGTTCAGCATTTTGCTGATGATGTCATCGCCCAGCGCGGCGTGCGCCACGGCCATTTACAGCGAATTGCCGATGTTACCCCGCCAGCTCACGGGCATACGCACGGCCTGAAACGTATTGTTCTGTAAGGCGTAATGCTTGTTCAATGCGGGAAGGCTCAAGGGAAAACGGCAGGTATTCCACCGCCTCACGCGGGAAGGGCACGCTGCGCGCCACCGCCTGAATCACCGCCAGACGGATCTCTTTAAGCGGCGCCAGGGTGAGCGGCATTTCATACTGACGCAGCAGCGCCAGCAGCACCGGATCAGGCTGGCTGTTTTCATTTTCCAGAATCGACTGCACCAGCAGGCTGAAGCCCACGCGCTCGCCGTGCAGCCAGTGGCGCAGCGCCGGTTCCTGGGTCAGGCGATTGTGAATGGCGTGAGCGACACCGGGCGTGGGTATTTCGCCCCGCACGCTGTTGGCCATGCCCGCCACCGCGATACAGGCATCAATCACATTGACCAGCGCGTCCGTTACCACCTGCGCCTGGTTATCGCGAATGGCCTGTTCGCCGTGCCTGGCAAAAATGTCGACCGCCAGCCGCGCATTCTGCACTTTTAACTGCAGACCGAGGTTATCGGGGTTTTTCTGCAAATAGGGGCGAAACTCGTACCATTTCGCCAGCGCATCGACGATACCGGCTTTTAAATAACGCACGTCGCTGCGGGCAATGATTTCGCTGTCCACCAGCACCAGACGCGGCAGGGTGCGCAATGCCTGGCTACTGATTTGCACGCCGTCATCGGTGTAAAACACCGCCAGCGGCGACCAGGCCGCACAGGTGGCCGCAATGGTAGGAATCGTCACCGACTCGCCGCCTTCAATTAAGTCTGCGACCGCTTTGGCGGTGTCCAGCACCTTGCCGCCGCCAACCCCCACGATAAAGGTGATACCAAGCTTTTTCGCCCGCTGCACATAGCGGGCCACGCCCTCTTCGGTACAGTAGCCGGTCATGATTTCCGTCTGCCAGCGAATGCCGCTGGCGCGCAGGCTGTCCTCCAGCGCCGGGTTAACCTGCGCCCACGCCTTCACGCTGGTAATAATCAAAATATGTTGAGTAAGCGGCGCAATATATTTCCCTGCGTCATGACGAATACCAGACTGGTGAAACCAGGTCTGCGGAGTTTTTATCGCAAGCATTGGCATGTCCATGTGTGCGCGAATTATTTCGCGTTATCCCACCATGCTACAAAATTAAAATCTAAAAACAATATTCTCTATTTCTTCGATTTTTATATGGTTAGCGATTTATTTGCTAACCGTTGCTGGCGGGTATTTATCAAAAGTTGCGCTAAAGCATTGGCTGGCGCTTTGCTGCTGTCTAACTCACACATTTGCTGCCAGGATTAATCATTCCTTCCATTAAACAGGAGCAAAAATGAATATTGATCTGAGTGGGAAAGTGGCGCTGGTGACCGCCTCCACGGGCGGTATTGGCTTTGCGATTGCAGCGGGGTTGGCCGAAAGCGGAGCTGAAGTGATCCTCAACGGGCGCAGCGATGCATCGGTCAGCAAAGCGCTAAAAGCACTGAATGAACGCGTGCCGGGCGCGAAACTGCGCACCGCCATTGCAGACTTAAGCACCGCCGAAGGTGTGGAAGCGCTGCTCAGTGCGGCCACCGACGCCGATATTCTGGTGAATAACGCCGGGATTTACGGCCCGCAGGATTTTTATGAAACCGACGATGCCACCTGGGAAAACTACTGGCAAACCAACGTGATGTCGGGCGTGCGCCTGTCGCGTGCGCTGCTGCCTGCGATGGTGAAAAAAGGCTGGGGACGCGTGGTGTTTATCTCCTCCGAGTCGGCACGCAATATTCCTGCCGATATGATTCATTACGGCGTGACCAAAACGGCACAGCTCTCGCTTGCCCGTGGGCTGGCAAAATTCGTCGCCGGCAGCGGCGTCACGGTAAACAGCGTGCTGCCAGGCCCGACGATTTCCGATGGCTTTGCCACCATGATGGAAGATGAGGTCAAACGCACCGGTAAATCCTTGGAAACGCTGGCGAAAGAGTTTGTGATGACGCACCGCCCGAGCTCGGTGATTCAGCGGGCGGCAACGGTGGAAGAAGTGGCCAACATGGTGGTTTACGTCTGTTCGACTCAGGCCTCAGCGACCTCGGGTGCCGCACTGCGCGTGGACGGCGGCGTGGTCGACGACATCCTGTAATACGCATTATGCAGGGCACGCCGATGCCCTGCCGGGGCAACGCTTACGGCCAGGCCGGGTAAAACCGGCTCATCAGGATCATTAGCATCGGCGTCGTCAGGGTGGAGAGAATGGTTGAAATCAGCATGCTGGTTGCCGTCGCCCCTTGCAGGACTTTGAATTTCTGCGCCATCAGGTAGACGTTAATCCCCACCGCCATTGAGCCCAGTAGCACCACCACCTGGCTCTCCTGCTGCGGCAGATGCAGCGCGTAAGCGAACGCCCAAATCAGCCCCGGCATCAGCACCAGTTTGATCAGGCAAATGGCGGCGCTTTCCCGCAGCCCCTGGCTGATGTTGTAGTGCGAAAGGCTCATGCCCAGCGTCACGAGGGTGAGCGGCGCGGCGATTTGCCCGAGCATGCTGATGGGGCCATCAATAAACTGCGGCAGCGGGTGATGAGTCATACTCCAGGCGAAGCCGGAAAAAATACCGATAATCAGCGGATTGCGCAGCACGTTGACCAGCGTTTTGCCAATGCCTTTCCAGGAGAAACTGCCGCTCTGCGCCCACTCCACCGAGACGGTCACCAGCGTCCACAAAATCAGGCTGTTAAACACCAGCACCAGCGCCACCGAGGCAAGGCTCCCCTGCCCAAGCAGAATCACCGCCACCGGTATCCCGAGCATGACGTTATTGGAGAAGATACCGCCGAGGCCAAATACGGAAGCTGAAATAGCATCCAGACCAAATACGCTTTTTGCGACAATGCGCCCGACAATATAAATCAGTAAGCAACTGCCGAAATAGGCAATCAGCAAACGCATATCTACCGGCGGGCTTTGGTAAAATTTACTCATGACCTTAAATAGCATGCACGGTAAGGCAACCGAAAAACAAAAGCGGTTAAACACCCCGCTGGCCGATTCCGGCCAACCGGCGAAACGCCCGAGACAATAACCTAACGCAATAAGTGAAAATAACGGGGCAGACAATATCATCTGCTGCGTAAGCTGCCCCAGGAAATTCGCGGTTTCCATCCTTTACCCTGCCTGTTCTATCAAAATTGAATCACTTTTTTGTTTTTTGGCAGTATAAGGATTTTAAGGCGGGGAGTCAGGTGGGTAATAAGAGTCTGGAGAATTGCCCAGGATATTTATGGCAAATTAATAAGTATTGCTGACCCTCACCCCGGCCCTCTCCCTCAGGGAGAGGGAGCAAACCATTCCCTCGCCCCTTTGGGGAGAGGGTTAGGGTGAGGGGAAAAGCAATCAACTCAGATAATTAACCTGCCCTTTTGCAAAAAACGCCAGCGTCTCTTCCAGGTTCTTCGCCTGCTCTTCCAGTGACATGGCCGCCGCCGAAATTTGCTGCACCAGCGAGGCATTCTGCTGGGTGGCGCTGTCCATCTGATTCACCGCCACCGTCACCTGACCGACACCTTTGGTCTGCTCGTCCAGCGCCTGTACTATCTCGCCAATCACCAGATGCACACTCATGACCGACTCGATGATCTGCTTCATCATGGCCCCGGTTTCATTCACCAATTCCACCCCTTTGCTGACGCGCCCGGAGGACTCCTCAATCAGGGTCGAAATCTCTTTCGCCGCGTTTGAGCTGCGTTGGGCCAGGTTACGCACTTCCCCTGCCACCACCGCAAAGCCTCTGCCCTGTTCACCGGCGCGGGCCGCTTCCACCGCCGCGTTCAGCGCCAGAATGTTGGTCTGGAAAGCGATGCCGTCAATGATGCTGTTGATGTCACCAATCTTGCTGGCGCTCTCATCAATCTTGCCGATGATATTCACCACTTCGCCCACCAGCGACTCGCCCTGCCCGGCAATTTGCGCGGCTTTCTCGGTCAGACGCGTGGCTTTATGGACGTTTTCGGCGTTGTTTTTCACGGTCACAGAAATCTGCTCCATGCTCGCCGCCGTCTCCACAATCGCCGCTGCCTGCTCTTCGGTACGTGATGCCAGGTCGAGGTTACCCGCCGCTATCTCACTGCTGCCCGCCCGTACCGAATGGCTGGCATCGCTGATGCTGCCCACAATGCGTTGCAGCTGCGCTTGCATGGTGTTGAGCGCATAGAAGATGCTGCTGTTATCTCCCGCACGGACCGGAATCGGGTTGCTTAAATCCCCTTGCGCCACGGACAAAGCAATTTCGGAAGCTTCGGACGGCTCCCCGCCCACCGGGCGCGCGACTTTACGGGTAAAGACCAGCGCCACCACCACGCTCACGATAATAATGCTCAGAATCATCAGGATGATGGCGTTGCGCAGGTAATTCCAGGCCTCTGCCATCACCACGCTGACCGGGGTCACAATGGCCAGTTTCCAAGGCGTCTGGCTGTTGCCAACGTCAATGGATTGCCAGGTCACAAAGGCGGGCTCCTGCAAAATCGCATCATCAATGCGGGCCACCGACTCACCGCCGACCGTTCCGGTCCAGGGTTTGCCGGTCATGGCTTTGTCCGGGCTGGAAATCACTTTGTTATCCGCCGAGAGCAGCAGCGCGTAGCCTGAGCCTTCCCAGGGCTTGATCGCACCAATCATCTTTTGCAGGGTGTCCAGCGAGAAGTCTGATGTGACCGATCCCTGGAATTTTCCGTCGCGGATAATGGGGGCCGCAATGGAGGTGAGCATGACGTCCACGCCGTTGTAGGGGTAGATGTACGGCTCGATGATGACGTCTTTCTGGCGCTGGCGCGGCAGCACGTAGTAGTCCCCGCTGCCCGGCGTTTCATAATCCACCAGGTTGTGCAGCGCCGGGTTACCGCCGTTGTCGCGATCGACATAGCGGGCGTAACGCCCCGCCGGGTCCTGCTCCGGCTTGCCCGCAAATTCGCTGTCTTTGCCGTCAAAAGCGTTAGCCTCGAAGGTCAAAGACATCGACAGGAAGTCATTATGCTGGCGCAGAAAATCGGTGAGTAGCTGGTCGAGACCGCGCCTGTCCGTCATGCCCGCCTGATGCAAAGACCAGGCACTGATGCCCAAATCACGCGAGGCGGTCAGCGCCGTGTCGAGCTGCTGCTGCACGCGCAGCGATTCAGTGTGGGCAATTTGTTGCAGATGTTTTTGCGCGACGGCTTGTTGTTGATGCATGGACTGCCAGAGCAGCAGACCGATGGTGACCAGGAACCCGGCCGTGATGGTGACAAATATCGACGCCAGCATCAGCGTCCTGGCGGTCAGTTTCTTACGTGTGCTCATCTTTCCCCACCTGGGCAGTCGCCCTTTGGCAATTAACCCAAACAACCCATATGTCATATATCGGTAAAAAGCCGTTAACACTTAAGCCAAACACGCATTAAATTTTTTTTACAATGGATTGAAGGGATTGGGGAGAAGAGCGTCATGCACAAAGCAGATGCGCCGTCACGTCCAGGGCGTTGAACTCTTCAGGCAGCATCAACCTGCGGGAGGATATCCGTCATCTTGGTGCCTCTTCGCATAAATAATGGATATACACATGATGCCTGACCCGGCGGCGGCCAGCAGAGCACCGACCCAACCGGTTGACGCCCAGCCAGCCCCTGCGGAAATCGCTACGCCACCGAGCGAAGCCCCGATGGCATTGGCAATATTAAACGCACTGTGGTTGAGCGATGCTGCCAGCGTCTGTGCGTCCTGGGCGACATCCATGAGTCGCGCCTGGAGCGCAGGAACCAGCGCAAAACCATTGCCCAGCAGAAAAAGCACCGCCACAACGGCCCACGAAATATGCGCGACCAGAGAGAACAGCGCCAGGCAGGCGACGTTCCAGAGCAGCATAGTCATAATCGCCGGGATGAGTGCGCGATCCGCAAGCCAGCCGCCGACGATATTGCCGCACACCATCCCCACGCCCCAGACCAGCAGTAGGACTGGCACGGCGGTCAGAGAATACCGGCTGACATGGACAAGCGTGGGTGTGATGTACGTGTAAACCGCAAACATCCCACCGAAGCCAATAGAGGCGACGGCAAACGTCAGCCAGACCTGCGGTTTGCGCAGCGCGGTCAACTCATGCAGTAACGACACGTTTTTTAAGCCCGGCGTCGCAGGCAGGAAAAAGATAAGCATAATGGCGGTCAGCACACCACCTGCGGCGACAAACAGAAATGCGGCCCGCCAGCCCAGATGCTGCCCCAGCCAGGTCATCGCCGGAACACCCGCCACATTTGCCGCCGCCAGCCCTAGCATCACATAGCCGATGTATTGAGTACGCCGGGATGCAGGCACCATGACTGAGGCCGCCAGCCCGCCCACGCCGTACCAGGCCCCGTGCGGCAGGCCGGAGATAAAGCGTGCCACCCGCAGCGACGCCGCATTCCATGCCATTGCACTGGCAAGGTAGCCGAGAATTACCAGCATCATTAACCCCAGCAGCAGCCTCTTGCGCGGCCAGCGAGCGCCCATCACTGCCATCAGCGGCGCCCCCACCACCACGCCGATGGCATAGGCGCTGATATAACTCCCCGCCTCCGGCACGGAGACCCCGGTTCCTGCCGCCAGTGACGGCAGCAGGCTCATGGAGGCAAATTCACCGGTGCCGATAAAAAAGCCCCCCAGACCGAGGGGCAACATGGCGGCGAACAGGCCCGCCGGAGGCGTCACCCGCCGTTCTTTGGGCATGGCAGTGCCGTGCTTTACGCAAGTGTGCATGAGATAACCTGATAAGCGAGAAGACGCCCGGCGAGCCGGGCGTGATGAACGTTGAAAGGCGTTCATTGTAGGTGGGGCAATACCGCTATTTGATGAGCCTTATGGCATGCATCGTTGAATGAAATTCACGGTTTTAGGGCTTATCGGCATGCAGAATAAACTGGGTGATTTCAGACGGGCGACCGAGGCGCAGCGGAAAGCCGCTCCAGAGCCCGGCGCCGTTACTGACATACAGCGTCATCTTACCCACCTGATAGCGACCGGAAACAAACCCGCCGTTCGCCAGTTTGACCGCCTGATCGAGCCCACGCACCATACCGCCATGGGTGTGGCCGGAGAGCTGGAGCTTAACGCCATATTCGGCATTTTTGACCGCCGTATCAGGCCGATGGTCGAGCAGAATCACGGTGTCGCTGGGCGTGGTGCCTTCGAGCGCGCGGGCGATATCGGGGGCGTCGAAGCCAAAACGTTCGGCGATTTTATCGGTGACGCCCGCCAGCACCAGCGACGCATCACCCTTTGCAATGCGCACATGGCTGTTCATCAGGAAGGGAATGCCGAGCTTCTGCCAGGCCGGTATCCATTCGTTAAAATCGAAGTAATATTCGTGATTACCGGTGATGGCATACACCCCGTCAGCGGCGTGCAAATTCGCGAGGGGTTCCACATCGCTGTAGCGTACCGCCAGCGTGCCGTCCGACATATCACCGGTGAGGGCAATCAGGTCCGGCTTCAGGGCATTGGTTTTCGCGACAATTTGCTCAACCCATTCGTGGGGCAGCAGGCGCGTGGCATGGATATCCGCCAGTTGCACCACGCGGTAGCCTTCAAATGCGGGCGGTAAACCGGCGATCTTCACATCAACGGTGCGCACCTCAGGCACCTGAATCGCCTGCCAGACGCCCGCGCCGGAGAGCACTACCGAGCCGACCAGCAGGGGCAGCGTTATCGGCAAAAAGGGCAGACGTTTACGGGCAATCAGGCGAAGCAGCAGCGCAGCCAGATCGCGCAGCAGCAGTAAACTGGCAAAGAGCACCGTAGCGCCAAAAAGCGTGCCGATAGCAATCATCGCCGGGCGCGGCCACTCGGGAGAGAACATGCTGCCCCACAGCATCCTGCTGATAAAGTGGAACTGGCAAATCAGCACCACCAGCAGGGTAAAGAGTACTTTGGCGATGACGGGCAGCGAGAGCCGCCAGATAAAACGAAAAGCAATGTACAGCGCCGGTAACAGCGTCCAGAGAAAGAACATCTCAGCTCCCTATCAACAAATGAAACAAGAACGGTGATAACGCGTTAAAACTAGCATCTTGTCATGCCGTTCCGGTGGCTATTTTGTTTACCGTGCGGTGAATTTTATTCAATGAACAAAGAAGGTGTTTATGCCAGTCAGACCCACATTGCGCCTCTCGCGCAGCGACCTTGCCGACCTGAACGCCTTTCGCGCCGTTGAGCGTGCGCGCAGTTTTACCCAGGCGGCGGTAGAGCTGGGCCTGACCACCTCCGCCTTAAGCCACGCCATTCGCAACCTGGAAACACGTCTTGGCGTGCGTCTGCTCAACCGCACCAGCCGGACGGTGTCGCCCACCGACGCCGGGCTGGCACTGGCAAAGCGGCTGAACATCGGTTTTAGCGAAATCAGCGAAGCCCTCGACGAGCTAAACGCCTGGCGCGAGAATCCGGTCGGGCGCATCCGTCTGAACGTGTTGAGCGACGGAGCACGGCTGATTGTCGCCCCCCACCTGCCTGCTTTTTTAAAGCGCTACCCGCAGGTGCAGGTGGATGTGACGGTGGATGACCGGATGGTGGATATCGTGGCGGAAGGGTTCGACGCCGGGATTCGCTTTGGCGGCACCATTGCCGACGATTTCGTGGCGGTGAAACTGGGCGAGCCACTGAAGTGGGTGGCGGTCGCCTCGCCGCGCTACCTTTACCACCACGCCGAACCCATGCGCCCGGAAGACTTGCTGCACCACGCCTGCATCCAGATTCGTACCGGCCAGGGGACGATTTACAAATGGGAATTTCGTCGCGGCGAAGAGTACCGTGCTCTCGACGTACCGGGGCAGGTGTGCGTGGGCGAAACCACGATGGGCATTGAGCTGGCGCTGGCCGGAGCGGGCATCACCTACTGTCTGGAAAAGCGGGCCGAGCCCTGGTTACGCAGCGGGGAGCTACGGGTGGTGCTGGCGGAGTGGGCTCCGATGGAACCCGCGATGTATCTTTACTATCCGGGGAATCGTACCGTGCCATCGGGGTTACGGGAGCTGATTGACGTGTTTCGTGAGGGCATGGCGACCTGAGGTGACAGCGCCGGTTTCCCGGCGCGGATTTTTTATTTCACCGTGATAATGACCCGGCGATATGACGTAAGTGACGGCGTGCCGTTATCGGTCACCGCCAGAATCAGGTGTTCCGTACCTTTACGCAGGGCGTTAACCTTCACCGCCTGAGCGTGGTTGTCACTGAGCGCGAGCACCGAAGGTGCGTTCAGGAAATCTTCCCCTCTGCGCCCTTGCACGTCTTTCACCTCCACGGCGCTGGAAATGGCCGACGTGGCCTCCGGGTAGAGGAACCAGTTGTAGCTCAGGGCGTTACCGTCAGGATCTTTCGAGCCGTCGGCGCTGACCGCCACCTCTTCTCCCACCTTCGCCTCCAGATACACCACCTCTTTGCCAGGCTTGCCGTTCACCACCAGCTGCGGATTATGGTTGGCGGAAGCGTAGGGTTTGATGCTCCAGTCCATGCGGGCTGCAAAATCATGCTGGAAGGCTTCGCGCCAGCGCCAGACGGTGGCCTGGTTGGACGTGTAGGTCTTGCCATCGCTGCCAGTGACCGTGTCTGCGGCGTTCGGGCTGCCGGGGTAGAAATCGCCGCCGCTGCTCCAGATGGGGCGCGGTTCATGCTGCGGCTGACGCACAATGTAGCGCCCGCCCCAGCCGCCCCAGCCAGGATTCATGTCGCTGTTCAGGCCATTACGGATAAGCCCCAGGAACGCAGGCGTGTCGCCTTCCATAATGAACAAATATTGCAGATAGCCTTTGCCGAGCGGCCCTTTGCTGCGGATGTTTTTATCCAGCCAGCTTTGCGAGACGGTAGTGAAATCTGCGCCCGGCGCATTGCGGTAATATTTGTCACCGCTGATCCCGGTCCAGGTGGCGCGGGCATAGTCTTCCCCGTTCTGGCTTGACGGATCGACGATGTAAGTGATGTGAGGATAGTGCTCGCGCACCCAGATGCCCGCATCGTCCTGGTCGGAGATGGAGTAGACAATCAGGTTGCGCGTCAGCGCATCAACGTCTGCCGCCGGGTGCTTCTTCGACAGATCAATCAGCGCCTGTGCCAGCGTGTTCGCCCCGCCCCACAGGTTGATATACAGCGGCTGCGCCTTGTTGGTGCTTTTTTCGATGGCGCTGACCAGCAACGCCGATCCTGCGGTGCCTTTGCCTTCACCAGTGGCCTGCATGCCATAGCTCGCCTGGCCTGCCGCAATGCGGGATTTGAGCAGACTCGCCGCCGGGTAGGCCGGGTCGTGTTTGAGTAAGTTAGGCTGGACCTCAGCGTAGTGCCCGAGCACCAGTTCAATCATGTCCGGGTGCACTTTCTCCCGCTGCCAGGTGGAGGTGGTCGCCACCAGCCCTTCGATGTTCATCTCATTCGAATACAGCAAAAAGCGGGTCAGCGACATCTGGTCGTCCGGCTCATTGCCGATATCCGTCAGTACGAAGACGCGGGGTTTGACCTGATAAGGAATCACCTCAGCGGCCAGTTTTTGTTGCTGCTGCTGGGCGGTTTCAGCCAGTGCAGAAATCGGCAGCGTGGCGGCGAGTGCAAGTAATAAACCTTGAGTAACACGATGTTTAGACACAGGAACCTCAATGCAGGAGTAGACACTGCACCGAACATAGTTAACATTGGAAACAAAGTAAAAAGCCAAAGGAGATTTTTGTGACGCAGGTAGAAAATCACTCAGGTGGCGCACACCTGAGTGACCGCGAACTTAACGAGGAAGGATGTTTTCCGCTTTCAGCTGATCAAAGAGCCGGGTGAACGAATCCAGCGTGCTGCGATAGCCGGTAAAGCCTGCCTTACGGCTTTTACTCATGTCGGTGAAAGCCTCCATCGGGCGGCCGAGATCGGCATCGGTGTGCCACCATGACGCCAGGCGGTTAACATCGCTTTCTTTTAAACCCTCACGTTGAGCAATCTCCTGCCATGCGGCGGCGGCGTCCTGCATGCGGCCTTCGAGCGGCATGATGTTTCCGGTGAATCCGGCAGATTCAATGCCAAAGTAAGCGGCGAGGCGCGGCCATAACCAGTTCCAGCGGAACACGTCACCGTTGACGGCGTTAAAGTCTTCGTTGGCCGCGTTCGGGCTGGCGGTGGCCCAGCTGAGCTGCTCAGCCAGCAGGCCCGCGTCGGTCACATCGGTGATGCCGTTCCACTGCTCAACGGATCCGGGGAAGATAAACGGCCAGCCTTTTTCGCGGCACAGGGTGGCGTACACCGCGAGCGTCAGCCCCATGTTCATGGCGTTGCCCACCGCGTAGCCAATGATGGAGTGCGGGCGATGCACGCTCCAGCGGTAGCCGTATTTCTCTGCCCCGGCGAAAATCTCATCTTCCTGAGCGTAGTAGAAGTTATCGACCGGCTGGCGGCCCTGCTCTTCGCGAAACGGCGTCACCGGCACCGCCCCTTTGCCATAGGCTTCGAAGGGGCCAAGATAATGTTTTAAACCGGTCACCAGCGCTACGTGGGCGCCAGAGAGGCGCTCGCCCAGTGCATTGATGACGTTTTTGACCATCATGCCGTTGACGCGAATATTCTCTTTTTCGTTTTCCTGGCGCGCCCAGACGCTAAAGAACAGCGCATCAGGTTTGAGCGAGGCCAGCGCCGCGTTCACCGCGTTCGCATCGGTTAAATCCGCCACCAGGCTGGTGCAGCCTTCGGGAACCGCGCCACGTCCCCGCGACAGGCCCGCCACGTTCCAGCCTTCGGCTTTCAGTTTTTCTGCCAGCGCACGACCAATCACGCCGCTGATGCCGACAATCAGTGCTTGTTTCTGCATTTGGGTTTCTCCTCCATCAGGTTAATGCGTAGACTAATGGAGAATTAAATTCTTATCTCTGGCATTAATTCACATCATTCTCAACCTGAGTTCATTAATTCATGCACGATCAGCGCCTGAAAGATATCGTCCCCTTTGTGGCAAGCGTCGAGAGCGGCAGCTTTACCGCCGCCGCCGAGCGCCTGCACGTGACCGGTTCCGCCATCAGTAAAAGCGTCAGTCGGCTGGAAGCCAGGCTTGGCTCGCGACTGCTTGAACGCACCACCCGCAGCCTGCAGCTCACCGATGCCGGACACGCTTACTACCAGACCTGCATCCGCATTATGGAAGAGCTGGCGGAGGCCGAGTCCGTGCTGGCGGCCCAGCGCATTATTCCTTCCGGGCGGCTGCGCCTGGCGGTGCCTAACACCTATGGTCGCCTGGGCGTGATGCCGCTGCTGGTGCCTTTCTGCCAGCAAAACCCGGAGCTGGCACTGAGCCTGACCTTCGCTGACCGCTTCGTTGATCTCTTTGAAGAAGGCATCGACGTCGCCGTGCGGATTGGCGGAACCGAACCGCTGCCCACCTCGCTGGGCTGCAAACTGTTGGGACGGGAGAAAATGGTTTTTTGCGCGTCACCGGCCTGGCTCAACGCCCACGGCAGGCCGCAGACGGTCGAGGAAATTCTGCAACATCAGGCCATTTTGTATGAGCGGGTCGACGGCTCGGTGAAACCCTGGCTGTTTGTCACCGAGGATAATCATCCGCACTGGCGCACGGTGCCTTTTCGCATGGCGCTGGGGGATGTGGATGCGCAAATTCAGGCGGTCTGCGCCGGGCTGGGGGTGGCACAAAGCCCGACCTGGCTTATCCGCAAACAGCTGGCAGCCGGAGAGCTGGAAATCGTGTTGCCTGAATTGCAGCCGGATGGCTTGCCGCTGACGCTCGTCTGGCCGCGCCGCAAGCAGCTACTGCCCAAAGTGGATGCACTGCTGAACGCGCTGAGTGCGCTGGATATTGCCGGGTCCACTCACGAAGGGCTGAGGGAGCCCCAGTAATATTACGTTTTGCAGCGACAACACTGTGCAATGAGAATAAAACAGCTACAGCGATAACTGGGTCCGGCTGAAAATCGCCGAAGCGTATCCGCAAGGCCGGGGCGACGCGCATGGATGCGCGGCGAGGGCGGCT